>CAWBYV010000001.1:0-12347 GCA_963793115.1 uncultured delta proteobacterium
ATCAGCGACCACGCTCCCAGACTGGTATCGCGTCCATCCGCCATTCGAGATTGCCGCCAAGGAAACAATTCAGGCGCAAGTCGATTCGGTGTTGCGCGAGCCGAGCGGCTCTTACGAAGTGCGCTGGGCCGAAACCATCCGGAACTTAAACGGCGACATTCTTTCTTCGACTCACTGGCGGGCGCTGCTGGCCGTGCAGGTCATCCCGCCTGATCCTGATCATCTGCTGACCAATCCCATAGGCCTTTACGTGATCCAGATCGATTGGAGCGAGGAGCAAGGCTCATGAAACGCCGCGCAAAGTTTGTCGGAACCGCCGCGATTGTTCTCGCAGGATTCATTTGCGGATGCGCGGCGCAGCCGCCTGCGCAGCCGCCGGAGTTAGTGCCAGCAAAACTGCTGGAACCTGAGCCCACACCTGCGCCGCCGGAAAGCGTCCTCGACAATCAGCCCGCCGACGTCAAAGCAGCGGTCGAGGCCTATCGCCAAGGCAATGAACCGCCCGCGCTCCACGACGGGATCACCACCCGCTTTCCCTACGATGCCGACACCGCGCCGATTGTTCTCTGCAAGCCGCTGCGTGTCACCGAGATCCTGCTCGCGCCCGGCGAGAACGTCGAGAACGCAGCCGCGGGCGACACCGAACGTTGGCTCATCCAGCCAGTTGCGGGCCGCGTGCTGGTGAAGCCCAAAGCGCCCGGCATCGAAACCAACCTCATCATTCTGACCGCGCGCCACGCCTACCACCTGACGCTCAAGTCCGGCGCGAAATACATGCCGCGCGTTGCTTTCTACTATCCCACGGAGATCGTCGCCGCCGAAGCAAATCGCAAGGCCGACCTTGAGCGTCGCGCGAAGCAAACCTCCACGCCGACACCGCTGGCCAAGCTCGACTTCGGTTACGTCGTCGCCGGCCCCGACGTTCCCTGGAAACCCGTGCAGGCACTTGACGACGGCGAGCGGGTTTATATCGAGATGCCCGAGAAGCTGATGGCGTCCGACGCGCCGACGCTGATGGTCACCGCCGATGGAGTGGACGCGCTGGTCAACTATCAGGTCAAGGGCCGCTACTACATCGTCGATCGCCTGTTCAACCGCGCGGTGCTGGTTTCAGGCACCGGTAAGGACCGGCAGGAGATCACGGTCGTCGCGCGCGGGAGCCTGAGTCATGGACCAGCAACAACAGCAAGCGGCCAAGGCCGAAGACCTTGTGCGCAAGCTCAAGCCGTGGTGGGGCGTGGCGATCGTCAGCCTGCTCGCACTCGGCGCTATGGTCGGTGCACTCGCCATCCACTACGCGGGGCAAATAACGCCCGCGAAGAAAGTCGCGAACTATCAGAAGGCCGACGATAGCTGGATCGATCACGAACCCGACCGCGTCGCGCACGCAGCGGCTTCGACCACACCGGCCGCATCTCTCAGTTCGACGCCCGCCGCAGACGCGGCAGCGACGCCGATGCCGCCCTATCAACCGTCGGCGCAAAACTACGTGCCGTCCGCGATGCCGAATCCCGCAGCCGAGCAGCGCCGTCGAGCAGTACGAGAAAGCCCTCGCGTCCGACCTGATCGTCGCCCCGTCCGGACACTCGCAGGTGCTGGAGACGCCGCGTCTCGCTGTCGGCTGGCGGCGAACCCATCGAAGGCCAGGGAATCGACGCGGCGCAAGCCAGCGGTCCGATCATCGCCGACCCGCATCCGACATCGCCGTACACGATCACCGCTGGGACGGTCATTTACGGCACGCTTGAGACCGGCATCAATTCCGATCTGCCCGGCGACGTACTCGGACGCGTCGCCCAGGACGTAAAGGACAGCGTTACCGAGCGCAATGTCCTCATCCCGCAGGGCAGCAAGCTCATCGGCGCGTACAGCAACCAGCTCGTACCGTCGCAGGAACGCCTGATGGTCAAGTGGCAGCGGATCATCTTTCCCAACGGCGGCGAACTCAATCTGCCCGATCTGACCGGCGCCGACGCCGCCGGTTACGCCGGCTTTCAGGACCAGGTTAATCATCACTACACCAAGATATGGGCGCCCGCGCTGCTAATGTCGGCGATGTCGGCGGGAATGATGATGTCCGAGTACCCGATGATGTCGGGCGGCGCCTACGGGTACGGGGGCGCTTACATCAGCCCCGGTCAGATGGCGGCGATGGGCGCGGGCCAGCAACTCGGCCAGGAAGCGATGAGCCACATGGCGACGGTGCAGGTTGCGCCCACGATTCAGATCAGGCCCGGCTATCACTTCCGCGTGCTGGTCACGCGCGACTTGGTGTTCTCAGGTTCTTATGAAGGCGCGGCTGATGCGCAGGGAGGCCGACAATGAAACGCTGCTGGCCACTCCGATTCGCAGGTGCCGCCATAGGCAGCGCGACACTCGTCGGCGTATGCCTCATCGGCGCCTGGATGCCTGCCAAGCTCGGCTACTGTCTGAACATCACGCCGAGTGAGCCGGTTGGCATTTATCGACAGATTGGCGGCGGAGTGGAACGCGGCGCGTTGGTATTGCTGAACCGACCTCACGGTTCGGCGGCTTCCATCCTCGGGCGCTACCTCCCGGCGAATATCCCGCTGATCAAGCGCATAGCCGCAATTCCAGGCGACCTCGTTGAGGTCAGTACTGAAGGCGTGCGCGTCAACGGAATCCTTTGGCCCGATAGCGTGCCGCTTACTCACGATCTCGAGGGCCGATCGCTTCGGCCATATCCGTTCGGCATCTCTCGCGTGCCCGCCGGACAAATCTGGGTGATGTCCAACCATCCGCGCGGACTCGACAGCCGCTACTTCGGTCCGGTGACCGAATCGAGCGTCATCTCACGCTTGGTTCCGATCGTGACCTGGTCCAATCGGGAAACTGCGGCGGCGCTCGATCTGACGTACGCGTTGTGCGTTGCGGCGATAGCGCTCGTGCTTCCCGCGACGACCGTGAAAGCAACTTACGCGCTGGTCGTTCAACCACGCGAAGTGCAACCACGCGAAGTGCAAGAGAAGGTGAGGAGGTTTTCATGAAACTCAACAGGGTCGAGAAGCAAATTCCATCGGCGCAGGTGAACGTCACCCTGCCCGGCAAACTCAAGGGCGAACTCGACAGCTACGCCGCGTATTACCAGCAGGTGCACGGCGAGCCCATTGGCATCCGCAAGCTCATCGTCGAGATGGCACGCAGCTTCGTTGAAGCCGACCGCGAGTTCCATACATGGCTGAAGCGTCATTCCAACGGCGTTGGCGATGCGAACGGCGGCCCCACCCATCCATCAGTGCGGTGAGGTTGTGCATGTCGGGGCGTATCAGATGTGGCGTGGGGTCCGCAGACGCGCTTTGCGCGTTTCAGGCTGTGACACGTCACTCATCCCCCGATGAAGGAATTTTCGCGGAAAATCCCGGAATTCCGGACGCTATCGCGGATATCAGAAGCAGAGAGTGAGGCGAAGAAGATGCCGGAAAACAAAAAGCTATCAGCCGATATCAGCGAGAGCGGCGATCAGCCCCGAGCAATTCTGGTGAGATTCGCGCCGGAAGTTGCGGCCCTTGTTGAAGCTGACGCTCAATCGCGCAACGCGAGCCCGACTGAGATCGTGCGGTCGATCGTCTGCGAGCATTACAGCGGAGCGAGCCAGGGAACCGATTTGATGCGCGAGCTGCGAGTCCTGATCGAGGATCGCTTTCGCCATCTCGTCTATGAAATCTCGCGCACCCGGTCGTCGCTCTACAACGTGGTCGAGCAGAACGCGACCTTCGGACTCGACCGCGCCAAGATCAAGGAAATCCAGCAGTGGTCGCGCGAGGATGCAAACGAATATCTCACGCGCCTTGACGCCGAGATGCGCCGCCGAGTGGATCTGGCTGAGACCGGCGGCGAGGTCCGCAAGGAGTAGCGCGGCGATGTTGTCGGGCGGGCGACAGGCGGCGAGCTGGCAGGCTTACGCGACGGGCGCGCGGATGAACGCGCGCTTCGTCCTGGTCTGGCTCAGGCTCTGCGTCTTCTCGTGGCTCACCGCGACGCTTGCGCTGGTCTGGTACTGGACGGGGCGGTACTTCCCGAGCTTCGGCCACCGCTACTTCGTACGATGGTTCGCCGCCTGGGCGCTGACGAAGCTCAGCATCCCATTCATACATCCGACGCTGCCGTACATGGGCCGCCGCTATCCGGTCGAAGTCCTCTATCCGTTCTTGAGCGGCAGGCATTTCTATCAGCACTCCTTCGGCGAATGGGTGATTCACTACGCGAGATTCGGTGCGATGGCGCCCGCGCTGATCACTGTCGCCGCAGTCATGTTGTTGCGGCGGAAAACTCCGGACGCGCACCTCGTACGCGGGTTACAGTTGATCACTAGCCGCGAGCTTGATCGGACGATCGAGAGTTCTAACTTGCGCGGATTGCTCGGGATGCTTGCCCGACGACGGCGGATCGGCGGAAGCAGCTTCAGCGGCGATCCGTATCGCCGACGTGGCGATTCCGGCGGAACTTGAGTCGCAGCACTTTCTCGTGACCGGGAAGACCGGCTCGGGAAAATCGAACTTCATCCGGCACATGCTGCGCCAGATCGAGGCGCGCGCCGGAACGGCCGTCGTGCTCGATCCCGACGCTGAATATCGTCTCGGAATTCTATCGGCCGCAGCGCGGCGACACTGATTCTCAATCCTCTCGACGACCGCTGCCCGGTCTGGTCGCCGTGGTCGGAACTTAGGCCCGAGAGCTTCCGGTATGGACGCCGAGGCGCTCGCGCAATCGCTGATTCCGGACGTTCCCAACAGCTTCGCCCAAAGTGGCGCCGACCGCTTCTTCAGGCGCTCGGGGCGTACGACGCTGGTCAGCATCTTCGAAACCGCCAAGACGCAAATCCCCGAGACGATCACGCGTCTTGTCGCTCTTCCGCGCGACCAACTGAAACGGGCGCTCACCGGGACGCCTGGCAGAGGCGCTGATCGATCCGGGCGCTCACGACCAGGGCGCGGGCATCGTCGCGATGGTGACCAACGCGACCAATCCGTTCCGCTATCTGCCGCCCGAGGAGTCGGGCCGCGAGAGATGGAGCGCCGTCGAATGGGCCAAAACCCGGCGCGGCTGGCTGTTCCTGACCTCAACCGAGGACTCGCGCGCGGCGGCGCTGCCGCTGCAAAACGTCTGGCTCGACTGTCTCGTGCGTCATCTGTTGACGACAGATCTCGACAAGCAAAGCGGGCAGGTCTGGATCGTAATCGACGAGCTGGGCGCGCTCGACTATCAGGGCCAGCTCGAAAATCTCGTCGTGCGCGGACGCAAGCGCGGACTTTGCGTGGCGCTCGGCTTTCAGGCGGTCTCGCAGCTCTATTCGATCTACGGACGCGACCGGACGGTGACGCTGCTGTCCGCGCCGGCGACCAAGTTGATTCTGCGCTCGGACGAGGCCGAGACGGCGGAGTGGGCGAGCCGGACTCTTGGGCAGCGCGAAGTGGTGCGGCTGCAGATGACGACGCTGACCGGACCATCACTTTACCGCGACGGTTTCAACCTCCAGCCGCATCAGACGCTGGAGCGCGTCGTGTTGCCCGCTGAGATTCAGAAGCTTCCGGCGCTCGAAGGCTATCTCTGCATCGCGGGCTACGACCGGGCGCGTGTGGCGCTGCAATGGGCCGAGCCGAAGAAGTCGGCACCGGCAGTTGTCCTTCGGGGCGGTTCAGATCAGATCGGGGCACAAGCGACCGCAAGTGATCAAACGTCGAGCGAGCCGCCGAAGAGGAAAGCGGGCGGAGAATCCGCCGCTCGCGGAGGGTGGGATTAAGCGATGCTGGTGATGTCAAAAGGCGCGCTCACTGTTGGTCAGGCCGCGACCTACTACGAAGAGAAGTACAGCCGCGACGACTACTATACAGAGCAGCAGCGTGTGGTGGGGCGATGGTTCGGCCAAGCCGCCGCTGAACTGGGACTGACTGGCGAAATTGCAACGGACGATTTTCGCGCGGCGCTGAGCGGACTCGATCCAAGGACCGGAGCGACTCTGGTTCACGCCGCGCAACGCGAGGGCGAGCGGCGCGCCGGATGGGACGCCACCTTCAACGCGCCGAAATCGGTCAGCGTACAGGCGCTCGTTGGCAGCGACCCGCGTCTGATCGCTGCTCACCGGGAAGCAGTCGAGCGCGCGCTCATCGAACTCGAGAAGTTCGCGCAGGCGCGAATTCATTGCGGTCAGGAGTGGGTAACCACTGCCAATGTCGTCGCGGCGCGCTTCGATCATATCGCCGCGCGGCCATCCGAGAACGCGGCGAACGACGGCTACGGTCCCGATCCACATCTTCATACGCACGTCGTCGTGATGAACATGACGCGCCGCCCCGACGGGGCATGGCGCGGCCTCGATCCGGTCGAGATTTACCGCTCGCAGGCGTTCGCGACGGCAGTCTATCGGGCGGAGCTTGCGCGTCAGGTTCAGAAGCTCGGCTATGCGATCAGCGTCACCGGCCGAGATGGCCGCTGGGAGCTCGAAGGCTACAGCCGCGAGCAGGTCATGGCTTTCTCGCAGCGCCGCCAGGATATCGAGCAGGAGCTGGCGCGGTTGGGCGTGAACGGGGCGGGAGCGGCACAGATCGCCGCGCACCGCTCGCGACTGGCCAAGGACCACCGCGACGAAGAGGTGCTCAAGGTCGAGTGGCGTCAGCGCGCCGACGCTTACGGCATCAAGGTCGATGGCATCGCCGCAAAGGCGCTCAACCTTGGAAGCCTGTGGCGGCAGAGTGACGCGCCAACGCTCACGGAGAACGTGCGCGTAACGATTGCCCACACAACCGAGCCCGACGCGGTTCCCGACCGGCGCGAGGTGGAGGCGTTCGCGCTCCAGCACACGATGGGCCGGGGCATTCTGGAGCAGGTGCGCGGCGCCGTAGAACGCCACCGCGATGACGGCAAGCTGATCGCCGTCGCACCCAGCCATCGCCATCCTATCGGATCGTTCACTACCCTCGAGATGGCTGCGCTTGAAGACGACAACATCGTCCTTATGCGTGAGAGCCAGAGCAAGGCGTCACCGGTCGTCGGAGACCGAGAAGATCCGACGATGGGCTGCCCGGCGAGGGATTGCGGCCGATCAAACAGCCGCGGCCCAAGTGACGCTCTCGACTCGCGACTGGCTAAGCGCAATCGACGGTCGCGCCGGCGCCGCCAAGACCACCACCGTCGGAGCAATCCGTGAACTCGCGCAGGTACAGGGCTACTTCGTACGGGGCTTCGGTCCCACCAGCGGCAGTGTCAAAGCGTTGACGGAAGCCGGAGTGCTGTCGCGCACGGTCGCGAGCCTGCTCGAAAATCCGCCGCCCGAAAAGCACGGCCGGGAATTTTGGATCGTCGACGAATCGAGTCTGCTCGCCACCCGGCAGGTGAACCGGCTGCTCCATCTGGCGAAGGATGCAGGTATCGAGCGGATCGTTTTCGTCGGCGACCAGCGCCAGCATCATGCGATCGAAGCCGGGCGTCCGGTCTACCAAATGCAACAGGCCGGGATGGCCACCGCGTCGCTCAATGTAATCCGCCGCCAGCGCGATCCGGAGTTGCACCGCGCCGTCGAACTCGCATCGGCGGGCAAGGCCGCGCGAGGTGATCGAGGCGCTCAAACAACAGGACCGCATCACCCAGATCGCGCCCGCCGCCGATCGCTACCGCGCGATCGCCGAAGATTATCTGCGCTCTTATCAAGCTGGCCAGCGAACGCTGGTCGTAAGCCCCGCCAACGAGGAGCGGCGCGAACTTAACCGGACAATCCGGGAGCTGTTGGTTGAGCGCGGCCAGGTTGGACGCGATGGGTTCGAGCTTCCGATTCTGACGAGTCTCGATCTGACCCGCGCGCAGCGCGCGCATGCGCGCCATTACGCGGAGGGCGATGTGATTCGCTTCCGGCGGGGCAGTCTGAAACTCGGGATCGAGCGCGGCAGCTACGCCACTGTCAAGGCGTCCGATTTTCGCCACGACCGGCTGACGGTCAGAACGAGTGCGGGCGCGGCCATTGTATACGCGCCGGAACGGCTCAGAGGCGTCGAAGTTTTCCGGCCAGAGTCCCGCACGCTTTCCGTCGGCGACCGAATTCAGTTTCGGACTCCCGACCGTGCGCTCAAAATCGCCAACGGCGAGTTCGCAGCCATCAGAGCGATCGATGACAAACAGGTCCGACTCCGGATGGACGACGGCCGCGACATCCGCGCGGGAATGCCGCGGCTCCGGCATATCGACTACGGCTACGCCTCGACTTCGCATTCAAGCCAGGGTGCAACCGTCGATCGCGTCATCGTCAACATCGACACCACGCGCAGCGTCAAGCTGGTCAATCAACGCCAGTTCTATGTCTCGATCAGCAGAGCGCGGCATGACGCGCGGATTTACACGGACGACGCAACCGCGCTGGCTCGCGCAGTCGGGCGCGAGCAGCTCAAGTCTACCGCGCTTGAACATCTGTCGCCCGCGCAGCGGCCAAATTCCCGGACCTACAAGCCGGTCGAAATCGAAGACCCGGTCGCCACGCGGCTCAAGCCGGGCATACGTCAGGAACAAAAGCTCAACCAGGGCAGAGGAATCCGATGGTGAGGTTTCGTCATACGCCGGGCCGCTCTCTCATCGCACGAACGGCGCGCTAGGACGAAGAGGAGTTAGCGTCATGAACTTTTGCACCAGATGCGGTTCGCGACTCGTTGATAGAGAGACTTGTCTTGGCTGCGGGGCGCGCCGCTATTCAGCACTGCGTTCCGCGCCGACTGAAGAGTATCCCCTGGCAGGCGATCTTCCGCCATTCGTCTTCGGATACACCGAGCGGACTCTTCTGAATCTCGTCGAGCGCCAACGACAAGCGCGAGTGTCTTTCAGTTACATCAGCGGCACCCTTATCGACATCCACACGCACGAGGATACGGGTCACCTCGCTCGGATGGGCATCTGGCCCAGGAAGATGAACCGTCGATCGGACTGCGGTCGCCGATCGTCGGCCACGAATGGCAACCTTTCAGGCATCACGTAATTCGCCTCAAGTTGGGAAGCGGCGCTGAGCGATCTTTTGTGCTGAGGCAGGTCAGATTCGCCGCGCGCGCCGGAGACCGCATCACGTTCCTCTTTCCGATCGCCGCAACTCGGGCGCTCAACCCCATCTACGACTACGCGGCAATCGGCGCGGTCAACTACAGGACTGGCGACCAGAGGTGGAGCACTGCTCATGCCGAGATTCATCACGTGCGTGACCATCTCCCTTCATCCGAATCGAAACGGTTTCTCGCTGGGGTTGCAAATCATCTCGATGGACTCTGCCGACGCTGCCTGCGGCTGCTCAACCCCTATCGACGCAGTGTGATCCGCAAGCCCTCCGGCGCAGCGCATGCAGGGCTGAGGCAATGATGAAACTGAGCACCGTTGCGCGGGAGCGCATGAAAGCCACGCCCGGCATTGCGCGCGCTGCGCTCAAGTCCGCCGCGCCATCCCCGATTGGGGAAACGCTGCGCTTGTCACGGCGGGCTTGCACGGCTCCGCACGAACTCGTGGGTGGCGGAGCTTTGCTCCGCATCGAGTCCCTTTTCGCCGTCGCCCTTCAAGATTTGGACGAGAAGGGCGGCGGGAAAAGATGGCGCTGGGTTTTCACGCCCAAGCCATGCGCGCCCTGCCGCAAGAGCGGAAGCGGGCGCCAAAAGGAGCAATGCGATGCGCCACTACAAACGCGATCCGCGCTGGATCACCGTCAGGTTCAAGGGCAGCACATGCGCAGGCTGCAAGCGCCCGATTCATCCGGGCGAGCGGGCATTCTTCTACCCCGAGGATCGTTCGCTTTACTGCGACGGCGACGATTGCGGCCAGTCGGCGAGCCGCGAGTTTTCGGCGCGCGCGTTCGACGAGGAGAACAACACTTCGATGTAAGGAGTAACGCCATGTACCAGGGAGACTGCGCTCGTTGCGGGCGGAAAGTACGGAGTGACGAGAATTATCTCAAGGCCCACCTGTGGGCCAGCACCGCCGTTTTTCACTGGTCCTGTTTTGTCGTCCTGATGAAAGAACACGGCGAGACGGCGGCGGAAGACGCAAACTGGAAGGCAAGCAGGGTTACGCGAAGCTGACAAACAAATGCTCCGTGGCCGGGCTGCTATCCCGGACACGGAGCGCAAAAGGAGAAACGGTCATGTCGTTAAACAAGGTAATGGTTATCGGCCACCTCGGGCAAGACCCGGAAATCCGGTACACGCCCGCGGGCCTGCCGGTCGTGAACTTCTCGGTCGAGACCGACGAGCAGTACGTTGACAACGACGGCAAACGCCACGAGCGGACGGAATGGCACAGGGTTGTCGTTATCGGCAAGCTCGCCCTGACTTGCAATGAGTACCTCAAGAAGGGCCGTCAGGTTTTCGTCGAGGGCCGATTGCACAACCGCGAATTCGAGACCAAAAACGACGGACGCAAACAGCGCCGCACAGAAATTGTCGGGATCCGCGTGCAATTTATCGGAGCGCCACCGGCCGATGTAAAGGCGGATAACCCTTCCGGGGACGAGGGCCTCGTTGCTGAGGCGGAAGCGCCGTTTTGACGCAAAGGCGGGGCGAGCGGATGCTCGCCCCGTTTATCGGCGCGCAGCGGAAACTTCCGACGATCCAGATAGCGCCCGAGAGGGTCAAAGATGGAGTGTAAGTCATGGACTCGGCTCTTGAAGAAAAGAAAGGTGCGACCGCAAATCCGAGCGAGGCGCTAATCGCGATTCTGGACGCCGCCCGGAAGAGCTTGAACAACGGCGCGGACCGGACGGGCGAAAACGCCGAACCCGCCGAACGGATCTACAATGTTCGCGAGGGCGAACTTCTGCGCTACAAGGTCAGCTACATTTACGAGCTGGTCAAGCGCGGCGAGCTTGCGGCGATTCGCCACGGCAAGTACATCACGATTCGCGAGTCCGCGATTCGCGATTTTATCAGGCGCAACGAGCGGCGCGGCGAGTAAGCACGGAAATGGCAATTTATCCTGGCGCGGGACGTAAGGTCGGCATGTGGGTCGTCGATTTCTATGACGCCGCCGGAGTCCGCCATCGTTATTTCCGCGCTACCAAAAAGGAGGCGCGCAAACTCGAAGGACCAGCTGCGCGTCGAGAAGTGGCGCCAGCAGCGCGAAGGCCTGCCACTTGCCGAGCTTCGTGACGCGACCGTCGCCGAGTACGGCGAGCGCTGGCTTCGGGAATCCGCCAGCCGACTGAAGGCCCGTACGCTCAGGAGCTACACCGGGCTGTTTCGATCGCATATAGTCCCGGTGTTCGGCAACATGAAGATTGCGCAATTGCATCGCTCGCACGTCAAGCGATTGCTGGTCGAGAAGCACGAGCGGGGACTGTCGAAGGATACGATTCGGCTCATCCGCGCGACAATCTCGGCAATGTACGCCGCCGCTATCGACGACAACGTGGCGATCGTCAATCCGGCGACGCTGCCGCGAAGGGCAAAAGCTCTGGGCCGCTCGCCCAAAGCCAACATCCGTCCGCTTTCCGAGTCGGAGCTTGCCGCGTTTCTGAGCACGGCCGAAAGGCAAGACGCGGCCTACTATCCGCTCTTTCTGCTGTTGGCGCGGGCCGGCCTTAGGCCTGGAGAAGCCAGGGCGCTCAAATGGAGCAACGTCGATTTCGGAAACCGGAAGCTGACTGTGGCCCATTCGCTGTCCGAGGAGGCCGAGATCGAGGAAACGAAGACGAACGCCACGCGGTACGTGGATATGAGTCAGGAGTTGTCGGAGGCGCTGGCGCGGCGGTTATCCGACCGCGAGGAAACAAGCGCAAAAGCTGGGGCGGCCAGCAGCCGGAATGGCTCTTTCATAACCGGCGTGGAAACCCGCTGGACGATAGCCGCGTTCGCAAACACTTCCAGCGCCTGATGCGCCTGTGCGGAATCTCCGAGCACCGCGTTTACGATCTTCGCCACACGTTCGCGACGCTGCTGTTGAGCAAGGGAGCGCCCATAACTTACGTAGCCTCGCAGCTGGGTCACGCCAATCCGACGACGACGCTCCGACGGTACGCGCACTGGCTGCCGAGCGACGCTGCCCGCCGTCGATTTTCTCGACACGGTTTCGGAGCGCGATAGGCACCAGATAGGCACCAGGGATGATTTTGAGGAACTCGACGAGGAAAAAACCTTTGATTCTATTGGAGCCACCCGTCGGATTCGAACCGACGACCTGCTGATTACGAATTCTCCGAAGCCCGTCAATCAAGCCAAACCAAACCAAAATCCCAAATTTTCGGGGCATTTTGCTCTCCTCGTTGGTTATTTTGGTTCCATCTGCGACCAGTTCACGGACAAATCGCGGACAGTTCTCGGACCGCAAAACCGACTTTCGGATTGCCGGTCGCCGGGGAGCGTCGTATGGCCGCAAAT
>CAWBYV010000002.1:0-9041 GCA_963793115.1 uncultured delta proteobacterium
GCGAAGTTGGTGGAAAAGTAAAAAAGGCGTCAAGATCCGGCGAGTTGAGCCACAACTCACACCCGCTGGGCGGCGGGTGCCGGAGGATGACGCCATGGAGAGCGATAGCAGGAGTGCGGGGCCAGGAAAAGGCGCGCTAAAGGAGCTGATGCGGGAGCGGATTCGGGGCATCATCGAGAGCATCGTCGCTGAGGAACTGGAGGCGGCGCTGGGTGCGGCAGCATCGCAGCGGGTCGGCCCGGTTCGAGCTGGCTACCGGCACGGCAAGCGCGCACGCACGCTGACGACCAGCCTTGGGGCGACGACGATCGCGATGCCGCGGGCGAGAATTGAGGACGACGATGGGCGCCGGCGCGAGTGGCGCAGCCAGATGATGCCGCGCTACCAGCGCCGCACCGAACGGGTGGATGAGGCGATTTTGGGGGTCTACCTGAGCGGGACCAACACGCGCCGGCTGCGCGGAGCGCTATCGCCGCTGTTGCGTGGCGCGCCGCTATCGAAGGATGCGGTGTCGCGCCTGGTCGGGCGGCTGCGCGAAGACTTCGAGGCCTGGGCCAAACGCGATCTCGGCGAGCTGAAGATTCGTTACCTGTTTCTGGACGGCTGGTATCCGCGCGTGCGCATCGGGAAAAAGCGCGTGCGGGTGCCGGTGCTGGTCACGCTGGGCGTGTGCGCCAACGGCCAACGGGTGGTGCTCGACCTGCGGCTTTCCGGGGGCGAGAGCGAGCAGGCCTGGCTCGACGCGGTGCGCTCCCTGGCCGCGCGCAATCTCGGCGCTCCGCGATTGGCTGTGATTGATGGCAATCCGGGACTGGCCGCGGCGCTCAAGATGCAGTGGCCCAAGCTCGCGATTCAGCGCTGCACCAACCATAAGTTGTGGAATCTGCTGGCCAAGGCTCCGGCCCATCTGCGCGAGGAACTCGCCGAGGATTATCGGCGGATGATCTACGCCCCAAGCCGCGAGGCGGTCGAACAGGCGCGCGTCGGCTTCCTGCGCAAGTGGAAGCTGCGCTGCAAGGCGGTCAGTGCCAGCTTCGAGGAGGCCGGCGACGAGCTCTTCACCTTTACCAGTTTCCCGAGCTCGCAATGGAAGGCGCTGCGCACCACCAACGCCCTGGAACGGATCGACGAGGAGTTTCGCCGGCGGACCAAAACCCAGGCCTCGCTCCCCAGTGAAGAGGCCGTGCTGTTTCTGCTCTTCGGACTTTTGCGCAGCGGCCAAATCACGCTACGCCGCCTCGTCGGCTGGCACGACCTGACCGTCGTCAGCACACAACCGGAGGCAGCCTAATAGCAAGTTGATACTTCAACTGCGCAACCCGTCGCATTACCGATGCTTACTGCTTTTCCACCACTTGACCGACACCACCGTTCATTGGCGCGCGCCATCAAAACCGCTGGGATAGAAGTAGTTTCTTTTTCATCGGCGCACGAGTTCCTCGAAGACCCCTGCCTCAATCAAATCGACTGTGCTGTGACCGATGTACGGATGCCCGGTTTGGACGGCTTCGCGCTTCAAAAGATGCTTGCGCAGACTCAGCCCCATCTCTCGCTCGTGTTCATCACGGGCCAGGGTGACGTCCCGATGGGTATCAAGGCAATGAAGGGAGGCGCCGTCGACTTTCTCGAAAAGCCCATCGATCGCAAAGCGTTGCTGGAAGCGGTTCGTTGCGCCGCCGAACGTAGTCGCGAGCAGAAGGCGTCGCGCGCTGAGATTGACGACCTTCAAGGCAGGTTCGATCTTCTCACGCCCCGTGAGCGCCAGGTTTTCCAGCTGGTTTCCTCGGGACTACTCAACAAACAGGTGGCCGCCGAGCTCGGCACTAGTGAACAGACTATAAAGGTTCACCGGGCTCGGGTGATGCTCAAGATGAAGGCCGAATCCCTTGCTGAACTGGTGCACATTGCGGACCAGTTACACGTCCGCCCGGCGGCTAAACCCGATTGAAAAAGAGTATCGCTTGCGATGACTGGACTTCGTTCGCGGAGTTGAGCAGGGAACGCCCCGGTGAGTGGTATTCGGGCGTTTCCCGGCCTAATTCGAATCCCACCCCACGGGCTCTTCAATGGTGCTCGATTGTGGCGCCGAAAACCTGCATTTGTCATGCGATGACTGAGGTGAGTTGACGGGCTTCCAGTCAATCTCCCGCTCATAGGCTTGGCCGTCCGTCAGAAGATCGTGGTGCCGGGGGCGGGACTCGAACCCGCACGGCGCTTTCGCGCCCGAGAATTTTAAGTCCTCTGCGTATGCCATTTCGCCACCTGTGGCTAGCAAAAACTCCGAACGCGCCGGAAAGTCTGAGTTTTTAGATCGGCCGCCGTTGCAGTGCGCTCGCGACAACCTACGGCAACAGGCTGATGTGCTGGCCCTCATTCGAGCTCAGGCCACTTACGTACGCCGATGCTAATATGCTACATAGCTTATCATGCAAACATTGGGACAGTTCATCGTTGAGCGGCGCAAGGAGCTGGGGCTGGCGGGACGCGAGGTGGTGGCGGAGGTGCGCAACTCCGATGGCAAGCCGATCTCGATTCCGTTCCTGGTTGACCTCGAACACGACCGCCGCAAGCCTTCCGACGAAGTCCTCGAACAACTCGCCAAGGTTCTCAAGGTCGATTCCGATGTGCTCTACTTTCTGGCAGGGCGGTTTCCAGCCGACCTCAGCGCGACGACCGTCAACAGTGCGCAGGAACTCGCCGCTGGCTGGAAGGCGTTCCGGCGAGAAGTAAAGCGCAAGAAGAAGCCGTGAAGATGATACCGGACAGGACCGGGCGCTTTCCGGAGCGTCCGCACTGGGAGATCCGGGAGCTTGAGCAGATGTGCGAGGAGACGATGACCTCGTTTCTGCGCCAGCACTTCGGGTTTGAGCGCATCCCGGTGCCGACCGAGGCGGTCACGATGCTGATCGAGCGTGACGCCGCCGACCTCGACCTGGCGACGAATCTTTCCGATGACATCCACGAGGTCTTTGGTTTCACCCAGTTCGAGCGCGGCCGAAAGCCGCTGGTCACAATCGCGCGGGAACTGTGGGAGCAACGGCATCGCAACAATCGGTTGCGCACGACCCTGACCCACGAATATGGCCACGTCATGCTGCACACCTGGCTGTACGACAAGTACGGCGCTGCCCGCGGTCCGCACCGCTGTTACTGGCAGAGCCTGCTTCCGACCGAGCGGGTGGTGGACTGGTTTGAGTGGCAAGCGGGCTATGCCTCGGGTGCCTTGCTGATGCCGGAGAGCTTCGCGCGGCGCACGGTCGAGGCGTATTTCCAGAATCGCTCTGAGCGTCCGCCGGTTGCCAAGGGCTCGCCAGAAGCGTCAGTGCTCTGCCAGCGTATTTCGCTCGCGTTCGATGTATCCGTCGAGGCCGCCACCGTGCGGCTCAAGCAACTCGGCTATCTGACCGACGTAGCCCGCCAACAAGACCCCGACCGTTTCGCGCAGACCGATCTTCACGCTTGACACTCGTTCCGATATCTCGCTACATAGCGAAGTTAGTCATATAGCCACGCGATCGGACAGATGTCGCCATGACCCAACCGCAGTAAAGCAAGCGCCGAAATCGAACGTCAGATGGCTCATCGCCGCCTGCGCCGCCGCCCTCTTCGCGCTTCGAGCCGAGCCGTCGTGGGCCGCGCAATACGCCGGTGCCCTGCCGTGGGATCAGACGCTTGGCGCGATTCAGGACATCCTGGTCGGTCCCGTGGCTCACGCCGTAATAACGCTGAACTTCGCCTTCTCGGCGATCCTGTACGCGGTCGGCAGCCATCAGCGAGCAGGGCGCTTGTTGGCTGGCGGACTGGCAGCTAGCGCCGCTTTGATTGCTGTCCATTTGCTGACTTTCCTCTCGCCCTTCTGAGCAGTCCCTTCCAAGCGACCATTGGTGGAGGTCCGATATGAAACTCGCACGCATCGCAAAGCCGCTTCGTTCCGTACAGGTCCGTGTCACGCTAGCGGGCGACCTGAATGCCGCGCTCGAGAGCTACGCGCGATACTACGAACACGTTCATGGCGACTCCGTGGATTCGAAGGCGCTGATTCCGGAGATTCTCAGTGCCTTTCTACAAGCTGACCGTGAGTTCCAGACCTGGTCACGTTCCAGCGGTAGCAGTCATCATCGCCGCCCCGGTTCGTCTTCGACCAACGGCGACGCCAAGTCACAAGGCTGACTCGCAGCAGTGCCAGGTCTGCAGACGCGCTTCGCACGTGTCCATGTGGGATGACACGTCACTCATTCGCGAATGAAGCCTGCTTGCAGCAAGGAGTTCGGCAATGGAGTTAAGCCCGCAATCTTTCAGCGTAAACGCGTGCTTCGTGACGTGTACACAGAAACGAAAGCGAGTCAGCGGACGGTCGGAAACCCTTGATTTTCAACTGCAATCAACATGCCGCGCATGCTTGCAGCGCAGAGGTCCAGTCAGATGAGCCAGGAGAGCAAGAGAACCTACACGATAAGGCTTCCGGAGACGGTCGCCGCACGAGTCGAAAAGCAGGCGGCGATTTCAGGCATCGCGCCGACCACGCTGATTCAGTCACTGGTCGTCGATACGTGCATGCGCCTCGCCGAAACAGCGGTTGGCGGCCCCGCTTCCAACCTGATCGGCAAACTCGACGCTCTCAGCAAAGCCTTCGAGCGGCTCGAACAGAACGCTGCGGAGAGATACACGCGGCTGCTATTCGAGGTGGTGAAGACCCGCTCGGCGTTCCTGCATGCGCTCGACCAGAGCCTGAGCGAGCCGGTGGTGGACGAGATCATCGAGGCGTCGGAGAAGACCGCGCGCGACTACATCGATCGTCTCGGAGACGACGGGAGGTACCAAGCAATGAACGCATACGTCGATCGGGCGGTCAGACGCCGCGCCGACCTCGCATCGCTGCATGTCTGGGCGCAAATGGCGCTCCGCGCCGTGCTCCTCATCGTCCTTCTCTGGGCGCTTTTGACCGTTGCGCTGGTCTGGTACTGGACCGGCTACTACGGCGGGCACCCAGCGCACCAGTACTTCGGAAGTTGGTTCGTGGCGTGGTTTTTAACGCAGGAGATCCCGCTGACGTTCGCGTCACTGCCGTACCACGGCCGCCGCTACACCATCGCCAGCATGTACGACTTTCTCAACCGCAAGTACTACCTCGGGGGCTCGTTCGCGGGCTGGTTCTGGCATTACGCACCCTGGGGCGCGGTCATCACCGCTCTGATTGTCGGAGCCTGCCTCCTGATCATCTTCCCGCCCCGTGGCGGAGATGGCGACGAGTACGTGCGCGGGACCGACGTGATCCCGAGCCGGCGGTTGCGCCGGGACTTAAGAGGCGATGGCGTCGAACTCGGCGGCATCTTGATTCCCCGCAAGCTGGAGTCGCAACACTTTCTGCTGGTCGGCGCGCCCGGCTCGGGCAAGTCGACCGCCATACGGCGGATGCTCCGGCAAATCGAAGCGCGCGGCGAGTGCGCGGTCGTGCTCGATCCCGAGTGCGAGTATCTGCCCGAGTTCTTCCGCCCCGCGCGCGGCGACCTGATCCTCAACCCGCTCGATACCCGCTGCCCGGCGTGGACGCCATGGTCGGAGCTCAGACCCGGAAGCGAGGCGATGGACGCCGAGGCGCTCGCGGCGGCGCTGGTTCCCGACCCGGCCAATACTTTCAGTCAGGGCGGCGCCGACTTCTTCTTCCGACAGTCGGCCCGCACGCTCATCGTCGGCCTGCTCGACGCGGTCAAGTCCAGGGAGCCGGGCGAGATTCCGAAGCTGCTCGCGCTGCCTCGCGCCAAGCTGAAGGAAGCGCTCTGAGGGACTCCAGCCGAGGTCCTCATTGATCCGGGTGCGCACGAGCAGGGCGCCGGAATCGTCGCGACGGCCTTCAACGCGACCAGTTCGTTTCGTCATCTTCCGCGACCCGCCGAGCAGGCGTGGAGCGCTCTCGAATGGGCGCGAACCCGTGACGGTTGGCTGTTCCTCAGCTCAACCGAGGACTCGCGCGAGGCGGCGCTTCCGCTCCAGAGCGTCTGGCTCGATTGCATCGTGCGCCGCCTGATGGCGGACGACGGATCACGCGGCAAAGTCTGGATCATCGCCGACGAGCTGCCCGTGCTCCGCCGTCAGGCTGAGCTCGAGACGCTGGTCGTGCGTGGACGCAAGCGCGGGCTCTGCGCGGTGCTTGGCCTTCAGGCCATCACCCAGCTTCGCGCCATCTACGGCCACGACCAAACGGCAACTCTGGCAGCCGCGCCCGCCACCAAGCTTATCCTGCGCACCGGCGAGGCCGACACCGCGCGTTGGTCGAGTGCGCAAATCGGCGAGCGCGAAGTCACCCGAGGGCTGGTCGGACAGAGCACCAGGCTCGGCGAGTCTCGCGACGGTTTCACCATCCATCCTCATCGGCAGGTCGAGAGCGTCGCGCTCGCGAGCGAGATCCAGATGCTGCGCCCGTTCGAGGGCTATCTCTGCATCACCGGCTACCGTCGAGCGAAGGTCATGATTCCGTATCTCGCACCGTTCGAGACGTCATCAGGGGTTCATCTGTCGCACGGAACCCGCCGGCATCGCTCCGAATCCGGCCTCAAACGACAGCAGCGGCCTCGTCCTTGTGCCGCCGGGAAGCGAGACCCTACCGTCACGTTCTCCGCGCAGATTGAGGGCATGAGCCATGCTGGTCATGTCGAGAGGGGCGCTCAGCGCGGGCCAAGCCGAAACCTACTATGAGGAGAAATACTCCCAGGACGATTACTACACCGAAGAGCATCGAGTCGCCGGTCAGTGGTTCGGACAGGGCGCCACCGCGCTGGGCCTCTCCGGTGAAGTCGCTCCCGAAGATTTTCGCGCGATACTTCGCGGCCAACGACCGGGCACGGTCGAAGTTCTCGTCCGCAACGCCAACGGACGAACTGAACGGCGGGCCGGATGGGACGCGACCTTCAACGCGCCCAAGTCGGTCAGCATTCAGGCGCTGGCGGGTGGAGACGCCGCGCTGACCGACGCGCATCGCCGCGCGGTCAGCCGCGCGCTGACGGAGCTGGAGCATTACGCGCTGTCGCGTCAGAAGGGCGGCAGCGAATGGGTGCT
Organism: uncultured delta proteobacterium; assembly: GCA_963793115.1. Classification (GTDB taxonomy): domain Bacteria; phylum Desulfobacterota; class Binatia; order Binatales; family Binataceae; genus CAVVMA01. The sequence continues at coordinate 7,054 of CAWBYV010000002.1, forward strand.
CACCCGGAACATCGTCGCCGCGCGTTTCGACCACATCGCGGCACGTCCAGCCAAAGGCGCCGATGACGGCTACGGTCCCGATCCGCATCTCCACACCCACGTCGTGATCGCCAACATGACTCGGCGGCCGGATGGCGCATGGCGTGGACTCGATCCGGTCGAGATCTATCGCTCACAGAGCTTCGCCAGTGCGGTGTATCGTTCCGAGCTGGCGCGCGAGGTACGTTCGCTCGGCTACGGCATCAGGGTCACCGGCGCCGACGGACGCTGGGAGCTCGAGGGCTACAGCCGCGAACAGGTAATGGCGTTCTCGCGCCGCCGCCAGGACATCGAGCAGGCGCTCGCGCAATACGGCCTCAGCGGAGCAGCCGCGGCGCAGAATATCGCGCATCAGAGCCGACTCTCAAAGCAGCAGCGCGACGAGGGCGAGCTTCGCGAGGAGTGGCGCATGCGCGCGCGAAACTACGGAATCCGCTTTGAGCACCGTTCCCACACCCAGGCCGCCGTTCGGGTCCCCACTCAGGCAAGGATTGGGGAGGCGCTTCGCTTCGCCGTGGCTCACAGCACCGAGCGCGAGGCGGTGATCGACCGTCGCGCGCTCGAAGCAACCGCCCTCCAGCACGCGATGGGAGCGATCGATCTGGACAAGCTGCGCCGCGAGAGCAGCGCTTGGGAAGAACGCCGCGCGCTGATCGCCCTGGACGCTTCCATCTCTTCACCCGACGGCACCTTCACCACTCCCGAGATGGTTGCACTTGAGCGCGATAACCTCGACCTGATGCGTGCAGGACGAGGCAAAAACCCGCCGGTCGCGACTGCCGCAAGAGATTCGCCAATGGGCGACGGACCGAGGATTGCTCTCCGATCAAATCGAGGTGGCGCAACTTATCCTCACGACGCCCGACTGGCTCACCTCCATCGAAGGCCGCGCCGGCAGCGCGAAGACCACCACGGTCGGAGCGATCCGCGAGTTCGCCGAAGAGCACGGCTACGCCGTGCGCGGCTTTGCACCGACCACGCGCGCGGTCAAGGCGATAGCCGAAGCCGGAGTGGAGTCCCGAACCGTGGCAAGTCTGATTGAAAATAAAGTCTCCGACGCGGGCCGTCAGGAATTATGGATCGTCGATGAATCGAGCCTACTTGGGACGCGACAGGTCAACTGCCTTCTTCACAAGGCCCAAGAGGCAAGCGTGGAGCGGATCGTCTTCGTCGGCGACCAGCATCAGCATCATGCGATCGAGGCGGGACGGCCCATCCACCAGATGCAGCAGGCCGGGATGGCGGTCGCGCGGCTGGACACGATTCGCCGCCAGCGGGACCCAATGCTTCGAGAAGCAGTTGAGCTTGCGGCCAAAGGAGAGATCGATCGCGCGCTCGCGCTTCTCGAGAAGCATAACCGGATCAGCGAGATCGAGAATCCCGAGGTGCGATATAAATCCATCGCTCAGGAATACATCACCGCGCACGAGGCCGGCGAGCGCGTATTGGTCGTCAGTCCAGCCAACGACGAGCGCCGGCAACTCAACTCCGCCATTCGCGAGCTCCTGAAGCAGCGTTCCCAAATCAGCGCCGAAGGGAAAGAGCAGGTCATCTTCGTCAACCGCGACCTCACCGCCGCGCAACGCCAACATCTTCAGAGCTACGAAGTTGGCGATGTTGTCCGCTACCGGCGCGGCAGCCGCTGTCTCGGGCTGGGCAAAGGCACTTACGCGCGAGTCGAGGGGACAGACTCGGACCTGAACCGGATCACCGTACGCACAGAAGACGGTCGGGCAGTTGAATACAACCCCGCGCGGCTCACCGGCGTCGATATGTTCCGCGAGGAGTGGAGACTCATCGCAAACGGCGACCGCATCCAGTTCCGCGCGCCCGACCGTGCGCTCGGCATCGTCAACGGGGAATTTGCGACGGTGGTTGCGATCGACGACCGCAGGGCCGCGCTCCGGATGGACGATGGGCGCGAAGTCAAAGCTGCGGTCAGCCGTCTC
>CAWBYV010000003.1:0-10810 GCA_963793115.1 uncultured delta proteobacterium
CAGCAGGAACACATAATGTGAAGGAAGGTTGATCGGCTGCGCGGAAGCGAGGATACACGCCGGATCGCGGGGAACTTGCTGCGCATTTTTTCCGGGCATAGAGCCTTGGCTTTTATCTCAATTCAGCCAGGAGGTTCTTATGCCACACGACCGCAGCGCACTGATCGACCAGCTCAGAGCGCATCTCACACAGCAACGGTTCGATTCAGTCGTCATTCACAACTACTGCCGAAGCGCAGGGCATTTTCTAGCGTACTTGGCGCGGCGGAAGACTGCCGTGGATACGGCAAAGCCGGACCACATATCCAGCTACCTTCGCTTCGCCCGCCGGAAGTTCCGCCAGCGTCACGGTCACGGACCCGCGCCGCGATGGGAATCGATTCCTCGAGCAGGAATCCACGCACTACTGCGGCTTGTGCAGAAACCGTGGCCGCCTGAGCAACCGCCCGCCAGTCCGGCTGAAGCTCTTTGCCGCTCGGTATGCAACGAGTATCGGGAATGGCTGCAAGTGCAGCGGGGTCTCGCGAAAGCGTCCATCCGCGCGCTCATGTGGGAGGGCCGAAACTTCCTATCCTGGTACACGGCGCACAACTCGGTCGATGACTTCTCGCAACTGAACATTAAAGACATCGATACTTACTTCGCGATGCGCGCCGCCGCCGGCCTCAGGCGAAGGTCGCTCAAAGACGTGGCGGAACGGCTGCGCTCGTTGATGCGGTTCCTTCATAGGACGGACCGCATCGGGATCGATCTGGCGCCTCGAATTATCGCTCCCGTGCTCTACGCCTATGAATCTATTCCGTCTGCCTTAAGCGCCGAGCAAATCTCGGCCGTTTTGAAGAACACGCGTAAGGATCGGTCCCCATTGGGATACCGGGACTACGCAATGCTGCTGTTGCTATCGACCTACGGACTACGTGATGGAGAAATCACGCGGCTGCGGCTGGAGGACATCGACTGGCGCGCCGAGACGTTACACATCCGCCATTCCAAGACCGGGGCAAGCTCGACGTTACCGTTGATGGCCGAGGTTGGCGAGGCGCTGCTCAACTATCTGCGTCGAGGCCGACCGAAGACAGAGGTTCGAGAAATCTTCATCCGCGCGCGGGCCCCTCATCGCCGGCTCTCTTCCCTCTATAGCGAGGTCCGCCGGCGCTTAGAGGCCGCGGGTGTAAAGCCACCCGGCAAATGCGGTCCTCATACCTTCCGCCATGCTCGCGCCGTCAGCCTGCTGAGAGCGTCCGTGTCCCGAAAGGTTATCGGCGACTTGCTGGGCCATCGGTCGGAAGAGGCGACGCTACCGTATCTGAAGCTCGCCACGGAGGACCTGCGCGCAATCGCTCTGGAGATCCCGGAGGTGCGCGCATGAGAACCTGGACCGATAGCAATGCCAGTGCGGTCGAGCGCTTTCTGCGACAGCGCCGGATTCGTCATCATCAAACTCCGAAGACTTACCGTCGCGTGCTTTGTGGCTTCCAGGATGTTGTGCGGCGATACGAGCGCTCATCGTCGCGCGTAAGCCGACGAACTCTGGAAACTTGGCTGCGCGAGCGTCGCGCGGAGTGGTCAGTTCCCACTCTTCTTCACCGCGCCTGCATCATCGATCGATTCCTCGACTTCCTCGTGCGGGAAGGATCGATCGCGAGCAATCCGGTCGCGGAGCTGCGCACCAAATACTTGATAAAGGGTAGCGCGACGATCGTGCGGGCTCTCTTCGCCCCCGAGCCCGAAAGGGCGCTGGAAGCGCTGCGGCAGTTGCCTCAGTTCGGCAGCGTCCTCGGCGATCTAATGCGCAATCACGTCGCACTGATGCGCACGCGAGGATTCCGCTATGACACGAATGCTCGGATGTTCCTGCGGTTCGACCGCTTCTTGCAGAGGCACCCTGAACTCAGCAACGAGCCGCTGCCGGTCATGTTGCAGCACTGGGCCGCTGCACGTTCGACCGCTTTCCATGCCGCCGATTGCGAGCTGCTCGGACGCGCGTTAGCCAAGGCCCGGCGTCATCTCGATCCCAGCGTTCCAGTGGCACGGCCAGACTTGATCGTGCGGCGCAGATTCGTTCGCGAGTTCCGTCGGCCCTACATCTATAGCCCGCAAGAGGTCCGCGTTCTGCTGGACATCGCTCGTAGGTATCCGTCACCGCGCGCACGGCTGCGCCCGCTCACACTGTATACGATGCTGGCCGTCGGCTACTGCGCCGGATTGCGCGTAAGTGAGATCGCGCGTCTGAATCTCGGTGACGTCGATCTGCAGGTCGGCACGATCACCATTCGGGAGACCAAGTTCTTCAAGTCCAGGATCCTGCCGCTGGCCGAAAGCGTCACCGCGGCACTTCGCGAATACCAGGAAGCGAGGCGGCGTGCGGGAGCGCCGCAGGGGCCTCAGTCGGGCTTGTTCTGGCATGACCAGAACGGAACACGCTACGCGACCAAGACGGTCATGTGGCTGTTCATCGACATACTGCGGCGAGCCGGCCTTAAACCATCACGCGGCAAGACGGGGCCTCGCATTCATGATCTGCGTCACTCGTTCGTGGTGAACCGCATGCTCCAATGGTATCGCGCCGGCATCAATCCGCAGGACAAGTTGCCGTTCCTCGCGACCTATCTCGGGCACCGCGATATCCATTCGACGCTCGTCTACATCACCGTGACGCAGGATCTTCTCCACGAGGCAGGTGAGCGCTTCCGCACTTTCGGAGCGCACTGTTTGCAGATCGAGAGAGGGGTGCAGCCATGAACAAGCCCGATCCGCTCCCCGCACTGCTGCGCGCGTTCTTCCATGAGTGGCTGGTTCAACAGCGTAATGCTTCCGGCCATACGGTCCGCTCATACCGCGATACGTGGCGCTTGTTCTTGAGGTTCGCTGCTCAGCGCCACAACCGGACTGTGGCTCAGCTCCGGCTGGAGGATCTCACCGGCTCTGAGGTCGCAGCTTTCCTCCAATACACCGAGCACGAGCGCGGCGACTCCATCGGCACACGTAACTGCCGTCTGGCCGCGCTGCGCAGCTTCTTTGGGTTCGTGGCCGGCCGAGAGCCGGACACCGCCGAGCAATGCGCCGAGGTCTTGCGCATTCCGACCAAGAAGGCGCCGTTGCACGCTCCGACTTATCTGGAGCCGCCGGAGGTGGAAGCCATTCTGGCGCAACCAGACCGTTCAACACTCGAAGGCCAGCGCGATCATGCGCTGCTGTCCTTCTTGTACAACACGGGCGCGCGTATCCAGGAAGCGCTTGAGTTGCGCCCGAACGCAATTCGGTGGGAGTCGCCCGCCTGTGTGCGTCTCTACGGCAAGGGTCGCAAGGAGCGTCTCTGTCCGCTGTGGCCGGAAACTGTCTCGCTGCTCAAGGCACTAATGAAACGTCAGCCGCGGGCAAGCGACGAAACACTCTTCGTCAACCGCTATGGCGCTCCACTTGGGGCTTCGGGTGTACGCTTCAAGCTCGCCCAGTACGCCGCTGCCGCGGCGAAGAAGGCGCCGAGGCTGGCGTCGAAGACCGTCACGCCTCACAGCTTTCGGCACGCTACCGCTGTGCATCTGGTTGCGGCAGGCGTCGACATCACGGTGATCAGAAGCTGGCTTGGCCACGTCAGCCTCGACACCACCAACCACTACGCTCAGGCCAATCTGGAAACAAAGCGCAAAGCGCTTGAACGCGTCGGACGAGCGGCCAGGGCGGGGAAACTTCCGCGATGGAGGCGCGACCACGGCATCCTTGAGTGGCTCGACTCGCTGTAGTCTGAAACAAAAATAATGTGAAGGAGAGGAAGCTCAATCGCTGGAAACCAGCAGTGAAAGCCAGTCTCCTTCGCATTACGCTCTCCTGCTGATTACTGAAGTAATGGCGAGCTCGCCATTACTTCAGCCAGCCGGCAACGTAGCGGCCTGATTCTCGATAACCGCGTTCGAGATTCCAGCTTCCGCGCAAAGATAGGCGGCTCCCATCTCCGCGCACAGTTCTTCTTTGGAGTAGACGGCGGAACCGAAAGGGGCTGCTTCGAGGATCGATTCTCGCGCAAGGCGCTTCTGACTGCCGGTGCTATGGACGGTCTCATGCAGAGCCGTCGCGTAAAATTCTTCAGCGCTAGTGAACAGTTCGCGCGGCGGCAGCGTAATGCGATCGGTGAGCGAACTATAGAAGGCCTTTGAGCCTGCGTATTGAATCTCAGGCGGGTTCGGCATTTCGGCAATGATCCTCTCGGCCGCTTCGATCGGATCGTGCTCGTGCGTCTCGGTCTTCGGAAGTTTATCGAGCACTGTTTGCGGCAGTTCGCATTGTTCGAGGTTGAAAACGCGATAAAATCGCAGAAGGAATCGGCGGCGCTTCTTCTCTTTGCTCTCGCTCGGTGTCGAGGTCTTCCGTGCTCTGCTTGGCATCGTCAACCTTCCAGAAAACGACGATCGTACTTTCCTCGCCCTTGCGGACGTGTCCGCCCAGTTCGTTAGCCTGGCGCATCGTCAGCCAGAACGGTGAAACATACTTTGAAGCGGAAAGCAGAAAGTGATTGATGCCGCGATATGGCTTCTTGCTCACAAGGTTGCGCGGCAGTCCGGCTGAGGTCCACGGCCTGCGCCACGGCACGACGCCTTGTTCAAGTAGATTGATTATCTTGTCGGTCACGATTGCGTAGATGTCCATTTCCGTAGTCTCCGATTGTGATTTGGATAGTTGAGGGAGAGAGCCGCTTTCGCGGCTCTCCCGTCGCGTGGTGGGAATTAGAACGGGATGTCGTCGGATGCTTCCGCCTTGGCGCGTTGGCGTCGCCGCGATTGCCGAGCATGCGCATTTGCAGCGCGACGATTTCGGTCCGGTTGCGTTTCCGCTTCCGTCCTTCGCCTCGTACTGGCGGGTCGTCAGCCGTCCCTCGACGTAAACCTGGCGGCCTTTGCTCAGGAACTGCTGGCAGGTGTCGGCGAGCTTCCCGAACGCGACCACCGATGCCATTCGGTCCGCTTCTGCTTCGTCGCCGTTGCGATCCTTGAAACGCGCGGTGGTCGCCAGCGAGAAATTCGCCACGTTCTGCCCTGACGGCAGCGCGCGAATCTCGGGATCACGGCCCAGATTTCCGATCACGATCGCCTTGTTGACAGACATGACACTTACCTCCAATTCCTTTCGTTGTTTGGTTAGAATCCGTCTTCGTCGATCCGGTGGGCGTTGAAGTCGCGTTCGGCCTTTTCGCCGTGACCGCAACGAGTGCCGTAGAGGGCCTTATCGCTGGGGTAGTAGAACGCTCGCTCGCCGGAATTGATTTCCGTCTGGCAATTCGGCTCGGCGCATTTCGCCGGATACCGGACGGTGATCCACTTGGGATCGCATTTGAACCTGCGTCGCATAGTCATTTCTCCTTTCCGCCCGCTTCCGCTCATCGCGGCAGGGCGTGCTTCGCTTTGCTTTCATCACCGCGCAACTTTTTTCGCGGCGACCTCTCAACCTGAACTGGAGGTCGCTGCGCAGATTCCCGATGCGCGAGCGGAGCGGGCGGCAGGACGTGCCAGAGATACCGTCTTGCTGAGCAAGAGGATCGAGTTCGCGCAGCGAACCTGGCGCGGCTTGCTAGCACAGCGAACGCCACCAATGAGAGCGGCGGCGAAAGCGGAGATACCGTATGGTCTGTAAAGGGGGGTGTGGGGGGAGGACGCGGGGCCTATCTCATAGCGCAGCGCCGCGAAGAAGTCCGCTAGCTGTAAATTTGGGAGCGCGGCGTGGTGGTCACGCGCAAGTAGTGGCTGCTCTGAAACGGGCGTTGATTCTCAGGGATCGCGAGTATGAAACCGGGCTCAAGTGCGTCAGCTTCCTGAAATCGAGATGAAGCCAACGCATATCTACTGAGTTGCTCAGGCGAAGGTTCCTGGCTGGCATGGGCCGTATCGGCCAAATAGCGGTCCAAGTGGAATGCAAGTTCACCAGCGCCTTCAGGCGCTCCCGAAGCCAGATAAACCAGTCCAAGCGGTGGCCGCTACGTTCGCAAGGCGCAGTCTGTTTGACTGGACCTTATTTCGACGCTATTGTCGAAATAGACAGCGATGCCGAAAATCGTAGACCGCGAACTCCAACGCAAAACCATCCGCAAAGCGGCGCGTCATGTGTTTGCGAGACGCGGGGTCGAAGCCGCCGGCCTTGTCCATGTGGCAAGGGTCGCCAAAATCGGACGCGCTTCCATCTATCACTACTATCCGGACAAAGCCGCGCTGGTCCGGGACCTTGTACGGGACCTGCTGGCGGAAGAGGCGGTCCTTTTTTCCGACGCGCTCTCGAAAGCGAAGGGCAGCCCGCTTGAGCGTATAGAAAGTCTCGCAGCCAAGCTGACAGAGTTGTTCGCCGAATGGGCATCGCTGGGCAGGATGTTGCTCGACCTTTGGGCGACCTCAGGCGCGATGTTCAAGCCGTTCTTTGGCCGAATTCGGCGCGACCTTGCCGAGTTGGTCGCTGAGGGACAGCGCGCGGGTGAAATAGACCGGACAGTTGACGCGGGAGAGGCGGCAGCCGCCGTGATTGCAATCATCGACGGTATTCTACTGCAAATGATAGTGGACCGGGCCGCATTTGGTGAGCCAGCTGCGACCCAGCGTCTTCTCGTCCGCAGCGTGCGACGGATTCTACAGCCATGAGTTCGCTAGCACTGATGCGGCTTCTGGAGTCGGCCCCCGCTCGATACGACGCGGGGATGCGGGCGCTGACGCTCGGCAGGGTGGAGGAGATGCGGGATGCGGTGGCCCAGGCGGCTGCGCCCTCGCCAGGCGCGAGGGTGCTTGAGATCGGCTGCGGCACAGGTGCGGTGACGGAGAAGCTGGTCGTACGAGGCGCCAAGGTGACGGCGATCGATCAGAATCCTGAGATGATGGAACGGGCGCGGACGAGACTGGCGCATGCATCGCCGGACGCAATCACATTTGTTGAGCGAACCGCCTCCGAGATAGACGCGTTTCCGCAAGGGAGCTTCGACGCGGTGGTTGCCAGCCTGAGCCTGTCGGAGATGTCTCAGCGTGAGCGCGCCTTTGTACTCAAGTGCGCCGCGCGTGCCTTCGGCCCGGAGGCTTGATTGCGATCGCCGACGAAGTGCGACCGCGCGGGCTATTCAGCCTCGTGCTACAGGCAATGGTGCGCGGGCCGCAAGCCGCTTTCGGCTGGCTCGTAGTCGGATCGGTCTCGCGCCCGATTTCCGATCTCGCAGCCGAGGTCGTCGCCGCGGGCTTCGTTGTGCGCAGCGAACGTCGATGGCTCTTTGGGACCCTAGCAGTGGTGATAGCGGAGAGGCGCGAGTGATGCTTCAGAGAATTTCTGATTTTGCCAAGGACGCTCTTCAGACCGGATTTCGCCTGGCGCCATGGCCGACTGAGCCCGGTCTGCGAGAGATCGGCAAGCCGGGGCCACTTAGTCCGGTGCTGGTTACCTGCAATTTTGATTTCACCGTCAGGCGGGTGATGCGTGCGATGCGCGGCAACGACGCGTGGCTGGTGATCGCTCCTTCCAGCGGAATCAACGTCTGGTGTGCAGCGTCCGGTGGGCATCTGAGCACGCACCAGGTTGTCACCGCGCTCAAGACCTCGGGCGTGGCCGAGCGCGTCAACCATCGCAAGGCGATCCTGCCGCAGTTGGCCGCAACGGGCGTGATTGCGCGCGAAGTCGAGCGGCGTTCGCGCTGGCAAGTGAAATTCGGGCCAGTTTACGCGAACGATATTCCGCGCTACTTGGCACAGCACGAGAAGAAGACCGACGACATGCGCCACGTCCGATTCGGGAATCGCGAGCGGCTGGAGATGGCTGTGACATGGGCGGTGCCGATGACGTTGATCGCGGCGATTCTGCTGCTCCTTCTTCACCCCGCATGGCTGCTTCCTCTGATCGCGATGGTGTGGTTGCTCGCAATCACGGTTTTCACGCTTTACGATCGCCTTCTTGGACAGCGATTTCTGCTGCTCGCGCTCGCCGCTTCGTTGGTGTCACTTGGCGTGGCGGCGATCGGCGGCGCCGGCACCGCGGCGCTGATCGCGGCTCCTCTCGCGAGCATCGCGATTTCTGCCCTTCTCACGTTTGACTACACGGGCTCAACCCCGATTGAAGGCGGCAGCCATTTCAAGGAGGCGCGCTGGCACATCACGCTCGATACCGAACGGTGCAAGGGCGTCTACTTTTGCTGGCAGGTCTGCCCGGAGGCATGTTTTGAAAAGCGCGAGGATGTGCGAAAGGTCGAGATCGCTCATAGCGACCGTTGCATCCGGTGCGGCGCATGTGTGGTCCAATGTCCCACCAACGCTCTTTCCTTCGAGGATGAGCGAGGGCTGCGGATCGAGCCCGCTACAATTCGTCGGTTTAAGCTAAATCTCCTTAGGCCAGCGAACGGTCGATGGCGGGCGGGAGGCTTCGGAGACGCAGGAGCAACTTAAGCGGTCCACGTCGAGAGCCCTTAAGCGCGGAGCGAGTCGCGAAGGTTTACCGATCTTGAGAATGCGGCACATATTAGCCGGAGCGGCGGTCGTCCTCGTCGCGTTGTGGATTGTCGGTGCCGCGAAGGGCGGCTACTTCATTTCCGATCGTCATGAATACGTGCCGGGACTGAATGATCCGCCGATCGATGCGTTCTCGCGGAGTAAGAAGACGATCGAGATGGACGGTTGGCGCGTCGCGTACATCGACGAGGGCAGTGGACCTCCTGTGGTGCTGCTCCACGGCTGCCCTTTTTCGTCATGGGAGTGGAAGAGGGTCATTCCGATTCTCACTCCGCATTACCGAGTGATCGCGCCGGACCTGCTCGGACTCGGCGATACGGCGGTGCGGCTGGATGATGACTATCGTCTGCCGAACGAGATGAAGATGGTCACCGAGTTGCTTGATCGGCTCGGTGTGAAAGACGCGCGATTCGTCGGACACGATCATGGCGGCGCGACCTGCGAGCTGCTGATGAAGTACCATCCCGAACGCATTCACAGCCTCGTGTTGACCAACATCGAGGCCTACGACCAGTGGCCGAGCAAGCCGGAAACGCCTTACCTGAAAATGATCCTGAACCCAGTGACGGGTCCCTTCTTCAGACTCGCTTTCGGCTTCGAGCCGCTGCAGCGCGAGGCCTACGACAATGCTTTTTACCATGACAGCGCTCTGACCGATGAGATACTGTCAGCCTTCGTCGAACCTCAACTCGCCACGCCCGGCAGGTGGTGTCGTTTGCGCCGGTTTTTCGGCTGGCAGATTGATCCCAGGCACAACCAGGAGACGATGCTCGCTCTGGACGGGATGAAGAAATTCGATCGCCCGGTGCTGATTCTGTGGGGTCAGCACGATACCAATTTTGGCCCGCCAATCGCCGAGCGCCTCGCCAAGGACATTCCCGGTGTCGTGCGGACAGAATGGATGACAAATTCGGCACACCTGCCGATGCTCGAGGAGCCCCAAGCCTACGGCGAAGCATTGATCAGATTCTTTTCGGAAGACGATTCGCCGCCCCACCGCGATACGGCAGCGGCCAACCATTAGATCGAGGAGAAAAAAGATGGACGAGAAATCTATCAAAGAGGAAGTACGCGAGACCTACGCGCGCGAGGCGCTCAAGGTGCGGGAGTCGAAAGACTCGGCCTGCTGCGGATCATCGGCGCGCTCCTACGAGGCGATAACATCGAATCTCTACGCGGAAGGAGAGACAGCCGAGCTCCCGGCCGAGGCGCTGGCATCTTCACTCGGATGCGGCAATCCGACTGCGCTCGCGGAGCTAAAGCCGGGCGAGATCGTGCTCGATCTCGGTTCCGGGGGTGGAATCGACGTGCTGCTGTCGGCCCGGCGGGTTGGGCCCAACTGGCAAAGCCTACGGGCTGGACATGACCGACGAAATGCTGGAGCTGGCGCGCGACAACCAGCGCAAGGCCGGAGTCCAGAACGTCGAGTTCCTCAAAGGCGAGATCGAGAACATTCCGCTGCCCGATAATTCGGTCGATGTGATCATTTCCAACTGCGTGATCAATCTGTCAGCGAACAAGGACCGAGTGCTCGGCGAAGCGTTCCGCGTGCTCAAACCAGGGGGACGCTTCGCGGTTTCGGACGTGGTGGTGCGCGGCGAGATGCCGACGGAGATTCGGACGGCGGGTCGAGCTGTGGGCCGGCTGCATCGCGGGAGCGCTCGAAGATCGCGAGTACGAACCAAACTCGCGCGTGCCGGATTCGTGAAGATCGAAATGGAACCGACCCGCGTGTACCAGGCTGCGCAAGTGAAGGATTTGATGGCGAACGTCGGCCCAGATGCCGATCGAATCGCTGCGGCAGTGGATGGCAAGTTTGCCAGTGCGTTCATCCGCGCGCGAAAACCGGCTCGCCTTGATGGCGAGCATGTAGGTTGCGCAAGTGCATCGCGGGTTTTCAATTCCGTCGGATTCGCCGGTATTCCTGTCGATCCTCGCGGTACACGTGCCGATCGGCTTGTCGGCGGTGGTAACTGGCGTCGCCGCGATGCTCGAGAGAAACGGCGGGGCGCTCACTCGAAATTCGGCTCAATCTACTTCTGGTGTCTTGGCGTGCTCTTCGCAACCTCCGCCGCGTTGTCGGCGATGAGGTGGTCGCAGGACTACCATCTGTTCGCTCTCGGCGCGTCGCGTTTTTCGCCGCGGTCATGGGTCGCCTCGCTCGGCGGCGGAGATGGAGAACCGGATCGATGTGCACATGGTCGGCATGGGGGTTCCTACATAGTGATGCTCACAGCGTTTTACGTCGACAACGGAAAGAACCTGCCGATCTGGCGGGACCTGCCGTCGGTCGCGTACTGGCTGGTTCCCAGTGCCGTCGGCTTTCCAGTGATAATCCGCGCGCTAGCTCGCGG
>CAWBYV010000004.1:0-592001 GCA_963793115.1 uncultured delta proteobacterium
AGCCTCACTCAGCGGGCGGTCGATGCCGGCGTCCTGATCCCGCTTAACCCGGCCAAAGCGCCGCGGCTGCTACCTCCATCGCTCCGACCCCAACGACGTCGCCCGCACCGAGCAGCTCACCTTTATCTGCACGCCCACCGAAGGACGAGGCCGGGCCGACCAACAACTGGATGGCGCCCGACGAGACGTACGCAAGACTGCGCGGATGGCTGGACGGCTCGATGCGCGGCCGGCACGATGTACGTCGTGCCTTACGTGATGGGCCCGCTCGGCTCGCGTTTCGCCAAGGTCGGCGTCGAGATCACCGACAGCGTCTACGTCGCGCTGAGCATGCGGATCATGACGCGGATGGGCAAGGCGGCGCTCGACATGCTGGGCGCATCGGGCGAATTCAATCGCGGCGTGCACTGCACCCTCGATCTGAATCCCGAGCGCCGGCTGATCTGCCACTTCCCGCAGGACAACACGATCTGGTCGGTCGGCAGCGGCTACGGCGGCAACGCACTGCTCAGCAAGAAATGTTTCGCGCTCAGGATCGGCAGCTGCGATGGGCCGCAGAGAAGGATGGCTCGCGGAGCACATGCTGATCCTGGGAGTCACGAGTCCCGAGGGCGAGATTGTCCTACGTCGCGGCCGCCTTTCCCAGCGCCTGCGGCAAGACCAATCTGGCGATGCTCGCGCCGCCGCCCGCGATGGCGGCCAAGGGATGGCGCGTTTCAACCCTCGGCGACGATATCGCATGGCTGCGAGTCGGCGCCGACGGCCGGCTGTGGGCGATCAACCCTGAGAACGGCTATTTCGGCGTCGCGCCGGGCACCAGCGCGCAAATCGAATCCCAACGCGATGAAGATGGTCGGGCACGATTCGCTTTTCACCAACGTCGCGATGACGCCCGACGGCGACGTCTGGTGGGAAGGGATGGAGGTCGATCGCCGCCCGACGGCTTGATCGACTGGCAGGGCAAGCCGTGGAGCGGGAACTCCGGCGACAAGGCGGCCCATCCCAACAGCCGCTTCACCGCCCCGATGGCCAACAACCCGGTGATGTCGCCGCGTGCCAACGATCCGGAGGGCGTGCCGATCTCCGCGATTATCTTCGGCGGGCGCCGCGCCACCACGATGCCGCTGGTGCTCGAATCATCGGACTGGACCCACGGCGTCTTCATGGGCGCGACCATGGGCTCGGAGACCACCGCGGCGGCGACCGGCGCGGTCGGCGTCGTGCGGCGCGACCCGATGGCGATGCTGCCGTTCTGCGGCTACAACATGGGCGACTACTTCGCGCACTGGCTCGAGATGCGCAAGGCAATCAGCCGCCCGCCCAAAGTCTTCATGGTCAACTGGTTCCGCAAAGGGCGCCGACGGCAAATTCCTGTGGCCGGGTTACGGCGAAAATCTGCGCGTGCTCAGGTGGATACTCGATCGGATTCACGGCCGCGTTCGTGCGCATCGAAACACCGGCGGGCGGAGTTCCCAACCAGGCCGACCTCGATCTTCCGGGCTCGACATCTCGCCCGAAACGCTCCGCGCAGGCGCTTGCCGTCGATCCGAAGGAATGGAAAGCCGAAATGGAGTCGGCGGGCGAGTGTTCGACAAGATAGGTCCAACCATGCCCCCGGAGCTCAAGCGCCTCCGCGCCGAATTGTCCGCCAGTCTCGACGCTCCCCTCCCCGCGCCGCCACCGCCGGCTGACGCCACCCTCTGCGGACGCACAGAGTGGCGGGACGCCGGTCCTGCGCCGCGCGTATCTTCACCTCTCCTTGTCCAGAACACTTTGCATCTGGGTCCCCTCTCCTTTTAGGAGAGGGGCAGGTTTTCTGCTGCGCTCGGCATATTCAGAGACCTAACCCCTTTCCCCTTCCCTAAAGACGGGAAGGGGGGAACACTTTGCGTTTGGCTTCCCTCTCCTCTTGTCCGGGGAAAGAGTCGGCGCGTGCTCACGGAAGCGAGCTTCGCGACGAGTGAACGACTTACGCACCCTACCCTGCCGCCATTGTTTCCTGGCGCGACTTGCGCAACGCTGCCGGTGAAACCAATGGCGACTGTAAATCAACGATCGGCTCAAGCGGCTCTTCCTCGAACTGGTCCAGATCGATTCCTCTCGCGCCGCGAGCGCGACGTCGCGCTTCGCCTTCAAGCGCGAGCTCGAAGCCTGTGGCGCGGCCTGCCAGTTCGACGGCGCAGGCGAGAGGGTCAAGCGGCAACGCTGGCAACTCTCATCGGCCGCATTCGCCGGCAAGGCGACGAGCGTGCCGCCGATCCTGCTGTGCGCTCACATGGACACCGTGGTGCCAGGCGAGGGCGTAAAACCGATCGTCGAGGGCGACATCATCAGGACCGACGGCACCACCGTGCTGGGCGGCGACGACAAGTCCGGATGCGCGATCATCTGCGAGGTGCTCCATCGGATTCGCGAGAGCGACATCGCGCACGGACCGATCGACGTGGTCTTCACGATTTGCGAGGAAGTCGGACTGCTCGGCGCCCGCTATCTCGACCTTGACCTGATCGAGGCGCGCGAGGGGCTGGTCTACGACAGCGACGCGCCGGGCTATCTGTTCGTGCGCGCACCGGGCGCATACGTCGTGCGCTTCACGGTCAAGGGGCTGGAGGCGCACGCCGGGATGGCGCCGGAGCGCGGAATCTCCGCGATTAAGGTCGCCGCCGAGGCGATCGCCGCGATGCGTCTTGGGCGGATCGATCACGAGACCACCGCCAACCTCGGGCGAATCGAGGGCGGCCGCGCCCTCAACATCATACCCAACGAGGTGATCGTGCGCGGCGAGGCCCGCTCTCGCGACAGCGCCAAGCTGACTGCCCAGGTCGAGCACATGGTCGATTGCTTCAAGCAGGCGGTGGCGAAGGCGAGCGTCACAATCAAGGGGCAGCTCTTTCAGGCCACGCTCGACTACCATGCCGCGCCCGAGTACGAGGCGATGAATGTGCCTGACGACGCGCCAATCGTGCGCAAAGTGGTCGAGGCTGCGCGGCGCGTTGGGCGGGTGATCAAGCCCGAGGCGATGGGCGGCGGATGCGACGCCAACATCCTCAATCAGCGCGGCATGGTGGTCGCGAACCTCGGCACCGGGATGCGCGATATCCACACGGTGCGCGAGTGGCTCGACGTGAAGGATATGATCGCGACCGCCGAGGTGACGCTGGAGCTGCTCCAGCTCCAGGCCGGCGCGTAGGTCTGCGACCAGAAAGGGCACCGGCGCGGAGGCCGGCGCTACGAAGACAAAATCACCGCGCTCGTCAAGCGTTTCTTTCCTGTAGCGCCGGCCTCCGTGCCGGTGCTTTTTCTCTGCTAATTCTCAGGGCAGGCCAGCGCCGGCGACATCGACCGGCGTGGTCTCGATGCGGCCGGTCGCCTTGGCGCGGCACTTATCGGGATCTGAATCCGCCGCGGTAAGCACGAACAGCGTGCGGCGGTCAGGGCCGCCGAGCATGCATGCGTAAGCGTGATTCTCCGTCTTGATCCGCTCGGTCACCTTGCCGCCTTCCTGGACTCGAATGACTTCGTCCGTCAGCGGCGATGCGACCCAGATCGCGCCTTCGGCATCCAACGCGATTCCGTCGGGCACCGCGGGCGCGATTTCAGCCCATACGCGCCGATTGCTCAACGATCCGTCAGCGTCGATATCGAACGCCGTCAGGCACTCTCGGGTGGATTCGCCCACGATCAGCGTCCGTCCGTCGGGCGTGATCACGGTGCCATTGGGAAATCCCAGCTCGCCGGCGACGACGCGCGCCGATCCGTTCGGCTCGACCATCACGAGCGCCGCGAATTTCGGCGTGGCCTGTGCGTATAGATCGAACCCGAAATTGCCGACGTAGGCGCGCCCCTTCGCGTCCACGACCATGTCGTTGCAATGGAACGAGGCGAGCTTGCTCAGATCGGCGGCGACCTTAAGACCGTCGCGATCCAGCCGCAATAGCCGCCGGTCGGTCATCGAGACCACCAGCATCCTGCCGTCCGGCAGCCATCCGAGCCCCGACGGCCACGCAGGGACTTCGCAGATGGTCTCGGTGCGCCCGGCCAGGTCGGCTGCGATGACCTTGTGCGCGTGCATATCGGAGAAAAAGAGCTTGCCGTTGTGCCATCGCGGCCCTTCGGGAAAACTCAACCCGTCAATCAGAGTTGTCAGCTTGCGCATCGCGAGGTCTCCGGATTGCTACTCGAGCGCCCCCGCCTCGCGCAGCTTCTTCAGGTCGGCTTCGCTGTAGCCCAGCATTCCGGTCAGCACCTCCTCGGTATGCTGCCCGATGCACGGCGCCGGCGCGCGGACCGTGCAAGGCGTCCCGCTCATTCGCCACGGGATTCCGATGTGCTGCTGCACGCCGACTTCGGGATGGTTGAGCCGGACGAAAGCGTTGCACTCTTCGAGATGCGGGTCCTCGGCGACATCCTTGTTGCTCGCGCATACCGTCGCCGCGACGCCATGGGACTGGAGCTCGCGCGCCGCGTCGTGCGCGTCGCGCCGCGAGGTCCATTCGGTGATTATTTTCTCCAGCTCGTCTTCGTTGCGTTTGCGCGCATCCAGAGTTTTGAAGCGCGCATCGGTGGCGAGCTCCGGGCGGCCGATCGCTTGCGCCAGCCGCGCAAAGTCCGCGTCGCCGGCGCAGGCGATCGAGACCCACGCGTCGATCACTATGTCCATGATCTTCTCGGGAAGATCTTTGCATCGGAAGATGCCGTGCGGCGCCATCCAGGGATCGCGATTCCCGTTGCGCACCGGCTCGCGGCCGTTCATCTGGTACTCGAGCAGGCCCTCCGAAATCAGGTCGATCGCACATTCCCACTGGCTCATGTCCAGGTACTGGCCCTCGCCGGTCTTCGCGCGATGGTAGAGCGCGCACAGCACCGCGAATGCGCCGTGGATGCCGGCGTTGGGATCGGCGTAGCTGAATCCGGCGTGCATCGGCGGCCATCCCTTGTAGCCGGTCAGCGACGACAGGCCCGAGAGCGGCACCTGCGCCGGACCGTAGGCGACGTACTCGCTGTACGGGCCGGTGTCGCCATAGCCGGAGAGCGAGATCATCACGATGTCGGGCTTGAGCTGGCGGCATTGCTCGTAGCCGAAGCCGAGCCGCTCCATCACGCCGGCCGCGAAGTTGTTGACCACCACGTCGCTGTTCGCGACCAGGCGCCGCGCAACCTCGAGCGCGCCCGGCACCTTGAAGTTGAGCGTGATCGAGCGCTTGCCCTGGTTGTACTGATTGAAATAGCCCGAACGGTTGAGGCCCATAATGTTTTCGGGCCACGGCGGCAGCATCCGGGTGACGCAGGGACGGGTTTTGGTTTCGATCCGGATGACGTCGGCGCCGAGATGGGCAAGCTGGAGCGTGCAGAACGGTCCGGCCCATACCCAACTGAAGTCGGCGACGCGAATTCCTTCGAGCGGTGGTTTGGCCATCAGATGACGCCTTTGCGTTTCAATTCTTCCAGCCGCGCGGGCGCCAGCCCGAGACGGCGGCCGAGTATTTCCTGGTTGTGCTGCCCCAAGGTGGGCGCGGGAATCCGAATTTTCCAGGGCGTGCGTCCGAATTTCACCGGCGCGCCGGGATACCTGTGCGTGCCCGCGGCCGGCTGCGCGATCTCGACGAAAAAGCCGCGCGCCTTGAGATGCTCCGAGCTGAGCAGGTCGCCCATCGTCGAGACCGGCGCGAACGGAATTCGCCGCGCCTGCGCCTTGCGGTAAAGATCGAGCACGGTCTGCCCGGCGGCGTACTCGGCGATGAACGGCTTGAGCGCGTCCCCGTTCAGCCCGCGCAGGAGCCGGTCGCCGAAAATCTCCATCGTCGCCCATTCGGGATTTCCCATCAGGTTGACGAACGCGCGCCACTGATGCTCCTCGATACAGCAGACGTAAATGTAGCCGTCCTTGCATTCGAAGGTCTCGACCGGCTGAAGCGGCTTCTGGCCGAGCCGCGAGCCGATCATTTTGATATAGGGCCAGTACTCGAACGCCATTTCCAGCTCGGCGGCGACGGACTCTTGCACCGATACTTCGATATGCTGGCCGTCGTGGTCGCGAAGCCGCGCGAGCACCGCGCCCATCGTGGCGGCGGCGGCATGAACAGCGCCCTGATAGAAGGCCTGATCGCCGAAAGTCTTGAGCGGCGGAAGATCGCCGGACTGCGGGCCGCCACCGTTGAGGTAGCAGGCTCCGCCGGCGCACCACAGGTTCAAGTTCTCGGCGCGCCAGTCACGCTTGGGGCCGAACAGCCCATACGGCAGCACCGAAGTCATGATCAGGCGCGGATTCACCTGGCGCAGCCGCTCGTAGTGGAGGCCGGCGCGATTCATCTCGGGCGGCGCGACGTTGTGGATCAGAAAATCAGCGCCCGCGAGCAGCTTCTCGAAAATCTCGAAGCCTTCGCGCTGCGCGAGATCTACCGTAATGCCGAGCTTGTTTGTGTTGAGATAAAGGAAGAGCCCGCTCTTCTCGGGATGGGGGGTGCCGCCGGGAAACGGGCCGCGCGTGCGCGCCCGATCGCCCGCGCCCGGCCGCTCGATCTTGATAACCTCGGCGCCCATGTCGGCCAGCAGCTTGCTGGCGTACGGGGCGGAGACCATCTCACCGACTTCGACGATCTTCAGGTCTGAGAGCGGATCGGCCATTGATACTCCATTAGACCTCACCCCCAGCCCCTCTCCGAAACGGAGAGGGGTGTCAGAACGGCGGCGTGGTAGTGCTTCATTCGGGAAAGACCTTGCGGAACGGTTTTACTTCCACGCGCTCGAACACGCCGCCTTCGGTGTACGGATCGCTCTGCGCAAACGCGAGCGCGTCAGCCTCGTCGGCGAAATCCGCGACCATCAGGCTGCCGCTCGCATCCTCGAACGGGCCACCGAGCACGAGCCGGCCCTGGTCCGCGAGATGGCGCAGGTTGTCGAGATGCGCAGGGCGCAGTTTGGGCCTCAGTGCGGCACCGCCGGGACCGTCGTGGCCGATAATCACGAAGAGCATTTTTCCACGCTGCCAGCAGAGCCGGCGTTTCACCGGCTTCTTCGGTCCGTGTTACTTAGCACGGGTCCTCTGATGTGCAAAACGTCCCGAAGTCGTGACGTACGGTGGCGCCCATCAGCCGCGCCGCCGTCCGCGATGAAGCCGGTGCGTGACCATTGCGCCAATCTCATTGCGCAATCAGCCCGAACCCCGTCCAGTACATCGCGAAATAGCCCGCGCCCAGCCCGATCAGGAACACGAACGTCGCGATATCGCGCGCGCGCACGGGATATTCGACAAAGCTCGTGGGATGGGAATTCGCGCCGAAGCCGCGCGCCTCGAGCGCCATCGCCATGTTGTTCGCCTTGCGCAGCGCGCCCATGAAGACCGGAATCACGACCGGGACGTAGCGCCGCATCCGTTCGATGATACGGCCCTCGCTGAAATCGAGCCCGCGCAGGCTCTCGGCGTCGATCACGGTAAGATACGAATCGATGAACAGCGGCGCGAGGCGGAACGAGAGCGTGATCGCGAACCGCGCGCGATACGGAACTCCGAGCCGCGCCAGCCCGACCATGAACTCCTCGACCTTGGTCGTTGACAGGAACAGCACCGAGGCCGCCAGCAACTCCGCGAGCTTCAGTCCGCGCCCCAGCCCGAACATAACGGAAGTGTGCGTCACCCACGCTCCTTTGTGACCGAAGACGAACATCCACGAGATAGTGGTCGAGGTGACGATGACGATGAACAGCCATCGGAGCGAATAGAAATTCGGCCCCGAGCCGGTCAGCACCGCCAGCGTGAGCAAGATCACGCCCAGCGGTATGAAGGCGACCGGATTGTCCACCCAGTAGACCGACCAGAAAACCACGAACAGCGCGAGGACCTTGACCGTTGGATGCAACCGATGGACGAGGCTCGCGCGGTCGATGTAGCGATAAATCGGCATCAGGCGTGGCGTTGGACCCAGTTTACGAATTCGTCAACGCTGAGCGTGCTCGCGCCGAAGCGCCGGCCGAGCGCCGCCACTTCGGGCGGCCTGAACGACGCGCTCAGCAGCATCTCCTCCTGCGCGAAGAACTCGCGCACCGGCCCGTCGAAGAGCTTGTGGCCGCGCCGCATCAGGACCACGCGGCGCGCGTACTCGGCGACCAGCCACGGCGTATGCGTGATCATCACGATCGCGATTCCCGCTCGGTTGAGATCGGCGATCAGGCTCATCATCCGGCGCTGCTCGCGATAGTCGAGCCCGGTGGTCGGCTCGTCGAGGATCAGCAGGGGCGGCTTCAGCGCGAGCACGCTTGCCACCGCCAACCGCTGGCGCTCGCCCTTGCCGAGCAGAAACGGATCCTCGCGCCGAGCGCCTTCGAGCCCGACCGCCTGCAACACCTCGGCGCAGCGCCGCTCGATCTCTTCCGGATCGAGACCGAAGTTGCGCGGCCCGAATGCAACCTCGTCCTCCACGGTCGCGGCGAAGATCTGATGGTCGGGATTCTGGAAAACGTAGCCGGCCTCCTGCGCCGTCTCGGCAGGGCGCATCGCGGCGCGGTCGCGGCCCGAGAGCAGGATCTTTCCCGGCTCGCATCTGAGCAGCCCAACGATATGCTTGGCCAGCGTGGTCTTGCCGGAACCGTTTTGCCCGATGATCGCGATGAACTCGCCGGACGCGATCGTCAGGCCGATTTTGTCGAGCACCAAAGCGCCGGCCGGATAGGAAAAACTAAGATCGCGAATCTCGACCAACGGAGCGCCCTGCCCCGCCGCGGGTTCCGGCGCGGGCGTTTCGATCGTTTCGCCTGGCCGAATCGGCGCGTATATCCGCCAGCTTGGGGAAATGCTTTCTGACCAGCGCCTCGGCTTCGGCGACGGTGCCCAGATGCGCGCGCACGCCGAGCCTTGCGGCGACATGATTCAGATCGGGCGGATGCACGCCGCATTCTTCGAGCAGATCGAGCCGTGTCATGAGATGCTCTGGAGGGTCGTCGGCGATCACGCGGCCCTCGCGGATCAGCAGCAGGCGGTCGCATCCGCGCAGCTCTTCGGCTTCGTGCTCGATCACCACCAGGCTCAGCCCCTGCTCGCGCAACCGGCGGATCAGCACGAAGACCTCGGCCGTGCCCTCGGGGTCGAGATCGGTGGTCGGCTCGTCGAGAACGATCACCGAGGGACGCAGCGCCATCACGGAGGCGATCGCGAGGCGCTGTTTCTCTCCACCCGAGAGCGAGGTTGGGTCGCGACGCTCGAATCCCTTGAGTCCAACCGCCCCGAGCGCATCTGCGATCCGCCCGACCATCTCAGCGCGAGGCATCCCGACCTGCTCCATCGCGAACGCGACTTCGTGCTCGACGTTGGTCGAGAAAAGCTGCGCCTCGAAGTCCTGGAACACCATCCCGACCATCGGGGCGACGTCGGACACGCGCGCGCCGTCGAGCGAGCGCCCGCCGATCCGGACCACGCCGTGAAAGTCCCCGTCCTCAAAGCCGGGGATGATGCGATTGAGGCACTTGGCGAGCGTGGACTTGCCCGCGCCCGAGGCGCCCATGATTCCGATCATCTCGCCACGCGCCTGGCGAAATCGCGCGCCGATCAGCGCCGGGCGTTCCGCGCCATGATAGGTGAAGGTGACGTCCTCGAGCTCGACCGCGACGGTCGCGGCAGCGCGATCGGAAACGGCCTGCGCGGCAGCGACAGGTAATTCGATCGGTTTCACGTACCGCGCGGCCTTCTTTACCTCGCCCGCGCCTGCGGCCTGGTCCGCAGGCGCAAACCGGGAGAGGTCGCCGGGCGTCTTGCTCGCAAGATGACCGGCGGGTGAGGGCGCTGCGACCAGCGGCGCAAGCATCACAACAGCCACACGCCCAGGGTCGCGAGCGCCATCATTGGGCTCACGACGATAACCATCGCGCGGTCGTACGGCGGCCGCGCCATCAAGGCCGGCAGAAAGGCGGGAAGCCAGTAGCCGGTCGAAATCAGATTGCCGAGCAGCCAGGCGCCGGACTCGCCGATCGCGATCAACACGACGCCGGCCATCCGGCGTGACGAGAAACCGTGTTTGAGCGATGGCATCAGGTCGTCGTAGAGCATCCGCCCCCGCCTGACGCGCGGGTAAATCGCAGCGAGCAGAAATGGCGAGATCGCCAGCGCGGCGACCATGTTGTTCAACACGATCACGTTGCCGAGCATCCAGAATGGCCTGATGCCGATCACGTTCTCGCCCCATGCCACGAAGTCGGCGCACAGCGTGCTGGCCATCAGGCATACGATTACGTACTTGACGACGACGCCCGGCGAGCGGCCCACGGGACTCTGATTCCCCCCGACAATGTTCCAGAGCTTGTAGGGCAGGTAACCGTAAATGAGGTTGGCGAAGAAGCCGAAGACGTTGCCCGGGCCGACGCCGCCGAAAAAATCGCCAATCATGTTGCCGATCGCGGACCCCCACGCCGCCGCCGGACCGAACAGAAACGAGCACACGACCGGGATCGCATTGGCAGGGCGCAGCTCGGTCACGCCCGGAATCAGCGGCACGCCCTTGAAGGGCACCAGCACCGCGGCGTAGAGCGCGGCCGAGATCGCGACCAGCACGACCATCTGCGTTTCCCGCCACATCGAGCGCAAGTCGTTCATCGCTACGTCACACGCCTCGCAATCGAGAGAGCCTCGATCAGACAATTGTTGTCAGGGCACTATTGCAGGGCACTATTGCAGAGCATTATTGAAGGATACGAGAGCTATTGCCTAGTCCCCCCGTGGTGCGCCAGACTTTTGCGGTCGCCGCGGCCATGCCGATCTACGAATACGAATGTGACAAGTGCGGCCAGCGCACCAGCTTCCTGACCACCCGCGTCAGCGAGAAGGTCGCCGCAAAGTGCAAGCATTGCGGCAGCGCGAAGATGCATCGCCTGATGTCGCGGTTCGCGATGCCGCGCAGCGAAGAGGCGCGGCTCGACCAGCTCGCGGACCCGGCAAAATTCAGCGACCTCGACGAGAACGATCCAAAGAGCGTCGCCCGGATGATGCGCAACATGGGCAAGGAGATGGGCGATGAGTTCGGCGGCGCCGAGTTCGACGAAGCTATCGAAGGTCTCGAAAGCGGCGGCGACCCGGAAGGCGGCGGCGACGGCGACGATGAGTCTCGAGTGGTCCTCTGGCCGGTTCTCTACTCCGCGCTGAGCAACACGACCGCAGCGGCGCCGATTCCTTCGCCGCGGCCTAGCGCGCCTACTCCCTCGGGGCTCGAAGCCTTGACGTTGAGTTGATCCGGATCCGCGCCGATCGCATGCGCCAGCCGCTCGCGCATCGCGGCGAGATGCGGCGCCAATCGCGGCGCTTGCGCGAAAATCGTCAGGTCAGCGTTTACCAGACTCCAGCCCCGGGTGCTTGCAAGCCGGCTGACTTCGGCGAGCAGCACGAGGCTGTCAGCGCCCTTGTAGCGCGGGTCGCTGTCTGGGAAATGGCGGCCAAGATCGCCCTCGCCGATCGCGCCGAGGATCGCATTGGCGAGCGCGTGGGATGCTGCGTCAGCGTCGGAATGGCCGCGCAGGCCGCGCTCGTGCGCGATCTTGACGCCGCCCAGAATGAGCTTGCGCCCCTTCTCCAGCGGATGGAGATCGAAGCCCTGGCCGACGCGGTATTTCACGCCGTCAGCACCCTCATCCGCACGGGCCGCAACGGCCCGCGCGACTTCTCCCGCGACAGAGCGGGAGAAGGTACCAGAAGCTTCGCTGTTCTAGTCCCTCTCCCGCTTTGTTGCGGGAGAGGACGGCTAGCGTTTTTTTCGCTAGCCGGGTGAGGGTGCAGCTACCGGCGCGCAAAATCACAAGCTCTCAGCATGACAGAAAAAAGGCCGGTATGCTGACGTGACTCCGCTGCGTTGACACGGCGCGGTAAACGCTCCAATCTCGCTAGAGGAGGACGCCTCTCGATGCCGAAGTTCGCGAAGAATCCCAAGGTCATCATCGGCGCGATCGTCGTATTGTGGGTCGCGTACATCATAGGGTCGAACTTCCAACTCGCGCCGGTCAGCATTCACCTGATTCCTTTCGCCGCCACGCTCGATTTCAAGGTATCCGCAGTGATTATCGGCGCCGCGATTTTCGGTTCGGCCGCGACCCTGATTATTCAATGGCTCTGGAAGCGGCGCTCCTCGAAAAACGGTTCCGCATCGGCCGCCGCTTCCGCCGCGAGCAACAGCACCGTCGCCTGAGATCCAGCCTTCAGAAGCGTTTCCTTCGCCGGACCGATCAGCAGCGCGTCCGCGCGCGACAGCGAACTTAAAATTCCCGAGCCCTGGTTGCCGGTGGGCGCGGCGAGCAACTCGCCCTCGCGCCGCTCCAGCCTGACGCGCACGAACTCGGTCAGGTTGTTCGAGACTTTGATATCGGCGGCGCATCGCACGGTCACGCGCGAGAGCCCCAGCTCGCGCCGCCCGCCCATCTTGAGGATCGCCGGGCGTGCGTACAGGTAGAAGCAGACCATCGTCGCAACCGGATTTCCCGGCAGTCCGAACATCGGACGCTTATCGATAAGCCCGAACTTGAGCGGACGCCCCGGCTTCTGCGCGACGCCGTGGAAGAGTTGCCTGAGCCCCATCTCGTCAAGCACTCCCTTCACATGGTCGAATTGCCCGACTGAAACGCCGCCGGTCGAAAGCACGGCGTCAAACGCGAGCGCCTCCGAAAGCCGTGCGCGAACCTCGTCGCGGGTGTCACGCGCCACCCTGAGCAAGACCGGCTCGCCGCCCGCTTCGATGATTGCGCCATGGAGCGCATACGCGCTGGAATTCACGATCTGGGCGCCGCGCGGAATCTGATCGATGTCCACCAGCTCGTCGCCCGTGGCGACAATTGCGACCCGTGGCCGGCGGTAGACGTCGATCATCGAGCGGTTGAGCGACGCCAGCGTCCCGAGGTCCGAGGGCGAAAGCCGCTTACCTGGAGTCATCGCGACCTCGCCCTCGCGAAGGTCCTCGCCGCGCGGGCGAATCAAGGCGCCCGCGCCGGACGCGGCGATAATTTCGACTTCTGTATCGCTCGCGCCGCCGCGTGTGTGCTCGACGGGCACGATCGCGTCGGCGCCGGCGGGAAGCGGCGCGCCGGTCATGATCCGCGAGCACTCGCCCGCTGCTATCGGCCGCGAAGCCATCGCGCCGGCGGCGATGGTCTCGGTCACTCGGAGCCGCGCGGGCTTCGATTCGCTCGCGGAAGCCACATCCTGCGCGCGCACCGCATAACCGTCCATCGCGGAGTTGTCGAAGCCTGGGATATCGCGGGGCGAACGGATTTCCTCGGCGAGTACGCGCGCGAGCGCCGACATGATCGGCGTCCGCTCGACGCCGAGAATCGCTACGTTATCCAGTACCAGCCTGAGGGCTTCGTCGGCGCTGATCACGGGAAGGTCCTCTGCCGCGCCCAAGGATACGCGCCTTGGCTGCGCGAGAGAATCAATCCGGAAAATGGAATGGGCAGGAAATCGATCGAGCTAGTACTCGCCCGAGTCTTCTGCGAGGTCATCGGGGACGCGCGGTACCCAGACTTTGTAGGTGATGACATTGGGTGGGACCTTGTCGCGCAGCAAAGCGGGATTCAGCCGGCGGATGGTTTGGACCGACGTACCCGCCACGCGGGCCACTGAACTGAGCGGAGTTCCGCCCCGCACCTCGATTCGGTCGAACGGAGGCCGCGAATACTCGATCGGCTCGAAACCGTAGGCCTCCGCGTTGTGGGCGATAAACGCCACCGCCATGAAGCGGTTGAGCAGGGTCCGGGTGCATCGAGGAAGCTTCCGGATCAGACGGCTATAGTCTTTGCCGCGAAGCGCCCAGAACCGGTCGATCGAGGCCTCGCCACGGTTCCAGCTCGCGACCGTGACTCTCCAATCGCCGATTTCATCGTGCAGGCCGGCCAGGAACTCGGCCGCCGCGCGGGTCGATTTCACCGGATCGCGCCGCTCATCGACGTAGCGATCGATACGGAGGCCAAAGCGCCGCGCCGTCAACTTGGTAAGCTGCCACGGCCCCGCGCCCTCTTTGGAGAACTCGCTCTCCGCGAACGCCAGGTAGACGAGGTCCCTCGGCAGGCCGCGTTCGTCGAGTTCCCTGACCATATCCGGCAGGTAGGGCGCGACCCGGTTGAAGGAGGCCTCAAGGAACTGCGGTTGGTTTAGGAACGAGTCGATATACCGCCGGACGGTCTGATTCAGCGTCAGCGGAAAGGGGGCAACCCGCCGCGGCGGGTCGTGCTCGAAAGCTGGGCGGAATTTGGGCTCCGTGAGGCTCGCGGTTATCGCCGCGACGGCTGGTTGGGTTGGTGTTGCGATAGCTGCAGCAACCGGTGCCGGGAGCCTCGAAGCTTCGACCGATTGACCGCTGGCGACCGGCTGACCGCTCAGCGTCATCTGGTTAGCCGATTTGGAAGCCGACTGGCCCGACACCACCAAGGCGTGTGCGCCCCAGATCTTCGCGTGGGCGGAGACCGGCAGCACAAGGACCAACAGCAGACTTGGGTATAATCGGCTCGTACGCATTACCTTCCAGAATTGGGCGAGAATCCGGGAGTTCCGAAGACCCTAGCTGTTAGGCGCTTGTCGATCAACCCGTTATAAATTAAAAACTCTAATCTGTCCACAGCGTCAGCCTTATGGGATGCGCAGCCTTCAGCAAGCCAGCCTAATGATCTCCCCGGTCTGCAAATTGGCCGGCGCCTTAGCTGATGCGCCGGTTTGTGGTAGGTTGCCGCCCAGAATGACTGCCCGCTTCCCCATGCGTCAGCGATGCGCATAACCGTTTGGCGCGATGTCGTCGATAGCTTGGGCGATGCAATAGTCGTGCTGTCGGCGGACCTTGAACCGGCCGCGCTCAATCCGGCTGCCGAGACGCTGCTTGGCGTCTCGAAGCCAAATTCGGGCTTCATTCAGGAGTTGCTTGGCCGCAACGATTGGTTGGCGCGGATGATAGCTTCGTGCCTAAAGAGCGGGCAGAATCTCTCCGATCCGGATGCCGAGCTAATCCTGAATCGCCGTGCCGTGGCGGTGCGTGCGGAAGCCTCTCCGCTAATGAAAAAAGATGGCCGCATCCGGGGAGTGGTTATCCTGCTTCAGGATCTATCGCATCAGAAGAGCACCGAGCGAACTGCGGAAGGAAGCGCAGCCGGTTTGCGGCTCTCGCCCGCCGGATTGGCGCACGAGGTCAAAAATCCGCTCACCGGAATCAAGGGCGCAGGCGAACTGCTGGCCGCGATGTTTCGCAACGACACCCGGGCCCAGGGCTACTGCAACGTCATCCTGGAAGGCGTCAACAGAATTGCCGCGCTGGTCGAGCAGGTGCTCGCCTTCGGTTCGAATCAGCGCCTTGCGACCCAGCCGGTCAATATCCATCGCGTGCTCCATCAGGCGCTCAAGATGGCGGGGCTCTACCCGAATTGCCCGGCTGGAATAACCGTCGAGCAACTCTTCGATCCGAGTCTTCCCGAGGTGGTCGGCGACGCGGGCGCGCTCGAGCGCGTTTTCCTCAATCTGATCCGCAACGCCGCAGAGGCGATCGGCGCGCGCGGCACGATCAAGCTCAGCACCCGGATGGAGAACCAGTTTCGGATGACCGCGGAAGGCCGCCGCCGTCACTTCCTGCGCGTCGAGGTCAGCGACAGCGGCAAGGGAATCAGCGACGAGGAACTGGCGCAACTGTTCACTCCATTCTTCACCACCAAGCCGCAGGGTACCGGGCTCGGATTGGTAATCAGCCAGCGTATCGTCACGCTTCACGGCGGCAACCTGTGGGCCGAGCGCGGCGGCGTCGCAGCGGCCGACGGCCACGCCGATTACAATCGCGGTGACCGCGGGAGCGATTCGGACGGCGCCGACTCCTCTGCGCCGGCCGCGATAAGCTTGCCCGGGATGACCTTCAAGGTCACGCTCCCGGTCAGGGACTGACTCGCCGGCAGGCTTACTGTTACGATTGTCAGACGCGGGCGTACGCGGCGATCCCGATAATGGCGGCAGCAAATCCAGACTTGATCCAAACCCAAGACCGCCGTCTCGCGACCGTGCTGGTCGCCGACGACGACCAAGCCATCCGGCTCGTGCTGCGCGACAGCCTGGAGGCCGCCGGCTTCGCGGTCGAAGAGGCGAGTGACGGCCAGAGCACCCTTGACGCACTCCGCACCGGACGCTTCGATGTGGCGTTGATCGATATCGTGATGCCCGGCGTAGGCGGACTCAAGGTGCTCAGCATCGCCCGCGCCGAGGAAATCCGCACCCTGGTGATCGTCATCACCGCCGCCAGCACGATGAACAACGCCGTCGAGGCGATGAAGCGCGGCGCGCACGATTACCTGACCAAGCCGTTCGCCAATCTCGATCTGGTCGCGGCGGCCGTCGCCCGCGCGAGCGAAATCGCCGCGCAGAGCGCCGATTTCGATCGCTTGCACAGCCAGGTCAGCCGCAGCCTGGTCGGCGGCGAGATAATCGGCCGCTCCGCCCCGATGCAGGAAGTTTACAAGCTGATCGGCAAGGTCGTGAACAACGACGCGCTGGTGCTGCTGACCGGCGAGAGCGGAACCGGCAAGGAACTGGTGGTGCGCGCGGTCCACTTCAAGTCGGCGCGATGGCGCGCGCCACTGGTGGCGGTCAACTGCTCGGCCATCCCGGGCGGACTGCTCGAAAGCGAGTTGTTCGGCCACGAGCGCGGATCGTTCACCGGCGCGACCGACCGGCGCGCCGGCAAGTTCGAGCTCGCCGGGCAAGGAACGATCTTCCTGGACGAAATCGGCGATCTGCCGCTCGAGTTGCAACCCAAGCTGTTGCGCGTGCTCCAGGAGCGCGAGTTCACGCGGGTCGGCGGGGTGGAGACCCACAAGCTCGAAGCGCGCGTGATCGCGGCTACCAACCAGGACCTCGAAGCCGCGGTCAGAGCGCGCCGCTTTCGCGAGGACCTCTACTTCCGCCTCGGCGTGATCCTGATCAAGCTCCCGCCGCTTCGCGAACGCCGCGAAGACATTCCCGAGTTGACCGATTATTTCGTCGCCAAGGCGGCGCGAGAGATGGGCGCGCGCGCCAATGCCGTCAGCCGCGGCGCTTACGACAAGCTCGCCTCGTACCATTGGCCCGGCAACGTCCGCGAACTCGAGAATTGCGTGCTGCGCGCTGCCCTGCTCGCTCCCGGCACGACGATTCAGCCCGAAGATATCGTGCTGGGATCGGCTCCACTCGCAGCGCACGGGTCGCCCGATTCCAACGCCAGCTTCGCCGACATCGTCGCGCGCCGGATGGACGAGATGGCCGCTAGCGGCGGGGGCGAGGAAGTGCGCGGCCTCTACCAGGCGATGGTCGCGGAGTTGGAGCGCCCGCTGATCGATATCGTGCTCGAACGCGCCGGCGGCAACCAGGTGCGGGCAGCCCGGATGCTCGGTCTCAATCGCAACACCCTGCGCAAAAAAATCACCGAGCATCGAATCGTCCTGCGCAAGGGTCCGCCCGATTGATACCCCCCTCCCGTTTCTACGCGATCGTTGATCCCTCAGGCGGACACGATCCCGTCGATCTGGCGCGCATGATGCTGGCGGCGGGTGCGCGAATTCTCCAGTTGCGCCTCAAGGATACGCCGGCCCGTGATTTCGCCGCATCGGCGCGGGCGATCGCGCCGCTCTGCCGCAAGGCCGGCGCGATCTTTATCGTGAACGATCGAGCCGATATCGCGATCCTGGCCGGCGCCGACGGCGTTCATCTCGGACAGGAAGATCTGCCGCTTAAAGCGGCGCGGCGCCTGATGGGCGCGCGCAAGTTGATTGGAATTTCGACTCACTCGGTCCGCCAGGCGCGCGAGGCCGAAGCCGGCGGCGCCGACTACATCGGCTTCGGCCCGATGTATCCCGGCGGTCTCAAGCACACGCGCGACGGCCAGGGGCTCAAGAATCTGCGCGCGGTTCGCGCCGCGGTGAAGATCCCGATCGTCGCGATCGGCGGCATCACCGAAGCGCGCGTGCGCGAGGTTCTGGACGCAGGGGCCGACGCCGCCGCGATCATCACCGATGTCGTGCGCGCGAAGGACATCGCGGCGAAGGTCCGCTCGATCCTGGCGATCGAGGCATCGCCGACCAGGGCTCGGCATGTGACTGCTCTGCACCTCTCCCTGACCAGGGAGAGGTCGCGCGAGCGCCGCGAGCGCGGGTGAGGGTCGTCTGGCCTGCTTCCCTCCTTGCCCACCCGCGTCGGCGTTTTCTGCTACGCTCCTCTCAGGCGATGGCGGTGAGGAGCGTGATGAAACGCCGGATGACGCTCGGCGACTTCCTGGTCGCCTACCTGCGCAAGATCGGCGTGACCCGGGTCTTCGGGATTCCCGGCGATCTCGCGCTGCGCCTGTTCCTCGCGCTCGGCCGCAAGCATCGTCTCGAGATCGTCACCTTCTCCCACGAACCGGGGGTCGGCTTCGCCGCCGACGGTTACGCCCGTGCGACGGGCAAGATCGGCGTGATCTGCGTGACCTACGGGGCCGGCGGGCACAATATGGTCAACCCGGTCGCGGGTTCGTTTTCCGAGCGCGTACCGCTCCTGATCTTCTCGGGCGGTCCCGGCGAAGACGAACGCAAGCTCGGCACGCTGATCCATCATCAGGCCCGCGAGATCGAATCGCAGCATCGCATCTACCAGGAAGTCACCTGTGCGTCGCGGGTGCTCACCGATCCCAGGCGCGCGGCGGCCGATCTGCACGACGTGGCGCGCGCGGTATGGGCCGAGCAGCGCCCCGGTTACATCGAGATTCATCGCGACATGGTCGATCGCGAAATCGAAGTGCCCGACGAAGTGATCGAATGGGACGGCCGTCTCCACTTCCACGAGTCGGATGCGCGCAAGGTCGAGGAAGCCGCGCGCGACACCGCCGCGATGTTCAACGCCTCGTCCAAACCGATCGTGATCGCGGGAATCGAAATCCATCGCTACAAGGCCGAGCACGACCTGGTCGGACTGGCCGGCAAGATGGGCGCGCCGGTGCTGACCACCGTGCTCGGCAAAGGCGCCTTTCCGATGGACCATCCGTTGCACATGGGCGTACACGTCGGGCCGATCAGCCCCGCGCCGATCGTCAAGCGGATGGACGCGGCCGATTTCGTGCTCAATCTCGGCTGCCTCAAGACCGACATGAACTTCGGCAACCGCCCGCCGCATATTATCCAGAGCAAGACGGTATGGGCCGTCGATCGGCGCGTGGACGTGAAGTACCACAGCTATGTCGATGTCGGCGTGCGCGACTTCGTGCGCGCGCTGATGCGCACCAGGCTGCGGACCCATCGCGAGCGCGTGCTATACGCAGACAACCTGCGCGAGGCCGTTTCGCGCGACGGGGCCGCGGTGAAAGTCGGCGCGTTGCTCAGCACGGTCAACGAGTTCCTCGCGGCGCATCGCGGTTACATGGTGGTGGCGGAATCGGGCGACATGCTGTTCGGCGGACTCGACGTGCGGGTACCGCACGGCGGCACCTACCTGGCGCAGGGATTTTACGCCTCGATGGGCTTCGCGGTGCCCGCCGCGATTGGTGCGCAGATCGGCAACGGCCTCCGGCCGCTGGTGCTATGCGGCGACGGCGGCTTTCAGATGACCGGGGCGGAGATTTCCCATTCGAGCAAGTACGGCGCGAATCCGATCGTGATGCTGATAAACAACGGCGGATGGGAAATCTTCCGGCCGATCGCAGACCGCCCCGACCTGCTCGACCTGCCGCCATGGCGCTATGCGCGGCTAGCTGAGGACTGGGGCGGGATCGGGTTCGAGGCCCACACTATCGCCGAATTGACCAGCGCGCTCGAAGCCGCGCACCACGGCAAGAGCTTCGCGATAATCAACGTCAAGGTCGACCGCCACGATCTCTCGCCCGTGACGGTGAAATATATCCGCGCCGCCGCCAGGCGTTCGCGGATCAAGCCGCCGCATCCGGCGCCGCACAACGCGGCTCGCCAACTGGAGTCGTGACAAGTGGAATCGTGAGAGGACCGTGATGGATTCGGTCTACGAGAGCCTGCGTGCCGGCTTCAAATGGGAGACGCCGGAGTATTTCAACTTCGGCGAGATGATCGATCTCTTCGCGCAAGATCCCTCGCGCGTCGCCCTGTTATGGGAAAACGAGCGGGCAATCGCGCGCGGCTGACTTTCGCCGACCTGAGCGATAGTTCCAACCGGATCGCCAACGTGCTGTCGGCGATCGGAATTCGCCGGCGCGATCCGGTACTGCTCGCGCTGCCGCGGATCACGATGTGGCAGGCGGCTTATATCGCCGCGACTCAAGCTGGGCGCGCTGGTGATCCCGTGCACCTCGATGCTGCGTGAGAAGGACCTGATCTATCGCGCGAATCATTCCGGCGCCCGCGCGATAATCGCCTCGCCGGCCAGCGGCCGAAATGGTCGGCGACCTCAAAACCAAATGCCCGTCGCTGGAACATTTCATGGTCGCCGGCACAGCGCGTAGCGGATGGCAGAGCCTCAACGAGGCGATGGTTGCGGCCTCGCCGCGCTTCACCGCCTCTCACACCGCCGCCGACGAGCCCGCGATTTGCTACTACACCTCTGGCACTACCCGCGAACCCAAAGCCGTCCTCCACAGCCACGCCTACACGTACAGCCATCGCTTCACCGGGCTCAACTGGCTCGGCCTCGACCAGACCGACCGGCACTGGACCACCTCCGACACCGGATGGGCCAAGGCGGCGTACGGCGTGCTGTTCGGTCCCTGGATGAACGGCGTCACCGACTTTCATGTACAACGGCCGCTTCGAGCCCAAGAAGGAACTCGAGCTGATGCAACGCTATCGGATCACGAGTTTCTGCGCGCCGCCCACCGAGTACCGGATGCTGGTCAAGGAGGACCTCGTCGGGCTATCCGCTTCCCGACCTGCGCCATTGCGCCGGCGCCGGCGAGCCGCTCAATCCTGAAGTGATCGAAGTGTGGCAGCGATCACTACAAGCTTGACGATCCATGACGGCTACGGCCAGACCGAGAGCATAATTCTGGTCGCGAATCTTCCCGGGATGGCGATCAAGCCGGGCTGCGATGGGCCTGCCGTTTCCGGGTCACGACGCTGCGCGTCATCGACGAAAATCTGAACGAGACCAAAGCTGACGAGGTCGGCGAAATCGCCGCTGCGCGTCAAGCCGGAGCGACCGCCCTCGCTGTTCCTCGAGTACTGGAAGAACCCGGAAGAGACCGCGCGCAGTCTTTCGCGGCGACTACTACCTGACCGGCGATCAGGCCTATCGCGATTCGGACGGCTATCTATGGTTCGTCGGCCGCGCCGATGACGTGATCATCTCGGCGGGCTATCGAATCGGGCCGTTCGAGGTCGAGAGCGCCCTGCTGGAGCATCCGGCAGTGATGGAATCGGCGGCGGTCGCGAGTCCCGACCCCGATCGCGGCGCGATCTCAAGGCGTTCGTGAAGCTGAAGCCCGGCGCCGAACCGACCGAGGCCCTCAAGCGCGAGCTGCAGGAGCACGTCAAGCGCGTGACCGCGCCGTACAAGTATCCGCGCGAGATCGAATTCGTGGACGAATTGCCCAAGACCGTGAGCGGCAAGATTCGCCGCGTCGAGTTACGCAAGCAAGAGGAGCAGCGCAAGCTCGGCGCGCCGCGCGGATAGGTCTTCATATCGTTCTGAAGTAGGACCGGCGTCCCGCCGGTCATTTGTTACGCCTTGCGAAATCGTGACGGGAAATCGGCCGTGAATTCCTGCTCCGGATGCAGTTTCTTCGCGCGCTCGAGCAGCGCTGCCTCAGTCTCCGGAATTTTCGGATCGGGGATGCAGCAATCGACCGGGCAGACCGCGGCACACTGTTCCTGATCGAAAAACCCGACGCACTCGGTGCATTTGTCGGGAACGATATAGTAGAGGTCTGCCTTGATCGCGGGAGCCGTTGTGCCGTCGAGCTCCCATTGCGCGCCGCCCTCGTAAATCGCCGTATTCGGGCATTCGGGCTCGCAAGCGCCGCAGTTGATACATTCCTCGGTTATTACAGTCGCCATCGAAGAAGCTCCGGACCAATCCGTTCCAAAAGAGCCCTCACCCTAACCCTTTCCCCGCGCCGGTGGCGACTGGTCAGGGAGAGGGCTCAGACTTGGCTTGTCGCGCGTCAGAATATCGGCGCGCCGCATGTGACTCAAGCGGCTCAGCCACTACTCGGGCATCGCAGCGACGACCTGCTTGGCCAGCTCCACGAAGGCCTTGCTGGCCGGATGCGTGGGATCGCGCAGCGTGACCGGCATTCCCTCGTCGCCGGCCTCGCGCACTTCCGGGTAAATCGGGATACGCGCCAGCACGCTCGTCGCTTCGGCCGCAGCCATCCGATCGGCTCCGCCCCGGCCGAACAGCTCGTCGCGCTCGCCGCAGTCGGGACAGACGAAGTAGCTCATGTTCTCGACCACGCCGAGGATCGGGCAATGCACCTGACGGAACATCCTGACGGCACGCTCGGCGTCGAGCACCGCGACATCCTGGGGCGTGGTGACGATCACGACGCCGTCGAGGGAGACCTCCTGCGCGAGCGTCAACTGCGCGTCGCCGGTGCCGGGCGGGAGATCGACGACCAGGAAATCCTGCGTTCCCCACCGCGTATCCTTGAGGAATTGGCGCACGGCGCTCATCACCATCGGCCCGCGCCAGATTACCGGCGCCTTCTCACCCAGGAAAAAGCCGATCGAGATCAGTCTCAGCCCGTACTTTTCGATCGGATGGAAGCTCTGGCCGCCGGCCGACCTCGGCCTTGCGTCCGCGGCACCGAACATCATCGGGATCGACGGTCCGTAGATGTCCGCGTCGAGCAGGCCGACGCGGAGCCCCAGGCTCGCGAGCGCGACCGCCAGGTTCGCGGCGACCGTGGACTTGCCGACGCCGCCCTTTCCGCTCGCGACCGCCACGATATAGCGCGTGCCCTCGAGCCTTACCTTGCCGGTCTTCTCGCCGAGCTCGGGCTCGAGTCGGCGCACCCTGAGCTCGACGTTGTCGAGGCCAAGCGCGTGAGTGAGCTCGTGATGGATCGCGGCCGCGAGCTCGCGCATCACCTCGTCGCGCGAGGTGGCTTGCCGAATCGTCAGCGCGAAGCCGCCGCTATCGGGAAGCGGCGCGAGATCCTCGACGATCCCCAACGCGACGATATCCGTCGCGTAGCCGGGGTATTTCACGCGGCCCAGCGCCTCGAAGACCGCCTCGACTGGTATGGACTTTGGCACAAACGCGATTATCGCAGACCTGCCCGGAACGCGAAACCGATCGCTTACCGATCACCTGGCGCGCGGCGCCGCTGCGCGTCAGGGCGCCTCCTCGGCGTAGTCCCAGGAGATCACGCGCTTGGGGCGGAAGCTCACGACTACGACGGTCTCCGCCGCCAGCGACTGCGCGTACGCTCGCCCCAATTTGTCGCCGAGGTACGCGACGGCCATCCTGAGCGTTCCATCTTTGTCGTTGCGCTCCTCCATCGTAACCCGTCCCTTGAGAATCACCGCCTTGTAAGGCGCGACTTTCGTGTCGACGCACAGCGTGATTCGCGGATCCCGCTTGAGACAGCGATACTTGAAGGAGTTGCGGGCGGTATGAAATACCACCTCCCCGTTGCGGTATTCGTACCAGGTCGGCACGGCGTGCGGCGCGCCGTCAGGCGCGGTCACGGCAACCACTGCGATATTGGGCTGAGCGAGCAGCTCGTCGATTTTCTCTTTCGTCATCGGCATCGTCGTAAACCTCTCCTGAGTCTTGAACCATCGCAGGTCGAAGTCGATGATCCAACCATGACTCGACGCGCGGCCGCTACGGCGTTGATTCTCGCCCTATCCGGATGCTCGCTGTTCGGCGGCGCTCCGACGCCGCAGCAGCAGTTTCTCGACGCGCTCAATCGCGGCAACTCCGCCCAGGCCAGCCAGATCTGGCTCGGGATGACGCCCGACGATCGCGACAAGTTCCGCCGCGGCGAAGGGATGACGCCTGCCGCTTCGTCCGACGAGGTAACCAAGCTCCTCAACGAACAGGGCGTCGATACGAACCAGGGGCAACTCACGATCGGCCCGCATACCGGCGCGGCCTGCTGGATCTTCCCGCTGCGGCAGGCGCAACTCCCGCTCCGGGCGCACGCTGAAACCGAGAGTCCGGCAAGACAGTCCCCGCTGGCCCAGCGGACCTTTCAAGCGGCGAGAGCAATCTCAGCCACGATTCGACTCCAGGGAACGGTCAGTTTGCTTTCCGCAGCGCGCGTCACAAGCCCCATACGTTTCAGGATCTGAATGTCCTGATGGACGTTCTTGTAGTTCCGCTTCGTCTCTCTGGCGAGCCGGCGGATACTCCAAGGGCCATGCTCGTGCAGCAGCCGCAACGCTTCCAGTCGGCGCGGCGTGAGCACCTGAAGCAGGGTTGCGAGATCGGGGAAATAGAGTCGATCGACAGGCTGTTCCGCTGATGCGCCCCGCTTTGCGCGATGCCAGGCCCTGACAAACTCCTGCGCCGATCGCCGTTCGCCGCTAATTTCGATTCGGATTTCGCGCTTCATCACTCGCCTCGGCGGATTCCTGCTATGTCGCGCAGAAAGTCCGCAACCAGCGTCTCAACGCTCTTGAATTCGTACGGCTCCTCCGCTCCCGGCGCGTGGCGATGATCTCCCTTGCCGCGTTCGTTGTCGTAGCGCACCAGGCAGCGGCCATCAGCAGAACCATAGTAGAATCGATACTTCAGCCCGTGTGGGTGATCGACCGTCGGACGCGGCAGTTTCCAAAGCACCATCTCACGGATTGATCCGTCGGCGTATACGAACCGCGACCGAAAGATCAACGCCGCTACCATATGGTTTCATATACCATATGCTTACGCGGCGCCATCCGGTTCCGCATCCCATAAGCTGAGTGCGGCCTACTTTCCCTTGAAGTTCGGCTTGCGCTTTTCGCGGAAGGCGCGAATGCCCTCGCGCACGTCTTCCGACGAATTGGTGATCATCACGGAAAGCGCGGCGTCCTCGAGCGCGTTGGCGAGCGTCATCTCGCGCTGCTTGTACATCATCCGCTTCGCCATCCGGATCGCGAGCGGAGGGCCGGCCGCCAACTGCGCTGCCAATTCGTTCACCCGGTCGTAGAGCTTGTCGTGCGGCACGACTTCGGTCACGAGCCCCAGCTCCAGCGCCCGATTCGCATCGTAGACCTCGGACAGCAGGCTCATCTTGAGCGCCCGATCCATTCCCATCACGCGCGGAAAAAAGTACGCGCCGCCTTCGTCGGGCAGGAGCCCGAACTTGAGCGCCGTGTCGCCCAGGCGCGCCTGATCGGAAGCGATCCTGAAGTCGCAGCAAAGCGCGAGCGTGAGTCCACCGGCAACCGCCGCGCCGTTGATCGCGGCGATGACCGGCTTGTCGAAGCGGTCGAGCGACAACACCAGTTGATGGAAGTTCTCGCGCATCTCGAGCAGATGGCCCATCGGATGGCCCCCGAAGCGTCCCCGGCTCTCGGCCGAGCCGCTGATATCGCCGCCGGCGCAGAAGGCCTTGCCGGTGCCGGTGATTATCAGCACGCGGACGTCGTCGTCCTGGCGCGCGAGGTCGATCGCCGCGACGACTTCCTTGACCAGATGCTCGTGATAGCCGTTGTAGGTCTTCGGCCGGTTGAGCGTGATTTTCGCGACGTGGTCGCGCGCGTCGTTAAGGATGTATTCGAAGTTCATCGCAGATACCCTCACCCGGCGAGCGCTTCCGCGCTCGCCGACCTCTCCCTGGTCTGGGAGAGGTGTCGGAAAAGAGCTTCGTTGATTCAGCGGCCCACGAATTTGGGTTCGCGCTTTTCGAGGAACGCCTTGACGGCCTCGCGATGGTCCTGCGTGCGACCGGTCAGATTCTGGCCCCAAGCCTCGCGTTCGAGCATCGTGCGCATATCCGAGTGCAGCGCGTAGTTCAGGTTCGCCTTCATATATTGGTAGGCGATCTGCGGACCGGCCGCGATTTTCTTCGCGAAGGCGTGGACTTCATCCTTGAACGATGCGGCCGGAAAGACGCGGTTCGCGATCCCGAGTCGCAGCGCCTCCTCCGCGTTGATGATGTCGGCGCTGAAGTAAAGCTCGCGCGCCTTGGCGGTGCCGACCAGTTGGGTGAGAAAGTACGTGCCGCCGAAGTCGCCGCCGAATCCGACCCGTGCGAAAGCGGTGGCAAAGCGTGCCGCGTCGGACGCGAGCCGGATATCGGCCGCAAGCGCGATACTGAGCCCGGCGCCGGCCGCGGCGCCGTTGACCGCCGCGATCGTGACCTTGGGAATCTCGTGCAACAGGGCCGATACCTCCATTCCTTTCAGCAGGCGCGCGACGCTGTCCTCGATCGTCGGCGGCTCGCCGCCGGCCTCGTTGCGCGCGCGCATCCCGCCGATATCGCCGCCCGAGCAAAAGCCGCGTCCCGCGCCGGTCAGCACCACGCATCCCACGCCCTTGTCGGTCGCGGCATTCGTAAGCTCGCCGGCCAGCCCGGTGATCATCGCATCACTGAGCGCGTTGAGCTTGTCGGGCCGGTTCATGGTCAGATAGAGCACGCCATCGCGGCGTTCGGTGAGAAAATGGTCGCTGGACATGAGCGCAACCTCCAACTGGATTTCTATCGGGGCGATTTCGATTCCGTACTACTTCAGGTTGGCGGCGCTGTCGAGGGCGTCGGCCACCGCCTGCGTGCCGTCCAAGTCGTGACCTATCGCCGCGGCCGCATTGAACATCGAGGTCATCAGCGCCAGCCCGGGCAGCGCGAGCCCGCTTTTGCGCGCAGCCTCCGCGACCAGACGAAGGTCCTTGCGGATCAATTTGACGAAGAAGCCGGGGCGATAATCGCGCGCAAGGATTTTGGGTCCCAGGTTGCTCAACTGCCATGAAGCCGCGGCGCCCGCGCCGATCGCTTCAAGCACTTTAGCAGCGTCGAGTCCGCCGGCGATCGCAAACTTGAGCGCCTCCGCCGCAGCTTCCAGCGTCAGCGTGACGGCGATCTGATTGCAGAGCTTGGTCATCTGGCCCGCGCCTGATGGGCCCATCCAGGTCACGCGCCTGCCGAGATGCTCAAGGAGCGGCCGGGCGCGCGCGAATGCCGCCTCGCCCCCGCCCGCCATGATCGTGAGCGTGCCGTCGATCGCGCCCGGCTCGCCTCCTGATACGGGAGCATCGAGGTAGTCGGCGCCGCGCGCGGCGAAGCGTTGGGCGATCTCGCGCTCCGATTCGGGAGACACGGTGCTCATGTCGATCACGAGTTGACCTGGCTGCAACACGGGCTCGATTCGAGCCGCGACCGCCTGCACGTCAGGCGTGTCGGGCACCATGATGAACACGGCTTCCGCGTCGATCGCAGCTTCGGCGGGGTCTGCGCACAGCGTCGCGCGGTCAGCAATAAAAGCGCGGGCTTTCTCGGGACTGCGGTTGTAGACCTTCACGCGATGGCCGGCGGCGAGCAGCCGCCGCGCCATCGGCGCACCCATGATGCCGGTCCCGATCCATGCGATTTCCACGCAGCACCTCCGGGCAACCCTCACCCGGCGCGTCGCGAGCTTCGCTCGCTCGCGCCGACCTCTCCCTGGTCAGGGAGAGGTGTCAGACTCCGGCCAGCGCTGAGTAACTTACCGCGACTACGCCGCCGCTTTAGCGGTAGGACTCACCACCGGCTCGTCAGCGATCGAGCCGCGCTTGGAGAACACCACGGCCACACCGAGCAGCACGATCGAGAGCGCAACCACGATCGCCCGCGCGAGCGACACTTCGGTGATCGCGGCGGGCGTGAACGGCGCTGCCAGGATAGCGACGAGGTTCATCACCTTGATCATCGGGTTAGCGCGGGGCCGGCGGTGTCCTTGAACGGATCGCCGACGGTGTCGCCGACGACCGCCGCCTTATGAACGTCGGTACCCTTGCCGCCGAGGAAGCCGTCTTCGATCTTTTTCTTCGCGTTGTCCCAATTGGCGCCCGCATTCGACATGAACACGGCCATCAACTGGCCGGTCAGAATCGCGCCGCCAAGGAATCCGCCGAGCCCACCCGCGCCAAGCCCGAAACCAACCAGCAGCGGCGCAAAGACGGCGAGGATGCCGGGACCGAGCAGCTCTTTCTGTGCGGTCGCCGTCACGATATCAACGCATCGCTTGTAATCCGGCTTCTCCTTATATTCCATGATCCCCGGATGCTCGCGGAACTGGCGCCGCACCTCGACGACTACCTGGTAGGCCGCACGGCTCACCGCCTTGATCGCGAAGCTGCTGAACAGAAACGGCACCGCGCCGCCGATCATCAGCCCGACGAATACGGTCGGCATGTTGATCTGCACGCCGATCGCGCCCAGATGCGCCTCGTCTATAAAGGAGCGGAAGAGCGCGATCGCCGCGAGTACCGCGGTCGCGATCGCGAGGCCCTTGGTCAGCGCCTTGGTGGTGTTGCCGATCGCGTCCATCCAGGAGAGCGTGCGCGAGGCTTCCTCCTGATGAATTCCGGCCATCTCGAAAATTCCGTGCGCGTTATCGGTGATCGGGCCATAGGTGTCCATCGCGAGGATGAAGCCGGTGGTGGTGAGCAAACCCAGCCCGATGAGTGCGATTCCGTAGAACTGGAGTGCGAGCGATTCGCGGAAGATCACCATCGCGCCGATGATCGCGAGCGCGATCATCACCAGCGCCCACACCGATGATTCGAGCCCTTCCGCCATGCCCGACAAAATCAGCGTGGCCGGCCCGGTTCTCGCCGCGGATGCGGTCTCGGTGACCGGCCCGCGATCCGGATGGGTGAAATAGTTTGTGAGCCACAGCGTGAC
Source organism: uncultured delta proteobacterium (assembly GCA_963793115.1). Lineage (GTDB taxonomy): Bacteria > Desulfobacterota > Binatia > Binatales > Binataceae > CAVVMA01. The sequence goes on from CAWBYV010000004.1 coordinate 28,713, forward strand.
GACCGCCAGTACGATTCCCAGGGTCGCAGCAAAGGCGAAGCGCCAGTCGGGAGCGCCGGTGCGCGGGTCGTCGAGATAAAAGTAGTTCACGACGAAAAACCCGATCACCGAGGCGACCGCCGAGGTCATGTAGCCCATGTTGATCGGGCGCATCGGGTCGCGCATCGCGGTGCCGGCGGGAACGCGGACCGCCATGATTCCCAGAATGGACGAGAAAACCCCGACCGCGCGCAGGATCAGCGCGAAGACGATCATCTTCATCGCAAAGGCGCCGGCCGCCGCACCATAGGCGGCCCGGAAATCCGCTTCGTTGAGCGCATAGGCCGCCAGTATGATCGCCGCGACCAGCGTCACCTCGTAGGACTCGAACACGTCGGCCGCCATCCCGGCGCAATCGCCGACGTTGTCGCCGACGTTGTCGGCGATCGTCGCCGCGTTGCGGGGATCATCCTCCGGAATCCCGGCCTCGACCTTGCCGACCAGATCGCCGCCGACATCGGCCGCCTTGGTGTAGATTCCGCCGCCCACGCGCATGAAAAGCGCGGCCAGTGATCCGCCGAAGCCGAACCCGATCAGCACCTTCATCGCGTTTTCGCGGAAGATCAGAAAGATGATCGTGGCGCCGAGCAGTCCGAGCCCGACCGTGAACATCCCGGAAACGCCGCCGGCCTTGAACGCCAGCTCCATCGAGTCCTTGAAGCTGGTGAGCGCCGCGTTGGCGCTGCGGACGTTGCCCTTGACCGCGAGCCACATCCCGACGAAGCCCGCGCCGTACGAGGCGCTCACGCCCATGAAGAACGCGACCGCGATTCCGATCGGAAGCGCCAAGCCTTCGTAGACGTTGCGGTACATAAGGAAGAGCGTGACCATGATCACGATCACGAACACGATCATGGTCTGCACCTGGCGTTTCAGATACGCCATCGCGCCTTCCTGTATCGCGTCGGCCACCTCGGTCATCGATTTGGGGCCGGGGTCGGCATTCAGCACGATACGGACCAGATACAGGCCATAGCCGAGGGCTACCAGAGCCGAGAGCAAAACGCACCAGAGGATCGTCACCTGGCCCTCGTTCAAGGCAGGCAAAACAATGTTGGCTTCGCTCATTGTAGGTTCAGTCTCCTGGATGCCAAGGATTCGGCGCCCGCGCTGCCGGCCATAATCAAAAGCGCACCATCGGCCGAAGGCAGGCGCCCGATTTAACGGACGGAGTGTAAATTTTCCCCAAGGGGAAGTCTAGCCGGTACCAAGTTGACCGATAGGCGCCGATCGGGACAGTCACGACTATCGACGGCGCTCGCGGGGCTCAAGGTGGTCGCGTTTGCCGGGGCGGCATTGATCGCGCCGTTGCGCGTATGTTTTAGTTGATCGCAATCATGCAAGTGAACATCGAGACCCCGTCCAGTCTTCGCCGCAAGCTCACCATCAACGTCGAACCTGACGAGATCAAGCGCGAGCTCGACCACGCATACAATGAGCTCAAGCGCAGCGTCGTCCTCAAGGGCTTTCGTGCCGGCCACGCTCCGCAGAAGCTGCTCGAGCGATTCTTCGGCGATCAGGTGCGGGGCGACGTAATCCAGAAACTGGTGAAGGACTACACCAAGAAGGCGCTCGAGGAGAACAACCTCACGCCGATGGTCGAACCGGAAATCCAGACCGAGGAGACCGACCTCAGCAAGGTGCTGCGCTTCAGCGCCACTTTCGACGTGCGTCCCGAGCTGGTCGTGAAGGATTACCAGGGACTCAAGGTCCAGCAGCCGCGTATCGAGGTGCGCGACGAAGAAATCGAGCAGGCGCTCCAGCAGTTGCGCGAGCGCCATGCGACGCTCAAGGCCCAGCCGCGTACCAGGGTCGAGCGCGGCGACTATGTGCTCGCGGAGATCGAAGGATACTCGGCCAACGAACCGATTCCCGGCACGAAGATCGAGCAGCGCCTGCTCCCGGTCTCGGACAAGCTGCTCTCGCACGGGCTCGACGAAGTGCTGACGGGCGCGGAAGTCGGCGCACCGATCAGCAAGCATCGGCGCTACGGCGCGGACTACGCGCAAAAGGAACTGGCCGGCAAAGAGGTCGAATGGCGCGCGCTCGTGAAGGAAATCTTCACGCGCCAAGTGCCGGAGCTGGACGACGAATTCGCCAAGGACCTGGGCGAATTCGGCAACCTGGGCGAGCTGCGCGAGAAGCTGCGCGCCGATCTGCTCGAGAGCGCCCGGCGGAGAGCCGAGTCGCGGGTGCGCCAGGGGCTGCTCGACCTGGTGATGGAACGCAACCCGACCGAAGTGCCCGAATCGATGATCGACCTGGAGATCAGGTCGCTCGAAGCCGAGCTGGCCGCGACCTTCGAGGAGCAGGGACTCTCGCACGAGGAGGCTCACGCCCGCGCCGCCGGGAACCGCGAGGAACTCCGGACGCGCGCGGAGAAACGCGCGCGCAGCTCGCTGATCGTCAACGCGCTGGCCAATCAGGAAGGCGTCGAGATCGGCGACGAAGACCTCGCCGATCGGATCGCCAAACTGGTTACGCACAGCGGCCGCGAGCGCGATCGGGTGGCCAAGTTCTACCGCCAGGAAGAAAACCGCGCCGGGCTGAGACAGTCGATGCGCCGCGAGAAGACCCTCGACATACTCCTGAGCCGCGCTCAAGTCGAGCCCGAAGCGGCCGCCGAGACCTCCGCTGACGCCTGAAGTCAGGCCGCGAATGCGCGGTTACGATTTGCCCGTATTTTTCAAACCCTATAGAATCGGACGGAGATGGCGGCGACCCAGCTCAACCGACGGTCGGCGCGGTCGAGATTTATGAGCAACCTGGTGCCGATGGTGGTCGAGCAGACCGGTCGTGGCGAACGCGCCTACGATATCTATTCCCGCCTGCTCAAGGACCGAATCGTGTTTATCGGCCACGATATCAACGACGATGTGGCCAATCTGGTCACCGCGCAGTTGCTGTTTCTGGAATCCGAGGATCCCGACAAGGAGATCAGCCTTTATATCAACTCGCCCGGTGGCGTGATCACCGCCGGGATGGCAATTTACGACACGATGCAGTTCATCAAGCCACCGATCTCAACGCTGTGCCTCGGTCAGGCAGCGAGCATGGCGGCGGTGCTGCTGTGCGCCGGGCAGAAGGGACGGCGCTACGCGCTGCCCCACTCGCGGATCGTGATCCACCAGCCGCTGGGCGGCGCGCAGGGCCAGGCGGCCGACCTCGACATACAGATGAGGGAGATCCTCCGGGTGCGCGAAGAGATGAACAACATCATCGCTAGGCACAGCGGTCAGAACCTGCGCAAAATCGAGAAGGACACTGATCGCGACAATATCATGTCGCCGGTTCAAGCGGTTGAATACGGGCTGATCGATGAGGTAATCGTAAGCCGGGGTCCTTCCAAGTGAACCGCGGGAGGCAGTATGGCGAAGCATGACGACCGCTCGGGGAATCTGGTCTGCTCGTTCTGCGGAAAGAGCCAGGACGAAGTACGCAAGCTGATCGCCGGTCCCACGGTTTACATCTGCGACGAGTGCATCGACCTTTGTAACGACATCATCGCCGAGGAGACCGACGGCGAGGAGGCCTTCAGCCAGACCTCCGCGGTGCCCAAGCCGGCCGAGATCAAGCGCGTTCTCGACCAGTACGTGATCGGCCAGGAGCGCGCCAAAAAGATCCTCTCGGTCGCAGTCCACAACCATTACAAGCGCATCGACTCGCAGATGGTCACCGGCGACGTTGAGTTGCAGAAGTCCAACATTCTGCTCATCGGCCCGACCGGAGTGGGCAAGACTTTGCTCGCGCAAACGCTGGCGCGCTTCCTGCAAGTGCCGTTTACGATCGCCGATGCGACCTCGCTGACCGAGGCGGGCTACGTCGGCGAGGACGTGGAGAATATCATCCTGTCGCTGCTGCAAAACGCGGATTACGATATCGAGCGATGCCAGCGCGGGATCGTTTACATCGATGAGATCGACAAGATCGCGCGCAAGGGGGACAATCCCTCGATCACGCGCGACGTCTCGGGCGAGGGAGTGCAACAGGCCCTACTCAAGATTGTCGAGGGCACGATGGCGAGCGTGCCGCCCAAGGGCGGCCGCAAGCATCCGCAACAGGAATTCCTCCAGGTCGACACCACCAACATCCTGTTCATTTGCGGCGGCGCGTTCGTCGGCCTCGACGACATCATTCGGCGGCGGATCGCGGGCAAGACGATGGGCTTTCGGGCCGACCTAAGCCATCGCGATCCCAAGACCATCTCCGAGCTGCTCAATGAGGTCCAGCCCGAGGACCTGCTCAAGTTCGGGCTGATTCCGGAATTCGTCGGCCGTCTCCCGGTGATCGCGACGCTCGGCGAGCTCGACGAGGACGCGCTGGTGCGCATCCTGACCGAGCCCAAAAACGCACTGGTGCGCCAGTACCAGAAGCTCTTCGACATGGAGAACGTGCACCTGAAGTTTACCCAGGGCGCCTTGCGTGCGATCTCGCGCGAAGCGCTCAAGCGCAAGTCCGGAGCACGCGGACTACGTGCTATAATGGAAAACATCATGGTAGACCTGATGTACGAGATCCCCTCCCAGCCCAATATCAAGGAGGTGCTGATCTCCGAGGAGGTCGTGACGCAGAAGGAGCAGCCGCTGCTGGTCTACCAAAAGGCCGCCGAGACCGCGTAGGGAGATTTACCAAGCCAAGATGCTTTTTCGCAATGACAAGAAGGACAATCGCGACTCGTCCCAGGGCGAGACCGTACCGTTATTCCCGCTGCGGGAGTTGATCGTCTTCCCGCACGAGGTCTATCCGATATTCGCCGGGCGCCAGAAGTCGATCAAGGCGCTTGAAGTGGCGGAAGCCCAGCGCCGGCCGATCTTCCTCGCCACTCAGAGGGACGCCAAGGTCGCCGACCCCGGCCCCGACGACATCTACACGGTGGGCACGCTCGGGGTGGTAGTTCAGTTGCTCAGGCTTCCCGACGGCACGGTCAAGGCGCTGCTCGAAGGCAAGAAGCGCGCGCGGGTGGTCCGCTACGTCAGCCAGGACGAATACTTCCAGGTCGAAGTCGAAGAGATAACCGAAGTCTGCGATCGCAGCACCGAGGTCGAGGCGCTGATCCGTTCGGTCAATTCCGCCTTCGACAACTACGTCCGGCTCAACAAGAAAATTCCGCCCGAGCTGGTCACCTCGATTTCGGCGATCGATGATCCCGCCCTGCTGGCGGACAAGCTGATCGGCCATCTCGGGATCAGGCTCGAGGACAAGCAGGCGCTGCTCGAATGCGTCAATCCCGCCGAGCGGCTGGAGAAGATCCTCGGCTACATGCGCTCCGAGCTCGATATTCTGGAAGTCGAAAAACGCATCCGCTCCCGGGTCAAGAAACAGATGGAGAAGACCCAGAAGGAGTACTACCTCAACGAGCAGATGCGCGCGATCCAGAAGGAGCTGGGCGAAAAGGACGAGTTCAAGAACGAGATCCAGGAACTCGAAGACAAGCTGCGCCAGAAGAAGATGCCGGCCGAGGCGCGCGAAAAGTGCGAGCGCGAGATCAAGAAACTCAAGATGATGTCGCCGATGTCGGCCGAGGCGACCGTGGTCCGTAACTACCTGGACTGGTTCCTCGCCCTGCCCTGGTTCGAGTACACCGAAGACAAGCTCGATATCCAGGAGGCCGAGCGCATCCTGGAGGAAGATCACTTCGGACTCGACAAGGTCAAGCAGCGTATCCTGGAGTACCTTGCGGTGCAGACTCTGGTCGGCCAGATGAAAGGCCCGATCCTGTGCCTGGTCGGTCCGCCGGGAGTGGGCAAGACCTCGCTCGGGAAATCGATCGCGCGTTCGACCGCGCGCAAGTTCGTCCGCGTCTCACTGGGTGGCGTGCGCGACGAGGCCGAGGTCCGGGGCCATCGCCGCACCTATATCGGCGCCCTGCCCGGCAAGATCATCCAGTGCATGCGCAAGGCCGGCTCCGGTAATCCCGTGATGCTGCTCGACGAGGTCGACAAGATGTCACCGACTTCCGCGGCGACCCGTCCTCGGCGTTGCTCGAGGTGCTCGACCCCGAGCAGAACTGCACCTTCAACGACCACTACCTCGATTGCGACTACGACTTGTCCAAGGTGATGTTCATCACCACCGCCAACACCACCGATCGGATTCCGCGGCCGCTCCAGGACCGGATGGAGATCATCCGCATCCCCGGCTACACGGAGACTGAAAAGCTCAACATCGCGCGCAAGTACCTGCTCCGCAAGCAGCTCGAAGCCAACGGCCTCAAGGAAGACAACCTCGAGTTCTCCGACAAGGCGCTGCTCGGATTGATCCGCCGCTACACGCGCGAAGCGGGCGTGCGCAATCTGGAGCGCGAGATCGCGTCGATCTGCCGCAAAGTCGCAGTCGAAGTCGTCAAGCGCGACCGCAACTCGCACGTCAAGGTCAGCAACTCCAACCTCGGCAAGTTCCTTGGCGCGCCGAAGTTCCGTTACGGAATCGCGGAGCGCCATCCGCAAGTCGGTGTCGCGACCGGTCTGGCGTGGACGGAGATGGGCGGCGAGCTGCTCAGCGTCGAAGTCACGATCGTGCCGGGGCGCGGCAAGCTCACCGTGACCGGGCAGTTGGGCGAAGTGATGCAGGAAAGCGCGCAGGCCGCGCTCTCATACGTGCGTTCACGGGCCGAGTCGCTCGGGCTGGCGGCGAACTTTTATCAAAAGCTCGATATCCACATTCATATTCCCGAGGGCGCGATTCCCAAGGACGGCCCCTCTGCTGGAATCACCCTGGCGACCGCGCTGGTATCCGCGCTCACGCACTCGATGGTGCGCAACGACCTCGCGATGACCGGCGAGATCACGCTGCGCGGGCGGGTGCTGCCGATCGGCGGTCTCAAGGAAAAGGTCTTCGCGGCCCATCGCGGCGGTATCAAGACCGTCCTGATTCCCAAGGAGAACGAAAAGGACATCGAGGACATTCCGCAGCAGATCCTCAAAAATATCGAGCTCATCACGGTCGAACATATGGACGAGGTCTTGCGGCACGCGCTGGTGCTCGCCGACCCCAACGCGTTCCTCAAGCCGGGTCCGGCTGCCGAACCTGCGTTTGTCGCCGAGCCGGATAACAAGGACGACCTGCTCGACGACGAGGAAGACGAACCTGCCGTGCATCCCAACTTTGCGCCCGCCGACGTGCCGCCGGTTCGGCCGCCGGCCGGGGAAAGCCGGAGCTTCGATGACCAAGACTGAACTGATCGACGGACTCTCCAGCAAGCTTGCGTTGAGCAAGGCCGACGCGGAGAAGACTATCAATATCATCCTTGATGATATCGTCGCGGCGCTGAAGGCCGGCGATCGCGTCAATATTTCGGGATTCGGAACCTTCTCGGTTTCCGATCGGCAGGCGCGCACCGGACGCAATCCCAAGACTGGCGAGGCGATTCAAATCTCCGCGAGTCGCTCGGCGCGCTTCAAGCCGGGCAAGCAGCTCAAGGACTCGCTCAACGCATCGCCCGGCGCCGCCGCCAAACCCGCCGCCTGAGTTCGCACGCAGCGCCGAATCCTCGCGTCTCGCTGATCTTCGCCTCTCCCTGACCAGGGAGAGGCTGGCGCTGCGCCGGGTGAGGGTGCAGGAAAGATCATTCACCGCTGAAAGCCGCGCGCGAAGAACCGCCGCATAACCCTCACACTGGCCGGAAGCTCCGGGCGAGCGCAGGCTTGAAAATAGTTTGAAGTTCGCGGAGTTTGATGGGCAAGTGGGTGGTTAGCTCAGCAGTAGAGCATCGGCCTTACAAGCCGGGGGTCGCAGGTTCAATCCCTGCACCACCCACCAATGACATCGCACTCTGTGCGGCGCTCGAATGCTATCCGACCCGCCGCTTCACCACTTTTCTGGACGACGCGCGGGGTGCCCAAGGCTAATGCTGAAAAGTTGATCGCCGCCAGGCGCGCTCAAGTGATCTCGATCAATTCCGCCGACGAATTCTTTCACGACCCCTGCGAAAAGGTGGAGTGATTCTCCCAGACTCGGCAACCGAGCCCCGCTCTCGGCTAAAGTGCCTGCGGCAACGATTAAGTGCTATCTGGTCGATGCGCGTCACAGGATCGACCTCCACCGGCCTTGTGACGCGAGAAACTGAAAGGGTTGTCCCACTGCTTTCACCATCCCATTTTTCCGGTGCAAGCGGGATTCACCCCTGATGAACTCGGCAAGCGGTTGAAGCGTTACGAGAACGTCACAGATGTCCTGCGAGCGATGGTCGTGACCGGCTGCTACCGGGGGCCTGTAGGACGCTTCGTGTGGCGCAACCATCTCGCCTACCCCGAAAATCCGGGTAGCTGAAGAGATCAGGACAGAGGCGGATGCCGCAGGATCTGACTCGGCGCCTCTCCAGGCAGGGCTATTCGGCGGCTCGCAGGAACGACAAGCACACCGCCGCTGCCGCAAAGGTGCTCTCGTCCCCTGAATACCGCATGCTCCGCCAGACCCTGGTGCGGGCTTGAAGAGCCGCGCGGGAACCCGCGACCTCAGCGCAACCACAGGCGTAGAGGTGCCGCAAAGATGGCGCGCCTATTTTCGTCTTTTGAAAGTGCGAGGAGTATATAATCCACGCGAGCGCGCCGTAGCCTTGGTTAGCTGACGGTCTGACCATGTCCAGCGCCTTGATCCGCAGACAGAGTTACCACGGAACCGGGCTAAACACTTGTGAGGGAAGGCCCTTTGGTCTATAAGTTGAAGCGGAGTTGGAGAGTCAGAAGGAAATCGCAACTCAATCGCTAGAAAAGGAGAGGATTTGCATCATGGCTAAAGGAGCAGTTTCGGTCGGAGCGGTCTTACTTGTGCTGGCGTTGGTGATGGCAGGGTCCGCCCGCGCAGGCCAAACAGGCGGTCTCGGTGTCCCTTACACCATCGCATGCCAAGGCCTAGACGCTGGTTTAACCGGTACTGGCCTCGGGCTTGGCTCGGACGCCGCGCTGTGGTCGGTCGTCGTCGCCCAGGGGTCGAAGCTCACCAGCGGAAAATCTACCACCATGTACACCAACGCCCCCGGAGCTAGTGGGTCGTCAGCGCTGACGTGCAATTATTATTTGGATTCCACCTCCACCACCTCCATCATCAATGGCGCGGTGGCACAGACGCTAATCTGGGATCCGGTTACTACTCCCGCTAATCCGGGCGGCTGTAGCAGTCAGTTCACGGATCACGTCTACTTAAATACCAACGGCACAACGGCGGCGATGATCGATGACAATCTTGACGATGACAACGTGGCTGGCTCCGGGACCTGTAATATAAGTGGCGTCTTCATTCTGCCATGATGTGGGCGGATTTGTCAGTTTAACGGGATTAGAGCGCGCGGACTCAGGATCGACGACTGGCTTGAACCTGAATCCGGCGTAGGTCCGCAAGGAGAGGCAGGGCGTTTCGGCGTCCTGCCTTTTTTCTTCCAGGATTTGGTCACCCACAAGTACAGGTTCATTCGAAGGTACCGCTCTGCATCTTCACATGCACGCACATGCATGATTACGATCGATACCATGAGAACCACGGTAAGAGATTGACGACGAGCATAGGGCGAGGCTCCTGTCGGAAGCGGACCGGCGGGACGTGCTCGATCTCAGGGGCGCTCGGTCGCTTCGGCAGGCCGATCGTCTTCGCGCGGACACGGCCCAAATCCATCGGTCCTGGGATGATCGTCTTCGCTTGTGGTAGTTAAGAGCTGACGGGCGGAAATCCACTCTTCTCTCCTCAATACCGCGTGCTAAGGTCGTGAGCGGACGATGCTCGCACGACGCTACGCCCGACCGTTGATCGCATGCGCCCTGGCGCATCTTCTCGCCCTACCCTCGCCGGCGATCGCCGAAAGTACGCCGACTGCGATGCTTACTCCGGCCTCCACGCCTACAGCGGTACCGACGCCTCTCTCCACCGCCAGGCCTGCTGCGCTGACCCCGACGGCGACCACCACTCCGATAGCGACGCCCTCCGCCTCGGCGACGCTGCCACCCGCAAAGGAGGCGAAGCGCCCGTTCACATGGAGCAGGCTGGGCTATGGCACCGTCGCGGCGGGCGAGAACGTGGTTTACGTGCCGGCGAAGCTGGCTTACGCCGGTATCGGAATTTTCGTGGGTGCCGCAACCTGGGCGGTGGCCGGCGGCAAACCCAAGCTCGCGAAAAGGGTGTGGAAACTGGCGCTCGGCGGCGATTACCTGATCACGCCGAGCATGGTCGAAGGCACGGAACCTATCGAATTCAGCGGCACCGTTGAGCCGGAACCGGTAGTCGCGCGAAGTTCCTATCAGAACGAGATGTCCTCGCCTACTCCGATTCCAACTCCGACTCCAAGAGGAGGCGGAAAGCCGCAGCATCGCCCGTGGTGGCATTTCTGGGGACGCAAGAGCGCGAATGCTACCCCAACGCCGGCGCCCTCGCCAACGCCAGCGCCGGCCGCCGGCGCGGAAAATTCCGCCACCAAGCCGCAGCATTGGTGGCAGTTCGGGGGACACAAGGCTGCGCAAATCGGGTCGCCGATTCCATCGCCGTCACCCACCGCGACCACAAGTCCCTAACCTCCCGCATTGGTCGCCGGAAACCAGCCTTGATAGCACACGTGGCAGAGCCGGATGACCGCATCGTGGCCGGGTTCGGTGCCCGGCGCTCGCGCTTGCCACTCTCTCCCTGACCAGGGAGAGGTCGGCGGGCGCAGCGCCCGCCGGGTGAGGGTAGCCTGACGCAGCGCGGCGTTGTGCCCTGCGCTATCCCGAATACGGAAGTCCCAACGCAGCGCGGAGCTTGCTGCGCAGCAGCAGGATCAGATGCTGCTCGCCGTGGACGTAAACGTCGGGCACCTCCAGCACTACGACCTTGGCGGCGTGCTGCTCGCCGAACCGGTTGCGGATGATCCGCCGATGCGCCTCTTCCATCACGCAGATCACGTCGGCCTCTTCCACCAACTCCAAGGTCAGACGATTTTCCGCCCACGGCTCGGTCCCCGCCGAGGCGACCCAGGCCGCCACGCGCATCTCCGCCGCCACCATCGCGGCGGTCGGGCTGCGGTCGAGGTTCCCGGTGCATACCATCAAGACTTTCTTCATGTTGCTGCTTCGATACGCCCGCCCAATCCTATCAGCGTAGCCAAGGTGGAGTAATCGCCGGACCTAATTCGAGCGTTCAACGACGTGCCGATCGGCGAGCCGCCATTGCGTCGTGGTGCATCGGCGCGCGAGAACCTCGTCATGAGTCACCATCACGAGCGCTCCGGGATAGTCGATCAGCGCCTCTTCGAGCCGCTCAATCGCCGGGATGTCGAGATGGTTGGTCGGCTCGTCGAGCACAAGCACCCACACTCGCCGCCCAAGGCCGTACGCCATCTTGAGCTTGCGAGCCTCGCCGGGCGAGGGGCGCGCGGACTCGAGCAGCCTGCCGGGATCGATTCCCAGCGCGGCGACGAGGGTGAGCACGCGGTCGCGGTCGTCTCCGCCCAGCGCGCGCACCGAGTCCAGCAGCGCGAGCGCCTCGTCTGCCCGCAGCTCCTGCGGCAGATAGACCAGCCGCTCGGCCGGGACTCGAGCGTTGGCAAGCAGCGCGTTGAGCAGCGTGCTCTTGCCGATTCCGTTCGGACCGCTCACATGGACCCGGCTGTCTCTCATCACGGCTAAATGCACCTCCTCGAGAATCGGCTTGTCGCCCGCGCGCAGCTCGGCCACGTCGAGCGACAGCAGCCGCGCCATCGGCGCCGCGGCGTAATCCACGAACAGCGATCGTCCGGGGAGCTTGCGAAAGCGGTATCCGCCGAGCTCGTCCGCGATTCGCTCGGACTTGCGCCGCAGCACGCCCACGTCGCGCGAGATGCGCGCGGAAGCCATCAGCGCCTTGCCTTTCGCCATCATGCCACGCGAATCGTGATCGTGAATGCCTTTGGTGCGCAGGCTCGCCCGCGGCTCCGCAGCGGAATTGATCCGGCGCTTGTCCGCCAACCTGCGCAGAACCTTGCGCTGCTCCTCCTTGGTCCGCTGATACGTTTCGAGGCGCTCGCGCTCCTCGGCCTCCCAGCTCTGCCTGGCGAGGTCGTATTCGCCGCGCCACAGCCGTGCGCCGCCCTCATGAAGGCGGACGGTATACGAGGTCACTCGCTGAGCAGCGCGCGGTCGTGCGAGACGAGGATTCCGATGCCGGTGAAGCTGCGCAGCCCGGCGAGCAGAAGCGCGCGCGCCTCGGCATCGAGATGGCCGGTCGGCTCATCGAGCATCAGCACCGCCGGCTGCGCGCCGAGCGCCGCCCCGGCCTGCCATCGCTTACGCTCGCCCGGCGACAGCGTGCCCCATCGTGGCAAGTCGCCCGGGTCGAGACTAAGCTCGCCCTGGATTCGCCGCGAAACGCCGTCGGCGGCGAGTGCGAACGATTCGATCTCGGAACGTCAGCAACTCGGCGGTCTGGCGGCAGAGTTGGACGTGCAGGCCGGGCGGATCGAGCTTGACGTGGCCGCGCTCGGGCGTGATCTCGCCCGCGAGCAGCGCCAACAGGGTGCTTTTGCCCGCTCCGTTTGGACCGACCACGCCGGTCCATCCGCGGCCGAACTGCAAGCTGGCGCCGGTCAGGATTGGAACCGAATCGCGATAGGAAAAGAAGACGTCGATAAGGCGAACCAACGGCATAACTGCTCCTGGGAAGCGGCGCACGCGCGGACGAAGCCTCGTTCCCCCTTCCCGCGCCGGGAACGGGTTAGGCGCGCTTGCGCGGTTGATCGAAACGGACTCGATCGTTAGGAGCAGTTCTCTCGCACGCCGTTGATCCTCCGAATGATTTAGCTGGGCCGATGATTTAGCCGGTGATTCCGCCGACCGTCTCGAGGCTAAGTAACTTGCGCAATCCTGTCAATTGCGCGGCGCACTCTTTCGCGCGGCGGGCAGTCTTCCGCTCGCCTCGAACCTGCTTGGTTGCTACGCTCTTGGGAAAATGTAACAAAGGATGGTTCGGTGGGGTCGTAGTTCAGTCTCGGTTAGAACGCCGGCCTGTCACGTCGGAAGTCGTGGGTTCAAATCCCATCGGCCCCGCCACAATTTAGCGGCTGCACGACCGGATCTCCGACTGCGGGGCCGCGCAGCATGACGGGTGTGTAAAATTGAAGCTTAGCGAACAGACCAAAAGCGTATCACGCGAGGGCGGACTGCGCGCCCGCCGCTGGATAGTGATCGACGCGGACAGCCGGGCCCTGGGGCGGATCGCATCGCGAGCGGCCAGTATCCTGCGCGGAAAGCACCGGCCCGACTTTACGCCTCATCAGGACATGGGCGATTTCGTGGTGGTGATCAACGCGGCGAAGGTCCGGCTCACGGGCACGAAGCTCAAAAGCAAGACCTATCATCGCCATACCGGGTATCCCGGCGGCGTTCGCACCACGACCGCGGGCAAGATCCTGCAAAGCAAGCCGGAGCGGCTGATCGAGATGGCGGTGCGCGGGATGCTCCCGAAGAACCGGCTGGGTCGTCGTTTGTTCCTGAAGCTCAAGGTCTATCGCGGCGTCGAGCATCCGCACGCCGCGCAGAAGCCCGAAGCGCTCAAAGTCTGATCGAGGTTCCGAAAGACCGATGGCCGAAAAAAAAGCAACCATTTGGACCACAGGCAAACGCAAGACCGCGGTCGCGCGCGTGCGCATGCTGCCCGGCGGCGGCACGATCACGATCAACGCGCGCGCGCTGGAAGACTACTTTCCGCGCGACACCGCCCGGATGCGAATCCTGGAGCCTTTCGAGCTCACCGAAACCAAGGGCCAGTATGACGTGGTGGTCAGCGTGAGCGGCGGCGGAATTTCCGCGCAGGCGGACGCTGTGCGCCACGGGATCTCGCGGGCGCTGCTCGAAGCCGCGGAGGGCCTGCGTCCCGCGCTGCGAAAAGCGGGCATGCTGACCCGGGATCCGCGCGAGGTCGAGCGCAAGAAGTACGGCCATCACAAGGCGCGCAAACGGCCGCAGTACTCGAAGCGGTAGAAACCTTCCCTTCCCCGCGTCTCGCGATCCCGGTCGCTGTACGATGGCTATAGCCGGCCGTCGGGCCGGTCTGCAGCCGCAAGCCCGGGTGCAACTGGCGTCGCCCGCGAATTCATGTTACTCGAAGATGACCGAAGGTTGAATTCCGCGCGCGGAGCAAGGGACCCCGATGGCTTCTAACAGCAGGGTCAAAGCGGCAGTGTTGGGTGCTTCCGGCTATTCCGGAATTGAAGCCGTGCGCATCCTGGCCGCGCATCCATTCGTCGAGCTGACCACGCTCACCTCCGAGCACTACGCCGGGCGCGAGGTTGCCGACGTATACCGCCATCTGGCAGGGATCGATCTGCCCGCGTTCGAGGAGCTGCGGGCGGAATTGCTCGTCGGCCGTGTCGAGGTCGCCATCTCGTGCCTGCCGGAGCGGACCGGCACCGCGCTGATCGCCGAGTTGGTTTCCAGCGGGATCAAAGTGGTGGACCTGTCGGCGGATTTTCGCTTCAAGGACCCGGCGGTCTATCGCGCGGTTTACGGTGCCGATCATCCCGCTCCCGCACTGCTCAAGGAAGCGGTTTACGGGCTGAGCGAGTTCCATGTGCGCGAGCTGCGCGAGGCGCGAATCGTGGCGAATCCCGGATGCTATCCGACCGGGGCGCTGCTCGGATTGCTGCCGCTGATTCGGCGCGATCTGATCGATCCGGGGTCGATCATAATCGACGCGAAGTCGGGCACCACTGGAGCGCGCCGCGCCGCCAACGTCGAGCAGCTCTTTGCTGAGGTCAACGAAAACTTCCGGCCGTACAGCGTCGGAACGCATCGCCATACTCCCGAAATCGAGCAGGAGATCGGCGCTGCGCTGGGCCGCGAAGTGGCGGTGATGTTCGTGCCGCATCTGCTTCCGGTCACGCGCGGCATCCTCACTTCGATCTTCATGCGCCCGCGCACAGGCACGACCGAGCAGGACGTCCGCGCTGCCTTCGAGGCCAGCTTCGGCAAGGCGCGCTTCGTGCGAATCCTGAAGCCGGGCGAGTTGCCGGAGTTGCGCAACGTGCGCGCGACCAACATGTGCGAGCTGGCCCTGACGCTCGATCGGCGCTCGCAGACGCTGTGCGTGCTGACCGCGATCGACAACCTGGGCAAGGGTGCTGCCGGCCAGGCCGTGCAGAACCTGAACCTGATGCTCGGGTACGACGAGGCGGCCGGCCTGCTCAGCACCGCGCCTGTCCCTTGATGGCGTGCGAACTCTTTTTCACAATTCCGCATTTGCATTGAATTGACAGGTACGGGGAGCTTTCCACGGAGGGGAACAATAATGCCTCACAAGTCCAGATGGCCGGTAACGATTGCGATGCTCACCCTTGCGCTCGCGCTTGGATCTCTGGCGCGCGCGGAGGACATAGAGCCGGCGTTCGAAGATCAGAAAAGCTCGTTCGACAAGCAGGACCAGATGCATCTGGAGGCCACGGCGAGTCTCAACGCGCCGCTGGCCAAGGTCTACGAGGCGCTGAGCAACCCCGACAAGGTCGCCAAGTACGACCCGCAAATCACCGGCATAAAGGTCCTCTCCCAAACCGCCAACGGCAAAGTGGTCGAATACTCGGGCCAGACGATTGCGATTGCGAACGCGCCCAAGACAATCCAGATCAAATTCACCTTCGATCCGGGCAAGAATGCGATCACGGCTCAGAGCGCCGGAAAAGCGCTGATCAAGTTCCGGGCGGACTACACTCTCACCGCGTCAAAAGACGGCAAGTCGACGGAGATTCATTATGTCAGCGTGTCACCGAATCCCAGCAAGGCGTTGGGAATGGACTCGGTGCCCCAGTTCATGCGCCGCCAGGCGGCCCTGAACACATTCATGCAGAATCTTCACCACGCCGGACAGTACATCCAGAGCGGCGGGAAGTAGCGGGCGAATAATCGGTCGTTTCCGCCGCTTTCCCCGCTTCGCTGCGAGAAGGGTTAGGGTTCTGTTGGCGCCGCGAGAGGCTAAGAAGTGCCACTCTCCGGGAACACTACAATCCTCAACGCGCGTTAAGGATGGTTGCAATTATGCGTTTCAACCCTTCTCCAGACGGTTGCGGTTGGCTGTTTCACACTACTGGGTTTGGAAAAGTCTGGATTGGTCCGCACCTCGCAGAAATCGCGACCGGTTCGCGCTGGGCGGAAGATGAAAACGACCAGTTTCCATCTGACCAACAGTGGTCTGATGCGTTCGAGCAAATGATAACTTGGTTCGCGGGAAAGTTTCGAACGAAATACCATGGCCGCGTTATCACTCGCTTGCGCGGCACACGGCGCTCTCGCGACGAAACCTTCGCCGAAATCATTGCAGCTTATTTCATCGAGCAGGCTTGTGGCTATTCGGTCATAGATTGGGAACCTGAATTCGCTCAAGGCAACACTGCCGATTTCACAATTGCTGCTCCCTTCCGAACACTCTCGCCGGAAATCTTGGTGGAGGTAAAAGCACCGAGTTGGACACGCGAACGGGTAGGAGAGATCCAGGAGCGCATCGAAACCTTGGAGGCGCGGCGTCTCAGCGCCGCCAGCCTAGAGAGCGCAGCTGAATTGGATGCTTGCTTGGCAAAAGAAAGAGATTCCTTGAGGCGGATCAACTCGGAACGCAAGTATGGTGGTGACCTAAAAGCAAAATCATTTGACTTTCGCGACGATTTGGAACGCGCCCTCATCAAGACGTGCTTTGCCGACGATGCCGGCACTGCTCGGTTACCGAGTGACCGCCCCACCTTGCTGATAATGGTTGACGACTTACAGCTGGGAATGCAGGAGCCGGGTGGCGAGTTCACAGTGAAACGCAGCCTCTACCATCGGCCAAGCGTGCCAGTTTACCCGAGCGGGCTTTTCTTGGATACGCGCTTCAACAGACTCGGCGGCCTGGCTACGATGGAAAAGGCCTGGTTATACGAAAGACACAATCCTGAACGCTTCTTTACCCTATTTCCGCACGTTTGGGCGCTACCCGCATGCCGCTTGCCAAATGAGGCGTTCTCAAATTTTCTGGCAGATCTCACCCTATTTCTGCCCCAGCTACGAAGCGTTGACGCTGGGTCAAAGCACGTACACTGACGTTCAATTCTCTAAAATGACCAAAAGCCCGAATATCGCGACTGTGCGGGTTTGGGCTTGCGGCCCCCCCCGATGCACGCCTGGACAGAAAAGGAGAAGCCGCGATGATCGGTGAGGGAGACCTGTTGGTCGCGAAATACATTCCCGAGCGAACCCAGAACGGCTATCTGGCGCGAATCAGCATCGAGCTTCTTCGGGAGAGTGGAGAGAAACGCGAGCTCGACTACACTTATCCACGGAGCTTGCCGAGAGGAATGACGCACTCGTTACGTAAGTCCTCATTCACGAATCTGGAAGGAAAGGCCCGAGTGTCACATGGCTGCCGCGCTGCCGAACTTGAGCCCAGCCCGCCCGCTCGAACGCCCGGATGGCACCGGCACCGAAACAGACGGGCAGTTGAGCCATCAGTCCGGGGCCGTGACTTCGACCTCGGCGGTGTCAACCTCAAGCGGCAATCCCAACGCCCTACGGCTTTCGAGGCTCAACTCAATCGCCTCGCGGATGTTCGCCAACGCCTCTTCTTTGGTGGCTCCTTGGGTAACGCAGCCCGGCAGCGCCGGGCATTCCGCGACTATAAATCCGTCCTCGCCCCGCTCAAGGGTCACTATGAACTTCATCAAGTTCATGATCGCGCCGCCCCGGTCGAGAAGCAACCTCGGGTCTCCGGCACACCCGCCGGATCGACGCAACGCCGATCGTCTCAGGCTCACGCCGTGCGGCGCATCAGTTCGAGGATGTCATAGCCGGTGATAGAATGGCTTTTCGACGACCATTCCTTGAGTTCCTCGTCGCTGACCATCCCGGCCTGCGCGCCCTTGGCAAGATCCATCAGGGCCATCTTGATGGTCGCCTCGTCGATCATCTCGCCTGACTTCGGATCGGCCATCGAGCCGCCGCCCTTCTCGTGGTAGAGTTTCACTACGCGGCGAGCCTCATCGACCTGGGCCTGGGTCGGCGTGTAGCAGGCGTTGGCGATCTCGGCCTGCTGCGGATGGATTATCCAGGTGCCGTCCATCCCGAGATTGGCCGCGCCGATATTCTTCTCGCGAAGGGCGCGTTTGAGCTCCTCGACGCGGGCGGGTGCATCGTCGGCGCGCCATAACCGCAAGTAGACATTGTCAACCGCGTGCAGGCCGGCCGCTTTGGCCGCGACCACGGTAGCCTGCTTGGCGTAGTGGAAATTCTGGTTCTGATTCTCGACGATCTCGCGCACGCCGATTCCGGCCGCGAAATCGGCTATCCCGAAGATCAGGCCGCACATCCGGTCCGCGGCGGTCGCAATATCATAGGCCTTGACCAGCGCCTGCGGCGTTTCGATCAGCGCCTCGATCTGAATCTTGTATTTCCATCCTGCGCGCTTTTCGAGATCGTCGAGTACCCATGCGAGCACCCTGATGTCCTCGGCGCCGCGAGCCTTGGGCAGGATGATTCCATGAAAGCGGTTGGGCGCTCCCAGCACGATCGCTTCCATGTCGCCTTTGAAGAACGGCGAATGGATATTGTTGGGACGCACGGTCACGACTTTCTTGCCGAAGTCGAGCGTATTGAGCGCCTCGACCATCACCTTGCGGCTCTTCTCGCCCTTGAATTCATAAGGGCAGGCGTCCTCGAAGTCGGCCATAACGTGATCGACCGGCGCCTTGACCGCGTCAGCGGCGGTCTGATGGAGCTTCATGCTGTGGCCGGGATAAGTCAGCTCGGTGCGCGGAATGACGAAGCGGTTGCCGTTGTCCAGAACGTACATGCGTGGCTCTCCCGTATGGATTGCAATATAGATTGCGAATTGATTACTCGCTCTGGCGCGCCTGGCCAGCTCTCGCGGAAATGCGATCGCCGCTTGATCAGGACCGTGCGGTCGATTTCTACTACCGGCATCCCCTTTTGATTCCTGCCTACCAGCCTGAACTTGACGGTCCCGGCGTCGGCGCGATCGCTGTCGCGCTTCTCGAGCACGGTAGATTCCGCGAAGACCGTGTCGCCATGGAACACCGGGTTGGTGTGCTTGCCGTTGTCCATCTCGAGCTCGGCCAGGGCGTTTTCGCTGGTGTCTTCCGAGGCGAGTCCGAGCACAAAGGCCAACACCACACCTCCATACACGACGCGGCGGCCGTCGTAGTAATTCTTCGGATCCTTGTCCACCAGGTCCTGGTTGAAGTGCAGTTGCGCGGTGTTCATCACCAGCGAAGTGAACAGGTGGTTGTCGGTCTCGGTGATCGTGCGCCCGCGGAAATGTACCAGCGTGTCGCCGACCGTGAAGTCCTCGAAGTAGCTGCCTTCGCCGGTGATTCCCATCGGATCGCGCCTATGCGCTCTGCTCCATGATGTGCCGACCGATCACTTCGAGTTGGATCTCGCTGGTGCCCTCGAAGATCGACAGGACGCGCGCGTCGCGCCAGTAGCGCTGCACGTCGAACTCCATCGAATACCCGTAGCCGCCGTGAATCTGCATCGCCTCGCGCGTGACCCGCTCGGCCATCTCGGCCGCGAACACCTTGGCCATCCCGGCTTCGAAATCGCAGCGCTTGCCGGTGTCCTTCTGCGAGGCCGCGAAATAGGCGAGCTGGCGCGCCGCCTCGATCTCGACCGCCATATGCGCGAGCTTGTGGCGAATCACCTGGAAATTGCCGATCGGCTGTCCGAACTGGCTGCGCTCGCGCGCGTACTTGACGGCGCACTCGTAGGCGGCCTGCGCCACGCCGACGCCGCGTGCTGCGGTCTGGATTCGCGCCGACTCGTAGGTCGCCATCAGTTGATAGAAGCCGCGCCCTTCGACCCCGCCGATCAGGTTCGTGGCCGGCGCGTAAGCGTCGTCGAACGAAAGGCCGAAGCTCCTCATCCCGTGGTAGCCGATAGTGGGAATCGGCTCGCCGGTGAGTTGCGGCGGCATGAAGCCGTCGCCCGGCTGCTTCTCGAACAGCAACAGCGAAAGTCCCTTGTGGCGCTTGCCGGGATCGGGATCCGTCCGCGCCATCACGGTCAGGATGTGCGCGCGATTGGCGAACGTGCACCACATCTTGGAGCCCTTGAGCAGGTAGCCGTCGCCCTTGCGGACTGCGCGGGTCTTGATCGAGGCGGTGTCCGAGCCGACATCGGGCTCGGTGAAGGCCGCCGCGGTCATCAACTCGCCACGCGCGATTCGCGGCAGGAAATGCTTTTTCTGTTCGGGCGTACCGTTGGCGGTGATCAGCGTGCCGGTGATCAGGTTGCGGGTCATCACCGAGCCCACCGAGAGCCATCCACGCGACAACTCTTCGGTCACGATCGCCATCGCGATGTAATCCAGTCCGAGCCCGCCGTCCTCGGCCGGGAAGATGATCCCGAAGTAGCCGAGCTCGGCCATCTTCTTGAGGATGCCCGCGGGGATCTCTTCGTTGCGGCGGTCGAGACCGTTGGCGACCGGTTTGACCTCGCGCTCGACGAAGTCCCGCACCGAGCGGCGAATCTCTTCATGCTCCGGCATTACGAACGGCATCTCGTTTACCCCGCAACCCGCTTGCGAACCAGCACCGGGCGCTCGTATTCGAGCACCTTGCGCCCGTCCTGGTTGAAGCCGGTGGTTCGGAACTTGACCACGCCGCGATCGGGCCGCGACGTGTCGCGCTTTTCGAGCACCTCGGACTGCGAGGTCAGCGTGTCGCCGGGATAAACGGTGTCGAGGAACTTGAGCTTCTCGTAGCCGAGATGCGCGATCGCGCGCTCGCTCAGGTCCTCGACCGAGAGCCCGAACACCACGTTCAGAACCAGCATGTGGTTGACCACGATATCGCGGTAACCCATCGAGCGCGCGTACGGCCGATTGAAATAGATCGGATTGAAATTCATCGTGACGGTGGTGAACAGGCTGTTGTCGCCTTCGTTGATGGTCCGGCCCCAGTGATGCTTGAAGACGTGTCCGGCTTTGAAGTCCTCGAAGAAGTGGCCGCGCTCGATTTTCCGAATTGCCATGGTGCTTGTGTTCGACAGCCTTTAATTTTTAGCGTGAACGGTGTGCGAATGGCAAAAGTCGATGCGGCCAAAACCGCACTGGCCAATCATAGGTAATTTATCCTACGCGATCAGCGGTTGCACTGCGCTGGGCATCTCCCGCGCCACGCGCACGATCGGGATACCGGTCTGGACGTTCTCGAACATCTCCTGCATGCATCGCGGGAGATCCTCGAAGGGATAGATCTCGCGATGGACGGTAGGCCGGAAGACGCAGCCATAGAGTTCGGTCGCCGCGCGGCATCCGTCGATGGTGTCGAGGTGGGTGTGATCGAGCGTGATCTGCCGCACCGACAGCCCCGCCGAGTCATAACTGATCCTCTTGTGGAGCTGCCATCCGGCGCTCACGTTGACGCCCTCGCGCGCGAGCGCCGCGACGCCGGCGGCAAACACCGGGCCGCGCAGCATGTCGCACACGATATGCATCCCGTCGCCGCCGGTGAGCCGCCTCACTTCCTTGGTGAAGTTCTTCACGTCCTCCGCGCCCGCGAAGCGGTTGAAGGCCTTCTGGTCGATCGGCGTAATGCCTTGGCGTTCCAGATGCGCGCGGCGCTCCGGGCTTCCCGAGCAGAAGAAGGCGTGATGCGACTCCGCCTTCGCCAGCATCAGAAACAACTCGGAGACGCCGCCGCCGAAGGCCAGCACGTTCAATCGCGCGCGCTTCTCTTCCGCCACCTTGAGCCTGAAGATGCCGTGGCCTCGGCGCCACAGGTGATACGCCGTCGGCGCGCGCAGCGGCAGCGCCGCGATCTCCCACAGGTTCAGCCCGCACTTGAGCGGAGCCGCGATAATCTGCCAGTCGCGGACGATCGCCTCCTCACCGTACCATCCGACCGAATCGGGTTGGTCGTAAGCCCAGATACGCAGCGGATATCCATAGGTGTCGGGCTCTCCGTTGCAGTGCGTAATGACGATATCGCCAGGCTTGAACCCGCTCACCTCGACACCCACGGCCAGGACCTCGCCTACGGCGCTGTTACCGGGATAGATCTTTCCGCCGCGCAGCTCGGCGATATTGACCGTATCGGCGATCGCCGCGTGATGGACGTTGTGCTCGGCCGAAACCGCCAGGATGCGAAGATGCACGTCGCGGCGGTCCATCGGCCGGAGTTCCAGCGTGTCCATCTTGAGGACGCGCGCCGCGTCGAACTTCGAAAGGTCGTTGTTCACGCGGCCGCGCTCCGCGGCGATGGCGGCGGCAGTGATTGTGTAGGCGCGCAGCATTTGGCGGTCCTCCCAATAGCTGGCCGATAGCTGGCCGATGGCTCGCCGAAAGCTCGGTCGAGCGACTCTCTGTTTAGTCCGCGGATCAGGAAGGGTCAACGGCTGGCGATTCGCGCCCGGCTTCGCGGCACCTTCGGGAGCTGATTGGCGCGCAGGCCGCCCTCCAGCAACTTGAACGCAAAGCGCACCAGCGGCTTGAGACGCCTGCGCTCCAGACGCATCGGGTCCTTGCGCAGCGTCAGCCCGATAACGCCGTTCCACGCGCCGTAGAGCAGCAGCGCGGTCTCGGCCGGATCGACGGGTTTGAATTCGCCGCTCCCGACGCCTCTGCGGATCAGATCGACCAGCAAATCGAGTATCGCCCTGCTCCGCTCCGCCAGCCTGTGCGTGAGTTCCCCGGCCTCCGGTATCCGCAAATCAGCGTGCTGCATGAAGATCACGGCCTGGAAATATTCCGGCTCGCGCAGGAAGAAATCGACGTACGCGTCGGCGAGCTTGAGCATCTGCTGCGAGACGCCGTGGCAGCCCGCGATCGCGCCGCGTAACGCACGCTCCTGCTTCTCGAGCGCGACCTCCAGCAGCGACATATAGAGCGTCGGCTTGTTGCGAAAATAAAGGTACAGCGTGCCGACGCTGAGGCCGCCGCCTCCGCCAGCTCGTCCATCGAGGTGCTGGTGTAACCCTTGCGCAGAAAGACGTCGCGCGCGACGCGGAGAATCGCCGCTTTCCGCCCCATCCTGCGCTGCAAACGTCGATCGGCCGCCATGCTCCGGTTGTGTCCGAAGAAGATGTGCGCCAAAGCTGTCTCAGGAAGGCATCCGGTGTCAAGGCTCCAAACGCACCTGCCCGCAAATTTCGAGGCCGAATTGCGCCGCCGCGTGGAAGGCGACGTGCGCTTCGACGCCGCCACCCAGGCTATCTACTCGACCGACGCCTCCAACTACCGGCGCATTCCCGTCGGAGTCGTTATCCCGCGCCACCAAGGCGACGTAATCAATGCGCTCAAGTTGGCGCGCGAGAATGCGATGCCGATCCTCGCACGAGGCGGAGGCACGGGCCTTGCCGGTCAGACCTGCAATGCCGCCCTGGTGCTCGACTTCTCGAAATACATGAACGCGGTTCAGCGCATTGATGCCTCGCGCCGCATCGCCGTGGTCGAGCCCGGCGTCGTGCAGAGCCATCTCAACGCTGCGCTCGCGACCGATGGTCTTTTCTTCGCGCCCGATCCCACGACCAAAGATCGATGCACGATCGGCGGGATGATCGGCAACAACTCGTGCGGCGCACATTCCGCCGCCTACGGCAAAACGGCGGACAATCTTGCCGCGATGGAGGCGCTGCTCTACGACGGCACGCGGCTCACTCTCGGCGATACTGACGCAGCCTCCGGCAGTGCTGGCAGTGACCGGAGCGCCACGTTGCTCGCGACGCTGCGTGAATTATCCAATCGCTACGGAAATCTGGTCCGCGAGCGCTTTCCGAAAATCCCGCGGCGGGTTTCGGGCTACAATCTCGATGCGCTCCTGCCCGAAAACGGCTTCGACCTGGCGCGCGCGGTGGCCGGTTCGGAGGGCACGCTCGCAATCACGCTGAGCGCCACGCTGAAGCTGGTTCCGCGCCCACGCCGGCTGTGCCTGATCGTGCTCGGCTTCGACAACGTCTTTCTTGCCGCAGATCAGATGCCCTGGATACTCGAGCATCGGCCGGATGCGCTTGAGGGCTTCGACTACCGGCTGATCGGACTCGCCAAGGCTAAAGGCAGTCAAACCGCTGCGATGCGCCTGATGCCCGGCGGGCGCGCGTTCCTGATCGTCGAGCTCGCGGCCGACCGCGAAGACGAACTCCGTGACCGGGCCCATGCGATGATCTCGCAGGCGCGCAAGCTCCGCGAATGCACCGGCGTCGCACTGATCGGCGGTGTCGCCGAGCAGCAGGCGGTATGGCGCCTGCGCGAATCGGGCCTCGGCGCGGGCGCAGTAGTCGGCGGCGGTCCGCGCACCTGGCCCGGCGCCGAAGACGCCGCGGTGCCGCCCGCGAAGCTCGGCGCATATCTCCGGCGCTTCGCCGATCTGCTCGAACGCCATCAGCTCGAAGCCGCCACCTACTACGGCCATTTCGGCGAGGGCTGCGTTCACTGCCGGATCAATTTCGACTTCGCTACGCCGGCAGGAATCGCGAAGTTCCGTGCTGCGATGGTGGCGATAGCCGGCCTGATCGTCGAGTTCGGCGGCTCTCTATCGGGCGAGCATGGCGACGGCCGCGCGCGCTCGGAGCTTCTGCCGATGATGTTCGGGACCGAACTGATAGGGGCGTTCCGGGAATTCAAACGCGCCTTCGATCCCGACGGCAAGATGAATCCCGGCGTGATCGTCGACGCCGAACCGCTCGACTCGCATCTGCGCCTGGCCGCCCTGAAGCCGCGACCGCTCGACACGCACTTCGATTTCAGCCGCGACGGCGGGCTCGCCGGCGCGGCGCTCAAATGCGTCGGGATCGGCAAATGCCGCAAGACCGCCGCCGGCACGATGTGTCCCTCGTACATGGCGACACGCGATGAGATGCATTCGACGCGCGGGCGGGCGCGTCTCCTGTTCGAGGCGCTGAGCGGCGGCGTGCTGCCCCATGGTCTCGCCGATCCGGCGCTCGCCGAGGCGCTCGATCTCTGTCTCTCGTGCAAGGGATGCAAGACCGAATGCCCGGCCTCGGTCGATATGGCGACTTACAAGGCCGAGTTCCTTGCCTACTATCATAAGCAGCATTTCCGCCCGCTGACGGCGCATCTTTTCGGCCGTATCCACGAGTTGGGACGCGTCGCGCAAGTCGCGCCCGGTCTCGCGAACGCGCTCGCGCACAATCCGCTTGCGGGATTGTTGAAACGGGCCGTTGGGATCCATCGCGAGCGCGAGCTTCCACGCTTCGCGCCGCGGACTTTCCGGTCATGGTTCAATGCGCGCCGCCGGCATGACGGAACGCATGAAGGATCTGGACGCGAGGTAATTTTGTTTCCCGACACCTTTACCAATTTCTTCGAGCCCGAAGTCGCGATCGCCGCGGTCGAGGTGCTCGAACGCGCCGGCTTTCGCGTCGCTATTCCCGGGCGCGATCTGTGCTGCGGCCGGCCGCTCTACGACCAAGGGATGCTCCCACGAGCGAAGCGGCGTCTTAAACAAATACTTGAAGTTCTCGGGCCGCCGGCCAGACGCGGCAGTCTCGTGATCGGCCTCGAGCCGTCCTGCATCCTGACCTTCCGCGACGAATTGCAGGGACTCTTCCCCGGCGACTCGCGGGCGCGCGCGCTCGCGCAATCCAGCCTGATGCTCGATGAGTTTCTGGCGCGCGAGGCTCCGCTATTCGCGCCGCCGGCTCATGCAGGCAAAGCGATTGTGCACGGCCACTGCCATCAGAAGGCGATCGCCGGCGTGGAGAATGAAATTTCAATCCTGCGCAGGATCGATGGCCTCGCGCTCCAGGTCCTCGACGCTGGATGCTGCGGGATGGCGGGAGCGTTCGGCTACGACGCGCGCCACTTTGATGTGTCGCGAGCGATCGCCGAACGCATCCTGATACCTGCGATCGGCGCGAGCGGCCCCGATACGATCGTGATCGCGGACGGCTTCTCGTGCCGCACGCAGATCAGGGCATTGTGCCCGGGCGCGCGCCCGATGCATCTCGCGCAGGTGTTGAACATGTAGCGCCTGGCCCTGAGCGGCGCGGAAGATCCGCTCGCCGGGCGAGGACGTCCTGCGTTAAGCTGCGCAGCCATGATGAACCTCGGAATCACCCTACCCTTCGATCCCTTTATCAACCGGAGCGTCGTTGAACTAGCGCAGCATGCGGAGCGCTTCGGCTACACCGACGCGTGGTCGTACGAGTCGTTCGGACCCGATGCGTTCACGCCGCTGGCCGCAGCCGCCGTCGCAACCACGAAGATGCGACTCGGTACCGCGATCGTGCCCGTGTTCACGCGCCCGCCGGCGCTAATCGCGATGTCGGCCGCGACTGTTCAGCAAATCTCCGGCGGCCGGTTCGTCCTCGGACTCGGCATCTCGACGGCCCCGATCGTCGAGAAGTGGATGAACGTGCCTTATCGCAAACCGCTGACCCATCTGCGCGAGACGGTCGCGGCGTTGCGTGCGATCTTTCGCGGCGAGAAGGTCACGATGGCGGGCAGGGCGATAAAGATCGACGGCTTCCGCCTCGACCTGCGGCTCGACACGCCGCCGCCGATCTATATCGCGGCGCAGGGCGAGCTGATGCTGCGGACGGCGGGCGAGATCGGCGACGGGCTGGTGACGAATTTTATCGCGCCGGACAAGCTGCCCCAGATGCTCGCTCACGTCCGCGAAGGCGCCAAAGCCGCCGGCCGGAACGCCGACAGCTTCGACGTGGTGTGCAGAATCATGGCCGCAGTCGATGAGGACGAAGGCGTGGTTGTGCCGCTGATGCGGCGCGCGCTGACCGCGTACCTAACCGTGCCGCAATACAACAAATTCTTCCAGGAAATCGGCTACGACAACGAGGCGCGGCTGGCGATGGACGCGTGGAAAGCGGGCGACCGCAAGAAGGCGGTCTCCGCAGTCCCCGACGAGATGGTTGACTCGATCTTCCTGATCGGCAGCGCCGACAAGTGCCGGGCGCGTCTGAAGGAATATGAAAAGGCCGGAGTGACGGCCACCGCAATCCAATTCAGCTCGTTCGCCGCCACGCCCGAGGAGCGCCGCGCGAAAATCCTGCGCGCCCTCGAACGGCTGGCGCCAGCGTAGAGGAAGGCGGCCCTCGCCCTTGCGATCCATTGAGAGGGGCGTGATAATCCGGTTCCCGGTGGACGCAACGACAGGCGATAGATGATAGCCCGGAGGATGACAGTGAAAACAGCAAAACTGTTGCTCGTTCTGATCTTCTGCACGACGGCCATTTTCGCCGAAACGTCAGCAATGGCCGCTTCGTGGCATCAGGCGGCGTACACAGGCAGCCAAGTTGTCACCCTATCCTCGAGCACGATCACCGCCTATGTTCTCCTTTTCGGCGGCGGCGGCGGCGGTGGCGGGCCCGGCAGCTACGGCGGCGGTGGTGGTGGCGGTGGGGGAATAACGTACCTGACCAATGTGCCGGTATTTGAAAGTTTCACCCTCACCGTGGGCGCCGGCGGCGCCGGGGGCAGCGGCGACAGCAATGGCAGCGCCGGGGGCACAACCGAGATTACAGGCGCGACAACCGGCCTTCTCTACGGCGCCGCCTATGGCGGCGCCGGGGGCCAGGGAGGTGGTACCGGCGGTAGCGGCGGAATCGGCGGCTCAGGCGCCTCGGGCGGCAACGGCGGCAATGGCGGCAACGGCGGCACCAACACGACCGCCGGGAGCACTCCGACCCTTGTTTGCTGCGGCAGCGGTTCCGGGGGAGCCGCTGGCGGCAGCTCCTACCAAGGTGGCGGCGGCGGCGGTTCCTACGGGCCGGCGGCGGCGGCGGTGACAATGCCAGTGGCAGTTCCGCCAGCGTCTATAGCGGCGGCGGAGGTGGCGGAGCTGGCAACGCCCGCCACGCTTCCGGTGGCAATGGCGGTTCCGGCCAAGCGGTGTTCTTTGCCTACTACTAGCTCTTCTTCTCCGTCCACCTGACCGGGCGCAGGGGAAAAGGATCTAAAAGAACGTGCGGCGCGCGATGAAGAAAATCGTCGCGCCCACCGCCGCGTACACAACTATTCCCTCGACCAGGCCGATCCCGCGGGTGAAGACGAACAGCGTGAGAACCAGCGCGGAGGCGAGGATCGCGACCACCTGTTCGATCCGCCGCTCGCGGGCGCGCACGCGCGCGATGTGCTCGGTGATCGGCGTGCCGCAATTCGGGCATACTCCGCCGCGCTTGACGACCAGATCGGTCTCACACCGGGGACATTCGATCTTCGTCCGGATCGGCATTCGTTAGCGCCCGCAGAGAGCAAGGCACACCACCGCGCCGCCCTATTTCAGGGCCAGCGCGATCGTCCAATCGATCGCTGGCTTTCGCGTTGGCTTTCGCCGCCGCGAGCTGCGATGCGTCAGGCGCGGGCCTTGCGCAGGCCCGCACGGCGCGACACCGTGCCCCGCTTGAGGCGCTTTCGCGCGAGCGCCTGCTCTTCCGCAGACTTCGCCTTGACGGGCCGGGCCTGCGGCTCGGGCTTTGCGGGCTCGATCACCGGCTGCGGCTCGGGCTCGATCGGAGCCATCGCCGCGGCCTCAGCCGCGCGCGCCATCGCCTCGAGCTTGCGCCCCTTCCATCCGCGCAATCCGCGGCGCATGTACTCGGGGTGGATGTCGAGCATCTCGCAGACATTGTCGAAGGAGAACACCCAATGCTTGTCCTCGAGGTTGATCCATTCCTCGGCCTCGCGGAACAGGCGCTGCCCCTTGTTGGTCGGCGAGTCGATGCACTTCATAAAGCATTCGACTGCGTCTTCCAAAACGCTCAGGATCAGGCGTTTCTCGCCTTCGAGCAGATGCTTGCGGCGCATCGCCTCGAAGTATTGGATCGGCAAAAGGGTATCGGGCTCGAAGAGCGCCGGCAGCCTCTCGTCCAATGTTTCTTTTTCTTGCATCTTGACTCCCTGATCCGATCTGACCGTGCCGTTCTCCACCACCCATCCTCCTTATTAGAAGCCGGCCCAAGCCCGGCTATTCATCGTCCTCAGTGCGATCCTCGTATAGCTCATTCCATGCCATCTGAATTGCTTCGAGTTTTGCTTCGCTCGAGGCGGCCGGCTCGTCATCGAATTCGTCCGAATCGATTACCCATTGACGCAAATCGACAAATCGGACCTCAAGCGGATTGAGTCCCGGATGGTTCTCCGCCAGCACTTCGGCGAGATCCTCGGCCTGGTCCCATTTGAGTCCCATCTGATTTGCCTGCCTACCTGATAATAGATTGTCAATAGCGAGGCTAGCGCTCCGTCGAGTTTTCTCAACATCCCCGCTACGACAATTCCTCCACCGACTTCCTTTCCAGCGCCTGCCTGATGGCGCTTTCCATGATCCGCTGCGCAAAAGGCGTGCTCAACTCGTTGACTCCTCGACCAGTCTGGACACCAGTCCACGGTCCGAGCCCGCGCGCGCGGCCTCCAGCCTGCCTGCCAGCTCCTCCAGCTTGAGGCGCTCGCCAGCCTCGACGAGCGGGCCATGCTCGCCGAGCTGCTTGCGCAACGCCGCGAGAATCTGGGCGGCGTCGTTGCGCGCCGTAATCAGCAGGCGCTGCTCCAAGTCCTGCTCGCCGTCGTCAATCGCCTCTTCCAACATCCGCTCGATCTCTGCTTCGCCAAGCCCGTAACTCGGCTTGACGTCCACCGAATGCTCGCGCCCGGTGCGCTGATCGCGCGCGGTCACGTTGAGTATGCCGTTGGCGTCAACCAGGAAGGTCACCTCGATACGCGGCATCCCGGCGGGCTGCGGCTCTATCGGCCCGAGCTTGAAGCGCGCCAGGCTGCGGCAATCGCGCGCCAGCTCGCGTTCGCCCTGTAACACCTGCACGTCAACGTGGGTCTGATTATCCACCGCGGTGGTGAACATCTCCGTGACGCTGGTGGGAATCGTGGTGTTGCGATGGATAACCCGTTCCATCACGCCGCCCATCGTCTCGATACCCAGCGACAGCGGCACCACGTCGAGCAGCAGTGTGTCGCGCTGATTTCCCATCAGCACGCCGCCCTGCACCGCGGCTCCCATCGCGACGACCAGATCGGGATCAACCGAGCACAGCGGCTCGACCCCGAACAGCGCCTTGACCTGCTGGCGCACGAGCGGGATGCGCGTCGAGCCGCCCACCAGCACGACCGCATCAATATCGACAGCGGAGGCCGCCTCGAGGCCGGCGTCTTTGAGCGCGAGCCGGCAACACCGGAGCGTCCGCTCGATCAATCCGGCGGCCATTGCCTCGAACTCCCCGCGCGTGAGCGTTTTCCGTATCACACGGCCGGGGAGTTCGAGCACTACTTCGGTCTGCGGCGCCGAGCTGAGCAGCTTCTTGGCGTCCTCGGCCACGCGGCGCGCGCTGTTCCAGACGTGGCGATCGCGCTTCAAGTCCTTCGGCTCGCCCTCAAGGATGAAATCGACTAGCGCGCGATCGATATCGTCGCCGCCGAGATGCGTGTCGCCGTTGGTCGCCAGCACCTCGAAGATTCCGCCCTTGATGCTGAGGATCGAGATATCGAACGTGCCGCCGCCGAAATCGTACACGGCGACGTTTCCGGTCGCCCGCTGCTCCAGCCCGTAGGCCAGCGATGCCGCGGTGGGCTCGTTGACCAGCCGCATCACTTCGAGCCCGGCCAGGCGTCCCGCGTCCTTGGTCGCCTGCCGCTGGCCGTCGTTGAAGTAGGCCGGCACCGTGATGACGACGCGTTTGACTTCCTCCTTGAGCGCCTCTTCCGCGCGGGTCTTGAGCGCGCGCAGGATCTCGGCCGAGATTTGCGGCGGCGTGTAGACCCGCCTGCCAACCTGGAAGCGCACGACCGGGCCGCTCAGGTCTGTGAAGGCGTAGCGATAGCGATCGGCGGCGGCGAGCTCGTCGCCGCCAAGACCCATGTAGCGCTTCACCGAACGGACCACGGCGCCCTGCTCGCCGCATGGGAAGCCGACCGCGCTGATCCGCCCGTCGCGTTCGACCGAGAGATGCGGCTCCGCCTCGATCGCAGCTTCGCCGACCAGCACGCGCCCGTCGGGCGCGAGCGCGACCACCGAGGGCAGCAGCGGATTTCCGGTTCGGAGATCAGGAATCACGCGCGGCGCCTCGCCGTCCATCACGGCGATCAGGCTGTTGGTGGTCCCCAAGTCGATGCCGAAAATACTATCCATCTACGTATTATATTACGCTGCGCTTGACGATTCGTTTCACGCCGCCGTCGCGCTTTCCAGTCCTCGATCGACGTCGCGAATCAGGGTGCGAAGATAAGCGATCCTCGAAAGAATGTTCTTCAAATCGATTGTAAGCATCGCGCGGCCATCTTGCTCGCCGGCGCTTTGGTCCCAGCGCGCATAGTTCGCGGCCAACTCGTGATTCGCCTGTTTCATCAAACCCTGAAGTTCTTCGCGCCGCTTGCCAATCGCGGCGATGAAATCGGTTTCGATCGCCCCGCCGGCCTCACCGCGCAGTTCCGCGATTTGCTCCTGCACCTCGAAGACCAGCTCCGCGATTTCGAGCGGCACGCGCTTATTGCCTTCGGCCAGCTTCTCTCCGTTCAGTTCGAGCCAATAAAGCCCCCGGCTGACGGGATCGCGCAGCGTGCGGTAGCTGCGCGTCAGCAAGGCCGTTGCCTTGAGACTCGCATCGCGCACGGCATCGGGACTCGAAGCGAAGCGGTCGGGATGCAGCCGGCGGCCCATCTCATGGTAAGTCTGCTCGAGCAGATTGGGATCGATCGTAAGGCGGCGCGGCAGGCCGAGCGTGGCGAAGCAGTCCAGCTCAGCCGCGATCGGCGATCCGCAGCCGGGACAGGTGAGGCACGGCTCGCATCGCCGTGCGCATGAGGGACATTGCACCATGGTTGCGCCTGGCCCTGCAGCTTTCATTCATACCGCTGCACTGCCGCATACCGTCGTGCTGCGGGCATACCGTTGCAGCGCTGCGTCTATACGGTGAACGACTCGCCGCATCCGCAAGCGCGCTTGACGTTCGGGTTCACGAGCTTGAATCCCGCCGACATCAGCTCTTCAGCGTAATCGAGTTCCGAGCCGTTGAGGTACAGGAAGCTCTTCTTGTTGACTATCAGGCACGCGCCATCACGCTCGAAGACCTTGTCGCGCTCTTTGGCGGCGTCGATTTCCATGCGGTACGACAAGCCCGAGCATCCGCCGCCCACGACTTTCACGCGCAGGCCGGATCCGGGTTTGTCGGCGACCAACTGCTTGATTCTGGTCGCCGCCCGCTCGGATAGGGAAACGGTAGCCATATTCCTTCAGCCCGTTAAGCTCGTTCAGCCCTGGGCAGCCCTGTCGGCTGGGCTCGCAGCGCTAGCCTTGCGGTTGCGCCAGTCCGTGATCGCCGCCTTGATCGCATCCTCGGCGAGCACCGAGCAATGGATCTTGACCGGCGGCAGGTTCAGCTCCTTGACGATCGAGGTGTTCTTGATCGTCATCGCTTCGTCGATGCGCTTGCCCTTGACCAATTCGGTCACGTAGCTGGAGCTCGCAATCGCGCTGCCGCATCCGAAGGTCTTGAAGCGGGCGTCCTCGATCACGCCGTCGTCGGTGATCTTGAGCTGGAGCTTCATCACGTCGCCGCACTCCGGCGCGCCCACCACGCCGGTGCCGACGTTGGGTTCGTCCTTCGCAAAGCTGCCCACGTTGCGAGGGTTGTTGTAATGGTCGAGTACCTTGTCTGAGTAAGCCATTTTACCCTCCGCCCGCTTGTATCTTTATCCTACTCGCCCTTCCACTGGACCGACTTGAGGTCGATGCCTTCCCTGGCCATCTCGTAAAGCGGCGACATCTCGCGCAACCGCTTCACTTCCTTCGACACGCGCTCGGTCACGAAATTGACTTCCTCTTCGGTGTTGAAGCGGCCCAGCCCGAAGCGGATCGAGCTGTGCGCCAGCTCCTCGTCGACCCCGAGCGCGCGGATCACGTAAGAGGGCTCCAGCGTCGCCGAAGTGCAGGCCGAGCCTGAACTCACCGCGATATCGTGGATGCCCATCAGGAGCGATTCGCCCTCGACGTACGCGAAGCTTACGTTGAGATTGCCGGGCAAGCGCTCGGTCGGATGGCCGTTCAAGTAGACCTCGTCGAGCCGCTCGAAGATGCCGGCCTGGAGCTTGTCGCGCAGTTCGATGAGCCGCCGGCCCTCTTCGGGCATCTCTGCTGCGGCGATCTCGCAAGCCGCGCCGAGCCCGACGATACCGGTGACGTTGAGCGTCCCGGAACGCATCCCGCGTTCGTGCCCGCCGCCGTCCATCATAGGCGTGAGCCGCACGCGCGGGCCTTTGGAGCGCACGTAAAGGGCGCCGATTCCCTTGGGACCGTAAATCTTGTGCGCGCTCATCGACATCAGATCGATTCCGCACTTTTCAACGTCGACCGGGACCTTGCCCACGCCCTGCGTCGCGTCGCTGTGAAAGATGATTCCCTTTTCCTTGGCGATCCTGCCGATCTCCGCGATCGGATGGATCGTCCCGATCTCGTTATTCGCGAGCATGATCGTGATCAGCACGGTCTTGTCGGTGATCGCCTTGCGCACGCCGTCCGGATCGACCATCCCGTACTTGTCGACCGGCAGGTAGGTGACGATTGCCTTGCCCTGACGCTCGAGCGCGCGGCAACTGTCGAGGATCGCCTTGTGCTCGGTGACGCAGGTGATGACGTGGCTGCCCTTGTCCTTGTTGAATTCGACCACGCCCTTGAGAGCCAGATTGTCCGACTCGGTCGCGCCGCTGGTGAAGATAATTTCCTTCGGCTTGGCGTTGACCAGGGCCGCAATCTGATGGCGCGCTTTGTCGACCCCCTCCTCCGCCTCCCAACCGAAGCTATGGTTGCGGCTGGCGGCATTGCCGAACTTTTCACAGAAGTACGGCATCATCGCCTCGATCACGCGCGAATCGGCGCGGGTCGTGGCGTGATTGTCCATGTAAATCGGCAGCTTAAGCATCAAAGCCTCTCCGGCTCCGCCCCCTCGTCCCTTATTGTGGACCTGTTAGGTATACTATACGGCTCGGCTACCACTTTGTCAAACCGATCCAGAACCAGCGACGAGGCCGCTCAGGCTCTCTCCCACCATAGCAGACCTGTTCAGTGGATTAAGGCGATTCGCCTTGATTGTCAAGCGCTAAGCGGGCTGTCTCGGCGGTCAAGGGCGAGCCGCTTCAGGGCTGGCGGCGCGGCTTCAAGACCAGTTGGCGCTCCTCGTTCCAGTCCTCGAAGCCCAGCTTGTGCCACGCCGCCGAGCCGATCCAATTGCGATGCAGAACGCTCAGCGTGACCGTCGTGATGCCCTTGGCGCGGAACCAATCGTAGGCGAGTTCGAGCATCGGCTTCATTAGCCCTTTTCCTCGCCACGCCTCGTCCATAAAAGCATTGTTTATGTAGCCTGTGACCTTGGGCAGGTAGCCCTGCCGATGCCGATTGAGGCGTACCCGCAGGAAGCCAACCAGTTTGCCGTCGCCCACTCCGTTGTCGAGATGCTCGGCAACCCAGATTGCGTGATCGTCGCTGCCGAGGATGCGCTTGAGCCAGTTCGGCGCATCGCGAATCTCGTCCCAATCGAAGCTCACGCGATCGTCGACCGCCTCGTGATAGGCTGCGATCGCCGCAGTCAGTCGCGCCAACTCGGGGATATCGCTCTCGCGCGAGGGCCTGATTTGGACTTCCATCGAATGTTATCGCTTGAGTGTTATCCCGGCTCGACGGCAGTCTCGAAGCTCACCTGCAGAAGCTTGCCTTCCGAGCGAATCGACTTGAGTGCCGCTTCGCGAAGCTGCTCGAACTGACGTTCGATCCAGGGCGCCAGGCGATCCTCGAGCGCAAGCGGTTCGCCGATCATCGAAGTGCCGACCACGCACCGAAATGCGATCCGCTCTATTCCGTCGTCGCGATCGAGGCTGAGCGTGATCACTCCGGTCGCGCCCGAACGCTCGGCCTCGCCGACTACGCTCAACCGGTAGATGCCACGCGGGGTCTGTAGTCTGGTGGGCACGTGGACTGCCCGCGTGCAGCCTGACTGGCGCTTGCGCGGCGCGCAGCGACGCTCACGCCGCGCGGGACACCGGACGCTTGCCCGTTCCGCGCCCCTCCCAGAACAGCACCACCGGACCCGAGATATAGATCGACGAGTACGTTCCCGTGATGAAGCCGACCAGGAGCGTGAAAGCCGACGGCCTCAGGATCGGCCCGCCCAACGCGAGCAGCGCGACCAGCACGGTAATTGCCGTGCCCGAGGTGAGCAGCGTGCGCGAGAGAGTCTCGTTAATCGCGCGATTCATGGTCTCGGCGATCGGCTCGCGGCGGCGCTTGGCGGCATCTTCGCGAATACGATCGGACACGATAATCGTGTCGTGCACCGAATAGCCGATCACGGTCAGCAGCGCGGCGAGCGTGGTCAGGTCGAACTGGAGTTGCGCGACCACCAGCGCGCCGGTCACCACCAGCACGTCATGAACCAGGGCGATCACCGCGCCCGCGCCGAAGCTCCAACTGACGCCTCGAAACTGCCAGGCGATGAAGATGCCCATGAAGGTGGTGGCGAACACCAGCGCCAGGATCGCGTCGCGGCGGAGGTCCTTGCCGACCTTGGCGCCGACGGTCTCGAGCCGCACCACCTGGGCACCTTTGGCGCCGTAGGTCTGGTCGAGTGCGCCCTCGATTTTGGCGGCAAGTCCGCGGCTATCGGCGGCCTCGAACCGGATCAGGAATTCGCGCTTGGCCTGGCCGAAGTCCTGGACCGTGATCTCGCCAAGCTTGAGCGGCCCCAGCGCGCTCCGTATCGCGTTGGCGTCGCTGTCGCGGCTGATCCGCACCTGCACCACGCTGCCGCCGGCGAAGTCGACGCCGTAGTTCAGGCCGACAAAGATCAACAGCAGAATGGCCGCGATATTGATCGCGGTCGAAGCCGCGACGAAGAAATATCGCTTGCCGACGAAGTCAAGATTGATATCGGGACGGATGAACTGTAATGACATCTGGCTTCTCTATGGCGCGGCAGTCTCCAGACCGGAACATATCAGGATTAGCGGTTCAAGCCGCCAAATGAAAGTGGCCCAAATGAAAGTAGTCCAATGAAAATAACGATGAGTTGGCCCTGATCGCCGGCCAGATTGCTCGATTGCGCCAGGCCGATCGAGCGCGAAGGCCGCAACCGCGTGCCGATCGAGCAGCGTTAGGCCCCGGCGAGGCGCCGGGCCTTATCGACGGGAAAACCCAAACCCGCGCCGACGACGATGCGGGAACGAGAGCGTTACGCGGCGGCCGTGCGCGCCTTGGCGCACTTGCCGCAGGTGTTGTTCTCGTTGGTGGGATCCTCGGTCAGGCCGTCGTCGAGCGAATGGCACACGGTGAGGCACTTCGCACAGATGAAGTAGATGCCCTCGATAGTCTTGTTGATTCGCTCGCGATTCAGGATCCGTCCGCGCAACTTCTCGATCCTGATCCCCAGCAACTCCGCGTACTGGCGCTTGATTTTGCGCCGGCCGGCTTCGTCTTTGGGGAGATCGCTGTCGTCTTCGGCATCGTCGGGAGCGTCGCCGAAGCCGGCGTAAAGGTCACGTTTGGATGACTTGCTCTTGCGAGCTCTGGCCATCGCGCGAACCCTCCTAGCGCGTGCGCGCCGTATAACCGCAGTTCTTGTCGCAGACCCAGAAATAGCCGTGACGCCCGAAACCGGCGTACATCACGACCTTGCTCTCAGCACCGCAGCTCGGGCACAGATGCTTGCGCATCGACGCGCCGGCTTTTTCCGCAGTCTTGGCTTTCTTTTCCGCCATGGTTGCCTGTCCGTGAAATTGTCCTGGAAATTATCCGGCAAATTATAACGACGCCGCCGTCGCCAAGTCCAGATTAGGGGAAGTCCAGATTGGGGGGAGTACCGCCCGCGAGCTTCAGCCCCTCGTCCTCACATTCACATCCCGAGCCTAAACTTCCATGCGAACGATAGTCAATATATCACCGGCCGGTTGCGCCCGCCATCGCTCCGACCTAGCCTTGGTCGAACCTCGATCTAACCGCGGCCACGAATTTGGATTCCAGACTCAAAGCGAACGACGCCGTCCTGTTCATCGATCGCAAGGGCCGCCGCTACCTCAAGATGCTGCGGCCCGGCCATCGAATCGAGATTCGCGGCGAGATCCTCGCCGATAGTCTATTCGCGCTCGAGGAGGGCTCGCGCGTCAAGCTCAGCTCCGGCGAGACCTTCGTCGTGCTGCGGCCTACGTATGCGGACCTGATTCCTCATCTGCCGCGCAACGCGCAGGTGATCTACCCCAAGGACACCGGACCGCTTTTGATCTGGGGCGACGTCTTTCCGGGCGCGACGGTGATCGAGGGCGGTACCGGCGCCGGCGCCTTCACGATCGCGCTGCTGCGCGCGGTCGGACCGTTCGGGCGCGTCATCTCATACGAGCTGCGCGAGGACTTTGCGGAGGCGGCGCGCAAGAACGTCGCAGCGTTTTTCGGCGACGCGCCGAACTGGACGCTCAAGCTGCGCGACCTTTACCAGGGTTTCGACGAAACCGGCGTCAACCGGCTCTTTATCGACGTGGCCGAGCCGGCGGGCGCCCTCGACGCAATTGCGCGCGCTCTGCGCCCCGGCGGCGTACTGGTCTGCTGGGTGCCGACCGCAATGCAGCTCAAGGACACCGTCGAGGCCCTCCAGCGCCGCCCGGACTTCAGCGAGATCGAGAGCTTCGAGACGCTGCAGCGGCATTGGCAGGTGAAGGGCCTGAGCGTGCGGCCGGTGCATCGGATGGTCGCCCATTCGGGATTCACGATCGTGAGCCGGCGGATGGCGGACGCGAAGCTCGAACCCGGCGCTGCGCCGCAAGTTGCGGATGGTGCGGATGCCGCAGAAGACGCAGCGGACGACGTCACCGACGAGGACTCGGAGCGATAAACGCGCCGGGAACCTTAACGCGCGCGCCGCGGTTCAATCGGTAGCACGCGAGGCCCTCAGCCGGCGCGTGCCACGCTATCGCTCGCACGCGCTGGCCCCCCGTCCTCTCAAGCTCCTTGCCCAACCACCGGCACCCTTCGAGCAGCCTCAGGGCAGGCTCCGGCAGGCGCTACAGGAAACGAAGTAGGACCGGCGTCCCGCCGGTCCAAAGAGAGAAAATCGCTAAGCGGAGATCCGTCGGCTACGCTTCGCTCCGTCAGCGGCCGAAGATTCGGCCGAAGAAATCTCCGACCGCGCGGAAAACGTCCCCAGGTGCGGCGGCCCGAGGTACGTCCGAAGGCACAGGCGCAGCCGTGCCAGACGCTGCGCCGCTCGCAGCCGCAGTCGCTGTCGCAGGCGGCGCGCCGCCGTGAAGCGGGCAAAAGACGGTCGGTTCGGTGCCGCTGAGAAACGGCATCGCGATACTTCGCGGGCAGGCCGTGGTCGCCAGCCCTCCGGAAGACGGATCTATCACCGCCATCGTGATTCCCTTGGGGCGCACGAAGTCTTCCGCGTCTCCACTCGAAGCCTCGGCCATGAAGTTCGCCCACGCCGGCAGCGCCGCTTGCGCGCCAGTCAGGCCAAGGCTGCGCGGATGGTCGAATCCGACCCACACACCGCAGACTATC
This sequence comes from uncultured delta proteobacterium, assembly GCA_963793115.1. GTDB lineage: Bacteria > Desulfobacterota > Binatia > Binatales > Binataceae > CAVVMA01. Next base: position 67,177 of record CAWBYV010000004.1, read on the forward strand.
GCCGGCGTATAGCCGATAAAGTACGCGTCCTTGTAATCGTCGGTCGTGCCGGTCTTGCCCGCGGCCGGAAAGTCGAGTCCCATCCGCGACGCGCTCGCCGCAGTCCCATAACGCAGCACGCCTTCGAGCGCTCCGGTAATCAGGTAGGCCGCCCGCGCGCTGACGATCCGCTTTTCAAGCTTTTCATGATTGAAAATGAGATGACCCTTGCTATCGACCACCGACTCGATCGCATACGGCGGCGCGGCGATCCCGGCGTTCGCGAACACCTGATACGCGGAGGTCAGCTCCAGCAGCGTAGTCTCGTCTGCGCCGATCGCGATCGGCAGCACCGGCGCCAGATCTTCGTGGATTCCAAGCTCGTGGGCCGTCCTGACGATCGCCGGCGGGCCGAGCAGGTTGCCGACGTATGCGGTCGGAACATTGAGCGATTCCGCCAGCGCGTCGGCGACCGTGACCGCGCCACGATAGGTACGCTCGTAATTCACCGGCGTCCATCCGCGGAACGACATCGGGCGATCCGGAAGGATCGACGCGAGCGTCAGCGGCGGCGAAAACGGGCTGCGCTCGGGGTCGAGCGCGGCCAGGTAAACGATCGGCTTGAAGGCCGAGCCGGGCTGCCGCAGGGCGGCGGCCGCGCGATTGAACTGGCTGAGATCGTAATCGCGCCCCCCGACCATCGCGAGGATCGCGCCGGTTCGCGCGTCCATCGCAACGCTCGCGCTTTCGAGCGGGTTCTCCGGGCTGCCACGGCCAAGCCCCCGATGCTCGTGCTCGAGCCGCTCGAGATTATCGGCCACGCTCTGCGCGGTCTCAGCCTGAAGCTCCGGATCGAGCGTGGTGTAGGCTTTTACGCCCGCGAGATTACCGTTGAAGCCGGCGATCGCCGCAACCAGCGCGGTCACGTAGTCGGTGAAATACGGAGCTTGGCGGCTGCCGCGGTCTTTCGCGATCGTGAGCGGCGCCGCGCGCGCGGCTTCGTAACTCTCCGCGTCGATAGCTCCCGCCTTCTCCATCAGCGCCAGCACCGTGTCGCGGCGCGCCCGGCATTCCTGGGGATGGCGCCGCGGATCGTACAAGGTCGGCGCGCGAATCATCCCGATCAGGGTCGCCGCTTCCTCGGGAGTCACTTCGCGCAGATCCTTGTTGAAGAAATACCGCGACGCGAGCGGCATCCCGTAAATCGGCGCGCCGTGATATTCGCCGATCGGAACGTCGTTGATATAGCGCTCGAGGATCTCGTCCTTCTTAAGCCGGATTTCGAGCACCAACGCGATCGCTGCCTCGCGGAACTTGCGCCGAAAGCTTCGCCCCTGGGGCGGGATAAACGTGCGCGCGAGCTGCTGCGTGATCGTGCTGGCGCCCTGCTTGAGGCTTCCGTAGCGCAAGTCGATGAGCGCCGCCTCGATAATTCGAATCGGGTCGAAGCCCGGATGGTAGTAGAAGAAGCGATCCTCGGTGGCGAGCAGCCCCTTGACGAGCCAGGGCTTCAACTCCGCAAGCTGCACTTCGACGCGCTCGGCCGGCGCGCCGGCCATCAGGCGCCCGATCACCTCGGGCTCCAAAGTGGCGCTCTTCAGTTCGGCCCCGTGGAGATCCGCCAGGCGCCCGATCTGGTCGCCGTTCATGATGAGACCGGCCATCGCAGCAGGATAATCGCGGACGCCGAGCCGAAATCCGCGCAGGTAGATTGCGATCGCGCCCGGCGTTTCCGAATACTCGCCCGGATTCGCGACCCGCTCGACGCGTGTGTAGCTCAGATGGCCGAGGCGGTCGATCAGATGGAGACGCGCTACGTTCTCGCCGGCGCGAAGCTCGAGCGGCGCCGAATAGATCGCCGAACTGAGCGCGGCACGGCGTTGCTCGATCAGAACCGAGATCTCGTTGTAGAGGCCGGCCAGGTAAAACCCCGCGGCGAAGCACACGAGCAGGAAGCCGCCAGCGACGGCGCGACCCCATCCCACGGCGCGCCACATGCGGCGCGTGCGCCCGAGCTTGCGCTTTCGACGCACCATCCCCAACCTCCCTGGGACAGTATACCGCGTCAGAAGCCGCGCGCCTTGCGCCAAACGATACGGGCCGGCGCGAGCCCGGCCCGCGATTCAAACGGCTCGCCGCCGGCAGAGTTTACTTCAGGCTGCCGACCTTCTGCTGCGAGGGCCGGTGACACATTTCTGGAACCACTTATGCGCGACCGGAGCGCCCGACAGATCGACGCCGGCGAAGGTCAACATAGTCAGCACCGAAGCGACGTTCAGATCGGCGATCGTGAAGTCCTTGCCGAGCAGGTACTCCTGCGACTTCAGACGATCGTCCAGCACTTTGAGCGGCGCCTGGAGCGACGTGGCCGCGTTCTTCACCGCGCTCTCGCTGCGCTGCTCGGCCGGCAGGAACATCTTGTTCATCAGAATCGCGATCAGATGCGGCTCGATCTCGGTCATCGCAAAGAAGCTCCACTGGTAGGCGCCGGCATGCCCTTCGACGGTCGCTGGCCAGAACGGAGCCTTGCCGTATTTCTCGGCCAGATACAGGTTGATCGCCATCGACTCCCATACGATCAACCCATTGTCGTCGATCGACGGGATATGTCCGTTCGGATTGATTTTCAGATACTCGGGCTTGCGGGTGTCGCCCTGAAACGAGATCGGCACATGCTCGTACTTGACCCCCAGCTCTTCGAGAGCCCACGCCGCGCGCCCTGCCCGCGACATCACCGTACCGTATAGCTTGATCATTGCGTCACCCTCCGGCCATGTTGAGAATTCATCTCTATCTAGACCAGCGCCGCATGCGAGACAAACTCCGGCTCACTGCTTGTAGCCGAACCGGCGCAGCATCGCGTGGCGCTCGGCGCGTTCCCGCTCGCCCTCCACGCCCTTGGGAGATTCACCATCGATAACGCCGATCACGCCGCGTCCGGTTCCCTCTTGAGCCACGATCACCCGCACCGCATTCGAGGTCGCACAAAAGATCGTGCACACCTCCGCGACCGATTTGATTTGGTTGAGCACGTTGACCGGAAACGCGTTGCCGAGCATCACCACGAATACATGGCCGGCGCCGATCTGTTGCGCGCACTCCACCGCCAGCTTTTCCAGCTCCGGCGCGGTACCGGTATGGCGTATCAGGCATGGTCCCGAGGCCTCGCAGAACGCCACGCCGAACTTGATTCCGGGCACCGTCTGCACCAGCGCCTCGTAGAGATCCTCGACCGTCTTGATAAAGTGGGCCTGGCCGATGATCACGTTCACGCCATCGGGCTTGCTTACCTCGATCGTGCTTAGTTCCATCGTTGATTGCTCTCCCGATCGTCTCGGAAATGATATGAAAGAGGATGAGCGAGTGAAACCTCTTGGCGGTGAGGTCGAGGCCGATGGGTGCAGGCGGGCGAGTGAGAGCGGTTGCGGATTCAAGGAGCGCAGTCGGTAACGGGAACGAACGGCGGATGCCGGCCTATTTCTACCGGCTCTCGGCAGCGCGTCAGCGGACTTATCTCAAGAGCGATGCGATCGAGCGGCTGCCGTTCGTGCCCGATACAGCCACTTTCGATTCGGCGCGCAACCTGATGCGTGCGCTGGAAACGGGCACGCGCCCGGCGGTGAACGACGCGACCCGGCTTCTGGTGTGCGATCTATGTCGGCGATTTGCCGTCCCGGCGGTGCGAATCGAAGTGCGCGACGTGCGGCCGCGCAACGCGCGCGGCGAGCTCGCACGGGATCTTCTTCACGCGTCCGCCGTCGATCGTGCTCTGGATGCGCACGGCGCAGCGCCACGACGTGGTCAAGCCCAAGACCTTCATCCGCACCCTGCTGCACGAGTTAGGCCATTACCTGGATTATGCGCTGCTGAAACTCGACGATTCATTCCACACCGGCGGCTTCTTCAAGCGGGAATCGTTCCTGGTTCGCGCGCTCTATCCTTCTGAGCAGACTTTGGATGCTTCGGGGCATGCTTCCGGTCAGACTCAGCATACTTCCGGGCAGGCTCGCCGCGCGCAGCCGCCTTCCTTGCCTTGGAGCGTGCAAAGCTGACAGACTTTCGCACTTGATCGGACTAGTTGATGTTCAGTTGCTGAGGGCAGATGGGGATTCTTGACTTCTTTCGCGGGTCGCCGTCGCCGCGCGACGCGCTGCTCGTCGAACTGGCCGACATCGCGGGCCGCAAGGAGTCGCTAATCGAGCGGCTCGAGCGCCACGCCGCGATGTGCTCGTACCCCAATATCAAGGCCGGGCTCGAACAACTCGCGGCCCGGGAAGCGGTGCACTTGAAGGCGCTCAGGTCGGCTCTGACCGACAATGGGCTGTGGCCGCGGCCGCCCGAGCCGCCCGCCCACGACGGGTCCAGCAACTGGGAGCGTCTGAGCGGCGACCTCGAGCTGGCGTCCGAATTGAGCGCAGTGATCAATCGGCAGTCCGTGAGGTGGGAAGCGATCGACCCCGCGATGGCGCAGCGGTTCGCCGAGATGTACGCCGAGGACTACGACAACACCAGCTTCCTGCGCGACCTGACGCTGAAGTGCGACCCGCAGGCGTTCGATTAGGAATCTCAGGCTACCCTCACCCGCACTCGCGATGTTCGCGCGACCTCTCCCTGGTCAGGGAGAAGTGTAGGACCGCGCGCTCGACTACTGATCCCTCTCCCTGACCAGGGAGAGGGCAAGCGGCGCGGCGTTTGCTCTTTTCTTGCAAACGCCGGGACGCGCGGGTGAGGGTCGCCCGGCTTCCTCAGAGATACCGTTCCAGCCCGCGGCGCTTGAGCTGCGTCGGTGACCAGACGCAGTTCCTGAGAGCGCGATCGGCGCGCGATCAGGATCGCGTCGCCGGAATCGACCACCACCAGGTCATCGACTCCCATCAGGACCATCAGACGGCCGTGTGCGTGCGCGAAAACGCCCTTGGCTTCGAGCGCGATCGCGTTACCCGTCAGGACATTTTGCGACAGGACATTTTGATCATGATCGTGCGCACGGGCCTTGCCGCGCATCGCCTCCCATAGCCCCTCCCAACTCCCAACGTCGTGCCATCGAAATCGCGCGCGCACGGCGAGCACGCGCCGGCTCTTCTCGACGATCTCGCGATCGAACGCGTCGAAATCGAGCCGCCGATACAGGGCTGCGCATTGCGCCGGCGCCGCCGCGATTTTCTCGATCGCGGCCGCGAGCGCCGGGCAATGCGCGCGCAACTCGCCGTCGAGCGTCCGCGTGCCGATCACGAACATCCCCGCATTCCAGAGGAACTGGCGCGAACGCACCATCTTCGCCGCGACCCGTGGGGCGGCTTTTCGACGAAGCGCGCCACCTCGAAACCGGCGCCGGCCTTGCGGCCGATCTTGATGTGCCCGAAGCCGGGCTCGACGCGGTTCGGCTCGACGCCGACTATTACCAGCGCGCCGCGAGCTCGCCAGCGCGATCGCGCCCGTGAGCGTGCGTTCAAACGCAGCGACGGGTGAGATGAGATGGTCCGCGGGCGTCACCGCGATGGTCGCCTCGCCAAGCCGCCGCTTGATAAGCGCCGCGCCGTATGCGATCGCGACGGTCGTGCCGCGCGCCTGCGGTTCCACCAGGATGTTGCGCGCGGGAACCAGGCCGCGAAGCGCCGCGCGAAACGCGCGCTCCTGACCGCTCGCGATCAGGACGAAGACTCGCTCGCGATCGGTTAGCGTTCGCGCGCGCGCCACGGTCTCGCTGAGCAGCGAAGTCTTGCCGTCGAGCGAGAATAACGGCTTGGGGCGATTTCCCCGGCTCAGAGGCCAGAACCGCGTGCCGCGGCCGCCCGCGATTATCAGCACGGCGGCATCGTTGTCCGCCAAGCGCTGGCCGGACTTGATCGGAGCGGTCAAATCGCGCCGAGCTCCTTGAGCTTGTCCTCGAACAACGCGCGGATTTCGCCGAGCCGCGCCTCGCTCGACGCCTCGAAGCGCATCACCAACGCCGGCTGGGTGTTGGAAGCGCGAACGAGCCCCCATCCGTCGGGGAAGCTCACGCGCACCCCGTCGATATCGATCACGTCGTAGTGCGAGCGGAAATACTCGGCGGCGCGGCGGACGAGCTCGAACTTGCGATCGTCGGGACAATCGAGCCGAATCTCCGGCGTGCTGCAGGCCTTCGGAAGGTCCGACAGAATCGCGGCGAGCCCGCGCTTCTCGCGGCTCAAAATTTCCAGCAAGCGGAAGGAAGCGTAGATCGCGTCGTCGAAGCCGTAGTAGCGGTCGGCGAAAAACATGTGACCGCTCATCTCGCCCGCCAGCGCCGCGCTCTCTTCCTTGAGCTTGCGCTTGATCAGCGAATGGCCGGTCTTCCACATGATCGGCCGCCCGCCGTGACGACTGATATCGTCATACATCCGCTTCGAGCATTTCACGTCGCCGATAATCGCGGCGCCTGCGCGCTCTTTCAGAATCGAGCGCGCGAACACGACCATCAGCTCGTCACCCCAGACGATCCGGCCGTGCTCGTCGATCGCTCCGATTCGATCCGCGTCGCCGTCGTATGCGATACCGACCAGGGCGCGGTTCTTTATCACCGCCGCCGCGAGGTCGCGCATGTTCTCCTCGACTGTGGGGTCCGGATGATGGTTCGGGAAACGGCCGTCCATCTCGATGAACAGCTCGAAAGTCTGCACGCCCATCTCGCGCATCAGCGGCGCGGCGACCACGCCGCCGCATCCGTTGCCGCCGTCAACCGCGACCTTCATCCCGGGGGCGAGCTTGGACTCGAACTGGCGCTTGATGAAATCGCGGTAGTCGGGGGTCACCGGGCGATCGGTAAGCTTGCCTTGCGAGCCGGAGCGGACGAAATCGCGCGCCTCGATTATCTTGCGGACCTGCTGAATTCCGTCGCCGAACAGGGTCGTCGGCCCCACGCCGAGCTTGAAACCGTTGTACTCGGCGGCGTTGTGACTGCCGGTGATCATCGCGCCGCCGTCCATCTTCCAATGCAGCACCGAAAAGTAGAGCAGCGGCGTCGGCACGATTCCGACGTCAACCACGTTTATCCCGCCTTCGAGCACGCCTTCCAGCAGCCGATCGTGAAGGTGCGGCGACGACAGGCGGCAATCACGCCCCAGGGTGACGGTCTTCTTGCCCGCGCGATGGAGCGTCGTCGCCCACGCGCGTCCCAAATCGGTGACGAAGCCGTCGTCGAAGTCATTCTCCACCACGCCTCGGATGTCATATTCGCGGAAGACTTGCGGGTTCATGCGGTCTCCATGTCCTTATCCCCTACAGGTATCGATGCGCCGACGATGCGAATCGTAGCATGACCGCCTATTATGGGAACTCGCCGGGCGCTTGCCAAACGCCCGGCACCCCGAGTAATGCCCAGTTTGATAAGCGGAGGGGTCCGGCGCCGATTCAGGTTTAATCTGGTTGCCGAAGCTTGGCTATTGTCATTCTCGCGCGTCCTTTTGCCTGGCGCGCGAAGAATCCCGGACTCCGGTTGCGGGTACTCCTGGCTTAAGTCCTTTCACTGGACGCGTCGCAGCGGAGCAGATCCGGGATCCTTCGCGCGGCATCGCCCCCGGCGCATGCCACGCGCGAGAATGACACAAAAAAAGTTCCTGTGTCATTCTCGCGCGTCTGCGTTGTCTGGCGCGCGAAGAATCCCGGCTCTTTCTCCCGTCGCGGCGACGGGGAGCGATAGGTCTGGCAAGTACACCGCTTGTCGGCTCACACTTGACTACTACCGCGGCCTGCTACGTGCCGGATGAGCATGCAAGATCAGAAAGCCGTACAGAAAGTCGCGCTCGTGACCGGCGCCGGACGCGGCATCGGCCGCGCTGTGGCGATCGAGCTCGCTCGCGCGGGCTTCGCGCTCTGCCTCGCCGCGCGGACATTCGATCAACTCGAGGAAACGCGCCGGCTCACCGGACTTAAGCCGGAACGCGCGCTGATCGTGCTGATCGATCTGGCCGGGGAAGACAGCCCCGAAACGCTTTTCACGACTGCGATCGGCCATTTCGGACGCCTCGACGTGCTGGTCAACAACGCCGGATGGGGCGCCGCGCGCACGGCGCTCCACAAGACCAGCACTGCCGATCAGGATCGGATGCTCGCACTGAACCTGCGCGCGCCAATCGCGCTGGCGCGGCTCGCGGCGGCTACGATGGTCGCGCAAGGAAGCGGCACGATCGTCAATATTGCTTCGGCGGCGGGACGCGCGGCTCCGCCCTCCGAGGCGATTTACGCAGCGACCAAGGCCGGCCTGATCGCATTCAGCCGCGCATGCTTCGCCGAGTTGCGCCAGAGCCGGGTCAAGGTCTCGGTGGTGATTCCCGGCCTGGTTGACACGGCTCTGATACCAGCGAACAAACGGTTGGATCGCGCCCGCATGATTTCGCCCGATCAGGTCGCCGCGGCGGTGATGCAAGTCGTCAACTCGCCAGCCGCCATGTGTCCGGTCGAAATCGTGCTCGAACCGCAGCTCGATCCCGAACGCGCGCGCTAGGTCCTCTTCCCGCACCCGTGCGATAGCGGCGGACCTTTTTCTGTCACCCTCGCGCGTGGCATGCGCCGGGGGCGATGCCGCGCCAAGGGTCCCGGAGTCCGGGATTCCTCGCGCGCGCCAGGGACGTGCGCGGGAATGACAGCCACGGCAGCGAGGTATCTACCCGCAATGCGCAGGCTTGCGCGCGAGCGCGCGGGCCTGTAACCGTCTGGCGCGATGTCCTTCACCGCCAGATTCACGCTCGTATTCGCGGCCGGGGTTGCCGCTGCGATCGTATTGTCGCCGTTGGCCGCGGCCGCGGTCGCCGCGGCCGGACTTCACGTCCCGTTCCCGCGAATTTTCGATCGCACCGTGATGGGCACTCTGCTGATCGCGATCCTGTCGAGCGCGCACGCCTTCAAACTCCGCGAACGCCTGGCCAACGGCTTCGCGCGACCGGGGAAGAACGCTCCGCGCGCACTCGGCGGCTTCGGGGTCGCGATCGCCGCGATGGGACTGCTGGTGGTGCTCGCGCTAGTTGTCGAAGGTCCCGGCACGGCGATGATTGCCGCCCTCGCGTATCGGGCCGTCCGATACCTTCCGGCTGCGGTCCTGATCGCGATCATCGAAGAGGGATTCTTTCGCGCCTTTCTGCTCGACGGGATGAAAAGCGACTTCGGCCTGCGCGGCGCGATCCTCGCCAGCTCGGCGGTCTACGCACTCGCGCATCTGGTGCGCTCGCCGGCTCATCTCTATGTGAGCGGACTGGAACCGGCGGCGGGCGCGCGCAACGTGATTGCGGTTCTCGCGCAACTCGCCGACCTGCATCTGATGCTTGCGCCGCTGATTGGGCTGTTCCTCATCGGCCTGGTCCTCGGCGAAGCGTTCGTGCTCACCGGTACGGTCTATTTCTCGATCGGGATGCACGCCGGGCTGATCGTGGGACTCAAGTCGTGGCCGACGATTGCGCCGGATCGCTCGTCGCTACCCGGGTGGCTTTTCGGCTCTGGACGCTTCCCGCTGGTGAGCGGCGTCGCGGCGTGGGCGATCGCGATCCTGCTGCTCGCGATGATTCGTCCGCTGACGCGCGCCCGGCGCGAGTGAGACTTCCGAGGGCACGCGGGCTGCGCACCTGTCAATTTCAATGCATCTGTGCTCCTCCGCTGGCAAAAGCAATGTCAGCCGCAGCCATGGCTTTCATCATTACCTCCAGCCCCCATTATCCCTCGGGACTCTCTCCGCAAAAGTGTCAAGAAGCCATTGCCTAACGCTTCTGTCCGACCTCGGGCTCTAAAGCACCGTAAAGTGATTCTTCGACAAGTCCCCAAAGATGCTCCGGAACTTCCTTTGCGGCCCTCTGGCCGCCGTTCTGCATCACGGCACCGTCATATGGACCCTCTGCGTTGATAAGTAAGAGACGCGACAGAAATCTTATCTGGGATGTTTCTACCGTAAATGGTGCGGCCCCGCAAGTGAACCAGTAACTCAACTCTTCAATTGAGGCGGCACGAAGAGCCAGTGCGGCGCCGGAGAGCCCCGCCGCCAGCATATCCCGCAAGCGCCGCCGCCAACGGGCACGCCTTACGCCAAGGACCAAAAGAAAAGAACCCACCGCGCTCAGCACTGCGAAACCAAGAGCCGAATAAACCATCCAGGCCCACGCGTAACGCGAAATCCACAAGCCACCCCCGACGCCTCCTGCACACCCCGCAAGGACGAGCATCGCAAACGCCATCTCTCTTGTCCTCATTATACCGAGCATCTCGCGGAAGGCTTTCCCGATTGTGACTCTATAACCCGCTGCTTGGAAAATTGAGCCATACATTGCGATCAAGGCACTAGACAGCCAAAAGACCGCGAGGAGCAAAATGAGCGCGCGACCTAAAGCGTTCCCTCCAAAATCCTTCGCCTGAGAGAAGATCTCCTGGTGACCAGCGCGTAACTGCCGGCCAGTGTGCAGGAATGCTCGACCCACCGGCCAAAAGTCCCGTCCGAAACCACCGCTGACAACCGCTAGTGCCACAAAGGCAAGCGTGCATAGCGCATACAGACCGACTAATGCGGCGAACAGCGGCGCGGTCTCGACCTGGGACTTTCTCCAAAATAGCCTTCTGCCCGCCTGCATTAGCGGCTCGCCGATCTTGATGAAGGGATACAACAGTTTTGACATAACGGTGCATCGACGAACAACAAAGCTAGCGCCTACCGCCGCAGGTAACCGAGCGGCAAGCGCTTGAAGTCGCAGCAATTCCGTCTGCCCCGCTTCCCGGAGAATGCTGCGGCTAAGATGATAGCGTAACCACCATGCCAGCTTGGCTGGGATCTCTGCGAGGAAGATGGCCTGTCGAAAGGCGACATTCTGCAAAGCTTTTGCTCCAAGCGAAATGCCATAAGCCAGATGCTCCTGCAGGACCGAGTCTGGCAAAAGTCCCCCTAGTCGAATCACCATGCCTCGGTCGTACAGGTCACCGTTCATCCACCGGGGTCCGAGGAAGTGTGCGACTGCCGTTGGCAGACATTCAGGGAGGTCACGTAATCGGTTTACGAGGCCTTCTTGAAGCAAGCCAAGAAGGGAAATTGCCCGGTGGTTGTTCCATTCATAGTAGGTAAGCGTTAAACCGCCGATCCCCTCCTGAACATACGCCTGGCCGTCAGCGTACTCATCCAAGAGCCCGGACGCAGCCGTTAACATCGGTTGAACTGTCGCCATCGGCTGGCTTTGGAGGAAGGTGACCGCGTATTCGCGCCAGCGATCGTCCGTCAGAAGATCGCGCGTAGATACGACATCGCTGCGCTTAGCCAGATAGAGTACAAACAGGGCCTCTTGGTACCTGCGGTGGGAGAAAGTGAATCGCTGATCGCCCTGCTTTGCCTCTCGCACGTCGCTTCGACCGATTTTGACATCCACGAGCGCGGCGAGAAGCTTTGCCAGGGTCTCTTGATCCCACTCCCCACGCGCAGCGTTTGCCATCTCGTCTGAGGTGGGTGCAAGGCCGAGTTGCGGAGTCGTTGCGAGTAAAACTGCGACGTGCTCGGCCCCTTGCAAGAGTTGCTCCGCTGAATAACCGTATCGCCGCTGGAGGTAATCCGCATCCCTATGAGCAAGCCGCTGGATATGCCCGGATAACAGTTGATAATCGTTGAGGGGGACCTGATTTAACTCCTTCACGTAGCGGCACAGAAGGTTAAGAAACATCGGATTGTTGTTTAATCCGCTGCCACCGTAAGCTATATGTCGCCGAATCAGATCCTTCTGTTCCGGACTCAAGAAAGTATTTTCGACAAGAGCCGCTTGGCGCTCTTCCGTTAACGGCAGAATGCGCAGCTTTTTCCACGGCAGTGCGTCGGGTCCTTTAAACTCGCGGGAAGCGACAAGGCCCCGGCAGCCGCTGCTGTCGAGGAATTGCCTGATCGCCTCTGCGTACTCCCGTATAATGGGGCTGCCGGTCGGGGCGTGAAGAACTTCGGGGATTTCGTCAAATGAGTCGAATAGAAACACCCATGTCCCTTCGGCTCTGTAATTGGCCCAGTTCTCGCTCAGGTATGCGACGGTATCACTGTCTCCTCGGCGTATGTTGTCGAAGACGAACTGCTTCACAAATTCAGCATCAAGACTGCCGGAACGCGGTGATGAGATTTCCTTCAGATTTAGGTAGAGCGGAATAGGTGCCGTCGGCCTTCCCGATCGCATGCCTATTTCCGCCATTTGGGTGGCTAGATGCCGCAAGGCCACGCTCTTGCCACTTCCCGGTTCTCCCACAATAAGCATTGATCTTTCAGAACTAGATTCGAGGGCCTCCATTAGTGACGGAAGCCGCCGCAGTCCGAAAGCGGGTCGACGCACTATCTTCCGGAAGATCGTTGGATAGTAGCCGCCCTCGATTTCGACCTCGGCTTCGAGATCGATAAAGTTTTGATCGTTCCAACTTTCCGCCTTCGCGAGCGTCGCGAGATCACTAGCGAGCATTCTACAGAACTGCTGACGCCGTCGTATGAGAGCCTTTGTCAACTTGTTGAGCAGCGCCCGGAAATTAATCCCGTTCTTGTCCCATGCTTCCAGGGCTTTTGCGAACGCGTTTAGGAATCCTGTGAGAACAAGCAGGAGCAAGATAACGAGCACGCAAAACCGCAGGACCGTTCCGGAAAATGTGTGGGGAGCGCGGGTGAGAAAATCGAAAAGTTTTGAGAAGAACCCCGAATCTTCGCTTTTCTCGGTCGCGGCGACCAGAGTAATCAGGGCTAGATGGACGACGGCCACAAATTGCCCCTTTCGCTGACAGTCCGTTGGCGCCGCACTCGGCTAGACCAATCGGTGTCAGCCGCGGCCGCCCATTGTTTTGCCTGCCCCAAATTCACGTTGAAATGCCGGATCGCAATTGGACCGCCCCGAAATCGTTCTAAGACGGTAGTTACAACCTCTCCGATTGGCTGTTCGGCGACGCGATTCCCATTCCAAGTGTCGAACGCGATGTTCCCCTCCCAGCGCTTAACCGCCGCCCTGCCTTTTCGGTCAACGAGACCTTGAGCATGCATGACCGCTTTGCGCCGGCCAATGATCGCCCAAAGCCCAGCCGCTGATCAACCTCAATGCATCCGGGCGCGGCGGCCGTCCGCGATCGTGCGCGCGAGCCGCGCCAGCACGTCGGCCGAGCCGCCGCGCAGGCTCAGGTCGCAGGCTCGCGTCGAGCTCCGACTCGTAAAGATTCACTTCGATCATCACGCCGCCGCGCTGCTTCACTTCGATCGCGAATCCCGCAGCCGGATAGACCGTCGCTGACGTACCCGCCACGATCACCAGATCAGCGCGCGAGGCCTGCGCGGCGCAGAGATCCAGCACATCGGGCGGAATCGGCTCACCGAACGAGACCGTGTCGCTCTTCAGCAGCCCGGCGCATCGCGGACAACTGGGCGGGAGCACGTCGAGGCTGACTTCCTCGGGGCGGAAACGCGACCCACATTCGAGGCATCGAATCAGCTTCCAGTTACCGTGGATCTCGGCCAGCGCTTTCTGGCCGGCCTGACGATGCAGGTCGTCGATATTCTGCGTGATCACGAAACGCAGCACGCCAATCGTTTCAAGTTCCGCGAGCGCGAGATGCCCGGCGTTGGGCTTCGCGCGTTGCAGCGGCGCGTAGAGTTCGTCGTTGCGCCGGCTGAGGCGTTGCTGCCAGGCCTTTTTCGGATCGGACAGGAAAATCTCAAACCCGTTCATCGGCGGTTCGCCGTACTTGGTCCACAGCCCGCCCGGGCCGCGAAACGGCGGGATGCCGCTCTCGACCGACATTCCGGCGCCGGTGAGCGCGATCGGGTAGTCGGCCTCGAGAATGATCTGAGCCGCCGCTTCGATCTCACGGTCGGTTGCGCGCTGCGATTCGTCCGCCATAGCCGCTACAACGACTCTACGAACCCTTGGATTATCTCCGCCAGTGCGTCGGGACGCTCGAGCAGCAGGTGATGATGCGCGCCCGCAATCACTTCCAGCCGCGCCCGTGGATTCGATTCGAGCGCGTGCCGAGCGCCTTCGGCGGTCATGACCCGGCTCAATCCGCCGCGAATCAGCAGGATCGGGACGCGAGCGGAGCGAATCGCGCCGAGCACTTCTATGCCGTCGCTGCCGAAGAAGCTCTCGCGATCGAACTTCAGCGTGTAGCGTCCGTTCTCGGTTCGCTCCAGGCTCTGCTCCGCGATTCTGCCCAGGATCGCCGACGCGATCACGCCCTCCGACGGCATCAGGCGAAACCGCGCCTTTGCGGTCGCGAGGTCGGCGTAGGCTACGGTCGGCAAAACTCGCAGGCGCCGCAGAAAGCGATCGCGGGCCCGGCTCGAGGTCACCGCGACATCGATCGCGACCGCGGCACGCGCGTGCTCCGGATAGCGCTCGAGGAACGCGAGCACCGACACTCCGCCCATGCTGTGACCGATCACCACCGGGCGCTTAAGTCCGCGCTCCGCGACAAACCGCGCCAGGTCGTCAGCGTAGCTGGCCGGAGAGTAGGCCGGGGGCCGGACCCATTCGCTGTCGCCATGGCCGCGCTGGTCGATCGCGATGATATGGAACCGCGGCGGCATCAGCGCCACGAAGGACTCCCACCACCACACGTTGGCCGAGTTGCCGTGGAGCAGAATCAGCGTTTCGGCGCCGCGCGGGTTCCACTCCAGGTAATGAAGCCGCGGCGATCCCTCCAGAAAGCGCTGCCTGGGGGAAGAATGCGGCGCGCCGGAAAAAATCGATGCGGTTTCGTTCACGCCGGACCCCGGAGAAAATCCTTGACTGCCGCGGCCAACGCGCTCGGGTTGTCGAGCATCACATGATGGAACGAATTGCCGATCTCGACCACGCGGCCGTCGCGCATCCGCTCCGCCATCCGGCGCGCCGTGCCGACATCGAGCATCGGGCTCTTGCTGGCCTTGATGATCAGCGTAGGGCACTTGATTTGCGCCAAAAACTCCCAAACGTCGAGCGGCTCGCGAATCAGCGTGCGGCGATCGAGCTTGTGAGTCCACTTGCCGTCGCCGTTCTGACGAAAGGCCGCACGGGCGACGTGGCGGACAATTTCGGGAGTGGCTCTGGTCTCGCGCGGCAGAAGCCGGAAATTGGCGCAGGCCTCGTCGAGCGAATCGAAGACCCGCGGCGGACGATCGGCGAAGCTGCGCAGGAAATCCACCGCGCGCTGCGAATAATCCGGCGTGCTGTCAACCACAACCAGCGCGCGGATCGCGGCAGTTTGCGAGGCTGCATAGAGAATCGCGTTGTGCCCGCCCATCGAATGGCCTACCACGACCGGCGTTCCCAGGCCCCATCCTGAGATCACCGCCTCGAGGTCCGCGACGTAATGGCGGGAACCGTAAGCCCAGTCCTGAGTCCAGCCGCTGTCACCGTGTCCGCGCTGATCGAGCGCGAGCGCGTGATATTCGCCGGCGAACGACGGCGCCGCGAAATCCCACCAATGGGCGTGCGCCGAGCCGCCGTGCAGAAACAGAATCGGCGGATTGCCCTCGCCGCCGTAATCGAGGCAGTTCAACTCGACGCCGGCGGCCTTCAATCTGCGCGTCTTCATGTTCCCATTACTGGCGCGATCGAAACGGCCATGCCTCGCCTTTGTAAACATCGGCTTTGCATACCGGGGCTTTCATGCCAGCATCTAATGCGTTGTGCGAACCGGCTTGACGCGGAAATGGGACCTCTCGGGAGCGGCCGTTATAGCGATAGTCTTGCTCGGCCTGATGCTGCTCGGGCCCGGGCCGGCGCGCAGCCAGGATTCCGAACGCGCCAAGGCACAGGCCCTGGTTGACGCCGCGATCAAGATGACCCAGGGGGACCAGGCGGTCAAGCTGCTCTGGCAGGCGACCGACATCGATCCCACTCTCAATGACGCCTACCTCTACCTGGGCCTTTACTACAACTCGCGTGAGGACTTCGGCAAAGTCGTCGAGGTCTACAAAAAGCTCGTGAAGTATCAGCCCAAGGGCGATGCCGCGACCAGCGCGTATCTGAATATCGGCGAGGCCTACCTGTCGTTCAAGCCGCCGCAATACGACGACGCCCTGCCCTACTATCGCAAGGCCTACGAGCTCGATCCGGGCTCGGCGCTGGCCGCGCTTCGAATCGGCGAGATCATGGCCAAGCAGGGAAATCGCACCGAGGCGGCGCGCTACTTGAAGCAGGCCAGTTCCGGCACCAGCAAGGACTCGGCGGTCGCGGCCGAGGCCCAAAGGCTGCTCGCCGAGCTCGGCGGCCCGCCGTAACTGAGGTCGAGCATGTTCGGGCCGGGGAACTATCGGATGCGATGACGGCGGCGGGTATCTTCGCGTCATGTTGAGTCTGCTCACGGTATGGCCGTATAGTGGCTTGGTATGGCCCGAACGTCGATCAAATCGACCTACGCTCTGGATGTCGAAACGATCCGCAAACTCGACCGGGTGGCCGCCCGATGGAAGGTCTCGAAATCGGAAGTCTTGCGCCGCGCGATTGAGGTCGTCGCCCGCGATCAGCTCGGCGAGGCGCCGTCTCCTTTGCAAGCGCTGGACGAACTGCAGAAGAGCGTGAAGCTCACCAGACGGCGGAGCGACGAGTGGTCGCGCGAGGTCCGCAACGAGCGCGCAAAGACCTCGGCTCGTCACGAATGGCGCAGGCGATAATTCATCTCGATACGAGTTTTCTGATCCGGGCGCTGAACGCCAGTTCCGGCGAAGACAAGCAGTTGCGCCGCTGGATGGCGGATGGCGTCAAGCTCGGCATGAGCGCCATCGGCTGGGCCGAGTTTCTGTGCGGTCCTCTGGACCAGCGGCAACTTGCGCTGGCGGCGGCGATTGTCGGGGAGCCGGAGCCTTTCGTTGAGCAGGATTCGATTCAGACCGCGGGAGCTGTTCAACCATTCGGGACGGCGCCGAGGCTCGCTTTTGGACTGCATGATCGCCGCGACCGCGATCAGAGCGGGTGCCAGCCTCGCGACCGCGAATCGCGATGATTTCCGGCGATTCTCCGGCCTGCGCCTCGAATAACGCTTCGGTGCGGCGTTGGCGGCGGGCCTCCGCGCGCTGATCGTTTCACATCAGGAGCGGCGAATCGGGGAGTGAATCAAGCGAATCGATGCCGGCCAGCATCGGATTGGCGCGGATGAGTCAGCCCGTGACGGGCGCCAATCCGAGGGTTGAAGCGGCGCGATTCAAGGCAGCATCGAAGCACGCGAATCGCACCTCGCTTTGAACCTCGCGAAACACCCGCTCGGCGGTGGCGAGATGAATCGCATCGTAAGCGCGGAGTCTGAATTGTTCCGCCAAGTCTCCCGCACGGCGCACGATCGCGGAATCGGGCGGCATCTTGACGAAGACCCGCCAGTCAGCCTCAAATTCTGCCTTGCCGGTCTCAAACGCGGCGGCCACGACTCCACCCAAATTATACTTTCGCGCCAGCGCCGCGCGGGTTTCGACGTAAGTGAGCAGGCTGCTCACCACCACGCTCGCCGCTGCCACTTCCCGCCGGGTCTCGGCGCTGCCTGGCTCGGAAGCGTACAGTTTCACCACCGCCGAGGTATCGAGGTAAAGAGTCACCGCCGATCTTCGAGGACGATTTCGGCCAGGGTCTTTTCGCCCTTGCGGATTCGAATCGGATGCTTCGAGCCTTTGATCTTGCCGGGTTCGCCGAGGATGATTCCCGGCATCGCTGCGAGGCGGCGCTGGATCTCTGCCGGGCCGGGCTCCTTGTCCATGTACTGCGGCGCGGCTCGAACCAGGCGCGCAATCGGAAGCCCCCGCGAGGTAACGGTCACCTCCTGCCCTGCCGCCGCCCGCTTGAGGTAGCGTGACAGCTTCGACTTCAACTCCCGCACCGGGACGTTCATGAGGTCACAAGCTATCGCATGTAGTCACATCAGTCAACGCGGGACGCCACGGAGGCTTGCTCTCCGGAGTGAAAGCCTCAACACGGTTGACTAACGAAAACACAAAGTGAACAACCGGGCAGCGCTATTCGAGCCGGCAGGACCGGCGCATCGAATGGGAGGGAATCATCGGGGCGCAACTTCTGGCTTGGGAAAATATCGAATCGGCGAGATTATGGCCAAGCAGGGAAATCGCGCCGAGGCGGCGCGCTCCTTGAAGCAGGCCAGTTCCGGCACCGGCAAGGACTCGGCGGTCGCCGCCGAGGCGCAAGGCTGCTCGCCGAGCTCGGCGGCCCGCCGTAGCGGGGTTGGTCAAAGCGGGCTCATACTCGTTGCACCCAAAATGGGCGCAGGCTGACACCCTCGCCCAGGGCAGGCTCTAACTTCCAAAGGGCCACATACTCGTACCGCGCTCGCCTTTATCCTTGAGCGGGGTCATGTCGGGGTCTCGGCAAGCTCGCGGCGACAAGCATCTTCGAGGGGGTCGAGACGTTCGGTGACCGAGCGCCAAAGCATGTCGGTGTCGATATCGTCGTAATCGTGGCGGAGCACGCTGCCGAGGCTGACGGAGTTTTTCGAATTCCGCTTCTGGGTATTTCGTGTCAAAGATATCGCCGAGTTTTCGCGCGGCTTCGCAAATCCGCTCCAAGCAGCGCTCGACGGCATCCTGGGTCTTGTGGTCGGCGCCGAGTTGCGGTGCGGCGATACCCTGCACGTAGGAACGGATCCGCGCGATGTTGTCGAGAATATCGCGCAGGCGGCGTTTGGGGTCGCTAGAAGACATGGATTTCGTCTCGAAGACCATCGGGGGCGACGTGGGATTTGAGTTTATCGCGTCGAGCGACGTCGACCTTTTGTGGAACCAGCTTTTGGATCTCGGCGACTATCCCTGCGTAGTCGAGTAGGTCCATGCATCGTTGCGCGTCGAGGTCGAGAAGCAGATCGATGTCGCTGTCAGGGCGCTCGGTGCCGCGTGCTGTGGAACCAAACAGGGAGAGGTGTTTGACGCCGAGTTGCTGAAGACGCGGCGCGGCAGCGCGGAGAATGTGAAGAACCGTGGGAAGTTTTTGAGAGCTGGCGGTTGTGGAAGGCACGGTTGCGTCGCGGAGGACGGCGCCGCCTGGGACGAAGGCGATGCCGGCCGCCTCAAGAGCCGACCGAATGACGGCGAGATTGGCCGGAATGGGTTTGCGCGCCGCGCGCTCGAAGTAAGCGATGGTGAGCCGCGAGACGTGGGTTTGCCGGGCCAATTGAGCTTGACTGATGCCGAGGAGTGCTCGGCCAGCCCGGCACATTTCCGGGGTAAACGATGGGTCTGGGTCACGGTCCATGTTAGATAATATGTATAAGGCTATATAAAATGGCAAGAGACGGTCTCTCGGGGACTGCTCGGGAGCAATGCGTTTGCCATCCGGCAAGGGAAGGTGGCTGTGCGGGCGGCAAAGGGCCTGTTGGGTTCCGCTAGGGGATCGGCGATTGTCGCGACGTCATTAGACGTTGAACCGGCCGCCGCCGACACAACCCGCTACGCCAGATAGAAGACCCTCCGCTACGGGGGCGGGGGCGGAGAACGATGGCCCACGTCTGGCGGGCCCGTGTCGGCCGGACCCATGAATCCGGGCGAACCCATCTCATGATGGTGCATGCCGGCGTGTTCGAGCCTGAAGTACCGCTCGAAGTCCTTCTGCTGCTCGGCAGTGAGTATTGAGCGGATCTTGTCGGAGGTCTGGCTCAGTAGCTCGCGGCGCTGGCGTTCCGAGTCGCGTCGCAACTCTTCCATTTTGGAGCGCGTCTCATCCAGCACCAGAACTATCTGATCGTGCTGGGCCGGCGTGAGCTTCAGCACGCGGTCCATCCGTTCCATCAGCCCTCCGCGTGGCACGCGCAGCCAGCGGTAGCGATAGGCCAGCGTGCTGGCGGCAAACCCGATCAACAGGCCCGCCAGTACGGCGAGCGCGACGAAGAGCCGGTCGCTTCTAGCGGGCAAAGTCGTTCAACGAAACCAGCGTATCCTCCTGACCCGCCGAGTCGCTGGTCGTCTCGGAAGAATTGCTGAGCGCGTCGTCGAGCGTCTGGCGCGGCATCGCCGCCGAAAGATAAGCGGCGAATCCGGCCGCGACGATCGCCGCGGCCATCGCGCACATCGCTCCCAATCCGCGCCGCGAATTTCCGACCCGCCTGATTGCCGAGGCGGGCCGAATCGCGCGCAGACCCGACGGCGTCGCACGTTGGACCGGAATCGTGTCGGCATAGAGCAAGGGCGCGGTCAACGCGAAGGCCCGAAACGCGCGATCGCATCCCGCGCAATCTTTCAGATGAGCCAGGAATGCCGCACGAGGCTCCAGCGTCTTGCGCCAGAAGGCGCCAAATCCGGTTCTGGCCTCAAAGCAGTTCATGTGCGCCCTTGCGTCCACGCGCCGCCAGAATCCGCTCGGCCTGCTTGCGCATCGCCTGACGGGCGCGAAACGCACGAATCTTTACCTTGGCTATGCTCCATCCGACGACCTTCGCGATCTCAGCGACGCTCATCTCCTCGCTCTCCCGGAGCAGGAGCACCGTGCGATCCTCCACCTTGAGCGAGTCGAGCAGTTGATGCGCCAAATCGTAGGCTTCGCGCCGGGTCTCCGCCGCTGCGACAATCTCCTCGGGCGTGGCCGTCAACACCAACTCGGCCCAGTTGCGGACTGCCGGCGAGCTGAAATCCGCGACCGATTCCTCCGGATGGCGCCGGCGCCGGCGCAATTCGTCGTAACATACGTTCACCACTATCGCGCGCAGCCATCCGGCGAAGGTCTCTTGGAGGCGGTAGCCCTTGAGGCCCGTGAATGCCTTGATGAAGCTCTCCTGGGAGAGGTCCCGCACCACCTCGGGATCGGCAAAGAAGCGCCTGCATAGCCGCTCGACGCGCTGGCGATGGCGCGAAGCCAGTTCGGCAAAAGCCGCATGCCGCCCGCTCAGCACCTCGACGACCAACTGTTCGTCGCTCGAAGCCGGGGCGGCGCCTGGCTCGAATCTTTCTGCCAGCGCTGCTTCCATCTCTTTACCTGAATACGTGTCAGGCGGCGGCGGGTTACGCTTCATCGTCGCGTTCTACTTTGGCGTTCTACTTTGCCAAATGCGGGCCAAATCGGCGAGCAAAGCCGAGCCTTTCCCTGATAAGCCTAGATAAGCCTAGCGGGCCCTGCCAAAAGCCTACCGCGAGGGCGGTGGAAGTGGAAGCCGCGCGCGCTGCATGTCCTCCGGCGTGTCGAGGTCCATCACAATCGCGGGATCGCCGGCCTCCAGGTAGCCTACCCGCACGGGATCGGCGTTGACCACCGCGCGCGCTCCCTGATCGAGCGGCGCGTCCATAAGCTCGCGGAAGACCGAGCGATCGAAAATCACCGGATGGCCCCGGCGGGCGCGGAAACGCGCGATCACGATCGGCTTGCGGGAGCGCTCGTACTCCGCGATCAACCCCGCGAAAGTGGCCGCGCTGACCGCCGGATGGTCCACCAGATGAACCATCACGGCGCGGGCTTCGGGGCTAACCTGGCTAAGCCCGGCCTTCAGCGAAGACAACTGGCCGCGAGCATAGTCGCGATTCTCGATTACGACGATTCTCGGATCATCACCTGGAATCGCGCGGCGCACCCGCTCGGCATGCGCGCCCAAAACTATAATGAGGCGCGAAACCGATTCGAGCATCGCGGCGCTCAGGCGATCGACAAAAGTGCGGCCGTCGATTTCCAGCAGCGGCTTGGGATATCCCATCCGGCGCGACTCGCCGGCGGCGAGCAAAATTCCCTCGATACTGCGCGAGCCGAAGGTCACGGCGCGAAAGGCTTCAGACGGCCGAGCTTGACGCCCAGCGAAAATCGGTCGCGCACGCCGAGCCGGCGCTCGCGGACCATCTCGGCGACGATCGCCAACGCGATCTCCTCGGGCGTTTCCGCGCCAATATCGAGTCCGAGCGGCCCGTGCACGCGATCGAGCAGCTCCGGCGCGACGCCCTCGCCCTCAAGCCGTTCGAGCGTCGCCTTGACGCGCCGGCGCGAGCCGATCATTCCTACGTACCCGCCTATGAACCCGCCGCTTGACGCGGCCAAATTTTTCAGCGCGGCGCGAACGGTTTCCTGGTCGAAAGCGTGTCCGCGCGTCACCGCGACCAGGTAACAATACGCGTCGAGCTTCAGCGACTCGATCGCCGCCCCAAACGGCCGCACGATAATTTCGTCGGCGGTCGGGAACCGCTCGCGGTTCGCGAACGAGGCGCGATCGTCGATCACCGTAACTTTGAAGCCCAGCAGCTTGCCGAACTTCGCGAGCGGCTGCGCGATATGACCGGCGCCGGCGATTATGAGCCTGAGCGAGCCCGCGACCGGATCGATGAACAAGCGCGGGGCGCCATTGCGTTCGACGTGCGTCACGGGCCGGAGCGAGCCCGCGTCGATCTCGAACAGTCCGGGTATCGCCTCGCGGGTGCGCTCGGCGAGCTGATCGAGGATCGCGGGCGAGACTTCGACCGGCATCACAGGCGCGCCTTCGCCGCCGGGCTCGATCAGCGATCGTGCGCCGGCGTTCGCCGCGGCGCGCTCGCCGCCGTCGATCAGCGTCAGCAGCGCCGCGGGCGCGTCGTGGCCCGCCGCTTCGGCCAGCCTGCGCGCTATCGGCAGGTCGGCGCGCGGCGACCAGAGGTCGATGTACACGTCCATGATCCCGCCGCAGGCGCCGAGTTCGGCTTGATCGAAATCGCCGGTCAGGTCGACCTCGGTAAGGCGCGCGCCCTCGCCTTCTTGAAGTAATACTTGAGCTTTGCGGAAAACTTCGGCCTCGCCGCAGCCGCCGCCGATGGTGCCGAATTGCCCGTCGTCGCGAACGATCATCTTCGCGCCGATTTCGCGCGGCGTGGACCCGCGCACATTGATCACGGTCGCGAGCGCGAAGCGTTTGCCGCGCTCCAAGGTGCGCACAGCCTCCAACCAGATTTGCTCGGAGCCCGCCATCATCTGCAGCTTCTGTTTGAGCTTCTGCTTTGAAGATATCAGAGGCCGCGCTGGGCGAAAAATGTGGTCGCGGGCGGCGGCGAGCGCCCGCACCCGCGACGCTAACCTGCCCGGAGCTTCACTTGCTGACTCGTTCGAGCGCGTCGAGCGCGCCGCTGGCCTGCCGGAAGTAACTCATCGCCTTGTCATAGTCGCGGGCCTTGAGCGCCTGCTCGCCCAAGGCGTCATCCTGCTGGGCCTGGAGGTACGATTTGCGGTCTTCGGCCCCGGCCAGATCCTGGTCGCGAGCGTGCGCGACCCGGAGGCCAACCAGCCGCTCGAGCCGCACCAAATCCGCGGGCGGGCCGGAATCGCCGGAGCGCGCCGGCCTTGACGATGCAATCAAGCCCATCGCGACCGCCGACGCGATCGCTGACAGCATCGGCAAGCGCGCCAAGCCCGTCATGAAGCCGATGACCTCACCAAGCCCATCATCTGGCCGGGTGCGGACCTTTGCAACCGCCCTGTCGCCACGCGGCGCCGCGCGCCGCAGCGTCAGGAGCTGGGATGGCTTGGGGCCCAGCAGGTCCGACTCTACATGATGGTAGCCGCGGGGATGGATCATGTGAGCCAGCTCGTAGCGCGCGAGCATCCGGTAGAGCGTCGAGCGCGAGATCTTCAGGATCTCGGCGGCGCGCCGGCGGTTGCCGCTGGTCTCTTCCAGCGAGCGCAAGAGCGTGTGCTTGATTACCTCGTCGAGCGACTGGCCTCGCGCCGGCGCCGGCTCGCGATCGGGCTGCGCAGGCGACGGCACGGGCTCCTCGCGGCGTTGCTCGGGAGCGGCGTGTTCGGTCAGATTCACCGTCTGCGGGCCGGACGCTTTGCGCAGGTACTCGGGCAGATGGGCCACATCGATCCGGTCGCGCTCCGCCAGCATCACGGCGCTCTCGATAGCGTTGGCGAACTCGCGCACGTTGCCAGGCCATTCGTAGGCCAGCAGCAGATTGAGCGCCCGGCGCGACAGGTATTTGACCGCCTTGCCGAGTAGGCGGTTGGAGTGCTCGATGAAATGCGCCGCCAGCGCGTCGATCGCCTCGTGGCGCTGGCGCAGGGGCGGAATCGTAATCGCCGTGGCGTTGAGCCGATAATACAAATCGTCGCGAAACTGGCCCGCCCGCATCATGTCGCGCAGATCGCGGTTGGTCGCGGCCGTGATCCGGACATCGACCTGATAAGCCCGCGCCGAGCCGACCGGCTGCACTTCCTTGCTCTCGACCACCCGCAGCAGCTTGGGCTGGAGCCTCAGCGGCAGCTCGCCGACCTCGTCGAGAAACAGCGTGCCGCCAGCGGCCGAGCGGAAATAGCCGAGCGAGTCTTCGCGCGCGTCGGTGAATGCGCCCCGGACGTGTCCGAACAGTTGCGACTCAGCCAGCGTCTCGACCAGGTTAGAGCAGTTGAAGGTGACGAATGGGCCCTTGGGCGCCGTACCCGCCAGATGCAGCGCGCGCGCGACCACCTCCTTGCCGGTGCCGGAATCACCCTGAATGAGGACCGTCGATTTGTACGGGCCCAGCCGCGCGATGATCCTCGCCACCTCGCGCATGTGCGCCGATCGGACGACGATCCCGGCCACGTAGGAGCAACCAGAGCCCAACCGGTCGAGATCGATCCACTCCTGCTCCGATCCGTTCCCGCCTTCCGCCGCGGCTGAGGACACCAGTCCGCCATACTCCGGCAACTTCCCGTCGATTTCCATATCTCCTCCCCGCTCAGTGTCAACCAGCGACATGACCCGCTGCCGGAGCAAGACACACGCCACGTCCCACCTTGCGACGAAGCGCCTCAAGTAGCCCAAAGGCTGGTCTTATAGCCGAGCGGCCCTTTGGCGGGAGCGGCAATCGATTGTCGCAAGCCAGGGACCGAGTGTCCACTTTTGGTAATATAATACTACATTATGACGGCTTCCGGTCCGGCCGCGAGACACCACTGGAGACGGCGCGTCCGGCCAGCGCGCGGCCTGGCGGCCCGGCCCGGCCGGCTACGCCTGAACGCCCTGCTCCGCCGCCTTGCTTTAATAAACTCAATGGAGTAAAAAATGACATCGTGTACTCATCTCTACCCGGCCCGGTCGAACCCGGCGAAGACGCCCTGATCGAACGATTGCTCGACGGTCTGAACCTGCCCGCGACCGCGACGCCCGGCGAGTACGAGCATCCGATGGCCGACCTGCGGACGGTGCTGGCGGCGGACTACCGCGAGGCGCCCGGCTTCCCATCGAATTCCCTGACTCACGAGTTGATCCGGGTGGTCGAAAACCTGATCACGCCCTACCGGCACATCTGGAGATGCTGGCAGGATCGCCAGAACGTGCATCAACTGCGCAAGGTGTTCCGATGGGGCGACGTGGTCGTGAACGCCCAGCCCTATATGCAGGACACCGGGCTGTCGCTGTGGGGATTTTCCTGCGCGGCGAAGCTCGACGCCCGCAACAAGTTCGTGATTTACCTGAACACCGCGCACGACCCGGGCGCAGTTGCGGCGACGATCGGACACGAACTCGGCCATTACGTGTACAACGCGATCGGGGGCGGCACTTGCGCCGAACAAGCGGCGATGGGAAACATCTTCGCGGCGCATCTCGCGCAGGAGGAGGAACTGTTCTCCGATGCGGTGGTGGCGCTCTCGGCCTACAGCTACCCCAAGGTGAAGCAGATCCTCGGCCCCGGCAACTCGCGGCGCGGCGGCCCCGCCGACGCAGGGTTTGCCGGCCAGATGCGGGCGGCGTTGTCGGCTATCGACCCGCAGTATCGTATCGATCTGGGCAGCGACGGCCTCACCGCGTCGTGGCGGATACGGTATCTCACCCTGATGATCCACTTCTTCAAGCTGCGCTGTGCGCTGGCCGACGCCGGCGGGATTTAAGCCGGCCCGCGTCCTTGCGCGATTCCAATCGCGACGGGAAATCCGGCGGCGCGCTAGCCCTTTTCTTCCGGGCCGGCGGCCATCAGAGAGCCGGGACGGCGCGTGATGTGTTCGGGAGCGATCTCGAGCTTGCGGGTTTGCTCGTGGTAGAGCTGCGCATACACGCCGCCGCGCGTGAGCAGTTCCTGATGGGTCCCGGTCTGAACCACCCGCCCCTGGTCGAGCACGACGATTACGTCGGCGCCGACCGCGGTCGCGAGCCGATGCGCGATCAGCACCGAGGTCCGCCCGCGCATCAGGCGGCGAATCGCGTCGTGAATCAGGTTCTCGACCTCCGAGTCCAGCGCCGAGGTCGCCTCGTCGAGGATCAGAATCGGCGGATCCTTGAGAAAGACGCGCGCGAGCGCGAGGCGCTGGCGCTGTCCGGTTGACGGTTTCATGCCCCGCTCGCCGATCATCGTGTCGAGCCCGTCCGGCAGCGACTCGATAAAGGCCCGGATGTTGGCCTGCTCCAGCGCTTTCCACACCGCCGCGTCGGATGCGCCCGGGCGCCCGTACTGGGCGTTCTCGCGCACGCTGGCGCTGAACAGCACCGCGTCCTGCGGCACGATCCCGACCGAATCGCGGAGCGACTTGAGCGTTACGATTCGGACGTCGGTACCGTCGATCAGGACGCGGCCCGCGCTGGGATCGTAAAAGCGCGGGATCAGTCCCGCGAGCGTGGTCTTGCCCGCGCCCGAGCGTCCCACCAGCGCGACCGTGGCGCCGGGTTCGATCTGAAAGTCGACCGCGTGCAGCACCTCGCGCAGCTCGCCGTTGCCGGGCGCCGGATAAGCGAAGCTCACCCGGTCGAAGGTGATCGCGGCGCGCGCAACCTGTAGCGGCGCGCTGCGGGGCTTGTCGTCAACTTCAGGTACTACGTCGAAGAACGCGAACAGCCGATCGATCGCCGCCAACGAGCTCGAAACGATAATCGACAGCTCCGAGAAGCGCTGGAGCGGCAGGTAGAGCGCCGCGAGGTACGCATAGAAGGCGACCATCGTGCCGAGCGCCATCTTGCGGCGCAGGATCATCAGCGCGCCGGACCAGATCACCACCAGCGGCGCGACCCGGGTGATGAACTCGGTGAACATCTGATGCGTCGAGGCGAGCTTCACGCTCTTGATCGTCACGTCGTAGATTTCGCTGGTGCGGTTCCTGAAGCGCTTGGCCTCGTGTTCCTCGCGCGCGAACGACTTGACGGTGGTGGCGGCTGCGACTTGCTCTTGGAGCTCGCCCGAGAATTCCTCGACCACTTCCTGCAACTCGTGGCTGGCCTCGCGGATCCGCGGCGAAAGGGCGCGGATCAGCACCACGTAGAACGGTACGACGCAGAGCGAGATCCAGGCCAGGCGCCGGTCGAGCACGAACAGAATCCACACCACGAAGCCCAGCGACGCCCCATCCATCCAGATGTTGATCATCGCGGCGCCGACGAAGTTCTGCGCCTGCTGGATATCGTTGGTAAAGCGCGAGACGATCGCGCCCGACGAGTTGCGATCGAAGAACGAATGCGAGAGCCGCTGCATATGAAGGAACAGCGCGTAGCGGAGATCGAAGATCAGCCGATGGCCGGCGCTGCTCGCCCAATAGTTGCGGTAGTAGGTCGCAATCGCCTGCACCAGGAAGAGCGCGGCGAGTGCGCCGCTCAGCGCGGCCAGTTTGCCCGACGCCGTCGGCGCGAGACCGAACGCGTGCGCCAGCGCAAGGCACCATCGATCGATTAGCGCGTTGACGGCTTCGAGCCTGGGCTGCGGGATCAAGAGGACGTCGAACACGTATTTGAACGCGAGCGGGAAGGCCAGTGGCAGCACGAACTTCAGGATGCCCATCACGGAGCCGCCCGCGACCAGCCACAGATGAGGCCGCACGTAGCTCAGGAAACGCAGCGTCGGCGAGTTGCCCACCAGCCGCGATCTGAGACTGCCTCGGATGGCCTCGGACTTCATACGAGCGATCCAACCGGCCCCGGTCCCCCGAAGCGCGCTCCCAGGGGATTGATTCCGCCGCCAGCGCGCCAAAAGCAAAAGCGGTCCGCCGATTCGGCGCGACCGCGGAAGTGAGGAATTATTGTGCCAGAGCGATCGGCGTCAGGGAATAGCGAGGGATACGCCGGCGCTGCTGCAGTTTGGCCATTAACGCCAAAGTGCCGGATTGGCCGATGATTCGGCCAATTCTGAAGCCGCCCGATAGCAGCCGTGGCCTGAACCGAAACCAAAGCGGCTTCCAGTGGGGAGTCGTGGCTAAATCAAGTCGTATGGCCAAATCAATGGTTTGGGACCGTAGCGCGAGGCCCTAAAGGCGCCGCAGACATGCGGCGGCGTTCCGTGCTAGATTCGGGCCATCAAAATGGGAACCAGGCAGGCATGAACAGATTTCAGAGGCTCGTTGCTGTATGGGTGGCGATTTTCGCGATGCCGGCGTATGCCGCATCGGCCGAGCAGGGCAGCGTCATAGCGACCATCGGAAGCCATCCGATCACGCAACAGGAGGTGGATTCGAGGCTCAAGGCCCAACTCACCGCTATGGAGAGCCAAGTCTACGACCTCCGCCGCAAAACGATTGAGTCGATGGCGGACGACTACCTGATCGAGCAGGCCGCCGGCAAGGCGAAGCTGGGCGTGGCCGACTACATGAAGCGCGAAGTGCTGGACAAGACGGCTACCCCGAGCGACGCGGACACCAAAAAGTTCTACGAAGCGAACAAGGCTCAGATACCGCAGCCGTACGAGAAGGTCAAAGCGCAGTTGATCGCCTTCCTCAGACAACAAGAGGCCTCTGAGCAGCGCGCGAAGCTGCTGGACAGCCTGCGCGCCGGCGAGCCGCTCAAGATTAACCTTAAGCCGCCGCGGTTCAAGGTCGCCGCCGAGGGCCATCCGGAGCTCGGGCCCGAGGACGCGCCGGTGACGATCGTCGAGTTCGGGGACTTCCAGTGCCCGTTCTGCAAGAAGTCGGAGGATTCGATCAAGGACGTGCGCACCAAATATGGCGACAAGGTGCGCCTGGTCTACATGGATTTCCCGCTCTCGTTTCATCCCAACGCGCTCCCCGCTGCGGAGGCCGCCCGCTGTGCCGGCGATCAGGGCAAGTTCTGGCAGTTCCATGACGCGTTGTTCGACGCGCAACCGAACCTGAAGTCCGCCGATCTCAAGGCCGTAGCCGCCAAGCTCGGACTGGACCGGCAGAAATTCGACAACTGCCTCGACCAAAACAAGTACCAGAACGCGGTCCGCACCGATCAGGCGGAGGGAGAGTCGCTGGGCGTGAACGGTACGCCGGCCTTCTTTATCAACGGCCGGCCGCTTACCGGCGCGCAGCCGGCCAGCGAGTTCGAGCAGATTATCGATGAGGAGCTGTCGCCTTCGGCGGAGCGGGTGGCCAAAGCCCATCCATAACGGCTTGGCGCGCAGCTATGCTACAAGTATCGGGGGGGGGCTGGCAGGATTAAACTTGGAGGAAAAAGAGTTCGCGAGATGAGATCAATTGGCCGAACCTTCGTGACTACAGCAGCGCTCGTGGGGCTCTGCGCCGTCATGCGCCCGGCAACCAGCCGCGCAGCGGCCAGCAATGACACCGTCGTGGCGACGGTCGGGAACTACAATATCACCGAGCAGCAAATCGACGGCAAGCTGAGGGCGCAGCTCGCCTCGCTGCAAGTCCAGCTCTATGACCTGAAGAGAACCGCGGTCGAGCAAATGGCCGATGATTTCCTGGTAGAGCAGGCGGCCAAAAAGGCGCATTTGAGCCCGGCCGAATATCTGAAACAACAAATCGATGACAAGGTCACGCAGCCTTCCGACGCGGACCTCCACAAGGCCTACGACCAGTTCAAGGGCCTGGCCCTACGAGACTTTCGACCAGGCCAAGCCCGCGCTGCTCTCTGCTTTCATGGATCGCGAGCGGCAGCAGTTGCGCGATCAGTTGATGCACAAGCTGCGCGCCGCGCATGGCTACAAGCTACTGCTCAAACCGCCGCGCTTCGACGTTGAAGTTGACGGCCGCCCATCGCTGGGGCCGAGCAAGGCTCCGGTGACGATCGTGGAGTTCGCCGACTATCAGGATCCTTACAGCGGCCTCTCGGAAACGACGCTCAAGCAGATTCGCGACACCTACGGCGACAAAGTGAGGGTGGTCTTCGCCGACTTCCCCTCCCCGAAGCTTCCCAACGCGATGGATGCGGCGCGCGCCACCCGATGCGCCGGCGAGCAGGGCAAGTTCTGGGAGTTTCACGACGCGTTGTTCGCGGATCAAACCAAACTGGTGGTCAAAGACCTGAAGGCGACGGCCGCGAAGCTGAAGCTCGATACTGCGAAGTTCGACGATTGCCTGGACAAGCACAAGTACGATAGCGGCATCGAGAAGGACATCGCAGAGGGCAAGTCGCTGGGCATCGATGGGACCCCGGTGTTTTATATCAATGGGCGTCCGGTGCTGGGCCCGCAGCCGGCTTCTAAATTCGACCGGATAATCGCCGACGAGCTGCCCGCCGGCACGGCCAAGCAGGCGGCAAAATAGCATTGGGAAATCCCCCGTCATGATCAAATTTCCATCAACTGACTACTTCGAGGCGCTGAAGACCCGCATGGCGGCCGAGCAGGAACGCTTCCGCCGGCTCGGCTTTATCGACGCCATCTTTGCCGTCAAGGTGTCCGACAACGGACGCTCGCGAAACTTCGTGCTCGAGTTCGAGGTCTTCGAACTCAAGAACGTGCGCGAGGTGGATGCCATTGACTTGAAGCAGGTCGACTTCGCGATCGAGGGCGAAGCGGGCGTATGGCGCGAGATGATCGAAAACATCAAACGCTACGGCGAAGCCGACAGCAACCACGACATCAACACGCTCACCCATTTCGGCGAGCAGTTGAAGGTCACCTACGACGGCCCCGACGGTCACGACAAACTGTATCGTTTCATGGAATCGATACAGGAGTTCTTCGATTTGAGCAGCGGCATCGACGTGAGTTTCAACCAGGCGAGGTAAGTGATTTCTTTCGTCAGTCTTCTCTCGCTTGAATGGCGGCAATAGAGGGGCAATCGCGGAGGACGAATCCGATGAGTTACCTGTCAACCACCAACTTCCTCGACGACAAGAATTTCGCCGACAAGTGGCTGTATACGATGCGTACCGGCGAGCTCGATCTGTCGTGGATGAACGCCCGGACGGAGAAGATCAAGCCGTCCCCGCAGAACGCTCGCCGTGGGCTGACTTATCGCGATCTCGACCTCGGCACCTACGGCTTCAGCGACGTGCCCGAGAAGGTGCGCGAGAACCGATCGTACGCGCCGCGCGGCGCGGAGATTCCGCCCGGGCTGCCGGACGCGCAGCCTGAAGTCTCGCGCAAGAGCGAGCTCTGGGCCTTCAACACCGAGGGCTATTACGAGGAGGCCGTCACCCGCCAGTGGAACGCGACCACCGATATCCCGTGGGAGCGCCTGGAAGGCGCCGAGCTGCCCGAGGCGATCGGAAAATCGCTGTCGCAACTGATGACCTTCCTGACCGAAGTCGAGATGATCGCGACCGACACACCGGCCAAGTGGCTGCCGCGGCTTAATCCCGAGTTCATCGAGGTGCGCGCATTCATCGCGTCGCAGTGCATGGACGAGGCGCGCCATGCGGAGGTCTTCCGCAAGCGCGCACTGACGACCGGATGGGGCCTGATGAAGGCCAGTCCGATGAACGAGATGGCGCTCAAGCATCTACGCGACGCCGACTCGTTCAGCGAAATGTCGGTGGCGCTGCATCTGGTGGCCGAGGGCAACGTGCTTACGATGTTCCGTTTCAGCGAGTACCTCTCGCCGACCGACGTGGACAAGAAGATCTTCCGGCTGGTGATGCAGGATGAGGCCCGTCACGTCGGTTACGGGATGCAGCACTTCAAGTGGGTGCTCGAGAATTTCCCCGAGAAGCGCGAGATCCTGCACAAGCATCTCGACGAAGCCGAGAACATATCGTTCGCTGCCGGCGCCGCCACCGAGTTGACCGAGAGCTTCATCGTGCTGGCGGGCGGCGGACTGAAGCCGGAGAACATCGAGAAGGGAATCCGGATCACGACCCAGTTCCAGCTCAAGCAGATGGAAGAGCATTTCGAGCGGCTCGACAAGTGCGGGATGCCCGAGCGCAAGGAGCGCTCCAAGCTCTGGATGATGTACCAGATGGGCAAGGCCGCCGCCGAGCAGGCGGGATTGAAGATCTGACGGAGTTGCGATGGCCTTTTACGCCGACAAGGACTACACGCAGGACCAGGAAATCCTGAACGCGATGCAGGAGGTGATGCAGGGGCACCTGACCCTGCACTGGTACGACGCCAACACCGAACGCATCAAGGGCAAGCCCGCCGACTATCGGCGCGGTCTGACCTATCGCGATCTCGACGTTGGCAGCTACGGCTACACCGATGTTCCCGAGGACCTGCGCCGCCACCAGTCGATGGCCGCCCGCGGCAGCGAGAAGTGGGGCAAGCTGCCTGACATGGGCTATCTGGTCAATCGCAAGTCCGAGGTCTGGTCCGACAACGTCGCGGACCTTTACGAGGAAGACAAGTCGCGGCGATGGGCGCCGGCGATCGATGTGCCCTGGACCGCGCCGGACGCGCCCGGCCCGGAAGTCGAAGCGGCCTGTGCCCAGCTCTATACCTTCCTGCAGGAGTGCGCGCTGGTCTCGCTCGATTTTCCTTCGCGATGGGTTCCACTGGTCAATCAGGAGTTCCTCGAACTGAAGAGCTTCATGTGCGCCCAGATGCTCGACTGGGCGCGGCTGCTGGAGGCGTTTCGCAAGCGCGCGCTCATGGGCGGCCAGGGACTCAAGCGCGCGAGCGCAACGGCGGAGCAGGGGCTTAAGGAGTGGCTCTGGGCGGAAACCTACCCGCAGGGCTCGCTCTCGATCAATCTGTCGCTGGCGGGATTCCTGCTCGCGGTGTTCCGGCAGGCCGCGGCTTTCGCGCCCCGCAAGGCCGATCGCGTCCTGATGGGCTTCGCGATGCAGGATGCGGGGCGCCAAGTCGCCTACGGCCTCGGCGCTCTGCGCTACCTTCTGTCTCATCGGCCCGCACAGAAAGTAGCGATCGAGGAGTATCTCGATCAGACCGAGCACGTGATGGTCGCCCTGTTCGGCAGTCCCGAGTCTGCTCGAGCCGATGATCGTGATTTGCGGCGGCGGGCTTGAGGCCGCGCAGATCGGCGCCGGACGGATCGCCACCGCGAAGTTCATCCGCCTGGTCGTGCGCGAGTACATGGAGCGCCTCGAAGCCGCCGGATTGTCCGGCCGCTCGACCCGCAGCCGAATCCCCGCGGTCGTCGCTCGCATCGCCACCTAGCGGGATCCGCAAGCGATCCGGACACCCTCCGAGGGCGGCGGGCATCTGCGGCAGCAACTGGCTCGTCCGCGCCGGTAGTAGTACGGCGTTTGCCCCACCCCCACCGCGTTTGAAGCCCTCTACCGCTTGGCCGAGAGCGGGTTGGGGAAGCGAGGCGCGCCGTGAAATGCAGCAGACCTGTTGGGTCTAGGCTCACGCTCGGTCTGTAGATAATCGCCAACAGTGATCGGGAATGATTCGCTGACGGCCTATCCGAGATGTTCCCGGCATCGCCCTCAGCACTCAGTCCTTATGAAGATCACGATCGCTTCAGATAGACATCAAGCGATGCCCTACATCGATGTCGTGCGGGAACAGGCCGATGCGAACAGAGAAGCGCTAGGCTTCCTCCCAGACCGCGTTTATCGAGAGGCAGCGGAACAAGGAAAACTGCTTGTTGCTCTGGCCGTGGAAGGTCAAAGGCAAACCTACGCTGGACATCTGTTGTTCGGCGGAGCCTACCCGCGCGCGCGAGTCTTCCAAATCTTTCTTTCACCGTCCTACCGGGAGAAAGGCGTCGGTCGCCGACTCGTGGAAGATTTCGTTCATGAGATGGAGGCGGACCACTACATAAGCATCACTGCCAACGTTGCGGCGGATTTGGTTCAGTCTAACGCTTTCTGGAAGCGGATAGGCTTCCACGTCGTGCGAACGAGGCAGGGCGGCGCTGCCAGAGGCCGGTCTCTGAACGTGTTCGCACGAGATCTCGACACGCCCAATCTTTTTTCCCTTACGAACCCCGTCGCGTACTGCGACCGCGCGGACCTGCGGCTTCTGAATCGGCTCTCGACCCAAGCGCCGCTCTACGTCCTCGACCTCAACGTTCTGTTCGACTTGGTGAAACGCCTGGCCGAACGCCAAGGAGGTGGGCCCGGTTGTAAGGGCCGGGTTCATGAATTTCGTACGGTTGGCGGTCACGCAAGAGTTCATAGAGGAACTCCGGCGATCCTCGATTCCTAATCCAAGCGATCCGCTCTTGGCGCTAGCTCTCGAGCTCCCATGCCTGCCGCGCCCGCCTGAACTAGAGTGTCGCGGCACGATTCTGGCGCTCCAGAACGAGGTGTTTCCGGAGAGGGCAGCCTTGGACCGCTTGTCTCCGCAAGATCAATCGGATCTCGTCCACCTTGCCACCGCGATTCACCATGGCGTCGCCGGATTCATAACAGGCGAGAAGGCCATTCTTCGCGCACGAGAATCGCTTCGGAGAAATCATGGGATCGACGTGCTCGGCGTTGGCGAATTTTCCGCGAACGTCGAGCCTGCGGGTCCAGAGAGCGGCGCCACGATACGCGGCGGCATCTCAGGTGCGAGCGTGCGAGTTACGGAGGTGACGGCCAAGACCGCGGGCGAGGCTCGCGCTTTCTTAGAGCAGATTAACGCACCCCGCCAATCAATAGCGGATGCTTTGGCTGAGGGGGAGTTGGGTCGCGCTCGCCGTTGACTCCTGGTGACGACCGGGGAAGAAGTCCTGGCTATAGCTTCTTGGGATCTGCATAGGGGACCAAATCCCCTCGCCAACGGGTTCATATGCGTTGACGAAGATCACTTGGCCGCGGAATGGGCAGTTGAGTACCTGGTGGGTCGGATGTGTCGGGAGATTAGCCGCCCGGCGCCCGCCCTTATTCGACTGAACCAGCTACCAGGAGGTTTCGTTACGCGACGCTTAGCGCTTGCGCACGGATTTAGACCGACCGAAGGGCAGCAAGAGCGAGATACCACTTTGCAGAAACTTTGCGTCGGGAGACCGGTCACCAATTCTACCTGGACCAACGTGAGGGCGCAGCTCGAGGACGCTCGCAGGAGTCGTTCTGCCGGAGCAGATGCCAAAATTCGCCAATCATCGTGATCGAATCACCGTACAAATTCCCAGCGGTGCGCTCGTCGAGGTCTCCTTGAACGACCTCGAGTCATTGCTGTCGCCGGTCCTATTCGTGTCATCGTTGCGCTGGGGAGCCGTCGTACCGATTTGGCGGGAATTTGCCGAAGACCTCATAGGCTCACGACAGTTCCGGCTTTTCGAGTCGTTCGAAGCTGCGTTTCGAAACGAGAGGGTTTACATCAACAGCCCGCAGACAATGTCGGTCGTCACGGAAGGCTCCCCGCTGTTGTTCTACGAATCTGGCACCGGCGGCGGGCAGTCTGCCATAGTCGCCGTAGCCCGGGCCGTCGGGGTGACTCTCGAGATGAAGAAGACAATTCCTTCGAACGTCGAACGTCGGGGCGTCCTCGACAAGAAGGCCCTGGATCGGATCAGCGCCACCGAAAAAGTAGCCGTAACGAGGTTCGACAATATCATGATGTTCGAGAAGCCCGTGAGGCTTGCCCGCCTGCGCGAAATTGGTTGCGTCGATGGTTCGAATCTCGTCACGGCGAGGCGCGTCAGCCCCGAACACCTCGCGATGATCCTCGACCAAGGCCAGGCAAATGGTTGAGGCAGCAGACGTCCTCATTTCCCTCGATGGAAGGCATGTGAAGAACATCCTGAGCGGCAGGAAGACCGTGGAGCTGAGGCGCAGGCGAATTCGCGTACGCTCCGGAACGCGAATTTGGATCTACAGCAAGGTCCCGCGGGGGCACGTTGACGCCTTGGCAATTGTTCACTCAGTTGTCGCGGATCGGCCCAGGCGAATCTGGCGTCGATACGGAAAGAAGAGCGCGATTTCGCTAAAGGAGTTCCGGAGGTATTTCAGCGATTTGCAAGTAGGCTACGCAATTGTGTTCCGGGAAATCCAAGGGCTGCGACCGATACTCAGCCTCAAAGATATTCGCGAGCGTGTTTCAACGTTTCATCCGCCCCAGTTCGCGAAGCACTTGGCGTCGGATAGCCCGGAGTCGACTTTTTTTCGGTCCGCTTTGATGGCCGCCGGGGCTTCTCGTCGGCCCGGTGCGAAGGAAGCCCGACGGCGGGGCGGGCAAGCCATCGTCCGACCGCCGCACCCGCAGTAGCCTTCCCACTGTAGTTGACCATGTCGCCGCGTGACGGGCTCCGTGGTCCCGATTTTGGGGCTGGCCATGTTGCAGAAAGCGCGCTGTGGCGTCATACTCAGGTATGAGCCGGGTAAGACACGATGCCTAAGGCCGCGAAAATCGCCATCAGCCTGCCGGACAAACTTCTGCGCGCTGCGGAGCGGAAACGCAAAGCCACCCGCGAAACCCGCAGCCAGTTTTTCCGCCGTGCTGTGGAAACTCTCCTGCAAAGAGATCGCGAACTCGAGTTAGAGCGCCGCTACATCGAGGGCTACCTCAAGTATCCCGAAACCGAAGCCGAAGTTGCCGAAAGCCATCAGCTCGCCATAGCCGCTCTAGCAAAAGAGCCTTGGGAATGAGGCGTGGCGAAATCTGGTGGGCGGACTTGGCGCCGCCCGCGGGTCATCGTCCGGTAGTCCTGTTGTCGCGCGACAACGCATACGCGATCCGGACCGAGGTCACTGTCGCCGCGGTCACGACCCGGATCCGCAATATCCCGGTCGAGGTGGGGCTCGGCCCCAAGGAGGGTCTTCCCAGGACGTGCGTGGCCAACCTTGATTCGATCAACACGATCGAGAAGGCGAGCCTGCGCGAGTTCGTGGCGATGCTGCACGCCGAAAAATTGGACGAGCTGGACGAGGCGATCCACTATGCACTTGGATTGCAGAGATGAGCGCGGGGGATCGGCCACCTACCGCTAGCGCCAGACGCAGCGTATCGAAATGACGACATCGTTTCTCTCTTCTTCGCGAGCCAGTGCAACGGACTTAGTGATGCCGAGCGAACAGCCAAAGTTCAGCCAAGGTCGAACCGTTCGAGGGGTTGACGGCCAAAGTACACGGCGCTGAAAGCTTAATCAATTCATAGGAAATCTGGCGCCCCCTGCGGGATTCGAACCCACGGCCCCAGGATTAGGAATCCTGTGCTCTATCCATCTGAGCTAAGGGGGCGCGCTTAAAAGGCTACTTAGCCAGGGTTGGCGGCGGCCGAAGCTGTTTCGGTATCCATTTGGTATCCATCTTGGCGGCGACTCGGTTTGATCGCAACCGGGCCAGCGTAGATGCTGGACTTCGGTGATCGCCGCGCCCTTGGCGGATCTTCCAGGTCCTCAGTGCCTTCGCAAGATTCGGCCACAAGGAGATGCTTCGCCGTCCCGGACCTCGTTTTCGGATCGTAAAACTTCGGGCGGATGCGCCTGTTCTCTCCCTGTGCACGCGACCACGACAACGATCGCCTCACGAAAATCTTGCCGCGCCCTGTTTGCCGCTCTCTTCGTCGTCGCCGATCAGTTCCTTGACCGCCCTGCGGGGCCGCTGCGCGACAGCCGCTGGGTTCGTGGTTACGTACCCGCGCCGCAACGCCAGCTTAAAGACAGCGCCTAGCCGATCTCTTTCGCCAGCCGATCGGCGGGATCGGGGGCGCCCATGGCGCGGTACATGGCCTCGGCCTCGCGCAGACCTGATGCGAGCATGTTAGGATCGTCGCGCCCGGTCAGACGGGCCTCCGCCTCGCGCAGGCGCGGCAACAACGAGTTGCCGCCGCTCTGGCGCACCAGCTCACGGGCGGCAGCAATCACCGGAGCGACCTCGTGTTCCGGCGCGTCCGCACGGACGAGGGCGTCGGCCAGCGCGGTGCGCGCGAGCGCAGCCTGAAACCAGGCGCCGCCTGCATCGGCGGCTTCGATTCCCTCGCGCGCCTTGGCGATCGCAGCCTCGGCGTCACCGCGAGCGAGACACGAGTCGGCGAATATCGCGAGGAAGAAGCTCTGCCAGTCGAGCGCTGTTCCTGCGCCACGCGCCCGCGCCAGGGCCTCGGTCAAGCGCTCTTCGCAGGCGTCGCGGGCGCCGGCCCACTCGGCGGCGCGCCGATGCCAGCGCACGGCCTGCCCGAGATCGGCGGCCTCTTCCCAGTGATGCGCCAGCAGCGCCGCCTGCTGGTCGAGGTCCTTCGCGTGGGCGGCCTCGATGACCCGCGCGACCGCGGCGTGCAGCCGTTTGCGCCGCTCCTGGAGCTGCGAGGCCGGCGCCACTTCATGTGTGAGCGGATGCTTGAACAGATACTCGGCGACCGGATACAGCGACTGCTCGTAGACGAACTCGGCGTCTTTGAGCTTCTGCAGCGCTTCGCGCAACTGTGGTGCGTCTTGCTCGACGACCGCGGCCAGCGTCGGCTCGTCGAACTCGCGGCCGATCACCGCGGCGGTCTGCAACACGTCCTTGTCCCGCGCCGCCAGCCGATCGATGCGCGCCGCCAGCAGCGCGTGCACCGAACTTGGCACCTCCAGCTTGTCCACCGGAGTGACCAGCCGATAGGCGCCCTTGCTGCCTTGCAGCTTCCCCGATTCGATCAGATTCTGCACCACCTCCTCGGTGAAGAACGGATTGCCGAGAGTGCGGGCATGAATCGCCTCGGCCAGGCCGGCGGTGCTCGGATGGTTGCCGAGCAGCGCATCGAGCAGCTCGCGGATCGCGTCGGGGCCCAGCGGCGACAGCGGTAGCTGGTGGTAATACGACTTCCCCATCCAGGGCGCCTGGTACTCGGGACGAAAGTTCAGCAGCACCTGAGTGCACGTCCCTACCGCAGCGTCGATCAGCGGCTCCAGGTACGCCGCGCTGCCGCCATCGAACCAGTGCAGGTCCTCGAGCAAGATTAGCTGCGTCTCCTTCTGTCCGCGCGCCTGCATCACGCGCCGCACGACATCGAACATCTGCCGCTGGCGCGCCTCCGGATCGATGCGCGGCGGTGGGCGTTGTGGATCGCTCACCCCGAGGAAGTCGAACACCAATGGCAGCGCCTCGGCAAAGCCTTGGTCGAGCAGCAGCAGGCGGCCGGCGATGCGCTCGCGGGCGGTGGCGTCGCTGTCCTGCTCGGTGATGCCGTAGAAGGCGCGAAACAGCCGCAGCACCGGCAGGAAGGGGATCGCCTTGCCGTGCGCGACCCCGGCGGTCTCGTACGTCATCAAGCCGTGCGCCCGGCAGCGTTCGAGGAACTCGAAGCACAGCCGGCTCTTGCCCAGCCCCGCTTCGCCGACCATCCCGACAATCTGGGCATTGCCCTCCCGCGCGCGCGCCAATGCCGACTCCAGCACCTGCATCTCGTCGCCGCGTCCCACGAAGCGCGACAGTCCCCGCGCCCGCGAAATGTCGAAGCGCGTGCGCGAGGCGCCGACGCCGGCGAGGCGATGGACTCGCACTGGAGCGGCAACGCCCTTCACCCGGAACTCGCCCAGATCTTCGAGACTGAAGTAGCCGCCGACCAGCGCGGCCGTCGCCGCCGTCAGGTAGCACGTGTTCGGGCTCGGCGAGCGCTTCCATCCGCTGCGCCAGGCCGACGGTGTGGCCCTGCGCGGTGTAGTCCATGTGGAGATCGTCGCCGATCTTGCCGACCACCACCTCGCCCGAGTTGAGGCCGATGCGCGCCGAGAAGCCGACACCATGTTCGCGCTTCACCTCGGTGGCGTAGCGCGTAATCGCATCGCGCAGGTGCAGCGCCGCGTAGCAGGCGCGGCGCGCGTGATCCTCGTGCGCGATCGGCGCGCCGAACAGCGCCATGATGCCGTCGCCGGTGAACTTGTTGACGAAGCCCTCGAAGCGCTCGACCCCGTCGGAGAGGATCTGGAAAAAGCGGTTCATGATCTGCGACCACTCTTCCGGGTCGAGCTGCTCGGCCAGCTCCATCGAGCCCTTCACGTCGGCGAACAGCACGGTGACCTGCTTGCGCTCGCCCTCAAGCGCGGCGCGCGAGGTCAGGATCTTGTCGGCGAGATGTTTGGGAGTGTACGCGCGTGGCGCAGGCGCGGCGGCGGAGGCAGCAGTAAGCGGTGCACGGCACTTGCGACAGAACTTGGCGGTGGGCCGGTTGCCGGCGCCGCAGCTTGGACAGGCAGCCTCAAGTGGCGCGCTGCACTCTTCACAGAAGGCCGAATCGGACTGATTCTCGGTCTGGCACTTGGGGCATTTCATCGGAGTTTTCTCATCGAACCGGGAGGTACAGACACGCCGTGAGATGGAACGCGTTCCCGCCAACCTCGCACAGTAGCGAGTGGAAGGGCAATCCTCGGCTAATCGCGTTTCGGCCGCGTCGCAGCCGCGCGGGTTGTGAAGCGTCGGGAGTTGTTCTAGGCTCAGATCAGCGGGCGGTTGGTGCGGAATGAGAGATCGATCTCGACCTCAAGGCCGGTTTCCTCCAGAGTCTCAAGCGCGAGTTGCTCGACCAACTCACCCCCGAGGAACGCGTGCTCATCGAGGTCTCGACCGGCGAGATGGGCAACAAGCCCGACGCCGTCAAGCTGGGATGGCTCAAGATGCGGACCAAGGAGGACTGGACCAAGCAACGCTACGTCAAGGCCCTCAATCGCACCATCAAGAAGCTGCGCGACGCAGTCGCCGCCGAGACCGCCAAAAAGGAATAGGTTTTCTCTCCGCGCCCGCCGGCGTCACTGCTCGATTCGCGCCACGCGTCGCTTGCCCACTTCCAGCACCTTGTGCTCGCCGGGAACGAACTTGAAGTTCGGGTCCGTGACGGTTTGCCCATCGACCTTGACCGCGCCCTGCCCTACCAGCCGCCGCGCCTCGGTGGTCGATGACGCAAATCGCAACTGCTTCATCAGCTCGCAGACCCATAGCTCCTGCGCGATCCTGTAGACCGGCGCTTCGGCGGGTACCTGCCGGCGCTGGAACTTGGTCTCGAAATAGTTGCGTGCGCGCCGCGCGGCCGCCGCGCCGTGATATTCGGTCACGATCCTTTCCGCGAGCCGCTTCTTGGCTTCCATCGGATGGATCGCACCGGATTTGACTCCACTTAGCTCTTCAGCAGAGGCGTCGGTCAGCAGCTCGTAGTAGCGATTCATCAAGGCGTCCGAAACAGACATCACCTTGCCGAACATGTCTTCGGGCTGATCGGCGATTCCGATCGAGTTGCCGTATGACTTCGACATCTTGCGCTGGCCGTCGAACCCTTCCAGCAGCGGCATAGTCATCACCACCTGCGGCGGCTGGCCGAACGCGCGCTGCAATTCGCGTCCCACCAGCAGGTTGAACTTCTGATCGGTGCCGCCGAGTTCAACGTCGGCCTTCAGCGCGACGGAATCGTAACCCTGGATCAGCGGGTACAGCAGCTCGTGAAGAAACAGCGGCTCCTGGGCGGCGAGGCGCTTCTCGAAGTCGTCCCGCTCGAGCATCCGCGCGACGCTGAGGTTGGCCGCGATCTTGATCAGATGGTCCACGCCGAGCGGCTGCATCCATTCGCTGTTAAAGCGGATCTCGGTGCGATCCGGATCGAGGATCTTGAAGACCTGTCCGCGATAAGTCTCCGCGTTGAGGGTGATCTGCTCGCGGGTCAGCGGCTTGCGGGTTTCAGAGCGGCCGGTGGGATCTCCGATCATCGCGGTGAAATCGCCGACCAGGAAGATCACCGTATGGCCGTCGCGCTGGAACTCGCGGAGCTTCTTGAGCGTGACCGCATGTCCCAGATGCAGGTCGGGCGCGGTGGGATCCATGCCGAGCTTGACGCGAAGCGGCCGGCCCTCGGCGAGCCTGGCGGCCAGTTCGGCCGCAGAAATCACTTCGGCCGCGCCGCGGCTCAGCCTTGCCGCGTGTTGCCTGGCTTCGTCTTGAGTTGTCACTTCGACGGTAAGCGTACAAGAAACCGCCGACGCGGAGAACCCGCCATCGGCGAGCGGCTTGAGCTATGACACCGGGTGCTATAGATTGGGAGCATAGTGCGGAGATTTTCCGCGTGAGGGAGGATGCGGACATTTAGAAGCAAAGCCTTCACGCGCTTTGCGCGAAGATCGAATCTCAGTGATGCGGCACTCTGCAAAGCTATTCGGAACATGGAGCGCGGCCTTGTCGATGTCGATCTCGGTGGGGGTGTTGTCAAGCAGCGGATCGCCCGGCCGGGCAAAGGAAAGTCGAGCGGTTTCCGCGCGATAATTCTGTACAGGGCTGGCGCACTGGCCTTCTTCGTCCACGGGTTCGCGAAGAGCGATCGTGAGAATCTTCGCGATGACGAGGTCGTTGCCCTCAAGGCGCTCGCCTCGCAAATGTTGGCCTACGACGACAGGACGATCGCTAAAGCAGTGGCGTCGGGAACAATTGTCGAGGTGACATGCGATGAAAAAACCCAAATCGTATCGTAGTCCCGTGATGGCCTCGATCCACGAGACCGCCGAAGGACTCCGCAGAGCAGGCGTTATGGACAAACGGACCATGCGTGAATTCGACGAGATGTGTCTGACGCGCGTGCGTCCCCTGAAGCCGAAAGAAATTCGTGCTCTGCGTCTGCGCGAGTGCGCCAGCCAGGCCCTCTTCGCGCGCCATCTAAACGTCACGACCGGCCTGATCAGTCAATGGGAACGAGGCGAAAAGCATCCCCGGGGAGCATCATTGAAGCTTCTGGCCCTGGTCGCAAAGAACGGACTCGGAGCCGTCGCGTAACGAAGAAGCTGTCGGCCACCGCTCAACCGCGTTGGTTGAAGCGGTTCATCGCGCGCGACGGGCCCTCTACGATAATCGCCTCGACGGCTTGCGCGGCGCGGGCGATGCTATCCTGCAACAGAGCCGACTCCGCAGCCGCCATCGACTCCAGAATGTAGTCTTTGGTGTCGCGCTCGCGCTGGGGGTGGCTGATTCCAACCCGCACCCGCACGAAGTCCGATCTGCCGAGCGATTCGATCACCGACCGGACGCCGCGATTCCCCGCGTCGCCGCCGCCAAGCTTGACCTGAATCCTGCCCTCCTCCAGGTCGAGTTCGTCATGGACGACGATCAGGCGCTCGGCCGGCACTTCGAAATACGCGAGCAACGGCTTCACGCACTCGCCGCTCAGGTTGTAGTAGGTCTGCGGCTTGATCAGGATTACCGGTTCGGCGCCGATTATGGCCTCGCCGTACAGCCCCTTGAATTTTTTCCGCGCCACGCTCGCGTGACTGCTTTCGGCGATCCGATCGATCACCATAAAGCCCGTGTTATGGCGGGAGCCAAGCCATCTCTGCTCGGGATTGCCGAGTCCTGCCACAACCCATCGCGCCCGCACAGCCGTTTCGGGCGGCAGCTTGTCGCCGCTCCGAAACCTCCGGAACAGACTGCCGATACGGCTCATGTCATCGAGCGGGCCGCTCGGGCGACGCGTCGCTCGATTCGAGCCGCGAGCGGCTCCAGCTCCCGCAACAGGAAGGCCATCTCGGCGGGAGTGCCGATCGAAATCCTGAGCGCGTCGCGCAGCATCGGGATCGCGAAATAGCGGACCAGAATCCCGCGCCGGCGAAGACCCGCAGCCAGCGGCGCCAGGTCGCGTCCCGGCATCCGCGCCATCACGAAATTGGCCGACGACCTGGGCACCTCGAAGCCCATCGCGCGCAGGCTGGCCTCGGTAGCCCGGCGGGTACGCTTCACCCGCTCGACGTTACGGCGCATCCAAGTGGCGTCGTCGAGCGCGGCGGCGCCGGCCGCCACCGCAGCTCTGCTCAAATTGTAGGAATCTTTGACTTTAAGCAGATGCCCGATAACCGCGGGAGCGGCGAAGCAGAGCCCCAGGCGCATTCCGGCCAGCGAAAATGACTTGGAAAGCGAGCGCAGCACGAGCACGTTGGAGCGCCGCTTGACGAGCGCCATTGCGTTGCTCTCGGCGAAGTCTACGTAGGCCTCGTCGATCGCCAGCAGGTTCCGCCCGAGCCCG
Source organism: uncultured delta proteobacterium (assembly GCA_963793115.1). Classification (GTDB taxonomy): domain Bacteria; phylum Desulfobacterota; class Binatia; order Binatales; family Binataceae; genus CAVVMA01. Next base: position 110,900 of record CAWBYV010000004.1, read on the forward strand.
CGGGCGAGAGCGTCGAGACTGTCGAGGCCCACCAGGGTCCCCGACGGCGAATTCGGGTTGCAGACGATCGTCAGGCGGGCCCGCGCCCGGATCAATGAATCGAGCGGGAGGCGGAAGTCGCCGGGGAAAGGGATCGCGACTACCCTCGCCTCCTGGATCTCCGCCAGCGTGTCGTAGAGCGAGTACGTAGGGGTCGCGTAGGCGACCGTGTCACCGCGGCCCAGCGCGGCCCGGAACAGCATCGTCAGCAACTCGTCCGAACCGTTGCCGGCGAGGATCATCGAAGCTGGGATTGCGTAGAGGCGCGAGGCGCTGGCGAGGAATTCGTCGGCGCGCGGCGGCGGATAGAGCCGTAGCGCCCCTCCCGCAATCGCCCGAGCCACGGCGCGGCGGACGCGCGGCGACGGCGGATAGGGGTTCTCGTTGGTGTTGAGCTTGACCAGGCGCTCGCCCGATCTCGGCTGTTCGCCCGGAACGTACGGCGCCATCTTCGCGATCGCCGGCCGAAAGCCCTCGACGGCGCCGCGCTGCGCGCTCGCGCGCGCCTTTTTGGGCCGTTTTCCGCCAAGAAGAAGCTTCACCCGCGGCGTCCTTTCATTCGAGAGGAAGTGTGATTCGCGAACCGGTCCGGGATGAGCGATAGCAGGCTTCGATCGCCTCGACCGCGCGCATCCCGTCGGCTCCGCCGGGGCAAGGCGCGCTCTCGCCGCGGATCGCCGCAACGAACGCCGCCGCCAGCGCGCGGCTCGGAGCCGCGACATCGCTCGGGTCGAAGCGCTTCAGGAGCTCTTCGCGCGAGTAGCCCGGAGCGGGACTTCCGTCGGCGCGCTGAATCGCGATATCCAAGCGCGGATAGCCGCTCATCACGCGGCCTTCAGAGCCGTAGATTTCGAGCGCGGCAAGGCCCGGCCGGCTGTTCCAGCTCGCCTCGATCACGCCGGTGGCTCCCGACCGGAACTCGACGACCATCGCGCCGTGGTCCTCGACCTCGATATTGGCTTGCACTGAACCGACATGGCCGATCACCGAATCGATCTCGCCCATCATCCAGATACAGAGGTCCGCAACGTGCACGCCAAGGTCGAGCATCGCGCCGCCGCCCGCCTGTTCGCGCGAATAGAACCAGCTCTGGCCGGGCGCCCACAGCTCGGGGCCGCCGTGCGAGAGCCGGGCGCGGATGAAGTGCGGCACGCCGATCGCGCCGGCGTCGAGCGCCTCCTTCACGATTTTCTCGAGTCCCGAGTACCGGCGCTGCATCGCGACCATCAATATCCGGCGCGCCGCATCGGCCGCGGCAACCATCCGGCGCGCGTCGGCCGCCGCCGACGCCATCGGCTTCTCGACCAGAACATGGCATCCGGCCGCCAGCGCCTTGAGCGTAAACTCGCAGTGAAACCGATTAGGGGTGAAAATTCCCACCGCCTCGGGATGCTCCCGCGCGAGCATCTGGTCGAAATCGGTGTAGATACGCGGCGCGGCCAGATTGCCTTGTACGAACAGATTGCGCGCTACGGCCTCGGCTTTGGCGGCCGTGCGGCTCTGCACCGCGACGATCTCGACTCCCGGCGTTTGCATGAACGCCGGAATGTGAGCGCGCTCGGCAATCGCTCCGGCACCTGATATTGCGAGCCTCAAGCTACCTCCTGGCACGCTTCCCTGAAGACGGGGACGGCCGCTTGCGGATCGTCCGCGGCTGGCCGGCGCGCTTGGCTTCAGAGGCGGTCGATTCCATCAGCCATTGGAGGTAACGGGCCGAGCCGGAGCTGGGCGAAATCGCGAGCACTTCGGGCACTTCGTAACTGTGAAGCTCTTTCACGCGCCGTTCGAGGCGCGCGTACAAAGCCGCGCGCGTCTTCGCCAGGAGGAGGTATTCGGTCTCGTCTTCAACGGCGTCGCGCCATCGGTAGACCGAGCGTATCGGGCCGACCACGTTGACGCACGCCGCGAGGCGTTCGTTGACCAGCACCCGCGCGATCCGGTTGGCCTGCTCCTGGTTGCCGGCGGTCATCAACACAATCCTGGCGAGCTTCACGATCTTCTCCCGCGACGCCGAGACGGCCATCAGCCCGAGACCTCGCGAAGCAGGCGCCTGCGCAGCTCGCTCGCCGTGCATCGATACTTGAACGCCTTGCGCTGATTGATAAACAGGACGGGCACCTCCTGGCCGAAGCGCGCCTCAAGCTCGGGATCAGCGCCGATTTCGACCCGGGTCAGGCGCGCCTCGAAGCGCGGCAGCTCCCGGTCGATCGTCGCCTCCATCTCGTGGCACAGCTCGCAGTCCGCGCGAGTATACAGCGTAAGCTCGATCATCGCTTCACCGTCGATTGGGCCGCTACTTCACCGTGTTGGGGCGAATCAGGTTGATCGGAAAGCCGAGCGTTTTCTTGATCACCTCGGCTGCGGACGTGATCGGCCTGACGGTGACTCCGGGGTCGCTCAACTTGCCATGGACGTTAAAGTATGCGGCAAGGATTGAGCTGCTGGGCTTGGAGAGATCGCCGCCGATCAACGGGATTTTGCCGAGCAGCCATCTCGTGGTCTGGAACGGCAGGACGCCGACTTCCATCGCCACGCCGCCGTCTCCGACATCGACCGAGCCGGTGCCGGTGATATCCATCACGGGGCCGTCGAGCAGAAGATCGTTGGTGTAGAGCTCGCCGCTCCGCCCGGCGAAGGCGGCACTGAGAAGCCTGAAAGGCAGACCGGTCTTGCGCGGATCCTGCACCTGCGCGCTGAGCCAGTTCTTGAGGTCGATCAACCCGAGGATCCGCGACAGCAGCGTGAATCGCTCGACGCGGCCGTCCTTCACGACTGCGGAGAGCTTGCCCGCCAAGGTATGGAAAAAGTCCGTATCGGTGTCGCCCCACAAATCGAAGTCGGCGAAGATTTTGCCGAGCAGGACGGGACGCGGCTGGCCAGCGACCAGCATCAGGCTTGCGGCATCCATCCCCGCGACCCGTCCCTTGATTCTGATCCAATCGTCCTTCTGTCGCCCTGTAATCTCCAAGTCAACCTGGCCGCCGAGCGAACCGCCGTGAAGATTGTACACGCGCCAATCGCCGCCACTGCGATCGAAGTCGGTGCTGAGATCGGACAGCGGAAGAGCCGCGAAATTACCGGCGCGCACCTCTGACATGTCCGGTCGTTTTGGTGCCGGGCAGCGTCACCGGCGTTTTCGGCGACCAGGGCAAACGAATGAACTTGAGCGCTTCGAGATTGAGCCGCGCGACGGCCGCGTCGATACGCAGCGCCGGATCCTGAAAGTTGAGAATCCCGACCTTCATATCGAGCTTCTGGCCCTCCAGCAGCGACGACGGCATATCCAGCGAGGCATCGTGGCCCTTGAGCGTGAGCGTCGCCGACTTGATGACGATCGGCGAGCGAAGAAAGCCGAACTGAATTTCACCGGGACCGATCGTCAGGGCTCCGTTGACCGAGTAGTTCGAGGGTCGAGCCAACGCGACGCTCGCCACGACGGTTCCCCCGACGATGCCGCGCGCGCTGGCCTGATCGGCGGGTACGATCATCGGCAACCACTTCTCGGCCGGAACGTCCCGCAGGTCGAAAGCAAGCTCGCGCAATGCGAGACCGTTTCGGCCCGACGCGACCCGACCATTCACCAGCACGGTGCCCGGACTCAGAGCCAGCCCGGCCTCGAACTGGAGACCATCGGGGCTGATCGTCACAATACCGAAGTTGATCGTGACTGCAACCGGCGGCCTCCTGAATGTAACGACGGCATTGTTCGGGGCGATCTCGCCGCCGTAGTCGCGCGGCGGCGGCGGCAGCCGGTCCAGCCCGTCGAGCCGGCCCTTCGCGCGGAGCTTGAAGCCGGCGAGTCCGCGAATGCCCCCGACCCATCGAGTCGGGTCGGCGCCGAGCCGGGCCGCGGTCTGGGCGATCCATGGGTAAATCTCGTTCAGGTCCGCGTCGCCCTGCGCGCGAACCTCATAGGGGGCCTTCCTGAAGTTCCCGGCGAAGTCCGCACGGACGCTGAAATCCGAAAGTCGCGAGTTACCCGCCCGCAGTTGCCCTTGATTGAGGGTGAACTCGCCGCGCAGGTAGCTGACTTTCGCCGCGATATCGCGGAGCGGCGGCAGTTTCATCTCCGGCGGAAGCGCGAGGGCGGCGCGCTCCACTGTCGCGTCGAGCGAGAACTCCGTACGCAGGGACGGCCCCGGCGACTTTAGTTCCGCCAGCGAGCTGGCCAAGGTGAGATTCGCGATCGCAACACGTCCGGAGTCTACGCGATCGGCGAGCGCGATCGCCCACGCAGGTAATCCGAGGAGATCTGACTTGACGAATCGCTTGACGGGCGCAACATCCGCCTGCAAGCCGCCCACAGCAAGCGAGATTTGCGGGTTGGGTCCGTAAGGGGCATCGACGCGGCATTGTCCGGTCAGCATCGGCGGCGTTTGTGCTTGCCCTTGCGCTTGTCCGTGCGCCTGTATCGATACCACGCTCTCCGATGAAATATCTCGCAAGGCGATATCGGTGAGCTCGAAACGGTCCGCTGACGCGCCGAACGCCGCGTGAAGCGAATAGTCGCCCAACGCGACCGTCGCCTTGTTCCGCAGCGCGAGAGCTTTGACGGTGAGCGAAATCGTGCCCTGGGTGCTTCCGTCGCGGCCAAGCGCGATCGCCATCTCGCTCTGCGCCATGCCGCTCGCCGTCACGCCAAGGATCTCCAGCCCCTCGAGCGGCAGGTGCCTCGCCCAGAGCCGGCCCTCGGCAACGTTGGGCGTCAGCTCTTGCGGCATCTCGCCCAACCTCAAGTTGCCCGACCATTGCGATCCCGCGCCGGGATTCGCGTCGCGCGCGAAGTCCAAGTCCACCCACCAGGGCGAAAGGCGCAAGTGCCTTTTCGTGTAACCTTTCAGATTGAAGCGGCTGACGAGTAGAGCGCCCCGATCATCCGACAGCGAGCCGTCGATTATCTCGAGCTTGCGCGTGATCGATGAAAGCTGGTGCAGGGCGCCGGCGATCGCTCTCGGCATCGCCGGATCGAAGCGCGGCAACTCTGCTGCAACGGCGAACACCTGGCCCGAGCCGACACTGACTTGCGGGCGCTCGAGGATCAGGTTCCCCAGCGGGAGCCCGCTGCTGAACAGGATGGCGTGATAGCTGAGGTGCGCCTCGACCCGTGCTGCCTTGGCGATCTCCCGGCCGCCTGCAAACACGCGGGCCTGGCGCAGCACGACTACAAGGTGAACCCGAAAATCGATCGCACTGCTTGACGATACGATCTGAAAGCCGGTGCGGGCATCGACCATGCCGAGCACGGATTTCAGGATCCGATCGCGATTGAGGAAAACCCCGGCAAGCGAAGCGACGCCGACGATAACGGCCAGGAGCAGAGCCAGCGTCAGGAATCGCAGCAGTCTCATCGCAAGCTCTGAGGCGTCTCGGTGTCGATCGCCGCCGGCGGGGCCTCAGCGGAGATCGGCCCGGCCTGGATTACCCGCAAGCCCGTTCACGGTCAGCGCGGAGTGCCGGTAGACTGCTGCTCCTGGCGCTGGAGCCCCTCGAGGATTTGCCGGATGTTCTTGACCTCGACGACCTGCCACCGGCCCTGCCCGTCGCGCGCCATGTGGACCTCCCATAGCTGTCCCTTGCCGTCACGGAAGCTGGTGTATGCGGCGTCGCCGTTGCGATGGAGCATCACGACCGCGCCGGCCAACGCCGCGGCCGGTATCTGCACGTCCTGCGCGCCGTTCTCGACCTCCCGCTTGACCCACGCTCGCGCGGCGTTCGCGATCGGCTGGGAAAGCAACGCCAGCGCGCTTCGGCCCAGGAGTTGGGCCAGGATATCGTTGCGCCCGCTCCGTTCGGAAACGATCTCGTCGCCGGCGTGTTTGACGACGCTGTCGAAATCGACGAACCGCGCGGCAGCCTTACCGTCACGCGCGTCAACCGCGCGCTTGAGCTGGAAGACGGCGAACGACGGGCTCGCCGGCAGGTAGAAGATCGCCCAGCCGGCTATCGCGGCAATCACCACGGTCCCCGTCCAGTGGCGGAAAAGGAATTTCGCCATCGCCGCGCAACAGACTCAACGGCCGGAGAGCCTGGCCTGCCTGCCTGTCGAGGATCCAAATCACCTCGCCATTTTGCGGGGCGATAATCTGCGCCGGGAAGCGATTCGGGTCTCTCGGACCCTCGAGCGTTTGATGCACGGCCCCGGCCTTGTCTGCGCCGTACGCCACGAACATGATGCACGTGGCATTGTTGAGCACCGGCGGCGTCAGCGAGATGCGATGGCGCGCGACGGGATCGTCAACTTCAACCGCGACGGCCATCCGCGCGGATTCATGGAGCGCCGGATCGCCCGCGAACAGCGAAGCGGTATGAGCATTGGCGCCCAGGCCCAGCAGCACGAGATCGAAACGGGGAAACTCGCCGTTGCCCAGCGAGAAGAATCCCCGCAACTCCTCTTCGTACGCCCTGGCGCCGTCTTCGGGCCTGAGCTCGCCTTTGATCCGATGGATCTGCGCGGGCTTGATTCCGAGCGGCGACAGCATCGCGCGGTTCGCCATGCCATAGTTGCTCGACCCGTCGCCGGGCGGTACGCAGCGCTCGTCACCGAAAAAGAACTGAACTTCCTTCCAGTTGACGCTGAGCCTGAAGCGCGTCGCGAGCAACTCGTACATCGCGGCCGGCGTCGAGCCGCCGGACAGCGCGATAGTGAACTGGCCGTAAGTGCAGATCGCTTCGCCCGAGATGTGCGTCAGTTCCTCGGCCGCCCGGACGATGACCGCCTGCGGATCGTCGAGGACGATCAGATGGGGCAACTGGGGCTTGCTCATGCGGCTTGGCGCGCCAAAAGCTTCAACGCGCGGGCGACGACGTTCTCGACCGTGAAGCCGAAGTGCTTCATCGCGTCCTGATACGGCGCGGAGGTTCCGAAAGTCGTCATTCCGATCACGTCGCCGCCGGGACCGATCCATCGGTACCAGGAAAGCGGCGAGCCGGCCTCAATCGCCAGGCGCCGCGAAATCGCCGGCGGCAACACCGCGTCGCGATAGGAATCACTCTGGGCCTCGAACAACTCGAAGCTCGGCATGCTCACGACCCGAACCGCCCGCCCCTGCTTCTCCAGCTCGGCCTTGGCGCCGACCGCCAACTGGAGCTCCGAGCCGGTCGCGATCAAGATGATATCCGGCTTACGCCCCGGCGTTTCCGCGAGCACGTACGCGCCGCGCGACAGCTCCCGCGCCGGGGCAATTGAAGTCGCGGCCCGATCGAACGTCGGCAGCTTCTGCCGGCTCAACGCCATCAGCACGGGCCCGGTGGTGTGCGTCATCGCGACGCGCCATGCCTCGACGGCTTCGTTGGCGTCGCCCGGCCGGATGACGGTCAGATTCGGAATCGCGCGCAGCGAAGTCAGGTGCTCGACCGGCTGATGGGTGGGGCCGTCTTCGCCAACTCCAAGCGAATCGTGCGTGAAAACGTAAACCACCTGCAGACCCATCAGGGCGGCGAGGCGAATCGAGGCCCGGCAGTAATCGGTAAAGACCATGAAGCTCGATCCGTACGGGATGAATCCGCCGTGCACGGCGATCCCGTTGAGGATCGAGCACATGCCGTGCTCGCGGATGCCGAAGTGCAGGTTGCGGCTGGCATAGTTGCCCCGCTCGAAGTCACCGCCGTCCTTGAGGTCCGTGAACGTTGACTCGTTGAGGTCAGCCGATCCGCCAAACAGGTTCCAGACTTTTCGCCCGATCGCATTCTCGGCTTCGGACGCGGACTCGCGCGTTGCGATAGTGTCCTTGGGCGTGAACACGGGCAACTCCGAGTCCCAACCCGCCGGCAGGCGCCTTTCGATCATCGCAGTGAACTCGGCGGCCTCGCCCGGATTTGCCTCGCGATAGCGATCGAACCGGCGGCTCCATTCGGCTTCGAGTTGCGCGCCCCGCTCGCGGCATTTGCGAAACTCGTTCAGTGCGGCCTCGGGAACGTAAAAGGCCGGCTCGGGGGCCATCCGTAATTCTTCTTTGTCAGCTTCACCTCTTCGACGCCCAGAGCCTTGCCGTGCGCGGCAGAAGTGTCCTGACGATTGGGGCTGCCGTACCCGATATGGGTACGAATCCGAATCAGCGAGGGCCGGTTCTTTTCGGCGCATGCGTGCTCGACCGCCTGGGCGATTGCGGTCAGATCGTTCCCATCTTCGACCGCTTGCGTGTGCCATCCGTAGGCGTCGAACCGGGCGCACACGTCTTCGGAGAACGAGAGTTCGGTCCTGCCGTCGATCGTGATGCGGTTGTCGTCGTAGAGGTAGACGATATTGCCGAGACCCAGATGACCGGCGATAGAGGCAGCTTCGCTCGAGACGCCTTCCATCAGGTCGCCGTCGCTGGCGATCGCGAAGATCCGATGGTCGAACAATCCGGATCCGTCGCGCTCGAATCGCGCCGCCAGATGCCTGGCCGCGATCGCCATCCCGACGCCATTGCCGAAGCCCTGGCCGAGCGGGCCGGTCGTGGTCTCGACGCCGGGCGTGTGACCATACTCCGGATGACCGGGCGTGCGGCTGCCGAGTTGGCGAAAGCGTTTCAACTCATCGAGCGAAAGATCGTATCCGGTCAGGTACAGAAGCGCGTAGAGGAGCATCGAGCCGTGCCCGGCCGAGAGCACGAATCGATCGCGTCCGAGCCATCGCGGATTGGCCGGGTTGTAGCGCATGAAGCGCGTCCACAGCACATAGGCCACGGGCGCCATGCCCATCGGCATCCCCGGATGGCCGCTGTTGGCTTTCTGCACCGCGTCGATCGCGAGCACCCGGATCGAGTTGATGCAAAGCTGGTCCAGTTCCGTCTGGGCGAGATTTACGTCGGTCGCGAGCGCCACCTCTTTTCTCCTGGCCGGCCTATCTCGTGGCCGGCCTTATCGTCCAGCCGGCCTCGGCGCGATGCTCACCAATCGGCCGGCTCGTCGGTTTTGAGATCGCCCGCGCGCCGGCGCATCAGGCCGACGGTTTCCTTCGCGGCGCCCCGATCGTTGGCGGACAGCGCCTCGCTGAAGCGCGCGGCGATCGCGCGCATCATCGCGCCTTCATCGCGATCGAGCTGGCTGCCGAGAGCGGCGAGCCGCTCCATCGCATGACGAATCAAGCCGAGCGCGCCCGGCACGTCGCCGCTTAAACGGCGCGCCACGACCTGCTCGATCTCGGCGCGGACCTCGGCAACCACCGGCCGCGCCTTTTCACCGATGACGATCTCAAGCTCGCGAAGACCGTCAGCAAACCTGATGAACAGCTCATCGGCCCTATTGTCCGCAGCCACATCGGCAATTGTTTCATTTGTCGCGACGTGCGTTCAAGGACGGCGAGATGCCGGGGGAACTATTTGGCTGAATGGTTCCTCTGGTGTAACACATCGCTTGTGCTGTCTCACTGGAGGCGGTGTCAATTTCGGGCGGATCAGCGGAGGATTGGGGCCATGAGGGCGATGATGATGTTTGTCGTTGCGCTCGCAATCTTTGCGTTTGCCTGCCAGGCCCGCGCGCAGATGGGCGATCTCGGTTAACATGCAACGCCCGCGCCGCCGGACGCATCACCTGAGCGCAAGGAGCGCCGGTGGCTTCTATCGCCCAGCCTGACGCGAGTTCGGCCGCCATCGTCGCTGGAGCTTCGCGCGAGCTCGGTGAGCAGGAGGCCGCGCTGAGAAATCGCCGGCTGGCCCTCTCGATCGCGACCGCGCTCGCCTTCGAAGGCTTCACGATGTCGATCAACGGCATCGGCTCACCCTGGATCGCGAAAAGCTTTCACCTTGGCGAGTCAGGAATCGCGGGCCTGCTCGCATGGATTTCGGTCTCGGCGATCGGCGCGCTGGGACTCTCGCGGATGATCGATCGGCTGGGCCGCCGCCGGATGCTGCTGGTGTGCATGGCCGGCACGACGGTTAGCGCGCTCGCCGTTGCGTTCTCGACCAACGTCGTCGCGTTCGTGCTGTGCGAGATCGTGCTCTACGCCTTCATCGGCGCGGCGATCGCCGGCGGTATCGTGATCCTGGCCGAGGAACTCGCGATCGAGGAGCGCGCGCGGGGGCAAAGTCTGGGCGGGCTGGGGATGGGTCTCGGTGGCGGGCTGTGCCTCGTGATGATGCCGATGGTGGCGAGTCGTCACTCGTGGCGATGGATGCTGGTGCTGGCGTCGGCGATGGGAGTCGCCGCGCTGTGGAGGGCCGCCCGGGTCATCCCGGAGAGCGGCCGCTGGCAACACGCCGCCGCGACCGGCACGACTTCGGCCAGCAGCTTTTACGACGTGTTCGGACAGGCTCTATCGACGCCGCGCGATCACGATTCTGGTCTGCTCGTTGCTGGGCACCATCGCAGCGGTCGCGGCCAGCAGTTGGGCGTATTTCCACCTGGTCTCGGTCGTGGGGTTGGCGCCGGGCGCTGCCAGCGTCCTGATGCTGGTCGGAGGCGGTGTCGGACTGCTCGGCTTTCCGCTCGCCGCGCGAAGCTGCGAGCGTTACGGCCGCATCCCCACGATCGTCGTTGCGAGCCTGATGACCGGCCTTGGCGCGCTCGCCTTCTATTGGGGTCCTCCGGCGCACTTGGGCCTTCGCTGGCTATGGATCGAGGTCACGTATTGCGGTTTCACTGCCTGGCCTGAGCGCGGGGCAGGTGGGTGGCAATTCGCTGGCGACCGAACTTTTTCCGACCGCGATCCGAGGCGCGATGATGGGATGGTTCGCGCTGATCGGCGCGGCCGCCGCGATCTCCGCCCAGACCCTGATCGCGGTTCTCGCCGCGCGCCTTGGCGGTCTGTCGATCGTGGTCGGATACTTAAGCCTGCTCGCGATACCCAACGCGATCATCGTCGCACTCCTCCTTCCCGAAACGCGCGGGCTCTCGCTCGAAGCCGCCGCGATGGAAGAGGCGTTCGAGAAGTCGCAGTAGTGTCCTCGTATGACCTTCACTGGTCGCGCCTAGCTGCTCAGTTCCTCCAGCAGCGCCTTGGCGTCCTTCAAGTCGGCGGTGTCGAAGCCTTCGGTAAACCAGTTGTAGATCTCGGCGAGCATCGCGCGCGCCTCGTCGCCGCGGTCCTGCTTCATCAGCAGGCGGGCGAGGCTAACCGTCGCGCGCAGCTCCCATGACTTGGCGCCTTGGCGACGCGCGATTTCGATCGCGCGCCAAAAGTGCGCTTCGGCCCTGTCTTCGGCCCCGGTCTCCGTTTCGGGGATGAGTTCGCCCCGCAAGAGTGCCATCTCAGCGGCGGCGCTTCCCGGCGCGTTCTTCCAGGATGTGTCGAGCGCTGCAATCGCTTCGGCGAGCCGGCCTGATCGCAAGTAAGCCGCGGCCAGAGCCGGATCCAGAAGTTCGGCCGCATTGCCCACCGCCAGCCAACCGGACTGGCCGCGCTCGAGCTCAGCCACTCCCTGGTCCAGTAAGCCCTCCTGCACCAGGCAACACCCGTGGCGGTAAGTTCCGGCCGCGTGCCAGAAGGAAAAGCCCCGCTCCAGCGCGAGCGCGATTAGTGCATTCGCCAGCTCTTTGGCCTTTGAAGGGTCGCGGCGCAGACCATGAAGTCTGCCCGCGAAGTTCAGCGCGGAAGCGAGCGGGTACGGATTCGACAGCTTCTGGGCAAGGGCCAGCGCCTCGCGGCTCCGCGCGAGCGCCTGCTCCGGATAGCCGAGCGCCCACAGCACCCAGCTGAGTATGTTCAGCGCGGCCGTTCGGGGATCCTCGACCCGAAGGACCGCGTGTTCTGGGATTGCAGGGATGAGAGTGACCGCCTTCTCCAGGTGCGCGCGCGCTTCTATCGGCTCGCCGTGTTCGTAGAGGCTCTGACCCAACACGGTGTGTGCCCATATGAGTCGGAGCGGATGCTGCCCGCGTTCGGCAAGCGCCAACAGCTGTCTGGATAGTTCGAGGGTCTCCTGCCATTGGCCGGCGAAGAAGCAAAACCATCTGAGTCCCAGCAGCGCCGCGAACAGACGCGCGTCGTCGCCCAGCTCGATGCAGAGTTCCCGGGCCCGTCGTAGGGCGCTGCCCACCTCCTCGGCCGAGGGGCCTTTCGCCGTGGTAAGAATTTCGGAGTAGGCGAGCTGGAGGCCAAGTTCCTGGCGAATCCGTTCGGGACTCGCGGGCAGGCCGCGGAGCAGCTGCAATGCAGCGGTCAGATGGCCGATCGCTTCGGAGTGGGCCCAGCGCCGATGGGCCTGCTGTCCCGCCAGCCGCAGATACTCGATTGCCTTCCGAACATTGCCGCTGCGGCTGTAGTGATGCGCCAACTCGCTCACGTGATCGTCGAGGCTCGCGGCATACAGCGTTTCGATCGCGGCGCCGGTCCGCTCATGCAGCCGCTTGCGCCGGTCGCCCAGAATCGAGTTGTAGGCGACTTCCTGAGTCAGCGCGTGCTTGAAGGTATACTCGACATCTCCGACCGCCGGCTGCTCATAGATGAACTCGCCGAGCTGCAGCCCGTCGAGCATCCGGCTCAGCTCATCGGCAGCAGTGTCCGCCACGGCGCGCACCAGGCTCAGTGGGAACTCTTTTCCGATCACGGCCAGCGTCTGTAGAAGGTCCTTCTCGGCAGCCGGCAGGCGGTCGATGCGCGCGGCGAGAATCGCCTGCACGGTGGGCGGAATCTTCAGCTCGCCCAGCGACTTGGTGAGTTTTACCGCCGCGCCGTCGCGCACCAGCGCGCCCTCGTCGAGCAACACTTGCACCGTCTCTTCCATGAAGAAGGGGTTGCCCCCGGTGCGCTCGACGATCAGACGCTTCAGCGGCCGCACTTCCGCACCGTCGCCGACCAGCGCGGTCAGCATCTCTTCGGCGCTCTCCTTGCCCAGCGGATCGAGCCGCAACTGGGTGTAGTAGGTCTTGCTGTTCCACTGATGCGAGTATTCGGGGCGATAGTTCACCAGCAGCAGCAGCTTGGCCGTGCCGATCGAATCGGCCAGCAGATTGAGCAGCGCCTGCGTCTCCTCGTCGATCCAGTGAAGGTCCTCGAAAATCACCATCAGCGACTGATTGAGCGATTCGCGCAGCAGGATGCGTTTGATCGCATCATGCGTGCGGCGGCGCCGCACCTGCGCATCCATTGCGCTCAAGGGATCATCGGCCTCTGGTATCGCGAGCAGCGAATAAAGATAGGGCAGCGTGTCTTCCAGCGAGCGGTCGAGGATTACGATCCTGCCGGCGACTCTTTCGCGGCGCTCGCGCGCATCGTCGTCGCGATCGATCCCGAAGTAGCCGTGCAGCAGATCGATTAACGGCAGGTAGGCGCTGGCCTTCCCATGCGAGACCGAGAAGGTCTCCAGCACCATCCAGCCCGATTGCGAAACCGCCTTGAACTCGAAAAGCAGCCGCGACTTGCCGGTGCCCGCTTCCGCCATTGCCGCGACTATCTGCCCGTGGCCGGCGCGGGCCTGCTCTGCGGCGTGCTTCATCGCCTGCATCTCGCGCTCGCGCCCGACGAACTTCGTCAGTCCTCGTCCCGCTGAACGTTGCAGGCGCGTGCGCAGCGGCCCGAGGCCGGTCACTTCATAGACATTGACCGGCTCCGCGATCCCTTTGACTCGCGACGGGCCCAGCGGCCGCAGCGCGAAGTATCCCTCGACCAGCCTGCGCGTGCTCTCCGCGATCACCGTCGAACCCGGATTCGCCAGCGTCTGCATCCGCGAGGCGAGATTGGTGGTATGCCCAATCGGGGTGTATTCGCTCTTGCCCTCGCCGGTGCGGATCGAGCGCACCACCACCTCGCCGGTGTTGGCGCCGATTCGGATCTGCAGCGGCGCGCGGCCCTCGGCGCGCAGGCGGTCGGCGAAGCGCCGGACCTCATCCTGCATCCGCAGCGCGGCGTAGAGCGCGCGCTGAGGATGGTCCTCGTGGGCCACCGGCGCGCCGAACAACGCGAACACGCCGTCGCCGGTGGACTGCACGACGTAGCCGTCGTAGCGCTGCACCGCGTCAACCATCAGCTTCAGCGCCGGGTCGACGATCGCGCGCGCCTCTTCAGGATCCAGGTCCTGCTCCAGTTCGGTCGAGCCCTTGATGTCCGCGAACAGCGCGGTGACGGTCTTGCGCTCGCCCTCGATAGGCGAGTCGGTTGGCGACTGCACCCTCGCCCGCTCGGTGGCGCCAATTTCAATGCCGCCTCGCGACCCTTCGGCTCCGCTCAGGGCAGGCTCTCTCCGGTTCGCGCCTGCGGACGGTCCCGCAGGCGCGGGCGAGGTGAGAGGCGCGCCGCAATCTCCGCAAAATCTTGAGGCTGGCGTATTCTCAGCCCCGCATTTCGGGCAACGACTCGCCAACCCGCTACCGCATTGGGAGCAGAATTTCTTGCCGACGGCGTTGTCGGTCCCACACTTCGCGCAACGCATCGGTTTACCCCATTGAGAGACCGCCTTCCCTTTTATCACCAAGCATTCGCCAACGACCAACGCGAGCGATTGTCAACTGGCGCTGTTCTCGACCTGCGAACGCTTTTGATAGAAGATCGGCTGGGGAATATTCCGATGGAAACCGCTCGCAAAAAGCGTCTCGGCGACCGCCGCGTGGTGGTGACCGGCGTCGGCCTGGTCACTCCGCTCGGAACCGGCGTCGAGAAGAACTGGGAAGGGCTGAGCGCGGGCCGATCCGGTATCGGCCCCATCACGCGCTTTAACGCCTCGGCGTTTGCCACCCGGATCGCGGGCGAGGTCAAGGACTTCAACCCGGAGGACTGGATCGAGAAGAAGGACGTTAAGAAGATGGACCTTTTCATCCAGTACGCGATGGCTTCTGCGGCGCAGGCGATGCGCCAGTCGGGGCTCACGATCGACGAGGAAATCGCCGAGCGCGTCGGCGTGCTGATCGGGGTCGGAATTGGCGGCCTGTGTACGATCGAGGAATATCATCTCATCTTCCTCGAACACGGCCTCAAGCGGGTGTCGCCCTTCTTCATCCCCAAGCTGATCAGCAACCTGGCCCCGGGCAACATCGCGATTCGTTACGGCGCGCGCGGCATCAACCTGTGCACCACCAGCGCCTGCGCGTCGGGAAGCCACGCCGTGGGCGAGGCCTACCGCATGATTCGCGACGGCTATCTCGACGCCGCGATTACGGGCGGCGCCGAAGCGGCGATAACCGCGCTCGGAATCGGCGGGTTCGTCGTGATGCGGGCGCTCTCGACCCGCAACGATTCGCCCGAGGCGGCGAGCCTGCCGTTCGACGCCGAGCGCGACGGCTTCGTGCTATCGGAGGGCGCCGCGGCCCTGATTCTCGAGGAGCGCGACCGCGCGATCGCGCGCGGCGCGGCGATCCTCGCCGAAGTCGGCGGCTACGGCACCAACTGCGACGCTTATCACATCACGTCACCTTCGGTCGGAGGCGAGGGCGCGGCGCGATGCATGCGGGCCTGCCTCGAGGACGGCGGACTCGATCTCAACCTGGTCGATTACATCAACGCGCACGGCACCTCGACCCCGCAAGGCGACCTGGCCGAGACCCAAGCGATCAAGAAAGTCTTCGGCGAGAGCGCGGGGCGGATCGCCGTCAGCTCGACCAAGTCGATGACCGGTCATACGCTCGGCGCCGCGGGCGCGATCGAGTCGGTCTTCTGCGTCCTCGCGATCGATCGGGGACTGATACCGCCGACCATCAACCTCGAGCATCCCGATCCGGAGTGCGATCTCGATTACGTACCCAACCAGGCACGGCCGCGGAAAATCCGCATCGCGCTCAACAATTCGTTCGGATTCGGCGGCGCCAACACCACGCTCGCCTTCATCCCGCCGGCCTGACGGAATCCATAACGGAATCAAAATGGCTTCGATAATCGCGGGCACCGGGCGCGCCACGCCGGAGACGGTGATGTCCAACCAGGACCTCGAACGGCGGATGGACACCTCGGACGAGTGGATCGCGTCGCGCACCGGAATACGCCAGCGCTTCCTGATGCGCTGCGGGGAATCGCTGGCCGCCATCGCGGCACAGGCCAGCCGCAAAGCACTCGAGAAAGCCGGCCTCAGCCCCGCCGCGCTCGACGCCATCGTGGTCGGCACAGTCTCGTCCGAGTATGCTTTCCCATCCTTCGCCTGTCAGTTACAGAACCTGCTGGGAGTCAATTCGATTCCCGCCTTCGACGTGGCGGCGGCATGCTCCGGATTCGTCTATGCGCTCGCGGTCGCCGACTTTGCGCTGCGCGCCGGAAGTTTCAACCGCGTGCTGGTGGTGGGAGCGGACGCGATCTCCACGATGGTCGATTGGACCGACCGCTCGACTGCGGTGCTGTTCGGCGACGGCGCCGGCGCGGCGGTGGTGGCTTCGGAACCGGGACCGCGGGGAGTGCTCGCCAGCCTGCTGCGCTCGTCCGGCGAGTTGTCGGATCTCCTGACGCTGCGCGCGACCGGCGTGCGAAGTCCGATCGACGCCGAGTCCGAGGCGCTCTCCCGACGACGCGCTCAAGATGCGCGGGCCGGAGCTGTTCAAAGTCGCCGTGCGAAGCATGGAAGAGGTGACGCGCGAGGTCGTCGAGCGCGCCGGAGTCCGCCTCGAGGAGATCGATCTGATCGTGCCCCATCAGGCCAACCTGCGGATTATCAACGCCGTCGCGCAACGCCTCGGCCTCAAGCCCGAAAGGGTCTTCGTGAATATCGACCGCTACGGAAACACCTCGGCAGCCTCGGTCCCGATCGCGCTCGATGAAGCGGTCGAGGCCGGCCGAATCAATCGCGGCGAACTCGTCCTGCTGATCGCCTGTGGCGGCGGTCTGACCTGGGGCGCAAGCCTCATTCGCTGGTGAATTGCCCTGGCTGAGTTGCGCTCTGATGAATTGAGCGGCGTCTTCAAGCGCCGCGCGCTGATCGTGCTCGGCAAGGGCGGCGTCGGCAAAACCAGCGTCAGCGCGGCGCTTGCGCTCATGGCCGCGGATCGCGGCGAGCGCGTGCTCCTGATGGAAACCGACCCGCACGCGCCGATGGCTGCGGTGTTCGGATGCGAGCCGGGCTTCGCACCGGTTGAAGTTGAAGCGGCGGCGAATCTGCATGCGCCAAATCTGTATGTGATGATCCTCGACGGACACCGCTCGCTGGAAGAATACCTGCGGACGGTGGTGCCGGGGCGCGCCGTTCTGAACGCGGTCTTCGCCAGCCGCCTCTACCAGTATTTCGTTCAGGCGGCGCCCGGACTGCGCGAGCTCATGTCGCTCGGCAAGTTTTGCCACGAAGTCGGGCAGAAGCCGGACGGCGGCACTGGTTGGGCCAGAGTGATCCTCGACGCACCCGCGAGCGGCCAGGCGATCAATCTCCTCAAGATGCCCACGGTGGCGCACGAGACGTTCGGCGAAAGTATCGTCGGACGCGAGTCCCGAAACATCACCACGACGCTGCGCGACGAGGGTGTGTGTTCGATTATTCTGGTGACTACGCCCGATCTGCTGTCGCTCGCGGAGACCCTTGAAACGCATCAGGCGCTGGCGGCGATAGGACTCAAGATCGCCGCCGTGATTCTGAATCGATGCAACCCGGCGACTTTCGACTCGGGCGATCTCGCGCGCTTTGCGGGCAACCCGAAGCTGCGCGAGCTGAAAACCATCGGCCATCTATGCGAACTTGCGCGCGCCGAGATCGATCGCGCCGCGGAATCGCGCCGCGCCCTTGCCCAATTGAAGGAGCGCATCCAAAGCCCGGTGATCGAGCTGGGGAGCATCGCGGTCTCTCGGGGCTGGAACTGATCAAGGCGCTAGCCGCCGAACTCGGCGATCAGAAGGAATCTTCGCGCGGCGATCGGGCTGAAGCTCAGCCGTAGGGATCACTTCGCCCGCGATCGTCCGCGCTCGGAGATAAACATGATACCACAACAATTCGCAGAAAGTACATTCTACGAACAGTGTGCCAACGGGTTTTTCCGGAAGTCTGAATGTCGAGTATCAAGCCGCCGAAGTTCATTTTGGATGTGAGCGGATGGTGTGAAGCGTATATGTGTCGCCGTCAATGCTGAAATAAAAACGCCAGGCGTCATTCACGCGAGACTGCCAGAGGTCGCGGGCCTCGTGGTACTTTCTGGCTCGCAGCGACGGGTGCCGGAGGTTCTGCAGCAACAAAGGAAGCTGCTTGCGAAAGGCCCGCTGCACGTTGGCGGGGGAGGCGTCGAACTGGCGCGTGAATTTAGCGGTGTAGAGCGCACGCATGAGCCCTGGTTCTTACCGCAGGCCGTCTTGCACGCGATTTGGCTTTGGGCTTTTGCACCTCGCCGCCGCCGCTCGTTCTGGCCCGCCTGCGTTCTTGTGTGATGGCCTCGTCCAGACCTTGGAGTGCGTCCTTTGCGCCGTAGGGGCCGTACACGCGGCCCGCTTTGATGTCTGCTGCGGCTTCTGCAAGGTCCCGTTCGAGTTCCGGGTCGCGGTCAACAAGTAGCTTCGGGCGGAGTAAAACGTCGCGGCCGGCGACGCGAACTTCAAGAAGGTCGCCGGTTTCAAGCTTGAGCGCCTCGCGCACCGGCTTGGGGATGGTGACCTGGTATTTGGGGCCGACCTTGGTGATTTCGATAGGCATTGTTCCCCTTACTGTAAGGCAGTAGGGAAATATGTCAAGGGGACGGCGACGCGTGGCCGACTAGCGGCGGCCTTTCTCTTTTCGGAGCATGTCCCATTAGCGCCGCCGATAGGTAGTGGCGAGGGGGAACGGTGAAAAGGACGGGCACCCGCCGCGTGCCCGCCGCCGCACTGGAATCCAGCGCGCGGCACCGTTACGCTTGGAGCCGATGCGCGACGCGCAAAACAACCCAGCATCCCGCGCCGAAAGGAAGCTCGCGCGCGAGCCCTGGATAATCCGCACCTACGCCGGCTTCGGCGACGCGCGCCAGGCCAATCAGCGCTTCCGCGAGAATCTCAGCCACGGACAGCGCGGGCTTTCGATCGCCTTCGACCTGCCGACCCAAAACGGCTACGACCCCGACGCGCCGGTCGCGGCGGGCGAGGCGGGCAAGGCCGGCGTGTCGATTTGCCACTGGCGCGACATGGAGGACCTGTTCGAAGGTATCCCGCTCGGCGAGATCAACACCTCGATGACGATCAACGCGACGGCGCCGTTTGTCCTCGCGCTCTATCTCGTGGTCGCGGAGCGGCACGGCGTGCCCTGGAGCGCGCTGCGCGGGACCACGCAGAACGACCTGCTCAAGGAATTCGTCGCGCGCGGCACTTCGATCTTTCAGCCCGACGTTTCATTTCGTCTTTCGACCGAGCTGATCAAGTTCGCCGTGACCCGCGTGCCGAACTGGAATCCGATCAACTGCTGCGGCTACCACTATATGGAGAGCGGCGCGGGCCCGGCCGAGGAAATCGGCTACGCCTTCGGCAACGCCCTGATGATTCTCGACGCGATTCGCCGCGAGCTTGCGCCGGCGGAGTTCGAGCAGGCCGTCAGGCGCATCTCGTTTTTCATCAACAGCGGTATCGAGCTGGTGCCGGAGATTTGCAAGATCCGCGGCTACTTCAAGCTGTGGCCGAAAATCTGCCGCGCGGAGTACGGGATCGAAAACGTGCTGTTCCGCGCCGGATGCCAGGTGCGTTCGCTGACCCTGACCGAGCAACAGCCGGAGTTGAACATAATCCGGATCGCATACCAGGCGCTGCCGGTGCTGATGTCGGCGGGTGCGCGCGTCAATGCCTTGCAACTGCCGGGCTTTCGCGAAGCGATGGCGCTGCCCGATCAGGCCGAACAACTGATCGGCCTTCGCACGCAGCAGATCCTGATGCACGAGACCGAGTTGGCCCGCTACGACGATATTTTCGAGGGCAGCAAGGTAATCGAAAAGCTGACGCGCGAGACCATGGATAGGGCCGAGGCGATCGCGCGGAATTTGCGCGAAGCCGGTTACGCACGCGCGATCCCGATCGTCAGCGCGCGAATTGACCCGGCTGCTGGCCGAACGGCAGCGGATGATGGAGTCGGGCGAGATCGTACAGATTGGCGTAAATGCCTTTCAGGGGGAGATAGGGCTTGACTCCACCCGGACGCACGGCCGACGATTCGGCGGGCCATGCGGCGCTGAGCGAGGATCGAATCGAATCGATCAACCGATGGCGCGCGAGCCGCGATCAGGCCGCGGTTGCGCGGCGCGCGAGCGAAACGCTGGAAAAGGCGGCAGCCGACAGGCGTGCCGATACGATGGAGCCGACGATCGAACTGGCGCGGGCAGGCGGCACGGTCGGCGAATGGACCCAAGCGATCGAGCGCGTGACGCGCGGACGGTATATGCCGCCGATCCTCGAATCGCGTCAGCGGCATCGCAGTAGCTTCAAGATCCCGGTGCGCCACGCGCAAGCTCCGAGTCGCGCTCGGCAAGGCGGGGCTCGACGGCCATATCAACGCGATAAAGCTGCTCGCGCTCGCGTGCATGCAGGCCGGGATGGAAGTGATACTGGCGGGATTCAAGCAGACCCCCGCGCAATTGGCCGAGGCGGCGCTTCAGGAAGACGCCGACCTGCTCGCGATCAGCAGCATGGCGGGAGCGCATATGACGATCGCGCGCGAGACGCTTGCGTTCCTCAACGCGCGCGGCGCTTCCGACCTGAAGCTGGTGATGGGCGGGATTATTCCCGACCAGGATCGCCAGCGCCTGCTCGATCTCGGCGTCAAGGCGCTGTTCACGCCCAAGGATTCCAGCCTGGGCGAGATCGTCGGCCAGTTGATCGAATTGTGCGGCGCATAGCTCTCCAGCCTGGCCGCGCGCCGGTCTACTCCACGGCGCCGATTAGCTTTGCGGCGCCTATTTACCTCGCGTTGATTTACTTCGCGGCGCTGGTCTGCTTTGGGGCGTCATCTCGAGCCTTCGCGGCCGAGGCGCGACCCTGGCTATGCCGCGACAAGCCCGCGTTTTCGAGCGGCAAGCCGATGCGCTACGAAGTCAGCGGGCCGGGCGGACGGCGATGGCAAATCTTCCTGATGCAGTTCAAGCTGGGCGCCGCGCATGACGGCTTCGATATCATCGCGTCGCACGATCTGGCGTCCTCGACCTCAGCGATTTTGCCTTCGGGCCACTACTTCGCCGTGGCGATGCATCTGGCCGGCAACGGCCATTGGATCTGCCATCGGTCGGCGCGGCGTCTGGAAGAATCGGAGCCGGCTGCGGTCACGCACCTGTGCTTCGGCGACGACGACAGCGATACGTGCCAGGTGACGCTGAAGGTCACCGACGCGCCGATCGCAACGCCGGCGAATAGCGGCGTTTCGAGCCCGGCGCCGTGAAACGAAACTTGGCGAGCGGCCCGAATCAACTGGCCGCTCGCCGGTTAGCGGTGCTGTGGCCTCGCGACTTGCGGCCTACTTGACCGCGAAGCCTCCAAGGAACTGATCGGGCTCGCTGGTCCCCAGCTCTTTCACCACGATCGTTCCCACTGCGATGGTGCTGGACGGGAAGAAGCTCACACTCCCCCGAACCATTGCCGCCGGTCCCGGTCGGAAGTTCGAGGCCCGTATCGACATCGCCCGAATTGTTGATCGGACGGAAGAAGACCTCGTAATTCGTGCTGGGCGACGCACCTTGCAACGACACCGAGAGCTTGCCGCTGGCGTCAACCCGGAACGAGGAACCCGTGTCGAGCGGATCGCTGCCACATCCGCCCAGGATAGGATCGGTTACCTCCGAGCATCGCACCAGGTTGCCCGCCGAGACCATCGGCGACGCGGGATGCGCCGTGACTTTGAATCCCGATACGAACTCGACGGTGCCGGCGTTCAGGATCTCGACCGTGCCGGAGAGAGAGGCGTTTTCACCATAGTCTCCGCCGATCACCAGAAAGTAGGAATTGTTACCCTTTTTGGTGGTCAGGGGCTTGAGGGGGCCAAGCCCAACAGAGGCTCCATTCTGGGCAAGCAGCAGAGCCGTGTAGGTCGCGTTGGGCGCTGCGCCGTTGATCTTCAGCGTCAGATCCCCGCTGTCGTTCTCGATCTGGGCATGACCGTTGTTAAGCGGGTCGGTCCCGCAGTTCTTCAGCGCGGCAGGGATGGTGACATCCGCGCACCGGACCAGCGCGGGCTCGAAATCCTGACCCGACGGTAGTCCGGTGGAAGAGATCGTCACTCCGCTGACAAAATCGATCCCGGTGCTGGAGCTAACGACGACGTTGCCCGCGCCGGTGACTCCGAACTTGAAGACCCCAGCCATGCGCAAGGTCATGCCGCCGTTCTTGTTAGTCTCTCCCATGCCCAGGCGGGTCGAGGCGCTGCCGTCCAACGCGACGAAGTTTGCAGTGTAAGTCGTGTTGAAGTTTGCGTTCGCGAGCGAGACCGCGAGCTCTCCCGTGTCACTGATAGTGACCGAACCCTTTCCACCGCTGGCCTGAAACTGGTCGGAGCCGCAGGGCGAATATGGCGCCGGCTGAATTGCCGGACTCGACGAGCATGCAATCAGCGCGGTGCTGAAAGTGCCCGCTGCACGCGCCAAGCCTTGCGCGGCTGAAAGTGCGAGAATCGTCGCGATTGGGACTGCCAGCAATTTCGTTCGTGCCTTGCTAGACATGGAAAGTACCTCCTGCATCAGCTCGGCCGCTCGCGGCGCAGGCGTCGTCAGGGAGACTCCGCACAGCCTGTTTGAGAGTAGCCAAATCTCTACTGACGGTATAGCTCGAATCTTGCGGGCGGCGATTGGCCGCAGGAAGCTATTGCAGAGCGCAGGCCATTGGATGGAAGTGCTGTGCGCGTGCCTTTCAATCGCCCAGCGCTTACCATGTCCGTTCGGGTCGCGTAGATTCGGGGTATCAGCACGCGGAGGTCCCAATGGCGGCGGAGCGCAAGGGTGCGATCGAGATCTTCAAGGTGGCCGGCATCCAGGTCGCCATCGACTATTCCTGGCTGATCATCTTCGCGCTGATCCTATGGTCGCTGGCCTCGGGATATTTCCCCGCCGAGTATCCCGGCTATTCGACCGGAAATTACTGGCTGGTGGGACTGGTTGCGACCATCCTGTTCTTTGGCTCGGTGCTCGCGCACGAACTGTGCCACGCCGCGATGGGGAACCGGCTCGGCGAGGAGGTGCACCGGATCACGCTGTTCATCTTCGGCGGAATGGCGGAGCTGGAGCACGAGCCCACGAGCGGCATCGATGAGCTCAAGATCGCCGCGGTGGGTCCGCTCAGCTCGCTGGTGATGGCGGGCATCTTCTGGCTGATCGCGCGTGGGGTCGCCGCGACTCCGGCGACGGCGCTGTGGGAATCGGTCTTCTCCTATCTCGCCTTCATCAATCTCGCGCTCGCACTGTTCAACCTGCTGCCCGGATTTCCGCTCGACGGAGGGCGCCTGCTGCGCGCGGCGTTGTGGATGCGCTGGGGCGATCTGCGCCGCGCAACCGCGGCGGCGGCCGATTGGGGCAACACGATCGCGTGGGGACTGGTCGCGTTCGGCGCGCTGGAGATCTTCGCGGGCGGGCTGATCAGCGGGCTGTGGCTGATATTCATCGGGCTGTTCCTGCGCAGTGCCGCGTCATCGGGCTACCAGAGCATGCTCGTCGAGCAGGCGCTGTCCGGCGCGCGCGTGCGCGAGATTATGGTGCCCGATCCGATCGTGCTCGGCCCCGATGAAACGGTAGCCGGCGCCATCGAGAACTATTTCCTGCGCTACGGTTTCGGCGGCTTTCCGGTCGCGGCGGATGGAAAAGTACTGGGCGTGGTGACACTTACGCAGGTGCGCGAGTGTCCCGCCTCTGAGCGCGCGAGCAGGCGCATCAGCGAGGTTATGCGGCCCGCCGACCAGACAATCGAGATTGCCCCCGGCGCCGGCGTCATCGATGCGATCCGGCAGATGGCGGCTGCGGATATCGGACGGCTGCTGGTCGTCGATCAGGGCAAGCTGGTTGGCCTCATCACGCGCACCGGCGTGACGCGCTACGTGCACACCAAAACGCAGCTCTCCGCGCCCGCCAGGACCACCGATTAACGAGTCCGGTCGAGCGCCGGGCCCGCTCCTCGCGGTTGGCGGTTACGGCCGCAGCAATAGCGGCTTTGGGTGCATATTGGGTGAATTCGAAAATGGCTCCGGCAGGCCCCTGAGAGCGCCCGCCGAAAAGCCGCGAATTGATTGGGAAATTGTGGAGCGGGCGACCGGGGTCGAACCGGCGACGTCCAGCTTGGGAAGCTGGCATTCTACCGCTGAATTACGCCCGCTCTGTCGCGAAGTCTAGGACCGGCTGTGCGGAGTGTCAATTCGACACGCCTACTCGGCGGCGGCGAAGCGGAACGCGTTCCCCTTCGACACGATTCGTCCGCAAGTCGTTCCGCCGAAGTGCGTCCCCAGCACGAGCACGTCGCGATCGGCGTAGCGCTCGACGAAGGCGCGCCGCGTCTTCGCGGCCTGAGCGCCGTCACTGTCGAAGTTGTCCTTCCATTCGGGATACGCGAACTGAACCGGATGATGCACCATGTCGCCGGTTATCACCGCGTCGCGGCCCTTGCTCGAGATGCGGACGCTATGATGGCCCGGCGTATGGCCGGGAGTCGGCTCCGGCGACACTTCGTCCGTGATCCGATAGGTTGATCATCCACCAACTCCGCCATCCCGTGGTCCACCACCGGCCGCACGGAGTCATCGACCGGGCGCGCGTGTCGGCGTCGTCGTACTTCGACCAGAAGTCCCACTCAACGCCGCCAATCACGTAACGCGCGTTGGGAAACGTCGGCACCCACTTGCCGTCCTTCAGCATCGTGTTCCATCCGACGTGATCGACGTGCAGATGCGTGCAGACCACGAAATTCGATCGCCTCGCGCAGATAGCCAGCCTTTTTCAGATCGTCCAGGAACGGCAGGCTCAGCTTGTTCCAGTACGGATTCGAGCGCAGCTTGTCGTTGCCGATGCAGGTGTCAACGACAATCCGCTTGCCCTGCGACTCGATCACGAGCGCGTGGATGCTCATCCGGCATCTGCCCTCCTCGTCGATGAAATTCGGCGCGAGCCAGCCGGCTTCCTTGCGCAGGTTCTCGGGCGTGCCGTTGGGAAGTATCCAGGTGCCCGGCCAGGCGCCCTCGCTCTCGACGAAGCGGGAAATTTTCACGTCGCCTATCTGCCATCGGTTCATCGCGATCTCCCCGCGCAATCTCTTGAAATGACGCGACTGCGCGTCCGACGAGAGTATCCAGCCAGCCGCCGAAATAGAAGCTTCAACCTCAAGTTGGCGCGGCCCGGTTGGTCGAGCAGGTTGGCGCGAGTAGGGTACGGCAAGTAGGCTACAAATCGATAGAGCCGGCGCGCGCCCTCCGATCGCGATACTCACCGATTTCGGCTACCGCGACCATTACGCCGGCGCGATGAAGGCGGTGATCGCGTCGATCGCGCCCGCCGCCCGCGTGATCGAAATCACGCACGGCGTACCCCCGCAGTCGGTGATCGCGGGCGCGCTCGCCTTGCGGGCATGTTGGCGATTTTTCCCGCAGGGCACGGTATTCCTCGCGGTGGTCGATCCCGGGGTGGGAACCGCGCGTCTTCCGATCGCAATCGAAGCCCGCGCCGGCGCCCGGTTCGTCGGGCCCGACAACGGACTCTTGTGGCCGGCCGCCGAGCAGGCGGGATTCAGGCGGGCGGTCGTGTTGCGAGCCCCGCGTTACCGGCTGGCGCACGTCAGTGCGACCTTTCATGGACGCGACATCTTCGCGCCCGCCGCGGCGTGGCTCCAGCGCGGCGCGCGGCTCGCCGGCTTTGGTCCGGTAGTGAAGCAAATCACGCGGCTCGAAATCGCGGGCGCGACGCGGCAAGGCCGCAAGCTGCGCGGTTCGGTGATCTACATCGATCGCTACGGCAACCTGATCACCAATATCGATCGCGAAAGTCTCGGGCGCCTGTCCGCTTCCTTCCTTGGTATGGAGCTTTCGGTTACGATCGGACACCGTGCGCCGATCAGGATCGTCGAGGCCTACGGCGAGGCCCGCAGAGGTGCCCCCCTCGCAACATTCGGAAGCTTCGAGTTGCTGGAAATCGCGGTGCGGGATGGCAGCGCGGCGGAAAAGTTTGGCGCGCGCCACGGCGCCGCAGTCCAGGTGGGCGTGAAAGGCGCCAAGCGATAAGGACAAGAGATAAGGAATAATCGATTTCGATGGGTGAAGTGACAGCCGAGAAGGGTTCCTCTCCGGTCCTGACCGAGATCGCGCGCTACCAGAGCCCACCCGCCGGCGCGCGCACGGCCGAACTCGCAGGTCCCGACCGGTTTTGGCCGCTCGTCAACATCTCGTTGTTTACTCTCACGCTGCTGACCACCACGATGGCGGGAGCGTATACCGCAGGCGCGAACCTGGGGTTCGATCCGTCTCTGGACCATCCGCTGCTGGAGTTCGCGCGCAACCTCGCGACCGGTCTCTCCTTCTCGATTTCGCTGATGACGATCCTGCTGTGCCACGAGCTGGGTCATTACCTGACTGCGCGGCGCAACCGGGTGGACGCGTCGCTGCCCTACTTTCTCCCGGCCCCCTACCCTTCGCTCTTTCTGATCGGGACCTTCGGCGCTTTTATCCGGATCAGATCGCGGCCGGCCTCGCGCCGGCAGATCTTCGATATCGGGGCCGCAGGACCGTGGGCGGGCGCGATCATCGCAGTGCCGCTGGTGATTATCGGGCTCAAGCTCTCCGACGTAGGACCGCTCGATCGGAGTGGTGGCGGCCTGGAGCTGGGCAACTCACTGCTCTTCCTGGGACTCGCGCGATGGGTGCTGGGGGTCGATCCAAACAGCGTCTCGGTCAACTTGCATCCGATGGCTTTCGCCGGATGGCTCGGATTGTTCGTAACCGCGCTGAATCTGCTGCCGGTCGGACAGCTCGACGGCGGACACGTTATCTACGCCCTGTTCGGCGGGCGCCGTCACAGGCTGATCTCGCGGGTGTTCGTGATCGGCGGCGCGCTGACGGTGTTGGCTTCGATGGCGGTGCATCTGAACTTCTGGGGCGGATGGCTGTTATGGGCCGTGCTGCTGGTCGCGTTGGGTCTCGGCCATCCATCGACGACCGATTCGACTACGCCGCTCGGTCCGCGCCGGCGCGTCGCCGCCTGGTTGACGATTGCACTGTTCGTGGTGACATTTTCTCCGGTGCCGGTAAGCTTCGCTCCGCCGCCGTCCGAGACTCCCGAGCCGAATGCTGTCGAGGTTCACTACGTGCTGCCCGCGGCCGCGCCGCGGACCCATCTGCGCGCGGCAAGGCTCTAACGCGCGTGAACCGCCCGAGCTGGGACCAGTACTTCATGACGATCACGCGCCAGGTGGCGGAGCGCTCGACCTGCCTGCGCGCCAAGGTCGGAGCGGTGATCGTGCGCGACCGCAATATCCTGGCCACCGGCTACAACGGCTCGCCCGCCGGCCTGCCGCATTGCATCGAGCCCGGTGTCGGCTGCCTGATCTACGAATCGCGCACGCCCGACGGCGAGATCGAGCAGAACTGCTATCGCACGATTCACGCCGAGATGAACGCGATCACGCAGGCGGCAAAGAATGGCGCCGCGATCCGCGACGCGGACATCTACGTCACGCATACGCCGTGCATCCAATGTCTCAAGGTGCTGATCAACACCGGTATCCGCACGGTCTTCTACGAAAAGCCTTACAAGCTTCATACCGTCGCCGAACTGCTCAAGCATGCCCGGATCAGTCTGGTCCAGGTGACGCCGGAGAGCGCCGATGAGCCAAAATGATGAGCCAAGCTGAAGCGTCACGCGAATGCGGAATCTGCCGGCTGATCGAGAGGATCCGCACCGGAGCGTTACCGGATTTCGTCGCGGAGCTGCCGCATTCGTTCGTGATCCTGGGCGACCGGCAATTCTATCGCGGCTATTGCATCGCGTTCGCCAAGTTCCATGCGACCGAGCTGCACTTGATGCCGCCGGCGGAGGCTCGCGCGCTGTTTGACGAGACGGTCGCGGTCGGCGCTGCGATCGCGGCGGTGGTCAAGCCGGTCAAGCTCAACCACGAATGTCTCGGCAACGCCGAGCCGCACGTTCATTGGCATATCTTTCCGCGCTACGCCGGCGACCCGATGCGGCACGCGCCGATCTGGGTGCGTCCGGAGGCGGAAATCAAAATCGCGCTCAAGGAACGCGATCGCTATGAACTAGTCGCAGCGCTCCGATCCGAGTTGGCGAGTCTCGTTCCGCAGGCGCGTTTCGAGCCGCAGCGGTAAAAGTGCTCCGCCTCGTGGAACTCCGCGCAACCCGCACCCGCCGCCCCCGGCGCGTGCGGGCGCAACGTTCGCCGGCCTCTTTCTTCGGCAAGCTCAGGACAGGCTCATGGCCGGGGAGAGGTGCCCTCGTTGCGGCAATCGCACTCGCCGCGCTCTCGCTCGTGAGTGCGACCGCATGTCAGAAACGCCCGCTGCCCGAGCGCGATACCTACGCCGGCCAGCTATATGCCAGCCGCTGCGGCGGCCAGTGTCATGTGCCGTTCGATCCGCGCTCGATGACGCCTGCGATGTGGCAGGTGCAGATCTCCGCGATGGACGACAAGATGCGCGCGGCTGGTATCGCGCCGCTCACGCCCGAGCAGCGCGAGACCATCATGGATTACCTGACCCGGAACTCCGGGACCCATTAGGGCAAGTATCGCCTTGACGGCCGGTTCCGGCGCAGGGAAAGTGAGCCCCCGATAGTCTAATGCCCGTTAGGCAACGGATACGATAACCTGGCCGCGAACGGCTTCGCTTCCCAAACCGGAAGCCCACCCGGGGCAGGTCAAGGATACCTTGACAACGAACCTGCGCGTCAAGTAAACCTTGACACGAGGTTCGAGCGATCATGGTCAAAGGCAAGATGCTGTACTGCTCGTTTTGCCGAAGAAGCGACGAGCAGGTCACGAAACTCATTGCCGGGCCCGCCGTCTTTATCTGCGACGGCTGCGTGGAGCTATGCAACCGTATTATCGGTGGCAAGCCGGTTCCAGCGTTTCCCGGATTCGACGCGCTCAACACTGACGATCTCCTGAAAACCCTGGTATCCGCCGCCGCCCAGCTTCGCACAAGCGAAGACGTTCTTCACGAGCACGTCGCGACTCTCCGAAAGCGAGCGGTAACGTGGACGCGGATCGGCGAAGCCTTAGGTGTGAGCCGACAGGCGGCATGGGAGCGATTCTCGCACGAGGAATAGCGTCTAGTCGCGTCCAATTAGGCCCAATGATCGGTGGCCCGCCTGTGCCAAATCTCGAATGCGACGCGAGCAGCGGACGCCAGGTCGTTTCTGTTTCGCGCTGCCTGTAACTGTCTGTTTCGCCATTGCTACATCCAGGCGGGGGAAACTCTGCCGCCAAGTGGCTTATGGCCCGTCTTGATTGGCTAATTTCCCGGATTTGCCACTCTTTTGCGCAGGCATCGTTCTTGCGCGTCGGCAATAGGAGTGAGGCTGGTCCAAACGTCCAACGCAGGCGCCCAAGCCGAGGCTTGGGAGCAACTCGAGAGCGGGCTGGCGGGAGCCGCAGGCGGCCCCGCGTCTGGCGGCTACCAGACTGAATCGACACCGGGGGAGCGCGGATGGATCCTGCGGCTGCTGAGGCTCGGGTATGCGGTCTCGATCGTCGCAAACGCCGCTCTCGTCGTTGAGAATTGGCTCTTTCTTCCGCCCGAGCGGATGCAGCTTGCGCTTCCCTACGGCTTGCTGGCGATCGCAGTTTCGATCGTCGCTAGCGTGTGGAGTTTCGTCCCGAGCTTTCCGGCTAGCTGGAAAACCATCACCTTCGGCTTCTGCGTGATCATGGTCGCGGGATGGACCGGCATGGCGGTAGTCGCCGGCCTGCAGTCCGGCCTGTTCGCATCGGTGCTGGTTCTGCTGATGGCGACCTGCTGCCTGACTCCCTGGGAGGTCGGATGGGAGACGGCGCTGACCGCATGGTGCATCGCCTGCTGTGCGATCGACACCTTGTTGCTCGGGCCGAGGATGCCCGCGACCGCTTACCTGTGGGTCGCTCTTATAACCGCAGCGATCGTGAGCCTCGCAAACAGCCGTCTGTGGGAAAAGCGGCGCCACAACCTGGCCCAAAGCGATAATCAACTGCGCGCGGAGATCAACCGGCGCGAGGCGGCACAGCGGACGCTCATGCAGAACGAGGAGACGCTACGCAAGGCGCTCGACGCCAATCTCGATTCGGTCGAAATCATCCGGCTTTCCGACCAACGTTACATCTACGTCAACGAAGCATTCCTCAAACGCGGCTATGCGCGCGAACAGGTGTTGGGCAAATCGGTCAGCGAGCTGAGCCTGCGAGAGAGCAATGAAGACCTGGCAACGCTGCTTTCGACGTTGTCGGCGCAGGGCTTCGTCCGCAACATGGAAGCCGGCGTGCGGACCAGGGACGGCGCCATTCAGCAGCATCTGATCTCGTCGGTGATGGTCGATCTGGCCGGCGAGAAGTGCGCGATCTCCATCTCGCGCGACGTGACCGAGCTCAAGCAGGTCCAGACCGACCTGATGGCGACGGTCGCCGAGCTGCGCGAGACTCAGCAGCGCCTGAAAGCCGAAATCCGCGAGCGCGAACGGACCATCGTCGAGCGCGAGCGGGCCGAGAGCCAGTTGCGCCAGAGCGAAGACAAGCTCAGGAGAATCTTCGACTCCTGCCCGGACTCCATCTGTATCAACCGGATGTCCGACGGAGCCTACGTCGAGTGCAACAACGAGTTCTTCAACACCGGTTACACCAAACGCGACCTGGCCTCGGCCTCGGCCGCGACGCTGGGCGTGTGGGCCAGGCCCGAGCAGCGCGCCGCGCTCGGGAGGGCGCTCAAGACCAAAGGCGTGGTGCGCAACATGGAGGCCGACTTTCAGCTCAAGGACGGCTCGGCGCGCCCGTGCCTGATCTCGGGGGCGGTCGTCGAGCTCAACGGCGAGCTTTGCGCGGTCACTTTCACCAGCGACATCAGCCGGCTCAAGCGCACCGAGCGCGAGCTGATCGTCGCGCGGGAAGCCGCGCTGGCCGCGTCGCGCGCCAAGTCCGAGTTTCTCTCCAGCATGTCGCATGAGATTCGCACGCCGATGAACGCGATCCTGGGGATGGCCGACCTGCTGGCCGACACCCCGCTCGCCGCCGACCAGCACCGCTACGTCAACACGATGATCAGCAACAGCAACGCGTTGCTCGATCTGATCAACGGGATCCTAGATTTAGCCAAGGTCGAAAGCGGCAAGCTGTACCTGGAGGAAGACGAATTCGACCTCGAGGATTTGGTGGGACGCTCGATGGAAACCCTGAGCGTGCGCGCCAACGAGAAAAAGCTCGAGCTCACGACGCGGATGCTCCCCGACGTGCCGGCCCGGCTGGTGGGCGACGCGCTCAGGTTGCGCCAGGTGCTGATCAACCTGGTTGGCAATGCGATCAAGTTCACGCAGCGCGGCGAAGTGGCGCTGACGATCGAGAATGCCGGCAACGAAGGCCGCGGGCGGCTGCTGCGGTTCTCGGTGCGCGATACCGGAATCGGAATTGCGCCGGAAAAGCTCGACTCGATCTTCCAGACCTTCACCCAGGCGGACTCCTCGATCACCCGCAAGTACGGCGGAAGCGGGCTCGGCCTGGCGATCGCACGCAGACTGGTCGAGCTGATGGGCGGGACGATTTGGGCGGAAAGCGAGCTCGGCAAGGGCAGCACGTTCTTCTTCACCGTGCGGCTCGGAGTTCCAGAGGAGGTGGACGCAACGGCCACGCAATCATCCGGCCTGAGCGGTCTGCGCGTGCTGGTCGTTGACGACAACGCAACCAACCGTCTGATTCTCACCGAGCTATTGGTCGCGGCCGGCGCCGAAACCTGCGAGACCGCCGGCGGACGCGAGGCGATCCGCGAAGCCGCACGCGCCCTGGCTGCGGCAAGGCCTTACAACCTCGTGCTGCTCGACTGCCGGATGCCAGAGATGGACGGCTTCGAGGTGGCCGAGCATTTGCGCAAGGGGCCCGGCGACTATCGCCCGGTCATCGTGATGCTTACTTCCGATCACCTCAACCCGAAGCTCGCCCGCCTCTCCGAGTACGGCATCGACGCGCTGGTGGTCAAGCCGGTGCGCCGCGCCGAGCTGTTGCGGGCGATTTCATCTGCCATAGGCAAGGCTCATACCGAGGAGGAAGGACCCTTGAATACCGCGCACAACGCCGCTCCCAAGCTAGCCAGCCGCGAGCTCAACATCTTGTTCGCGGAGGATTCACCCGACAATCGGCTGCTGGTGCAGGCCTATCTCAAGGATCTCCCCTACTACCTCGACGTCGCGGAGAACGGGCAGATCGCGCTCGACAAGTTCATGCAGGGCAAGTACGACCTGGTTCTGATGGATGTGCAGATGCCGGTGATGGACGGCCACACCGCGGTGCGCAAAATCCGCCGCTGGGAAAGCGAGCACGCGCTCACGCCGACGCCGATTGTGGCGCTCACGGCTTCGGCGCTCAGCGAGGACATCCGCAACAGCATCAAGGCCGGCTGCTCGACCCATCTCAGCAAGCCGATCAAAAAGGCGCGCCTGCTCGCTGCGATCGACGACTTCGCCATCTCGCGATCGGCCGCATCCGCAGACGACGGCCGCAAGATAATCGTCGAGATCGATCCCGAGATCAGCGACCTCATTCCCGACTTTCTCCAGCACAAGCGCGACGACCTCTCAATGCTGATCGGCGCGCTGGAACGCGGCGACTTCGATGCGCTCCGATCGGTCGGCCACAGGATGAAGGGCGAAGGCGCGGGCTTCGGTTTCCAGGTGATGAGCGATATCGGGGTCATGCTCGAAGAGGCCGGACAAACCCGCAACCTCAAGCTCGCGCAGGAGCAGGTCTGGGCGCTGTCGCGATACCTGGATCACGTCGAGGTGGCGGTTCCCGCGCAAGCCAACGGCAGCGCCTGACCACCGCCTCGCGATTGAGGCTTCGGGTCCGGACTACGAGCTCGACGGGGCTCGGGACGGCTTCAGGTCGGGAAACAGGTAAGCCAGCTTGCGTTCCAACTGATCGAAGTTCAGGAAGGACTTTTCCATATAGGCAAGCGCTCCCTGGCTCAGAAACTGCGCCGCGGTCGGAACCCGCGAACTGGCGCTGATCACCACAATCGCGGTCTTGAGCCGCTCCCTACGGATGGTCGCAAAAAGCTCCTTTGCGGTGAAGTCCGGCTCGTCGGGCATCATGACGTTGAGCGTCACGAGATCGGGCTGCAGGTCGCGAAAGAGCCGAAGAGCCTCCTTCGCCGTGCCGGCTTCGCCGGCCACCCAGCATCCGATTCCGGACAGCCGCTTGCGCAGGAGCGATCGAAAGGATTCCGAATCGTCAACTATCAGTGCATGAACCGGCACGCCACCCGCTCCGCGACAAACTCATGACAATTCGAATATAAAGAGTTTCTTTGGCTCTGCCAATTGGTTAGCCCGAACCCCGGACCAATCGCCGCGCTGAACGCTAGATTTGCCGCTGCGGCCCCTGCGAAGGCCGCTCGAGCGGCGGTAGCGCCGCCTTCCTCGCGGGCCTGGATGGCACTGCCACTTGCACTGGCGCCGGGGCCCTGACGGCCGCCTCGCGAGGCGACGGAAGCGCCGCTCGTTCCTGCGCCGCAGCCTTGAGTTCCTCGAAGACCTCGCTGACGAAGTGCTTCATCTGCTCGACATCGGGCATCAGACGCGGCTCGGCGATCAGACCGAAGTACAGGTTCTGATTGTAGCTCAGGATTGCAACGCCGTAGCCGAGATTGGCGCCGAGTGGCACCAGGCCGACGTAATCGATCATCCGATGACTGCCGAGGAACAGCGGAACCTGCACGCCCGGCACGTTGGTCGCCACGAAGTTGATCGCGGCCGGCGGCGCGAACCTGCGCGCGATCCCCGGCGGGGCCTGCCGCAAGAGCCGAGCCGCCGCGTCGAGGGCCGGGATGCCCAGTCCCGAGGCGAGTCCCATCAGGGCGGGCGGAACGAGGTCGGAAGCGGACATCAGCATCTCGAGCGCTTGCGGCTCGCCGCTCGATTTTCGCCGCTCGGTTTCCCTGGCGACCGACTCCAGCCGGGCGACTGCGTCCATTGGCGTGGCCTCGAATTCGGGGAACATCATCGAGACCCGGTTGCCCAGCTCGCCGCTCTCGCTCTGGCGGCGGACATTGACCGGACATCCGATTCGCAAGGGACGGCCGCCGATCGGAGAGCCGTGATATTCCAGATAGCGGGCCGCGCCTTCGGCCAGGATCGTCAGCACCACGTCGTTGACCGTGCCGCCGATCGCGCTACGGATCGCGCGCGTGTCGGCAAACGAGATTCTGAGCCATGCGAGCGATCGTTCCTGCGTCACCAACCCCGCATTCCACGGCGCCGCGACGATCGGGCGCGCCGCCATCTTCGCGATCGCGCGCACTGCGCCAGCGATCGGGCGGGCCGTTTCGGCGACGGCTTTTCTGCTCGGGATCAGCTCGGTCGCCTGGCGGGCATGGTCCAAGCGCTCTTGAACCAGATCGAATGCGGCGCGGACGAACGATCTTCCGCGGCCCGGGAAAGATGCCGGCCGCCACGGATTTTCGGGCTGCTCGGGCGGCGGTCGCGTCGGGACGGAAGTCGAGTATCACGTTCAGCAGTTCCATTCCTGAGACCCCATCGACCAGACAATGATGGGTCTTCCAGACCACCCCCGAACGGCCGCCCCACAGCCCGCCGAAGAGATGCATCTCCCAGACCGGACGGTCGCGCGGCAGCGGCTGCTCGTAGACCGCCATCGCGGCATCGATTAGATCGTCTTCGCTCGCGCCCTCGGCGAGCTGATGGTGCGTCACGTGGCGTTCGATCGCGAAGTTCGGATCGTCTTCCCAGGTCGGATGCGCCAGGTTGAACGGCACGAAGGAGAGGCGCTGGCGGTATCGCGGGATGAGATGGAGACGAAGTTCGACGTGCCGCCTCGTCTGCTCGAGGTCGATTTCCCCCTCGAAGATGGCCACCGAGCCGATGTGGAGCGGCCCGTTGCGCGACTCGCCGTACAGGAAAGATGCATCCTGCGTGGTTAGACGATGCGCCAGTTTGGGTTGTACGGGTGTGTCGGCCATGTGAGCATCACCTCCACCAGGACTATCAACCGACTCCCAGTGGCCTCACGATGCGCCACTTATCGCCACGGTGTCAATCGGCCGGGCGCTGGTTCAGAGGAAAACCGGGCCCTCTTTCCCTTTCTTCGGCCGCGCGCTACAACGCCAGCATGAAGCTCCGCCACGCCGCCGCACTCGCGCTGATCGTAGTATGTACCTGTTCAAGGAAAACGGACCTCACTGACCAGAGTTGGTATCTGCTGGTCCCGCCTGCAACCGGGATTGACAGCTTCGACACAAGCGCCCCATTGTCGAAGTGGAGGGTCTCGGGAAATTTCGATTCGGTGGCGGAATGCACCAAGGCCCAAGCGGAAGACATCAAGGCGTATCGAGACAATTCAGTGCAGGTAGCTGTAAATGAGGCCGAATTCGGCGTCAAGGCTTACAGCGCTGGGCGCTGTATCGGAGCCGACGATCCGGGTCTCAAGCGAAAGTGACCCCAGCGCGGCTGCCCGCGTGAACTCCGGCTTTTGTGATCGGACCGGCGAATTGCTATTGTCCCTGCACTTCAGGCGAAAACCGCGGTGGGTGAAAGATCATGGCGAACGAAAACAAAGATCACGGCTATCCGAAAGATCTGGTGCTTGCCAACGGCAAGCACACGAGCGTGCGCTTGATGATCCGCGCCGACGCCGAGCCCGTTTTGCAATTCGCTCGCGGCCTGCCGCCTGACGATCTTCTCTTTCTCCGCACCGACATCACCGATCCAGTGGTTATCGAAGAGTGGATCAAACTCATCGAGAAAGGAAGCACTATCACCCTGCTGGCCGAGGTTGACGGCGAGCTCGCAGGCTACGCCAGCGTCCATCTCAGCGATACGCGATGGACCAAGCGGGTCGGCGAGATCCGAATCCAGGTCGGAGCCGCCTCGCGGCGAACCGGCCTCGGACGGCGTCTCGCGCACGAAATCTTCGACCTGGCGCGAGCGCACGGGCTCAGGAAGATCACCGCGCAGATGACGCCCGATCAGGCCGGCGCGCGCGCAGTCTTCGAGAAGCTCGGCTTCCAGGTCGAAGCGCTGCTCGGCGATTGGGTCGAGGACCGTCACGGCCGCCCGCGCGACCTGCTCGTGATGACTCACGATGTCACCGGCTTCAGCGATCACGTAACCGCATAGACGCGCCGCGATTATCTGCCCGCGGACGTTCCGAAACGCCCGGGCTCAATCGCGGGGCCGGACCGACACGTAACGATTCCCGCGCAGGTAGAAACGCCATCGCTTCAGCGCCCAGTCACCGGCGTAGGCCACGTTGATCCGCGCCGACCGGCCGATTGGCCCCGTTGGAGCGGGCGACTCGGCCAGGAAGAGCCGGTCTCCGCAGAGATCGCGTCCGTAATCATCGCCTGTGATCGCAAGCGCCTGCGCCAGTTTGCCCGGCCCGTTGGTCAAATCCCGCGAGTCAGGCGGCCGGTTTCGCCTGCGCGCCATCAATTCGACCCCGTGCACCGGCTCGATCGCCCTGATCAGCACCGCGTGGGGCTCTCCCTCCGAGGCTGCCACCAGATTCATCGCCCAACTCATTCCGTAAAGCAGGTAGACGTAGGCATGGCCCGGAGGCCCGAACATCGCAGCCGTCCGCCTGGTAAGTCCGCGAGCGCTGTGCGCCGCCAGATCCAGTGGGCCGCGATAGGCCTCGGCCTCGACGATGCGCCCGGCCGCTTCGCCGTGCGCGGTGCGATGAACCAGCAGCTTGCCGATACATTCGCGCGCCACAATCAGCACCGGGCGGGCGTAGAAATCGCGGGAAAGTTTCAGGTGCTGCCTGCCGGCGTGCCGCGAGCTTTTCTCCTCTTGCGGCCCGGCCATGAAATCTTCACCTTGAAAGATGCCGAGGTCACTGGTTGGTGTCATCTCATTGTTCACTTTGGCAGCGTTCAAGCTGTGCGGTCGCGATCGCAGCAGCCATCAGAGCTTGCGCCGTGATATTGCTCGGAGGTTTGCAGATCGCCACCGTGGTCCTCGCGACGCCCGGCCTTTCCGCCGCGACCGATCTGCTGCGCAACGGCGACTTCTCCGCAGGAACCGGCGACACTCCGGATGGATGGCATCGCGAGAGCTGGGTCGATTTGCCGACCACCCGATTCGTCTGGATAAAGCCGTCGGGCGGCGAGCCGGGCATGGTTTCGGTTGAGAACGGCGCCGACAATATGGCGCGTTGGGTCCAGCATGTGCACTTGAATCCCGGATGGTATTACGTCGGCGCACAAGTCGAAACTCTCGGCCTCGATGCCGCCCCCCGCAAGGCCAGGCGCGATGGTAAGCCTGACCGGGTTGTGGCTGCCGCTCGACGGTCTGAAGGGCAGCAACGATTGGACGACCTCGTCCTTCTATCTGAAAGTAGGCGCGGGCGGCGCCGATGCTTCGATCACGCTCGGGATCGGCTTCGCGGCCGGATACAACACCGGTCAGGCTCTGTTCCGTGGAGCGAGCGTAGTTCCGGTCGACGAGCCACCGCCGGGTCCGTATATCGATCTGGACAAACTGAACAGTCACTTTGGACAAGGCAGCCGGTGGCCGCTTTTGCTGCTTCTGTGCCCTTTGATGGCCGCAGCCGTTGCGGGCTGGGTTGCCCTTCGGCCGCCGGCGCCAGGTCATTAGCATGAATGCCCTCGCGGGCCAATTTATCGGCGAACCCGCTATCGGCGGCGCGTCCGAGCCGGCGTTTTCGACACAATGGTGCCGAACCGACACGGCTCTGGTGGTGGCCCTGCTCGCGATCGCGGCGACAACGCGCTTTTGGCGTTTGGGACATCCGGTCGCGGCAGTCTTCGACGAGATATACAACGTGGGTCGCGGCGGAGCCTACCTGCGCGGCGAGCAGTTCGTCGCTCCTCATCCGCCCCTGGAGCCGGAGCTCATCGCGCTGAGTATGCGGCTCCTTGGCACGTCCAATCCGTGGGCGTGGCGATTGCCCAACGCGATCGCCGGAACCGGGCTGGTCGGCATTACTTACGCCCTCGCCCGCCGGATGTTCGAGTCACGCTCCGCCGGCATGCTGGCGGCCTCGTTCGTGCTGCTCGACGGCGTCTTCCTGGTCGATTCGCGGGTCGCGGTCCCGGAGATTATCTACATAACTTTCGCAGCGCTTTCTTATCTCCTGCTCTTCCGTCTCACCCAGACCCCCAATCCGTACGACGGGCGCCGAACGCTGCTGATGCTCGGAATCACGCTCGGGCTCTGCCTCGGCGGAAAGCTGCTCCTCCCCGGCATCGCGTTCCTGCTGGTCATGGGATTTCTGATCTACGCGTTGGCGACGCGATGGCCGGCGCTGGATGGGCCGCGCCAACGCGCCCGGCTGATCGCGGGCGCGACGCTTTTGGTCGGCGCGACGGCCGCGCTTGGATGTGCCGGCGTGTTCATACCCAATTTCCTACTGCTTCGATGGCACGGCGTAGAAGGCCTGGCCGCGTATTATCGCGACACGGTCCGGTTCGAGCGGGGAGTAGCCAGCATGAGCGATTCGTGCGCTTCGCCATGGTGGAGCTGGCCGCTGATGGCGCGTCCGTTTGTCTTCTGGCAGCAAACCGCCGGCACCGGCCAACTGTCAACGATCTGGTTCGGAGGGAATCCGGTCCTGTGGTGGTGTGGGCTCGCCGCGATTTGCATCACCGGAGCGCGTCTCGTCTCCCGGCCGAATCCCGCGGGGGCCTTCGTCGTGATTGGCTACCTCGGCTATCTGCTCATTGTCGTTCCGATCTCGCGCACGATGTACCTGTATCACTATATGCCGGCGCTGTTGCTCGGATTTCTCGCGCTCGCTAATGTCGCGAGCGATTGCTGGCGCGGTCGGGCACGCCGCTGGGAGCAGGCCCTGCTGCTGGCTGCGATCATTCCGGCCGCAGGCTTCGCGATCGGCGGAGCATTCGGGGCTGGCGCGATGGCCGCGCTGGCGATAGGCGGGGGCGCGATCCTGTGGCGACCCACACGCAGCAGCGGCAGGTTGGTTTGCATCTCACTTCTCGCCGCCGCGCTGGCCGCGTTCGTATACTTTCTGCCGATTTGGATCGGACTCCCGATCTCCCGGACCGGTTTCGAGGCGCGAATGTGGCTGCACGGACCCGGGCTGTACGATTGGACCGATATCAGCAGATAGCGAACGCCGCCGACCCGTCCTGGCGGCCGTAATCACGAGCGAGTCTCAACAATGGAAGCTGTTGCGAGCGAAGTGAACGCCCAGCCGATTGCCGATCGCACCGATGTGCTGGTGGCGCCCGGAAAGTGGTCGCAAACCGACAGCGTCCTGCTTTTCGTCCTGCTCGCCGCGACGGCTGCGACCCGCTTCTGGCGGCTCGGATATCCCGGCGCCCCGGTTTTCGACGAGGGTAACTTTGTCGGGCAGGCAGGCACCTACCTGCGCGGGGAACAGTATATCGATCCCCATCCGCCGCTCGCGCGCGAGTTGATCGCGCTAGGCATGTGGCTATTCGGTCCCGCCCATGCGTGGGCCTGGCGGCTTTCCAATGCGGCGGTCGGAACCGCATTGGTCGGCATCACCTATGCGCTCGGCCGCCGAATGTTCGGGTCGCGCCTGGTGGGAGCGCTCGCGGCTTCATTCATCTTGCTCGACGGGCTCTTCCTGGTCGATTCGCGGACCGGCGTGCTCGAGATCGTCTACCTGACTCTCGCCGCGGTCTCCTATCTTTTGTTCTTCAAATTCCTGCAAGGCCTCAACCGCGGCCACGGCAAGCGCACGCTGCTGTTGCTCGGGATCTCGCTGGGGCTCTGCCTTGGCGCAAAGCTTCTGCTGCCCGGCGTAACCTTTCTTCTTGTGATCGGGTTCCTCACCGTCGCGGTGGCGGCTCAACCGCCGCCGCCCGGCGAAGCTCCCGCTCGCTGGCGGCTCATCCTGGGCGTATGGCTGCTCGTCGGCTCAACCGCCACGCTCGGGTACGTCGCCGCGTTTCTCCCCAACTACCTCCTGCTCGGATGGGGCGGCGTGCACGCACTGGTGAGCTACGGCCGCGACATCCTTTGGTACGAGAACGAAGCCCAGGACGTCTTCGATCCCCGCTCGTCGCCCTGGTGGAGCTGGCCCCTTTTGCTTCATCCCTTTATCTATTGGCAATTCACTCTCGACTCGGGCCAGGTCTCGACTATCTGGTTTGGCGGCAACCCCGTCCTGTGGTGGGCTTCGCTCGGCGCAATCTGCATACTCTGCGTCCGTCTCATTTCACGGCCCAGCCTGCCTGCTGCGTTTCTGATCGCTGGCTATTTCAGCTATCTGATCATCGAGATTCCAATTACTCGCCCGATGTATCTGTATCACTATATGCCCTCACAATATCTGGCGTATGTGGCGCTCGCCGCGGTGCTCGGCGAATGCTGGCGGGGCGAAGCTCGCCGCTGGGAGCAGGCGCTGTTGCTCGCGGCCCTGGCGCCGTCGGCCGGGCTCGCGATCGCGGGAACGGCGGGAATTTGTGCAGCAATGCTGCTGATCGCGATATGCGTCGCGATACTGTGGCAGCACCGAGCGACGGGCAAACCGGTTTGCGTCTCTATTCTGGCCGCCGCGATCGCGGCGTTCGTCTATTTCTTTCCGATCTGGACCGGTCTACCCATTTCCCGCAACGCCCTCGATGCGCGGCTGTGGCTCCATCAAGCAGGAGTATGCGACTGGACCTCAATTCGCATGTGATACGGCTGGGCCATTTTGCCTGCGCAGCGTTCGCAGCATCGCTGATCGCTGCGATCATCATGGCCAGGCCGGAGCCGGTTATCGCTCAGAATCTACTGCGTAATGGCGATTTTTCGGAAGGCGGCGGCAACCAGCCATCGTATTGGTATGCTGATGACTGGATCGATCTACCTACCACCACATTCAAGTGGATACCACCGTCGGGCGGCGAGCCGGGGATGGCGGTAATAGAAAATCAAACCAACAATGCCGCGAATTGGAGTCAGTCGGTGCGTCTGGATCCGGGATGGTATTACGTCGGTGCCGAGATCAAGGCGTCCTGCGAAGGCGAGAGTCGAGTGTTGTATGGCGCTTTCGTGACGTTGAAGGATTTGGGCGCCGCAACCGATCCCTTGAAGCCCAGCGAGGACTGGCAAGACGCTGCCTTCTACCTGGAGGTCGGCAGCGGCGGCGCGCAGGTGCAGGTGCGCCTGCGGCTGGTATGTTTTCGCGACTACCCAAAAGGACGGGCGTGGTTCCGAAGCGCCAGTGTGGTCAAGGTCAATTCGCCGCCGCATGACGCGCGGCAATTTCACCTGAGCGGATCGCGCAATCATTTTGGCGGCAAGCGATGGTCGCTGCTGCTGCTCGCGGCCAGTCTGGCGATCGGCGCGCTCGCCGGCTGGGCAATCTTGCCTGCGTCGATCTGACCGGAGCTGAGAATTTGATCGCGTCCGTCCGATTTCGTTTGCTGGCAGCGTTCGCAGCATCGCTGATCGCTGCAACCATCATGGCCAAGCCGGAGCCGGTTATCGCCCAGAATCTACTGCGTAATGGCGATTTCTCGGAAGGCGCCGGCAACCTTCCATCATATTGGCATAGTCAAGACTGGATCGATCTGCCTACCACCACATTCAAGTGGATACCACCGTCGGGCGGCGAGCCGGGGATGGTGGTAATCGAAAATCAGGTCGAAAATCTCGCGAGCTGGAACCAGTCGGTGCATCTTGATCCCGGATGGTACTACGTCGGTGCTGAAGTTAGGTCAAGCTGCGAAGGCGAAACTCGACTTTTGTACGGCGCCCTCGTGACGTTGGCGGATTTGGGCATAATATCGAACGACTTGAAGCCCAGCGAGGACTGGCAAGACCTCGCCTTCTACGTGGAGGTCGGCAGCGGCGGCGCTCAGGTGCAGGTAAGGCTGCGGCTCGCATGTTTTCCTGGTTTCAGAAAAGGGCGGGCGCAGTTTCGAAGCGCCAGCGTGGTCAAGGTCAACTCGCCGCCGCCCGGTGCGAAGCAATTTCACCTGGACGAATCGCGCAGGCTCTATGGCGGCGGGCGGTGGTCGTTGCTGCTGCTGTTGGTTCTCCTGATGGTCGCCGCCGCCGCCGGCTGGACAATCCTGCCCCGAACGATCTGAGCCTCCTGCGCGCTGAGCGTCCTGCGCGCCTGTTGAGCGCTCAGCCTCCGCCGTGCTGAACCCGGTGTACATGGCTGATCGGATTGGCGCGCCCGAAGGGATTTGAACCCCCAACCCTCGGATCCGAAGTCCGATGCTCTGTCCAGTTGAGCTACGGGCGCGCTCGCGCCAACCTATTAGGAAATAAAGGTTTCCTCAAGCATTCGTCCCGTTTGCGCAGGAATTCGGCGGGGCTAGCGACGGCGTGTATGCGGCGTGTCCTTCGGCGCGGGTTTCGCGGCCGGGGACTTCTCCGCGACTTTTGATTTGTTACACTTCAAGCTCATGTTTTTCAGCGAACACTCCTGCGTGTCATATTGTCCGGGTCTTTCGACGCCGGCGCGATTGTGCACCGGTATCAGGGAATTCGCGGAGAAATCGGAGCGACTACGATGAAGGACGCAACTGAAGCGACGCGCGCCGCAAACCAGGCAGCGCTGGCACAGATGCCGCTCGCGGATCAGCAATCGTTCGAAGATGCGCGCCGCGGCTTTATCGAAGGGCTGGGCGACAAGCTGATCACGCGCGCCGACGGCCGTCTGGTGTGGACGCTCAAAGGCTATGAGTTTCTCGGCAGCGACAACGCCCCTGACACCGTCCATCCGGGCCTGTGGCGCCACGCCCGCGTGAATATGGCCAACGGCCTGTACCGGGTGACGGATCGCGTCTATCAGTTGCGCGGCTTCGACGTATCCAACATGACGATCGTCGAGGGCGACCGCGGTCTGATCGTGATCGACCCCCTGATCTCGGCCGAGGTCGCCCGGGCGGCGATGGAGCTGTACCTGAAGCATCGGCCGAGCAAGCCGGTGGTCGCGGTCATCTATTCTCACAGCCACGTCGATCACTTCGGCGGCGTACGCGGAGTTGTAAGCGCCGGCGACGTGGCGGCCGGGAAGGTGACGATCTGGGCGCCGGCGGGTTTCATGGCGGCGGCGGTGGGCGAAAACGTGATCGCCGGCAACGCGATGCTCCGCCGCGCCCTGTTCCAGTTCGGCGCGATGCTGCCGCGCGGCGAACGCGGCCAGGTCGATACCGGGTTGGGCAAAAGCGTCTCGCTCGGCACGGTCACGCTGATTCCGCCCACCAACCTGATCGAAAAGCCGGTCGAGACGCACCGGATTGACGGCGTCGAGATTA
The DNA here is from genome assembly GCA_963793115.1 of uncultured delta proteobacterium. Classification (GTDB taxonomy): domain Bacteria; phylum Desulfobacterota; class Binatia; order Binatales; family Binataceae; genus CAVVMA01. The sequence goes on from CAWBYV010000004.1 coordinate 154,066, forward strand.
TCTTCGAGCTGACGCCCGATGCCGAGGCACCGGCCGAACTGATCATGTACTACCCGCAGTTCCGGGTCCTCAACATGACCGAAATCGCCACTCAGAATTTCCACAACCTGTTGCCGATGCGCGGAGCGCTGGTGCGCGACTCGCTGGCCTGGTCGAAGTACATCGGCGGCGCGCTTCACCGTTACGGCGCATCGAGCGACATCCTGATCGCGCAACACAACTGGCCGGTATGGAGCGGCGATCGCGTGCGCGCCCTTTTGCGCAAGCAGCGCGACGCCTACAAGTTTGTGCACGATCAGACCGTGCGGCTGATGAATTGCGGCTACGTCGGCGCGGAGATCGCCGAAATGGTCAAGCTGCCGGCAAGCCTTAACCAGGAATGGTCAACGCACTCCTTCTACGGCAGCCTCAAACACAACATCAAGGCGATCTACCAGCGCTACCTGGGCTACTATGACGGCAACCCAGCGAACCTCGACGCTCTGCCGCCGGTTGAGGCCGCAAAAAAGAGCGTCGAGTACATGGGCGGCGCCGAAGCGGTGCTCAAGAAGGCACGCCAGGACTACGCGCGCGCCGAGTACCGCTGGGTCGCGCAAGTGGCCTCGCAACTCGTGTTCGCCGATCCCGCCAATCGCGACGCGCGCGAGCTTGCCGCCGACGCGCTGGAGCAGTTGGGCTACCAGGCCGAATCGGCAACCGCACGAAACGCCTGCCTGCAGGGCGCATTTGAGCTGCGCAACGGCGTGCCCAATCTTCCGGGCGGTGCGGGGGCGGCGCCTGACCTGATCCGGTCGCTTCCGCTCGACATGTACTTCGACTTCATGGCCGTGCGGCTCAACGGTGACAAGGCCGCGGGCAAGACTATCGTGCTCAACTGGCGGTTCACCGACACGAAGCAGGACTACGTGCTCAACCTCGAGAACAGCGCGCTAACCTGCGTGCCTGACATGCTGGTGGATAATCCCGACGCGACGCTGACATTGACTCGCGCAGCGTTGGACGAGATCTCCCTGCAGAAGACCAGCTTTCCGGCAGCGTTGCAGTCCGGGCAGATCGCCGTCACCGGCATGGGCGAGAAACTCGTCGAGTTGCTGGAGATGCTCGATACGTTCTCGCCGCGGTTCCCGGTCGTCGAGCCGCGCCCGGCGCGCTGACATCCCGCCGCGCCCGACGCTCAAGTCTGAATCGTCGTCGCCCGCCGAGGCCGGACTTTCGCTTTTCTCGGTCTCGCGCTACAAACGGCGCATGAAAACTTTCGCGTTAACACTGTGTTTCGTGGTCGGGCTTCTTCTCATTTGGGTTGGCGATCTCCGGTTCATGCTGACCGGCATTTTTCTAACGCTCGACGCGATTGGCGCACAGATTTACTTCAACTTCCAAGCTTTGGATAAGCGTCTTGGTTTGACGCTCGATACACTCGCGGATGAAATTGTCGGGAGGTTGGACGCCTTGGAAGAGAGCGTCCGCAGTCTCAAAAAAGAGGCTGGCTTGTCACCTCGCTCGCCGGCCTAGCACGGACCACTCCTTGGTTGGCCATCGCGCTCAATGCTTTCGAGGGAAGAAGAGCGTGAAACTACGTGTCAACCACCGCGCGGATTCCAGCCAACGCCTGGCGGTCAGATCAATTTCATTCCAGTGACGGCCTCCAGTTCAGCAATGGCTTGAGGCCCGCTTTCCACCTTGATTGTTGTCATGCCCATGGCGCGCGCGGGTTTGAGATTACCACCGAGATCGTCGAGCAACACGCACGCGCCGGGTTTCACGGCGAGCTTCTCGCACATCATCGTGTAGATGCGCGGATCGGGCTTGCGGATGCCGACTTTCGACGATTCGATCAGCGCGTCGAACAGTTCCATGATCTCGCGCGCATAGAGCGAGCGGTCCGCGGCGGTGCCGCTGGCCGCATTCGACGGCGTGTTGTTGGTGATGCAGCCGGTTTTGAACCTGGTCTTGACGCGGCGTAGCGCCTCGATCATCTCAGGCCGGAAATCGCCCGCCAGCAGCGGCAGTATGTCGCGGCCCGGTATGTAATGGCCGAGCGCCTGGGCTTCCGCCGCGAAGGCCTTGTCAAAGCCGTCAAGGTCGATCTCCGAGCGCTCGAACATCGCCCAGGCATTGTTCTCATGATTGGTGGAATTGATCTTGCGGATAACACCAACCGGAATGCCCTTTTCGCGCTCGTAGCGCGAGAAGGCCTCGAACGGTGAGGCCGTGAACACGCCGCCGAAATCCCATATCACTGCTTCGATCATGTCATTGGTTTCCTCCTGATGCGGATGACTCATAAACCATCGACCTTCAATTTCGCATCGCATCCCGATGCGAGCTGCTGCCGTATCCGATCAGCCTGCCGCCGGGACGCCTCCCTTTCGTCCGGCGGGTCACAACCGGCAGATCGCATTGCTCGCTGTTGAACCTTCGCGGATTCTACCGCAATCGATCCGATAGTGAGTATCTGATAGATTCGCTTTTCTTCCCTTTCCCGGAACCGACAAGACGATGATTCCAATTCGGTACAACCTGAGAAGCCTGATGGTGAGGCGGACCACCTCGCTGATGACCGCGATGGGCGTGGCGCTGGTCGTGATGATCCTCGTGATCCTGTCGGGACTTATCGCGGGATTGCGCGGTACGGTGATGGGCGCAGCCGAGCGCGGCAACTGGATAGTGCTGGCCCGCGGAATCACCTCCGAACCCGGCAGCTATATCAGCTACGAGCAGTACGAGCTGATTCGGAGCCTGCCGAGATCGTAACCGGGGGCAACGTCGCGCTGGCCTCGCCGGAGGCGGTGACGGGGTTCTTCGCCACGCCCGACCGGCCGAATCTGAACTTCACTTTCCTGCGCGGCGTTTATCCTGAAGCCTATCGCGTGCATCGGAATATGCGGATCGTGAGCGGGCGATGGCCGAATCGGGGCACCAGCGAAATGGTCGTCGGCCGCAAGCTTCTGGCGCGAGTACCCGAGCTGGGCCCGGGCGCCCAGGTCCGTTTCGGCCGCCGAACGTGGACGGTGGTGGGGGCGTTTTCGGACCACGACAGCGCGCGCGAATCGGAAATTTGGACTGACCTCGATGTGCTGCGCCAGGACATGGGCTATCCTAACGGCGGGTTCGCCTCGATCCACGTGGTGCTGAAACCCGGGATGGAGGACGCCTTCAAGCATGCGCTCGACAACGACGCGCGGCTACGCGTCGATGCGGTAACCGAGACCGAGTTTTACTCGCAGGAATCTGAATTCGCGGACCAACTGCGCGGACTCGGATTGATAATCGCGATCATCCTCGGGGTCGGCGCGGCCTTCGGCGGCATGAACACGATGTACGCCGCGGTGGCCCGGCGCGGCAAAGAGGTCGGCGTGCTGCGCGCGCTCGGATTCACCCGCGGCAACGTGCTTTTGAGCTTCGTGATCGAGAGTGTCGCGATCGGGATCGCGGGCGGGCTGATCGGCGAAGTCCTCGCGGTTGCGGTGGCGACGGCGCTCGGGCTCAACAGCCGCCTGATGAACGTCGGCGAGTTCATCTTTTCGTTTCGGCTGACGGGCGGCGCCTTCGTCTCGGGATTGATCGCCGCGGCGATGATCGGCGCGATCGGAGGATTGCTGCCGGCCGCGCGGGCGGCGCGGATCGGCGTGATGGATTCCTTGCGCTCGGCCTGAGCGCGCAGCGGAGCGAAGCGCGACTGGAGCATCGCATGAAGCTGTTCAAATTGATCGAGCGCAATATGCGGCGCAACCTCAGGCGGACCGCGCTGACCACGGTGGTGATCGCGACCGCGACTTTCCTGTTCACCGTGCTGATCTCGGTCCCGGCCTCGATGGATCGCATCATCCGCGACGCCTCCACCACGCTGCGCCTGGTGGTCAACAATCGCACCGCCCCCTGGTATGACCTGCCGTCGCATTACTGCGACGAGATTCGCCGGATGCCCGGATGCGCTGCCTGCGTGGCGATCCGAGGATGGCACGCGACTTACCGGGATCCGCGCGATTCGCTTTACGCCGCCGCGGTCGGTCCCGAGATCAACCAGGTGTTTCCCGACTATGGGCTCACCGCGAACGCGATGGTTACGATGGCTCGCGATCGGCGGGCCGCGTCGGTCGGGCGCGCGCTGATGGCCAAGTACGGATGGAAGCTCGGCCAGCAGGTAACGCTGCACGGCGCGGACGCGTTTGCCCGGATGGACCTGACCTTCATTTTGGTCGCCGATATCCCGTCCAAGCATTATCCCAACTCCTTCGTCTTCAGACGCGACTATTTCAACGAGGCGATGAAGGCGCATGGCTACCCGGCCGACGATATCGCATGGCAGTTGATCGCGCGCTCCGACACGCCCGAGCATCTCGCGACACTCTCGAAAGAAATCGACGAGCACTTCCGCAACTCGCCCTACGAAACCCGCACGATGACCGAAAAAGACGCGCTCTCGAACGGCCTTTCGCAGGTCGGCAATATCCGCGCGATGGTTTACAGCCTGTGCGCGATCGTGATCCTCACCGTGTGGCTGATTGCGGCGAACTCGGCCGCGATCATGGTGCGCGACCGAATCGGCGAGGTCGCCGTGATGCGCGCGCTGGGATTCAGTCCCGGCCAGATCGCCAATCTTCTGTTTGGCGAGTGCGCGCTAATCGGGATGGCCGGCGGCGCGCTCGGAGCGGGGGTGGCCTTGTGGCTGTTCGCGGGCGGCGTGTCATTGGGCCCGGCGCTCGGCGGCAATGGCGCGCTGTTCGTGATGCCGGCGGCGGCGATCCAGGGGCTGGCCGCGGCGGTCGCGGTGAGCCTGTTGAGCGGTGCGATCCCGATAATCGAGGCGATACGTATCGCGCCGGCCCTGGGCTTCCGCCAAGTGGTGTGAGCTCACGCGCGGCCCCCGCCCTGAAGACCAAGCCTGAGCGCGCTCCAATTCGCCCGTAATCGGCCAGACGACCGTCGCCTCAATCCAGTTTGCGCTTGCCATAATAGGGCAGCGTCGTTTCGCCGCTGGCGTCGTGGCTGGGCTGTTCCTTGGGTGGGTTGAGCATGCCGGCGCTGTACATCGCAAACGTCATAGGCTCGATCACGTCACAGTCCGTTACGACGTTGAGGCAAGCGACGCGCCCACTTGATAGCGCTCGCTTAAGTGCCGGCGCGATATCCTCCGCTCGTTCTATCAGTTCGCCCTGCGCGCCGAGACCCTCGGCCGCGCGCTCGTAGTGCACCATCCCGAGTTCGGTGGCAATGTGACGGCCCTTGCCCCACATCAGTTCCTGTCCATGCTTGGACATTCCCCACTGCCGATCGTTGTTGATCACGACGGTCACAGGCAGATTATTCTTCGCTGCGGTGTGGAACTCTGAGAAGTTCAGCCCAGCCGATCCATCGCCCACGATGCAGAAGACCTGTTGGTCGGGATGAGCGGCTTTGCAGGCCAGCGCGAACGGAATCCCGGTTCCGAGACATCCGAGGTACCCGTGCGACAGGAAGCGACCCGGGAATCGTGCCGTCCAGGCGTTCGACATCCAAGCTGCGGTTTCGCCACCGTCAGCCACCACGATCGCCTCAGGACTCAGCGTGTTGACGATTTCGTGCGCCATTCGTGCGGGATGAATCGGACCTGGCCGGTCCTTGAGCGCATCGTCGAAACGATGGCGCATTGAGTCCCGAACCGCGCCCAGGCGTTGTATCCATTCCTCGTGACGATCGAATCTTTCGTCCTTCGCCGCCGCGATCGCCTCGCGCAGAAATTCACCGCAGTCCGACACGATGCCGAGCTCGATAGCGCGGTTGCGTCCGATCTCTTCCGGTTCGATATCGACCTGGATCACACGCGCATCGCGCGGGATCACGGAATTGCGCCCACCCGTGAAGAGCCCGATGCGCGTGCCGAGCAGAATCACCAGATCGGCGCTGCCACCGCTGTGCTCGTGAATCAGCGGATGAATCGCGCCGAAGCCGCCGAAGCATAGCGGATGCTCCTCGGAGATCGCGCCGCGGGCCTTGGAATTGGTCATCACGGGCGTGTTGGCCAGTTCAGCGAAGCGCGTGAGCTCTGCCGCGGCCTGCGCAAACCAGATTCCGCCGCCGGCCAGAATCGCCGGGCGCCGGGCTTCGCGAAGCCAGCTAAGCGCCCGCATCAGAGCAACGCGGCTCGGACCGGCCGGCGCCTTGGGGCGATAATCCTTGGGGAAATCGACTCGCTCCTCATCAGCACGAGCGAACAGGACGTCGATCGGCAGTTCGAGGAACACCGGGCCCGGCCGGCCTGAAGTCGCATGGCGGAACGCGGCCGCCACGTATTCCGGAATCCGGTCGGTATGCGTGACGCTGCGCGCCCATTTGGTGATCGGCCGCAAGATGCCCATCTGATCGACTGCCTGCAAGGGCAGTCGATCGTCGTCGGCCAGCGGACTGCGGCCGCCGATGAGAATCATCGGGATCGAATCCATGAAAGCGTTGGCGACTCCCGTGACCGCATCCGTGACGCCTGGCCCGGCGGTCACTATCGCCACCCCGGGACGCCCCGTCGTCCGCGCCCAGCCGTCAGCCATGTGAGCCGCCGCCTGCTCGTGACGCGTATCGATCACGCGAAAGCCGTGATCGTTGCAGGCCGCATAGATCGCATCCAGATGGCCGCCGTGAAGCGTGAAAACTTCGCGGACGCCTTCGTACTCGAGTGCCCTGACCAGCATCTCTCCGCCATCGATCTTAGCCATCGCGAACCTCCGTCCTGCTACGACAATTACGCCGATTGGGAAAAGCTTCGTACGAGACCAGCGGTGCGAATAGCGCGCGGCGGCGCCAGATTCATCGGCTCGGCGGCCTCAGCCGAACAGCCGCTTGCTCGCGATCGAGGCCCCGTCGCTGAGCGCCTTCAGCTTGAGCCAAACCACCTCATCGGCAACCTCACCGAGGCCCGCCGAAGTCGCGAAGCCGCAATCGGTGCCGGCCGCAACGCGATCCGGATCACCCACCGCCTGCGCGGCCCGCTCGATTCGATCGGCTACAACCTCGGGATGCTCGACGTAGTTCGAGGTGGTATCGATCGCGCCCACGATTAGTTTCATCTCTCCCGGCAGCGGATGCCGCGCAAAAGTACGATATTCGTGTGCGTGGCGCGGATTCGCCATCGAGAGCATCAGCGCGCCGACCTTCGCCTGGTAGATGGGCTCGATTATTTCCTCGAGCGCCACATCGTCGTTGTGCGGCGCTTCGTAGTTTCCCCAGCAGACGTGCATGCGGATGCTCTCGCGCGGCAGTCCCTCGATCGCGCGATTGATCGCCGAGACCACGAGCGTGACGAACTCGAGAAAATCGCTCAGCGGCCTGGCCGAGAAACTGGTATGCCGCTCCATCGCGAGGTCCGGGCAATCGAGCTGAAGAACGAAGCCGTGCGCGATTATCGTCTGGTATTCGACCCGCAGCGCATCCGCGAGCGCCGTCACATAGTCGTGCATCGACGAGTAATGCGAACTGAGCATCGCGGCCGCGACTATTCCTGGTGACGGCGCGGTCATGAAGGCGGCGCTGAAGTGCCGCCGCTGGAGAGCGAGCGCCCGGCGAAAATCCTCACATTCCTTTTCGACGGCATCGCGCGCGACGTATCGCACCTCGGCGGTAGCCATCGGCGCGTGCATGAGGTCAACTTGAGCTCGCGCGAACTCGGGCAACTTGAGCGCCACGAAAGTCGGGTAGCGAACGATGTCGCTCATCATCGGACGTTCGCTTCGTCCCGAGAATCCGCTCATCCGATGCTGCACGTAGGTAAAGAAGCTCTCGCGTCCTTGCTCGCCGTTGTTGCCGATGTCGATTCCCGCTTCGACTGCCGCGCGACGACCGCGGTGGTCGATCGGGCGACCAACTCTTCAAGCGCGCGTTCATCGACCGGCTCGCGGCGGCTTTTGCGCCCGAGCATCTCTGAAAGCTCCGCCGGGCGCGGAAGACTTCCGGCATGCGTGGTCATGATTCGTCTTTCAGCCGGAATTTCCATTTTGAATCCTGATTCAGGCTCGCGCGAACACGACGCTGGTAGCTTAGGTTCGCGGGCCCCTTTAGGCAAAGACATCCTCGAACTTGAGCTCGAGGAATTCCAGCACTACCTGCGCGTAAAGCTTCAGCCCCCACAGAAACCCCTCGATCGGGATTCGCTCGTCGTTGCCGTGGAAGAGCACGGCGAAAGGCATCGTCGGCTCAAGCTTGACCGGCGAAAAGCCATAGCAGATCGTGCCCAGCCGCGCGTAGTATTTGTTGTCGGTCGCGCCTGGGATCATCCACGGTAGCACGTGCCCGCCCGGATCGGCCGCCTCGGTTCGCTGCCTGATCAGATCGAATAGCGGCGTCTCGATGCTGGCCTCGACCGCCGGCGCCGTCTTGAGCAGCTCCAAGGACGGCTCGGGGCCGACAATCGAGCGCAATTCCGCGCAGAAGCTTTCCGGGTCGTCGCCGGGCAGAGTGCGCCCATCGAGTACGACCGACGCCTCGCCCGGAATCACATTGTCTTTGTAGCCGGCGCGCACGATCGTCGGCGAAGCGGTATTCGACAGCATCGGCCGGAACAGATCCGGCGCGGTCTCGGGCTCAACCCCCATCTCAGTCAACGCCCGGCGCATCAATGGAGTGACCCTCTGGCGCATCGGGGTGTTCGCGATTCTGAGGATCAATTCGGAAAGGGTCGTGATCGCGGTGTTGCGCCGCGGCATCGATCCGTGCCCGGGCGCGTCAGTCACGGTCATCTTCACCGTCACGAAGCCCTTTTCGGCTACCTGCACGGGATATATCCTGCGATCGCCAAAATGGACGGTGAAGCCGCCCAGTTCGTTGAGTACGTAACCTGCGCGGACCAGGTCTGGATGCTGCTGGACCAGGAATTCGGCGCCAAGCTCGGAACCCGCCTCCTCGTCCGCAACCGCCGCCGCGATCAGATCGGCGCCCGGAGTTACGCCCGCGCGCTTGATGGAGGTCATCAGCACGAGGTCCATCGCGCACTTGGATTTCATGTCGAGAGCGCCTCGTCCCCAGAGGCATCCTTGCGCGACTTCAGCGCCGAACGGCGCCCGGCTCCATCCGGACGGCTCGACCGGGACCACGTCCGTATGGGCGGAAAGCAACAGCGGCGGCTTGGCGCGGTCGCGGCCCTTGATCCGCGTCACAAGATTGGCCCGAGTCGGCGCGCTCTCTCTCACTACTGCGTCGATCCCGTACTTTCCAAGCTCTGCCGAAAGGTAGTCGGTCGCGAGCCGCTCGTTGCCGGGCGGATTGGTGGTATCAAGCTTGACCAACGAGCGCAGGCTCTCAGTCGCTTCTTCACAGACTCGTTCCCAGGGAACTCTCATAACTGCTCTTCACCGCCTCATTTGAGAAAAATTTGATCCGCGCGCGCAGCGTACTCGCGCCCGGCGTGAGCGTCATTCGACGCTCGAGATCCGGATCGCATCCGAGCCGGCAGGCATCGTAAGCAGCAGGCCGTCATAGCCCAGGAGCACACCGCGCGAGCGCACCGCCGCGACGCCGCGCATGAATGCCATCCGCACGAAAACATTCGGCGTCGGCGGCCCGATGTGGCTCATCACCAACAATTTCACGCCCGCCTCGTTCGCCTCGGCGGCGGCCTCCGACGGCGTCGTATGGTAGCGCAGGATGTCGGCCATGATCTTCGCGACGCGGGCGTTGCCCCGGCGCTTCGCCCCCTCCTCGATCAGTTCGACCATCTGCGCCGACTGGGCTTCATGGATCAGCACGTCGGCGCCGGGCGCCTGCACCACCAAGTTGGCGCATTTGGTCGTGTCGCCGCTGATCACCACCGAGCGCCCCTTGTAGTCGAATCGATAGCCGTACGCGGGCACGACCGGCGCATGATTCACGGTAAAGGCGGTCACCTTGAGCCCGTTCTCTTCGAGAACGGTCGCCGAGCCACCCGCGCATGGCGACGCGCCCGGCAACGTGTCAATTCTCACCGTAAGCGGCTCCATCTGCCAGTTCGCGGGCGGCATCAGCGCGGCGCCGTGATGCGCGATACGGTAGCCCTCGTCCAGCGCGTAGGCCTGCGCGAATCCGGCGACCACCTGCTCAACACCGGGCGGGCCAAAGACGCGCAGCGGGTGCCCCGGCCCTGCGCCCAAGTCTCCAAATTGGTCTCGCCAAGGTCCCCTATGTGATCGGAATGGTAATGCGTGAGCATCACGGCGGCGAGCCTCGGAGCCGGCAGATGCCACAACGCAAGGTTCTTCCACGCGCCGGGACCGGCGTCCACAAGATACAAGCTGCCGCCGGCGAAGACCGCCGTACAGGCGGCCGCGCGATTGCGATCGGGTAGCGGATTGCCGGTTCCACACAGCACGACTCGGAGCGCGTCGGGGCCGAGCAGATCGTTGCGCGTCGCGGCGAGAGCGCGGTCCACCGCGCGCCGCAATACCGCGTCCTGAACCGCCGGCAAGTGCGCCAACCACCAGGCCAGAACGGCGAGCGCGGCGAGCGCCAGGGCAAAGGCGAAACTTCGTCTAAGAAATCGCAACATGCCTGATACCACCATCGCCGCGGCTTGGCAGCGCCTACGCCAGCAGCTTCAGCCACTCGACCATCGGGCGTCAACGTACCTGATTCCATGCGATCTGTCATACAGATCGAATTGCCGGTAATGATTGACCGATCGTGCGATTTTCGGGGGAGGAAGGTGCTATGAGCGAAAGTCTCAGCGATGCGAAGCCGCGCGGCGCGAGGAAAGTGTCGAGGCGCGCATTCCTGGGCGGCGTGGCCGCCGGCGCAGGCGGCGCATGGGCGCTCTCTCACGGCCTTGAACAGCTCGGCGACGATCCGGCGAAACCGCCGCAGCTCTACGAATACTTCCTCGACAATTTCTGGTTCGAGGCGGCCGACCTCGAACACCAGCAGATAAACGCGCCACTCAAGGGCAGCCACAAGGCCGACATCGTCATTGTCGGTGGCGGCTTCACCGGGCTTTCCTCCGCTTACCATCTAAACCGCAGATTTCCGAACAAGCACATCGTGCTGCTCGAAGGCGCCTGTTGCGGATACGGCGCCAGCGGCCGCAACGGGGGCTTCTGCGACGCGGGCTTCTCCGGACTGATGGCGTGGGTGAACAAGGTGGGTCCGGAGCTCGGCCGCAAGGCCTTCGACGCGAGCCTCTACGGCATCGGACATATCAAGCGGCTGGTGGCGGAACACGGCGTGGCCTGCGACTTCGAGGAAAACGGCGTGCTCGAAGCCGCCATCGACCAGGAGCAAGCCGCCCAGCTCGAGCGCCAGCTTCAGACCTACAAGTCGATGGGGCTGGACGCCGCGCTACTGCAGGGCAAGGAACTCGAGGCCGAAATCAGATCGCCGCGCTACATCGCCGCCCTCAAGTTCCCCTACGGCGGCATTCTCAACCCGGCGAAGCTGGCGCGCGGCATCAAGCCATTGGTCGAGCGCGCCGGCGTCGAGGTTCGCGAGCGGACCCTGGTGATGCGTGTGACTCCGGGTAAGGTGCACCGGGTCGAAACTGAAATGGGCGACATCAGCGCACCCGTGCTGGTGCTCGCACTCAACGGATACTCCCCGCGGCTCGGTTTCTTCCGCGATCGCGTGTTGCCGCTTTGCAGCTATGTGATCGCCACCGAGCCGTTGACCAAGGCGCAGTGGGAATCGATCGGCTGGAAGGGCCGCCAGGGCCTCTCCGACCTGCGGGTGCTCTTCGACTACCAGCGTCCGACCGCCGACGGGCGCATCGTGATCGGCGGCTCGGACGCGCCCTATTTCGCCGGCGACGCGCCGAGCTCCGGCAACTACAGGCCGGCCCTCGAATTACTCACCCGGAGCCTGTTCACGACCTTTCCGCAACTGGAAGGACTGCGAATCGATCATGCATGGGGCGGCACGATGGGCTTCACGATGGATTTCACGCCGTCGGTAGGCGTGATGGGAGACCACAGGAACATCTTCTATGGCGTTGCCTACAATGGCGAAGGCGTTGCATTCACGCAGACTGCGGGACTCATCATCGCCGAATTGGTTGCCGGCGAGCAGAGCGAATTAACCGAATTGTTCGTGGTGAATCACAAGATGCCCTATCTCGGCCCCGCCAGCCTTCGCATCGTGTGGGAAAGGCTCTACAAGTGGTACCTGATGCGCAACGCCGGCAGAACCGTGCGATGAGCTTTCAAGCGGCGCCAACGCGAGGCAGAACCGGTCCGTTGTGGCGCCGTGGAAAGCGCTTTGGACTCAAAACCGGGCTCGAACTTCGCGTTTGCAAACCGCCCGGCGTCGGTGTGAGTCTGAATCAAGATTCAAAGATGAACGAACGCAGCCTGACAGAGTATCTCGCCCGCCAGATGCCCGCCGCGAGCGGGGTCAAAGTCTCGGGGCTCAAGCGAATCTCCGGCGGCTCGTCGCGCGAGACCTACGCCTTCGAGCTCGAATGGATCGGCCCGGGCGGCGAGCGCCGCTCGCGTCCGCTGATCGCGCGGCGCGATCCCACTGGCGGCCTGCTGCAAACCTCGCGCGAGCGCGAGTTCAACGTGCTCCGCGCGATGCATCGCGCCGGCCTCAAGGTGCCCGAGCCGCTCTACCTGGAGCTCGACGCCAGCGTGATCGAACGCCCGTTCTTCGTGATGGCGCGGGCTGAAGGCCGCGTCAGCACCGCCGCATTCCCGGCCACCGAGCCGGCCGAACTGCAAGCTAAAGTCGCGGATCAATTTCTGGAGCAACTGGCGCGCCTGCAGGCGCTCGACTATCGCGCGCTCGGACTCGAGTCGCTGGGCGAGCCCCGCGATCCCGGCGAACCGGCGCGCGCGCAGACCGCGCTATGGCGCGAGACTTACGAGCGCGACCGGATGCGGGAGCATTACCCGGTCATGTCCGCCGCGTTCGCATGGCTCGAAGCGAACCCGGTCGAGACCGATCGGGTGGTCGTCGTTCACGGCGACTACCGCTCAGGAAACTATCTTTACGACGACGGGGGCATCAACGCGATGCTCGACTGGGAGATGGCGCATCTGGGCGACCCGATGGAAGACCTCGGATGGGCCTCGATGATGTTCTGGGGACGCGCCGAGCTGGCGGGCGGGCTGATGGAACGCGAGGCCTTCTACCGGCTCTACGAGCGCAAGACCGGCTATCCGGTCGATCGCAAGCGGCTGTTTTTCTATCAGGTCCTCGGCAATGCCAAGACCGCGGCGATATTCCTGACGGGAATTCGCGACTTCGCCGAAGGCCGGACCTCGGATTCCACCATGCCGTTTCTGCAATTGCTGTTACCGCTCCTGTTCGACGATCTGGCTATTCAGGCTCAAGCTGGTGTGATCGAAGCGCCGCGCTAAAGTGATGTTACCGCGGTCTTAATTTCGCCAAGAATATACTTGACGCACCCTGAACGCGACGGAAACTCTTAGGAAGAAGCAGCACAGAAGCGCTTGACGCTTTCTGTGAACGGCTCAGTGCGAATGTTGTCTCGGTGAAAGTTTCCTTTCGCTGCTTTGTCCACCGCCGTCACGGCTAGGCCGAACAGTTCGTCGGTTTCGTTCTGATCCCACAGCTTCTTGAGTACCGCCTGACAGTATTTTTCCATTTTGTTTTCGCCGGGACCCGGCAGTTGCTCGGAACTGGAAAGGAGCCGCAGAGCGAGCAGAATATGATAGCGGGCCGGCTTGTATTTGGGTTCAAGCTTTCCGTTGCGGAAGTAAAATTCCAAGGAATAGGCCGCCCAAGCCGCAAGATAATAAGGCTCAAGCCGATGTGCGGGGGCAAATATTTCGTTCCCAACTTTGTCGCGTAGCGCCGCGTAATTCCTGGTCGTTCTGTGAGGCTCCCCGAGAAACATCGCGGCGTAAGCCTTAATCAAGTTCGCGGGTGTTACGATTCGTGTCCTCTCCATCGACAGGTCGGCATATTGACGCGAGCGACGTTCATAGTACAGCCGCGAACCGTTGGGAAATGTCTTAAAGAATTCCTCAAGTTTCTTCTGAAAGTCGTCCGCCGCAAGAAACTGTTCGACCTTAACCTCCGTCTGGCTGTTAGTTGCGCGGATGATTGCCTTGATAAGGTCTTCATCTTGGGTGCAGATGACACGGAGTGGAATTTTCACAGAATCATCAATTTTATCTCGCTGCGCAAACAGCACATGGCTTGTCTGGCAGCCATTTACGATCTGAAAATCCTCCATTCCGAACTTGTTACCTGTAGTTTGGAGCGACTTGGCGATGATGGTAGTGCCATTGTTCATCAAGGCAAAGCGGGCCTTTGTTGGGGACGCTAAGGTATCTCGAATCTCCGAATTGACTCGATTGTAGTCCTGCCAATCTCTAACATTGTCATAGAAGAGGCTCTTTGTGATCTCGCCATCGTCGTCGCGCAGGATCGAAATGAATTCGGAGGCAGGCAGGAGTCCGATATACGCTTGAGTGACCCCGGCGATTTCGGGTACCGTTGTGCGCTCAGCGAAAGTGAAGTCTCGCCGAACTGCGTTCTTAGTCTGCCGATACAACTTTTGGATGGCGTCGGCGTCTACCGGAGAGAAGTCAACCTCCCGGAATAAAGAGGTTGCTTTGAGGTCGGCGATTGCCGATTGACGACGGGCTTCTAGGTTCGTGTCCCCAACCCATTTGCCGGTCGTAACATAATACAACCGCAGCACTGGATTCCCGCGCGCGAATTTGCCGCTTCGCTTATAAATGGCGGTCATGATTTCCGCCGCGTTCTTCACCGAGGCATTCTGAGGCAACTTTGGCTTTGGCTTGAAAAAATCTGCCACGCCAAAACTAAAGTCACCGATCTTAGAACTATCGAAGGAAGAACTTCGTTCGGCCTGTACAAAGATAAAGGTAACGTCGAGATAATTGTTCCGCTCGGCCAGGTCCTCGACTGTATCGGCATCAGTAGCAAGAACGCCGTTTACAACGATCGCAATGCCATCGATGCCAGTATCTCCGACTACGATATCGTCGGTGTCAAAGGTTTCGCTGTGGTGACGATAGACGGCAAGGAAACACGCAAAATGCTCGAAACGGACATCTTCCTTCAGCGACTGAAGCTGGTGCTCAGCCGAGAACTCCTCCAGCAGCGCACTTGTTATTCGGTCCATTAGTCCTTCTGTTTGCGGTTTCGCCGCTTATGAAGGTTTCCAGCGATGTCTTTCCTTCGGACTGCGAGAAGTGCCCGACCGAATTTTCGCATCCGGTCTAAGGCCGCCTCGGCGTCAAATTCCAGATCGAGCACTTCGATTCGGTTTTTGGCTTCACGGCGCGAGTCTACCACGCTGGCGCCCACCTCGCCATTGCCTACGCCGGCAAGGGCTGGACTGCCGCTCCGATCTCGCCCTAGTCTCCCGCCATGATTGCGTGAATCAGGCCGGTGCCGGCGTTTGACACGCGTTTCCGCCGGGCACTACAAGTGAGTCATACTCACTGGCAACCGCAGAGCATCAAGTCACCGACGAGCAGGAGCACCATGGGCCATCTGAGAAACTTGAAGGCGGAATACCGGGAGCTGCTTGTCCGCCTGGACGCGGGTCAGGTGAGCATGCCCGAGCCCAAGGAACCGCGGGCGCGCGCGGGCTGGCAGGAAATCCTCGAAATCCTGTTCAGTCCCGAGGAAGCGGCATTGGCGGCACGTCTGCCGCTTATGCCGGCGAGCCTGGAGACGATTGCGGCCCGCGTGCAACTTCCCCCGGACGATCTGAAGGCGCGCCTGGACATCATGGCCGACAAGGGCATCGTGATGGATCTCGTGCACCCCCAGAGCGGCGAGACGAACTATCTTCTGTCGCCCCCGATGGTTGGCTTCTTCGAGTTCTCGATGATGCGGGCGACCGACATGATCCCAAAGAAGCGCATGGCCGAAGCACTGGACGCTTACGCCCATGGGGACGAGACCTTTGCCAGGGAAGTCTTCGGAAGCGAAACCGCGATTGGGCGCGCCCTGGTGCACGAAACGGCTCTCGATGAGGACATGCCCGACGTTCTCCACTGGGAGCGGGCGACCGCCATCATCGACGAAGCGCGCAGCATCGGCGTCGCGCTCTGCCACTGTCGGCATCTAGCCGAACACCTGGGGAAACGGTGTGATGCTCCAATCGAGACCTGCCTGTCAATCGACGCCGGGGCGGACTTCGTGATCCGCCGCGGATTCGGACGGGCGATCGAGAAGAAGGAGGCCATGGACATTCTCACCGCCTCGCGCCAGAGCGGCCTCGTACAAATCGCCGACAACGTGCGAAACAGCCCGGCTTACCTCTGCAATTGCTGTAGCTGTTGCTGCGCCCAGTTGTCAGCCATCAGCGAGTTCGCCCTTGCGGCGGTCAATCCGAGCGGGTTTCAGCCTGCGGTGAACCTCGACCGTTGCAAAGGCTGCTCGCGTTGCTCTCGTGCCTGTCCGATCGCGGCAATCAGCATGGTGGCGCAGCGGAGCGCGGTCAAACGCAAGAACGACCTCATCCCGCGCATCGACACGGACCGCTGCATCGGCTGTGGGGTGTGCGTCAACACGTGCCGCAACTATGCGATGGTCATGGAAAGGCGATCCGAGCGACCTTATGTGCCTGCCAACGTCCTGGAGCGCACTATCCGCATGGCTTTAGAACGCGGCCGTCTGCCTCATCTTCTGTTTGACGCGGGAGCAAGTCGCGGGAGTCGCTTTCTGAACGGCTTTGTCCGCGCCCTGTGCGCTCTGCCTCCGGTGGAGAAGGCGATGGCCAGCGAGCAGGTACGCTCGCGCTTCATCCGCTACGCGCTCAGGAACGTCGGCGGTCTCGACGTGAATTAGTCCTGAAGTCCGGGCGCCCGACGACCGTCACTGGTGAATCATGCGCAACGCAGCTTCGGTAGATGCGATCATCGTCGGCGGCGGCATCGCCGGTGCCTCGCTCGCCTACTTTCTCACCCAACGAGGAATGACGGACGTGATGCTGCTGGAGCGCGAACCGCAGCCGGGTTATCACGCGACCGGGCGCAGCGCTGCGTCGCTGGTCGAGTGGGATCCGATCACGACCTTGCAGCAGACTCAAGGCGCAGGGCGCGCGCTTCTTCCGAACCCCCCCGTCGGGATTCTCGGAGACTCGCCTGCTGGATCCGACGGGAATCCTGGTGCTGTTTCAGGAGCCGATGTGGACCCCCGCGCGCCAGGTCGCCTCGACGCTGGCGGCGCACGGCACCGTAGCCCGCGTGTTGTCGGTGTCCGAGGTCATCGAGCGCATCCCGGTGCTGGCGCCGGAGTGTTTCGACGGCGGGGTGTGGCTACCCGAAGACGGGCGCATCGACGTGCACGGGCTCTTGTGGAGCTATCTGCGCCACGCCGCCGAG
The DNA here is from genome assembly GCA_963793115.1 of uncultured delta proteobacterium. Taxonomy (GTDB): domain Bacteria; phylum Desulfobacterota; class Binatia; order Binatales; family Binataceae; genus CAVVMA01. The sequence continues at coordinate 171,327 of CAWBYV010000004.1, forward strand.
CACGGCGCGCAGCGGCGCTGCGGCGTCGAGGTGCAGCGCATCCTCGTTGAGCGTGGGCGCTGTTGCGGTGTCGTGACCAACGCCGGCGAATTCCAGGCGCGATGGGTAGTAAACGCCGCCGGCGCGTGGGCAGGAAAGATCGGCGCGCTCGCCGACGCCACTCCAATTCCGCTGACGCCGCATCGCCGTACCATCGTCACCTTCGACGCACCGGCGAGTCTCGACGTGCGCGGTTGGCCGCTGGTCCATAACGAGTCGCACCATCTGTACTTCGCGCCCGAATCGGGCGGCTTGCTGGCAAGTCCGATGGATGAAGAGCCGATGGAGCCGTGCGATGCGCGCCCGGATGAGCTGATGGTTGCGGAAGCGATCGATCGGCTCGCCACCCTCGCGCCCCCGCTGGTGCCGAAGACGCTGCGGCGCACCTGGGCCGGTTTGCGCACCTTCTCGCCCGACCGGGTACACGTGGTCGGCGAAGATCCGCGTGTGCCGGGTTTCTTCTGGCTCGCCGGCCAGGGCGGGTGCGGCATCGAGACCAGCCCTGCCGTCGGCCAAATCGCGGCGGACCTGCTGGTAGACGGCCGCACGGACAACCCCGTTGCGGCGGCACTGTCCCCGGCACGGTTCTCCGTCCGATGACCGGAACTCAGGTCGCTAGAATGGAATATCTTCGTCGTCCATCGGGGGTGGCGATTCGCCGCCGCCGCCGCCAGCCGGCGATTCGGAAGGCTCCTCGGAGCCTGCACCGGGCCTGCCGCCGAGGAATTGCACCCGCTGTGCAACGATGTCGGTGACGTAGCGCTTGCCGCTGCCGTCCTTGGCCTCGTACGAGCGGGTCGAGATGCGGCCTTCGATATAGACCTCGCGTCCCTTCTTGAGGTATTGGCCGCAAAGTTCGGCCTGCTTACCCCATACCACGATGTTGTGCCAGTCAGTGCGCTCCTGCTTGGTCTGGTTGCGGTCGGTGTACGATTCGCTGGTCGCGATCGAGAATTTCGCCATCGCCTGACCTGACGGCAGGTAGCGCACTTCCGGATCGCGGCCGAGACGGCCGATCAGAATCGCCTTGTTGACTGACATCGCATTACGCCTGACTGCGATAAGTAACGCCGCCCGCAGCCGAACGCAAGCCGCCGCTGCGCCCGCGATCCAGGCGGCCGCGACCGCCCAAAGTTCACTTTCGCCTTGATTTTTCAGCCTATATAATTGTGCGCTGGGATAGTGTGAGGCAGGGTTGCATGAGGCAGGTTGAATGACGGCCACCGTCGGCTTCAACGGGAGTCAGGTCCGAATCGTCCCATTGGGCGGACTCGGTGAGATCGGGCTCAACCTGATGGTGCTCGAATGCGGCGGCGAGGCGATTATCGTGGACGCCGGCGTGATGTTCGGTCAAGACCGCGTGCTCGGCGGCGGTATCGTCGGCCCCGATCTTGCCCACCTCGAGCGCAGCCGGCCCGAAATCAAGGGCATCATCGCGACTCACGCGCACGAGGACCACATCGGGGCACTCCCGCATCTGATACGGCACTTTCCGGCGCCGATTTTCGGCAGCGAGGTCACGATCGCTTTCGCCCGCCGCCGGCTCATTCAGGCCGGGGCTGCGGCCGACGCCGACCTGCGCGTGATTTCCCCGCGCACGCCCTTTCAGTTGGGACCATTCACCGTCGAAGCGATTCGCGTCACCCATTCGACGCCCGACTCGTTTGCCCTCGCGATCACGACTCCGGCGGGGCTTATCGTCCACACCGGCGACTTCAAGATCGATCCGCAGCCGGTCGACGGCCTGCATTTCGATCGCGAGCGCTTCGCCGAGCTCGGCGAGCAAGGGGTCGCGCTGCTGCTTTCCGATTCGACCAATGTCGAGCGGCCCGGCCGCTCCGGCTCCGAGAGGCTCGCTGCTTCCCACGCTGCGCGAAATCATCCGGCACACGCGCGGGAAGTTTTTCCTGACTTCCTTCTCCTCGCATCTGCATCGTATTCGGCAGGTCGCGGAGCTTTCGCATCAAGTGGGGCGCTATGTGGTTCCAGTTGGGCGCCGGATGGCGGAAAGTACGCGGCTCGGACTCGAGCTTGGGCAACTCAATTTTCCGCCCGGGACTTTTATCGAGCGCGCTGAGGCGGAGTTCCTGCAGGCGCGCCACCTGACCTTTCTGGCCAGCGGCAGCCAGGGCGAGCCGCTCTCCGCGCTGGTCAGAATCGCCGCCGATACGGATCCGCGCGTGCGCGTGGAACCGGGCGATTCCGTCGTGCTTTCGTCGCGCTTCATTCCCGGCAACGAACGCGCCATTCAGGCCCTGATAAACCATCTCTACAAACGTGGCGCGGAAGTCTTTTACGAGACGGTCGCGCCGGTCCACGTCTCCGGCCACGCCAGCCGCGATGAGCTGGCCGAAATGATTGCGCTCGTGCGGCCCCGATACTTCGTCCCGATTCACGGCGAATATCGCCATCTCGCGCGCCATCTGGCGCTCGCGATCGAGGCCGGCGTGCCCGAAAGCAACTGCTTCCTGCTCGAGGACGGCGCCACGCTGGTGATGACGCCGGGAGCTGCGCGCCGCGGCCACGAGGTCAAAGTCGGACGCGAGCCGCTCGAAGAATCCGACGGCGACGCCGAGATCCTGCGGGAACGCCGCGCGCTCGCGCGCCAGGGGACGGTGGTCGCGGTGATCGCGGTCTCGGCCAAAACCGGCGAGATCGTCGCGGGACCCGACCTGCTCTCGCGCGGGGTCGTAAGCGGCGATGGAACCTCCGCATTGATGCGCCGCGCGCAGGCCGGGTTAAGGCAACGGCTGCGCGAACTGGACACGCGCGTTCGCGCCGACCGGCCGCGCCTCGCCGAAGAGGTGGTCCGCGCGCTGGGCGAGTACTTCCACGATGAGTTCGGGATGCATCCGCTGGTCGTGCCCTGCATTATGCAGGTTGGGGAAGCGCCATAGCCCGCGAAACCAAAACTTTCGCCCCGGCACAAGCCCCGCTGGCCGAGACCATTAGCGCGGGGACCGCCCGCGCGGGGACCATCCGGATAACTCGCGAGTTGGCCGCGCTCAGCCTGGTCGCGCTCGCAGCCTTCGCGCTTATCAGTCTCGTGTCGCTCGACCTGGGGCGGCATCCCAATTTCGGCGGCCCGATCGGCGACCGGCTCGGGACGAATCTCGACCTTGCGATGGGCCATCAGGCCTACATGCTCGTGCTCCTGATGCTCGCCCTGGCTGAGCGCGTTTGGATCGGCACGCGATGGACCGCGATCAGCCGGGAGATCGCGGGCGGTGCGCTGCTCGCCATAACCTTCGCGACCGCCGCGTCGCTGTGGAGCGAGGCCGCGATATCCGGCCGCGGCGCGATCGCCGACGGCGGACTAGCCGGCGCTTTGCTCGCCGCGGCTCTGGTCGCGTCCGTGAACCTCGGCGGAAGCTATCTGGTCGTGATTCTCGGACTCATGTGCGCGCTCGCCCTGATGTTCGGCCGGGCGCCGACCGATCTGTTCGCGCTGATCGCCGGCTTCGTGCCGATCCCGCATCGATCGGGCTCGGACTTGGCGGGCTCGGACTTGGGCGACCGGCTCAACACCGATGGCACGCGTTCCGGGCCGGAGATCGCCGCGCATGACGGCGCGATGAACGGTAAACTAAATTCGCAAGCGCCGTTCGTCCGCAAAATTGCGGAGCGTCTCGCACCCGACCGAACCACCAGGCATCTGACGAAGCCGCGCAGCAAGGGCGGCTGGAAGTTGCCATCATTGGACCTGCTCGAAAGCCCGCCCGCCGAGCACGCCGAGATCGACCAGGGATTGCTCGAAAGGGGCGCGACCGTGCTCGAACAGAAACTCGGCGACTTCGGCGTGCTCGGGCGGGTCACGGAGGTTCAGCCCGGGCCGGTGGTCACGATGTACAAGTTCGAGCCCGGCTCGGGAATCAAGGTGAGCCAGATCGTGAACCTGGCCGACGACCTCTCGATGGCTCTGAGAGCCGCGGCGGTGAGAATCCAGGCGCCGGTGCCGGGCGAGGCGGTAGTCGGAATCGAGGTCCCGAATCGCAAGCGCGAGCGCGTCTGCCTGCGCGAAATCGTCGAGGCCAACGAGTTCCAGACCCTCGCCGCGCAAAGCCAGCCTCACTATCGCGCTCGGCAAGGACATCGTCGGCCGGCCGCTCGCCGCCGACCTCGCCCGGATGCCCCATCTGCTGATCGCAGGCGCAACCGGCACGGGCAAGTCGGTCTCGATTCACACCATGATCGCGTCGATCCTGTTCAACGCCACCGCCGACGACGTGCGCTTCATTCTGATCGATCCCAAGATGCTCGAGCTTTCGGTCTACGACAATATCCCCCACCTGCTCGTCCCGGTCGTGGTCGATCCCGAAAAAGCCGCCGCGGCGCTGCTGTGGGCCACGCAGGAGATGGAAGAGCGCTACCGCATGATGCGCGACCTGGGCGTGCGCAATATCGACGGCTACAACAAGGCGCTCAGCGGCAAGGCGATGGTGGAGCTCAAGCCGGTCAATCAGGTGTCGCCGCCGCAAAATCCGGGCGAGTCGCCGCCCACGCCAATCGAGCATCGCAAGCTCCCCAAGATTGTCATCGTAATCGACGAGCTTGCCGACCTGCTGCTCTCCGAGGGCAAGACCGTCGAACGCGATATCGCGCGGCTGGCGGCCAAGGCGCGCGCGGCGGGAATCCATCTGATTCTGGCGACGCAGCGCCCCTCGGTGGACGTGATCACGGGGCTTATCAAGGCGAACCTGCCGGCCCGGATCTCGCTGCAGGTGACTTCGCGGGTCGATTCGCGCACAATTCTCGATTCGATCGGAGCCGAACGCCTGCTGGGCGACGGCGACATGCTTTTCTTGCCGCCCGGCACCGCCAAGCTGCGCCGCCTGCACGGGCCATTCGTGTCCGAAGCGGAGATCCGCCGGGTGGTCGATTTCCTGCGCGCGCAGGGTACGCCCGATTACAAAATGGAAATCCTCGAGACCAAGCTGCCCTCGAGCGAAGATGAAGCGGGCTTCGACGACGAGAAGGAAGAGAAGTACGACGAGGCGGTGCGGATCGTGATGGAGACCAATCAGGCCTCGATCTCGATGATCCAGCGCCGACTCAGGATCGGATACAACCGGGCAGCCCGGATGGTCGAGCGGATGGAACGCGAAGGCCTGGTGTCGCCCCAGGACGGCGCCCGCCCGCGCGAAGTCCGCGGGATGCGCAACGCACGCTAGAAGGCACCGGACGTGAAACAAGTGATGACGATCGCGGCGATCGTTGTCGGCGTCTGCGTGGCCTATGTCCTTGCACACCTGGCCCTAATCGAAGTTGGCCGGGAGGTCGTTGTCGTCAACGAGCCGACTCCAACCGGAGTGGTGCACAAGGCGCGGCTCTGGATCGTGGACGATGGAAGGTATGCCTGGATTCACCCGGGCAACGCCAACGCTCAGTGGTGGATACGGCAAATGGACGCGAACCCGATTGTCGAGATCGATCGACGCGGCGAAAGCCGGTGGTACCGCGCGCTACCTGATCCCGAGGCGCACGCGAAGGTCCATCAACTACTCCGGAAGAAATACGGCGTGGCCGACATGTGGGTGCGTTTCCTCGAAGGCACCGACACTCGGAGCGGTCTTCTCACGTGGGGCGAAAGGTGCAAGACGGTCCCCATCCGGCTCGAACCCATCGGGGCTGCGCCGCAGGGGCAAGCTGCGCGGTGAACCTGATTGCGGCCCGAAACGCGATTCGCCTCGTGTAACTTGAAGTGAAAACTGCGATAACCTTCGCCTGGCTGGCGATGGCGCTTTTCCCCGGATGGCTCGCCCCGGCCCGCGCGGCGGCGCAAGCGGCTTCGCCGGCTGAATCGGGCGCCACCAGTCCCTCCCTCAAAACGATCGTCCAGCGCCTGCAGCGCCACTACCGGGAGACCGACTCGTTCGAGGCTGAATTCAAGGAGCAGATCGCGAGCGTTGGCGGCGTCAAGCGCGAGCTTACGGGAACGATCAAATATCGCCGGCCAGGCCGCTTGCGATGGGACTTCGCGCCGCCCCAAAATGAAACGATCGTCGCCGACGGGACCACCCTGTACGTCTACCAGCCTGACCTGAACCAGGTGATCGAGGCGCCGCTCGAACGCGCGTTCAGAACTTCGGCCACGGCCGCGCTGCTGCTCGGGATGGGCAATGTCGAGCGCGATTTCGCCACCTCGCTTCCCAACCCGCCCGCGCCCGGCCATTTACCCAGCCATCTGATCGATCTCAATCTCACTGCGCGGGCCGACGGCACCCGGATCGCGCTCGGACTCGATCCTGCGACCTACAATATCGTGACCGTTGCGCTAACGGACCAGCTTGGCAATGTGACTGGCCTCGCGTTCAGTGATCTCCGAACGAATATTTCGCTCGACCAAACGTTATTCACATTCAGGGTGCCCGATGGGGTCGATGTGGTGGACGCGCCTGGGTCGCCCTGAACGGTTCTCAACGTAACCATCCTGCGTAACCAGCGTACCATCATAACTATCCCCTAATTGCGCCCCTGATTGCGCCCCGATTGCGCCGCCTGATGGCGACGAGTACAGATATATGCCCTCGGTACGGGCGAATATGGAACGCGTCCATCTCCTTACGCTGGGCTGTCCCAAGAACGTGGTTGACAGCGAGCCTGATGCTCGGCGCGCTAACTCGCGCCGGCTATGCGCTGACGCTCGACCCGTCCGAGGCCGGCGTGCTGGTGGTCAACACCTGCGCGTTCATCGAGTCGGCCAAGAAGGAGTCGATCGACGCGATCCTCGAGGCTGCCGCGGTCAAGGCCGCGCGGCCCGGCAAGCGTCTGGTGGTCGCCGGATGCCTGGCGCAGCGTTACGGCACCGAATTGCGCGACCTGATCCCCGAGGTGGACGTGTTCGTCGGCACCGGCAACTTTCTCGATCTCCCGGACCTGCTGCGCAGCACCGAAGCGCCGGAACTCCGGCCGATCCCCTATCCCGGCGCGGCGCATCTGCTGCCCGGACTGGACGCGCCCCGCGCCCGGACCGGCGAAGTCTTTTCCGCCTACCTGAAGATTTCAGAAGGATGCAATCACAGATGCTCCTTCTGTATCATCCCCAAGATCCGCGGCACCCATCAGAGCCGCCCGTTGCCCGACCTTGTATCTGAAGCCCGCGCCCTGGCCGAAAGCGGCACTCGGGAACTGAATCTGATCGCCCAGGATTTAACCGCATACGGCCGCGACCTCGATGCGCCGGCCTCGCTGGCGGCTCTGTTGCGCCAGTTGGGAGAGGTCGAGGATCTACGATGGATTCGGCTGCTGTATTGCTATCCGAACTTCGTCACCGACGAGTTGCTCGAGGCGATTGCGGATTTGCCAAGCGTGGTTAAATACATAGATATGCCGCTGCAGCACGCCGACGACGGGATGCTGCGCGCGATGCGGCGCGAACGCTCCGGCGCCGCCCTGGAGAAGCTCCTCGGCCGAATCCGTGAGCGGGTACCCGGCGTGACCTTGCGCACGTCGTTCATCGTCGGCTTTCCCGGCGAGACCGATCGGGCCTTTGCCCGCCTCCAGGGTTTCGTGCGCGAGCAGCAATTCGACCGGGTCGGCGTGTTTACCTATTCGCATGAGGAGAACACGGCCGCTTTCGCTTTGCCGGAGCAGGTGCCGCAGCGCGTCAAGCGCGCGCGCCGCGCCGAGTTGATGCAGATCCAGGCCGAGATCTCATTGCGCAAGAATCGCTCCTTTATCGGAAGCGAAGTCGAGGTGCTGGTTGAAGGCGCCGGCGGCAAGGGCCGCCTTCGCGGCCGGATCGCAGGGCAGGCGCCCGAGATCGACGGCGCCGTGTTCCTGACCGGAGAAGCCGAGGCCGGTGAGTTCGTGCGCGCTGAAATCGACCGGGCGCTCACCTACGATCTGCATGGGCGGGCGATGGGGGCATCCAATTGAAGAAGGGGACGAAGGAAAGGAAGACCATGCCGACCAAGAAGGCTGCAACCAAACCGGCAACTGCCAAACCGGCAACTGCCAGCCGGACAACTGCCAAACCCGCAACCGCCAAGCTGGCAACCGCCAATCGGGCGCCGGATAAGGCGGCCTCGGAAACCGCGGCGGCCAAATCCGGTGCGGCGCGCCGCAAAAAATTTCTGGCCAAGGTCCGGGAGAGTCTGGCCGAGATGAAGACCAGGCTGCTCGCCGAGATGCAATCCGAGCTCAAGGCCGAACGCGAGGGCAACAAGGACGAAGGGATGGACACCTACGACCTTGCTTCCGAGGAGCGCGATCGGGAAATCAGCTTCATCCTGTCCGATCGCGAGCGCGTCAAGATCAAGCAGATCGACGACGCGCTGGCGCGCCTCGAAGACCGCAGCTACGGCGTGTGCGAGTCGTGCGGCCTCGAGATCGGCGAGGAGCGGCTTCAGGCGATGCCATTCACGCGCCTGTGCCGCGACTGCCAGCAGGATCAGGAGCGCGAGGCCCGCACCCAGCGCCGCTTCGAGGACGAGCGCAACGTCTACCGCAAGCTCGGCTCGACCGACAACGAAGAAGAAAGCGGCTGACCTTTCGGGTCCACCCAGGTCCGTGCAGCGAAGCTTTCAGGCCCCTCTCCCGCGTCATCCGCGGGAGAGGGCAAGCCGCGTGCTCTAAATCAATTCCTTTCCTTTGAGTCTTTTCGCGCGACGCGGGTGAGGGTACTTACAGAGTCCTGGTCTTCGTGCGGAGGCCCGCTTCGCGTTTGGCGATGGCCCTATCGCGCCAGCGCGCGGTTGACCGCGTCCGGCTCGCGATCGATCACGGTCAGCAAGACCCGCGCCGTTCGGTCTGGCCTCCTCCGATGCTGCTGCCAATCCTGCACGGCGTCGATCGCGAATCCAAATCGTCGCGAGAACTGCGACTGTGGGCACCGAAGCCGTTTTCTGATCGCCTTCACGTCCACATCATTGGGCACATGCACAACAAAGCCCTCGGTCGCTTCACCGCGCACGAGGGCACGGGCCTGCTGCGCGGATTTGATGAGCCTCTTACCGAGCTTTGACATGTCGCTTCGCTCCTTTCTCATATTTTGACCTACGGCAATGCCGTAGAAGCGGTCAAGCGATTGGCCTGCGGGACAATTTCGTAGCGCCGGGCCTCTGTGCCGGTTCCTGACCCCCGCCACTGACTCGCTTGCCCGCTCGATCTTCGCGCGCGGCCCGACTATAACTCTCTGCGCATGACCAGACAGGAACGCCAGGGATGGCTCATCGTCGCGAGCCTGTTCGTAACCAACCTGATCGTGTTCGGCGGCGGCTACAACACCGCCGGCGTGTTCTTTCCGCCGCTCCTCAAGGAGTTCGGATGGAGCCGCACTCAGGTCTCGATTCTGCCCTCCGTACTCGCCGCCGCGGCGGGATTTGCGGTGCCGCTGGTCGGATGGCTGCTTGACTGGGTCGAAGCGCGAATCGTGATGGCTGCTGGAGCCGCCGCGGCCGGAATCGCCTTCCTCGCCGCCAGCCGCGTCGGCGCGTTTCCCCCGATGGTCGCGGCCTACGCGCTGCTCGGATTGGGCGTCACCGCGAGTACGCTGTTGCCGGCCTCGATGGTGATCGCGAACTGGTTCGGCGCGCGGCGCGGACTCGCGATGGGTCTCGCGATGTCGGGAACGTCGCTCGGCGGCGCCGCCATGACGATCATCGCCAGCCACGCGATCACGCATACCGGATGGCGCACGGCTTACGTCACGCTCGGCCTGCCGATGATCGCGATCGTGATTCCGGTGCTCCTGATAGTCGTCAGAACGCGCCCCGCTGCCGCGGCCAGCGAGAAGCGGACTCTCGCCGAACAGGCGCAGGCGCTGCCGGGACTCGAAGTCGCGCCGGCCCTGAGATCGCGCTCCTTCTGGATGGTCGCGCTGGCGCAATTCTGCTACGCAACCACCGCCGCCGGGCTGGTCGCGCATATGATTTCTTATCTGGTCGGAATCGGCTACGCACAAGCGATTGCCGCGGCGATGATGAGCACCACGTTCGTCTTCACTTCCACGGGAAAGATCCTGATGGGACTGTTCGCCGATCGCGTGAGCGGCCGCATCGCGCTGACGCTGAATTTCGCGATCGCGGCGGCGGGCGCGCTCCTGCTGCTGGGCGCGCATCACAACGCGGTGCTTTTCCCGGCGATCCTGATCGTCGGTGTCACGCTGGGCGCGCCGCTGGTGCTGGTGCCGCTCGTGATGGCCGAGTCGCTGGGGCTCAAACGTTTCGGATCGCTGTCGGGCCTGACGGCCCTGTTCAACACGGTCGGCGCCGCGATTGGCCCGATCGTGGCCGGCCGGGTCTTCGATGTTACCGGCAGCTACCGCACCGCCTTCGAGCTCTTCGCGCTGCTGCTGGTACTGGGTGCGGCGGCGACCTGGAGCTGCCTGCCACTCGAATCGGAGCAGGCCCGCGCCACCCGCGCGCTTCCGGTCTCGGCGTGAGACGCTCCGCAGCCGACCGGCTGCATCTGTGGCTTTACCCGCGACTTTGCGTGCAGCTATCATCCACGAGGAAGCGTCAAGCATCGTGTCCAACACGCGTCCTTTCCCCTCGCCGGAAAAGCTCCGCTCGCGCGATATCCTTCGGCTGCTGACCCGCACGTGGCCGTTCATCCGGCCTTACAAGCGCCATCTGCTCTACCTGTGGCTGGTGGTGCTGCCGGGCGTGGCGGCCGGATTGATGGGACTCTATCTGCTGCCGATTTTCTTCGACGTGGTCGGCAACGGCCATCCGCTGACATCCGGCCAGGCCCGCTTGCTGCACGTCCCGCTGGCGGCGAGCCGCTACCTCGTGCTGTGGCGCGGATGTATCGTCGCCGGCGGCCTGATCATGATCGCGCTTCCGATCGGACTTATCGGCGCCGGCTACGGGGTCTGGATCCTTCAGCGGATCACCAACCTGTTTCGGGTTGACCTCTACACCCGGATGCAGGAAATGAGCTTGCGGTTTCATGCCGAGGAGAAAATCGGCGACGCGATGTTCCGGATGTTCCAGGACTCGGCCGCGATTCCGCAGGTGATAAACGGATTGGTAATCGAGCCGCTTCGATGGCTGCCGGCCGCGCTCGCGATTCTGATCTGGCTGGCCGCCTCGAATTACGTAATCGCCGCGATCGCACTCGCGCTCGTCCCCGCTGAATTGGGTCTCGCCTGGGCGTTCGCGGGTCCGCTCCGGCGGGGCTTCCTGCGCGAGCGCGAATCGGCGGCGATTGCGACCACGACTATCGAGGAAACCCTCGCTTCGATTACCGCGGTCAAGGCCTTCAATACCGAAGGCGCCGAGAGCGCCCGCTACGCGCGCGACAATTGGGACGCTTTCACGGCGGCGCGGCGCGCGCGGATGCTGATAGCGGTCTACCGGGTGCTCAACAACAGCATCCGCGCAGTCGCATATGTCGCCGTTTTGTATATCGGGACGAACCAGGTCCTCGCGAGCCAGCGCGGCGGCGCGGTCCGCGTGCTCGTAACGCTGGGCCTCTTCCAGGGACTGCTGGCCGCGTTCGGATCGATGAGCGCCGGCGCTCGCCATCTCACCGACCTCTGGGGCAGCCTGCAGGACGTTCGGCGTGGCGCTCGCGCGCGTGTTCGAGATGCTCGACAAGGCGGGCGAGCGCCAGGTCGCAACCGGGCACGATCCGGTCGCGCCGGTTGCCGCCGGGCTGGTTTTCGAGCGCTGCGGCTTCAGCTACGACGGGCGCGCGGAGGTGCTCTCGGAAGTGAGCATGGAGGCCCCGATCGGAACGCTGACCGCGATCGCAGGTCAGAGCGGAGCGGGCAAGAGCACCATGATCGGCCTCGCGCTGCGTTTCTTCGATCCTACTTCGGGACGCATTTTGCTCGACGGCCGCGACATCCGCGAACTGGATCTGGTTGCGTATCGCGCCCAGTTCTCGGTGGCATTGCAGGAAAATCCGCTCTTCACCGCGACGCTTGGGGAAAATGTCACCTACGGCCTGCCCGGCGCCTCCGCCGCCGAAGTGCTCGCGGCGCTCGAAATCGCGCACTCTCCGAGTTCGTCGCCTCGCTGCCCGCGGGACTCGACACGCCGCTGGGCGAGAAGGGCGCCAAGCTTTCTGAGGGCCAGGCGCAGCGAATCGGGATCGCGCGCGCGATTTTGCGCGACGCGCCGATCCTGCTGCTCGACGAGCCTACCTCGGCGCTCGACGCGCGCGGCGAGGAGCGCTTCCTCACCGCGCTCCGGCGATGGGTCGCCGAGCGTCCCGGCCGCCGGATGGTGCTCATCGCGACCCATCGCGCGCGCACCGCCGCGATGGCCGATCGGATCTATCGAATCGACGCCTGCCTGGCCGCAGGCGCCGATGGCGCCGCCGACCGGCTCGCGGCCGGGAGCATGCGCTGATGGCCGCCGCCACACCGGAGATACAGAGTCAGTTCGCCGCGCCAAAGGACGCGCGCGCCAGCGCGCTCTATGCGGCCGAGCAGCCGTCGCTCTCGATGGGCGAGGTCCTTGGCCTGATCGCGAAGACCTGGCCGTTCATCGCGGCGCAGCGCAGGTTGCTCGCGATCAAGCTTGCGCTGGCCCTGACCTCGATCACGTTTTTCCTGCTGACGCCCTGGCCGGTCAAAATCATCATCGACAATGTTATCGACGGCCATCCGCTGAGCGGAGCGCCGCGGACGCTGCTCTATCCGCTGGTGGGCGACAGCCGCCCGATGCTGTTGGCGGTCGTAGGCGCGCTGCTTTTGATCGCGGCGATTCTGATCGGAGCGGTGGACGATCGCCGCCAGCAGCTCAACGCCGGCGTGGACAGCGGCGGACTCGATCAGGCGGGTTTCACCTCCAACCAGGCCAACAACGGCTGGAGCTTGTGCAGCGGGCTGTTCGGCGTGCTCGAAGTCTGGGTCACGATCAACCTGACCCAGCGGATGAATCAGGCGTTGCGCACCGCGGTCTACGAACGCTTTCTGCGCTCGCCGCTCAAGATGTACGCCGACCAGAAGATCGGCGACGCGGTATTTCGCGTGATGCACGACAGCGCGGCGATCGGCGGCGTGCTCTACGACGGAATCGTCGCGCCGATCCTTTCCATTTTCGCTTTCCTGCTCGGGCTCACGATTCTGACTTTGCAGTTCCCGCAAGAACCAATGATCCCGCTGCTCGCCGGGTTGATCTTACCGGTGGTCGCGATCGTATGCGGCCTGTTCGCGAGGACCTTCCGCGATCAGAGCCAGCGGATGCGCGAACGGGGCAGCGCGGTGATGGCCGCGTTTGAGGAGCGGATCGCACAGGTGCAACTGATCAAGGCGTTCGGCCAGGAAGAGCGCGAGCGGGCCGCGGTCGACGCGGCGAGCTGGCGTTCGTTCGCGGCAACGCTGCGGATCTTCGTGACCCTGTTGGTCGTAATTCTCCTGCTCGCGCCCGCGGTGTGGGTGCTTTTCGGCGCCGCCATCTACGCGGTTCTGGGCCAGGTGATCGCCGGCAAGCTGCTGCTCGGCGACGTGGCGCTGCTGGCCGCGTACGCCGGGATACTCGTGCAGCCGATGACGGTGCTGGGTTACACGTGGGCCACGATCCAGCCGCCGATCGCGGGCCTGAGACGCATCCACAGCGTGCTCGATCGTCTCGAAGAGACCCAGCCCAACGGTGCGGCGCGCGAGCTCGCCGGGCCCACTGCGGAGCTTCAACTTCGCGATGTGAGCGTTGCGTACGACGCCGCGGTTCCGGTGCTGAAGCACGTCACGATGACGCTGCGGGCGGGCGAGTTGGCCGCGCTCGCGGGCCCCAACGGCGCGGGCAAGAGCACGCTCATTTTCTCGATCCCGCGCTTTATCGAGCCGTGCGCCGGCGCGGTGCTGCTCAACGGCATCGACGCGCGCGAGCTTTCACTCACCGCGCTTCGCGGCCGCGTCGGCTTCGTCTTCCAGCACGAAGCCCTGTTCTCCAAGACCATCGAGGAGAACATCCGCTACGGGAGTGCGCCGGCGAGCGGACGCGAGGTGCGCGCGGCGGCTGCGATGGCGGGCGCAGCGGAATTCATCGAACGGCTGCCCGACGGGTACGCCACGATGCTCGGTCGGCGCGGCACGCGGCTGTCGGTCGGTCAGAAGCAGCGAATCGCGGTCGCGCGCGCCCTGCTGCGCAATCCCGATGTGTTGATCCTCGACGAGCCGACCGCGCCGCTCGACCCGGCGACGGAAACCGCCCTGATGCGGACGCTGCGCCGAATCGCCGCGGAGCGTATCGTGCTGCTGATCGCGCATCGCGCGGAAACGCTCGCCGCGTGCGACGTGGTTCATTTCGTCAACGGCGGCACGGTCGCGGCCTCAGCGCCGCACGGGGAACTGCTGCGCACGTCGGCGGCGTATCGGAGCTACCTCGGGATCGCCGCGGTTGACAGATCAGACCAGACCTAACCCCTGTCCCCCTCCCTAAAAGGGAAGGGGAACCAGCTTCACGCGCCGGCTCTTCGCTTCGCGCCTTCCTCTTACGCATCTTGAGCGAAGCGATTTTCTTCACCTCTCCCTGACCAGGGAGAGGTCGGCGCGGGTGAGCGATAGCTCGAGACGCAGCGGGTGAGGGTAGGTCCGCTGGCTACGAACGCGCGAGCTCGGCGGCCGGCCGCGGCCTCATCATGTTGAAGACCTCGGCCATGAGCCGGAGTTTTTTCGCGGATGCGGCTTGGCCTCGTTAAGGCCGTGCAGCACCACGTCGAGTGTTTGTGAAATTGCCCCCTCGATATCAAGCTCGCCGCCCCGCCGCGACCATTCGTAAACCAGCGCGAAGAAGGCCGCGGCCAGCGCGACCGCGGCGATCAGCGGCTCGACTTTGCGGCGGAACTCGCCGCGCGCCTGGCCGCGCCGAATCACCGCGCCCAGCAATTGTGCCAGCGTGCGGGTCTGCTCCTTTTGCTCAACGATCGGCAGCGGGCGCGTGACGACTTCGCGCACCAGCATCGAAATCACTTCGGGCTGGCGCGAGACCCGCTCGGCGAGCGTCTTGAGCGCCAGGCGTAGCGCCGAGGCCGCACTGCCGCCCTGACCCTTCAGCATCGCGGCCAGGTCCTGGTTGGCCCGCTCGCCGTATTCATCGAGCAGCGATTCCTTGCCCGGAAAATGAAGAAAGAACGTGCCGCGGGCGACGTCGGCGGCGTCGCAGATGTCCTCGATCGTAACCGTGTCGAAACCGCGCCGTAAGAAAAGCTTCATCGCGGCCGAGTATATTTCGGAGCGGGTACGCGCTTTCTTGCGCTCGCGGCGCGAGAGCGCAAGCGGCGCCGCGGGAGCGGTTCGAGCTTCAGCGATAGTCATGTACTCCAGTCTAGTAATTGACTGCGGTACATGAATCAAGGGCCGCTCGGGCGCCGCGCGCCTTCCCTGGGCGAGCGTGGCCGGATAAACTTCTGCTGAGTTGGTGTGGCGTGGCGGACAAATTAAATCACGAGCCAAATCATGACTCGCGGCCAAGCGAACCGCGCCGCGTGGTCGTGGACTTCGACCTCCTGCGCAAAATCGGCGGCGCGAACTTCCGCGACCTGGGCGGCCATCCGGCGCGCGACGGCCGGCGCGTGCGGCGTAAGATGGTTTACCGTTCGGCGCACCTTGCCGACCTGCCGGCCGAAAGCCCGCTCCGCTCGCTCCATCTGCGCACGCTCGTGACGCTCCAAAGCCGGGTCGAGGTGTCGCATCTCGGGCGTCCGCTCGATGCGATCCTGAAATCGGTCCGATGGGAGCATATTCCGATCGGCGATCGATGGTTCGACGCCGACAATCCGGTGCCGCTGGGCGACGAGCCGGGGCAGGAGCACCTCGCATTGGTGCGGCAGTTCTGCGAGGCCTGGCGCGCTTTTTTCGGGATTCTCGCCGAAGGCGAAGTCTATCCCCTGCTCTTTCATTGCTCGGCCGGGCGCGATCGTACCGGGGTCGGCGCCGCGATGCTGCTCGAGCTGCTGGGCGTCGAGCGCGACAACATCCTTGCGGACTTTCTCCAGAGCAATATTGTCTTCCACCAGATGCCGCTGCGGTCCACGCAACTCCTGCCGCTGTTCAAGTGGATCGACGAGCATGGCGGAATCAACGGCTTCATGCGCGAGGTTATCGGGCTCCGCGCCGCGGAGGTCGAGAAGATCCGCGGGGACTTACTGGACTGAGGCAGGCTACCCTCACCCGCCGCGCGGCGAGCTTTGCTCGCGCGCGACGACCTCTCCCTGGTCAGGGAGAGGTGCCAAAAGCGTGCGTTCGCTCTCGGGGTGTTCGCTACGCCGGCAGGTAGCCGTCGCGCAGCAGCGACTTCGCGATTATCATCCGCTGCATCTCGCTGGTGCCCTCGCCGATTTCGGCCAGCTTGGCGTCGCGCATATAGCGTTCGACCGGAAAGTCGGTCATATAGCCGTAGCCGCCGTGAATCTGCACGGCCTTGATCGTCGACCACATCGCGGTCTCGGAGGCATAAAGCTTCGCCATTGCAGCTTCGCGCGCGAACGGGCGCTGATGGTCTCTCAGCGACGCGGCCCGGCAGATGAGCACCCATGAAGCTTCGATTCGGGTCGCCATGTCGGCGAGCATCCACTGAATCGCCTGAAAGTCGGCGATCCGCTTGCCGAACTGTACCCGCTCGCGGGCGTATGCGGCCGCCTCTTCCAGCGCGCCCCTCGCGATTCCAGCGGCGAAGCCCGCGATTCCGATCCGTCCACCCTCCAGGACCTTGAGCGTCTGGCGATAGCCGTCGCCGGGCTCGCCGATCAGGTTTCGCGCCGGCACGACCACGTTGTCGAGCACGACCTCGGCGGTATCGGAGGCGCGCAGGCCGAGCTTCTCGATCTTGCGGCCGTTGGAAAGGCCGGCTGCGCCGCGCTCGACGATAAACGCCGAGATCCCGCCGCGTCCTGCGCCCGGGTCGGTAGACGCCATCACCACGTACACGTCGCCGACCGTGCCGTTGGTGATGAACATCTTGTTGCCGGTGAGCGCGTAGCCGTCGCCGACCCGCGTCGCGCGGGTCGTGAGCGCGCTCGCGTCCGAACCTGAACCAGGTTCAGTAAGGCACCACGCGCCGAGCTTCTTCGCGCGGAGCATCTCGGGCACCAGCCGATCGCGATTCTCATCCGAAGCGAACATCGCGATATGACCGGTGCCGAGCGACATATGCGCGGCGCAGGTCAAGCCGACCGAGGCGTCGTAGCGCGAGAGGCCCTCGACCACCAGCACCTGCGAGAGCGTGTTGGCGCCGCCGCCGCCCCATCGCTCGGGGTAGGCGACGCCGAGGAATCCCAGCTCGCCCAGCTTCTCGATCACCGCTCGCGGGAAGGTTTGCCCTTTGTCCCACGCGCCCGAATAGGGCTTGATCTCGCGCTCGGCGAAACCGGCGAGCGTGTCCCGGATGCGTTGCTGTTCTTCGGTGAGATCGAAGTTCATGTATTACGATGCTCGGCGCCGAGATGCGCCCTCACCCTGACCCTCTCCCGGAGGGAGAGGGAATGATCCAGGGCTTTTGCGGTGAAATGCCCGGGTGTCCCTCTGAGTTCCCTCTCCCTGACCAGGGAGAGGGCAAGCGGCGCGGCGTTTGCGTCCTTTTGCAAACGCCGTGACGCGCGGTCGGCACCGCCGCGGGTGAGGGTGACTGGCTCGCTGCGACGAGACTTCACTGCCTCGGCACCACGTTGTCGCGGACCCATTTGACGATGTCCTCGGTCGAGGCGCCGGGCGTGAAGATCTGCCGGACGCCGACTTCCTTCAGCTTCCTCGCGTCCTCGGCCGGAATGATTCCGCCGCCAAACACTGCGACATCGGCGGCGCCCTTGTCCTTGAGCAGCCGAATCACCTCGGGAAAGAGCGTCATGTGCGCACCCGAGAGCACACTCAGGCCGACCGCGTCGACGTCTTCCTGCAGCGCGGCTTCGGCGATCATCTCAGGGGTCTGATGCAGCCCCGTGTAGATCACCTCGAAGCCGCCGTCGCGCAGCGCGCGCGCGATGATCTTGGCGCCACGGTCGTGGCCGTCCAGTCCCGGTTTCGCCACCAGGATTCTGAGTCGCTTATCCGCCATCGAGCAAAAGTCCTTTTGGCAAAATTCCTTCCGAACCGTTTCAAATCCAGCCCGGATCCTGGTAGACGCCGAACTCGGCGCGGAACACGTCGCTGATTTCGCCCACCGTAACCTCGCGCCGGACCGCCTCGCAAATCGGCTCCATCAGGTTCTCTGTCGAGCGGCAGGCCTCGCCGATGCGGCTCAGCGCCTCGCGCACTGCGACCGAGTTGCGCTCGCGCTTCATCTTGCGCACGCGCTGGATTTGCCGCTCTTCGATCGCGGGATCGATCTTCAGCATCGGAATCGGCAGTTCCTCGGGCGTCGAGTATTTGTTGACCCCCACCACGGTCTTCACACCCTTTTCGAGCTGGCGCTGATAGAGGAAGGCGGCCTCGGCGATTTCGCGCTGCGGGTAGCCGGTCTCGATCGCGCGTAGCATCCCGCCCATCTCATCGATCCGCCGGATGTAGTCCATCGCCTCGCGCTCCGTCCGGTCGGTAAGTGCCTCGATCGCGTAGCTGCCGCCGAGCGGATCGACGGTATTGGTCACCCCGGTCTCCTCGAAGATTATCTGCTGGGTCCGGAGCGCGACCGTGACCGCTTCTTCGGTCGGGAGCGCCAGCGTTTCGTCCATCGAGTTGGTATGGAGGGACTGAACGCCGCCGAGCACTCCGGCGAAGGCCTGCAGCGCGACCCGCGCGACATTGTTGAGCGGCTGCTGCGCAGTCAGCGAGGCGCCGGCGGTCTGCGCATGCGCCCGCAGCATCATCGAGCGCGGATTGTGCGCGCCGAAGCGCTCCTTCATCAGCCGCGCCCAGATCCGGCGCGCGGCGCGCAGCTTGGCGACTTCCTCGAGGAAATCGTTGTGCAGGTTCCAGAAGAACGAGAGCCGCGGCGCGAAATCGTCCACCGCAAGGCCGCGCTTGAGCGCTTCCTCGACGTAGCAGATTCCGTCGGCGATCGTAAACGCCAGCTCCTGCACCGCGGTCGAGCCGGCCTCGCGGATGTGGTAGCCGGAGATCGACACCGGATGCCATCTGGGCGCCTCTTTCGCGCAAAACTCGATCATGTCGGTAACAATCCTGAGCGACGGGACCGGCGGGCAGATCCATTCCTTCTGCGCGATAAACTCCTTGAGCATGTCGTTCTGAATCGTGCCGCCGACCTGTTCCCACGGCACGCCGTTGCGCTCGGCGACCACCAGGTACATCGCGAGCATCACCGAGGCGGAGCAGTTGACCGTCATCGAGGTGGTGATGCGCCCGATCGGAATCCGATCGAACAGCCGCGCCATGTCGTGGATTGAAGTTACCGAGACACCCTCGCGGCCGACCTCGCCGCGGGCGCGTTCGTGGTCGGCGTCGTAGCCCATCAGGACCGGCATGTCGAAGGCGGTGGAGAGCCCGTCCTGGCCCTGGCCGAGCAGGAAATGGAAGCGGGCGTTGGTATCTTCGGGCAGGCCGAAGCCCGCGAACTGGCGCATCGTCCACGGCCGGCCGCGATACATCGAGCCGTATACGCCGCGCGTATACGGATACTCGCCGGGATTTCCGAGCGCGCGTTCGTAGTCGTCCGACACGTCCTCGGGCGTGTAGAGCGGCTCCAGCTCCATGTCCGAAACCGTGGAGAATCGCGCGGGCCGTTCGGCGGCCTCCCGGTAGGTGGTCTCGAGCCATTTCCGTTTCTTGCTCACAACCGCCTCAACGATTGCCGAGCACGTGATTCGCGATCACGATTCGCTGAATCTCGGAAGTGCCCTCGTAGATTTCCGTGATCTTGGCGTCGCGGAAATAGCGCTCGACCTTGAACTCTTTGGTGTAGCCGTAACCACCGTGAACCTGGACCGCTTCGGTCGCGGCCTTCATCGCCGCCTCCGCCGCGAACAGCTTCGCCATCGCGGATTCCCTGCTGCAGGGCCGCCCGGCATCTTTAAGCGCCGCCGCCGCAAGCGTGAGCAATCGCGCCGCGTCGATCTCGACCGCCATGTCGGCGAGCTTCCATTGAATCGCCTGATAGCTCGCGATCGGCGATCCGAACGCTTTGCGATCGGCGGCGTACCTGAGCGAAGCCTCAAGCGCGGCGCGTCCGATCCCGACCGCCTGCGCGGCGATTCCGATCCGGCCGCCGTCCAGCGTTTTCATCGCGGCCTTGAAGCCCTCGCCCTCGGCGCCGATCAGATTCTCGCGCGGCACGCGCAAATCACTGAGGCTGATCTGCGCACTGTGCGCGGCATGGATTCCCATCTTGTCTTCGATCCGCGTAACGCCCCATCCGGGCGCACGAGTATCGACGATAAAGGCGCTGATCCCGTGATGGGCCTGCTCGGGCGCGGTGATGGCAAACACGATAGCGACCGCACATTCGGGACCGTTGGTGATGAAATTCTTGGTGCCGCTGATCAGGTAGCAGTCGCCGTCGCGAATCGCGCGAGTCTTCTGGCCCGCGGCGTCGGAACCGGCCTGCGGCTCGGTGAGCGCGAAGCATCCGAGATGCTCGCCCGAGGCCATCTGCGGGAGAAAGCGGCGCCTCTGATCTTCGCTGCCGAGTCCGAGAATCGGCCACGAAGCGAGCGAGCAATGCGCCGACACGATCACCGCGGTCGCGGCGCATTCGACCGCGAGCTCCTCGATCACCAGCGCATAGCTGACCTGATCGAGGCCCGCACCACCGTATTGTTCCGGGATGAAGGTGCCGAGCATCCCGAGCTTTCCCAGCTCCGCGATAACCTCGGCGGGAAAGCGATGGGTTCGGTCGGCCTCGACCCCGGCGCGCTCCAGGCGCTCGCGCGCGAAGCGCCGCGCAGTATCGCGCGCCCCGCGCTGATCGCCGGTGAGTTCGAGGTCCATCGCGGTTTCAGCTTATCAAAACGCGCGCAACTATCCACGAAGGTGGAAGCCTGGGGGCGGACCGGCGAGACGCCGGCCCTACTTCAGAAAGGAGACGCAACATTAGAAGCAGGGCCGGCGCATCGACGGCTCACGCATCGCTACTTGCCTTGCCATTTGGGCGGGCGTTTTTCGAGGAACGCTTTGGTGCCCTCGACGCGGTCGGCGCTCGCGAACGCGACTCCGAACGCTTCCTGCTCGAAGCGCAGACCCGCATCTTCCTCGACCGTCGCGGCGGCGCGCAGCGCGGCCTTGGCCTGGCGGAGCGCGAACGCGGACTTGGAGGCGAGTTTTTCGGCCAGGCTTCGCGCCGCGGCCATCAGCTCGCCGGGCCCGACGACCGCGTTGACCAGCCCCAATTCGAGCGCCGTCTTCGCATCGATCATGTCGCCGGTCATCACGGCCTCGCGCGCCCGGACGTGGCCGATCCGATGGGGTAAGCGCTGGGTGCCACCGAAGCCGGGAATCAGCCCAAGGTTGATCTCGGGCTGTCCGAAGCGAGCCTTGTCGCTCGCGACGATCAGATCGCATGCGAGCGCGAGCTCGAGCCCGCCTCCCAGCGCGAAGCCGTTGACCGCGGCGATTACCGGGATCGGCAAATCCTCGAAGGTCTGCATCACGCGATGCCCCAGCCGCGAGAACTCTATCCCCTCGACCGCCGACATCGCGGCCATCGCGGCAATGTCGGCGCCGGCGACGAACGCGCGATCGCCCGCGCCGGTCACGATCAGGACGCGGACCGCAGGATCGTGGCGCACATCGCGCAGCACCTGGGCGATTTCCTCGAGCACGCGGCGGTCCAGGGCATTGAGCGCCGCCGGCCGGTTGACGGTCAGGATCGCGATCGTGGCGCGATCGAAGAGCAGATTCTTGAGTTCCATCGGGGCGCCCTCCAGCGTGGCGAATGTCCGAGAGCGTCCGCCGCAAGCGCCTGAAATGTCAAGCGGGATCAGGCTGCGCGGGTAGTGCGTGGTCTCAGGAAGAGGGCCGGCGCGGAGGCAGGCCCCTACCGAATAGCGGAGCGCATTGGGGGTAGTGGCCGGCGTCCCTGCCGGCCATCCGATCCTCGAAGCTTCCCACTATCAGGCCAGGTCGCGAAGCGCGGCGGGCAAACGGAACGTCCCGTCCGGCTCGCACGGGAAGTCGAGCACCCGCGTGACGGCCTCAAGGTTGAGCGGGCCGTAGAGATGCGGAAAACGTCCTGAGCGGCGTTCATCATGCGCCATCGCCGGCGCCTCGTATCGAAGCGGCGCTGCGAGACGATGCGGGTCGATACAGAGCACGGCGAGATCGTTCTGTCCACAAAAGAAGCGGTTGGCGGTGTCGAGGATCTGCGTGGGCGTCGAACAGTGGATGAATCCCTCCACGCTCAGCGAGGGCGGCGCGTATTCGCCGCGGCGTTGCGTCGCATCCCATTCGGCTCGTTTCGCGATGTGCAGGATCATGCCGTCGGAGGGCTGGGAAAAAGATACCTAACCCTGTCCCCTTCCCGACCCGGGAAGGGGAACCGGAACCGTTCACACCAACTGCTTCTCGACTTCGGCGCGGGGCTCGTCGATCAGGATGAAATCCTGGAAATTGAAATAGACCTCGCAGTCCTTGCCTTCGTGCTCGTCATCCACTTCGCGCATGTAAAGCACCAGGTCGCTGTTCACCAGGATCGGGCCGCGCTTCTTGTGCGTCAACTTCAGCCACATCGTCCGACTCCCCCAGAAAGCGAATCAATACTCGGGCTTGAAGTCGAAGTGATGGACCGCTTCGATGAAGCGGATAGTGCGGGTCTTCGAGCGCATCACGACGCTGTTGGTGAGCGCACCGCCCGAGAGGTACCGCACGCCGCGCAGATAGTCGCCGGTGGTCACGCCGGTTGCCGCGAACATCACGTTGTCGCCGGCCAGCTCGTCGAGCGTGTAGCGCCGCTTGAAGTCGAGAATCCCGAGCGCGAGGCAGGCTTCCGATTCCTCCGCGTTGCGCGGCACGAACCGGCATTGCATCTCTCCGCCCGCCGAGCGGATCGCCGCGGCGGCGAGCACTCCCTGATGCGCTCCGCCGACGCCGATCAGCAGATCGATCTCGCTCTCGATGCGGGTGGTGGCGACCGCGGCCGACAGATCGCCGGCCGAGAGCAGCTTGATTCCGGCACCGGCCTTGCGCACCTCGGCGATCAGCTTCTCGTGGCGCGGACGGTCGAGGATCGCGACGCGCAAGTCCTCGACGTAGACATGCTTGGCGTCGGCGAGCGCGCACAGGTTCTCAGTCGGCGAGCGGTCGAGATCGATCACGCCACGTCCGATCGGACCGCATGCGATCTTGTCCATGTAGGTATTGGGACATCTGAGCAGCTTGCCGCGCTCCGCCAAAGCGACGCACGAAAGCGAGTTCGGCCCGCCGGTCGCGCAGATGAGCGAACCCTCGAGCGCGTCGAGCGCGACGTCGATCGCAGGACCCGCGCCGGTGCCGACGATCTCGCCGGTGTAGAGAATGTCGATGGCGCCCTGCTCGCCTTCGCCGATCATGATCTTGCCGTCGATCGGGATTGAGTTGAGCGCCTTGCGCATCGCCTCGCACGCGCTGCGCTCGGCCATCCGCTCGTCGCCCTTGCCGATGAAACGCGACGCTGCGAGCGCGGCGGCCTCGGTCGCGCGAACCGCCTCAAGGGCGAGATTTCGTTCCATCCGGTATGACCCCTTTCAGCCCGCGCTCGCGGGCAGCTCCCGGCGGCCAAAGAGCGATTCGATAAGACGATATCCGTCGCGCACCAGCACTCCGGTTCGGGCTGCGTCGGCCTCGGTGTAGCGCCGGCGCGTAGCCGGCGCGCCGCCAGCGGCGCGGTCGCCGCCGGCGCGGCTGGTAAGAATAGCAAAGGGGACCGGCTCGTTCGAGTGCGTTTTGAGCTTGCAGGGCGTGGGATGGTCCGGCATCAGGAGGATCGTAAATTCACCGAGCGCCGCGAGTCCGGCCAGCATCGGGCCGATGATCAACTCGTCGATACGCTCGATCGCCTCGGTCTTCAGGTCGGCGCGTCCCATGTGTCCGGCCTCATCGGGCGCCTCGATATGGAGGAGCAGGAAGTCGCGCGACTTCAGCGAATCGAGCCCGTAGCGCGCCTTCGCGGCGTAGTCGGTGTCGAGAAAGCCGGTCGCGCCCGGCACCTCGATCCGTTGCAGTCCGGCCAGACGGCCCAGTCCGTTGACCAGATCGACCGCCGAGATAACCGAGCCGTCAACCCCGAAACGATCGCGCAGCGTCGGCACCGCGGGACGCGTCCCCTGCCCCCAGAACCACACCGAAGTCGCCTCGGGCTTGCCGGCCGCGCGGCGCGCTCGATTCACGGGATGGTCGCGCAGGATCGCGGCGGCCTTGTCGATCAGGCCGCGGATCCGCTCGGCGCCCTCGCCCGCCGGCAGATATGGCTCGATCGCCTTGCCGGTGATGTCATGCGGAGGCGTCAAGCGCGTCGAGGTGACGCCGTCGCGCCAGATCATCAGATGGCGATAGCTGACGCCGTTGAAGAATTCGATTCCGCCGCCCGATAGACTCGCGGAAATATCCTTGATAATCGCGGCGGCCTCTTCGCTACTGATATGGCCGGCGGTAAAGTCGCGCATCGTCGGCGCGCCGCCCTCGCCGGGGCCAACCGCGACCAGATTCATCCGAAACGCGACATCGCGCGGTCCCATCTCGACGCCCATGCTGGCCGCTTCGATCGGCGCGCGGCCGGTGTGATAGCGCGCGGGGTCGTAGCCCAGCATCGTCATAGTGCCGATATCGCTGCCCGACGGCATGCCATCGGGAATCGTCGCGACCAGGCCGAGCTGGCCGCGGCTCGCGAGCGAATCCATGTGAGGCTTGCGCGCGGCCTCAAGCGGGGTCTTGCCGCCCAGCTCGTCGCATGGCCAGTCGGCCATCCCGTCGCCGTGGATAATTACGTATTTCACGTTCTCACTCTTTGCTCACTCTCTCACTGCCCGGAGACCTCCGCGCCGAGCGTCATTGTTTTCCTCGCCGGGGCAGAAGCAGTAATTCCGGGTCCATCACGGCCGCGATCTTGTCGAGGTCGGGCTCGACCACGATCGTGTTGCTGAGGTTCTTGAGCGCGGTGTCGGGATCCTTGAGGCCATGGCCGGTGAGCGTGCAGACCAGCGTCGATCCCGGCTTGAGCCCGCCGCTCGCGCTGTACTTGAGCACGCCCGCCACTGAAGCGGCTGAAGCCGGTTCAGCGAAAATTCCCTGCGTGGCGATCAGCCGATAGGCCGCGAGGATCTCGGCATCGGTGACCAAATCGATCACGCCGCCCGATTCATCGCGCGCGGCGACGGCCTGCTTCCAGCTCGCCGGATTGCCGATCTTGATCGCGGTCGCGACGGTCTTGGGATCGTCGATCGGATGGCCGACGGACGATCGGGGCCGAGCCCTCGGCCTGATAGCCCATCATTTTGGGCAGCCGCGAGCTGACTCCATGCTTGAGGTACTCGTTGTAGCCCGCCCAATGGGCGGTGATATTGCCGGCGTTGCCGACCGGCAGAAAGTGATACGTGGGCGCGTCGCCGAGTTGGTCGCAGATCTCGAACGCCGCGGTCTTCTGGCCCGCGATCCGGTCGGGATTGATGCTGTTGACCAGCCGAATCCGGACCGGGTCGCGCTCGGCGAGGTCGCGCACCATCTTGAGGCAGATGTCGAAGTTGCCGATAATCTCGAGCACGCGCGCGCCGTGCATCACGCTCTGCGAAAGCTTGCCCAGCGCCACCGCGCCTTTGGGAATCAGACAAACGCCTGCAGTCCCGCGCGCGCGGCGTAGCCGCGGCCGAGGCTGCGGTGTTCCCGGTCGAGGCGCAAATGACCGCCCGCGCGCCCTCGCCCAGCGCCTTGCTGATCGCGACCGTCATGCCGCGATCCTTGAACGAGCCGGTCGGGTTGAGCGCCCTCATACTTCAAGTAAACCTTTATGTCGTCGTCCGAGCCGTTCCGCGAGCGCGGACGCTCTCGATCAGCGGCGTGTTGCCTTCATTGAGCGTGACCACCGGGGTGTCGTCGGTGACCGGCAGGAAGCGCCGGTAATGCTCGATCAGTCCCGGCCAGCGCGTAAGCCGCGAAGAATCGCGCTCGCTGGATGCCGTTCTTCGCCGCGTGCCACTTGCTGCTACAGATGCTCCTCGATCCGGATAAACGCCGGCGCCGCCTCGACCATCCGGCGCTGGCGGATTGCGGCGAGCGCGCGCTTCAGGTTGCGCTCGCGCGCCTGATGGGTGCGCATGATGACCGGCACGGTCGTCTCGGCGCCCCGCCCCTGCTGGATCACCGACGCGAACGAAATTCCGTTGCGCCCCAGGACCGACGCGATCGCGCCGAGCACGCCCGGCTTATCGCGCCGCCATGAAGCGCAGATAGTATTCGCATACCACGTCGTCCATCGGCTTGACACGGGCGTTCTTGATCGATCGCAGCGGAAAGCCCAGCGGGTGCGGCGCCGCCTTCGCGGCCCGACCAGCCGCTCGCGCGCGATCTCCAGAATGTCGGCCATCACCGCGGTCGCGGTCGGCATCTGTCCCGCGCCCTGCCCGAAGTACATCTCGAGCCCAGCGCCTCGCCGTGAATGTAGATCGCGTTGAAGGCACCGCGGACGCCGGCCAGCAGATGGCGCGTCGGGATCATCGTGGGATGGACCCGGGCCTCGATTCGGCCGTCGTCGTCCTTGGCGATCGCAAGCAGCTTGATCGCATAGCCGAGTTCGCGCGCGTAAGCGATATCGGCCCGCGTCACTCCGCAGATGCCTTCGGTATAGACCTGCGCGGGCTTGAGCAGCACGCCGAAGGCCAGCGTCACCAGCAGGCAGAGCTTGTGCGCCGCGTCGTGGCCCTCGATATCGAGGGTCGGATCGGCCTCCGCCAGTCCGCTCGCGCTGCGCCTGCTTCGAGCGCGTCGCGAATTCGGCGCCGTGCTCGCTCATGGTGGTGAGAATCGAATTGCAGGTGCCGTTGACGATACCGTGGACGGAGCGCTGGCGGTCGCCCGCGAGCGCCTCGCGCGAGAGTGCGGATGATCGGGATGCCGCCGCCGACGCTCGCCTCGAAGCCGATCGCGCAGTCCGGCCCGCTCCGCGGCGCGGAAGATTTCCTCGCCATGCTCGGCCAGCAACGCCTTGTTGGCCGTGACCACGTCCTTGCCGGCCTCGAGCGCCTTGAGGATGCAGCGCTGCGCGCCGGCTCATGGCCGCCGAACAGCTCGACTACGATATCGATATCGGGGCGCGCGACCAGCGCAGCGGCATCGCGCGTGATTAGCTGCCGCGTCAGGCCGATCGAGGGGTCGGGCTTGAGGCTGCGGTCGGCCACGCCCGCCAACTCGAGCGGCGCGCCGAGCGCGTTCGAGCATCGCGCGGTTCCGCCGCAGCAGCTTGACGCACGCCCGTGCCGACTGTGCCGCATCCGAGCAGCGCAATTCGGACCGGTTTCATGATTCGCTGCAGCGTTGGAATCGCGCTGGAGACCCGGCTTGCGGTTCAAGCAGACCGCGCGCGCGCAGCTGCTTCGAGGCGCGCATGCCATCGCGCGAGCGCATGGCGGATGCCGCGGATCGCCTGGCGGGTGCGATGCTCGTTTTCGATCAGCGCGAAGCGGACGAAGCCGTCGCCGTCGGCGCCGAAGCCGACCCCGGGCGAGACCGCGACCTTGGCCTCGGCGAGCAGGAACTTGGCGAATTCGAGCGAGCCCATCGCGCGAAACGGCTCGGGAATCGGCGCCCACACGAACATCGTAGCGCGCGGCTTTTCGACCGGCCATCCCGCACGGTTGAGCCCCTCGACCAGCACGTCGCGCCGGCGGCGGTAAGTCTCGACGATTTCGGCGACGCAATCCTGCGGCCCGTTGAGCGCCGCGATCGCCGCTACCTGCACCGGAGCGAACATTCCGTAGTCGAAGTATGATTTGATCCGCGCCAGCGCGCCGATCATCTCGCGGATTGCCGACCGCGAACCCGACCCGCCATCCGGGCATGTTGTAGCTTTTCGAGAGCGTAAAGAACTCGACCCCGATTTCCTTGGCGCCCGCCACCTGCATCATCGAGGGCGCCTTGTAGCCGTCGAAGCACAGGTCGGCGTAGGCGAAATCGTGCGCGACCAGGAGGCTCGTTCTCGCGCGCGAAGTCGACCACTCGTTTCATGAAGCGCGAGATCGACGGTCGCGGTGGTCGGGTTATGCGGGAAGTTCATGATCAGGAACTTGGGCCGCGGCCAGGTGCGGCTCACCGCGGCCGTCAGCTCGTCGAAGAACTCCTCGCCATTGCGCAGCGGAACGCCCTGCACCTGCGCGCCCGCGATGATGCATCCGTATTGATGAATCGGGTAGGTCGGCGTCGGCGCGAGCACCACGTCGCCCTGGTCGAGGATCGCGAGCGCCAGATGCGCGATCCCCTCCTTCGATCCGATCGTGGCGATCGCCTCGCGAGTCCGGATCGAGCTCGACGCCGTAGCGGCGCTTGTACCAATCGGCAGATAGCCAGACGCAGCTTGTAAACGCCGCGCGAGACCGAGTAGCGATGGTTCGCGCGGCTTGGTGGCGGCTTCGACCAGCTTGGCGACGATATGCGGCGGCGTCGGCTCGTCGGGATTTCCCATCCCGAAGTCGATGATATCTTCGCCGGCGCGGCGCGCCTTGAGGCAAAGCTCGCCGATCGCGTTGAAGACGTAGGGTGGGAGTCGCTTGATCCTCGGAAAATCCATCGTTGTCTACTGCTCCGTAGGCCGCCGACCCGCCATTCAGGCGAGTCTCTATTTTGTAACTGAGTGATCGCCCCTGGCGCTAGTGGACCTAACCCCGGCCCTCTTCAGGAAGGGGGACAGAAGGCCGGGTAGCGGGCGGCTTCGAGAACCAAACCCCTAACCCCTTCCCTACGAGAGAAGGGGGAACCGCTCGCGCCAGATTCCCCCTTCCCGGTTCGGGAAGGGGGGACAGGGGGTTAGGTTTTCTTCCAGGTTTCCTATTTCGCCGCCTCGACTGCCACCGGCGCAGGCTCCGGGTCGGACCTCAATGCCCAGTAGCAGGCGGCCGTGCCAGCAAGATTACGCCCGAAACCTGCCATCCGGCCGGGATTCCGAACGCGTCGGCGATCCATCCGCCGAGCAGCACCCCAATCGCTCCGCCCAGCGTGCCGAGCGTGCTGTTGAATGAGAGCAGCGTCGCGCGGTCGCCGGAGCCGATTTGCTCGTTGAACCAGCTCTGGGCGAGCGGCGTCATCGCGCCGGTGCAGAGATTCATCGCGAGCAGGATCACCGACCGCGAGGTTGGCGCGCTCGCCGGCCGCTCCCGCCAGGAACAGCGTCGCCGCAGCGCCGACCGACAGCGCGGCCAGCATCGCGGGCCGCCTGGACTCGTCCGCCTTGATGCGCGCGATGGCCTCGGCGCCGATCCGTTCTGGCCATCGCGAACAGCGACCAGAGCCAGCCGATAATCCACACGCCAACGCCATAGCTGTGGTTGAAGAAGACCGGCCATTCCATCCAGAACGGCGCCCATGCGGCGGTCTGATCGCGGTGGCTGCGCTCAGCAGGAGTACCGTGCGATG
Organism: uncultured delta proteobacterium; assembly: GCA_963793115.1. Lineage (GTDB taxonomy): Bacteria > Desulfobacterota > Binatia > Binatales > Binataceae > CAVVMA01. Next base: position 200,737 of record CAWBYV010000004.1, read on the forward strand.
GCTGAAGCCGCGGCGCAGTCCTTCGACTACCCGGCCTCGGCGATCAGCGCCGGGAGCGCTCGCACTCGACGTGGACTGTGCGCGGCATTTCGCCATGCATCAGCAAGCCGCCGATCACGCCGCTTGAGAGATAGCCCGCGGCGCCGAGCAGCCACGGCCACGCGAGGTTGACGTTCGCCACATAGGCGCCGATCAGGGACGAAATCATGAACCCGACCGTCGAAAGCTGCGAGATTCGCGAGAACAACCGGTCCTTCACCTGGTCGAGCCGGCCGCGTCGAGCGCGTCCACGCCCCACGCGTCGATCGCGCCATTACAGAAGGTGGTGCCGATCCCATCGATAGTCTCGGCGATCAGGAACACGAAGTAGCGATGCGCCGTGAAGTACAGGATAAAAGCGGCACAGCGGGCGGCGCATCCGAGCATGAATGACCTGCGGCGGCCCAGCGCGTCGGCAAACGCGCCGGTCGGCACGTCGGTCAGGAACGTGACCGCAAGATAGGTCGCGAGCACGCTGTTGGCCTGGAACTGATTAAGGCCGCGGGAGCGCAGAAAGATCGGATAGATCCCGAACAGGAAGCCGCCCGCGAAAGCGTACACCCACCACATGCCGTAATAACGGCGGGTGATCGATCGGATCGTGGCGTTTGATTCCTTTTTCTCGCCGTTCATCGCAGCACCAAAAGAAAAAGCCCCGAGCCGCTGGCCTCGGGGCTTTTTCATGCCGAGTTCGTGGCTTCGTTCTAACCGTTTGGCGTGGCCGCTGTTCCCGCGACCCTGGTAGCTGAACTCCGCATGATAGAGGCAGGCTAACCGGCTCGGGCGCCTCGGTCAAGCAGCGCGCCACGTTGTCCTGATTTGAAATCAGAATAGGACACCTGTCTGCCCTGCTGTCATTCCCGCGCGTCTGCATTGTCCGGCGCGCGAGGAATCCCGGCTCCGGACTCCGGGACCCTTCGCGCGGCATCGCCCCCGGCGCATGCCACGCGCGAGGGTGACAGAATTGGGACACTATCCGGGAGCCGCGACGCCTTTACCGGCGAGTCTCGGCTGACTACGCTGACAAATTCCGATAGCCGAGCGCGATCGTTGCTCAGCGCCCATCGCTGGAAAGTTGGAGACCCAAACCGAATGTCCGCGAAGCAGCAGCAGCTTGTAGCATTAGCCGCCGAATTGGCGGCCGATTTCGCCACCCGCTCGACCGAGCACGATCGGGCCAATTCATTTCCGCTCGAGAACATCGAGAAGATGAAGCAGACCGGCTACACCGCGCTGATCGTGCCCGAGCGTTATGGCGGCCTGGGGGGCGACCTGATGGACTACGTGCTCTGCCAGGAGCAGCTCTCGCAAGGCGACGGCGCCACCGCGCTCGCGATCAACATGCATCTGTTCGGCATCGGCAGCATGGTGGAGCGCGCGGACCACACGCGGGATCAGGCGCTGTTCTTCGAGATGGTCGGGCGCGGACGCCAGATCGTCGGCGGCGGAATCAGCGAACCCGAGACCGGCGGCGATTGGGGTTACTTTGCGACCAAAGCCCGGCGCGACGGCGAATTTTACGTCCTGAACGGCCGCAAAATCTTTACCAGCCTCTCGCCGGCGGTCGATCTGTTCATGGTGATGACCACCGTCGAGGGTCACGTACCGCTCTCCTCCGCCACCTTCCTGGTGCCGCGCGGCACGCCGGGGCTGGAGTTGATCGAGACCTGGGACGCGATGGGAATGCGGGCGACCGCCAGTCACGATCTGGTGATCAAGAACGTTCGCGTGCCGGCGATCGCGATGACCCAGCCGCGGCCGATCGGACCGATCGACGATCAGGGCATTTCGCTGTTCGCCTGGTTCTCGCTGTCGGTCGCGGCGGTCTACACCGGAATCGCGATCGCCGCGCTCAAATTCACCACGGACTTCTGCTCGAAATTCAAACCCATCACGCTGCCGCGGCCGATCAAGTATCTGCCGGGTATCCAGTTTGCGGTTGCGGAAGCGCAAACGCTGATCGCACAGTCGCGCGCGTTGTACCTCGGCACCGCCGCCGATTACCTCCGCGACCGCGCCTCGTTCCAGGGCGACCAGGGGCTCGCGCACCTGGTGATGCCGAAGTACGTCGCGACCAATAACGCGATCCGCGCGGTCGATTACTGCATGGAGGCGGTCGGCGCACACGGCATGATGCGGCGCTATCCGATGGAGCGCTACTATCGCGACGTGCGAGCCGGCGTAAACCATCCGTTCTCCAACGCCCGCGCCCGCGAGCTGATCGGCAAGCTCGCGCTGGGGATCTCGCTCACCGAGCAGCCGCGATGGTAGTCACGCGATGGTAATCCCGCGAAGATGATCTGATGACGCACGATATCGAGGCCGTCGCAATGCGGGCGGCGCGGGCCGCCGGCCGCGTCCATCTGGCGCGCCTGCTCAAGACCAGCATCAGCTACAAGGCCAACGCGATCGACCTCGTCACCGAAGCCGACCACGAAGCCGAGGCCGCGGTGATCGGCGTGATTCGGCGCAGCTTTCCCGATCACGCCGTGCTGGGCGAGGAATCCGGCGCCAGCGCCGGGCGCAACGACGATCGCGGCAACGATCGGCGCAGGAACGAACACCGGTGGATAATTGATCCGCTCGACGGCACCACCAACTTCGCCCACGGCTATCCGCAGTTCTGCGTCTCGATCGGCTATGAACGGCGCGGCCGGATCGAATTCGGCGTGGTCTACGACGCGCTCAAAAAGGAATGTTTCACCGCGCGGCGCGGCCAGGGCGCGCGCCTCAATGGCGAACCGATTCGGGTGAGCAGAACGCCGCGCCTGGCGACGGCGCTGCTCGGCACCGGCTTCCCGTACGATCGCCGCGAGCGCCGCCAATTCTACCTGTGCTTCTGGGAGAGCTTCATGATCCGCACGCAGGGAGTGCGGCGGACCGGCGCGGCCGCGCTCGACCTGTGTTACGTGGCGTGCGGGCGATGCGACGGCTTCTGGGAGTTTGGCCTCAAGGCCTGGGACGTCGCCGGCCGGCGCGCTGATCGTCGAAGAGGCGGGCGGCCGCGTCACCAACATGGACGGCACGCGGCTCGATCTCGATGGCCGCCGCGTGCTCGCAAGCAACCGTCGCCTTCATCGCGCGATGATGGCCGCGATCGCCGAAGCCTTTCCCGAAGCGGAACGCCGCCAGGCGGCGATGATCGCGTCTGAAGGCCAAGTGCGTTGAATTGGAATGCTTGCGGCGAAGCGGCGCCAGGAACCTTTCGTAGCGCCGGCCTCCATGCCGGTGATTTTCTATTCCGGCACGCGAGCACCGGCACGGAGGCCGGCGCTACGGAAGAAAAGCGGGAAGCACGGGAGGCGCGCGTGCCGTTCTCAGGGCGCGCTGACGGAGCCGGTGTACTGGTCGTGAAGCTTCTTTTCGGCCGCCTGCGCTCCGGCCTCGCTTGCAAATGGGCCGATACGCACTCGATACCAGGTCTCGCCGCCGATCAAGGTCTCCACCAGGTAGCCTTCATAGCCAAGATGGCGCAGTTTGGCGACCATCGAATCGGCGCCGCTGCGGTCCATCACCGCCTCTATCTGGATGCTGTAGCCCCGGTGGCGCGGTGATACCGGCGAAGTGATTTCGGGCTCTCCTCTGGCGCTGGCAGAGCCCTCGACCGCGGCCGACCTCGCCACCGGCGGCTTTGCCGGAACCACTGGCTCACTCGCGATCGCCGCAGGCGGCGCGGGCTCAGCCGGCACAGGCGCAGCCGGCGCGGGCTCAGCCGGCGCGGGTTCAGCCGGCACCGGCGCAGCGGGCGCGGGCGCCGCCGGCGCTGGCGCAGCGGCCACTGGCGCAGCGGCCACTGGCGCAGCGGCCACTGGCGCGGGCGCAGCCGCCACCGGTGCAGCCGCAGGCGGCGGAGGCGCGGACGCGACGCCGCCGCTGGCGACCGCGCCGGGGGCGACCGCAGGAGTCGATGCGGCGGCCTCGGGCGTAGGAGCGCCCCCCGCTAGTGGCTCCGCGATGGGTGCGGCGGGTGCCGACGATACGGGCGCCGGTGCGCCTTCCGCGCCAGCGCCGGTCGAAGGCGACGAAGCCGCGGCCGGAGGTGCTGGAAGAGGATAGACCGAGGCGAATTGACGGTTGCCTTCCTGCTGGTGTCCCATCTCGTAGCCCGCGACCAGCCCGAGCAGGAACACCGAGCCCGACAGCAAGCCGAGTCCGATCAGGATCGCAAAGGCGCCGCCCGTCCGTATTTCGAAGCGCATCGTCAGTCTCTCACATCCGCTCCGGAGCGCTCACGCCCAGAAGCTCGAGGCCGCGCGCGATTCCTTCCTTGATCAAACCGGCCCAGAACAGCCGGGCGATGCTCAACTCGCGGTCCGGACCGATTATACGATTGACGGGCTTGTTGTAGTAGCGATGGAAGTCTCCGGCCAGTTCGAGCAGGTAGAACGGGATGCGATGGGGTTCGAGCGCCTGCAGCGCCGCCGCGACGACTTCGGGCAGTCGCACAAGCTTTCTGCGAGCTCGAGCTCCTCGGCGGAAAGCAGCGCCAGATCGATCTTCGAAGTGTCATGCGGGAAGCGCGAGGCCCGCCTTCGCCGCCTCGCGAAAAACGCTGGCGAGCCGCGCGTGCGCGTACTGAACGTAAAAGACCGGGTTCTCGGGCGCCTGACGTCTTGGCGAGATCGAGGTCGAAATCGAGATGACTGTCGTGCTTGCGGAACAGAAAGAGGAAGCGCGACCACGTCCGCGCCGACCTCCTCGATCAGTTCATCAAGCGTAACGTAAGTCGCCTTGCGCGTCGACATCTTGACCTTTTCGCCGCCGCGCGTGAGCGTCACGAACTGATAGATGATCGCGCTGATCGGCGTCGTGTCGTGGCCGAGCGCCCTGCACCGCCGCGATCACGTCTTCGTGCTCGGCGATATGGTCGGCGCCGAAAACATCGACAATCAGGTCGAAGCCTCGCTTCGAGCTTGTCGATATGATAGGCGATGTCGGGCGTGCGATAGATCGGTTCGCCGGTCGGGCCGGATCGCACCAGCACGCGATCCTTGGGAAGTCCGAGCGGCTCGGCCCGCAGCCATAGCGCGCCGTCGTACTCGGCGGACGAGGCCCCGGTCGCGCAGACCCTTGATCGCCGCATCGACGCGGCCGTCGCGCACCAGATCGAGTTCGTTGGTGAAAACGTCGAAGCTGGATACCGAGCGTCGGCGCAGGTCGCGCGAATGTCCGGCGAAAATCGCTTTCACCGCGGCGCCGCGAAAGACCTCGCGTATCGGTCGATCTTCAGCAGTGTGTCGCCGTGCTGGGCCATCAACGCGCGCGCGATGTCGCGGATATATTCGCCCTGGTAGCCGTCTTCGGGCACGCTCGCGTCGATGACCGAGTTCCTGCAGATAGCGCGCGCGCACCGATTCGCCGAGCAGCCGCATCTGGCGGCCGCCGTCATTGAAGTAGTATTCGCGCGTGACGCGGAAGCCCGCGCCGCTTCGATACAGCCGCGAGATCGTATCGCCCAAGCACGGCGTTGCGTCCATGCCCGACCGTGAGCGGCCCGGTCGGATTTGCCGACAGAAACTCGACTTGGACGTTCCGGCCGCGCGCCGATTTGACGGCCGCCAAACGCCGCGCCTTGAGCGTCTGCGCGGCGCATCTCGCCGATGCCAGTACTCGGGCGCCATGCGGAAGTTGATGAAGCCGGGCCGGCGACGCTGATCTCGCTGATATCGCCGCCAGCCTCGATCTGAGCCTTTATGATTTCCGCGATCGCACGCGGCTGCTTGCCCTCGGCGCGGGCGATCACCAGCGCCAGGTTGGCCGCGGCGTCCCCATGGGCTTGGTCTTTCGGCGACTCGATGTTGAACTCGGCGGCGGCCGTTTTGAGCAGACCCGCGCGATGCGCGCGAGCAAGCGCGTCGTTGAGCAGCGAAGCTATTCGTTCTTTCATCTAAGGCACGGCGGCGCGACTGCGCCCATGCTGCCAGAAGCGCAAGGTACTGTTAAGCGCGCGTGGCTTACGAAACCTTGCGATAGGGAAAGCCGTTCTCGCCCATCATGAAGCCGGCGACTTTGCCGTCGGCTCCGATCTCGAACGTTATCGGCTCGCCGCCAGGCCGCCCGACGCTCGCGACAAATACGTTGGGTTTGTCGGTGGCGATCAGCGGCGACGGCGGTGGCGGCGGACGAAATGACTGACCGGGCGGAACGGCGAGAACGAGCCTGCCGTTGCGGAACTCGATCAGAAGATCGCCGAACTGCCATCGGTAGCGACCGAGCAGAGGCTGCAGCTCGGACGGCGTGGCGATCGAAGGCGGCGAGACCGCCGCCGCGCGGACTTCCCTCTCGCGCGTCATCAGGGTTTCCAGGGTCTCGATCGCGATCGCCTCGTGCGCGAAGTGGTCGGTCGCATTGGTCAGCACGATCACTCCAACGCGGTAGAGTTTGTTGAATGCGACGAAGGTCAGGAAGCCTTCGACCGCGCCGCCATGATGAAGATAGATGTTGTCGCCGAATCGCGACGCCCACCAGGGCAGGCAATATCCCGACTTCCAGTCGCCTTCGACAAAAGACACGCGATGCATCTCGCGAAGCGACCTGGCGCTCAGCACGACTTTGCGATCGACCGCAGAATCGCGCTCGCCAGCCAGATCGCGAGTGCGAAACTGCAGCGCGATCCATTTGGCGAGATCGGCGACGGAGGAGCGCAAGCCGCCGGCGGACAGGCCTCCATCGGTCGCCAGCGCTCCCGATTCCAGCGGCACCGTACCGGCGGGCAGATCCTCGTGCGGATGGGGCCGATAGCCGGTGGCCATCCTCGCGCGGCGGCCAGCATCGAGATCGAATCCGCTCCCGTCCATTCCGAGCGGCCGCAACAATTCGTCGCGAACGTAATCCGCGTAGGGCCGTTCCGACACGCGCGCGACAACTTCGCCGAGCAGCGCGAAGGCAAGATTGGAGTATTTGAAGGCTGAATCCGGCTCGATCACGATCTCTGTCCGCGACAGCGTCGCGAGAATCTCCGCGGTCGTGGGTGACTTGCCGATGCTCCAATGGCCGGTCGGCGCTTCGCCGACCAGCCCCGAGCGATGGGTCAGAAGCCGGCGCAGCGTGACCTGATCGATCGGGCCGAAGCGGTTGCGCACCGCGCGAAACTCCGGCAGGTAGCGGCCGACCGGGTCGTCGAGCCCGAGCCGCTTCCTTTCCTGCAACTGCATCATCGCCGCGGCGGTGAAGGTCTTGGTGATCGAGGCGACGCCGAACAGCGTGTGCTGATCGACCGCCCGCCCGGTCGCAAGGTCGGCGAAGCCGAAGCTGGCGTTCCAAGGCAAGCTGCTGGTCGCGCACGATTCCGACCGCAACCCCAGGCACGCGCTGGTCGACCGCGATCCGTGCAATACGATCGTTGAGCCTGGGCGCGATCGAGTCGATTAGAGCATCTGCCATGTTCCCCTGCCTTGCCGTACTTTCACGGAACGATCACCTTCACGGAATTAGCACGACCTTGCCGATATTCTTGCCATCCTGGAGGCGCAGATGGGCTTGCCCGGCCTGCACGAACGGAAAGCTCGAATCGATGTGCGGCTTGATCTGGCCCTCGCGATACATGATGAGCAGCTTGTTGATCGCGATGGGCAAAAACGGATCGTCCCACAGATGGCCGAGATTGACGCCCGCGACGATTCGGTTCTTGTCCATCAGGCCAATCGGCGTGAAGAGCGGAACGGTCACGATCTGGCGGATCATCCGCCAGATGCTGCGCGTATTGCCCGACTGCATATTGGAGAATCCGAATGCGATCAGCCGCCCGGCGGGCCGCAGCAGGCGGTACCCCTTGCGCCAGTCGTTGCCGCCCAGCGCGTCGAGCACCACGTTGACGCCCTTGCCGCCGGTCAGCCGCATGACTTCCACGAAGTAATCGACGACGTGATAGTCGATCGGATGGACGCAGCCGTTGGCCCGCACAACTTCGTGCTTCGAGGCCGAGGCGGTGCCGAAGGTGACCACGCCGTCCACCGTGCGGCACAGTTGCAGCACCGCCAGTCCGACGCCTCCGGCCGCGGCGTGAATCAGCACTGATTCGCCGGGGCGAATCTGCGCAACCCGAAACAGCATCTGGTAGGCGGTTAGATAGTTGACCGGAATCGTGGCCGCTTCCTCGAAGCTCATCTGGTCGGGAATCGGGAACGAATTCCTGGCGGGTACGCATACCTGGTCGGCATGCGCGCCGAAGCGCGCGAGCACCATCACGCGCTTGCCGATCAGTCCGCCATCGACGCCGTCGCCCACCATATCGATGGTCCCCGACGCCTCGTAGCCCACGACGCAGGGCGGCTTGGGCGCATCGGGATAGAGACCCTGGCGTGCCGATACCTCGGCGAAATTCATCCCGCAGGCGGCGGTACGGATCCGCACTTCGCCGGCCTTCGGCACGGGATCGGGAGTCTCGCGAACCTCAAGGACTTCCGGCCCGCCGCTCCTGGTGATCCAGACTGCGCGCATCGCAAATTCTCCCTTGACGAAATCCAAAGCCGAAATCGAAAGACGGAATCGAAGCGACGGTTAGGTTTTCACAACCGGCAGCCCGAGGCGAGGGCCAGTGACGGCAGGGGCCTTCGGCGCGGTCATCTTTTCTCTGCGCGCGCGTTGGGCTTGCGCCTCTTGGCGGACGGGCCGGGCTTGTGCATTGTGGCGCGATCGCGAAACTCGTCGCGCAGCTTCGATTTGAGAAACTTCCCGGTCAACGTGCGTGGAATCTCGGCGACGAAGGCGAATTCCTCCGGCAGCCACCACTTGGCGAATTTCCGCTCCAGCAGAAAGCCGCGCAGCTCGTCGGCCGTCGCCCGCGCGCCCTGCTTCAGCACCACGACCGCGAGCGGACGCTCGTCCCACTTGGGGTCGGGAACCGCAATCACCGCGGCCTCGGCAACCGCTGGATGGCCCATCAGGGCGTTTTCCAGATCGACCGAGCTGATCCATTCGCCGCCCGATTTGATCAGGTCCTTGATCCGGTCGGTGATCTTGATCGCCCCCTCGGCATCGAGCGTCGCAACATCGCCCGTGCGAAGCCATCCGTCCGCGGTAAACTTGTCGCTGTCGGGCGGCAACTTGTAGTAGCCGGCGGTGACGTATGGTCCGCGCACCTGCACTTCGCCGATCGATTTTCCGTCCGGTGCAACGTCAATGCCTTCCGATCTTACCCGTAGCTCGACAAACGGCAGCGGGAAGCCCTGCTTGGCGCGTTCAGCGTAGCGTTGGTCCTCGCCGATCGAGTCCATGTGCGGCTTCAGCCGCGCGACGGTCGCGAGCGGCGAAGTCTCGGTCATGCCCCAGGCGTGCACAATCGTGATCCCGTGGCGGTCGAAGCCGCGCAGCATCGATTCGGGCACCGCCGACCCGCCGACCATCAGTTGGAGCCGCGGACTGAGCCGCCATCGTTTGGGTTCGCGATCGAGCGCCTCGAGCACCGCAAGCCAGATCGTCGGGACGCCGGCCCCGACCGTGACCTGCTCGCCCTCGAACAGATCGAGCAGGCTCACCGCGTCCAGGCGCGGACCCGGCATCACCTGCTTGCCACCGATTAGCACCTGCGCATGCGGAAAGCCCCACGCGTTGGCGTGGAACATCGGCACTACCGCCAGCGAGACCTCGCGCGCCGAGGCAGCCGCACTCAACGCCACGTTGTAGGCGTGCAGCACCGTCGAGCGATGAGAGTAGACCACGCCCCGGGGCCGTCCGGTGGTTCCCGAGGTGTAACACATCTCGGCCTGCTCGTTTTCGTCGAGCCTCGGGATAGCTGAAATTGCCGCTCGCGCTCTTCAGCAGGTCTTCATAATTTTCGTACCCGCCTGCCGGCGCGCCGCCCGCCAGCGGCACGACGAAGATCCGCTCGAAGCGCACGCTATCCTTGAGCCGCTCGAGCAGGGGCAGCAACGCGTCGTTGACGATCAGGAATCGATCTTCGGCGTGGTTGGCGATATATGCGATATCGTCGGGCGCAAGCCGCAGATTGAGCGTGTGAACCACGCCGCCCGCCGCCGGGATTCCGAAGAACGCCTCCAGATGCGCGTAATGGTTCCACATCAAGGTCGCGACGCGATCGCCGCGCTTGAGTCCCTCGCGCGTCAGCGCTTCAGCCAGCGCTTTGGCGCGCCGATGGAACTCGCGATAGGTGCTGCGATGAATCGATCCGTCGGGAAGCCGCGAAACGACTTCGACCTTGGGAAAATAACGGCCCGCCCGCTCCAGCAGATGAGTCAGCGTGAGCGGGTAGTTCATCATGGTGGATTGCATCGCGTATGCTCCGTAGTCACGATTTCGTTCTGCTCTTCCAGTCACCGCCTATTCCTTCTTCAACCAGGCCGGATCGTTGGCGAGCGTGGGATAGCCCGAGCCGATCTGGATCAGCACGCCGTGCGCGCTGCGTGGCGATATGAAAGCCTCGAACGAGTCGGGGGACCATTGGGTCTCGCCGACCACGCGCACGCCGGTGGCCTTCGAGCTCGGCGGCCTTCTCCTTTGAGTTCGGCACGTTGAAGGTCACATGATGCATCCCCTCGCCGCGCTGATCGATAAATTTGCGCAGGAACTCGCCGTTGGGACCGAGCGGCTCCAGAAGCTCGATCGTAAAGCCGTTGAGATCCGAGCTCGCAGAGCTTGTAGCCTGCCGCCGGATGGTCGCCGCCGTACAGGAAGCGCGCCCCAAGCATCTCCTCGAAGAACTTGCGCGCCTCCGCGATGCTCTTCACCGCGACTCCCAGATGGTCGAGCTTGCCGATCGGCCGGTTAGCCATGGGCTAGATATTACGACGCCGAAGCGCCATCGACAAAGGATGCAGCCTGGGAGCGCTAATGGTAATGCTGGTCGGATGCCTGCCCGATGGAAGATGCCGCCGCTGGTTAAAGTGTACGAAGCGATGGGCGCGCTGGGCGACGGGCGAATCCGAATCGAGAGCGCGACTCGCGCGCTGGTCAGCTCGTCGGAAGGAACCAAGACCTACGAGGTCGAAGTCTCCGACCGCGGCGGCTCGGTCGCCTCGAACGACAACGCCTCGTACTGGCAGGGCTATCTGGGTTACCCCGCGATCGCCGTGCTGATCGAGCGCGGCGTTATTCCTCGCCCGCCAGCCAATGTGATCGACGCGCTGGCCGGAATTCCGTGGAAGGAAATCAACCGGCGCTTCAAAAATGACTACGCAAAGACCATCGCGGAGGTCGAGCGAATCGCTGAGGAGAACGGCCACGATCCCGATGCGATCCGCGCGCAGGCCGAGGCGATTCTCGAAGCGATCCGGAAGCTCGCGCCCTATCGCGGAACCCGAGCCGGCCGCCCCGCGAGTGAAATTCGGCCGACATTCTGGCTCCTCTCCCATGCCGCGTGTGGACCGGGCAGATAGATAACAGGAGAGAAGTGGATTCCGCTTCATGGACCGTATCTATACCGACGCTTATCGCCTGAAGAAGCTCCGTACGCTGATTGAGAGCGGAGAGTTCGTATGGAGCGCGCGCAAAGCATGCGACCTTCTGGACAGCATCTATTGCAACTACTCGATCGGCACGGTCCTCGTCTCGAAGACCAACCGACGGAACGAAGGCAAGCTACGCCGAATGCGTACGCATGGTGTGTCCGTGCCCTGCGGCGCGGCGAAGATAAAAGGACGCTCGAGTTCCTTGGCTTCAACAAGGTTGTTGATGTCGGACCGGGGGCGGCTCTGACCGAACGGTTCCGCCGAGTCTTGCGAAGCTTGAAACCGGAGAGGTTTCCAAACGTCTATCTTCCTGATCCGGGGGCGTGTAAATAGTAAAAGACGGCGCTGATAAGGAGGCAGCTCTTTTACCCGCGAGTCGCGCCCCGCGGCGCGATGATTTAACGAAACGTGTGCGATTACGGGATGCCTCGTGCCAATCGCGGAGCTTAGCTCGGACAAGTGGCATCCGACTTGCTGGCCGGACTTAGCAACCTTCCGCAGGGAGCTATGCAAGTGAGACCCAACAATGCCGCGATGATTCTTGCTGGTGGCGATGGGATGCGTCTTCTTCCGTTGACCCGATACATCGCCGGCCGCGCGATACCGAAGCAGTTCTGTTGCGTTACCAGCGGGCGCACTCTGCTCGAGGAAACCATCCATCGCGTACATCAGGTGGTCCCGCTGGAGCGGATCGTGGTCGTGGTGAATCGATCGCACCGCGAGTTTTACAAACCGTTGCTGGGTGACCTGTCGAGGTCACAAATCGTCGCGCAGCCGTCCAACCGTGGTACCGCGGCCGCGATTCTCTACGGATTGGAGCGCCTGGCAAAAATCGCCGGCGACGCCAGCGTCACGATTTTCCCCGCCGATCACTTTGTCGGGCACGACGCCCGCTTCATGACCCACGTCGCTTTCGCATTGGACTCGATTGCCGAATTTCCCGAGCTTGCGGTGATCCTCGGGATGGCGCCGGCGTCGGCTGAAACGTCCTATGGCTGGATCGAGCCGGCGGCTCCGGTCTCGCCTTCTAAACCGCCGGTGTTCCGCGTCCGGCGATTCTGGGAGAAACCCGATCTCGAGCTGGCGCGGACACTGTGGCGCCAGGGCTGTCTGTGGAACAGTTTTGTGATTGCCGCCAACCCGTCGGTTTTTCGCGGCATGATCGCCGAGTACGCGCCCAGGCTGTTCGCGGCCTTTAGACTGGCCTCAGCATCGCTCGCTTCGATTGACGAGGAGGCGGCGGCTGAAACCCTGTACGCGAAGCTTGAATCGGTTGGATTCTCGGAGCAGATCCTGTCGCGATGCCCGCCCAACCTCGCCGTGCAGCGTGTGGACGATGTCAAATGGAGCGACCTGGGCGAGCCCAACCGCGTGCTCGACGTTCTGTCATCGTCGCGTTATCGGCCCGCGTGGGTCGATTCGTTCGAGCGCGAGCGTGCCGTAGAGCGCCTGGCAATAGCAGGGTGAAACGCCGCCCGGCGTTCCGTTGAAGCTGCGGACGGCGCGAGTGACGGCGCGCAGCATTCCGATCGTCTCGCCTGAAAACCGCCTTCCCACGAGATCGCCGGCCATTCGTGACGCTCGCGATGGTCTCGTGAGCGATCGTTGCGGGCCTTCTCCGCCAAAGTCTTTTCGCCAGAGTCTATTTCGCAGTGTCGCCTTGATTATCTAATGCTCCTCCCGCCGTCGCTGATGGGTTTCCGAATCGTTCGTGGACTGCAAAATGAAACCGCCCCGTGCCCGCGCCGTATTGAGAAGCAAGGATCCGCAATATTCGCTCCCGATGGGGCGCGGTCGCGAACGCAAAAGGAGAAAGAAAAATGTTTAGGACTCGGGCGGTTTCATTATTCGTCGTGTTGTCAGTCGTGATGGCCTCGGGCGTGGCGATGGCGCAGGGAGGGCATCGGGGCGGAGGCGACCGCGGAATCTTTATGCTGGCGAAGGCGGCGGGGATCAGCCGCAGCGCAATCTTCACAGCCTTCAAGAGTTCCAATCTGAAGGCTGACCACGCCGCGCTACGCGCCGCGAAACAGAATCTGGCTGCTTGCCTCGTTACGGCCGGTGGCTGTACGAACGGCCAGGCTGCGGCGTATGTGTCAGCAGAGACGACCTTGGCCTCGGATCAGGCGAATCTGTGGCAGGGCCTCTTCGCGGCGGTCGCGGCGGCGACTCCCGCGAATCTCACCAACGCCGCGAATTTTCTGGCGGCCACTCAGGCGTTGCAGGCGCAGCGGAAGTCAACTTTCCAGCAGTACTTGGGCTCTCCGGGAGCCACGGCGGGCGGCGAATAACTGTCCGGCGACTAACCGTCCAGATAGTCGCATGACGCCTGAAGCTATCTGACCCGGGTTTCGATCTTCACGCGAGCCCTCTCCCTCAAAAGGGGAGAGGGTTTCGCGATCCGTGCGTCCGATCTTTCAGCGACACGAGATTCCAGAGCCGGTTCACTCCGCGAGCAGGCCGAACAGCCAGCAATCGCACCGCACGCCAGCCCGAAAAACATGGCCGCCGAGAGTTCGTTCAAAGCGGAACCCGAGGCGCGGCCTGCGGCTCAGCCGCCCGAAGCGATCGCTCGGCGGCGATCGAGTTCGACCTCCTCGAACCAGGCTGCCAGCTCGTTGGTCATCGTGGCCGTGCGCTCCGGATGCGACGCCGCCAAATCGACCCGCTCGAAGGGGTCGTTCCTCAGATCGAAGAGCTGAGCCGGCGGAGCAGAGGGTCTCGATCTTTCCGGCAGCGGGCCGGTGTCGATGTCGCGATACTTGCCAGGGTTGTACTTTGACTCCACGTCGATCGCGAAGTCTTCGCCGGTGGGGAACATCAGCTCGGCAATCGCGGGCCGGATGAGCTTCCACTTGCCGTCGCGCATCGCGGCGTTGCAATCGCCGTCCGGCGTGTAGCGGTTCCACTGCCAGAAGCGCTGCGACGGCAGCTTGCCTTGCTCGCCCTGCAAAATGGGCAGCACGTTGATTCCGTCGAGCTTCAGATCGAGCTTCAAGTCGGGCGCGATTTCGACGCCCGCCAGCGCCATCAACGTCGGCAGCCAGTCCGTGAAGTGGATCATGTCGTGAATCTGGCGGCGGCCGTCGATACCACCGGGCCATCGAATCACCATCGGCAGGCGGATGCCGCCCTCGTAGACCAGGGTCTTGGCTCCGGCGAATCCGCAGTTGAAGCGGTCGCTGCACATCTCGCCGTGGCCGCCGAACTGCGGCCCGTTGTCGCTCGAGAAAAGCACCAGCGTGTTGTCCGCGAGCCCCGTGCGATCGAGATCCTCGAGCACGCGCGCGATGCCGCGATCCAAGCACTGAATCATCGCGTAGATGGTGCTCACCGCGAGCGTGAAGTCGCCCGAATCGCGAAACGGCGCCAAGTCGGCTTCGTGCGACTCGAACGGATAGTGCGGCGCGCTGTAGGCGAGGTAGAGGAAGAACTTGTCACGTTGATGGCGCCGGATGAACTGCGCTGCTTCCTCTGTAAAGACGTCGGTGAGATAACGGCCGTCGGCGCCCGCGATGACCCCGTTGCGGTCGATGCGCCATTGCCAATACGGCTGCCATCCGCCGCAGAAGCCCGCGAACTCATCGAAGCCGCGGCGATTCGGATGGTAACGCGGATCGAGCGCGCCGTTGTGCCACTTGCCGATCAGGCCCGTTACGTAGCCCGCGCGCTTGAGAAAGTCCGCGACCGTGCGTTCGCGGAGCGCGAGCCGGTCGAGACCGCGCATCTCGAGCGTGTCGAGCACGCCGGTGCGATGCGGATAGCGGCCGGTGAGAAGCGACGCGCGCGCAGGCGCGCACACCGGCGACGCCGAATAATGTTGCGTCAGGCAGAGTCCCTCGCGCACCAGCTGATCGAGCGCCGGGGTCCGCGATGCGCCGTAGTTGAAGCATCCGAAGTCTCCGTAGCCCATGTCATCGGCGAGTATCAGGACGATGTTCGGTGATTCGCTCATTTCCGAAATAAAACCACAGATGCACGCCGATGAACACAGATCGCTCCCGCGTAGGCCCCTTCGCGGGCGCATTTTCTGACCACCTCTCCCGCTCAGTTGCGGGAGAGGACGCGGAGCGAAAGCGACGCGGGTGAGGGTGCTGGTCTTGGGCCACAACCGCAGGCGGCAGACACCCTCACCGCGCGGCCACAGAGGCCGCGCCGCCTCTCCCGCAACTGAGCGGGAGAGGTTTTTCGGAGGAATCTCCTTTCCGACTACGCGTAGGCCGCGTCGGCGGAGCGCAGCTCGTAGCGGATCGGCATGTGCTTGATTCCGCCGACGAAGCTCGAGCGCAACCGCTCGACCGGTCCGGCCAGCTCGACGTGATCCAGGCGGTCTGCGAGCTGATTGAAGATCACCTCCAGCTCGAGCCTGGCAAGATTGGCCCCCAGGCAGAAGTGCTCGCCGATTCCAAACGCCAGATGCGGGTTCGGGTCGCGCGCGATGTCGAAGCGGAACGGAGCGTCGAAGACTTCCTCATCGCGGTTGGCCGAAGGATAGAACAAGCATAGCGTCTCGCCGGCCTTTATTTTCTGGCCGCGGATCTCGGTGTCTTCCTTGGCGGTGCGCGCGAACTGGATCACCGGCGTGGTCCATCGCACGATTTCCTCGACCGCCGGGCCGATCAGCGACGGGTCGGACTTGAGCAGACGCCACTGCTCGGGATTCTCCATAAAGGCCAGCAGGCCGCCCGAGGTCGCATTGCGGGTGGTCTCATTCCCTGCCACCACCAGCAAAAAGAAATAGGACAGCAGCTCGAAGGTCGGAAGCGGCTCGCCCTTGAGCGTCGAATTTGCGATCACGCTGGTCAGGTCGTCTTGGGGCTCCTTGCGGCGCTTCTCACAGAGATCGTTGAAGTAGGTGAACAGTCCGATTCGCGCGCGGTCCATGGTCTCGTCGGCCGTGGCTCCCTTCTGGAATTCGGGGTCGGCACCGCCGATAGTCTCGTTGGTCCAGGTGAAGAGCTGCTCCCAGTCCTCCCTCGGCACGCCCAACTGCTCGGCGATTACCGCCAGCGGCAGCTTGGAAGACACGTCGGTCACGAAGTCGCCTTCGTTGCGCGACGCGGCGGCGTCGAGAATTTCGCGTGCGATCTCTTCAATCTGCGACTGGAGCTGGCGGACCGATCGCGGCGTGAAGCCTTTGTTGACCAGCCCGCGATACTTCCCATGTTCGGGCGGATCCATGTCGAGCAGATGCTTGAACGGTAGCTGGCCGGGGCCTTCCCCGTTGGCCGTTCCATACTCGTTGGTCACGACCAGCAGGCGCGGAGCATTGAGAAACAGCTTGGGCTGGGTCCCGATCGCGATGATGTCGGCGTGCTTGGTGATCGCCCAGAACGGCTCGTAGAGGTACGGCCGCTCACATCGGAAGACCGGCGCATGCTTGCGCAGGTAGGTCCATTCATTATGCGGATAGCCGTTGGTGGCGTAATGATCGGGCGTGATGATGTCGATTGTGTCGAGCGAAAAACCGTTGCTTCCCATGCCTGTAGGTCTCCGTCAGCCTTATCTACACCCATCCCGGCGCGAGTCAATGGAGACCGGCTCGTTCGCTGAACGATTGTTCAATTTGGGGGGGACCGCTATTTCTTTTTCAGCGCCTGATCGACGCCGCCCATGCGCCGGCCCTCGACCCGGAAGTCGCCGTCGTTGCGCAAGGCCTGCCCGGCCGCGAGCAAGAAGTGATGCGAATGGGCGCCGCGAATCGCCGCCGTGAAGCCCATCGCGTCCTGGGCCTGATTGACCGCCAGCTTGAGCATCCGGAGCACGAAGCGGTCGGTCTCGGCAATCCGGTGCGCCAGCGCGAGCGTCTCCTGCTCCAGCTCGGCGCGCGGCACGACCGTGTTCACGAAGCCGGCCCGCAGCGCCTCGGGCGCGTCCATGAACCGGCTCTGGAACAGCACTTCCTTGGCTTTGCGCACACCAATATCCCACGGCGCGGAAAAATACTGGGTGAGCGAGGGCAGGAAGCGCGCGTCGTCGGCCGCGACTATCAGGTCCATCGCGGAGGCGATCATCCATCCGCCGAAGATGCAGAAGCCCTGCACCTGCGCGATAGTCGGCTTGGGCAGGTCGCGCCATCGAAGCGTGTTGTCCAGGTACAAATCCCACGAGCGTCGATGCTGATCGCGAATGCCGCGGCCATAGGGGCGCTTGGCCTGGTCTTCGAGTTCTTCGGCAGTACCGAGGTCGTGGCCGGAAGAGAAGTGATCGCCTGCGCCGGACAGAATCACCACCCGCACGTCGTCGTCGGCGATCGCCTCTGCGAACGCCTGGTCCATCTCTTCGAGCAGGATGCGGCTTTGCGCATTGCGCTGCCGCGGGCGATTTAGAATCACGCGCGCGATACGATCGTCTTTCTCGTAGAGAATGTGACGGTAGGGCATTGCGATGACCTCCGCGCCGCGACGGCGCCGACGCGGCTCAAGCGTAGTCGCGAGCCGGGACGATCTCCAGCGGGGGACGGTCTCGCGCGCTCGACCAGCGGCAGGAGACACCCGACAATTCAGTTTGGGCCTTCGGTGACGGGTGCATCCGTTGCCGTCGATTCGGGCCGCCGGGGGGTGCAACCCTCGACGGCCCTACCGCTAGTAGCTGATTTTGAATTTGGTGGCGGGCGCGGTAGAATCGAAATGAAACCGCGCGCCGTGAAAACGGCGTACATGGCTAACTCCCGTGTTGGTTTCAGGGCCAGTCGGGGTTGCCGCTCCGCTGGCCCAACTTTTCAGCTACGTTTATTTCTCGCTTGTTATGCCCAAAATCTTGTGCGCGTCCGCCGGTTTCATCTTGGCAATCTGCTCGTCCGTGTAGCCTTGCTCGCGAAGCGTGGCCCTTTGAGCCTTGGTGATGAAGAAAGAGACGCTTTGCGGAGACGCACCGCTTTCAGGGGGCGTTTCCGTTTCGTCTGAAACGCTCGTCTCCCCACCGTTTTTCGCTTCTCCAACTTTCGGTTGTTTGACGTTGGGATACCACGTCAGGAGCCCGTATTTGCCATTGGGGAGTCTGTGAAAAGTTACGGAATTCTTCGTAAGCGAGATGCGAAGACCACGTTTTGAATTGTCTTCGTCTTTCGCTTCGAACTGATAACCACCTTGGATCAGCGCATCGTAAATCTCGTTGACGGATGCGGGCCCCGAACCGCCGGCCTTTCGCATCTCCAAAAGCTCCCGAACTGCCGTCGATAGCGGCTGGCCGTAGAAGCGATCACCATGAATCGCGCGCCCCCCGCTGCCTTCGTGAAGCTCCGCCTCCAGATAAAGCGGTTGCATCCCCGCTTCTACAGAAAGCTGATTGATCAAACGCTTGGTATTCGCGACCGTTTTTTCTTGCTCCGCAAGCTTACGCTGAAGTACCCTTATCGCTCCTTGCAGTTCTTCGCTCATATTGCCGCTCCTTTACCGTGTAGACGTAAATCTTGTAACATACAGCGCAAGGCATGGCAACTATGGCCCGGCACATCGATACCGAATGTTGGCCAGCGACCCCATATTATGCCCATTATACGGGGCTTGTGGGGCTCTCATATCGTTCAACGATGTGGGCAATAGCACCGCAAAACCGCTGCGTGGCGGTGCGTAGTATGCCAGAGCACCCTATTGCCAGCATTTTCTGAGTAGTATAAGCTTGCTAGAATACTCGCTTTAGGCGTATCCTCCAATCATCGAAGCCTATTTTCAGGCCACTCGGAAGGAGGTACGTGATGAGAGACTTAAGAGTCCCTGACAGGAGACGGCGCAAATGGATTACGCCGAGGTTCTCAAACGCTTCAAGCGGATCAAAGAATCAGTGCCTATTGACGAGGGATTTGTAAGAGAAAACGATCCGCCCCTCAAAATACAGAAGGCCCGCGATAGCAAAATCTCGCGGGCCCGCGAGCGTCGGAAGACGCTCATGCGAAAACGGAAGACGCACCCTTCCTGATTGAAGGAAGTATTATATGCGATTACAAATCGACCTAGACGAAGGCCGAATGAAAGAGCTTGAAACGCTCATGGGAGAGGGGGGCGTAAAGACAAAAAGGGAACTTTTCAATGCGGCGCTGACGCTGCTGCGTTGGGCGATGAAGGAGCGACGAGCGGGGCGGATTATTGCCTCCATCGATGAGAAAAGCGAGACAATCAAAGAGCTTGAGATGCCCATTCTCTCGGAGGTAAGCCCCGTTCCTTCGCAAGTAAAAGCGGCGGGCTAAATGGCCCTCCCTTGGAAAAAGGAGATAGATCACGAACCGGTTGCCGATTTCATCAGAGCAAGTAAGTATCGGCTTCAGCGGGGAGTTTTGGTTGGTGTGCTCTGCCCTCTGCTGCTGACCACGGTGGGTTCCTGCCTCTTTCTCGTCGTGGGGTCATCTGTCGGGTGGATTCCGCCCTTATCGACCGGGACGGAGACCATTTGCGGTTTTGTTCTAGGCGGTGGCGTGATCGGCTCTGTGATCGGAATGGGATTTGGTTGGCTCTTTAGGGAAACCGACAACATCGATAATTAGCGTCCCAAAAAAGGATCAAAGAAATGGATAAGCAAAAACTAAATCTCGACCATCTTCAAGACCTTGATTTCAATGCAGAGGGCCTGACCGAAGACGAAAAAATGGCCGTTGTGGTCGCTATCTTTCGCGGACACGGTCGGGGAAACTCGATTGCGGGGAGCGAACTCGAACGTCAGGCGGCGGCTCTTGAGCGATTCATGATTGAAACAAAGCTGAACGTGAACATCTCGCGCTTGATTCTCAAGGGTTTGCTTTGTGTAACCGTCCAGCCCGATGGAGAGATCAAATTCCGCGCGACAGAGAAGGCTGTCAAGGGCGCCAAACTTCTAGCGCCCAATTAGGCCGCTACCCAGCAACACAAAATCAGCCCATTACCGACGGTCTCGCGCGCGCCGGGCGCCGCGAAGGGTAGCGAGGCCGATCAGGCAGGCTAGATCTGGTAGACGAACAGCTTCTCGTCCTTCGGGCGGATGAAGACGGCTGTGCCCGGAGCGAGACTCAGGATGCGGAATCGCTCGTGGCCCATCTCGACCTGCACCGGATCGCCCCAGGCCGTGACCAGCTCGACCTTTACCTGCGGGCCGGCCGGGTTCACGTTCAGGACCGTGGCGGGAAACTCGCCGCCGCCGTTGGGCTTGAGCAGGATTTCCAGCATGTGCGGACGGACCGCCAGCACGGCTTCGCGATTATCGTCGTGAGCGCGTTCGTGCGTCGCGTCCATCTCCATCTCGGTTTCGCCGATGTACAACTTTCCCTTCACGACCCGCCCGTGGAAAAGATTCACGCTGCCGAGAAAGTGATGAACGAAAGCATTGGCCGGGTGATGGTAGACCTGGTCGGGAGTGCCGGCCTGCTCGATACGGCCGCCGTTCATCACCACCACGCGGTTGCCGAGCTCCAGCGCCTCGTCCTGATCGTGGGTTACGAACACGCTGGTCACGCGGATTTGCTCGTGCAGGCGCCGCAGCCATTGGCGAAGCTCGCGCCGGACCTTGGCGTCGAGCGCGCCGAACGGTTCGTCGAGCAGCAGCACCTTGGGCTCGACCGCGAGCGTGCGCGCCAGCGCGACCCGCTGGCGCTGCCCGCCGGAAAGCTGCGAGGGATAACGGTCGGCGAGAAAGTCGAGCTGTACGAGCTTGAGCAAACCGTGCACGCGCGATGCGATCTCGCGCTCGGCAGGCCGGTTTCGGCGCGGCCTTACGCGCAGCCCGAAGGCGACATTTTCGAACACCGTCATGTGGCGGAACAGCGCGTAGTGCTGGAAGACGAATCCGACTTCGCGATCGCGGAAACTGCGGGTCGAATTGTCGGCGCCGTTGACCGTCACGGTCCCGGCGTCGGGCTTCTCCAGCCCGGCGATTACCCTGAGCAGCGTGGTCTTGCCCGACCCTGAGGGGCCGAGCAGCGCGATCAGCTCGCCGTCGGCGATTTCGAGGTTGACGCCGCCGAGCGCGGCGAAATCGCCGAAGTTCTTGCGGATTCCGCTCAGCCGGATGCTCATGCCGCCACCCGCTCGGTTTCACCGGGCCGCGCCTGGCGGGTTGGGCCGCGGCGCTCCAGCCAGCTTTTGAGCGCCAGCGTTGCGAGCGCCAGGATCGTGAGCAGCGAGGCGATCGCGAACGAGGCCGCGAAGCGGTAGTCGTTGTAGAGAATTTCTACATAAAGAGGCATCGTGTTGGTGTATCCGCGGATATGCCCCGAGACCACCGACACCGCGCCGAACTCGCCCATCGCGCGCGCGTTGCAGAGCACCATCCCGTACAGCACGCCCAGCTTGACCTTGGGAATCGTGACCCGGAAAAAAGTCTGCCATCCGTTCGCACCCAGCATCACGGCGGCCTCTTCCTCCGAGGTCCCGGCGGCCTGCATCACGGGAATCAGCTCGCGCGCGGCGAGCGGAAAGGTGACGAAGATGGTCGCGAGAATGATTCCGGGTTCCGCAAAGATGATCCGCAGGCCGTGATCGGCCAGCCATCCGCCGAGCGGCGTGCGGGTTCCGAGCAGCAGGACGAAGACCAGCCCGGAAATCACCGGCGAAACCGCGACCGGAAGATCGATCAGGGTGGTGAGCGTGTTCTTGCCGCGGAACTCGAAGTTGGCGATCGCCCACGATGCCGCCAGCCCGAAGGCGACATTGAGCGGTACGGCGATCGCGGCGGTAAGCAGCGTGAGGCGAATCGCCGAGCGCGCCTCGGGGTCGGAGATCGCCGCCAGGTAGACCGGGACGCCTTTGCGCAGGGCCTCGGCAAAGACCGCGACCAGCGGCACGAGCAGGAACAGCGCCACGAACAGCATCGCGCCGGCCGCGACCACGACGCGGACCAGCGCGGGATCGGCGGTCGCAGGCCGGCGCGGTCCAATCGCGATGCGAGTCGATGATCCCTGGGTCATGCCGACTTCCGCTCTCTCTTCACGCCATCAGGCGTTTGCTGCTCCATCGCTGGAGCAGATTGATCGTCAACAGCATCAGGAACGAGATCGACAGCATCACGATCGCAATTGCGGTGGCGCCGGGATAATCGAATTGCTCGAGCTTGCTCATGATCAGGAGCGGCACGACCTCGGTGCGCATCGGCATGTTCCCCGAGATGAAGACCACGGAGCCGTATTCGCCCAGCCCGCGCGCGAAGGCCAGCGCGAAGCCGGTGAGGACCGCAGGCAGCAGCGCGGGCGCGATCACGCGCATCAGGGTCTGGAAGCGGCTCGCGCCGAGCGTCGCCGCGGCTTCCTCGGATTCCGCGTCGAGGTCTTCGATCACCGGCTGGACGGTGCGGACCGCGAACGGCAGTCCCACAAAGGTCAGGGCCAGCATTATGCCGAGCGGCGCGAACGCGATCCTGATTCCGATCGGCTCGAACCAGCGGCCGATCCATCCGTTGCTCGCGTAGATGGTGGTGAGCGTGATGCCGGCGACCGAGGTCGGCAGCGCGAGCGGGAGATCCACCAGCGCGTCGATGATTCGCCGGGCGGGAAAGTCGTAACGCACGATGCTCCAGGCGAGCGCCAGCCCGAAAATCGAATTGATCAGCGCGCCGCCGGCCGCGGCGGTGATACTCAGCCGATAGGCTGCGATCGTGCGGGGCGAGGTTACGATACTCAGAAACTCACGCATTGAGAGGGTCGCGGTCTTGAAGAAGATCGTGGAGAGCGGAAGGAGCACGATCGCGGCCAGATATATGAGCGTGTAGCCCATCGTGAGGCCGAAGCCGGGCAGGATGCTGCGCTGCTTGAGGCTGGTCATTTTCCCGGCAGATAGATCTGATCGAACACTCCGCCGTCGGCGAAGTGGGTCTTTTGCGCCGTGCGCCATCCGCCGAAAGTGTCGTCCACCGTGAACATCGGGATCGCGGGAAACTGTTTGCGATACTTGTCCGCGACCGGCTTGAGGCGCGGACGAAAGAAATTTCGCGCGATGACCTCCTGTCCCGGCGCGGAGTAGAGGATATTTGAGGTAGGCCTCGGCCACCGCGGTCGTGCCGTGACGCTGCGCAACCTTGTCGACCAGCGCAACCGGCGGTTCGGCCAGGATACTCACCGACGGGTAGACCACCTCGAACTTGTCGTTGCCGAACTCCTTGAGCGCGACCAGGGCCTCGTTTTCCCATGCGATCAGAACGTCGCCGAGCCCGCGCTCGACAAAGGTGGTGGTCGAGCCGCGCGCGCCCGAGTCGAGCACCGGCACGTTCTTGTAGATTCGCGCCACGAAATCGCGGGCCTTGGCCTGATCGCCGCCGTTGTGTTTGAGCGCGTATCCCCATGCCGCCAGATAGTTCCATCGCGCGCCGCCCGAGGTCTTGGGATTGGGCGTGATTACCGAGACGCCGGCCTTCGTCAAATCGTCCCAATCCTTGATCGCCTTGGGGTTACCCTTGCGGACCAGCAACACGATCGTCGAAGTGTACGGCGTGCTGTTGTCGGGTAATCGTTTCTGCCAGTCCGGCGGCAGCAGTTGGGTCTGGTCGGCGATCGCGTCGATATCATAGGCCAGCGCCGAGCGTGACCACGTCGGCCTCGAGCCCGTCGATCACCGCGCGGGCCTGCTTGCCCGAGCCGCCGTGCGATTGCTTGATCGATACGTCCTGTCCGGTGCTGGCCTTCCAGTACTTCGCGAGTACTGCGTTGTAGTCCTCGTAGAGCTCGCGGGTCGGATCGTACGAGACGTTGAGGATCGTAGTCTGGGCCGGGCCGGCGATGAGAAGACGGCGCCCGCGATTATCGCGAGCGCCATCAGCCATGATGAAGCTGCAGCTTTCATCGTCACCCGCCTAAAACACGATCTGGGCTTGAGTCAGGAACGCACCTTCACCGGGGCGATCGCCGTGGCTCGCGCCCTTGTAGAAGGCCGTCCAGAGATACTCGAAATCGAGCTTCACGTTCTGGTTCAAATACCAGTTGATTCCGCCGCCATACTCGGTTGCGGTCTCGGCGGACGCCGTGGCGCTCGCGAACTTATCCTTGAAGATGTCGTCGTCAACGCCCAGACCGCCGACTCGTGCTTTGATCTCCCAGGCCCCCCACCCGCCCTCGGCCGGATTGAAATTCCGGGCCAGCTTGACTCCATAGTAGCTCTCGTCCTCGCCGGTCAGGATGAATCCCGCCTGGACCTGCCAAGCGTGATTCGCGATAGTGTCTTCTTTAGTCTTGAGACTCAGCTTCTGAGTATCGTCAACATCGTCAGCCAGCAGGCCGAATGGACCGGCGTAGTAGTAACCTTGGGGCGAATAGCGATAGCGTGCCCCGGCCGCGCTGACTCCGCTTGCGTAGCTGAACCATGTGCTTTGCCCGGCGGTGACGTATTTCGATACGGTGCTTGTACCGCGCTCGTCGCCGAAGGTTCCTGCAAAGCCCACGCCCAGGCCTTTGGCCAGCGCGACACCCGAATCCTTGAACGGCAACACAAACAGGCGGCCGGCGAAGTCCTTGGCGTCGTAGGTATCGGCGTCAACGCCGGCGGTGTTGTTTGGCACACCGTTGAGCACCGCAAGTTGATAGGTCAGGGCGCTGTCGAACAAATCGCCATGGGACTCGACGCCCAAGTCGCGGTTGGGAATCAGGTTGGTGGTCAGGCCGCGCTGGATGAAGAGCAGGTTCGAGTCCTGTTGCAGACGCTCGATTCCGAACGGCGATTTGAACTTGCCGATCATCAACTGCGCTTCCTGATAGGGACGTGCATTCAGCCAGCCGTCCTGAAGCACGGCCTTGCCCTGACCAAAGTCGGGCTCGATGTGATAGTCATAGGAATTAAAGACTGTTCCTTCCACGATCGGGCGCACCCGGTTGAGTATGAACGTACTACTCGCGACGCCGCCCGGGGCCGTCTTGTCATCGCCATTGGTATAGAATTGACCATCGGCCTGGATAATCCCGTGGATTCTGAGCGTGAACGCCTTGTCGGGCGATGTGACTGCAAGACCCTGCGGGCCGACGCCGACGCTCGGAAGCTCGGAGAACCTTTTGACTTCCTCCTGCTGCTGGACCTGCTGCTGCTGTTGCTGGGTCTGGACCTGCTTGTCGAGCACTTGCACTTTCTGATCGAGTCCCTGCAACGTGTTGAGCTGCTGCTGCAGCCGGTTAATCTCTCTTTGCAGCTCGGCCACCGATGGCGTTTGCGCGTACGATGGTCCGGTGGCCAGCAGCATCGCCCCAAGGACTGCTGCAGCGATTGCTGCAACGACCGGCAACGTGGATTGCCTCATAGTTCCTTTCCTCTCCCATTTTGGAACCTCCAGTTGTCCGGTCAGTTCGTGTGATTGGTTGGCGGCTTGCCTGAGCTTTTTTCAGATAGCGCGGTTCGCCGCTCAGGACTTGTCGAACCGAAACTTCTCCTTGCGTTCGATCTGGACCACGCGCGCGTCCTGGATGACGATCTCGACCGAGCCGTACCGCACCGTCGCTATGACCTCCAGGATCTTCCGCACCACCTGCGAGGAGGGTTGCTGGGGCGCGGTTGATCCGGTCGCGATATTGGCCGCTGGACTCGACTCGCTTTTCACATTCTCTATTGAGTTACTGGACTAATGTGCAAATTTTTTTATATGGCAAAACTCAAAGAATCTTTCCCCTCAACCGCCACCTGCACGCGCTTGAGCAGGTCGGCGAGCGTCGTGGAATCGAGAATCTTCGCGGTCGCGTCGCGAACTTCCTTCATTACGATCCTGATCCCGCAAGTTCGTTCGTCGCGGCATTCGCGGCAGCGCATGTACGCGGTCTTGCTCACGCACGGGAGAGGCGCCACCGGCCCTTCCAGGATGCGGACAATCTGACCTACGCTCACCTGATGGGGCGCTCGCCCCAGAAGATATCCGCCGCCTTTGCCCCGCCTGCTCTGCAAAATTCCCTGGTTCTTGAGTTCGAGCAGGATCGCTCGAGAAACTTCTGCGGGATTTCCTCGCGCTGGGCGATATCGGAGATCAATACCGGCCCCTGTCCGTATTCCTTGGCGAGCACCATCAAAGCCTTGAGCGCATACTTGGTTTTCTTGGACAACATTCTTGCAATTTTCTCGATAGGGCAGCTAGACTAGAGTTTTGCTCTAAAGCTGTCAAGCCCGCGCGCGCAGAATTTTCGCACCCGGCTGCTGCTACCGTTCCGGGCCCGGCACCGCTATAGAGAGTTGTATGAAAGTGTCGCTCTTTTATCTGCCGTCGATCGGGAGCCGCGCCGAAATCGAACAGGGAATGGTTGGGCTGCGCGGCGAGTCTGTACGATCAGATGCTGCAGCGAAGTTCTCCGCGCAGGCCAAGCTCGCCGACGCGCTCGGCTACGATTCGATCACGTTCACCGAGCATCATTTTCATGCCGAGGGCTTCGAGCTTTCGAACAATCCGGTCCTGCTCGATCTTGTACGTCGGGATGCAGACCAAGCGGCTGCGCGTCGGCCAGCTCGGGATCGTGCTGCCGGCGAACAATCCGATTCGAGTCGCCGAAGATATCGCGATGCTCGATCACATGACCGGCGGCCGCGCCAACGCCGGCTTCGCGCGCGGTTACCAGCGCCGCTGGGTCGATATCATGGCGCAGCAGACCCATGGGATTCATGGCGCGCAGCCGCATCAGCACGACGAGATCGACGCCGCCAATCGGGCCGCCTTCGAGGAGTGCTACCGATCATCAAGAAGGCGTGGACCGAGGAGATGCTCAGCTACCAGGGCAAGTACTGGCGGGTCCCGCCGGGCGATACGCCGTGGACATTCGCGGCGACGCAGAAGTGGGGCAAGGGGGTCGAAAACGGCATCGTGAAGGCGGTCAGCGTGGTGCCGAAGCCGGTGCAGAAGCCGCATCCGCCGGTGTTCCAGCCGTTCGCGTCGTCGGAACGCAGCATCCGCTGGTGCGCGCCGGAGAACGTCACCGCGATTCTGCCGCCGCTTTTTCCCGGCGTATGAGCGCCAGCCTTGTGCGATATCTACGCGGAGGCCTCGGGCCAGCCGCTCGGCGAAGGGATGGGCGATCCTGCGCGACATCATAATCGCCGACACCGACGAGGAAGCGCAAGGCGCTCTGGCGCCGACAGCGGTTACTTCTGCGGCCGGAATGGTTCGAGCCGTTCGGCTTCTCGAAGGGGATGGCAGGATCCCGAGACCGGCGAGAATGCCGGACCTGTGCGAGAACGGCCTGGCGCTGGTGGGACTCGGTCGATACGGTGACGCGTCAGCTGAAGCGGCTGGTAAAGCGGCTGCCGGTCCGAGTGGCTGTTCGCCTGGATGTACAACGGGCTGGTGCCGCATGATCGTTTGATGAAATCATCGAGCTGTTCTGGACCAAAGTGCTGCCGCGAATCTCAGACGATCTGTGAGCACCTCTCCCGCTATTTCGCGGGAGAGGGCGGCGAAAGCCAGGTGAGGGTGCTGCAATGCCGATGGTCGGAACAGTCGCGCAGATCTGGCGCTATCCGTTCAAGTCGATGGCGGGCAATCGGATGCAAAGCGCGCAGATCGATTCGCACGGGATCGTCGGCGATCGCGGCTGGGCGGTCCGCGACGAGAGCGCGGGCGAAATCCGCGGCGCCAAGAAGATCCCGGCGCTGCTCAGATGCCGCGCTTCCTACGTATCGGAACCCCAAGTGGGCGGTCCCATCCCTGATGTCGAAATAACATTGCCCGACGGCACGCAATTCCGCGCCGGCGACCGCGACGCGGCGATGCGGCTGTCGGCGGTCCTGGGGCGATCGGTGACGCCCTGGCCACTTCAGCCGCCGTCCGCGGTCGAGCACTATCGCAAGGGCCGCCCCGACAATCCCGACCTGCTCGCCGAGTTGCGTGGGACCTTTGGTCTGGTCGGCGACGAGCCGCTTCCCGACCTATCGCCCTTCATCGGGCTCGGCCTCGACAAGTATGCCTTTCCGGTCGGCAGCTACTTCGATGCGTTTCCGCTCCACGTTTTGACCACTGCCACGCTTAAGTATCTCGGCAGTCTCAACTCTGGCGCTCGATTCGAACGTCCGGCGCTTCCGGCCGAACCTCCTGCTCGAGCTCGGCACCGAGCGAACGGGTCTGGTGGAAAGTGAATGGCTGGGCAAGACGCTGCGCGTCGGCGCGGCCGAACTGAAGCTCGCTGCGGCTTGTGTCCGATGCGTCATGACCACGCTGCCGCAGGATGATTTGCCGAAAGACCCTTCGATCTTGCGCACGATCGTCACAGGCGCCGCCTCGAACGTCGGGGTCTACGCCTCGTTTGCCGGCGCTTCGCCCGCGACGATCGCGGTCGGCGACCCCGTCGAGATCTGATTCGCCGCATTTGAATCGCGTCGAATCGGGGTTTCGTCAACAGGCGCGCGCGCCGGTCCCTTGACTGAGAGGGCCGGTGCTGTCGTAACTGCTCTTAAATCATGTCCGAATTAGTTGAGGCTGCGGTCGAGCCTCGTCCGGTGCGCGGCGAGCCGATGGCACTGCCGCCGCCCGAACGGCTGCGCCAGGAGATCTGGGCGCTGTCGTGGCCCGTGATCCTTTCCTTCGGGCTCGATTCGATCCTCGGGCTGGCGTCGATGCTGATGGTCGGGCGGCTGGGCGCCGACGCGGTCGGCGCGGTGGGTCTCGGCGGCCAGGTACTCGGCGCCGTGCGGGCCGGAATCGCCGCGATCGGCACCGGGACGGTGGCGCTGGTTGCGCGCAACGTCGGCGCCGGCGACCACGGCCATGCCGAGGTCGTGCTCACCCAGTCGGTGGTGTTCGGCGTGATAATCTCGACCCTGATCGCGATTCCCGTGATCGTCTTCGCCCCGCAGGCGCTGGCGCTGTTCCACGTCACCGGCCCGATGGCGGATCTCGGCACGCGCTACCTGAGAGTCGTGATGCTCTCGGAGCCGTTTCAGGGGATCTTCCTGATGTGCGCGTCGGGATTGCGCGGCGCGGGAGACACGCGCACGCCGCTCTGGATCGGCGGGCTGATCGACCTGATCGCGATCTTTCTCAACTACGTGCTGATCTTCGGCAAATTCGGCGCGCCGGCGCTGGGCGTTGAACGGCTCGGCGGTCGCGGCGCTGATCGCGATCTCGATTGGCGGTGCGTTGTTCCTGTGGGCGCTCTCGATGAAGAAGTCGGTGCTGCGCTTCCGATGGCGCCGGCTAAAGCCCGACTTCGCGCTCGCTTGGCGAATCCTCAAGGTCGGCTATCCGGCCGCGATCGAGCAGTTGGTAATCCAGTTCGGATTTTTCGCCTACGTGAGGTTCGTCGCCAGCTATGGCGAGAAGCCGATCGCCGCCTATTTCATCGGCGTGCGAATCCTGGCGCTCTCATTCCTGCCCGGCTTCGGATTTTCGGCCGCTGCGGCCACGCTGGTGGGGCAGGGACTGGGCGCGGGCGATCCCGGGTTCGCGCGGCGCGCGGGATGGCATACCACCGTCATGGCGATCGTGATGATGAGCGGGCTCGGGCTCGTCATCTTTGTGCTCGCCCCGGAGATCGCGCGGCTGTTTATCGACGACCCGGCGGTAATCGCGCTCACGATCACGTTCATGTACGCGCTCGGCGCCGCGCAACCGCTGATGGCGGTGGATTGGACGCTGACCGGCGCGCTGCGCGGGGCCGGCGATACGCAGTTCCCGCTGTTCGCCTCGGTCGCCGGCTTCTACGGGCTCCGGCTCGCGCTGACAATCCTGATCGTTCACTACCACGGTGCCGTGGAGTGGGTCTGGTGGTCGCTGATCGCCGACTACATCATGCGCTCGGGGCTCAAGTCGGCGCGCTTCCGGTCCGGCCGCTGGGAGAATGTCCAGGTTTAGAAGCCGGCGCGACGGCGAATTCGCGTCAACTCGCGTGTCGCGCGCGCGCAGGCCGGGTCTGACGTTTAGCCTCGACCAGTTGATCGATCGCTTCTCTAACAACGTCAGCGATGGACCGGCGCTCCTCGAAGGCGATTCTTCTGAGCTGTTCGTGTTGCTCAGTCTCGATCGCGGCAAACAAGGTCACCGGCGATTTGAGTTTCTTTTCACGTGCCATTGGGAATAAATCTCATCGATGATGCTTTGCTCTTCTTCGGACGATCGCCTCGTGGCTGATCTCCAAGGTTTCGACCGGACCCACAAACTTCAGATAAATGGCTTCCTGCTCGAATCTTTCGATCAGCACCGTTTCGGCGTACCTACGAAGCCAGGAGCGCGACCGGGCGGTGTCTGGGACGTCAACTTCGAGCAGCGCCAGGGTGTCCTGATGAAGAATGCCCTTGTTCCACCACAGTCCCTCGGCTTGTCCGTCGGCGAACCGGAACAGCGTTCCGCCTCCGAACCTATGCGAAATCTCTTCAGCCGTCAGAACGAACTTTTCATCCTCGATCGCCTTGCGCACGCCACGCTCGTCGGCGTTGTAGTACACCGGTAACGGTATGAGAACCGTCACTACTCGGTTCATATCTGAACCTCCATAAGCAAGTGTCGTTCATTTGGGCACCTCCACGGGTTTGCACCCTCCTGCCAAAGATTAGGTTAACTGACCAATCCCACAATCATGCTAGTATAATGGTATAAAGGTGTCAACCCTCGACAACCAGAGACCGAGCCGCCCTCTCGCGCCTGACGCAACCGCGTCCAAGGCTCGCGACGCGCAGGACCGAATCGAGGGAACGCTCGAACAGATCCTCTTCGCGAATGACGAGAATGGCTACGCGGTGGCGATCGTCGAACGCTGCGACGACGACGGCGCGCGCGCGCGCGTCACCGTAGTCGGGAGCCTGGCCGGGCTGGAGGTCGGCTCGACGATCCGCGCCGCCGGCCGCTTCGAGAACCATCCGCGCTACGGGGTGCAGTTCAAGATCGAGGACTTCGAGACCCTTCGTCCCGCCAACCTCGGCGCGCTCGAGCGCTATCTCTCGCACGAGATAAAAGGTGTCGGCCCCAGGCTGGCGCGCAAGATCATCGAACACTTTGGCGAAGCGCTGGGCGAGGTCCTGGACAATCAGACCGATCGATTGCGCGAGGTGCGCGGTCTCTCGCGCGTGGTGGTCGCGCGGATCGCGGCGGCCTGGCACGATTCGTCCGGACTTCGCGAGCTGACGGTCTTTCTGCGCGGCCACGGAATCGCGGCGGCGTTCGCGCGGCGGATTCACAAGGTCTACGGCCGCGACTCGCTCGAGACGATCCGGCGCGATCCCTACCTGCTGGCGCGCACGATCAAGGGAATCGGTTTCCGCACTGCCGACGCAGTCGCGGATCGGCTGGGAATCCCGCGCAACTCGCCCGAGCGCGCCCGCGCCGCGGCGCTATACCTGCTCGAACGGATGGCGGATGACGGACATGCCTACGCGCCGCTCGAAGAACTGGAAGCGAGTTTTCGCTCGCAGCTCGAAATGGAGCCCGGTCTGGTCGAGCGCGCGGTCGCGGACCTCGCCGAGAGCGGCGAGGCCGTGGTCGAGGAGATCGACGATTCGCCCTGCGTCTACCTGACCCGGCTGCATCAGGCGGAAACCAACCTCGCGGCCCGGATTCGCGCGCTGGTCGCGGGACGGCCGCTCGGCGACGCCGTCGTCGAGCGCGCTCTCAAGTCGGCCCAGCGTCCCGAGCAGATGGCGCTGTCGGTCGAACAGCTCACCGCGCTGCGCTACGCGCTGAAGAGCCGCGTCAGTGTGATCACCGGCGGGCCGGGCACCGGCAAGACCACGCTGCTGCGCTCGCTGCTGGCCGCGCTCGACGCGGCCGGCCTCAAACCCACGCTGGCCGCGCCGACCGGCAGAGCCGCGCGCCGCTTGGCCGAGGCCGCGGGCCGCGACGCCAAGACTATCCATCGCCTGCTCGAATACGCACCCGAGAGCGGGAACTTCATCCGCAACGAGCGGTTCCCGCTGCGGACCAACTACCTTGTAATCGACGAAGCCTCCATGATGGACCTCGAGCTGGCCTCCAGCGTGCTCTCGGCCCTGCTGCCCAACAACTCGCTGCTGCTGGTCGGCGATCGCGATCAGTTGCCTTCGGTCGGTCCCGGCAGCGTGCTGAAGGACGTTATCGCCTCGGGCTTGGTAGCGGTGGCGGAATTGCGCGAGGTTTACCGGCAGGCGCGCCAGAGCGAGATCATCGCCAACGCCCATCGCGTGAATCACGGCGAGTTTCCCCAAACCACCAACGATCCGGCAGGCGACTTTTTCTACTTCGAGCGGATCGCGCCCGAAGATGTCGTCACGACGATAAAGGAGCTGGTGCAAAATCGGCTGGTGGGCAAGTTCGGGATTCGCGATCCGCGCGAGATTCAGGTGATCACGCCGATGAACCGCGGGCCGCTCGGCACGCAGGCGCTCAATCGCGAGCTGCAAGCGTTGCTCAATCCGGCCGGCCGCGGCGTTCGCGCGGGCGATCGCGAAATTCGCCAGGGCGACCGGGTGATCCAGTTGCGGAACAATTACGACAAGGGCATTTTCAACGGCGAGATCGGGCGGGTGATCGCGGTCGATTCGGAGAGAGGGAAGGTCGAGGTCGCGTTCGAGGAAACTTCCGCCGCTTACGATCCTTCCGATCTGGACGAGATCGGACTCGCCTACGCAATCTCGGTTCACAAGAGCCAGGGCAGTCAGTATCCGGCGGTCGTGATGCCGATACATCAGAGCCATTACCTGATGCTGCGGCGCAACCTGCTCTACACGGCGATCACGCGCGCCGAGAAGGTCTGCGTACTGGTCGGAACGCGCAGCGCGCTCTCCCAGGCGGTCCGCAACGAGGAGGAACGCCGCCGCTTCAGCCGCCTGTCCGAGCGTTTGCGGGTGGACTGATCGCAATTGCGAGGCGGCCGCAATTCAGACTCGGCAAAGTTTGACCGCTCCGATCGTTGACTACTACCGTGCCTACGATCTTGTCCCAGAGTTCCTGATTGTCGCGGTCCCATAGCAACCAGAAATCGAGGATCACGCCGATCACCACGGCAGCGCCAAGTATTCCGATCACAGGTTTGGCGATGACTTCCCTCAGCGCCATCCTTCCGCCGCTGGCCGCTCGATTGGTCTCGAGATTCACGACCCGCATTCCTAACACAGCTTTCGCGGGCGTTTGCCCCCTGGGAAAAACGATCAGTGCCCAGATCATCCAGCCGATGAAGAGCGTACAGACCCCCAGTACGCTTTCGAGGAGATATCCGCCCAGGCGGCGTGCTGGGCTAGACAGCGTGGCCCCGGTAGGAAGCCCCTCGACCTGACGACAGAATTGACACGACCTCCCGGAGCCCCAGCTTCGCCCACAATTGTTACACATTTGAGCGCCCATCGCTCTGGGCGTAGGCTTCAGCGTATCGCGCGGATTCGCCGTTGGCGTCGTCAACGCGGGTGGAGGCGACGCTCCGATGAGACCCACTGTAGGAGCTGACGGGCCTGCCGCCTGGGAGGCTTCCGCGGCGAGCATTTCCGCGACCGCCGCCGCCGACTCGGCGGTCCGCCAAGTGTTCGGATGCCTCGCGACCGGACCTGGCGTGCCGCAGCCCACGCATTTGGCTGCATTGGCGGCAATGACATGCCCGCATGATGCGCACTTGTAGAGTTGCCCGACCGCCACTCGACCCCCGATAGATCGACTGCTTGGGACGGGTATATCGCTACAGGGAAACAGCGATCAAGGCCAAACTGTCCGCCTTCGGTTTTCACTGAAACCGCGGCGCTGTTCGAGCGTCTCTAGAGACTGTAAGCCCCCCGTTGCGCGACGGACCGGCGTCATTAGCTGGCGCCGTACTGGATGCTCGCAACCTGATTTGGAGGGGGCGAAGACAGCGCCTGCGGCGGATCGCCCATCCTCCCGGCGGTCCGCCGCTTCAATCTCTATCTTTGCTCCGCGCCGCGTCTTTGC
Source organism: uncultured delta proteobacterium (assembly GCA_963793115.1). Lineage (GTDB taxonomy): Bacteria > Desulfobacterota > Binatia > Binatales > Binataceae > CAVVMA01. The sequence continues at coordinate 234,906 of CAWBYV010000004.1, forward strand.
CGTGCGCCTCGCGGGGTGGCCGGCTGCGGGTTCCGCGACAGGGCGCGAGCTTCCGCAGCGCTTGGAGAATCGCCTCGGCCTCGGCCGCAATCGCGCGCCGCACCAGATCCACAGCTTTCGGGAATGGCTCCCGGTTGAACGAAGGAAGACGGTTCTCATCGGCGCTCGAAGAGTCGCATCCCGGCTCTGCGCTCGAACGCCTTGGAGATTCGATGCGCGCGCTCGTTCAGGAACGCTTTGAAACCGTCTCAGGGCCGGACCGAGGAAGAAGCGCTTGCCAACATCCGCGAAGCCATCGCGGGCAACCTCGAAGTCCGCAGAGAACTCGGCCTGCCGCTCTCCATCCGGGTGGCCGAAGTCGAGGTCGAGCCTCCAGCTGCGTGAGCGCGCTCCCGGTCTGCTCCGGCCAGGCGGCGGCTCGGGCCTTCGAGCGCGCCGGCTGGCGCAAAGCACGACAGCGCGGTAGTCACGTGCACCTTGTGAAATCAGGAAGTGCCGCAGTGCTGACCGTTCCGCTACATCGCGAGCTTGGCCCCGGATTGCCGCGGGGCTTTATCCGCAAGGCCGGGCTGACAGTCGATCAATTCCGCGCGCTGCTTTAGCAGACAACGCCGGTTGGGAAAGACGCACCCAGTGCTTGATTTCATTGGCGCGCCCTGAGGGATTTGAACCCCCGACCCTCAGATCCGTAGTCTGATGCTCTAATCCGCTGAGCTAAGGGCGCGCCGCAGAGAATGACGATCATTCATCATCGCGCGGCGGCTGGCAAGGTCGCCCGCCGAGGGATTCGCGGAGCGAATAACTCGGCGGGTGAGGGTCGGCCGTGCTAAGGCCGGACCTTCGGGGCGCGGCAGCCAAATCGCGCCGCGAAAAGGTCCCTCACTTCAACCCTCTCCCATCGATGGGAGAGGGAGTCAGAGGCCGGATGGATTGTCGTCGCTAGTTCTCCGACGCAGGCAGCCAGACCGTGACCGTGGTGCCCTCGCGCAGGCGGCTGTCGATCTTGAGCCGGCCGCGATGCAACTGCACGATGTGCTTCACAATCGCCAGGCCGAGGCCCGTTCCGCCGAGCTCGCGCGAGCGGGCGCGATCGACGCGGTAGAAGCGCTCGGTCAGGCGCGGGATATCGGCGGCGGGAATTCCCTCGCCGGTGTCCGACACGATCAGCTCGGCGCCCGGCGCAGACTGGGCGCCGTTGGACGCGGCCGCGCGCGCCTCGACCGTCACGCGACCGCCGCGCGGCGTGTATTTGATCGCATTGTCGAGCAGGTTAAGCATCACCTGATGCAGCCGATCGCGGTCGCCGCCGATCTCCGGCAGGCCCGGCGGACACCGGGTCTCCAGCTCGACTTCGTGCTGGCGCGCCTGCTCGCGCATCAACTCGGCTGCCTCCTCTACCACGCGACACGGCTCGAGCGCTTCGATCTTGAGCGGCATCAGGCCGCGCTCGAGGCTGGATAGCGAAATCAGGTCGTCGAGCAACCGCGCCAGGCGGCGCGATTGGCGCTGGATTATGCCGAGGAAGCGCCGCTGCACATCGCGATCTTCGACCCCTGCGACCAGCGTTTCGGCGTAGCCGCAAATCGCGCTCAGCGGCGTGCGCAGCTCGTGGGTGAGATTGGCGATAAAGTCGGCGCGCACCGTCTCGTACGACTTGAGCTGCGTGATGTCGTGGAAGACCAGCACCCACGCCGCCGTCGCGCCGGCCGGCGAGCGCACCGGGGCGGCGTTGACCTGCAAGTGGCGCTGCGCGGGATATTGGATGAAGAGCTCGGCGCTTTTGACCGGTCCGTCTCCGGTCCGCATCGCGCCGGCGGCGAATTCCTGGAGGCGCGGGTCGCGGCACAACTCGACGAAGTCGCGCCCGCGATAATCGGTGTCGGAGTTGAGCGCGAACAACCAGCGCGCGGCGCCGTTGAGCAGCACGACTTTGCCACGCCGATCGGTCACTACCACCGCCTCGGTCATGCCGCGCAGGATGGTCTCCAGCTCGTCGCGCTGCTCGCCGAGCGATTGCAGCTCGCCCAGCGTCGAGTCGGCGACCGCGAGCAGGCGCCGCTCGACACGGCTCATCGGGTCGGCGTCCGCGTTGACGAGATGAGCCGGCGGGCGGCGATTTTCCAGCGCGGCCGCGATCGCGTCGAGCCGCTCGACGCGCCGCACCAACGTGCGGGAAACGGAAAGCGCGAACACCACGCCGCCAGCCGCGCCCGCGACAATCGCCGCCAGCGCCCACCGCGGGAGCAGCGAGCCCGCTCCCGCCAGCACGGCCATCGCGATGGCCGCAGGCAGGAGGCTTAAGGCGACTGCCGCCAGCAGGCGCAGGTTGAGCGATCTACCCAAGCGCGTCCGGGTTGAAGCGATATCCTACACTGCGAACGGTGAGAATCAGCTCAGGGTTAGCGTCGTCGCGCTCGATATGTTTGCGCAGCCGGCGGACGTGAACATCGACGGTGCGCGGCTCGACGAAAGTGTCGCGCCCCCAGACCTTATCGAGCAACTGCTCGCGGTTGTACACGCGCAGCGGATGCTGCACCAGGAAGCGCAGCAACTCGAACTCGCGCAGCGCGAGTTCCTTGCGCTTGCCCTCGACATAGACCTGGTAGGAATCGAAGTCGATTTTCAGCCGGCCGCGCTCGTACAGTCCCGCCGACTCGGGCTCGGCGAGCAGATGCGCGCGCCGCAGCAGCGCCTTGACGCGCGCGACCAACTCGCGCGGACTGAAGGGCTTGACCACGTAGTCGTCGGCGCCCATCTCGAGCCCGAGCACGCGATCGACTTCGGTGTCCTTGGCGGTGACGACCAGGATCGGCAAGTTCGCGGTCTGCGGCGCCGCGCGCAGCTTGCGGCAGACTTCAAGTCCCGACATGCCGGGCAGCATCAGGTCGAGCACGATCAGGTCGGGCAAGCGCCGCGCGATCCGATCGAGCGCCTGCGCGCCGTCGGCCGCCTCCTCGATGACGAAACCTTCCTGCGCCAGATTGTAGCGAATCAGCTCCCGGATGTCGGCTTCGTCCTCGACCACCAGAATTCTGCGCTGGACGGCCGCGGCCGATTTCGCCGCTGCGCCCATCAGCGTTGGCCCTTGCTCTTGTCCATGTGCTTGATGTTCTTGCCTTTCACCATAAAGACCACCATCTCGGCGATATTGGTGGCGTGATCGGCGATCCGCTCGAGATATTTCGACACGAACAGGATTTTGGTTGCGCAGCCGATCGTGCGCGGGTCTTCCGCCATGTAGCTCAACAGCTCGCGATAGATCTGATGCTGCAAATCGTCAACCACATCGTCGCGATCGATCACTTCCTGAGCGAGCCCGGTATCGTTGCGCATGAACGCGTCGATACTGTCCTTGACCATCGATTGCGCCACCTCGGCCATCCGGGGGATATCGATATAGGGCTTGAGCTGCGGCTCCATGTTGAGCTCGAGCGCGCGCTCGCAGATATTGACCGCGTTGTCGCCGATCCGCTCGAGGTCGGTGGTAATCTTGAGCCCGGTCGTGATGAAGCGCAGGTCGCCGGCGGCGGGCTGATGGAGGGCGAGCAGGTTGAGGCAGCGCTGGTCGCACTCGATATCCATCCGGTTCACTTCGGCGTCGCCGACGATTATCTCGCGGGCCTTTTCGGAATCGCGATTGACCAGCGCGCCGACCGCCTCGGCGATCTGACTCTCGACGAGCCCGCCCATCTTGATCAATCCGGCGCGCAGCTCGCGCAGGTCTTCTTCATACTGGCGATTGGTGTGTTGGGGCTGGGTGGTATCCATCTGCGCCTCGCGCGGCGATTAGCCGAACCGCCCGGTGATGTAATCCTCGGTCTCGCGCCGGGTGGGATTGGTGAAGATCTGACGGGTCTCGCCGAATTCAATCAAATCGCCGGTATACATGAAGGCGGTATAGTCGGCGGTGCGGGCGGCCTGTTGCATGTTGTGGGTCACGATGATGATCGTATAGTCCGCTTTCAGCTCGAGCAGAAGCTCCTCGATCCGCGCGGTCGAGATCGGATCGAGCGCCGAGCACGGCTCGTCCATCAGCAGCACTTCGGGCTTGACCGCCAGCGCGCGCGCGACGCAGAGCCGCTGCTGCTGCCCGCCTGAAAGACTGATGCCGGGCTTTCTGAGCCGGTCCTTGACCTCTTCCCAGAGCGCGGCCTGGTGCAGGCTGCGCTCGACGATCTCGTCGCGCTCGGAGGCTTTGAGCCCGACGCCGTTGAGCTTGAGTCCGGCTGCGACGTTCTCTTCGATCGACATGCTTGGAAACGGCGTCGGCTTCTGAAAGACCATCCCGATTCGCCGCCGCACCTGCACCGCATCGACTCCGGGCGCGTAGATGTCCTCGCCGTCGAGCAGCACCTGACCCTCCGCATACGCTCCCGGCACCACCTCGTGCATCCGGTTGAGACATCGCACCAAGGTTGACTTGCCGCATCCGGAGGGCCCGATTATCGCGGTCACCAGGTTGGCCGGAAAGTTCAGGTTGATCGCCCTGATTCCGCACACCTTGCCGAAAAACGCGGACAGATTTCGGGTTACGAGTTTGTCCGGCATCGCGTTAACGAGGCGCCTTGGCCGCTCCGCCTGTCACCCATCTTACGCCCACTCGAGGGCAAGCACGAGGCCGGTCAGGACCAGCGCGCCCGCCCAGGCCTGACGCTGCCAATCCTGAAACGGCGAAATCGCATAGGTGTAGACCTGAACGGTGAGGGTCGCGACCGGTTGCCTCAGACTGGTCAACCAGTATCGGTTGGCGAAAGCGGTGAAGAGCAGCGGCGCGGTCTCGCCAGCAACGCGCGCGATCGCGAGGATGACGCCGGTCGCAATTCCGGCCAGCGCCGTCTGCACGATTACCGAGACCGACGTCCGCCAACGCGGAATACCCAGCGCGAGCGAGGCTTCGCGCAACTCGTGCGGAACCAGCAGAATCATCTCTTCCGTGGTGCGCGTCACCAGCGGCACCATGATCACGGCCAGCGCGAAGGCGCCCGCGAGCGCCGAAAATCCTCCCATCGGGCGCACGACCACGGCGTAGGCGAAGATCCCGACCACGATCGACGGCACGCCCATCATCACGTCGGCCGCGAAACGCACCGCGTTGGCGAGCGCGGTGCGGCGATGCTCGGCGAGGTACAAGCCGGCGCCGATTCCGATCGGCACTCCGAGCAGGCACGCGATACCGACGATCTGCATCGTGCCGAGAATCGCGTTGCCCATCCCGCCGCCGCTCTCCCCGACCGGCCTGGGCAGATGGATGAAGAAGTTGAGGTTCAAGCTGCTGGCGCCTTTGAACAGCAGATAGCCCAGCACCAGGAACAGCGGCACGAGCGTCACCACGGTCGCTCCCACCGTCACGCCCATCATGACGTTGCTTTTGATCCTGCGGTAGTGGTATGCAGCGGCTGCTCCGGTCATCAGGCCCTCTGTCCTTGCGTCGCGCCCATCACGAGCAGCCGCGCGACGACATTTAGAATAAGTCCGAGCACGAGCAGCACCAAGCCGAGCTCGATCAGCGCCGAGACATAAAGGTCGGAGGTTGCCTCGGTGAATTCATTTGCGATTACGCTGGCAAGCGTCAACGACGGCTGGAACAGCGAGGCCGAAATCACCGCCCGGTTCCCGATCACCATCGCGACCGCGATCGTCTCGCCGAGCGCGCGCCCCAAGCCGAGGATGATTGCGCCCACGATTCCGGAAAGTCCGTACGGCAGCACCGCCATTCGGACCATCTCCACCTGGTCGCACCGAGCGCGAGCGCCGCCTCGCGCTGGGTATGCGGCACGACGCGAAAGACCTCGGTGCAGACCGACGAGATAAAAGGAATGACCATGATCGCCAGAATTACGCCCGCCGTGAACATGCTCACCGAGGCTCCGGTTCCGGAGAACAGCGGGATAAAGCCAAAGAATCGCGAGACCGGCGGTTCCACTACGTCGCGCAGCCACGGTCCGAGCACAAAGACCGCCCATAGTCCGTAGACGACGCTCGGAATCGCGGCCAGCAGATCGACCAGAAATCCCAACCGGCGGCTGATCGAAGCGGGCGCCATCTCGCTCAGGCATAGCGCCACGCCGAGGCTGAGCGGTACCGCGATTACGAGCGCCAGGGCCGACGACACGAAGGTGCCGTATATGAACGGCAGCGCGCCGTATTGATCGTTGACCGGGTCCCACTCGGTGCTGACGATAAAATGCCATCCGAAGGCTGCGAGCGACGCGCGCGACTGGCTGATCAGCGCCAACGCCATCCCGAACACGAGAATGAGGATCACCGTCGCGAGCGCCATAGTGACCGCGACGAAGGTCCGATCCGCGACCGGACGCGCGTGGAAACGGGTGCGCATTTCGCGCGCTACCGCCATCTCATGCTCTACGGCTTCCGCAATTTCGGACACTCCCAATCTCTCCGCCTGCGTCTGGGCTGCCGCCGCTCAGGATACAGTTGCGCGCCACGGGCAGCTCGCCCGTATTGAGATTATCCGTGCTCTATTACGAGAACATTACGAGTGGGCGAAATCCGCGCGAATCTGCGATCGCCGCTCAGGCCGTCGAATCACGTCGGTGCCGCCGAGATACGGCCGCAACACCTCCGGCACCACCACGCTGCCGTCAGCCTGCTGGTAGTTTTCCAGCACGGCGATCATCGTTCGCGGCAATGCCAGTCCGGAGCCGTTGAGGGTGTGGACGAACTCGGTCTTGGCGCCCTTCGCCGGCCTGAACCGGGTGTTGTTGCGCCGCGCCTGGAAGTCCCAGCAGTTCGAGCAGGAGCTGACCTCGAGCCACTCGGCCGATCCCGGCGCCCACATTTCCACATCATACTTGCCCGCGGCCTGGAAACCCAGGTCGCCGGCGCAAATCTGCACGACTCGATGCGCGATCCTCAAACGCCGGCATATTTCGCACGCATCATCGACCAGCTTCTCGAGCTCGGCGTCAGAAGTCTCGGGGCGCACAAACTTGACCATCTCGACCTTGTCGAACTGATGGCCGCGCTTGATTCCGCGCACGTCGCGGCCGGCGGACATCTTCTCGCGCCGGAAGCACGGCGTGTACGCGGTGAGGTAGATCGGCAGTTGCTCGGCGTCCAGAATTTCGCCGGCGTGGAAATTGGTCAGCGGCAACTCGCCGGTCGGGACAAACCAGAAATCTTCCTCGATATCGCGGTACATCGTGTCGGCGAATTTCGGCAGGTGAGCGGTACCCAACGCGGCCGCCGTATTCACCATCAGCGGCGGCGCAACTTCGAGGTAGCCCTGCTCGCGCTTCACGTCGAGCATCCAGGCGATCAGCGCCCGCTCGAGCCGCGCGCCGAGACCGACCAGGAAATGAAACCGCGTGCCGGAGATTTTGACTCCGCGCTCGAAATCAATGATTCCCAGGTTCTCGCCGATTTCCCAATGAGGCAGCGGCTTGAACGCAAACGTCCGCTGCTCTCCTTCGCTGCGCACGATCCGGTTTTCGCTTTCGTCCTTGCCGGCGGGCACCCAGGGACGGGGCAGGTTGGGAATTTGCAGCATCAGCTCTTCAAATCGCTTCTCCAGCTCCGCGAGCTCGCGCTCACCCGAGGTGATCCGATCGCCGAGCTCGCGCATCGCGGCCCGTTTCGTGTCGCGTTCCTCCGGCGATGCCTTGCCCAGTTCTTTGGACTCGCGCGTGCGCCGGGCGCGCAGCTCGTCGAGCTCGCCCTGCAATTTGCGCCGGCGCGCGTCGGCTTCGAGCAGGCGGTCGATTTCGGCGGCATCGAAGCCGGTTTTGGCGATTTCGGTCTTGACGAAATCGGTGTTCTCTCTGATCAGTTTGATATCGAGCATCTAGAACGCGTCCCTCAGAATCTCCACCCGGCGTTCGGGACCTGATCCGGTAATCGCGACAACGTCAAACCTGACCGGCGCGAGATGGGCACGATGGCGGCTCAGGTAAATCCCGGCGGCCCGGCGGATTCGCTCCTGCTTGTAACCGTCAACCGCCTCTTCGGGCCTGCCCGGCCTTGAGATCGCGGCGCGTTTTCACTTCGACGAACACGATAGTATCGCCCTCGGCCGCGACCAAATCGATCTCCGCGCCGGCCGCCCGGAAATTCCGCGCCAGCAGCCGGTAGCCCGACCTCCTGAGATGCCGCTCCGCGAGGCGCTCGCCCGTCCGTCCCAACGGCACGCGGCCGGGCGCAATGGCCTCACCCGTGCGGCGAGAATCGTAGAGCCCGGCCAGCCAGCCGCGAATCCATTTAACCAGTGCGTCAAGAGTGCCCACGCTCTCGCTTCCGGCGTTTCGAAATCGCTTGCGCCCAATCCGAAGTCGCTTGCGGCCTGACCCGAAGTCGCTTGCGGCCTGACGGGAAGTCGCTTGCGCTCCAAGGCTAAACGCCATGCGGCTGGCCCGCAAGCGGCCTGACTTCGATCTCCGGGGATGTTACGATTCGCACGGAGCTTTCACATGGCGCAAGGGAAAATCAGCCGGGAGCAGGTTCGCCACGTCGCGCTGCTGGCGCGTCTCGAGCTGACCCCGAATGAAGAGGAACGCCTGGAGACCGAGTTGAGCGAGATGCTGGCGTATGTCGAGCAGCTCAACGAGATCGACACCGGCAACGTCGAGCCGACCGCTCAGGTGGGCGAGTCGGGCACGCCGATGCGCGATGACGAAGTCACCAACGCTCCGGCGCCGGAGGCGATGCTCGCCAACGCGCCCGCGCGCAAGGGAACCTTCTTCAAGGTGCCCAAGATAATAGAGTGAAAATAGTCGAATGAAGACGACCTCTCCCCCGACCCCTCTCCGAAACGGAGAGGGGAGCCCTCTTCGCGGGTTCAGGTTCCCCCTTCCCGATTCGGGAAGGGGGTCAGGGGGTTAGGTTTCTCCATGACATCCGAGATCAACAAACTGACTATCAGCGAGGCCCGGAAGCGGCTTCGCGCGAAGGAATTCTCCTCGGTCGAGCTGACCCGCGCCTGTCTCGATCGGATCGGCGCGGTCGAACCGAAACTCCACGCTTTCATTACCGTGTGCGAATCGGAGGCGCTTGCTCAAGCCGAGGCGGCCGACCAACGGCTGGCCGCCAGCGACGCGCCGCCGCTGTGCGGAATCCCGCTCGGCATCAAGGACATCTACGCGACTCGCGGCGTGCGCACGACCTGCGGCTCGAAGATTCTCGAAAACTTCGTGCCGCCGTTCGACGCCACCGTGATCGAGCGGCTGCGCGCCGAGGGCGCCGTGTTCGTCGGCAAGACCAACATGGACGAGTTCGCGATGGGCTCTTCGACCGAAAATTCCGCCTTCGGCCCGACGCGAAACCCGCACGACCTGGCGCGCGTCGCCGGCGGTTCCTCGGGCGGCTCGGCGGCGGCGGTGGCGGCGGACGAATGCCTGGCGTCACTCGGCACCGACACCGGCGGCTCGATTCGCGAGCCGGCATCGTTCTGCGGCGTGGTCGGAATCAAGCCGACCTACAGCCGCGTGAGCCGCTACGGAGTAGTCGCTTACGCGTCATCGCTCGATCAGGTAGGCCCGTTCGCCAAATCGGTGCGCGACGCGGCTATCATGGTGCGCTCGCTGGCCGGAGCCGATCCGCGCGATTCGACCTGCTCGGCGCGCCCGGTCCCCGACTACGAGCGTGCGCTCGGCGGCGACGTGAAGGGAATCCGGCTCGGCGTGCCGAAGGAATATTTCGTCGAGGGGATGGATCCCGAAGTCGAGGGCGCCGTCCGCTCCGCCCTGAAGACCTACCAGGCGATGGGCGCGAAGACGGTCGATATATCGCTGCCCCACACGCCGTACGCGATCGCCGCGTACTATCTGATCGCAACCGCCGAGGCGAGCGCGAACCTCGCCCGCTACGACGGTATCCGCTACGGCTTGCGCGTCGAGGCCGAAAACCACATCGAGCTTTACAACCAGAGCCGGGCGCGCGGTTTTGGCGCGGAGGTCAAGCGCCGGATCATGCTCGGCACCTTCGCGCTCTCGGCCGGCTATTACGACGCCTACTATCTCAAGGCGCAGAAGGTCCGCACGCTTATCCGGCGCGACTTCGAGCGCGCCTTCGAGCAATGCGATCTGATCGTGACGCCGACCGCGCCGACCACCGCGTTCAAGATCGGTGAGAAAACTTCCGACCCGCTCCAGATGTATCTGTCGGACATCTTCACGATCTCGGTCAACCTGGCAGGCCTGCCCGGGATGGTGATCCCATGCGCCTGCGACGGCCGCAATCTGCCGATCGGCTTGCAGATTATCGGCGCGCCGTTCGGCGAAGAGGCGATCTTCCGTGCCGCCGACGCATACGAACGCTCGGGCGCGTTCAAGCGCCGCGAACCGGTGATTTAGGAAACAAGCGATGGCTTCCGGCGCATATGAAACGGTGATCGGACTCGAAGTCCACACCCATCTGATGACCCGCTCGAAACTGTTCTGCGGATGCTCGACCAGCTTTGGCGCGGCCGCGAATAACAACGTCTGTCCGGTCTGCATGGCGATGCCGGGCGTGCTGCCGGTGCTGAACCGGCGCGCGGTCGAGCTTGCGATTCGGATGGGGCTCGCGGCGCATTGCGAAATCGCGCCGCGCTCGATCTTTGCGCGCAAGAGCTACTTCTATCCCGACCTGCCCAAGGGTTATCAAATCAGCCAATATGAATTACCGATCTGCAAGGGCGGCTACGTCGAGATACCCGCGCAAGAGAGTAGCGCCGGCCTCCATGCCGGTGATGCCGGTGAGCCGCGCCGAATCCGGCTGGTGCGGATCCATCTCGAGGAAGACGCCGGCAAGAATATCCATGAGGCGGATTACAGCCTGGTCGATTTCAACCGCTCCTGCGTGCCGCTGATCGAGATCGTGAGCGAGCCCGATATCCGCGGGCCGGAGGAAGCGGCCGGCTATCTGCGCGAGCTGCGCGCGATGCTTGTACATTCGAAGGCCTCCGCTGGGCGTATGGAAGAAGGCAGCTTCCGATGCGACGTCAACGTATCGGTGAAGAAGCGCGGCGCGGCCGAGCTCGGAGTCAGGACCGAGATCAAGAACCTCAACTCCTTCCGCTTCGTCGAGAAGGCGATCGAGTACGAAGTGAATCGCCAGATCGAGGCTGCTCGAATCCGGCGGGCGAATCGCGCAGGAGACTCTCCTGTGGGACCCCGACCGCCAGGTGACGCGCCCGATGCGATCGAAAGAGTTCGCCAACGACTATCGCTACTTCCCCGAGCCCGACCTACCGCCGCTGATGGTTTCGCGCGAGCAGGTCGAGCAGGTGCGTGCCTCGATGCCCGTTCTGCCCGCTGAGCGTCGCGCACGCTATCGGAACGAGTATGAGCTCAACAGCTACGAAACAGAGCTGATGATCGCGAATAACGCAATAGCCGATTTCTTTGACGAGGTATTAGCCATCCGCATGGCCGAGCCGGGGGGAATGCCGGCTGGGAAATCCGACTTGGCCAAGCGGGTCAAATCAATAGCCTCTTTCGTGATTCGCGTACGGGGCCGCCAAGCAAGAGAGCAAGGGAAAGATAGTTTCGAGAATCCAGTAGCTGCCGAGGTCGCTGCCGTGTCCGGGATGGTCAACCGGCAGAAAATCAGCCTCAACGCGGCCGACACCGTCATTGCCGCGATGAGCAAGTCGGGCCAGAGCGCCGAGGCGACCGTCGCCGCGCTCGGACTCGCGCAGGTGTCGGACGACGCGGCGATCGCGGCAGCCTGCGACAAGGTCCTGGCTGCGGAGACCGCCAAGGTCGCGGAGTATCGCGGCGGACGCGACAAGTTGTTCGGATTTTTCGTCGGCATGGTAATGAAGGAGATGGGCGGACGTGGAAATCCGAAGATGGTCAACGAAGTCCTCAAGCGCAAGCTCGCGGGATAAGAGCGATTCTCTTCCCCGCCTCTCCCTGACCAGGGAGAGGCCGGCGGCTGTTGCCGCCGGGTGAGGGTATTCTCGCGTGAGGAAATACCAGGTACTGCTCGCGATCGTGCCGCTCGTCATAGCCCCATCCGGCGCGCTGGCCGGATGGACCAAAGGTACTTTTCAATCAGACGGCAAACCGGTCGAAGAGTATCACTGCGCGCCCGCGGGCGCCGGCGCCCATCCGGCAGTGATCCTGCTGCACGGGCTCAACCGGCCCGGCGGCGGCAACGAGCGCTTCGAGAAGATCTGCACCGACCTCGCAACGCAAGGCTACTTCGCCGAATTCATCGAGTTCTACAGCCAGACCGGCGAAAGCACGCAGACTACCGACAACCGGTATTACCCAATCTGGCTCGCCGAAATCCGCTCGGGACTAGATAGCCTCGACAGTAATCCGCGCGTCGATCCCAGGCGCGTCGCGTTGATGGGATTCTCGCTCGGCGCCTTCCTCTCACTGACGACCGGCGCCCGAAATCCCGGCAAGCTCGCCGCGATCGTCGAATACTACGGCGCCTTGCCCGCGCCGTTCCATTCCGGGGTGTCGAATCTGCCGCCGACGCTGATTATCCATGGCGCGAAGGACAAGCTGGTGCCGGTGGCGAGAGCTTACGCGCTCGATCTGGCGATGACCGACGCGGCGGTTGCGCACGAGGTACACATCTACCCGGACGCGCAGCACGGCTTCAATTTTCCCGAGATGCAAGCCTGGTACAATCCCGCCGACGCACACGACGCCTGGAACCGAACCGTGGCGTTTTTGGCAAAGTACCTCACGACCAAATCGAAGTAGCCGCTTCCCAGGCATCGATGGCGAAGCTCGCTTACGCTGACGCGGCGCTCCGCTGGCCGTGAGTGCGATGCGGCAACTTCCCCGTAGCGGCCTTCAGCTCCTTCCGGATCACCTCACGTACGACGGTTTCAAGCCGCGAACCCGCGATGTATTCGCGCAACGCGCGATTCATCAAAGTCTGATAGTTGCCGCCGCCAGCGCGATCTACCGTCTCCTGAAAATGCTCGATGACGTTGTTGTCGAGTCTTATGGTGATTCGAGTCTTTCCGGGCTCGGGCGGCAGTACCGGGCCGCGTTTCGCCTTGCTGAAGTCGTACTCCTTCTTCACAGCCGTCTCCTATCGTATTCTCCTATCGTATTCGTCTCTTTCGCGACTGGCAGCTTTCCGGGCGGAAATGATCCTGATCCGATCGCCACGAATCGTGTAAATCACTACCAGAATTCTGCCCAGCGACCCTTGCCCCAACGCCGCAAAGCGATCCTCATCCGGATCGTCGTCGTGCATCGTAAGCACCGCCTGATCGTCGAACACCGTTGCCGCCTCGGCAAATCTGACGCCGTGTTTACGAAGGTTGCTGGCGGCCTTACTCGGATCCCACTCGAATTCCACTGCCGCAACGCCTGTGTATATTTGTACACCGTGACGCAGCGCGCGTCCAGCGCCCTGCCCTCACGAGATCTTCTTGTCGTCCTTGTAGACTTCGTTCCAGTTGCGAAAGCCGTTGGGGTCCCATCGCTTCCAGGTGCCCTCGCGCTTGCCTTTGACGTACATGCCCTGCGCGGCAGGCTGGCCGTTGTCGTACCAGCTCAGATGGAGTCCGTCCTGGAGGCCGTCGTGGAATTGATCGATCGCAGATCGTTGTCCGTTCTGATACCAGGTCGTCCATTCGCCGGCCTGTTTGCCGTCGTGATACTGGCCTTCCATCATTTTCGAGCCGTTCGGAAAGTAGAGCGTGAAGGGGCCCTCCTTGACTGGCCGGCCGTCGGCTATTTTCTGGCACCAGATTTCCTGGCCGGCGGGCGGCGGCTGGCCCATCAGGGCCGTGCCCGGCGGGCAGGAGGGACCGGGGTGGCATCCTGCCGGCAGCATTGACGCGGTCAGGATCAGGAGTAGCGCTCGGATGCGGCGTTCCACGCCTTTCAGATTACCTCAAGCGTGCGGATTACCTCAGGCGAGACGAAGCTTCAGCGCCGGGCGCCGCACTGAGCCACGAGAGGGCGCTCAGCGCTCGAGTTCGCCGGTGATGAACTTCTCGACCCGGTCGCGCGCGATGTCGTCGGGAATCTGGCGCGGCGGATGCTTCATCGTGTAGGCCGCGATCGAATAGAGCGGGCCGCCGATTTTGCGATCGCGCGCCAGTTTCAGGCATCGAATCGCGTCGATCACCACGCCGCCCGAGTTGGGCGAATCCTGCACCGACATCCTGAGCTCCAGCTCGATCGGGACTCCGCCGAACCCGTCGCCCTCGATCCGGAGGAAGCAGACCTTGTTGTCGTTCTGCCAGGGGACATAGTCGGACGGGCCGATATGCACGTCGAGGTCGGGCAGCCGTTGGGGCAGCACGCTCTGCACGGCCTCGGTCTTGGATTCGCGCTTGGAGCCGAGCCGCGCGCGATCGAGCATGTTGAGGAAGTCAGTGTTGCCGCCGGTGTTGAGCTGGTAGGTGCGGCGGATGCGGATTCCGCGATCGGCAAAGAGCTTCATGATCGTGCGATGCAGGATGGTCGCGCCGAGCTGCGACTTCACGTCGTCGCCGATCGCCGGAATTTTGCGCTCGCTGAACTGCGCCGCCCACTTTGTCGTCCGAGACGATGAACACCGGCATGCAATTGATCAGGCTGACGCCGGTCTCGAGGCACGCGCGCGTATAGCGCTCGGCCGCTTTCTGACTGCCGACCGGCAGGTAGCAGAGCATCACCTCGGCGCCGCTCTCGCGCAGCCGGCGTTCGATATCGACCGGCGGCTCTTTGGCAACCACAAAGGTGCGCTCGGGCGGATAGTCCGCCATGTGATCGGGCGACCCCGTCGAGGACCTCGCCCATGTCAACGCGCACGCCATACTTGGGCAGGTCGCGCCAGATCGTGATCGTGTTGTTGGGCGGGGCGAAGCTTGCTTCCTCGAGCGGGCGGCCGACTTTGCGTGCGTCGATATCGAAGGCACAGGCAAGCTCGATATCCTCGGGCTTGTACCCGCCGAGATCGTAATGCATCAGGCCGACCGGGTCGCGCCGCTCCGGCCCCGAGGCATGCCGGTAATATTCGAGACCCTGCAGAAGAGACGAGGCGCAGTTCCCCGTCCCGACGATTGCTAACCGAATTTTGGCCATCTACCTGATCTGATCCACCGTCTTCATGGCGAAGACGAACGGCGCTTTCGCCGTTACTTTCGACCGCCGCGTGGAATGCCTTCTTTTATCGGAGCCTGCCAACCAAGTAAATACCGCAAGCCCCCGCGCATCGGCGCGGCTCACGCGCGCTGAGGCAGAACGCGGCGCATCCCCGGCGCCAGGATTATCGCGCCGACCGCGCGCGAAAGCGCGACCGACAGCGACTCGGACGGCTCGGTTTCGAGCGGCAGGAAAACCTCGCCGCCCACTGGCGGGGGCGGTTCGTCCTCTGCGCCGCTCACGACCCCGGAAAAGAGCGTGTGTCCATCGCGATCGAATAACTCGACGCCGATCCGAACCAGGGAATGCATCGTGAAATAAGGCCCGTGGATCGTAACTCCGCCATGAAAAAGCTTATCGACCTGGAAGCGGTCGAGACTCGTGACGAGCAGGAATTGGGCCGGCGGCGGCGGCTTGTGATCGGGCGGCGTAGCGCTCAGAACGGACGGCTTCAGTCCCGCATCGGCAAAGCCGCGTGCCAGCGACTCGGCAAGCGTTTTTCCCGCATCTTCGGCATACAGCCTGCGATCGGCCTTGCCCTCCGCGTTGAAGATCGATCCGAGCTTCACGCGGCCTTGGACCAACGGGCCCTGCGGCGGTGCGATCGCCAATGCGGCGGGAGCGAACAGGTCTCGTGTTCCAGGGACGAAGCCGGGCAGGTAATGAAGCGTGAGCGCCGGCTCGGGACTTTGCCGAGATTCCGGCTGGGACCCAAGCCGGCATCCGGCGCACGACAAGATCGCCGCGGCGACCAGCGCCGGGAGCAGGCGAAGCTTCACGAGCCCGCGTCGATCGAAGCCGGATGGCGGTCGAACCACCGGAATATGAAGAAGCCCAGCACCACCACCGCGACCGCCAGCAGAATCCATTGGCGCACGCCTTCGGTGGCGGGAATACGATCGAACTCGTCGCCTACCAGATAGCCGGTCGCGACCATCAGGCTGCACCAACTCAGCGCGCCCATCACGTTCCATCGCAGGAAGCGCGTGAATTTCATGCCCGCCGCACCCGCCATCGGACCCGCCATGAAGCGCAGGCCGGTGACGAAGCGAGCCATGAATACCGCCTTGTTGCCGTGCTCGTGGAAGAATTTCTCGAAGTGCTCGCGCCGATGGCGTACGAAGCCGGACATTCGGCTCAACCGATCAAGCAGCCGCTGGCCGCCAGTGCGGCCGATCAGGTAACCGGTGCTGTCGCCCGCGATCGCGCTCAACACCACCACCGCGATCACCGCCCTCACATCCAGGAGATTGCGGCCGGCAAAGAACCCCGCCGTGAGGACCACGGTCTCTTCGGGCACTGGGAAGCCCAGGTTCCCGATAAAGACGCACAGGAAAATGCCAAGGTATCCCCAGGCCGCGATGACCTGAGTGACATGAGCAGCAGCAGCGCCCGAATGCATCTGAAAGTTATCCCTGGCGACCCTCAACGCCGATTCTACCTTGCGCACGCGCGGATCGCGAGGCAACGCCGCCGGAAACCGGCAGCCGCCGGCAATGATCTTCCGCTCGGCAATTTCCAGTTGCGCCGCTTTCTGATAGCTTCCGAGCCGCTGATTCAGTCACCAAAAGAACGTCCGTCACCAAAAGAACGATCTATGGACGCAAAGCCGGCGGGTAAATTCCTAAGCGCAAATGGACTCAAGCTGCGCTATCTCGACTACGGCGGCGAAGGAAACCCGCCGCTGTTGTGTATCCACGGCCTCACCGGATGCGCGCACAACTTCGACGCGCTCGCGCCTCATCTGGTTTCCGGCTACCACGTGATGTCGCTCGACGTCCGCGGCCGCGGCGAGAGCCAATGGGGCCCGCCGATGGATTACACGGTCCCGAGTTACATCGGCGATCTTGCCGCGATGCTCGATCAGCTCGGGATCGCCAAAGTCACGCTGATCGGCACCTCGATGGGCGGAATAATCTCACTCGCCTACGCGGGCGGCTTTCCCGATCGGGTCGCGAAGCTGGTCCTCAACGACATCGGGCCGGAGATCGATCCGGCCGGCGCGAAGCGAATCGGAAGCTATGTCGGCGAGGCGCCCTCCGAGTTCGCGAATATGTCTGCAGTCGTCGCCTACTATCGGGAGCATTATCCGGCGCTGGAATCAGCGCCCGAACCGGCAGTGATCCGATGGGTCGAACCGCTGATCAAGCCGGCCTGCCGCAGGCGGCCTGACTTTCCGGATGGACCCCGCCGTCAGGCGCGCGATGCGTGCCGGGGGCGCCGCCGCGCGGATGCCCGATCTCTGGATGCAATACGCGCGCATCACCGCGCCGATCCTGATCGTCCGCGGCGCCGACAGCGACGTGCTCTCGGCCGCGACGGCGCGCCGGATGTGCCAGGTGCTCAAGGGCGTGCGGCTGGCGGAAATCCCCGGCGTCGGCCATGCACCCTCGCTGGTCGAGCCGGAAGCGTTGGCGGCGATTCGGGAGTTCCTCGGAACGGGAAACTAGCCCCCGGCCCGGCTTTGCACACAAAGGCTCATTAACAGGCGAGTGCAGCCAGAGCCTTTTGCGTGCAGGCTGACAGCCCGGTACCGTGGTGCCAAGCTCGAAAATCGAGTGCACGAAGCACGCCATCGCTTCCGCTCCAACGAAGTGCGGCTGTGGCTGAGCCTGATCGCCTATAACCTCGGGAACTTGTGGCGACGGCTGGCGCTGCCTGCGCCGATCGGGAAGTGGTCGCTAACCAACTTGCAGCAGCGGTTGGTGAAAACTGGCGAACGCTTGATCAGGCACGCAGAATTAAAGAGCCATATCTGGAGGATGGCGGTTTAGTGACATGAAAGTCGAGGAACTGATGGTCCGCGAGGTGATGGCCTGCGGCCCTGGTGACATGTTGAATCGAGCCTGCGCAGATCATGTGGGAGAACGACTGCGGCTGCGTCCCTGTGGTCGATAGCGCTGCTCGGGTGCTCGGGATGGTCACTGATCGCGACGTATGCATGGCCGCGTACACTCGGGGCCAGACGCTCAACCACATCCCGGTCTCCGCTGCGATGTCGCGTGAAGTGTTCGCATGCGAGCCCAGCGACGACCTTCTCGATGCGCAGAAGGTGATGCGCAAGCATCAGGTGCGGCGGCTGCCGGTGAATGACAGTAAGGGTAGGCTCATCGGGCTCCTCTCGCTCAACGATCTTGCTCGGGCAATCCCGCGCAAGGCGGTGGCCAAAGCGGCTGCCGCCGATACGCTGGTCAGGGTCTGCGCGCCTCACCCGCGTCCGCATCCGAGTGAGCCACCGGCGACGACGCGCCCCAGCGTCCGCCTTCGAACCAGGAAGCCCCTGCATTGACATGCGGCGTGGGGTATTGCCGGTGGTTGTGCTGGCGGCTGCGCTCTCCGGGTTTTCTATTCTGACGGCCTTTTCTTACGGTCTTTTCTAGGTTGGCAGGCCGGTTACTCAGTCGGCGGGCTCGGCCGCCAACTCGGGCGCGATCGATCGCGGGCGCAGCGCCCAGTAGCACGGCACCGAAAGCATCGAGAGAATCCCGACCATCTGCCAGGCGACGCCGATCCCGAAACGGTCCGCGAGCCTGCCTCGCCGTGGGCAGTCCCGCGGCTGCGCCGAAAGTCGCGAAGGTAGTCTGGAACGAGAGCAGCGTGGCGCGATACTCGCCCTCGATCTGCTCGTTGAACCAGCTCTGCTGCACCGGCTGGACCAGCCCGGCGCAGAAGTTGGTCAGGACGAACATCGCCAGCGCGATCTGCACGTGGCCCGCACCGGCGCCCGCGGCCCACATCAGCACGCTGCCGAGCGCCGTGATCGCGGCCATGAAGATCCCCCGCCGCGAGCGATCCAGATACAGGCGCGCGGCCATCTCCGAGCCCGCCATCCCGGCCAGATTGAACAGGCAGAACAGCCATCCCACCACCTGCACGCCCGAGTTAAAGCGATCGTTGAAGTACGCCGGCCACTCGAACCATGACGGTCCCCAGGCCGCGAGCTCGAATCCCGCCTGCCAGTGCGAGCAGGAAGACCACGCGCGTGCCGAACCCGATTCGCATCCCCTGGCCGATCCGCTCCCTCACCCGCGTGGCGATCACGCCGGGATCGAATTTGCCGGGATGCCGCACGTCGCGATCCATCAGCCCGCTTCCGACGAAACCGCTCAGCGCGAGGCCGCAAGCGCCGAGCAGCCACGGAGTCGCGAGGTCGTGAACGCCGACGTAAGCGCCGATCAGCGCGCCGCACATGTTGCCGATCCGCATCAGTTGCGAAACCCGCGAGAACAGCCGGTCCTTGGTGCCGGTGTAGCCCGCCGCGTCGAGCGCGTTGACCGCCCAGGCATCGACCGCGCCGTTGCGAAAGGTGAAGCCGACTCCGTCGCAGCATTCGGCCACCAGGAACGCCGGGAAATGATGCGAGAAGAAATAGATCGTGAAGCCGAGTGTGGAGATCGCGCTTCCGATCAGGAAGGCGGTTCGCCGGCCGATCGCGTCGGCGAACGCGCCGGTCGGAATGTCGGTCGCGAAGGTGACGATGAAGAAAGTCGCCGCCACCGTGTTCATCTGGAACTGGCTGAGTCCGCGCCAGCGCATGAACAGCGGATAGATCGCGAAGATGAACGACGGCCCGAAGGCCTGGAACCACCAGACCGTGTAGTAGCGGCGGATTATCGAGCCAACCGAATCGCTTTGGTTGTCATGCGTCGTCATTGAAGTTCCAATCCCGGTCGCGCAAAAAAGAAAGAGCCCCGGGCCATCGAAGCTCGGGGCTCTTTCTCGCCAAGTCTCGAAGTCCGATTTCAACCCTTGCGGGTGCCGATATTCTCCTGGAAAGCTCGCATCGTTTTCTCCGGAACTTGGTCTGGGCAAACTATCCCGAAGCCGCATCGCAAGTCAAGCCTGGTAGTGGGCAGTTCTGCGAAGAGGGCCGGCGCGGTAGAAGCACGCGTGCGCGCACGCGCGAAGATTCAGTGGCCCTGATCCCAGTTGGCCGCGCAACTCAGGATGTCGATCGTTTGTCCGTGTGAGACCGCCTGGAACTTCTGCCAGAATGCCTCGTCGATCAGCCGCGCCTCGCGCGGCTCGCGACGGCTCCGATATCGCTAGCTGGACAATCGATCGATCGCCGGCGTGGGTTGGCCATCCCAGCGGAACCTATAAGTCGCCGCCTTGCGCACGTTCATCACCAGCGCGGGCCGAAAGCACGCCACGCACGTACCGCCCTTGCGCCGCACACTCGGATAGATGACGCCCAGCGAGCCCTCGTTCAGGAGCCGCCGCGCCAGCTCCTGCGAGGCGACGTAGCTCCGAGTCGCGAGGCACGCGGTGAAGCGTTTGTCCTTGCGGAGATCGTGGAAGCTGGCGCTGAAGTCGGCCAAGTAGTCCTCATAGGTGACGACTTCGTCGAACCATCCGATCTCGGCCAGCTCGATCGATTTGCGAAACGCCACCTCGGCCTGCGCCGTTTCGAGCCCGAAGCTGGCGTACCATGCACCGCGGTCCGGCCCGTTGAAGCGGCTGCCGAGCGGATGTGCGTGACAGAAGGCAGCATTGACTATCCGGAAGTGCGGCACGCCGAATACCAGCTCATCGAGCCCGATCCCCGGCAAGAGCAAGAGATTGTTCTCGGCCTGCAAACGGTCATTGGTCGCGTTGTCGAGATCAAAGATGTCGCGCAGATGCGCGCCGTTATCCGCGATCGCCGCGAGCACGCTCGAATCGTCTTCCCCGTACTTCGACGGAATCAGCCGATGCGTATCGAACCGGCGGACGAGCGTCACGCCAGGGAGATCACGTCTTGCCCGCTTCATCCGCCCGCTTTACATTCCGCCCCGGCGCGCGTCGAGAAGCCGCCGCAAGGTCTGCATCGCAGGCACACCTCCCTTGATCATGAAGGCAAGCGGCGTCTGCCCGGCGAAAATCCGATTGGCATTCGGGAGCTGCACCCAGGCGTCGGCGAGCCCAAGCGAATATATGATGTGCAGCGCCTTGAAGATGCCAACGAGGTAGGAAATTCTTAACAGCCGGTCGGAATCGAGCAGCCGGCCGCCCGCCGCTTCTTCATCTCATAGAATGGCCCGTTCGAGACGCCTCCAAGCAGCGCGCGTGCGTCTTCATCGCGGATCTTCCAGCGCGTCATGATGTTGAAGAAGGCCTTGATCGCCGACGGGCTGAGCCGCCCGCGCTCTGCCTTGTCGGCGAGATCAACCGGCGGCGGTTCGTAGCGGGTCGCGGGATAGCTCAGACTCGAAGCCATAGCCTAACCTCGAAGAGAGTTCGTGGAAGCCATTTCGTATACTCCGATTCAAGAGTATTTTTACTCCAATTCCGGAGGAAGACAAGGCGCCCGCTCTGTGCGTTCTCGCGGAAGGTACCGAAACGCTCGTTCGAGTTGGCCAACCGACCGTGCGCGCACGCACGAAGTCAGTGGCCCTGATCCCAGTTAGCCGCGCAGCTCAGGATGTCGATCGATTGTCCGCGTGAGACCGCCTGGAATTTCTGCCAGAACGAGTCGTCGATTCGCCGCGCCTCGCGCGGCTCGCGCCCGCGCCATCTGCGGTACGCGCCCGGACCGCCGTTGTACGAGGCGTATGCCGAGCGCGCGAGGTCGTCGGGCTTGCCGGGACTGGCCGCACCGCGCTTGTTCTGGTCGTCTTCGAGCATCTGGGCGAGAATTTCCATTCCCGCGCCGGCGTTGTAGATGATGTCCCATTCCAGGCGCTGAAGGCTGTAGAAGCCGCGCCAGACGTGCTTGTTCACCTGCATCAGGCCCAGATCCTGAGTGGACGACTCCAGGTACACCACTCTGCCGCCGCGCAGGTGGAACTGGCGCCAGCAGCTTTCCTGCCAGGCCACCGCTTTCACGAGCCGTGCGTAAAGATTGCGATGCGCCGGATCGATATCTTGTTCGTTCATCTCGTGCAGGCCGCTCAGTTCGAGCAGTTGATCCAGATCGCCGCGATATTGATCGGCGTTGCGGTCGCTGACGACCACCCGCTTCAGCTTTCCTCCCAGCACCTGAAGTTTCCGAACTACGTCGGGCGCCTTCGCGGATTGCGTCACCTGGGCCGCCTCCGCCGGGACGGGA
Source organism: uncultured delta proteobacterium (assembly GCA_963793115.1). Lineage (GTDB taxonomy): Bacteria > Desulfobacterota > Binatia > Binatales > Binataceae > CAVVMA01. The sequence goes on from CAWBYV010000004.1 coordinate 256,983, forward strand.
ATCAGCGCCCAGCGCAGAAGATCCAGCATCGAGCCGGGACCGCTATCATCATCGTGATTGCTGTCATCATCGCCATCGTCCGACGGGCTCGGAGCCGGCGCGGCGGGCGATGCGGCAGCCGGTATCGCCGGCGTCATGACAGGTTCCGGCGTTTCCACCGGCTCTGCGGTGCCAGCGGCGGTCGCGGTGGCGGCAGCGCCCGGACTGCCAACTGGAGTCGCTGCGGCGCTTTGGGATGCGCCGGGACTCGCCGCTTCTGCGGGAGTCTGGATCGAGGCCGGACTCTGAATTGAGGCCGGACTCATTATTGATGCAGGACCCGGCGTTTCGTCGGGTCCGGCTTCCAGCGGCCCTTCGGACTCCAGCGGCATCTTGGTGCCGAACAGCTTGCGCAGCGCCGGGTCCTCGTCGAAGTTGAACTTGAGCGGATCGCCGGTGGCGAGCGGCGCCATGATATGCGCGAAGCCGGCGCAGATCATCCGCCGATACGCGCATCCCGAGCGCCGGCGCGGCCTGGTCGAGCGCGAACAGCGCGTCGCCGGCCGAAATGAACCCCAGGAACTCCAGCGAGCGATTGCCGAGGGTGCCGCGATGCGCGGCGGCGCGGATTATCTCGCCGAGCCGGTCCCATTGATCGAGAAACAGGATACGGACCGGATCGGGACCGCCGGCTTCCGGATGATCCAACGCCCTCACCAGCCGGTAGCGGCTGTCGAGCAGCAACTCAAAGAGATCGGCGCGGAATTGCGGATCGTCGGCGACGCCGCCGAGTCTGCTTTATCGCGAAGACCAGAAATGCGTCCCATTGATCGAGCTGAGTCTGGAACGCCTCCATCTCGGCCAGGCGTAATCGCCCCCGGCGCATTCGCCACCGGCGCGGTCGCCACCGGCGCGGTCGCCACCGGCGCGGATGCTACTGCCGGAGTCGGGAACACGGGCATCGTGGAGCTCGACCTTCGCCCGGATGCCGTCGTCGAGTACGTCGATCTCAGGCAGCACGCGCAGGGTCGCAAGCGTCGCCTTGATCCGATCCGCGACGTCCGGCGGGCTGGCGACGTTGGCCAGATCCCTCAGTTGGGCGGTGACCGGATCGAGATCGAACTCGAAGGTTTCGATCCGCGGGATGAAGTATTGCTTGATCAGATCGAACCCCTTGCCGGCGATCAGCGTTTTCTGATGCTGATGGTCGAACAGGTTGATATCGTTGACGCGGAGCTTGAGCATGTTGCCCGCGACGTAGGGCTCGGACTCGGTCTCGATTATTCCGTTCCATTGGATCGGGCTCAGACACGCCGAGCCCACCGCAACGCCGATACTGAGCGTGCCGTCGGTCTCGAGTTTCACCCGGCCGCCCGCGCGCGACAACGACGGATGCGCGGCGTAGAGGTACTGGCAAAGGTCGGAGCCGTTCCAGAGCCTGCGCGCGCCCGTTGTCGGTATAGACGCTGCGCTTGAGGGCTTCGCTCAACATGGCGTAGTCGATTGACAACGGCACATCGACCTTTGGTTGCGACTGCGCCGCGCGCGCCGATACCAGCACGATCAACACGGCGGTCACGGCGATTATCAGCGGACGCATCCCAGGCCTCCGCGCGCAGAGCGGATTACTCGACGCGCAGGACTATTTTGCCGAAATGTTCGCTCGCCTGCATCATGCGATGGGCCGCCGTGCGCCGGCGAGTGGAAAGACCTGGTGGATCGGCAGCGCGATTCGCCCCTGCTCCAGCGCGGTGCCGAAGCGCTCCAAAAAGGATGCGACGATAGCGGCTTTTTCCGCCGCCGGGCGGCTGCGAAGCGTCGAGCCGAAGATCCGCAGATTGCGGCGCAGCAGGAGGAGCAGGTTGATTTCGGTTTGCGCGCCCTTCATCAGGCCGATCAGCACGAGCCGCCCGTTCTGCGCCATCGCTTCAAGGTTCTGGCCCAGATAGGCAGCGCCGATACTGTCGAGGATTACGTCGGCGCCGCGGCCGCTGGTGGCTTCGATCACTTTGGGTGCGAACGACCCGGAGTTGTAGTTGATCGCGACGTTGGCGCCGAAGCGCAGGCATTGCTCGCACTTGGCGTCGGTTCCGGCCGTCACGATCGAACGCGCGCCACAGAGCTTCAGCAATGCGATCGAAGCGGTACCGACGCCGCTTCCGCCGCCGTGAATCAGCGCGCTCTCGCCGCGCTGGACGCCGGCGAGCATGAAGAGGTTCAGGTAACAGGTGAGCACGACTTCCGGAATCGCGGCGGCCTGCTCGTCGCTGAGCGCGGCCGGCACGCGAATCGCCGAGCCGGCGTGCACCGCGACTCTTTGCGCATAACCGCCGCCCGCGAGCAACGCCATCGCGCGATCGCCGGCGCGCCATCCTGTGACGGATGCGCCGACGCCGATCACTTCGCCGCGCACTCCAGACCGATGATTTCCGACGCGCCGGGCGGCGGCGGATAGAACCCTTGCCGCTGCATCAGGTCGGCGCGATTCACGCCGGCGTATCGGACCCTGATGAGAAGATCTTCAGGGCCGGCAGCGGGCTCGGGCGCGTCGCCGAGCTTGAGCACGCTCTCGTCGCCGGGCTTATCGACGATGATCGCTTTCATAGCTTGATCGATTTCATAGCCCGATACCCTCACCTGGGCGAAAAAGAGAGGGTCCGCTTGGACCCTCTCACGGGATTCCGAATCAAGCGCGGCTCAGTATTTGTTGATGACCGTCACGCCGACGTTCTCGAAATTCGTCATCGCGGTCAGCGTGTCGGACGCCTGTTCCAGCGGTATGGTCTGAAGTGACCATCGCCTTGGGCGTGAGCTTGCGCGCTTCGACCATCTGCAGCATCGCGGATAGTGCGCGCTCTGCATCCCGAGCGATGCCGATCAACTGCAACTCCAAAAGCACCATCCGATCGATCGGCATCGAAATTTCGCCCTTCTCCGCCGAGGTCGTGAGCCCGATCTGCAGATGCCGGCCCTGCTTGCGCAGGCTCATGATCGAATTGCGGCAGGTGGCTGCGATTCCGAGCGCATCGACCGCGACGTGCGCGCCGCCGCGCGGTAAGATCCAAGATCGCGCTGACGCGGATCGGTCTTCTTCGCGTTGACAACGTGCGTCGCGCCAACTTTTTGGCGAGTTCGAGCTTGCGATCGTCGAGGTCGACGCCGATGACGTTGGCTCCGACGGCGGCCGCGATATTAATCGCCGACAGCCCGATTCCGCCGCATCCGTGCACCGCGACCCATTCGCCCGGCTTAACCTGGGCCCGGTCAACGATCCCGTGAAACGAGGTCATGAACCGGCAGCCCATCGAGGCCGCTTCGACGAAGTCAATATTGCCCGGCAGCGGCACGAGGTTCAAGTCGGCGAACGGCACCGCCACCAGCCGGCCGTAACCGCCCCAATATGTGAAGCCCGGGAACAGTGGCGTGCTGCAGATATTTGAGTAGCCGTTGCGGCAAAATTCGCAGGTGCCGTCGCCCTGGCTGAACGGCACCACCACGCGATCGCCCTTCTTGAGTTATGAACGTCTTTGCCAACCTCTTCGACTACGCCGGTGAACTCGTGACCCATGACGTGCGGCAACGGAAGGGCGATCCCAAGCCAGATCCAGTCGCCCATCCAGGCGTGCCAGTCGGTACGGCAGATACCGTTGGCCTCGACCCGCACGATCGCGCCGTTGGGCGCGCATTGTGGATCGGGCATATCCCTCACGACCAGTGGCTTCTGGAGCGCCTCCAATACGGCAGCTCTCATCGCAGAACCTCCTTCTTAATCAAGCCCGCGACGCGCGGGCGAAGAATACAATTGGGCTTCCCCCTAATAGCGCCTCCCGGCGATCGGGGCAATCCGAATTGCGCCGGCGCCGGCGCGGCTTCATCAACCCGTTCGTGATCCGATCAGGGTCGCGATCGTGCGCTCGAACGAGGCGGTATCGGCGGCGTCAACATCCACCTGATGGAGATCGATGCCGGCTTCCTCCTGCGCCTTGAGCCGTTCGACTGCGCCCTTCACGTCGCCGATATAGGCCAGCTCGTTGGTCAGCCCGGTGATACCGCCGCGGTACCGGCCTTGGCGCCGCCCTGAGCCCAGGCCTCACGAATCTTTTTCACGTCGTCGCCGAAGCCGAATCGGGTCAGTTGCTCGGCGTAGAAAGTGCCCATCCGCGCGGCGTAGAACGCAGTATTGCTGGCGTGCCGCCGGCGCGCACTCGATCGATCTGGTCAGTGACGTGCACCGCGCCCGGAGACTTGACCGCGACCGAATGCGGATCGCGTCCGGCTTTCTCCGCTGCCGCGCGGAACTCGCCGACCGTCTGCTTGAGCGCGCCGAGCGGAACCATCACCGGCAGCCAGCCGTCGGCTTTGGCCGCAGTGAACTCGACGCTCTTGCGGTTCAGCGATGCGATGAAGACCGGGATGTGCTTGCGAATCGGCTCGAAACGCAGCGTGAACCCGCGCGCGAGCTTGAAGAGCTTGCCGTCGTAATTGAGCGGCGTCGGCGATCAGCAGGTTGATGATATCGACGGTCTCCCGCATCCGGGTTAGCGGCGGATTGAACGGCACGCCGTGGAAATGCTCGATCACCTGCGGGCCGCTGGTGCCGAGTCCAATTATCATCCGGCCGCCGCTGAATTCGTCGAGCGTGGCGAAATGCTGCGCCAGCGCCGCCGGCGTCCGCGAATAGATGTTCACGATCGAGGTCGCCAGTTGGATCTTGTGAGTATGCTCGGCGAGCAGCGTGAGCAGCGTGAACGCGTCGCGTCCCCACGCCTCGGCGACCCAGATTGAATGAATTCCCGCCTGGTCGGCGAGTTTGGCGCGCTCGATCAGCGCCTTGAAATCGAATCTGCCCTGCCAGTTGACTCCGATCGTCAGCTTGCGCGCCATTCCAAACCTCCTGCGGATTTCGTCGGCGCTCCCGCGACTTAAGAAGCTAGCCCAGCGCCCGCGATTTCACCAAACGGTAGAGGCGCGCTGGCCGGGCTCGCGGCGCAACCCGATCCGAATCGACGCGCGCAAATGCTATCCTGCAACCGCACGGAGGCCGTCATGAGCCGAATCGAAGAGCACTACCGCGCCGCGACCCCCAAGTCCGCCCGATGCGCCGAGCGCGCCGAAGCGGTGATGCCCGGCGGGGACACCCGCTCGACCACCTACCATCGGCCCTACCCCCTCGCGATCGCGCGCGGGGAAGGCCCTTTTTTGTGGGACGTCGACGGCAACCGCTATATCGACCTGCTCGGCAACTATACGAGCCTTGTACACGGAAACGCCTACCCGCCGATTTGCGAGGCGCTCGCGACTGCGATGCGCAACGGCACGGCATGGCCGGCGCGCTCGGAAGCCCAGACGGAACTGGCGGAGCTAATCTGCGCGCGCGTCGCGTCGGTGGAGCGCGTGCGGTTTTGCAATTCGGGCACCGAGGCCGGGATGCTCGCCGCGCAGGTCGCGCGCCGGATCACCGGCCGGGTGCTGATCCTGATGGCGCGCTACGGCTATCACGGCTCGTACGACGATTTTGAAGTCGGCCTCGCCGGTCACGACGGCGAACGCACGCTGCTCGCCGACTACGGAAACGCGCAGGCTTTCGAGCAAATCTTGGCCGGGCGCGGGCCCGAGATCGCCGCGGTCTTTCTGGAACCCGTGATGGGCTCGGCGGGAATCGTCACTCCACCCGAAGGGTTCCTGCACAGCGTGGCTCACGCGGCCCGGCGCGCTGGCGCGCTGTTCGTGATCGACGAGGTGATTACGCTCAGACTCGCAACCGGCGGAGCTGAATCAAACCGCCGGCGTGCGCCCGGATCTCACGATGATGGGCAAGATAATCGGCGGCGGACTTCCGGTCGGAGCGCTCGGCGGCAGCGAGGCGGTGATGGCGGCGTTCGATCCGCGCGGGCGTGCGCCACTGTGGCACGCGGGCACCTTCAACGGAAACCAGCTTACCTGCAGCGCCGGCGCGGTCTCGATCCGCGAGCTGACGGGCGAGAGAATCGCCGCGATGGAGCGGCTGGCCCGGCGCCTCGCAAGCGAGATGGCGCGCGCGGCAGCAAAGGCCGGGCTGCCTTTCTCGGTCCGTCAGGCCGGCTCGCTGCTCAACATTTTCTTTATGCAGGAACCGCCGCCGGCCACGATCTCGCGCGCCGACTCGCGCGCGATCCGGATGTTCCATCTCGCGGCGCTCAACCGGGGTTTGTTCATCGCGCCACGGGGACTGATCGCTTTCTCGACCGTGATCGACGACCAATTGACGGCCGAAATTTGCGAGCGCGCCGCAGCCGCGATCGCGGACCTTGCACTGGAACCCCGGGAACCGCAGCGCGCTACGCCGTCGCGATAAACATCCCGGCGTCCTTGCTGACTTTGATCGCACCGTGCGCCGCGATCTCGGCCTCGAGAAAGCTGCGCAGCGCAGCCTTGCTTTCCTCCGGCGCGGCGGAGTGCAGCCTAGTGGAATTCAGGTAGTCCATCACCGGCTGCGCTTCGGTAATAACCAGCGAGTCGGGATATCTTTCCAACTCCACTTTCGGAAAGCTCGCGCGCATCAAGTCGCCGCCGTTTTCGAGCCCGAAGCGAAAAGCCGCCTTGGACAAGTCCATGCCCAAAAATCGCAGCGCGATCGCGTCGAGTTCCCGCATGTTGGCCTCGCTGAACGTCGCCGCGTAGCAGGCGCCACCGGGGATCAGCACGCGCCGAATCTCGCGAACCCCGCCTGGGATATCCGGGACATGATAGAGCATGTGATTGGCGATCACCGCGTCGAAGGTCGCATCGGGGAACGGCAGCCTTTGCACGTCGGCCGCCATCAGCGCGAACGGCCGGCCGATTCGCGCGACATTCGCGCGCGCCACTCCGAGCATCCCGGGCGAGAAATCGGACACCACGATCCGCCATCGAGGGGGAATCCGACCCGCATTGCGCGTCCATAGCTGCGCGGTGCCCGCGCCGAGCTCCAGCACGCACGCGTCGGCGCGCAACGCGAACCGGTCGAAAATCCAGCGGAACATCCCGTAGCGATTGGTGCTGAAGCGCGCGTGAAGCCGGATGCGCGCGTCCAGCTTCGAGCCGTCCTTGTACTGCTCGCGGAGCCTTTCGGCGGGAGTCGGCGGCATCGTAAACACGCTACCGCCCGTTCCAGGCGAATTCAACGCGCCGCGCGGACCTGCCACGCTCCGCACAGACCGGGATAGCTGCTCCATTTTGAGATGGGTCGCAAGAAGCGACACTCGCGACCAGTTTTATCCGGCTCTAGCTCGCGCAAGCCTCTCGCGGCTGTTGGCACAACCTCTGCTGGAGCCTGCTGGAATCTGATCCTGATCCTGGAGGCGCGCTTTTCTACGATTCGTAGAGACGCGAAAAGGACCGGTCGTGGCCGAATCGTCCGCCCTGGTGGAAGTGCTGATCGTCGGAGCCGGCGTGCAAGTCTGCGCTCTGCTGGTCAGCGACGTTCGGAGATCATGCGGCCGCTTCCGACCGGACAAATTGCCGGCGCTCCGGAATTCGTTAGAGGCCTCGCGATGATTCGCGGCGAGCCGGTACCGGTGGTTGACGCGAGCCTCGTTCTCGGCACGGGAGACAGCTTCGAGCCGGCGCGCTTCGTGGTAACCCGGGCCGGCGGCCGGAGCGTCGCGCTGGCCGTGACCGCGGTGTTCGGAATCCGCAAGCTGGACGCCACGGCCCTGCACGCGGCGCCGCCTCTGCTTCGCGACGCGAGGCCCGATCTGATCGATACGATGGCAACTCTCGACCGGGAGCTTCTGCTGGTGCTGCGCGCGGGACGGCTGCTGCCGGAACCGCTGCGCAATTCGATCGAGTCAGGAGCGCCGGGCACATGAAGGGGGAATCGGGGCCGGAAGATATCGAACGCTTCAGGGCGATCATCACGGACCGGTTTGGGTTGGCGTTCGGTGACGACCGGCTCGATCAGTTGGCGCTGGTCCTGGGCGAGCGGATCGTCGCCCGTGGAGATCGAAGCGCAGAGGCGTACCTGGATTGTCTGGCTGGCGCGAGCGGCGACGCGGAACTCGAGACCCTCGCGAAGCATGTCACGGTCGCGGAAACCTACTTCTTCCGCAATCCGGCTCACTTTCGCGCTCTCACCGAAACCGTCCTGCCCGAACAGCTCGCCGCAGCGCGCGATCGGCGCACGATCCGGATTCTGTCGGCCGGCTGCGCGACGGGCGAGGAGGCCTACTCGATTGCGATCCTGCTCCACGAGCGGCGCCAGCAATTCACCGGATGGCAGTTCCCGATTTTGGCCGTTGACTTGAATCCGGCGGTAATCCAGCAAGCGGTGCGCGCGGTTTACTCGCAATGGTCGCTGAGATCCACCAGCGCGGAGCTGCGCGAGCGCTATTTCCGGCTCAAGGATCGCGACTACGCGCTCGACCCGGTAGTGCGCGAGATGGTCACCTTCGCGGAGCGAAACCTGGTTGGCGAAGCCGGAAAAGATGACGCGCTCTGGGTCGATGGCGCCTTCGACGTAATCTTCTTCCGCAACGTCATGATGTATTTCTCCGCCGATGCAGCGCGAACTGCGATCGAACGGCTCACTCGTGCGCTGGCGCCGGGCGGATACCTGTTCCTCGGCGATGCGGAAACGCTTCGCGGGCTCAGCCAAGAGTTTCGCCTGCTGCACACCAATGAGACCTTTTACTATCAACGGACCGGCCGCTCTGCGGAGATCTGCGGCCGCGAACCGGATCGGCCCGAGCCGTGCGCCGCCGATTACTCAGAGCAGCGCCCGCTGCTCAGTTCTGCGGCCGAGCTCTTCGCCAGCATCGAGCTTGCTTCCCGGCGGATTGCACGCGCCGCGCCCGAAGCGCCCGGCAACCCCGGGGTTGCCGCCGGCTCCGGGGACGCCGGCGCCGCGGGCGCGCGCCCGTGGAATATCGAATTGGGTTTCGGCCTGCTGAGGCAGGAGCGCTTCGACGATTCAATCCGGTGGCTCAAGGCGCTTCCGCCGCAGGCGCATACGGATCCCGAGGTACAGTTGCTTCATGCCGTTCTGCTCACCAATTCCGGCAACCTCGTCCAGGCCGAGGAAGTCTGCGAGCAACTGCTCAGATGTGACGAATTGAACGCCGGCGGACACTATCTGACCGCCCTGTGCCGCGAGCATCGGGGCGATCGCGACGGAGCGATACATCACGATCAGATCGCGACCTATCTCGCTCCGCCTTTCGCGATGGCGCACTTTCACCTCGGCCTGATGGCGAAACAGGCGGGCGATCTCAAGCTCGCGCGGCACGCGCTGGCGCGCGCCTCGATCCTGTTTGCATCCGAAGATTCGTCGCGAATCCTGTTGTTCGGCGGCGGCTTCAGCCGCGGTGCGCTGGTCGGGATGTGCCGGGCCGAGCTCCAACAATGCGGAGGCGGCGCGTGAGCAGCAACCATTCAGCCGTATCGCGCGCAGCCGAGCTGCGCCGCGCGTTCGACCGGACCTTCAGCGAACCGCTGAGGCGGGCTTCCGATGATTGCGAGAGCCTGTTGCTCGCGAAGGTGGGCGGCGCGCATTACGCGCTGAAAATCCGCGACCTGGCCGGCCTGGTGCGATGTCCCGCGATCGTTGCGATTCCCAGTCCCACTCCCGCCTTGCTCGGTATCGCGGGCCTGTCGGGCGTGCCGGTGGCCGCCTTCAGCCTCGCCGCCCTGCTCGGCCACGCCGACTCCGACAGCAAACCGAGGCTCCTGCTGCTGTGCGGCGGCGAAGAGCGAGTGGGGTTCGCATTTTCACAGCTCGAAGGATGCGTACAGGTTTCGCGCTCGCGGCTGATTGCCGTCGCGGAGCATGACGCGCCGTCGCGTCACGTCAGAGAGCTCGCGGATCTTGCAGAGGTTGCGAATGTGAGCACACAAACCCGGCCGGTAATACAGATTGCCGGCCTGCTTGAAACAATTAACGGGCGCGCCCGAGAGGCCGCGCGAAAGGGGTGAAGCAGATGGCTCGTTGGACATTCGGGCAAAAGCTGGCCGGCGGTTTCGCGCTGACGGTCGCGTTCACTGTGGTCATCGCGGTGGTGGCCATCTACACGCTGCGCGAAGTGGTGGCGGCCAATGAGCACGTCATCGAGGTCAACTCGAGGAGTCTCATCGACACCCAGAAGCTTCGCGTCGCGATCGAGCAGCGGATGGCGGCCGCGCGCGGATTCTTCCTGAGCGGAGACCAGCAGTTCGCCGCCCAGGTCCGGACCGCCAACGCGGAGGCGGCAGCGCTGATCGACAGCCTCAAGGCCCGAACCCCAGGCGGACCGGACCGCGATAGCCTCGACCGGGTCGAGCGCCTCTCGCGCGACCATCAGGCCGCGAACGACGCAGGGATTGTGAAGCGCCAAGCCGTCACGGCGCCGGGCGAGATGATCGCATCGTTCGAGAGCACGATCGCACCGAAGGCTGCGGCACTCGACCGCGAGATCGCTAACTTCGTCTCGCGCCAGGAGCGCGAAACCGACGAAGCCAGGGAGGCCTCGCTCAGAATGGCATCATGGGCGATCGTGACGCTGATCGCGATCGTCAGCATTGCCGTGCTGTTCTCGCTGGCCTGTGCACTGTGGCTGGGCCGGATGCTCACCCGCGAGATCGGCACCGCGGTGCAGCACGTCCGCAGCTCATCGGCCGAGCTTCAGACCGCTGCCAACCAGCAGGCTGCCGGAGCCCGCGAGCAAGCCGCGGCGACCAATGAAATCACCACGACGATCAGCGAGCTGATCGCGGCTTCGCGGCAGATCGCCGAAAGCTCACAGCGGGTGGCGCGGATCGCGGCCGAGACCTCCAATGCGTCGCATGCCGGCGACGAGATTGTACGCAACGCGCAACAGTCAATCGCGGCAATCAACAAACAGGTCGAGTCGATCGTCGGGCACATGCTCGACCTCGCCGAGAAGTCGCGCCAGATGGGTTCCATCCTGGAGATCATCGACGAGCTCTCCGAACAGACCAACATTTTGGCGATAAATGCGACGATCGAGGCGGTGGGCGCCGGCGAAGTGGGCAAGCGCTTCGCGGTGGTGGCCGACGAAATTCGCAAGCTCGCCGAACGGGTGGGCGGCTCCAGCAAGGAAATCCGCGGCCTGCTCGACGAGGTTCGCGCCGCCGTCAACACCACCGTGATGGCAACCGAGACCGGCGCCAAATCGGTTGAATCCGGCGTGCGCGAGTTCAGCGAGGTCGCTTCGTCGTTCGGCCGGATCGCGGGCCTGGTCGGCACTACCAGCGAGGCCACGCGCGAAATCGAGCTCAGCACCAAGCAACAGGCGACCGCGATCGAGCAGGTCAACGTCGCGATCGCCAATGTCGCGCAGGTCGCCAAGGAGACCGAGACCAGCTCGGGCCAGACGCTTGCAACCGCGTCGCAGCTGACCGAGATGTCGCGCGGGCTCGTCCAGCTCATCCAGTCAAACGGGCACTCGAACGGGGCCCATTAGCGATGGCGCAAGCGATGGCAGATGATCCGTACAAGTTCTTCCGCATCGAAGCGCGCGAGATTCACGACGGCCTCGCTGCGGACGTGACCCAACTCGAAGGCGGCCCGGCCAGTGCGGCTCTGGTCGCGCAGATGTTCCGGCTCGCTCACACGCTGAAAGGGACCTCGCGGGTGGTAAAGCGGGCTCCAATCGCGGAGTCCGCTCACGCGATCGAAGACCTGCTCGCACCGCTTCGGACCGGAAGCACCTCGCTTTCGCCCGAACAGATCGGCGAGCTCAGGCGGTTGCTTGGAGAGATCGAACACGAGATCGAGGCGCTCGGCGGCGTCACCGCCGGCCGCGCCGCCGGTCATCCGGATGAGCAAGCGCGATCGTCCGAGCCCGAGCGCATGCAGACTATCAGGCAAACTATCAGGGTCGAACTCGGCGATCTGGACCAGATGGCCGAGACGGTTTCAGAGCTCGGCAGCCAGCTTCCACTTCTGCGCCAGGCCGCCGATCGAATCGAGCACTTAAGACGCCTGGCGGACGTGCTGGGCCAGGCGCTGATCCGGCCGCTCCACGAGCTGCGAAACGGGAGCGGCCCGGTTTCGGCGCCGCCAAGAAACTCCGCGCTCGCCGCCGAACTGTCCGGCCACATCAACCTGCTTGCGCGCGGGCTCGATAACACTCTCGGCCATGCGGAGCGCACGCTCGCGGAAATGCGCGAGCGCGCCGGCCGCTTGCGCCTGCTGCCGGTGTCGTCGCTTTTCCCCGCGCTCGAACGCGCGGCCCGCGATGCGGCGCAAGCGCTCCACAAGCAGGTCGAGTTCACCGCGATCGGCGGCGAAACCCGAATCGATGGTTACGCGCTCGGCCTGCTGCGCGACGCCCTGCTGCAGGCCGTGAACAATGCCGTTGCCCACGGTATCGAGGATCCACAAGCCCGCGCCGCCGCCCGCAAATCTGCCGCCGGTCAGGTTCGCCTGGAGGTGCGCCGCAGCGACAATCGAATCCTGTTCGTCTGCAGCGACGATGGCTGCGGAATCGATGCCGACGTAGTCCGCCGGGCCGCGGTCTCGCGGGGGTGATCTCGCATTCGGAGGCGCAATCACTCAGTCCTGACGAAGCGATTCGGCTGGTGATCCGCTCTGGAGTCACGACGGCCCGCTCTGTCAGCGAGGTTGCCTGCCGCGGCGTCGGGCTGGACCTGATGCGGGAGTGCGCGGCCCGCCTCAACGGCCGGTGGAGATCAGAACGGAGCGCGGGCGCGGAACCGCCGTCGAGCTGAGCATCTCCGTTTCGCTCTCGTCGCTGCGGGCGTTGATGGTCGAGGCTGAGGGCGCGACTGCTGCGATCCCCCTGGAAGCGGTGGCGCAAACCGGGCGGGCGGTCGGCGCGGAACTGGCAAATTGCTTGAACGGCAACCCAATCATAATAAGCGGCAAGGCGATCCCGTTTCTGCCCCTCGCTGAGGTCCTCCAACGGCATGCGGACTCGCGCCGCCGGCGGGCCTGGCCATTCGTCGTGATCCGGTCGGGAACTTCGCTCGCAGCTTTCGGCGCCGATCGCCTGCTCGGCGTCACAACCATCGTCGCGCGTCCGCTGCCTTCGGCGGTGGCGTCGAACCCGGCGATCGCAGGCGTTTCTTTCGACATCAACGGCGCCGCATGTCCGGTGCTCGAACCCGCAGCCCTGCTGGCCGCAGCCGGGCGTCCGAGGAGGCTGACGGAGGAAAGCGCTGCGTCTCCACGTCCGCCGGTGCTGATCGTCGACGATTCCCTGACCACCCGGATGCTCGAGCGAAGCATCCTCGAGTCCGCTGGCTACGAGGTCGAGATGGCAACCTCCGGCGAGCAGGCGCTCGATATCGCGCACCGGCGCTGGCCCAGCCTGTTCGTGGTTGACGTGGAAATGCCCGGCATGAGCGGCTTCGATCTGGTGTCGCGAATCCGCGGCGACACCGCATTGACGGAGATTCCCGCGGTGATCGTCTCGTCGCGCTCGGCCAGCGAAGATCGCCAGCGCGGAATCGCGGTTGGCGCCCAAGGCTATATCGTCAAGGACGAATTCGACGAGCGCAACCTGCTCGATACGATCCGCGGCTTAATCGGCTAGGCGGGCCAGGAGCGGCGATGTCTGCAATTCGCGTGCTGGTGGTCGAAGATTCCGTCACGATCCGCCGCCGCCTGACCGTGGTGCTTTCCGCCGATCCGGAGCTCGAAGTGATCGGGGAGGCGGAAAACGGCAAGCAGGCGATCGAGTTGTGCCAGAGCTTGCGCCCCGACGCGATCACACTCGACATGATGCTGCCGGTAATGACCGGTCTCGCCGCCACCGAGTACATAATGGCTTACTGCCCGACGCCGATTCTGATCGTTTCGTCGTCGTTCAATCGCGGCGAGCTTTTCAAGACCTACGATGCGCTGGCCGCGGGCGCGCTCGACATTCTCGAGAAGCCTGCCGGCGACGGCCTCGACGCGGATTGGGAGCGACGGCTGATCGAAACCGTCAAGCTGGTTTCGCGGGTGCGGCCGATCACCCATCCGCGGATCAAGCCCGGATGCGGGCCGCGGCGCCTGACGCTGGAGGGCGCGGGCGCGATTCCTCTGCCGGAGAGCCGCGTAATCGCGATCGGCGCTTCGACCGGCGGACCGCGAGCGGTGCTCGAGTCGCTGCAGGCTTTGCCTGCCGGCTTTGCGCTGCCGATTTTGCTGGTGATTCACATCGGCCGGGACTTCGCGAGCGGCTTGGCCGAGTGGCTCGATCGTGAGTCCGCCATTCGCGTCAGTTGCGTGGCGGACGGCGAGCCGCTTCCCGAAGCGGGAACCGGGCGCGTGATCCTGGCGGCGCCCGGCCGGCATCTGACGGTCGAGCGCGGAAGACTGCGGCTCTCGGACGGCGTGGAACGCAATTTCTGCCGTCCCTCGATCGACGTGTTATTCGAGTCGATCGCCGCGGAAGCGGGTGAGCGCGCGATCGCGTGCCTGCTGACCGGCATGGGCCGCGACGGGGCGGAGGGACTGCTCGCGATCCGGCGCGCCGGCGGCATGACGATCGCGCAAGACGAGGCCAGCTCGGTGATGTTCGGGATGCCGCGCGAGGCGATTGGGCTCGGCGCAGCGAGACTCGTGCTGCCGCTCAACGAAATCGCGCCGGCGCTGGTATCAATGGCAAGGGCCGGCTCGGGCAGCGCGGAGCGAGGCGATTCCCGTGGCTGACATCCTGGTCGTGGACGACAGCCTGACGGTGCGCATGGATCTTTGCGGCGCGCTCGACGCGGCAGGGCTCAAGACGCTGGGCTGCGCGACTGCCGGTGAAGCCCGCCAGGCACTGGCGGATGGCTCATTCGCGCTCGTGATCCTCGACATCCGTCTGCCCGACGCGGACGGAATCGAGTTTCTCGCGGAGCTGCAAGCGTGCGCCGGCCACGGCGAACATGCCGGTGATGCTGCTTTCCTCCGAGGCGGAGGTCAAGGACCGCGTGCGCGGGCTCCAGACTGGAGCGGACGAATATCTCGGCAAACCGTACGATCTTTCATACGTGATCGCTCGCGCCGGCGAGTCTGTTCGCCTCCGCGAGCCTGCCGCGGCGGGCCGCGAGCGCGTGCTGGTGATCGACGACAGCCCAACCTGCCGCGACGAACTCAAGACCGCGCTCGAAGCGCGCGGTTACCTGGTTTCCACCGCGGCCACGGGTGAAGACGGCCTGCGAGCGGTGATCGATTTGCGGCCGGCGGCGGTGATCGCCGACGGCATGCTGCCCGGAATCGACGGCTCGACGGTGATCAGACGGATCAAGCTCGACGCGGCGTTGCGCCATACGCTGTGTGTTCTGCTGACCGCGTCGAATGAGCGCGCCGACGAGCTTCGGGCGCTCGACGCCGGTGCGGACGCATGCGTACGCAAGGATGAGGGCGCCGAAATCGTACTTGCGCGGCTGGCGGCGGTGATGCGCTCGCCGCGCGGCGCGCCGGCGGCTGATTCCTCTCCCTCGGTCTTCGGCCCGAAGAAGATTCTCGCGGTGGACGACAGTCCGACCTACCTCCACGAGCTCGCCGCCCAACTCCAGGCCGAAGCCTACGACGTCGTGCCGGTGCGGTCGGGAGCCGAAGCGCTGGAGCTGCTCGCGATCCAGCCGGTCGATTGCATCCTGCTGGACCTGATTATGCCGGGACTGTCGGGAGACGAGACTTGCCGCAGGATCAAGGCCGCTCCGCAATGGCGCGGTATTCCGCTCATACTGCTCACCTCGATGGAGGGGCGCGACGCGATGATCCAGGGAATCAACGCCGGCGCCGACGATTACATAGTCAAGTCCGGTGACTTCGACCTGCTCAAAGCGCGCGTCCGCGCCCAACTGCGCAGGAAGCAACTCGAGGACGAGAATCAGCGCACGCGCGAGGAACTGCTTCGCAAGCAGGTCGAGGCCGCCAATGCCGCCCGGGAACTGGCTGAAACCAGAGCAGCGCTGCTCGCCGATCTGCATGAAAAAAACGCCGAACTGGCGGCCACCAACGCGGCGCTGGAGCGCTCGAATTCCGATCTGCAACACTTCGCCAACGTCGCTTCCCACGATCTTCAGGAGCCGCTGCGCACGGTCGCGAGTTTCGTCCAGCTCCTTCAGATGCGTTACGCCGGGAAACTCGACAGCACCGCCGACGAATATATCCAGTTCGCGGTCGGCGGCGTGGTGCGGATGAAGCAGCTAATCAACGATCTCCTCGCCTATTCGCGGGTCGGAAAGGGCAAGCCGATCGTCCCGACCGAGGCCGAGCAAACCTTGAGAAACGTGCTGGCGGCTCTCTCGTTGAGAATTGAAGAGTGCGGCGCGCGCGTCACGCACGATCCTCTGCCGGTGGTGCTCGCCGATGAGACTCAATTGGGCCAGGTGTTTCAGAACCTGATCGACAATGCGCTCAAGTTTCGCGCCGGCCGCGCGCCCGAGATTCACGTCGGCGCGCAAAGACGCGGCGACCAATGGCTGTTCTCGGTGCGCGACAACGGGATCGGGATCGACCCCCGCCACGCGGAGCGGATCTTCGTCGTCTTCCAGCGCTTGCATACCCAGGCCGAATATCCGGGTACGGGTATCGGCCTGTCGATTTGCAAGCGAATCCTCGAACGTTGCGGCCAATCGATCTGGGTCGGTTCGGAGCCCGGCCGCGGCGCGACCTTCTATTTCACGCTCGCGGCCGAACCCCGCGTTGACGCGGCGCACGCCGCACTGGCGCCCTGATGGCCAAGTGGTTGCGTGTTGTGTAAGAGTCCTCGGTAGCAGCCTGACAACCGCCGAGGAGTGGCGATGTAGCGGTTGCCGCGTTCCATCACCGGCCGTAGTTACGATAAAATCGCTGCGTGACGAAGGCGCTCAAATTTTCGCCGGTTCGATCTGTACTCACAGTGATGGCGGCCCTTGCGATTGCCTGTCCGGCGTTCGCGCAGAGCCTGCAATCTTTGTTGAGCAACGATCCGGAGCCCGCAGGATACAACATCATTCACGTAGATGATCTGGCTCAGTTAATGCACGATCCGAGCGCGCACCTTCACATCTACGATGTAAACCCGGTCGATGTTCGCGCGCAAACCGGCATTATCCCGGACGCGGAACCGCTCGCATCCTACATCTACGATGCCAGCGTCTATTTGCCCTCCCACAAGGACGCCACGCTGGTCTTCTACTGCCGCAACGCCGCGTGCAAGGCGGCGGATGTAGCTGCCAACCGAGCGCTCCTGGCCGGCTACACAGATGTAGACGTGATGCCCGACGGCATCGAGGGCTGGATGAAGGCCGGGATGCGCACGGAACCGGCAAACTAACCCCTGCGTGCGGGCTCGCGCTACCAAACGAGCGCGCTGACTGATCGGACCGCTGCGGTCGATTCGGCGTTTCCTCGCCCACGATCGCGCGGTAGACTCGGGCCATGAAAAAGACCTTCCGATCGGTGTTAGCGATAGTAGGGATCCTGATAGTGGCGATACTTGCGATCGCTCACCCGGCGTTTGCGATCAACCTGCAATCGCTGTTCGGCAACTCCGAGCCGGACAACTTCAAGATCATCCACGTCCAGGATCTCGATCGCCTGATGAAAGATCCAAGCGCGCACGTAAACATCTTCAACGTCAACCCGCTCGACGTCCGCGCGCAGACGGGCACCATCCCCGGTGCACGGCTGTTGGCGTCGTACAACTACAACGTCGCCACGGAGCTGCCGCCCGACAAGAACGCCGATCTCGTCTTCTACTGCCGCAACACCAGGTGCATGGCGGCGCCTGAGGCAGCCAGTCACGCGATCGGCGCAGGCTACACCAACGTGAGCGTGATGGCGGACGGAATCGAGGGCTGGAAGAATGCCGGGATGCGAACTGAACCGGTGAACTGAAGACCCCCGCGAACAGCCTCAAGCCACAAAAGAGCGCTCTGACCAATCGGCGCGCTCCGGTATTTTCCTCGCCTCGCGGCCAACTGATACGATTCGAGTGCTCACTTTCCTCAAGGGAGTTGCGGTGACGCGGCCAGTCGAATCATTGCCGGTTTCTGCGCTGCGCTTCAGAGCGCTCGCCGCGATCGGTCTTCTCGGCTGCGCGTTGCTCGCGGGATGCTCGCATGGCGACAGCGGCGCAGTCTTCGGCAAAGAAGCGGTGCCGGTGGTAGCCGCGATCGCCGTGCAGGAACCGGTGGCGACCGAACTTCGCGAGATCGGTACCGTGGAAGCCTACTCGACGGTTTCGGTCAAGGCGAAAGTCGGCGGCGAGATGACCGAAGTCCACTTCCGCGAAGGACAGGACGTAAAGGCCGGCGACCCGCTCTTCACGATCGATCCGCGCCCGTTCCAGGCCGAGGCTCGACCGGGCCAGGGCCAATCTCGACAGCGACATCGCGAAGCTCAAGCAGGCCAGCGCCGAGGAGCGCCGATGGTCGTACATGCTCAAGCAGGGTGTCGGCTCTGCGGAGCGATACGACCAGGCCCGCGCCGACGCTGATTCGCTCAAGGCTGCGGTCGAAGCGGACCAGGCTGCCATTCGGACCGCGCAGCTCAACCTCGACTATTGCACGATCGCCTCGCCGATCGACGGGCGCACCGGCAGCCTGGTGCTCCATCGCGGCAACCTGGTTAAGGCCGATGCCGACACGGCGCTGGTGGTGATCAATCAGATCAAGCCGATTTACGTGGACTTCTCGGTACCCGAAAAGGAGCTGGCCACGATCCGCGCGCATGCGGGGGCAGACGAGCTTGCGGTCATGGCGGAAGTTCCGGGACAGCATGAGCCGGCTCGCGGCGTGCTCAGCTTCATCGACAATCAGGTTGACACGACCACCGGCACGATTCAGCTCAAGGGCAAATTCAGCAACCAGGACCTCCGCCTGTGGCCGGGCCAGTTCGTGAACGTGTCGCTGCGGCTCGGCGAACGGCCCGACGCGATCTTGGTACCCTCGCAAGCAGTGGAAACCGGCCAGGAGGGCCAGTATCTCTATGTAGTCGGATCGGACCTCAAAGTAGAGGTGCGCAAGGTAGTGGCGTCCGACACCGTCGACGGCAAGACCGTTATCGAGCGCGGGCTCAAAGCCGGCGAGCGCGTGGTAACCGACGGCCAGCTACGCCTGATTCCGGGCGTCACCGTGAGAATCAGGCCCGCGCTGAGCGACGCGCGCAACATCACACCATGAACCTGTCCGAGGGCTTCATCCGCCGGCCCGTGATGACCACGCTGCTCTCGATGGCGCTGGTGATCTTCGGCGCCTTCGCGTATCGCTACCTGCCGGTCAGCGACCTGCCCAACGTGGACTTCCCGACTATCGTGGTCGGCGCTTCGCTGCCGGGCGCGAGCCCCGAGACGATGGGCTCGGCGGTGGCGCTTCCACTCGAGCGTCAGTTCTCGACTATTGCCGGCCTCGATCAGATGACTTCGACCAGTATCCAGGGCAGCACGTCGATCGTGCTCCAGTTCAATCTGACGCGCAATCTCGATGCGGCGGCGCAGGACGTCCAGGCGGCGATCGCCGCAACCCTGTCGCGGCTGCCGCAGGGAATGCCGAGTCCGCCGGCGTACCAGAAGGTCAATCCGGCCGACCAGCCGATTCTCTACCTGTCGCTCAGCTCGAAAACGTTGCCGCTTTCGCAGGTCGACGAATACGCCGAGACCTTCCTGGCGGAGCGGATCTCGATGATCAGCGGTGTGGCGCAGGTGCAGGTGTACGGCTCGCAGAAATACGCGGTGCGAATCCAGCTCGATCCCAAAGCGCTCGCCTCGCGCGGTATCGGGATCGACGAAGTGGCGCAGTCGGTGACCGACGCGAACGTCAACCTGCCGACCGGCACGCTCTACGGCGCGCATCGCGCTTTCACCGTGCAGGCCAACGGCCAGTTGATGAACGCGGCGGCATACCGGCCGCTGATCGTCGCCTACCACGACGGCGCGCCGGTCAGGCTGGGAGACCTCGGCGGCGTGATCGACAGCGTCCAGAACGACAAGGTCGCCGGATGGTACAACGACGAGCGCGCCGTGGTGTTGGCGATTCAGCGCCAGCCGGGAACCAACACGGTCGAAGTGGTCAACGCGGTGCGCGCGCTGCTGCCGGGCATTCGCGAGCAACTTCCCGCCGCGGTGAGCCTCAAGGCGCTGTACGATCGTTCCGAGAGCATCCGCGCCTCGGTCAACGACGTGCAGTTCACGCTGCTGCTGA
Source organism: uncultured delta proteobacterium (assembly GCA_963793115.1). Classification (GTDB taxonomy): domain Bacteria; phylum Desulfobacterota; class Binatia; order Binatales; family Binataceae; genus CAVVMA01. Next base: position 277,044 of record CAWBYV010000004.1, read on the forward strand.
CCGTGGCGCTGGTCGTGATGGTGATCTTCATCTTCCTGCGCAACCTTTCCGCCACCGCGATTCCGAGCCTGGCCCTGCCGCTCTCGATTATCGGCACGTTCTCGGTGATGTACGAGTTGGGCTACAGCCTCGACAATCTTTCGCTGATGGCGATCACGCTCTCGGTCGGCTTCGTGGTGGACGACGCGATCGTGATGCTCGAGAACATCGTGCGCCACATGGAGATGGGCAAGAGCGCCTTCGAGGCCGCGCTCGAGGGCTCGCGCGAGATCGGATTCACGATTATTTCGATGACGCTCTCGCTGGCCGCGGTGTTCATCCCGGTGCTCTTTATGGGCGGGATTATCGGGCGCCTGCTGCGCGAGTTCGCCGTCACGATCGCGGTGGCGATTCTGGTTTCGGGCTTCGTGTCGCTCAGCCTCACGCCGATGCTGTGCAGCCGCTTTCTGCGCCCGCCGAATAGCGAGCGTCACGGCCGTCTCTACCAGTTGAGTGAGCGCTGGTTCGACGCACTGCTGCGCGGTTACCGGGGAAGCTTGTCCTTCGTCATGCGCCATCGGCCGGCCACGATGATCGTTTCGCTGGTCGTCCTCGTGCTGACGGTGTGGCTGTTCAAGGTGATTCCCAAGGGGTTTCTGCCCAGCGAAGACACCGGCCAGCTCCTGATATTCAGCAAGGCCGAGCAGGGAATTTCGTACGACGCGATGGTGCGTCATCAGCAGGCCCTGATGGATATCGTGCTGAAAGACCCGAACGTGGCCGAGTTCTTCTCGGGCGTAGGCTCAGGCGGGCCTGGCGGCGCGCCCAACAGCGGAATTCTGTTCATGCATCTGAAGCCGCGCTCGAAGCGCCGGCTCAGCGCGGACCAGATCGCCAACGAGCTCAGGCCCAAGGTATCGGTGATTCCCGGCCTGATGACCTTCATCTCCAACCCGCCCAGCATCAGGGTCGGCGCGCAGTTCACGCGCGCCTTGTATTCGGTGACGCTGCAGAGCACCGACACCGCCCAACTCTACCGCTACGCGCCTGATTTCGAGACCAGGATGCAGAAGATGGGCGCCCTGCGCGACGTGGACAGCGATCTTCAGATCCGCAATCCGCAGGTCAACGTCGAGATCGACCGCGACAAGGCGCACGCCCTGGGGGTAACGGCGCAAGCGATTGAAGACGCGCTCGACGACGCTTACGGCGCGCGCCAGATTTCGACGATCTACGCGCCCAACAACGAGTTCTGGGTGATCATCGAGCTCGCGCCGCAATACCAGGCCGACCCGGCAACCCTGCACCTGCTCTACATCCGCTCATCGAGCGGGAAGCTCGTTCCGCTCGACACCGTGGCGCGGCTGGTCCCCACGGTCGGGCCGCTGGCGGTCAACCACACCGGCCAGCTTCCGTCCGTGACGATCTCTTTCAACGTCGCGCCGGGAGTCTCGCTCGCGCGCGCGTTCGCCGCGGTCAAGACTCTTGCATCGAACACGATGCCGGCCTCGATCACCACCACCTTCCAGGGGACGGCGGCGGCCTTCGAGAGCTCGCTGGCAGGCCTCGGGATGCTGCTCCTGATGGCGATCCTGGTTATCTACCTGGTGCTGGGAGTGTTGTACGAAAGCTTCATCCATCCGGTAACCATTCTGTCCGGCTTGCCCTCGGCAGGCTTCGGCGCGCTGATCACGCTGATGATCTTCCGCATGCAACTCGACTTGTTCGGATTCGTCGGCGTGATCATGCTGATCGGCCTGGTGAAGAAGAATGCGATCATGATGATCGACTTCGCGCTCGACGCGCAGCGCACCGGGAACCAAAGCGCCGCCGACGCGATCTTCGAGGGCTGCATCATCCGCTTCAGGCCGATCATGATGACCACGATGGCGGCGCTGATGGGCACGCTGCCGATCGCGATCGGGTTTGGCGCAGGGTCGGAATCGCGCCGCCCGCTCGGCGTCGCGGTTGTGGGCGGGCTGTTTTTCTCGCAGTTCCTGACCCTCTACATCACGCCGGTGGTGTACACCTATATGGATTCGGTCCAGCGATGGATGGCGGCATGGCGGCGCGGCGCCGTTCAGCCTCCGGCGGCGCAGCCCGGATCGATCGCGAGCGGTGGCGGCGATAGGCCGCCGGCTACGGTCACCCCGGAGGGGGAGACTGAGGAAGACGTGCAGCGTCTTCGCCGCCGCGCCGCATCGTAGCGCGGCAGTCCGTGGTCTTCTCGCTGTTTGAAGGAAATGAGAGGGAGCGAGCAGGCTCGGAAGATCCTTCTCGGCAACCCCTAGAACGGCATGAATATCGCGCCGACCATACTGTCCAGGAACTGAAACGGAAGAAAAACCGTCTTCTCGGTATAGTTGTAGCCGCTTGCGGCCGCATCCTCTGCCTTTTCGTACAACTTCTTGGGCTTCTTCGACTTATTCACTTCCGCGTTGTAGTCCATGATCGATACGGTCTTGCCGTTGACTTCTATCGTCTGCGACTTGGCCAAGCCCTCCGCCGTGTAATTCCTCCTGAGGACCTTCCACACAAACCTGAACGGGGATAGGACCACATCCTCGGCGAAACGCGGGGTGGCGCGAATCGCCTTGCCTATGATCGAGCCGGAAGGCTTCTGGGCGGCGACGATGCTGGCGTCGCCAAGATCCCCGTCGGCGGAAGCGGCGCCCATGATTTCGGGCTGAGTGGCCGGTGCATCGCCGGAAGCCTGGCCCGCCGCAGAAGCAATCGTGGTTGGGTCGGCTGCCGGGGGATCTGCCGCCGCAGGATCCGTGGCGACAGGGGGGTCGGCTGCGCCCGGAGGATCGGCGTTGGCCGGAGGGTCGCCCGCGGGCGGATCGCCCTTGGCTGACAACTGGGTGGCCGGAGTGGCCGATGCCGCAGGCTGTTGATTGATCGCCGCGGCCTGCGCCGGAATGTCAGTCTTCTTCTGCCGGCTCGCGCACCCGGCGGTCATCGGGATGGCGCCCACAATCATGAAGGTCACGAACAGCCGCGCAAGTCGCTTCATCCTGGTATGCCGCCTCCGATGGTACCGGCGGTACCGCTTAGGGCAAGACCTCCCACAGACAACAGGACGTGCCGGAACCCGGTCAAATTCACAATCCGTCGCTCTGGCTGCGGAAAAAAGCCAACGCAGGTTGTGCAAAAGAGGGCTCCCGGCGAGCAGAACCCGGCGCAAACGCGGCGTCAGAGGCGATGAGCAGGGACTTGAAGCGGCGCGGCTTCAAGTTTGTCGGCACAACAATCTGTTACGAATTCATGCAGGCGGTCGGGGTGGTCAACGATCGCACGATCGTTTGCTTCCGGCAATTCCCAATCATGGGGGAAAGGAGGTAACCACGCCGATACCGCCCGCTCCCGTAGCCGGGCAGGTGGCGCTGCTGATGGAGGGGACGACCGTCGAGGAGTCAAAGGTGGCAGCCAGCCCGATGATGAACGCCCCGTTTTTCCCGCTCCAGGGGAGATATTCACCGCCCGTCCCGCATCCCGCCAGCGGTCCCGAGGTTGCAATTGAAAAGACTTCGCCCGGCGCGCTGGTCAGCGGGTTGAAGCAGATCGTGTTCACGGTCTCGGCGATAACAGTGGTGGTCGCTCCGGTGATGACGCAAGGATTCTTGACCACGTTATTGACCGTGCAGGTGCCGTCATAGACCGTGGTCAACGTGCCCTTCTCCGTCACACAATCTCTGGTGATCTTCAGTGTCGATGCGTTAGATACGGCGAGAGCGACAAAATGCGCCTTGTCGGGAATTATTCCACCATCGGGAACTCCGTTGGTCTCCCCTTCTTCCAGCGCTACCGCGCCGGCCGTTCGCGGCATCGCCACGATTGCGACCGCCATCACGAGCGTGGCCGCAGCCAGGTAGAAGAACGCGTACCCTCTTGTGAGTTATCGTTCTCATCGCAATTTTTCCTGCCTTCCGTAATTGAGCGGGTCCAGGCCCGGAGAGCGTCACGAATTGATCTCCTGACATGAGACGACGATGCTCGTGCCGATCGCACCACAGGCGTCGGCGCTTGGCGCCGGATCCTGGGTTAGCGGGCCCGTGCTGACAAAGTACGCCTGTGTGCCCTTGGAATACGGGAGGACCTGAAAGCTCGCCTGGCATCCGTCCAGCACGTCATCACTCGGCAGAGACGGGTCATTGGGTACGAACGACATGGTCATGGGGTTGGGGCCGCCGCCCGTGCCAAGTGTGATGCTGCCATAGAATTCTCCATATTGAGCGCAGGGGGCGGTTCCGCCTGAACCGAAGCAGGCACCGTTTATCGCCGTCAGGACGAGGCCGGTGAGCGCGACGGGTTTTTTTGCCGCGGGCGCGGTGGAGGGACTTCCCTTAAAGAAGGCCACTCCATGTACATGTCGGCCGCCGGCAAGTCACCAGGATCGGAATCGGTGGTCACGCCGATTGTTCCGCGACACAAAGCCTGCCCGGTGACTGAGGTGGAAAATTTGACGACTGGTGTTGGCGTTGGCTTCGGTGTGGGCGTGGGTTTCTTGGTCGCGGCAGCTTCACCTGTCGCCGCCAGCGCGCGCCGATTCTGCGTCGATGCTCCGACCACCGTAATCAGCGCCACGATTGCAGCTACCAGCAGCGGCCCCGGCGCCAGCTTCCCGGATCGAAGGTCCTTATTCACGTTCTCCACCCTCCATCGGAGGCAGCCAGCCTTCTTGTAGCGCAAGCCGGCGAAAAGTATGGCGGATTACCCCGCTCACTGGGAGTACGAAGTACATATGGTGAATCCGCCGGTGCCCGCCGCCTCGCAGGTGGAAGAGCCCGCGGTCGTCGGCGTGAGTGTCATCGTGTAGGCGCCGCTTTTCGAGCTGAAAGCGTCTGCCACCGAGGTGACCGAACAGCCGATTAAATCGGTATTGGACGATGCCGTGATGTTCGACACCGTGATGCCCGGAGTTTGCACGCCGGCTCCGCAACCCGGATTGGTCGTGACCGGGACGAGGTTGGTCTCGGTCAGCGTAACGACGCAGGGAGTCTGACCGTTGCACGTTCCCTGGGTCACCTGCGTAACGGTCGAGACGGTGGTGGTGCAGTTCTTGTTGGTGGCCTTGGAGTTTACGGCCACATTGCCGACCGAGAAGGTCGGACCGATCGGCACGCTCGGATCGGTGCTGGTGGTTATGGTTCCCTGGCAAAGGACGGTCTGGTTGGCGATCGCTAATGCGGCTCCCGGCCCACACAGAATAGCGATCGCGAACAGCAAGGCCATCGCGGCGCCGGACACGGCGAGATGCCCGGTTTCAGTTCCGATTCTCATAGCGGGTCCTCCCGCGGCTGGTGATGCGTGCGCGTGCTTCATGGCGGTGCTCGTCAAATGTTGTTCGCGGTACACGAGAGGATCAGGCGGGTATTGATAAGGCCGCAGGCCGGGGGTGTGGGCGCGCCGTGCGCGGTGCTCTTGGGAGTCTGCGTGAAAAGGCTGGTGGTGATAAATGCGGCGCCGGTATTCCTCTCGATCGGCTGCTCCAGGAAGATTTGCCGGCATCCCCCGAATACCGGAGTGCTGGTACCGGCGGGATCGGAATAGTCCAGCGTCATGTCGCCCGACGAGTCGATGGTGCCGGTGAACGTGCCACCGTATGCGCACGGAGTCTGGGGGCTGGATGCGCCCGCAACCTGGCAAGCCTGATCGACTGATATGTAGAATGAGCCGCCCACCGCGGAAGTCTTGCCCTTACCGGGCAGAGCGGCCGCCGGGGTAGAGTTCGTGAAGCTCATGGTCATCCCCGCGTTCGCGGTGACAGGGGGGCTGGCGGTGGGATTGCTTTCCGGCAAAACCGTGGTGTTGGGACTGAAGCCGACGACTCCGTGACATTGCGCGCTGGCGCCTTTCGCCGCGTGCGCCTGACCGGCCGGGAGCGCAACGGCAATCAGCGCGGCCAGCGCGACGGCTGCCGCGAGCCGCAGACCCGGCCCGGATCCCCTGAGCAGAAATCCCGTCCCCACGTCGTGTCCCTCCTGCAATGGCAGAGCTACCGAGTTTGTAGTTCAGCTTCGTGCGAAACTCAACCGGCAATCGGCAACGCCGGCTCTTCGTCGCGCCGCCCGCGGCCAAGCGTACGGCGCGCGATCTTCGACTCTGGAAACTCACCCACCAGACTATGATAAGAAGAAGCAAAGACTCAGGCTTGGAGGTCGCATGAAGAATCGCCGTTTTCTGCTTGGCGCGAGCGCGCTGATGATCGCGCTCGCCGTTTCAGGCTGCCAGCATCGGCTGCTTCCCGACCAGGGAGGCAAGACCGTCATCGTGTTCCAGGACGAGGATGTCTACAAAGCGATCCTGGACACAAAACAACGAATCGAAGATCCGAAATACAACGCAGGAGCGAAGCCATATTTGTCGATCGCGCTGGGCCTTGCGTACAAGGAATCAAGAACTATCGACGGCGGTACGAAGGTCAAGGTTCTTTCCTCTGATTCCCTTGGCTCCGCGGTCAGAGGTGGAGGAGGGTCCTTATTTCGGATACAAAGGCTTCGTTCCGAAAGAGAACCTTCGTTGAGATGCGGCGCCAGCCCCGGCAACTGGGAGCGAAGCCGGGCTAACGACGATCCGTGTCGCGTTTGATCTCGGTCACTATCGCCTGCGCACGTTCATCATCCGGATCTATGGCGAGCGCCAGGCGACACTGCGCCAGCGCTTGCCGATCCTGGGCGGCCGCATGAAAGATCATGGCGAGAAAAACGTGCGGAGACGGGTCGTCGGGCTTGAGTTGCGCCGCCCGGCCGTAGGCCGCGATCGCGTCTTGATAGCGCTTCTGATCGGCGAGCGCGGCCCCTAGCTCGCTCCATACCTCGAACTCGTCCGGATGGCGATTGGCCAGATCGCGCAGGATTGCCTCGGCGCCTGCGTCGTCGCCGTGAATCATTTTGATTTGCGCTCGCGCCAGGCTGCTGCGCGGCCCCGGGCAGCCCCTCGGCGTACTTCAGTGTCGCCTCGCTCTGAGCCGGCTGGCCGTCGAGGTCATAGAGTTCCGCCAGCATCGTGTAGTCCGAGACCAGAGGCCATGCGGTCAGCTTCAGCGCTCTGTCCATCTCGTGGGTCGCCTGATCGATCCGTCCCTGCATCGCGTGGGTCTTGGCAAGCTCGCGGAGCGCGTGGCCGTCCGCCGGATCGAGGCGGACCGCGGTCTCAAGCTCGGGCTCGGCTCCGGCAACGTCGCGGGCGCGTTTCAGGGCGACACCGAGCTGGCTATGGCAGGCCGATGACTCGGGAAAGTATCTCACGCAGTTGGCGAACAGCGCCGGTTCATCGTGCCACAGATGCTCGTCACGCCATAAAACGCCTGAGTATATGACCAGCACGGCGACGGTCGCAGCCTGAGCGAGATTTCGCCGCGCGGCGCTACCGAGGCGCGCCAAGCGGACCGTCCAGTCGGCGAGCATCACGCACCATCCGGCCGACGCGAGATAAAGGTAGTCGTCCTGAACGAGCAGAGTCCTGGTGATTCCGGCGCGGCGTATATCCATCATCGGAGCCACCGCGATTACCATCCAGGCGGCGCAGAACAGATGAGAGCCGGCGGCGAGGATGATTTCTGAGCGAAACCAGGAACGCGGTCACGAGCAGGATCAGGCACGCGGCAGGCACGTAAAAGTCCGGCGATAGCGCAGACCTCACGATGTCGGGCGAGCGGGGATCGCTGACGATGAGCTGCCGATGCGCGAAAGCGGTCCACGAGGGCATCACGAGCAGAGCCAGGTCCGTGGAAAGTATTCTGGGAAGGGTCATCAGCAGTTGTGCGACGCCGATGGGCGGTCCCTTGAACATCCCGCCCAGAAAGAAGCCCAGCACGAGCCGGCGAACCAGCATGTAGAGAACGAGCACCACCGCGAACGGCGCCGCGCCGGCCATCGCCCGCCGTAGTCGCGGCCAGATATCGGACGATTCGATCGGGGAGGATGAAGCATCGGGCGGGCTCTCGAGCAGGAGGACATACATGCCGACGAGAGCGGGAAGCGCCACCGCGATTTCGTTAGCCAGGAGCGCGAGGGCAAAAAGAGCCAGGCTGCCGCGGTTCTCCAACGCGATCGCGCGCGCTCGATGAAAAGATAAAACGCCCCGACTCCAGAACCCCAACCAGAAGCAATCCGATCGCCGCGGTCCACACGACCGTTTGCACGTGCACCGGATGCACCGCGAAGAGCGCGCAGGCAAGCAACGCCGCGATGCGATCGCGAGTCAGGCGCTCTGCGACCTTGAACACCAGCAGCACCGCGGCCAGATGCAACGCGATCTCGGCCGCGTGGGAACCGACAGGGTTGAGGCCGAACAGATGGTACTGGAGCGCGTACCAGAGGTTGCTCAGGGGGCGATAGCGCGAACTTTGCGGGAGCCGCGACGGGTCGAAGAACCAAATCTCGTCGTGGACAAACACCTTCCAGAAGTACGGCCATTTTCCGATCTCGCGATTGTCGATCAGCAGCACCCGGTCGTCATAGATCCAGCCGTTGCGAAGCGAGGGCAGGTACAACAGGACCGTGGCGATCGAGACGCCGGCCAGCAGCATCCTGGTATTGCCGGCCGCAGCGGAGATCGCTGCGGGGGCTGGAACGCTATTGCGCAAGCGGCGTTCGGCGCGGGGCTTCCGAGCGGCGTTCATCCTAGTACGCAGGCTGCGCTCAAGGCCGGCTGCAAGCGCCTGCGCATCCCCGTCATTGGGCTCGATCGCGAGCGCGGCGCGGCATTGCTCCAACGCTTCCCGATCGCGGCCCATCGAGTGAAGCAGCTTCGCGGTGAACAGGCGCGGCAACATCTCATTGGGCTCGAGATCGATCGCCCGCTTGTAGTCAGAAAGAGACTCATCGTAGCGTTTCTGATCGGCCAGGGCAGCGCCCATCTCGTCCCAGACCTGGTAGTTGCCCGGATAGCGGGCGGCGAGGCCGCGAAGGATTGCCTCCGCGCCGGCGTCGTCGCGATGCCACATCCTGATTTCCGCGCGCGCCAGCCCCGCGCGCTCGATTCCGTCGGGTTCGGCTTCGGCGCGCTTCAGGGCCGCTTCGCTCAGAGCGCTTTGGCCGGCGAGATCGCGAAACTTCGCCAGCATCACATAATCGCGGGCGTCAGCTTCGGCCGACATTTTTATCGATCTGTCCAGCTCGGCGCAGGCCTCGGCGAATCTGCCTTCCCGGCCATAGGTCTGCGCGAGATCGAAGGGCCAGGTCCAGATGCCGATTCGATCAAGGTGGATCGCTTCCGTAAGCTCGCGCTCAGCCCCGGGCAAATCCCCTTCCAGCTTGAGAGCTACGCCGAGCGCGCCGTGGCAAACCACGGCCTCGGGCAGATCCTCTATGCAGCGTGCGAACAGCGCGCGGTTGTCATGCCATACCGGCTCGAGCGACCAGACCGTCGCAAGATATACGGCTACCAGCGCCGCGATCGCGGTCCAGGCCAGATTTCTCCGCATCGATCGCCCTGCGCGGACGAACCTCACAACGCAATCCCCGAACATCACGCACCATCCCGCCGATGCGAGGTAGAGGTAATCATCCTGGACTTCGAGGAAGTGAGTAATCGCGCCGAGGTTCATCATCGGCGCGATCGCGATCAGGATCCATCCGGCGCAGAATAGGTAAAGCCGGCGGCGAGGATGGTTCCTGACCGACCGGAGAAAGACCAGCGCAAGCACGGCCAGCACGGCTACCGGTCCCAGGAAATCGAGCGAGGCCGGACTGCGAACGAAATCAACCGAGCCGGGACTCGAGACGAAAAGCTGCCGATGAGCCAACCCGGCGGTCGACGGAGCAATCATCACAGCCAGATCGGTAAGAACCACCCGCGGAATAGTCATCAACACTCGCGCAGCGCCGACTGGCAATACGCTGTTCGTGGTGTTGATGAAGGCTCCGAGCACCAGGCGCCGCGCGATCAGATACAGAAGCATCGCGGCCGCGAAGGGGCTCATCGCGGCCAACGCGCGGCGCGCTCGCGGCCACGGCGAATCGATGCTCTGTTTTCCGTTCTCGGCATCGGCCGCCGATTCGAGCAGGAAAACGTAAAGTCCGATCAGTCCCGGAAACGCCACCGCGCTCTCGTGACTCAGCAGCGCCCCCGCATAGAGAATGAGCGCCAGCGGTAATTTGAAACGCGAACCGGCGCGCGAGGCGAACAGGCACAACGCTCCCGTCTCGAGGGTGGCCGCGAGAAGAAGGCCGATCGCGGAAGTCCAGACCACGGCCTGCACGTGCACCGGCATCACGGCGAACAGCAGGCACGCGAGCAGCGATACCGGCCGATCGCCGGTCAGGCGGAGCGCGAGCCTGAACAGCAGCCACACCGCGATGAGATGCACACCGAGCGTGGCGGCGTGCCATCCGGCGGGATTCAAGCCGAACAGATGATAGTTGAGCCCGAACCAGATGTCGCTGAGCGGCCGATAGCGCGAGCTCCACGGCAGATCGCCGGTGCTCTGGAACCACCATTCGTCGTGGAGCAGCGACTGCCACAGGAACGACCATTGCCCGATGTAGTCATTGACGCGAATCTTGGTTCGATCGTCGTAGACAAAGCCGTTTCCCAGGGCGCGCAGATACACGAGGATCGTGACGAGCAGCACTCCGCCGAGCATGATCCTGTCGGTGAGGGTTCGAGGCGCCGCGGCCGGTAACGGCTCCCGCAGGCGGGGCCGCGCTTGGCCGCGGCACGGGATGCTGCTCGCGCTGGCATGTTTGAGTGGATCGATTCTACCACGCGCCAACGATAAGACGGTCCTCCGAACGGCGCGGTGCGGCGGTGGTTTTCTGCGGGGCGGAGAGTCTCGCTTCGCCAGAGGGGCGAGATCAGAAAAAGCCGACGGCCGCCTGCGTGGCAGGCGGCCGTCAACTCATATCATTATCGCCGCTGCGCTCTTCGGAGCGCTCGGGCTATTCCAAACTTGCCTCAGCCTATTGGGTGTATGACTGGGTGTAGCCGCCGGCTCCCTGTTCGACCACGAGGCCGATGGTACTGGGACCGTTGTTAGTGGCGCTACTAGGGTTGTTGACATTGGCGGTCTCAGAGAGGAGCACCAGGGTCTTGTCGTGGCAGCAGTCGGCCCACGTCTCGCCTGGCGTGTTGCACAGACTACCCGCGTACGGATATACGAACGAGTTTATGTTCTCGGTTGTGATCCCCCCGGTGGTGGTAAGCGTCTGGCCGGCATTTTTAGTATTGGAGCAATCGGTCAGCAGGTTCGGATCCGCACTGGCCTTAGCCGTTAAGATCCCGGGAACGCAGTTGAAGCCGTTGCCGCAGGTGCCAATAGGGCCACTCGACCCCGCCTTTCCGCCGCAGAGCAGGGCTGACGAGGGCGTGTTGCTGGTGTTAAGGATGTCTCCGTTGGTCAGGCCTGGGGAGGACGATTGACTCGCGAAAAAGGCAGTGCCACTAATCGGACCGGCCGCGCCCACACCGGGCGTGGTAATACTACCCAGAGCAGCGATCTCGTCACCCGGCGAGGAGACGACTTTCTTGAGCACCCCGACCACCGACGATGTGAAGGTGCTGGTCCCTGTGGCAGAAAGATCGGGGCAAGTCTTCGTCCCTTTCGAAACCTTTGCCGCCAATTCCACGTAGAACTGCTGCGTTCCGAAGAGGCTCGCCGCGTTGCTGCCAATGGCCGCCCCGGTGAGGGGGGGGTTGCCGGTGCTAAAGTATTGGAAGAGGTACGTTGTTGTGCCCGCCATTGCGAGCGATGGCGCCAGCACCCCTGCCGCCAAAATGGATAAGAAAAGCTTTCTCATTGGAAGTTCCTCCCTGCTATTGTGAAGCGCACCTGATTTGGCGCACCTATTGCGCGAACATTAGCACGAGTGCGGCGATTGTCAAGGGAAAAAAGGCTCCCCCGGTTTCCCGAGCCGGCGGCGGCGCGAAAGCGTCTAATGACGCATCGTGGCGCGCCGAAGCAGACGCGCCCACCCCGGCCGAGACGGCCCCGAATCGGCACAGGATATGCCGTCGCACTGGAGCTAATCTACAGATAGACATTATTTCCCACGAGGCGGCGGTATCAATAATAGGCCACGATCGGAACTGCGTCGTGGAAAGTCTGGTTGGCCGGCACTCGCTCGCCGGGCGGGATGCGGCCGTAGACCTGAATCGTGACGGTGCGGTTGCGGGGAGGGTGCGCATTGTAATAGACCGTGGTGCCCCCGCTGCCGTCGCCCCAGGGGACCGAACCGCGCGGATCGAGCGTCAGAAAGTAAGGCAGCCTGGCGCCGGCTCCGCGCATCATTCGCCTGAGGTCCCCCTTCGAGTGCATGCCCGGCCGATCGCGATCTTGATGCCGACCGGAAGCGGTCCCGTACAGGTGTACGAGATGGTTCCTGCCGCCACGATCCATTCGCGTTCGATCGCCGAATACTTGCCGAAGTCGATCGGGCTCGCGCTCACCATGCATATTGCGCGAGCCGGCGCGGCCATCGCGGGCACCAGCATCACCCCGAGGATAAGGACCATCACTCTTGGCGGACCGGCGAGTCGCATCAAGTGCCCTGCTGCATGGTGCAGCGCAGAGTGCCCAACCGCACAAACGGCCGTCCCAGGTCGGGTATGTTGATCATGAAGGAGCATGTCCCATTGTCGAAGTCGATTCTGGCCGGATAGCGCCCAAGCGGCGGGCTATCCAGAAAGAACGCGCCATCTCTTCCGATCGGCGAGATAAAGCTCTTGCCTTCCGCGTCCATCGTCAGTTGACCAAAGGACGGAACCACCGTTTTCCCGGGCAGGACGACCTGGAGCTTGCCGACAAACGAACGCACCGGCCTCACCGGGAAGGACACTACGGCTCCCCCGCGGTACGGAGGCGCAACATACTCCTTGGTGGCATCGATCCTGTAATCCACCGGGATGTCGCGCTCGTTGATACTGAGCGGATTGCCATAGTACGCACTCAGCCCGAACTGCCCTACTACGAAGTCGCCGCGGGAGTCGGTTTGGCCCATTAGCTGGTTGGACGAATAGACTTCCACGCCCGGCAGGCCTCCGGCGCGAACCAGCCCAAAGGAGCCGCTTAAAGGCGCGCTCGGGATCAAACGACTCCCGATCGCCACCACCGATCCTGCGACATTGAGCGACTCAGTCATGCTCGAGGCTGTCCGGTCAATAGTCAGGTCGTCGTTGGTCCGCTCGCCATGGTAGGTCAATTCCGCGGTGTCCGATTCACCTTGACTCCCGGTCTGCGCGCCAAGCAGGTAACCAACGCCTGGACCGGCGGGCGGAGATTTCGAAAACTGGGCGCTGTACTGGCTACCGCTCCCGGCGCCCTCCTGGAGTTGGTACCCAAGATTAAGGTTCGCTTCGCTTCCGAGGGCAAAGCTGATGCCAGCCGACAAGGTTATCGAAGAGGCAGCGCCCGACTGTGCCGACCGCGACAGACTGGCGTAAGCTGACGCGCCTTCTCCCAGACGATAGATTGCCGTCATCAGGGCCGTTTGCTGACTTCCGTCGTCGCGGTCCTTGCTATACTGAAACGAGCCCGAAAGCGAAGCTCGCGAGCTGACCTGAAGAGTCCCTCCGATTCCAACCTGCAGAGTTGAGCGATCCGATTGGGGAGCAAGGCTGAGGTTTGCGTAGTGCGGGCTGAACCATTGCACGTTGCCGCCGATCGAGTAGAACAGCCTCGCGTAGCTGTAGCTGACCGTGCCGCCATAGCCCATAGCCGTTCCGCCCCCGCCGACAAACGGCAGCACCGGGTTGGCCGTGACCGTAGGGGGCAAGTTGTTGCCACCGGCCGGTACCGGAGTGGGTACGGGGGTCGCGCTGCCCGGTGGCATCGGGGCTTCGCTCACCGCTCCGGACAAAAACAGGGTCCCTACCGGCATGCCCAAATTCAGCGAGAGCCCGCCGCTCAGCAGTCCGCTGTCGGTTCCTTCCAGGCGCAGCCCCGGCGAGATCCGGTCCGTAAGGCCAAAGTTGTCGTTGGCTGAGAATACGAACGGGCCGTTATAGTTCGAGCTTTTTCTCTCAGGGCCAAAGGCCAGGTTGTACAGATGCATTCCGCGCGGCACCAGCGCGGGGGCGTAGTAGTAGGGCTGCGTGAAGTCCTGCTCCCGGCCGAAGGCGTCGCGAATCACCACCTCGGTGTTGCCTGCGCCAGCGGCATAGGGAACGTTCTGGAGCGTGAATATGCCCGGCGGCAGATCCTGTTTGGAGACCAGACGGCCGTTCACGTAGATCTCGACCGTGGAAGGAGACAAGACTTCGGCCCTGAGGCTGTCTCCGACGCTCTGATAGTAATACGGATCGAGGCCGGTAAATTTCCAGATTGACATTCCACCCAGGGAAGCGGCACCGCCGAGCGGATCCGTACTGAGCGTCGTCACATCGCCCAGCGTCAGACGCCTCAGGTCGGGGAGGTCGTCAACCGTGAGGCTGGTAGTGCCCCGGTCAATCATTCCATTCGCACCGACCGAGAACGTCGAGTCGAGCAACGAATTACCGAACATGCTCAGCCCCACTTCTTCGAACGAGCTGATGGAATTGAAGTCACTGGAGGCGAGGCTGTAGTTGAGGAACAGACTCGTGTCGTGGCTGTAGACGAGTCCCTCAGGCGGGTGGGCCCTGCGCAGGTCCAGGACCTCGCCTCCCAGGTGTTTCGGCTGCACTACGATTTTCAGCGCTACCGATTTGGGATCGAGGCCGTACTTGAGATCAGGCGCCAGCGAGGCCAGCGAGACGAAAGTCCTCTTCTTGATCTCTTCGTGCTTTCCACCCAACCCGGTCAGGCCCAGCTTCTCCAGTTGGTCGAGCGGGACCAGGATATCGTCAGTCCGGACGATGGCAAGCACGTCGCCCTTGGCCACCTCGTTGACCTTCAGCGTGAAGACCGCGAGCTGATCGCCGGCACGAACCGCAAGCGGGAAAACCATCGACGCCACCGCCGTGACAAGCGCGATACTTCGGGCTGCGACGAGATGCCTGCGACTCAAGCGCATCCCCGGGCACCAACGGTTGTTCAGGGGCCGTTCGCGGCGGGTCTCGACCCTCGCTCAGGCCCGCAGTTCGCCGGGCTCACCGGGATTTCGGTCTTGAGCGTGTTGGTCCGCAGAATCGTAGTCGCCGAAGGGCTCGGTTATCGGAACCTCGACCGCAATTTTTTGCAGCTTACTACAGGGCGGGTTGGGCAACTCGATATGGCTTTGCAGCGGCTCGCCGGCCAGCAGGTAGCCTGCAGCACTGCCCGTGGTGCTGAAAAGCGCTCGGTTGTCGGCCGTCCAGCCCGTGATTTTGGCCGCTCCGGCCAGGACGTGAGCATTGCCGGTGTTCTTCAGTTGAAAAACCACCCCGCCATTCTGAACCGCGAGCCCATCGATGCTCTCCTGGTGAGTGACGGAAGGCGGTGAAAGAAATATCGGCATCGATATTCTAGTCAGAACGACCACTTTGGTCAGTACCTGTTTGGGCGCCCCGGCTGGTAGCGCCTGGAAACGAGGTGGCGGAAGCTCCTCAGCGATCAGGCGGTAGGTCTTCTCGGTAAGGCCGAAAGGCACCATCGCGCCGACGCGCACGATGCGGTCCTCCCTTCCCTCCACGGTGACAATCGGCGGGAAAAAGACCACGTCATCGGTCGGCGTCAGCTTGATCTTTCCCTCCGGAGTCTCATCCCACTGGAAAGCGCTGAGTCTGAAGGCTGACCGCGGTAGAGCCTGCGTTGTGCAAAGTGATCAAGTCGGTCGTCTTGGTTGGGGTCAGCGACAGTCCAATCGGCACGATTGAGAACGTCGCTTGCCAATGCCGGGCCCGGCAACCACACTCCACACAGGGCAACGGCAAGCAAGGCAGGACCTGCATAAGATAAAGCACGACCTGCATAGGCGTATGATCGGTGTGAGCGGTTCTCCACATTCCTCCTGTTGGACGCCATATCGGTTATTTGACGGACCGAAAGCGTGGGATATTCAAGACGTTGGAAAAGATACTGTGGATTGATGGACGGCTCTAAAAGCAATCGGAGCACGCCAGCGTGCTCCGATTGCTCTTGTTCCGAAACTCGAAGCACGCCGGAACGTGCTTCGAGTTTCCTCAGACAAACAGAACTAGAACGTGACCGAAACGTTGACGGTATCGGTATAGATACCGGGGGTCAACGGCTGCACCTGGTCGTTAGGAATCGAGCCGTAGACATTCAGTACAATCGCTGGGCTTTCGTTACCGGCGGCGGTTGTCATATACGATGCGTATTCGGCGTAACTGATATACATCGTGTTGAACTCGATTGTCGTCGATGTCTCGGCGCCTAGGCTCGAGACTATAACGCCAGTCAGGCTACTGACGGAAGGCTCAAACAGATCGTACGCCAGGAAGCTCGTCCCGTTCGTCATCGCACGAATCGCAGTCGCGGCCGTGCCGATTCCGAGAATCGGGGCAATCGCACCGTTGGCGCCCTGGTCGAGCGCGACCGTAATCTGCGAACCGCTAGTGGGGCCGCTGGTTCCGCAGGCGATCTCAATATTGCCCACTGCTTCGTAAGTTTCGCCAGTGTCCTCTTCCACGACTAGCGGGCTGACGGCACCGAAATTCAGTCCGACCGTGCCGACCAGACAGCCGCTAGTTACGGACGCTGATACCGGCAGCGTCGCCGTGCCTGAGCCGCTTGCCAATGCCCGTCCCGGCGCCATCGCCAGAGCGAGCAAAGCGGCGGCCGCTGTTACTTTTAGGAATCCCTTCATATTCGTACCCTCCTGCCAAAGATTAGGTTAACTGACCAATCCGAAGCTTTATTTAGCAGGTTTCCAGAAATTGTCAAGTGCTCCAAATCCTGCTCCGCAAACCTTTTATTTAGTCCGCTCCAAACGCAGCGCTGGCAGCCACTTCGGGTTCTGATAAAATCGCGGCGCCGCTGAAGGCCGAGCCGCTCGGATACTGCGCCGCGCGCCGCGTCGGGCGCCGCGAAATTCGCGAGGGCCATCCCGGCTCCCGAGCGGTTGGCGAGCGGGCCGATTGGGCGAAGCGATCCATCAGGAAGCAATAAGCAATCCATTAGGACGAGCGTAGACCGTTGCAGGACAAGCGTATGCGTGCAGAGCGAACGGCGGCATACGCGGGACCGGAAGTGGGCGGGCGCAAGGCGGCGTTTCCGGCGTGATACGTTTGCGCAGTGTCCGGGCCGCAACGGCGATGGTGCTGCTGGCCGCCTTCGCCGCCGGCTGCGGTCCAACGGGTCCAGAGTTCCTGGCGCCTTTCAGCAACCCTTCAATCGGCCGTCAGCGGAATGAAGCGGTCTGGATTCCGGGAAGCACCGAAAAAATCTGCCAGTCTCACGGGACAGCTCGACCGCCAGGCCGGCGACACGACCCTCAACGAGACCGGCTACCGGTTTGGCCTCTCCGGGACCGACTTGGGCGCATCGTTCGAGTACCAGGGGCATACGCAGTTCCTGTTCGGCGACACCGAACCGACCGAATACTTCGCCGGACGCGACAACCTCAAGCGGCGTTCGGACCAGTTCAACGACAGCATCGCCTACACGCTGGGCAGCGATCCCGAGCGATGCCTGGTCCTGCAATTCGTCACCGGCCCGAGCGGAGCGTACGCCAGCCCCGAGCTTCGCAGCCGGAGCGGCAAGCCGATCGGTCTCGGCAACTTCGAGGTTCCGATCGGCGGGTTCGGCCTTGATGACAAGATGTATGTTTTCTTTGCTCTTGGTCATCTACACGGACAGCTCTCGCCCTACGTCCGGTCGGTGCTGGGATATTCGGCCGACGGTGGCAGGACCTTCACCGAGGTCCGCGAGTTTTCCTCGGCGAAGTTCGTAAACGTATGGGCGGCGGTCGCGGATCGAAACCTGATTCCTGGCCTGCCGCCCGATAGCGGCGCCAGAGTCCTGCTGGTCTGGGGAAGCGAAGGCGGCGACCGATATCGGGCGAGCCAGCCCTACCTGGCCGTGCTCCCGCTCTCCAAATTGGCGGAAAGCGGCAGCACACAGTATTTCGCCGGCTTCGCGCCGGGGTCCGCAACGCCGCGTTGGAGCCGCACTGAAGACCGGGCGGCGCCCCTGTTCGAGAGCCACTGCGTCGGCGAGCTGTCGGCCCAATGGAATCCCGGCGTGCGCAAATGGCTGATGCTGTACGCATGCCAGGATCCGCGCGGGATAAACCTCCGCCAGGCCGGCCACCCTTGGGGCCCGTGGTCCGAACCTCAGGTGATCTTCAACGGCGCCCGAGACGGGGACACCTATTTCATGCACCAGCCGCATCGCGACTATCTGAGCGACCCTGGCCGTGAAGAGGCCGCGCTGGCGAATACGCGCCGTTCTTCCTGCCCTTCTTCAGGCAGAGCGGGGCTCAGGCAACGATCTACTACGTGATGTCGATCTGGAATCCGTATCAGGTGATTTTGATGAAATCGCGCCTGGCCGCGCCGGCTCAATTCGGGACTGACTCTGCACACCTGTTGGAGTGAGCTCTTTTGCCGGAACCTCCGAAACCGAGATAATGCGAGACCATGAAGATGCCCGAGCGCCGTGATTCCGGCGCGGCCCTCATGGGGCGCGAGTCGCTGCTGCTGGGCGCGGTCCTGATCGCCACGGCGGTCGTCTATCTGCGATGTCTGGGCAACGGCTTTGTCTTCGACGACGATCGCCTCATCGTCACGAACCGCTACATCAAGGACTGGCCGTTCTTGTGGAGGTCCTTCCGCTACGATTTCTGGTGGTTTCGAGACCCGCGCCACCTGCCGTGTTCACGGTTCTATCGGCCGGTCGCCGACCTCTGGTTGGCGCTCAACTACCACCTCTTCGGGTTCGATACGTTCGGATGGCACGCGGCGATGGTCGCGGTTCATCTGGTGACCGTATTCCTGGTGTTCAAGGTTTCCCGGCGGCTCGCGGGCGATAGCGCCGTCGCTCTGGTTGCGGCCCTGCTGTTCGGCCTGCTCCCGCTCCACGCCGAGGACGTGGTTTGGCCGTCCGCGATCGGGCATTTGCTCGGCGGCGCGTTCGAGATGGCGGCGTTCTATCTGTTCATAACTCCCCGCGTGACCGGCAACCTCGATCGCCCGGCGGCGCTTTTGTTCTACGCAGCGGCGCTCCTCAGTATCGAGAGTGCCGTGATGTTTCCGCTGCTCGCCGCATCATACGTCGTGATGCTCGAGACTCCCGACGCGACGCCGGCCCGCTCATGGCGACGCGATCTACTTGGGCGTGACCTTCGCCGTGCTCTCGTCCGCGTCACGCCATTCGCGATCGAGACGGTCCTGTATCTGATCGTCCGCGCTGCGGTGCTCGGGACTGACCGGCGCATCTTGCTGGGCCGCATGACCATGAGCCATCTCCTGATGACCGCTCCGTCGGTCATCGCCGCATACCTCGGCCTGCTCATGATGCCGTGGTTCGCGAATCCTGCCCATCGCGTGTTTCCGGTGAGGAGCTTTGCTTCGCTCCAGTTTGGTCTGGCGGCCCTCGCCCTCGCGGTGGTTGCGGGCGCTTCGCTGCCTGCGCTCAGAAGGTCTCCGCGCGCGCGGCTCTACCTTTTCTGCGCAGTCTGGATTGCGATTACCATCGCACCCGCAATGAACCTGCCCGGCATTCGCGCGGACCTGCTGGTGCAGGACAGGTATCTGTATCTGCCGTCGATTGCATCGTGTTTGCTGATCGCCGACCTGGCTGTCCGATTCGACCGCAGACGCGCTTACGCGAGCAAACTGGTCTGGAGCGGTGGCGCGGCGGTTGCGGCCGCCTTTGCGCTGTCGCTGTGGAATGTCCAACGCTTCTGGCACGACGATTTGACTTTCGCTGCTCACTGCATCGAGGTCTTTCCCGAAGCGAGTATGTACCATTCCATCCATGAAAACATTCTTGTAGCCGGCGGCGATTTCAGGGGAGCGGCGAGCGAGTGCGATAAATGGTTGGATCCGAACGGCCAGCCCTTATGGTCTGACCCCGGGAACCTTATTCTGTGCGGGACGGTGCACGCGAAGCTGGGGCTCACGGCCCAGGCTGCGCTCGAGATCGCGAGAGGATTGACCATCAAGCCGGATTCCGATCCCGCCGGCTACATCACTCTGGCCCGACTCTACGAGACCCAGGGCGATTCGGCGGCGGCTGAGCGCACACTCCGCACGCTCCTGGCCCGCGATCCGGACCCGCCGGCGGAGGCCTATCTCAAGTTGGCTGAGCTGTATGACGCACAGGGCCGCTCGCAAGAGAGCGATGCGCTCTTGAAGCGCGCGGAATCCACGCCGGACGGGGCGGAGACGGCATCACTATTGCGCGCCCAGTTGAAGATGAAACACGGTGACGCCGGCGGCGCCGAAATGATCCTGCGCCAACTTGGCGCACGATACCCGAGCGACCAGCGGGTGTGGACGATGCTGGGTCTGCTGCTGGCGGACGAAAATCGCGGCGAAGAATCGCTGCGCGCTCTTGCCCGGGCGCAGCAGCTCTCGCCCGCTGATCCGGAGCCGCATTTCTTCGCGGCACGCGTACTCCATGCGATGGGCCGCGATCGCGATGCGCTCCAGCAATGCCGCCACGCTTTGGGGCTGGCGCCCGGCTACGATCAGGCGCGGGCGCTGCGGGACGAAATCCTGCGCAACCCTGCCCGTGGATAAGGTCTGCAAGTCTCGCTCCGGCTAGCGCGGCGCCGTATCGCGACTTCCTGAGCGACTCCGGCCGCGGGGAGATCGCGGACAGCGAGTACGCGCAGAGCAACGTTGAAGCAACGATCTACTAGGTGATGTCGATCTGGAATCCGTATCAGGTAATTTTGATGAAATCGCGCCTGACCGCGCCGGCTCAATCCGGGACTGACTCTACGCACCTGTTGCAGTGAGCTCTTTTGCCGGAACCTCGCAAACCGGGATAATGCGAGGCCATGGAGATGCCCGAGGGCCGTGATTCCGGCGTGGCCCCCATCGCACGCGAGCCGCTGCTGCTGGGCGGCGTACTGATCGTCACGGCGGTCGTCTATCTGAGATGTCTGGGCAACGGCTTCGTCTACGACGACAACATCTTGATCGTTGGCAACCGTTACCTGGGACAGTGGTCATTCCTGTGGAAGTCGCTGTTCAGGGACGAATACTGGTTTCAAGACCCGTTCCATCTGCCGCAGAGCCCTCGCTATCGGCCGTTCCTCCTGATCTGGTTCGCGCTGCAATACCACCTTTTCGGACTCAACCCGGTGGGATGGCACGCGACCATGGTCGCAGTGCATCTGCTGGCCGTCTGGCTGGTATTTAGAATCGCCGCGCGCCTGACCTGCGACATTCGGGCCGCGTTACTGGCGGCGCTGCTGTTCGCATTGATGCCGATTCACGCCCAGGCCGTAGCATGGGCGACGGGCTTCGGACTGGCGCTGACTGGCGCGTTTCAACTGGGAGCATTCAATTTTTTCATGCAGCGCGCCACGGATTGGCGGCGCTGCTGGCTGGTCAGCCTGGTACTCTATGCCGGCGCGCTTCTAAGCCATGGGGAAAGTGCGGCCGCGTTTCCCGGGCTGGTTGCCCTCTATAGCTTCCTCTTCGAATCGCGCGGCCCAGCTTCGCGCGCGGTGTCCCGACCGGCCCCGCTCGTCCGGCGCATCCGGCATGGGCTGGTCTGCGCGTTGCCCTTTATGGCGGAGACGCTCATCTACCTGGTGGTTCGAAAGCTGATACTCGGCAATCAGGCGATGGGTGCGAGGAATATCGATGCCGTTCAATTCGCGGCCACTGTGCCGCGAGTGATGGCGGGCTATCTGGAGCTGCTCGCGATGCCGTGGCTTGCGAGCCCAGGCCATCGGGTGCTCGTCGTCTCCGGTCTGCGCGCGCCGGGGTTCTGGCTGCCCGCGATAATTCTCGCGTCGCTGGCGGCGGCGTTGTTCATGCTTCCGATGCAGCGCCGCAGCCGGGAGCTGTACCTGTTCTGCGCGGGCTGGATCGTGATGAGCCTGGCCCCGATGATGTACCTGCCGGCGCTTAGGCCTGACCAGATGGTTCCGGACAACTATCTGTATACAGCTTCCGCCGGTTCGGCCGTTCTGGTCGCCGATTGGATTGCCCGCTTCTCTCGCACGGGCGCATGGGCCGCGCGCCTGGCTTGGAGCGCGTCGGCGGCGCTAGCGCTGGTCTTTGCATGGTCGCTCTGGCAAGCGCAACGCGTCTGGCACGACGATGTCAGTCTGTTCGTGCGCTGCATCGCCGACTTTCCCGAGGCGCAGATCTGTCATTCTCAGCTCGGAACAACGCTGCGACGGCTCGGCAACCCGTCGGGGGCTGCACGCGAGCTCAGCATGGCGCGCGATCTGGATCCGGGCGACGGACGGACGCTCTTCGAGCTCGGACAGGCGGACGCTCAGCTCGGCCGTCTGGACCAGGGCACCAAAGAGGTCGCTCGCGGCCTGAGCATGCTGCCCAATGCTTCGGCCTACGCCTACATGGTGTTAGCCCAACTCTACTATTTGAACGATGAGCCGGCGCAAAGCGAAGCGGTGCTCAGACATACCGAGACGCTATTCGACGGCGCGCATGCCGCCGGCCTGGCCCGCGCCCGGATCGCGATCGACAGCGGCGATGCCGCCGGCGCCGAAACTCTTCTGCGCGGCCTGACCAGCCGCTATCCGGACGACGAACGGCCGTGGGCGATGCTCGGGCAAGTGCTGGCTCAACAAGGCCACAACGACCAGGCGCTCTCAGCCTACGATGAGGCGGCTAGGCTTGCGCCGGGGGATCCTGCGCTCCGGCTCGCTGCCGCGCAGTTGCTTCATGCCATGAATCGCGACCGCGAGGCGCTGGACGAATGCCGCCTGGCGCTGGCCGCTTCACCCAACTATCCAGGCGCGCTGGCGTTGATGACCGAAATCGAGCGTGGCGCAGCGCCGCATTAGCGGCGCGGCCCCGAAATCGAATCTTGCTCGTACAATCCGGAGCGTGCGCTTGCGTCTATGGGGCGTGATGCTACGCTTCCGTCTCTGGATGATGGCGCGCGAGCAACCTGCCGGGAAAAATCGGGGCTCCACCGGCCTGAGCCTGCCACCCTTGGCCGTCCGGCGCATCCAGATTTCCGGGCGCGAGCGGCTGATACTGGCGGGCATATTGCTGGCCGCGCTGGTTGTGTACCTACGATGCCTGGGCAACGGCTTCGTATGGGACGACGATCTGCTGATCCTTTCCAACCCCTGTATCGGGCAGTGGTCGTTTCTGTGGAAGTCGCTGACCAGGTCCGAGTACTGGTTCAACGCCACGGTCCCAGCCATTCGCTACCGCCCGCTGTTCTCGATCTGGCTGGCGCTTAGCTACCATCTTTTCGGCTTCAAACCCGCCGGATGGCACGCCTTGACGGTCGCGGTGCATCTGGTCGCGGTGTGGCTGGTATTCAAGCTGGACTTGGTCTGACCGGGCGGCGAGAATCGGCGCTGCTGGCCGCCGCGCTCTTCGCTCTGCTTCCGGTCCATGCCCAAGCGGTGGTGTGGGCCGCAGCATCCTGCGAGGTTCTGGCGGGCACGCTCATGCTCGCCTCGTTCCATTTCTTCATGAGGCAACACGACGGCGGGCGCCGCAACTGGTCCCTGGCGTTGGCTGCTGTACGCGGCCTCGTTGGTGAGTCACGAGGCCGCCGCCGCGTTTCCGGGCTTGGTGGCATGGTACGTCTTTCTGCTCGAGCCGGGGACGGAGGCGGACTCGACACCCACGCCTCTTGGAGTGCGGGTTTACCGGGCTTTAGTCTGCATGGCGCCATTCGCGCTCGAGATGCTGCTGTATCTGTCTGTCCGCAGGTACGCACTCGGGTTCACGTTCTCGAATCCGGCCAGTCCATCCAACCCGGCCCCGATCTGGCAGATAATGATGACAGTTCCGCGTGCGTTCGGCACCTACCTGATGCTGCTCGCCATGCCCTGGATGGCCGGACCTGCCCACAGGCTCGAGGTCGTAACCAGTCCGGCGTCGCCCGGCTTCTACCTCGCGGTCGTGGCGCTGATCGCGCTCGCCGCCGGGCTGCCGGCTGCCGTCTGGCGGAGTCCTCGGCGCCGCCTGTATCTGTTCTGCGCGGGATGGATACCGATCGCATTGTCGCCGATGATGGACCTGCACGCGTTCGTCAAGGATCTGTTCGTCAACGACAACTATCTTTATCTGGCGTCGGTCGGATCGTGCCTGCTGCTTTCCGATTGGGCGACCCGGCTGGCGGACCGGGGCGAGGCCGCGCGAAGGCTCGTGTGGGCGGGAGCATCTATGCTCCTGGTCGGGTATGCCGGTGCACTGTGGAATGTACAGCGCTACTACCACGACGACGCCGCGCTGTTCGCGCGCTGTATCGAGTCGTCTCCACAGTCATGCACCTGCCATCTCGATTTCGGGGGAGCCCTGAGGTCGCTTGGCGATCTGGAAGGCGCTGCGCGAGAATTCAAAGTCTCTCTGAGCCTAGCACGGCAGGCTACCCCTCTCCTTGAGCGGGCGTACTCGAATTTGGGCGCAATCTACGCGGATGAAGGCGATCTGACCCGAGCCGAGCCGGCGCTTGACGAAGCGCTCAGACTCGACCACCAGAACAAGGACGCGCTCTATCGCCTCGGAATGGTGCACGCGCGATTGGGCCGCAACCGGGAAGCCGTGAGCGAACTTTCCGGGGCGCTCAAGCTGATGGGCAACAACGCGCCGGCCGTCGCCTACGTAATGCTCGCGGAACTTTACGACGCGCAGGGCGACCTGACGCACAGAGATGAAGTGTTGCAGCATGCCAAGGGCCTCCCGGACGGAGACAAGGCCGTCGGGCTCGCATACGCGCGGATCGAGGCCAGGCACGGCGATCTCAAGGGAGCCGAAGCCACCCTGCGCGATCTCGCCAGGCGCTACCCCGATGATTCACGCCCCTGGACCGCGCTGGGCCTGCTGCTGGCGGACGATAATCGCGGCGAAGAATCGCTGCGCGCTCTTGCCTGGGCGCAGCAGCTCGCCTGCTGATCCGGAGCCGCATTTCTTCGCAGCGCGCGTACTCCATGCGATGGGCCGCGATCGCGACGCGCTCCAGCAATGCCGCCGCGCCCTAGCGCTGACGCCCGGCTACGATCAGGCTCGGGCGCTACGGGACGAAATCCTGCGCAACCCTGCCCGCGGATAAGGTCTGCACTTATACGATCGACCGCGCGAGGCGCAGGCCGCTGGCGCGAGACTCGCCAGCCAATTCCGACGGTCACGCATGAAAACGACAGCTCGCTGCAGTCAGACTCTTTTGCCGGAACCTCCGAAACCGGGATAATGCGAGGCCATGGAGATGCCCGAGCGCCGTGATTCCGGCGTGGCCCCCATCGCACGCGAGCCGCTGCTGCTGGGCGGCGTACTGATCGTCACGGCGGTCGTCTATCTGAGATGCCTGGCGAACGGCTTCGTCTACGACGACAGCGTCATGATCGTCACCAACCGTTACATCAAGGACTGGTCGTTTTTCTGGAAATCGTTCCTCCACGACTGGTGGTGGTTCCGAGACCCGAGTCACTTGCCGCAGGCACGGTTCTATCGGCCGCTTGCCGATGCCTGGCTGGGGCTCAACTACCACGTGTTCGGGTTCAATGCGCTCGGGTGGCACGCGACGCTGGTCGCACTCCATCTGATCGTCGTCTGGCTGGTGTTCCGGATTGCGGAGCGGCTGGCGCGCGACGCGGGCGTCGCGCTGCTCGCGGCGTTGCTATTCGGCCTGCTGCCATTTCATGCCGAAGTGGTGGTATGGCTATCTGCGGCTGGGCACTTGCTCGGCGCCGTGTTCGAGTTGGCGGCGTTTTATCTGGTGATCGCTGCCGGCCGGGCAGCGCGTCGCGGCCGCGCTGGCGCAGTTCTGCTATACGGGGCGGCGCTGCTGAGCGTCGAAGGCGCCGTCATATTCCCCGCCCTAGTCGCATCATACTTCCTTCTGCCTGACTTGCCCGGCGAGCCGGGATGCGCCGCGGTCAGGCCGCGACTGCGCCACGCCTTTAATTTCACCGCGCCATTCGCGGTCGAAGCGCTGCTGTATCTGATTGTACGCAGACTTGTCCTCCGGTCCTCGACACGCCCCATCTCCAACAGCCTGAGCGGGAGCCAGGTCCTGATGGATGCACCGCGCGTGCTTGCGGGCTACGTGGGTTTGCTCGTGATGCCGTGGCGCGCGAACCCCGCCCATCGCGTGCTTACTGTCACAAGCGTCGAATCGCCCGAGTTTTACCTGCCCGCCCTGGGACTCCTGGCGCTCGCGGCCGCCTCCGCATTGTTTCTCAGGCGCCATCCACATCGAAGCCTCTACCTTTTCTGCGCAGTCTGGATGGCAATTACGATCGCGCCGACGATGGACCTGTCGGGCTTTCGTCCCGAGCTGTTGGTGCAGGACCGGTACCTGTATCTGCCGTCGGTCGGATGGTGCGTGATGGTCGCGGACTTTGCCGTCTGGCTCGGTCGTCGAAGCGCGCTTGCGAAAAGGCTGGTCCAGGGCGGCGCCGTTGCGGTTGTGACGGTATGCGCAGTATCGCTATGGAGCCTGCAACGATTCTGGCACGACGACCTGACGCTCTTCGCTCGCTGCATCGAAGTCTTTCCGGAAGCGGCTTTCTTCCACTTCGAGCACGAAAAGACCCTGGTCGCCGGCGGCGATATCAAGGGAGCCGCAAGCGAGTGCGACGAATGGTTGGCTCCGAAAAGCCATCGTGCGTGGGTTGATCCCGACAACATGGTGCTTTGCGGGTCGATACACGCAAAGCTCGGGCAGACGGCCCAAGGTGCGCTCGAAATCGCCGCCGGATTGGCGATCAAGCCGGAGCCCGATCCGGTCAATTACATCGCTCTAGCCCGACTCTACGAGACCCAGGGCGATTCGGCGGCGGCTGAGCGCACACTCCGCACGCTCCTGGCCCGCGATCCGGACCCGCCGGCGGAGGCCTATCTCAAGTTGGCTGAGCTGTATGACGCACAGGGCCGCTCGCAAGAGAGCGACGCGCTCTTGAAGCGCGCGGAGTCCACGCCGGACGGGGCGGAGACGGCATCACTATTGCGCGCCCATTTGAAGATGAAACACGGTGACGCCGGCGGCGCCGAAATGATCCTGCGCCAACTTGGCGCACGATACCCGAGCGACCAGCGGGTGTGGACGATGCTGGGCCTGCTGCTGGCGGACGAAAATCGCGGCGAAGAATCGCTGCGCGCTCTTGCCCGGGCGCAGCAGCTCTCGCCCGCTGATCCGGAGCCGCATTTCTTCGCAGCGCGCGTACTCCATGCGATGGGCCGCGATCACGATGCGCTCCAGCAATGCCGCCGCGCCCTGGCCGCTTCACCCAACTATCCGGGCGCGCTGGCGTTGATGACCGAAATCGAGCGTGGCGCCGCCCCGCATTAGCGGCGCGGCCCCGAAATCGAATCTTGCTCCTGCAATCCGGGGCGCGCGCTTGCGTCTATCGGGCATAATGCTACGCTTCCGTCTCCGCATGATGGCGCGCGAGCAACCCGCCGGGAAGAATCGAGAATCCGCCGTCTTGGCCCGGCCACCCATGGCCGTCCCGTCTGGCCGGAGCTCCGGCCGTGAGCGGCTGATACTGGTGGGCATATTGCTGGCGGCGCTGGTCGTGTACCTCCGATCTGTGGGCAACGGCTTCGTATGGGACGACGATTTTCTGATCCTCTCCAACCCCTATATCGGGCAGTGGTCGTTTCTGTGGAAGTCGCTGACCAGGTCAGAGTGCTGGTTCAACGACACCCTCGCAACCAGTCGCTACCGCCCACTGTTCTCGATCTGGCTGGCGCTTAGCTACCACCTTTTCGGCTTCAAACCCGCCGGATGGCATGCCTTGATGGTCGCGATGCATCTGGTCGCGGCGTGGCTGGTGTTCAAGGTGGGACTGGGTCTGACCGGGCGACGGGAACCGGCGCTGCTGGCCGCTGCGCTCTTCGCTCTGCTTCCGGTCCATGCCGAAGCGGTGGTGTGGCCCGGCGGATTCGACCTCGCCCTGGCGGGCACGCTCATGCTCGCCTCGTTCCATTTCTTCATGAGGCAACGCGACGGCAGGCGCCGCAACTGGCCGCTGGCGCTAGCGCTGTATGCGGCCGCGTTGGTGAGTCACGAGAGCGCCGCCGCGTTTCCGGGCTTGGTGGCATGGTACGTCTTTCTGCTCGAGCCGGGGACGGAGGCGGACTCCACACCCACGCCTCTTGGAGTGCGGGTTTCCCGGGCCTTGGTCTGCATGGCGCCATTCGCGCTCGAGATGCTGCTGTATCTGTCTGCCCGCAGGTACGCGCTCGGGTTCACGTTCTCGAATCCGGCCAGTCCATACAACCCGGCCCCGATCTCGCAGATAATCATGACAGTGCCACGGGCGTTCAGCACCGAGTGCTGCTGACCGTGCCCTGGATGGCCGGACCGGCTCACAGTCTGGACATAGTAACCAGTCCCGCATCGCTCGGCTTTTGCGTCCCGGTCGTGGCGCTGATCGCGCTCGCCGCCGGGCTGCCGGCTCGATCTGGCGGAGTCCCCGGTGGCGCCTGTATCTGTTCTGCGCGGGATGGATACCGATCGCATTGTCGCCGATGATGGACCTGCACGCGTTCATCAAGGATCAGTTCATCCACGACACCTATCTTTATCTGGCGTCGGCCGGATCGTGCCTGCTGCTTTCCGATTGGGCGACCCGCCTGGCAGACCGGAGCGAGGCCGCGAGAAGGCTCGTGTGGGCGGCAGCATCAGTGCTCCTCGTGTCGTATGCGGGCACGCTGTGGAATGTACAGCGCTACTGGCATGACGACTACACGCTGTTCGCGCGCTGTATCGAGGAATTTCCGCAGTCCCGGACTTGTCACACCGGGTTTGCGCTCACGCTGCAGTCACTCGGCGACTTGGAAGGCGCCGCGCGCGAACTCAAAATCTCTCTGAGCCTCGACCCGGATCCGGAGGTGCTCTATCGACTCGGCATGGTAGACGCACGCTTGGGCCGCAACCGGGAAGCCGTGAGCGAACTTTCCGGGGCGCTCAGGCTGATGCGCGGCGCGCCGACCGTCGCCTATGTGACGCTCGCCGAACTCTACGACGCGCAGGGTGACGTGACGAATCGCGATGAAGTGCTGGAGCACACCAGGAGTCTGCCGGATGGAGATAAGGCCGTCGGGCTCGCCTACGCGCGGATCCAGGCCAGACACGGCGATCTCAAGGGGGCGGAAAACGTCCTGCACGACCTCGTCAGGCGCTATCCCGATGATTCACGCTCCTGGACCGCGCTTGGTCTGTTGCTGGCGGACGACAATCGCGGCGAGGAATCACTGCGCGCTCTTGACCGGACGCAGCAGATCTCGCCCGGCGATCCGGAGCCGCATTTCTTCGCAGCGCGCGTACTCCATGCGATGGGCCGCGATCACGACGCGCTCCAACAATGCCGCCGCGCCCTGGCGCTGGCGCCCGGCTACGATCAGGCTCGGACGCTGCGGGACGAAATCCTGCGAAACCCTGCCCGCGGATAAGGTCTGTATTTGTATCGCGGCGGTCACGCCGCCGTGCACTGGCGCAGGGACATATTCTTTGGTAGGCAGGGACGGATGAGTCCAGTAGGCTCCCGGCCGGGGTTCCATCAGCCTGGATGGCTGCCGAACGTGGGCGCCCGCTGGTGGCTTGCTTTGACAGTGATCGCTCTGCTGGCGGGAATAGGTCTGCGTGTGATGTGGCTGGACCAGGTACCGCCGGGCCTCAACCAAGACGAGGCGTGCAATGGCTACGACGCCTACAGCATCCTTCGCACTGGACGCGATCAGCACGGCAACTTCCTTCCGCTTGTGATGCAGGGGTTCAATGACTATCGCATGGCGATGTTCGACTACTCGCTGGTGCCCCTGATCGGAGCCCTTGGCCTGAAGCCCGCGGTGGTGCGATTGGGTGCGGCGATTTGGGGAATCGTGGATCTGGCTGCGATTACGATGCTCGGCGGCTTGCTGTTTGGCCTTTCTGGTGCGGCCATGGCGGCGCTGCTGGGTGCATTCTCGCCGTGGCATCTACCGTTCAGCCGCTTCGGGATTGAAGCGACCAACGCATCTGCAGTCGTGAGCCTCGCGATGCTCTGCTTCTTCATTTGGCTGCGGAACGGGAATGATCGATGGCTTTGGTTGAGTGGACTGTTTTTCGGGCTCTCTCTGTATGCCTATTCGGTCACGAAGGCATTCACGCCGTTGATTATCGGATGGCTCGCGCTGGTCTATTGGCGTGAACTCCGGCAGGCCGGACGCGAGGCACTCGCTGCGCTGGCGATAGTGGTGTTGTTGGCGGTTCCGCAGGCGGTGCTCATCGGATTGCATCCCGGGATGATGGTGCGCTTCCAAAAGACTTCAGTCCTGAACCGCGCCGGTTCGCTTGCAATCGGTCTTCGGGCCGTCGCCGCAGGATGGGCCAGCTACTTCACGCCGTCGTATCTGTTCGCGTCTGGCGACTCTTTCGCGATCAATCATCCTCAGCACTTCGGTCAGCTCCTGCCGGTACAGGCTCCGCTGATCGCGCTGGCCGCGATCACGCTCTTCTCCGCCCGTTACCGAAAGCTGACTGTTCTGCTTATCGGCTGGCTGATGCTGGTTGCGCTGCCGGCAGCGCTCACCAAGGGCTCCCCTTCCGCGCTGCATGGAGTGCTCGCGTTCGAGCCTTGGACACTCCTGTCTGCGTCTGGCTTTACCACCTTGCTCGACCTCGTCGCCGGGGTTCCGGTGGTGGCAGCCGGTGCGGCGGTTCTGATTCCCGCCTGGGCGTTGTTCTCCGGCGCGTGGTTCGTCAGGTCGTACTTCGTCAACTATCCGATCGCAGCGGCGCAGGACTTCCAGTACGGACTCGAAGAGGTGGTGCGCTCCTTGGGCAGACTGGGCGACGAAAACGAACCGGTGGTCTTTCCTCTAGCGGACATTAACCAGCCCTACATCTACGTATTGTTTTTCACGCACTATCCGCCCGACCGGTTTCAGCGCGGGCCGGTCGCGCGGATGAATAAAATGATGGCGCCGGTGCTGCGCTTCGACCGATATTTCTTCGCTTCCCCGGAATTGGGCTACGAGCAACTCGACCACGGAATATTCATCTTTCCGGGCTGGGACTCCCCGCCTGCCGAGCCGGCTCTGACCGTGCGTTATCCGGACGGCAAGACCGCCTACAACGTGGTCCTCAAGTAGGATCGGTGGAAGAACTGGATATCCTAAGCCGCAGAGTTGGAGTGCTCTGCGGCCTGGCTCTGCTCGCAATCCTGGTTTGGGGAATCTGCGCGGCTCTTGGTCCGGTTCTGCGCGATCGCGATTCCGGCCGGCTCCGCGCGCTGGCCTGGCTCGGCGTCATTCTGGCCGTCAAGCTTCTGCTGCTTCCGGTCTTTCCCGGCTACTGGAACGATATCCGATGCTGGACCCTGTGGTCGATGGGCATGACCTACGCCGGCCCGTCGGGAATCTATACATATAGTTCGCATCCCGTATGCGATTACCCGCCCGGTTACCTGTACGTCCTGTGGCTGTGCGGAAGCTTGGCGACCGCTTTCGGGCCGCCCAGCTACGAAGTGCTTCGCCTGACGACGGAGACTCCGGCGCTGGTGCTGGATTTCGTCCTCGGGCTGACGATCTTCGCCGCGATTCGCCGTCTGGACCCCTCGCGTCTCGCACTGGCGGGGGCATTACTGTTTGCCCTCAATCCGGGGTTGCTCTTCGACACTGTGGTCTGGGGCCAGTGCGACTCGGCGCTTGCGCTGCCGATTCTGCTGAGCGTGCTGCTGGTCCTCGACTCGCGGCACGCGCTGGGATGGGCGATCGCGGCCGTCGCCGTGCTGGTCAAGCCGCAGGGGCTGTTTCTGCTTCCGGTCCTGGCGTGGTGGACACTCCTCGAAGCGCGGCCTGCGAAGTACGCCGGCATCGCTGCCGCGTTCGCCGGCACCCTGATCGCCGGCATCGCGCCGTTCCAGATCGGTCGTCCCTGGGGCTTCATGTTGCAGCTCTATTTCGCTGCGGTAGAACGTTACCGGTATACCTCTGCCGGCGGATTCAACCTGCTGGCGCTGGTGGCCGGCTCGCGCGTGCCTGATTCGACGACGGTAATAGGTATTCGGGCCTTCGTTCTGGCGACGGGACTTTTTCTCGCCATCTATCCGCTTGTGGCCTTCATGCTCTACCGCAAGCGGACGCCGCGGATGCTTCTGTTCGCGGTCTTCCTCGTCTATCTGGCGATGTTCGTTGTCGCCCCGCACGTTCACGAGCGCTATCTCTATCCCGCTGTGGCGCTGCTGATCCCGCTCGCATTCGACTCAGCCGCGACGCTTGGCCTGTTCGCCGCCCTCAGCGCCACGCTCTTGTCCAATCTGTATTACGTCAAGCAATTGCACGACCTTCGGCTGGAGCTTGCGGCGCATGATCGGTTCGCGTCCGCGGTCGCGATCGTGAACGTGGCCGCGTTGGCTCTGGCGTTGGCGTATGGCTTTGCGATCGCATCTCGCAGCGGCGAGCCTGACTCCGGATGGCCCGCGCCAGTCCGCGCGATATTTCGCGGGCGCGATTTCGCGAAGTGGACTTCGCGAGCGCGTGGCACCGCGCTTGTCGATCGGGACGCACCGGGCGCGACCGGAGATCGCAGATAGCGCGACCCTTGGCGCCTTCGCTCACGACTCTGACTATTTCACAACTACCTGGTAGGCGCACTTGCTCAGGCTTCCTGAGGTCGTAGTCCCGCGAGCGCGGTACGAACAGGTTGTCGCAATTGATCCTGTGCAATTCCTCGACCACATACCTGCCGAGGAAGCCCGCTCCGCCTGTAATGACTATTCGCTTATTATTGAAGTCCATATTGCAACTCTGCGATCTCACGATCAGACGGCTGCGTCCCATGCGTTACGGCTCCGCCTTCACGCGCCGCTCCGCCCGCCCGCATCGGAGGTCACAGCCGGCAAACCCGGCTCGATCAGGCTACCAATCATCCGCAACCGGCGACAGCGGAGTAGATCGGATTCTTCAACACAGCCATCACTTGTACGATATACGGCTCGACCATCAGCATTCCGCGACGGGCGGCGTGAGGCGGCCGATTTTTCGCGTGGCTCTACGTCGCTTGCCGCAGCCGCCCTACTTCGAGACGATGAAATACGCAGCTCTGCCGTCGCTATACTTGATTGCAAAAGCCCCCGATCCGGGCACTCGCTGGTTTCCGGTGAACATGAAAATTCCGTGTT
This sequence comes from uncultured delta proteobacterium, assembly GCA_963793115.1. GTDB lineage: Bacteria > Desulfobacterota > Binatia > Binatales > Binataceae > CAVVMA01. The sequence goes on from CAWBYV010000004.1 coordinate 310,112, forward strand.
CCCACTCTGGGTATACGAGCGGAGCATTCACGAACCAGTACCTGTCGAAGGCCAGCACCGGGGCGTCTGGCGGCGTCTTTGCCATGTCGCTTCCGGAGGAAATGCGATCTCTGCGGCTGCGGAGCCACAGAAAAAAAACAGACCATTGCCAGGCTGATGACGGCGGAAGCCGCGGTCGCCTCGATACCGTACCGGCTCATCGGGAAGTGCCAAGGTGAAAGCGCGCAGAACAACGCGGTGGCCGCAGCGCCTGGCAATCCGAGCATCAAGCCGGCGAGAAGCGTTGTGGCAGCCATATCGGCGATTCCCCATATCGCAGCACCCAGTCGCACCACCGCGGTCTTCAGTCCAAACGCGGCGACCAACGGCACCAGCGAATAGTTGAACAGCGCCATGCGGAAATCGCCGAATCCCTGAAACACGACCGGCAGGAAGGCGCCATGATGATCCCGGCCTGTGGTGAGAATGCTGTAGGCGTCGTAGCCATTGCAGGCTTCATCCGGATGGAGCCCCGGCGGTACTCGGTCGAGCCACACCACACGCAAGCCGGTTCCTGCCAGCAGTGCGATCACAGTCAAGGCAACGCACAATCGCGCAACCGGGTTCGGCAGCCATCGAGGCTGACAGAACGGCGCTCGGGAACCTGCGGGATTCATCTATCCTTGTTTACCGCGGCTTACCGCAGAATGTAAGCCTGCGCCAGCAACGGCCGGAATCTCACCTCCTGTGCCGGTGTTGCTTCTTGAGGCTCGATCCGCCTCCGATCTCCTGGCACATTTTGCCGGAATCGGGTAGTTGCCGCTCCGGCTCTTCCCCGTCCCGATCCACGCCGAACCCGTGGTTTGGATGTGCCGGCTGCAAGCCGCGACCCGGCTAGCGCGGCGGCCTGCCAGCAGAACGGATTGTATAGACTCCCGGCCCAAAGCCCGGGTCACCGATGACCTCGGTGAAGGTCTCCGGCGCACGGTCCATCCAGACCTTTTCCGGGGGCGGCGGATTCAGACTCACGACGTAGTCGATATGCTCTCTCCTCAGCCGATCGACCCACGACTTGAAGTCGGCGCGCTTGACCAGGCCAGGCGCTCGGCCATCCGTAGTTCACCACCGAACCGTCAGCGGTCACGGGCACGTAGACCACCGTGTTTTGAAGGCGGCTGCCTAGCAGAGGATACAGGTACCAGTTGTCGCCGATCCCGTCCCATCCGGTGGTCACGGCAATTCGATGGGGCTTGCCATCATCGAGAAAGGCCCACAGCGCCCACGACGCATAGGCTGGCGACAGCAGGTGCATATCATAGACCGGGTTCGAGATGGCTGCCGCAGCCTGATAGTACGGGTAGCGCAGCCTGGATCGGATACCCGGCAGCGTCACGAACGGTCCCAGCACCGCCGCGCCGGCCGCGATAATCGCCAACCTGCGCAAGCGCTGCCAACCCACCATCAGAATCAGAATCACGAGCACCCCCGCGACCAGAATCGGCGCGGCCAGCTCGCCAACCGCGCCGGCGTCGAAACTCGTGAATCCGGTCGGCAGCGACAAAACTCCATCGACCAGCAGAACCAGCCACCAGAATATGGATATCCCTGGGGATGCGAACAGGGCGGCTGCCACCGTCGCCAGCGCGCACACCGGCATCGTGAAGCGGCCGAAAGTCAGAAACAGAAGCGTGCGAAACCCCGCCATCTCGGGCGAGAACAATCCTCCAGCCAGCAGCAGCGCGATCGCGAGAACGAAAAGCAGCTCTCCCCTTTTGCCGGCTCGCGCAAAGGCCTTGAACCAGCCGATTACGCCGAGAATCAAGATCGCGGGACTCAGGGGGCCAAGTCCCAGATAGTCAGTCGCGTACAGTTGCGAGAACGGCCAGATCAGATACAGCAGGCCCGGCGTGCTGAGGTTATGCACCAGCTTGGCGGAGTGAACCAGCGACCACTCCGTGTCTCCTCTCAACAGCACGCGCCCGAACAGAGTCAGCGGCAGCGGGTAGAAAGGAGAGCCCTTGACGAGCCAGACCCGCCAATAAGAGTTCAGGAACAATAACGCGCCGATAGCGCAGGCCGCCAGCGGAACGCCATAGCGATGCCATCCCGAGCGTTTTCTGAAAGCGCCGGCAAAGATGAAGGCCCATCCGATCGCCATCACCGGCACCATCGTCACCTTCACCGCGGTGGCGAGCCCCAGCGCGAGCCCGGCCAGACTGGCTTCGGCGATCGTGGGAGTCGCAAAAGCTCGGGTGGTAAAGAGCAGCGCCAGCAGGAAAAACGTCAGGCCAATGGTATCGATATAGCCCGCGGTCAGCGCATTGGCGATTGCCGGCGTAAAGCCGATAGAGAGCGCCGAGAGCATCGACAGCTTGCGTCTTGCCCCCAGCGTCCGGGCGGCGGCGTAACCCGACAGCACCAGACCGATCCAGATCAGCAAGCCGGCGGGTGCGAGGAATTCTCCGTCGCTGGCGGCCAGCAGCGGCCACGACCAGAACGAGTCCCCGGCGGCCGGATAGTATTCGCAGAATCCCCAAGTGTCGGGCGCGGCCTGGACCACGTCGTGGCCTTGCTGGACCCATCGCCCCGCTCTGAACAAATGATACAGGAGAGCATCCCATCCGAGCGACGGCGCGACCAGGCCGCGCAGAACCCGGGCCACAACCACGGCCGCGAGCAAGGCGAGAATGATCGCTTGGGGCAGGCCGTAGAGAGCCTTGCGCCCGCCGCCGGCAAAGAGACCTCCCGCGAAGTCACGCGTCAGGTCGCGCAGACGCAGTACGTCGAGCCTGAGAAGCGCAGCGGCGTTGGCTCCGCGCAGCGCGAAATGCAACGCCGCGGCCAGAATCAGAATCAACGGCAACGCGGTCCACAAGCCGAACAGTCCGGGCGCCAGCAGCATTGCGAACGACAGGTAGAAGATCGCGTAGGCCAGCAGGGTCGCGCCGGCGAGCCGGGTCGAGGCCGGCGCGTCGGGCAGTATCCGCGCCGCAATCAGGTACGAAGCCCAGCCGCATGCGGCCACAAGAGCCAGTGCCGTCGCAAGGTTGTAGATGCCGATCACTGCACGTCACGATCCTGCCCGCGGCCTGCCCGCGCCGCTCACACTCGGCGCTGGCGACGAATACGCCACCAGTCGTCGCTATCAGTTCGGACGCGCTGGTCTGAAACCCGCAGCGCCCAGCCCCTACCCTTGTCGCGGGGTCTCAAGAAGCTGGCGCTACTGCGTAGTGCTCGCCGCCGGAGCTTCGGTGCGCACGCCCTTGACCTCCCAACTGAATCGCTGCGAAGACTTCGGATTCGAGGAGTATACGCTGAAAGTGTTGTTTGCGATCTCCGCGCCGTTGCGGGTCTTGATAGCTATGGGGTCGAAGCCATCGATGTTGGTCAGGACTACGGTCCGGGAATCGGTGCTGATGAGGCGTTCGAAGCCGGCGGGCAGGGAAATCGAGGCTTCGCCGTTGGTGAGCTGACCCTCGCCCCGCAACAGCAACGCCGGCTGAGGGCTCAACACCGGAGAGTAAGCCAGATGAGATGACGGATCGGCGGGATCGGGAAGATCAAATTTGAGCGAACCGTCGATCCTGGCGTTGCCGTTTACCTCGAGCTGCTCACTCGGCGTGCTGGTGCCGATACCGACGTTGCCGTCGGAAAGAATACTCAGTCGGCTGACGTATTTGGTATAAAAATCCAGTCCGAATCGATTGACGCCCTCGGTTCGCCTGGAACCGAGCCCCTCGCCGCACTGCGGACAGCCGAATCGAAGTACATAATCGATGGTGTTGTTGTGCAGCGGTCCCCCGTTTTGCAGGCCGATCGCGTCGACAATCACGTCGCCGCTGACGAACTGTCCCTGTGCGGCCCGCACCGTGACGACGACGAGCAAGGCGGCCGCGATCAGAATTGCGCCGGACAGATGCGATCGCCGGGGCCGAATTTCCCTGGCACCATGCCAATCACGAAAGTTCATGGCCTCTTATGCCAAGCTGAAGCGGGGAGCGTCAATAGAGGCCGCAAATTCGCAATGATTTCTCTCAACACTATCAGTTGCGAGGCAGGGCCTGCCCCCGTGCTGCCCCCTTTGCAGACCCGCCGCTGCCGGAAGAAACGCCTAAACTAGAAGTAGAGTATTATTACATCGGCCGCGACCCAGAGCACCACCGACATCAGGAGCGTGCGATCCTTCAACAGCAGCCGCGAAGGGTCGCCGCCTTCCCCCTTCTCGACGATCAGATACAGGTAGCGCAGAATGCCCAGCACCACGAACGGAACCGTCAGGTACAGATGGCTGGTGCCGAGCTTGCGCTCAACGTCGGGTGAGGCGGTGTAAATCATGTAACCCACCAGTGTCGTGGCCGCGAAGATCGATATCATCTGATCGATCAGCCTGACGCTGTAATGGTCCAGCGAGATGCGATGGGACGCGGCGCCCACCCCCAGCGCGATCAACTCGTGGCGCCTGCGGGCCAGCGCGAGCAGCAACGCAAGCGCAAAGGTGATGAAGATCAGCCACGGGGAAACTTCGACCTGGATCGCGACGCCACCGGCAAAAGCGCGCATCACGAAGCCGACCGCGATCGTGATGACGTCAACGATCACCATGTGCTTGAGCCGAAGCGAGTAGGCGAATTGCAACGCCACGTAAGCAGCCGTCAGGCACACGAACCAGGGTCCCAGGGCGACGCTGAGCAGCGTGCCAACCGCCCCGAGCACGCACGCCATCGCGGCCGCATCGCCCACTTTCAGCGCGCCGCTGGCGATGGGGCGGTGTCTCTTCTCCGGATGCCTGCGGTCGGCCTCGCGATCGGAGATGTCGTTCACGATATAGCCGACGCTCGACGCCGCGCAGAACGCGATCAGCGCCATCACGGTAAGCACAAGGTCATGCCAGTGAAAGAGCCGCTGGCTGAAGATCAGAGCCGCAAAAATCACCGCGTTCTTCGACCACTGATGCGGGCGGGCGAGCTTCCACATCGCCCGCCATCTGGCCGGTTGAACCGGGTATGCGCTTTGCTCGGCGAGACCCACGGACTGATTTTCTATCTATGGCTCGCCGAAAGGCAAGCCGTGGCTTTGCGGCGCACGGACCGCGAACCAAATCCGGGCGCAGCCGTTTTGACCCGGAAATGCGAGACCGAACGCGCGCTCGCGCTACAGTCTTGGCTGACTTTACTTCATATCCTTTTTATTTACTTCTTAAGCCCCATCTTAAGCATTCGCGTTGGGTCGGGATTGGGAACCGATACCGCAGCAGCACCACTAAACGCGAATGCGCGCGGTTCGCTTCAAACCGGACGGGATGGAACGAGGGTGAATCGATCCTTCAGTCTCAGAAACGGGCTCTCCCGCCACCGATAGGAAGCCATCGCGAAGCAGAGCGTCAGAGCCGAGGACAACAACACATAAACTGCCAAGCCCAGCGGCACCATCACTTCCGGCCAGCGCATGGCCAAGCCCCGAAGCAGAAGGATAATGGACAGTTTGGCGAGAGCCATCGCGAAAGCGTGGTACACATACAGGCCGTACGAAATCTTGCCAAGATATACAAGTCTTCGATTGGCCGCGAGTCGCGGGTGTGTGGCGCCGGTACCCAAAGCGGCCAGCACCAGGCCTCCCTGCACCCAGCGCGATAGCCGGATAGCCGAGCGTCACCTTGAACACGCTCAAGAACCAGGGGATCTCGCCGTATTGAGCGGCAAGAAACCAAAGCGTCAGGCTCCCCGCTATCAGCAGCACTCGCGAGCGCAGACGCATGGCGGCCACTCTGTTGTGCGGAATCGTACCGATCAGAATACCGACGGCGAAGGAATGCAGCCGGAAGAAGGTGTTAGTCCAGACCTCCGGCTCCCAAAACCCGACCATTCGCGCCGCGCTCGGCGCGAGAGTCGAAGCCGCGAACATAACCAGGGCGGCGAGTCTCGTTCCCGCGCACAGAGGTTCGTCGAATCACATGGGGCCACAGCAGATAGAACTGCTCTTCAATCGAAACGCCCCAAAGGATCCCCAGGGCAGAAAAGGGCTCCCTCCGGAAGTTTCCCAGAAACGCGACGAGCATCAGCAAATAGACGGGCGACGACGAAAACAGCGGGAAAAAGTGGCCGGGACAGGCTATGAGAGCGATGAAGAAAAAGTACAGCGGCCAGATCCTGAGAATTCGCCGCATGTAAGAAGACCAGAACGTCGATATTTCCCGTAGCTGCGCGCTCTCGTAGAAAGAGCCGCGTGAGCAAGAATGCGCTTAGCGCAAAGAACAGATCGACTCCGTAGGCGCCCATGGCCATGATGCTTCGAATTATTGAGGGCCGCCAATAGATTTCCGGACGGATCAAGTCGGGGATATCGCCCCAGTCCCCGCGGATGCGTGCGGCGCAGAAACGCAACGTCGGGGGCCGCGGTCCGGTCGCTTCGGCTTGGAGGCCGGGCGCCACGGAGGCTGACGTGCCGGGGCGTCGCTGTCGCACAGCAAGGATCGTAGCAGCGAGCAGATAGGTCAAGAGCGCCCCGAGCGAGATCCAGCGGCGGGTCTCCCACCCCGGCGAGCGTATTCCAGTCGCATCCAAGGGCAGTTCCAATACGCAACCGGGCATCCGCGAAACTGTGACTTGCAAATTCGGATGGCCTTGTGCTGCATATAAGAAAATGACTGCGATGCCCATCCCGTCGCGGAGCCGCCGTCCCTGATGGCTCGGCAGGTCCGGAAGCTGTTCTCTGTGCCCGCGTCCCGCGGGGCGCCGTATTGGGAGACTCATCGCGAGAGCCTGATGATCGCCGGCGCGATGCTGGTCACCGCGATCGCATGTTCGCGATGCCTCGGCAACGGGTTTGCGCTCGACGACAACCCGATGGTTGTCCAGAACGTCGCGCTCGGCGACTGGTCGTTTCCGTTGAAGGCGCTTGCTCACGAGGAGTTCTGGTTCGTCAAAGGTGCCACCTATCTTCCCCACTCCCGAAACTATCGGCCCTTGCTGCTCATCTGGTTCTGGCTTGACTACCATCTGGTCGGCCTCCACGCGCCGTTCTGGCATGCTTCGATCCTCGCGGTTCACCTGCTGGCAGTCTGGCTGGTGTTCAAGATCGCGCGCGAGCTCGCGGGCGACTCGAACTCTGCGCTGTTCGCCGCATTGCTGTTTGGGATAATTCCCGTTCACGCGCAGGCTGTGGCCTGGATGGCTGGCTCGGGGTTGGTGATCGGTACCGCGCTGGAACTGGCGGCCTTTTATCTGATCATGAAGCCCCGGCGCGACGCGCGCACGATGGTGCTCGCGTCGGTGCTGTATGCGCCCGCGCTGCTGTGTCACGAAAGCGTAGCGGTCTTTCCCGCGCTGGTCGCGCTGTATGTACTTCTGTTCGGACCCTCCCGCGTCGGCGAGCGATCCGAATCGGCGCGAGAGCCGGCCCTGGCCGGCGTGCTTCGCGCTGCCGCCTGCACCGCGCCGTTTGCGATCGAGGTGCTCGGCTATCTTTTTGTAAGATGGCTGGTGCTTGGGGTCGTGATCAGGGGGGCCGCCGAGCGCGCCAACCTGCTGACCCCGGCGCAGGATGTGATGACCGTGCCACTGGTGTTCGTGACCTAATCTAACGCTGCTCGCGGCTCCGTGGCTGGCCCTGCCGAATCACCGGGTGTTTCCGGTCTCGAGCGCTGTGTCGCCTCACTTCTGGATACCGGTTGCCGCGATGGCCGCGCTGGGCGCAGCCCTGGTTTTGATCTGGCAACGAAGTGCCAGGCGCAAGTTTTATCTGTTCTGCGCGGCTTGGGTGGGAATCTCGCTGGCCCCGATGATGGTGCTGTCTGCGCTCTATCATCTTGTCCAGGATATGTACCTTTACCTGCCGTCGGTAGGATGGTGCGTACTGGTCGGCGATCTGGCGGCTCGTTTTCCTGCCCGGAGCCTGGTTGCCCGGCGCCTTGCGCTCGGCGCCGCGGCGGCGCTGCTGGCCGTCTGCGCCGCAACCTTATGGCGAGTCGAGCACTTCTGGCACGACGATCTGACGGCGGCCCGCGGTTACGTTGAGGGGTTTCCCGAATCGGTGGGGTGGCATTCCACTGTGGCGCAAGTTCTCGAAGACCGAGGCGACTTCGCCCAGGCCGAGCGCGAGATCAGGACGGCACTGAGCCTCGAGCCCGACAGAACCGGCAGACTCTCTCCCTCTGCGGAATTTCTACGTCTGCAACTCGGAGATTCTATGGCCAGGCGTGGCGATATCGATGGGGCCGTGCGCGAATTCATTGCGGTCCGCATGGCAGTAAGCCCCACCGCGCCACCCGCGCCTGCCCCGGCCGACCGCTTAGAGCGTGCCGGCCAATTGCAGGCTGGCGGCGATTTGCTCGGAGCGGAACGCGAGCTCGACGCCGACCTTCGCCTCAATCCGGCCGACGGCCGCGCGCTCTATTCCCGCGGCCTTCTCGAGTTGCGGATGGGCCACGCCGCCGAGGCCGCCGCCGAAGTCGAGAAGGGCCTCTCGCTGATGAGCGACGCTCCCCCAATGGCCTATGCCACGCTGGCCGAGATCTACGACTTGCAAGCGGACGATGCTCATCGGGAGGAGGTCTTGAAGAAGATCGAATCGATGCGCGGCGGCGACAAGGTCGCGGGCATGGCGCGCGCCAGCGCCATGATTCGCCATGGTGACGTCGCCGGCGCGGAGGAAGTCTTGCGCTCTGTGATCGACCGTCATCCAACCGATCCCGCCTTGTGGTCGATGTTGGGGCAGACACAGGTCCGTGCGAATCAGAACCAGGAAGCGCTGCGCTCCTTCCATCACGCGCTGGAAGAGAACCTTTTCAGTCCGGGTCTCCATTTGAAGATCGCGCAGGTGTTTCATGCGATGGGGCGCGACCGCGAGGCTTTCGATCAATGCCGTCTGGCGCTCGCTTTGGACCCGGGCAATCAGGCGGCCCAATCGTTGAAGGCTGAACTCCAGAACAACCTCGCCGCCAGGGTTCCGCAGCCCTAGCGGCGATGCGGGGCGCACAGCTTTGTCCGATTCAATCGCGGCCGCTTCGCCAGCATCAACCGGCGATCACGCGCCGGACGCAAACGCGAGTATCCGCGGAGAACGCCGACCGCCGCCTGCGGAACGATTCTATCTCCCCGAGCTCGACATTCTCAGATTCCTTGCGTTCTTCGCTGTGCTCGTTTACCACGTTCCGCCGGGAAGCCTGTTCTTCTACCTTCGACACGGTGCGTTGGGCGGGTTCGGAACCGCGGGAAGCTTCGGCGTCGATCTCTTCTTCACATTGAGCGGGTATCTGATTACCCGGCTCTTGCTCAGGGAACGCGAAACGACCGGACATATCAGCCTGCGGGCGTTCTACGTTCGCCGAATTCTCCGCATCTGGCCGCTATATTTCTTTTATCTGGCTTTTGCTTTTTCGCTTTCACGACTGGCACCGGCTGTAACCTTCGTACCGACCTTCGGGCGGGTAGGGTTTCCTGCTGATCCGGCCTGTCTGCTCTTCCTGGGCTGCTTTCTCTTCAACTTTGCTCCATGCGTGATGCAAGCGACGTTGGTTGCTCACCTGTGGGGTATTTCGCTCGAAGAGCAATTCTATCTCGCTTGGTCACTGACGATGCGCAATATACCGAGGCGGCGCATACTTGTTGCACCACTAGTCATGCTTGTAATCGCGACCATCGCGCGCCTGCCGTCATCGTTTCTCGGCTTTGGGGTGCCGATCTGGAACAACAGCTTCGCACGCCTCGATCCGATAGCCGCGGGTATTTTCGTAGCGGTTCTCCCCGAAATGCACCCACCCCCTGCCGCGCGCGCGCTGCTGGTGCTGATGGGGATAGCCGGTTGGTGGGTGGCCGCATACTGGTGCGGATTGCAGCTTCAGCGCAATGCGGTTGGAGTTCTGATCGGCTATCCGATGGTTGCGCTGGGCAGCGGCGCCTTCCTGTCGGCGACGCTCGGGACAGGACGAAAGAGCGCAGGAACCCGCCTCAAGCAAACCCTGATCTACCTGGGGAAGATTTCTTACGGGCTATACGTTTACAATCTCGTGGCAATTTTTGGCGGGCAACTGCTGATGCGACACATGGTCTCGCCCTGGCTGCTTCCTCAGGGTTGTCCGCCCTGGATAGAGCGGTCCGTCTAGTTGGGCGTGGCCTCCGGCTGCAACGTGATCCTTGCGGCGGCGTCCTACCGATGGCTTGAGGCGCCGTTCCTGAGACTCAAGGCCCGATTCACCGCCGTTCCGTCGCGCGCGGTCTAGCCAATTTCCCCGGTTTTCATTTCTCGTGTCGCGGCAATTGGCTTTGCCGCGGCGCGCCCGTCAGGACGACGAGCCGGCTGCTGACACTGGCTCCGGGAGCGGTTCGATCTCTTCGGAGAGTTCGGCGGGCCAGGCCGCACGAACGGCACTCGCCAAAGCGGCGAGATAGCAGGCTGCGGCAAACAGGGTCGCGATCGTGAAGCCAAAGTTGATTGCGATGGCCACCGCGAGCACGGTTCCAACCACGGAGGCGATGCCATTAACTCCGAACGCATAGGGTAAGCCCGTCGGATACAGCGCTCCAAGACGCCGCAGCCCGATCGGCATCGCCATGCCCATCGCAATGCCGAACGGCGCGATCAACGCGACCGAAAGCGCCACTCTCAGCGGGAAGGGAAGGAGGATCAGGTGCCGCAGAAGCGGCTGGAGGGTCGCCGCGCTCAGGGCGATCAGAGCGCAGGTGACGGAGAGCGCGGTAGTGAGCGCGAACTTGGGGCTACTGAAGCTCGCGGATAGGAGCGACCCGATTCCAGTGAAGGTCAGCAGCGCGAACAACACTACCGAGAGCGCGTAGGTCGGGAAGCCCAGGAAGAGGACGAACCGTTGGATCAGGGCCATTTCGAGCACGATGTAGCCGAAGCCGATCTCGATGAAGAAGAGCAGCGCGCCGGCCGGGGGACGTTCGATAGTTCGCACCGCTATCAGAGGCACTGCGTACGCAAGCAAGGACAGGACAATCAGGATGCCAAGTACCAGCATCAGGATCAGCATCGGATCGACGGAAAAAAAGTCGCCCCGCAGCGGGCCTCTGCCGACATTTCCCAACCGCCGCATGTTGAAAAAGAATGGCTGGTCGTCGGTCGGCGGGCATACATTCATGGGATAGTTGGTGCAGAAGTCCATCGGGCTGCTCGCGTTGGCGAGCAGCGCCCACTCGGCCAAGCCCGGCGCCTCCGGTTCAAACGCGACCCCCAGGCCGCGTGCTGCCGCCAGGTCCCTGATCCGCTGCAGCTCGGGCTCGGTGAAAGGCTCCAGGCGCGCGAGCACGGTGCCGAAGAGCTCGCCGAGCACATCGCGCCCCAGAATGACGACCACATTGCGCCGCGGGTCCGCCACGCCGTGACGCCTGAGCGCTTCGAGCGTAAGTACCGTCAGGCGCAACGCTTCCTCGTCAGCCAGGCGGTAGAGCCGGGTCACATTCAGCACTCCGTAAGGCGCCAGATGGTCCAGATACTCGTCAAAAGCCTCCAGAGTGTAGAGATTTGCTTCGGTCAGTGCGAAGGCCGAGGCGGAATTGGCGCTCAGCGTATCGGTAAAGCTCAGGTGAATCTGCGTGTACTTCTTGTCCCGTCCGGCCAAGGTGGAACGTCCGTCCCCGATAGTGGTTGAGACGCCGGGCAGAGAGTAGGGCGAACCCGAGTAGGCGGCCATATCCTCGTCTACGACCCGCCGCACGCCCTCGTTGAGCTCGATTACGTCAACCTCGCGCTGATCCGAGGTGAGCGCGTTGAAGATGTCGCGCCCGCCGCCGCCGCCGATGATCAACACCGACCCGGGACCGGTCAGATCATATCCGATGGTCTGAGGGCCGAGATCAAGGCTTTTCCAGTCCGGCATCGGATCTCCGCGCCGATAGCGGAACACGGGAGCATACACGCGATCGTAAAACAGCAGGTCAAAGGGAACCGCGTCCTCTGGGACCGCGTAGCCGAGCACGCGGCTTATCGGGGTCCATCGGTCAGCAATCAGCTCGGCCTGTGGCGTCGCCGACATCCAACCCGTTGGCAGGTAGGCAAGCGAGGTAACCGCCGACAGCGCGCTGAGCCCCGCGGCGGCGCCGATCAAGGCCGTCGCGGCCTTCCGCTCGAAATACCGTGGCGGGGCGAACAGGGCTGATGACAGCGCTGCCAGCAAGCTGACTCCGATCATCAAGGTCGGCACCGGGATCAGCCAGAGCAGCGGGATCACGACGAACGAGCCCAGCCCGGCGCCCACCAGGTCCGATGCGTAGACGGCGCCAACCGATCTGGAATAGACCTTGATCGCGAGCGCGAGGACCGTGCCGGCCGCGAGAAACGGCAGTCCTGATATGATGCAGGCCGCCGCCAGGTTGAACGCGAACCGCCTGGTGAGTCCTGGATTAGAGTAGTCGAGGCGGACCAGCAGAGGTGCGCACACCATCAGGAGGATCGCAAAGGCGGCGGACCATCGCGCCAAAACTCGTTCGGGGGCGATCCGCTCGAACCAGTTGGGCTTCACGTACACGAAAATCGCGCCCGAGCCGCTCCCCAAAAGCGCCAGCGAGACCGCGAGGAAGCTGAAGTGATAATACACCGCAGCCGAGAGCAGCCGCGTCAGCAGCACCTGCTGCGCCAGCGTGACTCCCGCAACCAATCCGACGGCTACAAGGACCCGGCGGGCGGGTCGCGCTGAGGCTTCCACCGCTTGCATTGTTTCGATCCCTGGACGCAACTTCCTGGGAATAGTAACCGGGTGAGCGCTTAATTCTCGCGGCATCGGAGCACGCAAATCGAGCCCAATACCTAGCGTGATTTCGGCTTAACGGCTAGCCCCTGAAATTTGGGCGCGTCCCATCGATCGGCGCTGATTCCCGTTGATCTTGCGTAACGTCCCGATCAGGCGGCTAATGGCGCGATCGGCTCGCCGTGAAAGCACTAAACGCTCGCGCCCGAGCATCATCTCCCGGAGCTTCATCTCAATGAGCCGCGCCGAGACTCGCCGCAGGATCAGGTCAGCGCAGCGGGCCGACAAACAGCGCGGCTCCGTAACCCCGCGGCCAACCCCGCCCGCCCCTGCGAATGTGATAGGCAACCCGCTCGCCCTGGCCGGCGTGTTGCTCGTCACGTTGCTGCTCTACCTGAGATGCCTCGGCAGCGGATTCGTCTTCGACGACAACCTGATGGTCGTGAAGAACGCCTACATCGGGTCGTGGTCGTTCTTCCGGATTTCGTTCTCGCACGATTCGTGGTGGTATCTGGATCCGCTTCATTTGCCGGCGAGCTCGTACTACCGGCCGCTGCAAGATACTTGGCTGGGCCTGCATTTCCATCTATTCGGCCTGAACCCGGCAGGATGGCACGCGACGATGGTGGCGCTGCATCTGCTGGTGGTCTGGCTCGTATTCAGGCTCGCGTCGCATCTCACTGGAGACCGGCAGGCCGCGCTGCTCGCGGCGGCATTGTTCGCGGTGCTTCCGTGTCATGCCGAGGCGGTGGTGTGGGCTTCCGCGATTCCGCTCCCGCTTGCCGCCGCGTTTGAGCTCGCGGCCCTGCTTCTGTTTATCGGGCGCGCGCAAGCCCCGTATCGCAATTGGGCGCTCGCGATGTTGTTGTACGCGGGCGCCCTGCTCACGCACGAGAGCGCCGTCATGTTTAACGATCGGCGGCGCGGGCTTTACCTTTTCTGCGTCACATGGATGGCGATCGCGATCGCGCCGATGATGAACCTGCGCGGGATTTTCCAGGGCTCGCTCGTGCAGGACCGATACCGGTACCTGCCCTCGGTCGCGTGGTGCGTGATGATTGCCGATTGCGCCGTGCGGGCGGCGCGGATCGGCGCGACTGCCCGCCGCGGGGCGCTAATTCTGCCCGAGCTCCCGCTGGATTTCCGACGCCAGCGCGCACACGCTGGCGTCATCGGGCGAACTGCTGAGCGCCAGCCGGCACTGCTGGAGCGCCTCCTGATTGCGGCCCTCGGCGTGAAGCGCCTGCGCCAGGAACAAATGAGGCTGAGGGTCGTACGGATCGATGCTGATGGCGTGCTCGAAGGACGTGAACGCCTGCTGATTGCGCCCCTGGTCCTTCATTGCGAGGCCCTGCATCACCCAGACTTTCGGATCTTCGGGAAAACGCCGGACGAGGTTATTCAAAATCGCTTCGGCGGAGGCGGTGTCGCCGTGCCTCCAGTCGATCCGTGACTGAGCTATCCAGGCCGCCTCGACCCCCTCGGGCAGCGATTCAGTAAACTTCAGTACGGTCTGACTCTTGGCGGTCTCGCCCTGTTCGTCGTAGAGCTCGGCCAGAAGCGTATAAGCATTGGCGGGAGCGGGCGTCGTTTTCTTGCCCGCGCCGTGATAGTGGCCAAGCGACCCGCCCATATCACTCAGAGACTTCTCGATCTCGCTGGTGGCCAAAGCGGTCCGCCCCAGCTTGGCATCCACCTGTCCAAGCGTGTAAAGCTCGGGCGCGCTTGAAAGCTCATCCAGGGCGATCGCCTTTTTGCAGCTCCACCTGCGCGTCGTCCAGATCGCCACGTTGCTTCAGCGTGATCCCCAGATGTCCGTGGCAGATCGCGGATTCAGGAAAAGTGTCGATACAGCGCGTGAAGAGCACCACGTCGTCGTGCCAGAAGCCCTGCATGTGCCAGAGCGAAATCCCAAATCCGGCCAGCAGCGCTACCGCGCCGGCCGTTACGATCTGGCGTGCGGGCCCGCTCCTGCGAGCGATGCTCACGGCCCAATCCGCCACCAGCATCGACCATCCGGCCGACGCCAGGTAGAGATAGCGATCGCAGACCAGCAGGTTCGGATGAATCCCGCGCAGGTTCATCATCGGCACAATGGCAAAGGCCGTCCACGCGGCGCAGAAGGCGTACAATCGGGCCCGCGGACTGCCGCGCAGAAGCAGGAACAGAGCCGCGCCGCCGAGGCCAAGCCACACCAGCGGCCAATAAAATTCCGGCGACGCGGGGCTCAGGACGCGCAACACGCGATGGGACGGTCCAGCGTAGAAAGGCGCGACCAGCAGGCCGGCATAATCCGCGGCCACGTGCGGCAGCGTCAGCAGCACCTCTTTCCCGTTCGTGAGGGCCTGGGTGTTCGGCTTGAAAGGACTGCTCGCCATGGGGCTCAGGAAAAATCCGAGTACGATTCGGCGCACGCCGAGATAGAGCAATCCTTCGAGCGCGAAAGGCGTCGCCGCAACCACCGCCTCCCGTATCCGGGACCATCGGAAGCAATCCGCTACGGTCGCTTCCGTGGGCGATTCCAGGAGCAGCACGTACGACCCGACCAGCACCGGAAATATGATCGCGCCGTCGTAGCTGAAGACCGCGGCAAGATATAGCAGCAACGCGATTGTAGAGTGACGCCGGGCCGGGCTCGTCCTGGTAGCGACAATATACAACGCCCCCAGCTCGAGGGCGGCGCTCAACGGCAGAGCGGCGGCGGATATCCAGACCACCGCTTCGGCATGAACCGGAGTCAACGCGAACAGCGACGCGGCCAGCATCGCCGACCAGAAATCGCCGGCGAGCCGAAACGCGAGCTTGAAGACCAGCCACACCGCCACCAGATGCACCAGCACCAAGGTCGCGTGCCAGCCCGCGGGGCCGATCAGGAGATGGCGATGCAACGTGAACCAGAACGTCCGTCAACGGGCGGTAGACGAGACTTTGCGGCAGGGCGAACGGGTCGCGAATCCAGAAGAAATCATAGAAGAACGACTTCCACAGATACGACCACTGGGCCATGTAGCGATTGTTGACGATTAGTTCTACATCATCGAAGACAAAGCCGTCTCCGAGCGATCTCAGGTAGACTGCGGCCGTAACCAGCAGTAACACCGCGAGCAGCACGCGCGGGCGGACGAGCACCGAGCCGATGCCGGCGCGCCCGGACTCCGCGGCGGGCGGCCGGACCTCAGCCAACTTTGCCGCCTTCGAAGACTTCGCCGCGGATGACATTGCCAATGCCAATCAGGAACCGGCCGCCGTTATGCCGCCGCCATGCGGTCAGGATACGAGCCAGAAAGCAGACGGCAAGTCGCTCGGTAATGCGCCACAAATAGCAGCCGCTGCGGGAGCGGGATTCCGCATCCTAGACCGGCGACCCGCATCTTACAAGGAGGAACCTGATACGTGATGTCCCGCCGCTTGTTACCACCATGTCATGCTGGTTCCTTTTGCGCCACGAACTGCGACTGCGCCGTCGTTGTTGTTGCAAGAGCCGACTCTCGCGGGTGCATTCCGAACCGCTATCGGCCGCTCGCCGGGCGACGCGGCTGGGCCGCCCCTTCGAAGGCCAGCCGCCGCCCCAATGAAGCTGCGTTGGCTTCGAAAAAACCATTTGACGTAACCGTGGCCGGTGGAGTAGGAAAGTTGTGGCCAAGTGAACGCTCGTCTGGCAGGAGGGAGCGCGCCTTTGGGATTCTCTCATTATGCCTAGGCGGCCAAAGGCGCTAAGCGATGACACGACACTTGAGAGTGTGGTTTGGGCTCGCAACGGTCGCGTGCATTTTTCTTCTGATTGCCTCCTACCCTTCGCGGCGCGCCGAGCATCCGGCTGCGCTTGAGTCGTCGCGTGCGGCTTCGGTTGGTTCCAGCGCCGCGCGGCCAGCGGCTGGGAAAAGCCCTGACCAGAACAAGGCCATCGCCAGCGCGCGTCTCAACCAGAACTACGATCAGATCGGCCTGAGCTTCGAGCCCAACGCGGGTCAGGCCGGCCGCCGGGTGAAATTCCGCGCACGGAGCGAAGGTCTCTCGATCTCGTTCACGCAGGACGAGGCTCGCATCCTGCTGGAACGCGCTCCGGCTCCCGCACATGCGACGCGGACCCTGCCCATCGCCGGCGCGATGACTGCGGCTGGCTCCAAGCAAGCTTCGACCTCGGCGACGGTGCAAGCGCCGGAGAATCTGGCGCTCACGATGAAACTGGAGGGCGCCAACCAGGCGGCCGAAATCGAGGGCGTGGACAAGCTGCCGGGAATCACCAACTATTTTGTGGGCCGCGACCCGCACAACTGGCACGCCGGCATACCGACCTATTCCAAGGTGAGATACCGGGGCGTCTATCCCGGCGTCGATCTGGTCTATTACGGGAACCATCGCGAATTGGAATGCGACTGGGTAGTCAGCCCCGGCGCGCGGACCGACCGGATCAAGCTCGCGTTCGAGGGCGCCGACCATCTCGATATCAACCGCGACGGCGATTTGGTGTTGGGCACGTCACGGGGGCAGGTCCTGCTGCGCAAACCGGTCGCCTATCAGGAGTTCGGCGGCAGGCGGCATCCGGTCGCCAGCCGCTATACCCGGCTGGGCGGCGCGCGGGTCGGTCTGCGGCTCGCGTCGTACGATCGCGGGAAGCCGCTGATTATCGACCCGACCCTGCGCTACTCCACATACTGGGGTGGCTCGTTCCTTGACTACGCGAGCGGACTGGCGGCGGACGCCGCCGGCAACGCCTACCTGACCGGAACCGCATGTTCCGCCGATTTTCCGATCGTGCCGAAGCCGGCGATCGTGCAGGCGACGTACGGCGGAAGTTGCGACGCGTTCGTGGCCAAGCTCAACCCGAACGGGACGGCGTTCATATACTCGACTTACCTGGGCGGCAGCGGCGCGGACAACGGCAATGCAATCGCGATCGACCTTTCGGGCGCGGCCTATGTGACCGGAATGGCGGGCGCCGGCTTCCCGGTTACTGCGTCCGGCGCCCAGCAGAACTACGGCGGGGGAAGTGCAGACGCGTTCGTCAGCAAGATCAGTCCGGATGGCTCGACGCTGGATTATTCCACCTACCTGGGCGGCAGCGGAGTCGATGACGGCGAGGCGATCGCGGTTCCGCTGGGCTGCGCTTCCGACTGCGACGCGTTCGTAACCGGATACACCGAGTCACTGGATTTCCCCGCGACCGCCGGCGCCTTCCAGACCGCCAACGGCTGCACCAGCGGCGGGACGCCTTGCAACGATCCTAACGATGCGTTCGTGGCACGGGTCAATTCTTCCGGCAGTCTCTTGAAGTACGTCACTTACCTGGGCGGACACGGGGGAGACGGAGGCTTCGGGATTGCAACGGACTCGCTCGGTGACACCTATGTCGGCGGCATAACGGATGCGATCCTCATGCCGCAATTTCCGCAGAACTTCCCGATAACACACGCAACCGCATTGCAGAACACCTACGGTCAGGCCGCCGCGATGGCCTTCATCAGTATTCTCGATCCTACCGGTTCGGATCTTCTGTATTCGACCTATCTCGGAGGCTCGGGCTTCCAGGCGATCAACGGGCTGGCCCTTGGTCCGGACAACAGCATTTATGCCGACGGCTATGCCTACTCCACCGATTTCCCAACAGTGAACGCCTACCAGCCCTACTTCGGCGGATTCGACGACATGTTCGTTGTCCATCTGGTCCCCGCCACCGACCCCACCGACCCCGGCGTGCTTTTCTATACTTTGGCTTACTCGACCTACCTGGGCGGCAGTGGCGATGACGACGGCGGGGCGATTGCGATCGACTCGACCTGCGCTTCTTCGGGCTGCAACGCCTACGTGGCTGGGACCACCAATTACATCGACTTCCCAGCGGTGAACTCGTTTCCGCTGCCTGCCACCAATGGCGAACTGCTGGTCAGCACCGACAACGGCGCGAGTTTCGGCCTCACCGGCAATCTCGGAAGCACCGGGTCACTGAATGCGCTGGTGATCGATCCAAGCACCGTTCCCCATACCATCTTCGCCGGCAGCGCCCGCAATGGCCTCTACCTGAGCACCGACGACGGCGGGAGTTTCGGACCGACCGTCCTCTCGGCGCAGCAGTTCGCGACCGGTTTCAACGGCGTCTCGCTCCCCGATTACTCGGCCGGTACCGGCGTATGCGCGGGCAGCAATTTCAGAGTATTCGTCGGCAACGCGCAAGGCCTCTACCGAAGCACCGACCGGGGCGTATCGTTCGCTCAGACCGCGCTCCACGGCTTTCCGGTGTCACCGGTGTTAGTCGATCTCCACACGCAGCCAACGACGCTGTACGCGGGGTTCACCCAGGTTTCACCGCCCGGTCCAACGACAACGGGATTACTCAAGAGCACAGACTGCGGCAACAGCTTCGTCTCGACCGGGCTTCCGGACAACACCTTCGCGTTCTCTTTGGCGACCGATCCGAATGCCAACCCCGAAGCAATTTACGTCGGCACCAACCGCGGCGTCTTCGTCAGCTCAGACTTCGGCGCGACTTTCAACCAGACCGGAGAGAACTTCCAGCCGGCTTTCTCCGTGGCCGTTGACAGCAGCGTGCTTCCGTCCCATCTCTACGCCGGCACTCAGGTCGGACTGGTCGAGAGCACCGACGGGTTCCAGACCACCACCGGTCCGGTCAACACGGTCAGCCTGGCGCTCTACGACTTGCAGATCGACGCGACCGCGCATCCTTCTCACATCTACGCCGCCGGCAGGCTCAACGATCTGGGCTTCGTGCTCCAGAGCACCGACGGTGGCGTAACTTTCCGGGAGATAGGTCCCGCCGCGGCCTACTTGCCGCCCACCACCCGGCTCGCCTTGGATCCCGGCTCGCCCCGGTTGCCGCCCGGCCTGACGGTCGGAATCTTCATCAGCCCGTTCCTGGAATACAACGCCGCGGTCGCCAAGTTGAGTCCTGACGGATCGACGCTCATCTATTCCACGCTGCTCAGCGGCACCAACGATGACTTTGCCGGGGGCGTGGCGACCGACACGACTGCCGACGGTATCAACCTGGTGTACGTCGCAGGAGGAACCGCCTCGAGCGATTTCCCAATCGTACCGAACCCGGGGGCCGCGCAAGTCACGTTGGGCGGTCCACTCAACGCCTTTGCGCTCCAGATTGGCATCAACCAACAAACGCCGACGCCGACGCCCACTGCGACTCCGACGCCGACCCCGACGCCCACTGCGACTCCGACCCCTACACCCACACCGACCGCGACGCCGACGCCAGTGCAGAGCGCCACTCCGAGCGCCACGCCAACCTCCTCCGCCAGCGCTACGGCGTCCGCCAGCGCCACTCCGAGCGCTACGCCAACCTCCTCCGCCAGCGCTACGGCGTCGGCCAGCGCCACTCCGACGGGGAGTCCGAGCGCGACGCCCACGCCCTCCCAGACCGCGGTGACGACGCCGACACCGAGTACGAGTCCGGGTAGCCCGACGCCGACCGCGACGCCGGGAGCCGACACCGTCGTGATAACGCCGGGAGGGATAACCGCCTCTCCGGGTGCTACGCCCGTGGTCGGCACCTTCACCGTCACCAGCCCCGCCACCAACTGCGCGCAGAGCCTCACGGACGCGTTCGTGTTCTTCAGCAACGCCGCGCTGTTCACCTCATCGACGCTCACCGCTACGGTCAATGGCGGGACTCCCCAGACCTCGACCGCGGTTCCGGCCGCAACCGGCAACACCGACTACAACTTCAGTCCGCCGATTGCGATCCCGCCCGGCGGAATAGTCAACTTCAGTCTGGCGGTAACGATCGCGTCTTCAGTCGCGATGGCCCAGCCGCCGCGGTTTGTGTTCGCGGGCATGATCCCGGTTCCGAAGGCCGGCGGTCAGATGGCGGGCCTGTTGATGGGATGGTTCGGATGCCTGGCGATGCTTGGCCTGATGGTGCCGATGTCCTCGCCGCGCAGGAGGCGGGTACTGATGGCGGGCGCCGTCCTGATACTGGTGGCTGCGATGGTGTCGTGCGACGAACCGAGCAGTTCTTCCGCGCCCTCCTCGCGCGCGACATCGGCGCCGACCTCGGCACCTCCGACGCGCACCCCCAAACCCACGCCGACCCCCTTGCCCTCGTCCGATCAGACCCTGGTCGGTTTCACGGCCACGGACTGCGTCGGGACGGTGACCTTCACGCTCGAGTCTACAGATCTGGGCACCGTCACGATCTCCCCGTAATCGCGGCATCGGCCCCACCGCAACGATAGGCGTCAAACGCGCGAGGCAGCCTGCGGGCTGCCTCGCGCGTTGTTGTGTGACGGACGCTCGCGCCGCTAGTGCGGCGTGGCGCCGTGCTCGATTTCGGTCATCAACGCCAGCGCGCCCGGATCGTTGGGCGCAGTGGCCAGCACCTGGCGGCATTCATCGAGCGCCTCGCGGTCGCGATTCATCGCATGAAGCAACTGCGCGGAGAGAAAATGCGGCATCGTAGCACCGGGGGTAAGATTAAGCGCCTGTTTGTAGGCGGCCAGGGCCTCCGCGTTGCGGCCCTCGGCGGCGAGCGCCCGCCCCAGCAACGTCCACACCAGGTAGTCGCGGGGATACTGCCGCGCCAAGCCGCGCAATATCGCCGCCGCGCCGGCCGCGTCACCGTGAGCCACTTTCATCTGCGCTCGCGATAGTTCGACGGTCTCCGTCCCGCCAGGCAACGATTCCGCATAGTTCAGCTCGGCATCGCGCCGCGCGTAGTCGCCGTTCAAGTCGTAGACCTGCGCCAGCATCAGGTAGTTCTCAGCGACGGGATGCGGCAGATGCCTGATGCCCGCCGCGAGCTCGCCGGCGCTCTCGCCGAGCCTGCCCATCCGCACGTGCAGCAGGCCGAGATCGTAGAGCGTAAAACGTGCGTCGGGATCGAGGCTGAGCGAGATCTTGAGCTCCCGCTCGGCTCCCATCAGATCGCCCCGCTGCTCCAGCGCGCTCGCGAGCCGGTTGTGCCACATCGGGTCGCCGGGAGATCTCGCGATAGCGGCCAGCGAGAGAGCCTCATCGTCGTGCCAGAAGCCCTGCGCCATCCAGAGTGCTCCGGCATAGAGCGCCACCAGCGCGACCCCGGCGCTCAGTGTCAGCCGGCGTGCGGTTGCTCCTCGGCGGTAGAGACGAAGCCCGCAATCGGCGACGATCACGCACCATCCCATCGACGACAGGTATAGATAGCGATCCAGCACCCACTTGAGTTCGGGGAGACCGCGGAGATTCATCATCGGCATCAGCGCGACCACCATCCACGCGGTGCAGAACAGGTAGAGCCGCCCGCGCGGATCGGGCCTCGCTACCGCGAAAAGAACCGCGGCGCACGATGCCAGAGCGGCCAGCGGCAGATAGAAGCCGGGCGCCGCGACACTCGTAACGACTGTCACCTGATGGGCCGGGCAGGCCAGCCACGGCATCACCAGCAGCGCCGCGTAAGTCATCACGACTCGCGGCGCCGTCGCGATCGCCTGCGCGCCGGTCATGTGGGAGAGGGCATTGGGCCGGTTTATGAAGCCCAGCACGAGTCGGCGCAGGATCAGGTAGATCACCGTCTCGGCCGCGAACGGCGCCGCACCAGGCGTCGTCGCACGGATTCGCGCGATGAACCGAGCTGCCGGATCGGATTCGATCAGCAGAACGTACAGTCCAATCAGCGCGGGAAATGCAACCGCACTTTCGTGGCTGAAAAGGGCGCCGGCGTACAGCAGCAACGCGAGCGCCCAATTGCGGCGCTCGGCCCCGGCGCGCGCCATGAAGAGGTAGAACGCCGCCAGCTCGAGCGTGCCGCTTAGAGGAAGCGGAATCGCGCTGGCCCACACCACCGCCTCGGCGTGAAGCGGCACCAGGCCGAAGAGCAGCGCCGCCGCCAGCGCTGCGTAATCCTCCCCCGTCAGCCGAGCCGCGATCTCGAACACCATCCAGACCGCGATCAGATGCAGTCCGACCATCGTCGCATGCCAGCCAAGGGCGTTTGAACCGAACAGATGGTAATGCAGGCCGAGCCAGGATGTCCTGCAGAGGCCGGTAGTACGCGCTGGCCGGCAAATGGGTTGGAGCCGTGAACCACCATGAATCCCGCGCCAGCGACTTCCAGAAGAACGACCACTGCCCGATGAAGCGGTTGGCGATCACCATGTCGTGGTCGTCGAAGACAAAACCGTTGGCAAGACAGCGGAGATAGACGAGGGCCGTGACCACCAGCACGCCGCCGACCATCAAGGCGCGATGGCCGGGGGCTGCGAAAGAATCGGCGCGGCGCGCGGCGACGCTATTCCGGCGCCGCGAACTTCGCTCTGAAGATCCCGCCCTCATGGCGCGGTCGCAGGCTGCTTTGACGGCGTCTCGCGCGCGATTCTGGCGATCAGCGCCCGCGCGTTGGGATCGCCAGGCGCAATCGCCAGCGCGCAGCGGCATTGATCGAGCGCTTCCTGATCGCGCCCCAGCTTGTGAAGCGCCAACCCCGCCATCACCCGCGCGAACGGATCTCTCGGCGCCAGCGCCGTCGCGTGCCGAAAATCCTCCAGCGCCTGGCCATAGCTCTTCTGTCTTATCGCCGTCATCCCCAGCACCATCCACGCACGCGGATCATACGGGTCGGTCGCGATTAGGTCGCGCAACACGGCCTCTGCTCCCACCAGATCGCCGTGATTATATTTCAACTGGGCGCGCGCCAACGCCGTGACACGCGCGCCGTTGGGCAGCGACTCGGCCTGCTTCAGTGCCGCCTCTGACCTGGCCCGGTCGCCGTTCAGATCGTAAATCTGGGCCAGCCCGACGTAGGCGTCGGCCGGCGGGCCGGAGAGCCGCTTGAGCCCCTCCTCCTCTTCGGCCGCAGCCTGCTTAATATGGCCGAGTTGCGAATCCACCACTCCGAGGTCGTAGAGCGCCGGGCTGGCGGGATCCAGTCGCAGGGTCTCCTTCGGCTCACGTTCGGCGCCGGCAAAATCACCCCGGTCCCGCAACGCGACGCCCAGACCAAAGTGTCCGTCTGCTTCTTGCGGAAACTTCTCGACCATCGCCGTATAGAAAGTCTCGTTGTCGCACCAGAAATGTTGAACCTTCCAGAGCACCCCAATATAGGCGGCAAGCAGCGCCGCGCCGCCACCCCAGACCAGCCGCCTTCCAATCGCGCCCCTACTCGCAAGGTGAACCGCAAAATCGGCGACCATGAGAGACCATCCCACTGAGGCCAGGTAAAGATATCGATCTTGAACGAAACCCTCCTCGTAGTAGACTTGTAGGTTCATCATCGGCGCGAGGCCGATTCCGATCCATGCGGCGTAGAAGAGATAGAACCTGCGGCGCGGATCGTTCCAGATGAGCGCCAGGAAAGCGCCGACCAGCGCGCTAAGAGGCGCGGCCGAAAGCCAGGAACGCCGGCGACGCCGCACTGGCCACCGTCAATGAGCCGTGCCAAGGCGGCTTTCCACGGCAAAACGAGCAGCAACAGGTAGTTTTCGATCACTCGCGGCAGGGTCAGCACGATAGTGGCCGGCGTCATGCGAGTAATCCATTCGTTCTGATGAAGAAAGAACCCAAGAACCAAGCGGCGGGCAACGAGATAAAGGATCGCCTCGACCGCGAATGGAGCCATGCAGAGCGCGGCCTTTGCGATCCGGATTTGCACGGCGGCGAATCGCTCGCTCTCCGTGTTGCCGCGTGGCCGCTCCAGCAAGAAAACGTAAGCCCCGATGAGCCCGACGAACGTCGCCACGTTGTCGAGGCTCAGGAGCGCGGCGGCATAGAGCAAAAGCGCAAGCGCCCAGTTGCGTCGGCTCGATCCGGCGCGCTCGGCGAACGCATAGAGTGCCGCTATTTCGAACAGGCCGCTCAAAAGATGGGTGATTCCTGATATCCAGACGACCGTCTCGGCATTGGCCGGGAGCAGTCCGAACAACAGAGCGGCGAGCAGCGCCGACTCCCATCGGCCGGTAAGATGGGCGGCAATCCTGAACACCAGCCACACCGTGATCAGATGCAGACTCAGCATCATCGCGTGCCACGGTGCCGGGTTGAGACCGAAAAGCTGATAATTGAGCCCGAGCCACATGGTATGGAACGGCCGATAGTAGGAACTCTGCGGTAGATGGAGCGGATCCCTGAACCAGAACGGGTCGTGGACCAGCGATTTCCAGATGAACGACCACTGCCCGATATAAGGGTTGGCTACAATGTTATCGTGGTCGTCGAGAGTGAAGCCGTTGGCCAGCGATCTCAGGTACGCGAGCGCAGTAACCAGCAGCACCCCGGCCATCGCCAGCGAGTCGCGACGCGCCGCCGCCGCCGGGACGGCGGCAGGGCTCGCACGCCTGGTCGGTTTCAGGACCTGCTTCACTTACCTGTCGGCACGCCGAACTCGTAGGGCGAAAGCATCGTCAACCGCGCAAGGAACGCTGAACCAGCGGCGGCGCAGCGATTCCGTGCTAAATCTTGGCGATCAGGGCTCGCGCGTTGGGGTCGTCGGGCGAGATCGCCAGCGCGCCGCGGCCAGCCCCGCGCCTGTCGTGTTGCCTATCGTCGAATTCAGTTGTGTCACGGCCGCCTCGTCGGGGCACCATCTTAGGCGATTATCCCGGATGCGGCAAAAGCCCTGCTTGACACGATCCGCCGGACCTCGCCTGAATCTTTCGCCCGGTCTGCCACCCCCGGCAGCGTCAGATGTCCCCCCGTAGCTCGCCCGCCCTTCCCGCTGCTCACCGAAATCGGCTCCGCCCCGCGCCTGGACTCATCCGCTTGGCAGCGGGAAGCCGTTGAAAAGAGATGCCACTTGACCTGAACCTGTCAGCCTCCGCTCGTGACTCCAACCGAATCCAGAAAGCCCTTCCTGGCGAGGACTCCCTGGTATGTCGTGGCCTATTTCATCCTGTTGAGTTGCCCGGCTGCTGTTATGGTGTACTACGGCATGTTCACCGAATTCTGGTCACCTGACGACGAAGGCATGATGATGCTGCTGGTGAAGGACTACCGCTCCGGCTTCAGACTCTACGATGACATCTTCACCATTTGCGGCCCTGTATATTTCTTCTACAACTCGTTTATCCGACTTGTTACCGGAACGGCCGTAACCCATGATGTCACGCGAATGACCTCCGCCGTAATCTGGTTGGTCTGCGGCCTGACGGTCGCCTGGATTGTATTCTGGTTTACGCAATCAGTCCTGGCCGCCGCGGTCGCTTATGTTTTTTCGCTTTTCACGCTCGCGTTTTTCCACGACGAGCCGGGGCATCCACAGGAATTGTGCATGCTGCTGCTGCTGCTAGGCCTGGCGGCGAGCGGCCTGCTGGCGGCAAATCCTCGACGCCGCGGCATCGCAATGATCCTGCTGGGAGCGATAACCGCCGCCCTGCTGCTGGTCAAGGTCAACATCGGCGTGTTTGCAATGCTCGCGCTCGCACTGGCGATCCTCTCGCAGTCGCCGGTGAATGTTCTTTCGAGCGCAGCGGCAGTCACGACCGCTGCGGCCGCCCTGGCCCTCGCGCCGGTGCTGATGAGGGCTCATCTCGACGATAGTCCTGCGGGCATTTACTGTTTCGTGGTAACAGCCTCGATCGCGACCCTTTGCCGAATTTGTTTCGCGCCCATAAGACTGCTGTCCTTTCGTTTCGGGATTGCTCGATGGCGCTGGCCTCTTTCGTGGTTACAATCGCGGCAGTCTGGCTGATCTTGATGGCTCAGGGAGTATCCTCTTATGCCGCTGTGTATTCCGTTGTGCTGTCCCAACTGGGTGCGCGCTGGCAGCGCCTATGGCACAGTTCTCTCTATCTGGGGTTGGTCTCGATTCCGTGGGCGCTGGGAGGATTGGCCGCCTCGATAGTGTTCGCCCGCAGGGTCGCACGCGAACCAGGGAATGCATACAAGCTGCTCGCGCCCGTCAAACTGGTATTCGCCGGCATCGCGCTCTTGCTCCCGGGCACATCCTTGCCCGGCTTCGTAACGCCATATTGCTGGCTGGTGTTGTACGCGCCGTCGGGAGACGCGCA
The DNA here is from genome assembly GCA_963793115.1 of uncultured delta proteobacterium. Classification (GTDB taxonomy): domain Bacteria; phylum Desulfobacterota; class Binatia; order Binatales; family Binataceae; genus CAVVMA01. The sequence goes on from CAWBYV010000004.1 coordinate 336,737, forward strand.
GTTGGAGCAGGCTTTCCCGAGGTTTTTGCTGGCCGCGGCTGCGGTGTTGCAGACCCTTTACGCCTTTCCGTTTGGCCGGCAGCCAGGCGCATTTTATCCAGATTTTGCTGGTTGTTGTGGTTCCAGTATCGATCGGCGACTTTCTATCCGCGGCAAAAGCATCTTTAGCAACGGTCACCACAAGCCTTGATTGCGCCCAGAGCGGGCCAACCGCCTAAGATACGCGGTTGGCGAACTTGGGGGCGGCGCCGATCCCGATCGCGCGAAACAGTTCCAGACCCTCAGCGCCGATGCGTCCTCGCTCGACGGAGCCATGGACGCGATCCGTGATGCTTTCAGACAGGGCCGTCTGTGGGTCCGCGTCCCACCGTCAGCATCCTGCTTTCTTTGCCGTTATACTATGCAATGATCGCGTATTCTGCGCGCCAACGTTATGAATCGATGCCGTCATTGGGGCTTCGCGGCGCCGAACGAATACACCTGAGCCCGCAGTTGAAGCGCGACTTCCAGTGGCTCGCGCGTAACCTGCGCGACAATTGCGACACCGTTATGGGCATGCCGGACATGCTGAGCCTCAACTTCTGGGCTGACAAGGATCCTCCCACCACTCTCAACGCCGACAATTGGATCTACCTCTTCAACGACGCGCAACAGTCGAAAATCGTATCAGCACTTTCCAAACGTCCCGACGCCTGCGTGGCCTATAACCCTGAACTGCTCGCGTTCTGGAACACCGGCAAAATCGATCTCAGGACAGTCCCTTTAGCGCGCTATATCTATGATAGTTTCAAGCCCGCTGGTTCGGTGGACAATTACTATATTGCGGTTCACAAGGAGCGCAGCCTCACCATCGCGCCTCCGCCCAAGCTGGAGCTGTCGGGCCCCGGCGTTCAAGCTCCTTCCAACGCGTCAGCAAGCGGACCGGACGCCGAACCCTGATTGGCGAGCCCGCCCGCATCGGCAGCGCCGCGTTGTCCCGACAGCACCGGCGCAATATCATCGCGGCCATGCGGAAAGTAAAGCCGGTTGCGCTTGTGCTGCTGCTGTGGTGTTCGTGCGCGGCTCCCACGGTGCGCATAGTCAGCCTTGCTGCGCACTCGCCTAATTCGCTGCTGGCCAGCGTCCTCACCACCGGCGCGGTCAGCGTGAGGCTAGGATGCAGTACCGATCGCTCACACAGTATCGTGACGCCATACCTACCCGTCGCCCGTTCGCTTTCTATCGCGATGTCGGTCCTGCCTCTCGGCCGCTCTGAGACGAGGGTAATCGCGGCGCAGATGGAGCCCTCGACCGATTACAACTGCGAGGCTATCGCGACCGGCGGCGCGCTTGGGGGCGGGCGCAAGCGTTACCTCAAGTGAAGCGATCGCGGCCACCAGCGCGCCGGTGACGAGTCAGCGGGTCAACGTATCCTTGGTCTCCGGACCTGCATCGAAGTTCGACTATGGGCACGGAACCGATTCCTATAACTGGTCACAGCAAGGGAGAGGTGTATTTACTTTTGGAGATAGTTACAGGTGTACTGCGACAGCTCCGATGGCGGGTATATGTTCGTGGAACGACGGTTACGTTGACTCGAACGAGGAAAGACGCAACGTCGGCCTGCTGTCGTTCGGGCTGACCAATGGCCTTGTTACCAGTGCGGCGCTGCTCAATCCGATGGGGAATGGTTCAACCCAATGGCTACGGCGAGCAGGCGGAAAGTGACTTTCCTTCCTGCTGGACCGACGGTGCGACCTGGAAGGGCCTGTATCCGCACTGCGAATCGGCAACCAATTGCTTCGCGCAAATCTATCGCGAAGCAAGTGACTTCAGATACACGAGCGATGCTACGCTCCTGCGCTCAACGGACGCTGGCGCTCATTGGTTCAACCCGGCGCACAGGGCGCGTCAGGCCGATGCAAACGGCGACCCCTATTGCCCGGGCGATGCCGCCGCGATTATGTGGCCCGGCCGCGGTAAGCTGTCCCAGATAGCGGCGTGGGTCGATCATGCAAGCGGAGTAGCGGGCGCGGTCAATAACCCAATCGATGGTATGGACGCCTATCAGTACGCCATCGCGCGCGCCAGTGATATGGCTTCGGAGGTACTGGCCGAAGGCCAGTACCGCTTCGGACTACCTGGTGAGAATTCATCGCGGGCTCGCGTCGGGCTTCTCCTGGGCCGCGAGTGGCTGGCAGGACGCAACCCAGTGGGAGTTTTTTCAGGGCCCAGTCGGGGGGCGACATGAACAAGGCTGCGAACTGGACCACCGTGGCGGCTGATGCAACCGTAGTATTTAATGAGAGTGGTACCGGCAACGGCATGGGATGCGCGTTCTTCGCGCCGACGTACCTGCCGGATTTCGCGCGCTACGTCGCAGTCTGCTCGAATACCGCGAGCGCTACCTTTCGCTTGCAGTTCTTCCAGGCCGCTCATCTATCAGGTCCGTGGATATCTGATTTTGTGGAACCTACTCCCACGCCCTTTTCCGGGCCCCCCTGGAATCTGCGTAACGGCTGCATCCGCGGCTTTCCGAGTTTCATCCCGAGCTCGTACAATCTGGTCAGTTCTTCGCCACTTACTGCCAAGGTAACTGTCATTCACGATTGCGACTACACGCAGCAGGAGCATCATGTCGAGGCGCGCGCCCCATACAGTATTCAGTCGCTCGTGGTGACGATTACGTCTGGCGGGCCGGGCGCAGATCTCCTATTGGTCCACGCAGGCTTGCACTAAAGATGAGGAGCCCGGCCCGCATAGCTCCCTGATCGGCGCGGTCAACGCGGCGCCGGCTGTGCGGAGGGATTCTCCCGCTGGATTTTGGCGATCAGCGCCCGCGCGTTGGCGTCGTTGGGCGCGAGCGCCAGCGCGCCGCGGCATTGCTCGATCGCCTCCTGATCGCGCCCGAGCTTGTGCAGTGCCAACCCCGCCATCACCCGCGCGAACGGATCTCTCGGCGACAGCGCCGTCGCCTGCCGAAAATCCTCCAGCGCCTGGCCATAGCTCTTCTGTCTTATCGCCGTCATCCCCAGCACCGTCCACGAACGCGGATCGTAAGGATCGGCCGCAACGAGGCCGCGCAATATGGTCTCCGCGCCCGCCAGATCGCCGTGATTATATTTCAACTGCGCGCGCGCCAACGCCGCAACATGCGCACCGCCGGGCAGCAACTCGGCCTGCTTCAGCGCCGCCTCGGACTTGGCCTGGTCGCCGTTCAGATCGTAAATCTGGGCCAGCCCCACGTAGGCGTCGGCCGGCGGGCTGGCAAGCCGCTTGAGCCCCTCCTCCTCTTCGGCCGCGGCCTGCTTGATATGGCCGAGTTGCGAATCCACCACGCCCAGGTCGTAGAGCGCGGCACTCCGAGGGTCGAGCTCCAACGCGGCCTTGAACTCGCGCGCGGCGCCCGCCAGATCGCCGCGGTCTCTCAGCGCCACGCCGAACGCGTAGTGCCAACTCGGCTGGTCGGGATTCACCCGGATAAGCCTGGTGTAGAACGTCACGTTGTCGTGCCAGAGGTGCTGCACGTTCCACAGCGCCATCGCGCATACCGCAAGCACCACGGCTATCGCCGCCCACGCCACACGGCGGGGATTCGCGCCGATCCGCGCCACCCGCACGGTGCAATCGGCAATCATCACGCACCACGCGACCGAGGGCAGGTACAGGTATCGATCCTGCACGAGCGCGCCCTGGAAAATCCCGCGCAGGTTCATCATCGGCGCGATCGCGATCGCCATCCACGCGACGCAGAAAAGGTAAAGCCCGCGCCGCCGATCGTTCCTGACAGCAAACAGAAAGGCTGCGCCAATTGCGATCAACGCCGCGGCCGACAGCCACAATTCGGGCGCGCCGGCGCGGGTTACGATCGCCATGTGATGGGCCGAGCTGGCCCGCCAGGGCATCACCAGCACGCCCAGGTATGCGATCAGCACCGGCGCCACCGTCATCAGAGCTTGCCCATTGGTCAGGTGATTGACCGGCATCGGCCGGTTGATGAATCCGAGCACGAGAAATCTCACGGCGAGATAGGCGAGCAATTCTGCTGCGAAGGGCGCCGCGCTCACGGCCGCGGCGGTCGCCCGCATCCGCGCGCGCAAGATCGATGAGGAGTTCGTTAACGGGTTCGTTGACCGGTCTGCCGTCGCGCGATCGGGCTCCTCGAAGATCAACCCATAAAGAGCGACCAACACCGGAAACATGACCGCGCTCTCGTGCGTGAGCAGGGCGCCCGCGTACAACAACATCGCGAGCGCCCAATTGCGATATGGGGCTTGCGCGCGCCCGATAAACAGAAGCAGGGCCGCGAGCTCAAACGCGGCGGCAAGCGGGAGCGGAATCGCGGAAGCCCAGACGACCGCCTCGGCATGACACGGAAGCACCGCGAACAATGCCGCCGCGAGCAGCGCGGCCTGCCGGTCTCCAGTGAGATGCGACGCCAGCCTGAATACGAGCCAGACTACCAGCAGATGCAGCACCACCATCGTCGCGTGCCATCCTGCCGGGTTCAGGCCGAACAGATGGAAATGCAGGCCCAGCCACGTATCTTGCAGCGGCCGGTAGTACGAGCTGGCCGGCAAATGAAGCGGATCCAGATACCACCACGAATCATGCGAGAAAGAGATCCGGAAAAACGACCACGACCCGATGTAGGCGTTCTTCACGATCATCATGTTGTCGTCGAAGACGAATCCGTTGCCGAGGCATCTCAGGTAGAGCAACAGCGTGACGAGCAACACGCCGGCCAGGGCGAGCGGGTTGCCTATCACATTCGAAGGGGCGGCCGGGGTCGGCCGCCGGGTAGCGGAGCCGCGCGATTTGTCGGTCCGCTGCGCTGACCTGATCCTGCGGCGAGTCTCGGCGCGGCTCATTAAGATGAAGCTCCGGGCGATGAGGCTCCGGCGCGAGCGCAGGCGTTCGATGCTTCCACGGCGAGCCGATCTTATTTGCTGGGCGACGATCGCGCCATTAGCCGCATCGGAACGTTACGCAAGATCAAGGGGAATCAGCGCCGATCGATGGGGACACGCACAAATTTCAGGGGCTAGCCGTTAAGCCGAAATCACGCTAGGGATTGGGCTCGATTTGCGCGCCGCGGGTCGCGAGAATTGAGCGCTCGCCGAGATTCCTATTCCTAGGAGGCTAGCAGCCCGTGGTGTAAGTGGCCACCGCTGAGGAGTAGCTCGTGGTGGTGACCGGTGGCGGCGGAAACCAGCGTGCAGCCGCCATGAGCGGATGCCATGAGGAAATTGTGATCAGCCAGCGTCGGATAGCGCCCAGGGACACCAAAAGCGCGGCCATAGCGGTCGCCGGGCGATCCTGCAGCCCGCGCGGCGTGCCGCTGCCGATCAGGTGGCGCATGAGCAGTCCGAGATTGAAGCCTCCGGCATGAATCAGCAGCCGCTTGAGGATATTGGTGTGGCCGCGCAGATGCGTGCGGCGCATCCCACCGGTGTCGTAGAGATGCGCGAAGGAGCGTTCGATCCGCTCGCCCCGCTGACGCATCAGGCGACGGCCGCGCGAGCCACGAATCCGGCGCCGATTGGCATACACCGGGGTCTGGGCCGCAGGCTCCTTGGACCAATCGCGGCGCCCCCGGTCCGGCTCCGCGATGTAAGACCGGAGGCCTACGGCCTCCAAGTCAACCATCGTCTGATTGCTGTGATAGCCCTTGTCGGCGATGAGTTCTTCCAGCGGCTGGGGTGCCTGCACCTCGGCCTGCGCGTCTTCGATTTGCTCCGCCGCGGCGATGGCCGTTTCGAGGATCGTGGTCGTATCGCCCTGGTCGGCGCCTTGCAGGGTGACCGCGACCATCGCGCCGGTCTCCAGGTCCACCGCATGCTCGGCTTTATGGGCCAGGTGCGTCCGGCCATCTTTCATCTTGGCGAGCTTCGCATCGGGATCCCACGGATGTTTCCAGTCTTGGTTGGAGGTGGTCTTCTTGCGCTTGCGGTCCAGACGCGCCAAATCCTCGCGCGTGGGAGTCTGGATCCCCGACGCCTTCGCCAGACCGGTCAAGAACCCCTGATAGTTCTGCTCGGTGTCGCGGCGCACGATGGTGCGCATCGCCGCGTTCGCCTCCAGCGTGGTGGCGTCAATAGCCACCGTCTTGCCCTTGAGCAATCCCGCCTCCACCAGCCGTTGCTGCACCCACGTGAAGACCGCGCGGTGGGTCTCCAGGTCAATCGCGCGCCGGGTCCGAGAAATCGTCGAATGATCGGGGACGGCTCGTCCACCGGCAGCCCCAGAAAACTGCGGACCGCCAACGAGTCGGTCGCGCGCCAGGCAATCCCGCGTTCCGAGCCGATCCCTTCAAAGTAGCCGACCAGCAGCAACCGGAAGTACCGACCGGGCGCCAGGCTCGGCCGTCCCATCACCGGCGCGTAGAACTTGGCGCACTGGCCTTCGACAAACCGATCAAAGTCGGCGGCCTCCAGCAGCCCATTCAGCCGCGTGTAGAACGGATGCCCCGGCGACTTTGGCAGCTCCGCGGTCGCCACCCACAACGATGCTTGCTCACCCCGCTCAGTTCCCATCGCCATGCGCCTCAGTGTACTGCAGCTTATCGACTCTGGCGATCCATCCAACCCTCACCGACTTTCACCATGGGCTACTAGCAGGTTGCGGAAAAAGCCCTTTTGGGCCCTTTCCGGCCTAAGCAATCACACGCTTTGATGAACTGATTGATGCCAACGTTACTGACTAGTAAGTGTTGCCGGGGTTTTTCCGCATCCTGCTAGACTCAAGGAGGCATCCGGATGATGGGCCTGCCGCGCGGCCGGCCAAGCCGGCCATACTCAACACCGCACCGTTCTGTCCAGGAGAGAAATGATGAAAGCGACCCAAAAGCTCCACGAAATGGGCCAGAGCCTCTGGCTCGACAACATCACCCGCGGTCTGCTGACCAGCGGCACGCTCCGCCGCTACATTCAGGAGTTCTCGGTCACGGGGCTTACCTCGAACCCCACAATCTTCGATCACGCCATCAAGAACAGTCACGACTACGACAACGCCATCCGCCAGAAATTGAAGGAAGGCAAGTTGGGCGAGGCGCTGTTCTTCGAGCTCGCGATCGAAGACCTGACGCGCGCTGCCGATCTTTTCCTTCCGACCCACGAGGTGACGAACCGGGTCAACGGCTGGGTGTCGCTCGAGGTCTCACCCAAGCTGGCCTACGACGCGAAGAGCACCGTCGCGGCGGCGCAAGAGCTCCACGCGCGGGCGGCTCGGCCCAACCTCTTCATCAAGATTCCCGGCACCCGCGAGGGCCTCGCCGCCATCGAGGAGGCGATCTTCGCAGGGGTACCGATCAACGTGACGCTGCTCTTCTCGCGCGAGCAATACGTGGCGGCGGCAGAGGCGTATATCCGCGGTATCGAACGACGCGTCGCCGCAGGCTTGAATCCACATGTAGCGTCAGTCGCCTCGCTGTTCGTCAGCCGCTGGGACGTAGCCGTAGCGGCCAAGGTACCCGCAGGCCTCGAAAACCAGCTTGGTATTAGCGTGGCCAAGCGCACCTACAAAGCGTACCGCGACCTGCTCGCTTCCGATCGCTGGCTGCGTCTCCTCAATGTCGGCGCACGCTCGCAGCGCATGTTATGGGCGAGCACCGGCACCAAGGATCCGAAAGCATCTGACCTCCTCTATATCAAATCGCTGGCGGCGCCGTACTCAGTAAACACCATGCCGGAGAAAACCTTGCACGCGCTCGCCGACCACGGCGACATCGGCACGATGATACCGCCCGACGGTGGCGACGCCGAGCAAGTCCTAGAGCGGTTCACGCAGGCGGGTGTCAACCTCGACGCTCTGGCGGCCGATCTGCAGCGCGAGGGAGCGGCGTCGTTCGTCAAGTCCTGGGACGACCTTCTCGCCTGCATTGCGCAGAAGAGCGCGCAGCTCAGGAGCTAGCCATGAGCACAAAGATCAGCCCGCTGGCAGGAAACGGCCCCGCTCTCGATGTTGGTGAATGTTCCGAGACTCGTGACTGCTTACTATGCGGAGCAACCCGACCCGTCGATCGGCGCGCAACGTGTGGCATTCGGCACCTCGGGGCATCGTGGCTCCGCTTTCGAAATCACTTTCAACCAATGGCATGTGCTGGCCATCAGTCAGGCCATTTGTGATTACCGCAAGCGGCAGGGCATTGGCGGCCCGCTGTTCCTCGGCATTGATACGCACGCGCTGTCGGTGCCGGCTTGTGCCAGCGCGCTCGAAGTGCTGGCGGCCAACGGGGTGGAAGTCATGCTGGCGGAAAAAGATGAATACACGCCCACTCCTGTGATTTCTCACGCAATACTCGCTTACAACCGCGGCCGTGATACGGGGCTGGCGGACGGCATTGTGATCACGCCTTCGCACAATCCGCCCGACAACGGCGGCTTCAAGTACAATCCGCCGAACGGCGGGCCGGCGGATAACGACGTTACGGGATGGATCGGAGCAAGGGCCAATGCGTTTCTGGAAAGCGGCCTCCAGGGCGTGAAAAGAATTTCCGTCGAAAAGGCGAAGCGCGCCGCGACCACGCACCGGCATGACTTTCTCAATGCTTACGTAAGCGATCTCGGCCGCGTGCTCGACATGGATGCGATTCGGGGCGCGAATATCAGGATGGGCGCGGATCCGCTTGGTGGCGCCGAAGTTTACTATTGGGGCCCGATTGCCGAGCGCTATGGCTTGAATCTCACGGTTGTGAATGAAGTCGTCGATCCAACCTTCCGGTTCATGACGGTCGATTGGGACGGTCGGATTCGCATGGATCCGTCCTCGTCCTATGCAATGCAGAGCTTGATCGACCTTAAAGATCGCTTCGATATCTCCTTCGCTTGCGATACCGACGCTGATCGGCACGGCATCGTAACGCGCAAGGCCGGTTTGATGAACCCCAACCATTACCTTGCGGTCGCTATTTTCTATCTTTTCCAGCATCGGCCCAAGTGGAGCAAGGATGCGGCGGTTGGAAAGACGGTGGTAAGCAGCCGGATGATCGATCTCGTTACCGCGAAGCTCGGCCGGAAGCTCTACCAGGTGCCGGTCGGTTTCAAGTGGTTTGTGGATGGCTTGCTCGACGGATCGCTAGGCTTTGGCGGGGAAGAGAGTGCGGGTGCATGTTTTCTCCGTCTGGATGGCAGCGTGTGGACGACAGATAAAGACGGCATTGTCCCGGCCTTGCTATCGGCGGAAATGACCGCACGCATGGGCCGCGATCCCGGCGAACTCTACGTCGAACTTACGCGCGAGTTCGGCGAACCTGTTTACGATCGCGTTGAGGCGCCGGCTACCCCGGAGCAAAAACAAAAGCTGGCGCAGCTCTCACCGCAGCAGATACGGTCTGCAGAGCTCGCAGGCGAGAAAATCCAGAGCATCCTTACCCAGGCTCCTGGCAACGGCGCACCCATCGGCGGTTTGAAGGTGATTGCCGCGAGTGGATGGTTCGCGGCGCGTCCGTCCGGCACCGAAGACATCTACAAGATATACGCTGAGAGCTTTCGTGGAGCGGATCATCTGCGCCGCATCCTGGCGGAAGCAGAGGCCATCGTCGGTGCTGCGCTGGAGGCGCCCACGCAGCAGCCGGAGACTGCGTCCAAGTGAAACCATGAGCAGCAGGAACCCAATCAGCGACGCTGAGCTGGAAAAGCTTCAGCACCAATCATTCAGCTACTTTCTGCATGAGACGAATCCAGACAACGGGCTGGTGATCGACAAGACCGCAGCGGATTGGCCTGCCAGTATTGCCGCTACCGGCTTCGCGTTGGCGGCTTACCCGGTGGCTGTCGAGCGCAGATTTATGCCGCGTGCCGCGGCGGTAGAACGAACGCTGACCACGCCGCGTTTTTTCTGGAACAGCCCGCAAGGCCCCGAACCCGACGCCACCGGCTACCAGGGCTTTTATTATCATTTTCTCGACATGCGGACCGGCCGACGCGCTTGGCATTGCGAACTGTCCACGATAGATGGCGCTTTTTTGCTGGCGGGTGCGTTGACGGCGGGCGTTTATTTTGACGCAGATACGGCCAACGAGCATGAAATCCGCACCCTCGCCGACGCACTCTATTGCCGCGCGGATTGGCAATGGGCGCAAAACCGCGGCGCTACCGTTACGCACGGCTGGAAACCCGGCGCGTCGGGCGGCTACGTTTACAGCGCTGCTGTCTCTGCGGCCCGCCCACCAGCGGACTATACGGCGCGAGTGATACCGCGCTGCGACGGCGTTGTGATCCCACTGGAAGACGCACGAATCCTGTGGCAGCGATGATCCGAATCGGCGGAAGAAAGAGACGATGAAGAAAGCGACTGCAATCACCTGCCTGTTTCTGGATATCGGCGGTGTCCTGCTCACCAACGGGTGGGATCATCATGCCCGCAAACGGGCGGCGACGAACTTCAAGCTGGAGTTGGCCGAGATGGAGGATCGGCATCACCTGACCTTCGACACCTACGAGGAGGGAAAGCTCACGCTGAAAGAATATTTAGGTCGGGTGGTCTTCTACCAAAAGCGACCCTTCACCCGGGCTCAGTTTCGGCGCTTCATGTTCGCGCAATCGAAACCTTACCCCGAGATGATCGAGCTGGTCGCTCAGCTCAAGGTCCGGCACGGGCTGAAGATCGCCGTGGTCAGCAACGAAGGGCGCGAACTGAATGCGTATCGGATTCGAAAGTTCAAGCTGGACGGGTTTGTGGATTCTTTTATTTCCTCCTGCTTCGTCCACGTCCGCAAGCCCGACGCGGACATCTTTCGGCTTGCGCTGGACATCGCCCAGGCTCCAGCCCGGCAGGTAGTCTATATCGAAAACACCCCGATGTTCGTCCAGATCGCGGAAGGTTTGGGGATTCGAAGCATTCTTCACACGGATTACAGGTCCACGTGCGCGAAACTGGCTTCGTTCGGATTGCAGAATGACGAAGGACTCAGCCATGAAACCAGCTAGCCCACGCATCTTGACCATCAATGGCGGCTCGTCGAGCATCAAGTTCGCGCTGTTCGAGGCCGGTGACTCGCTCCACCGCGCGTTGGACGGGACTATCGAACGGATCGGTCTGCCCGACGCCACGTTTGTAGTCAAAGGTTCGGAGAATTTTTCTCGACCGTTGGCCGTGCCGAACCACACAGTGGCGGTGAATGTGTTGATGGATTGGCTGGAAGAATGCAGCGGACGTGATGCATTGACCGCAGTGGGGCATCGCGTAGTGCATGGCGGGCCGAAGTATAGCAGGCCGCAGCGAATCACTGGGGAAATGCTTGAGGAACTGCACCGGCTCAGTCCATTCGATCCTGAGCATATGCCGGAGGAGATCCTGTTGACCGAGGCGTTTCATCGCCGATTTCCTGACCTGCCCCAAGTGGCGTGTTTCGACACGGCTTTTCACCATGACCTGCCGCGCGTGGCCCGCTTGTTGCCGATCCCGCGCCGCTACGAAGCGCAGGGGGTGCGGCGGTACGGATTTCACGGGTTGTCGTATGCGTTTCTAATGGGAGAACTGGCCCGCCTGGCCGGATCGGACGCAGCACAAGGCCGGGTCATCCTCGCGCACCTCGGCAACGGCGCGAGCCTGGCGGCCGTGCGTGACGGCAAATCCGTGGACACAAGCATGAGTTTCACCCCGACAGCCGGGGTGCCGATGAGCACCCGCTCAGGCGATCTCGATCCCGGACTGATTTGGTATCTGGCGCGCACTGAAAAAATGAGCGCGAAGCAATTCAACGAGATGGTCAATTTCCACTCCGGGCTGCTCGGCGTGTCGGAGACCAGTTCCGACATGCGTGACTTGCTCGACCGTGAAACGCATGACGTGCGGGCGGCTGAAGCGGTCGCGCTGTTTTGCTACCAGGTCAAGAAATGGATCGGCGCATTCGCGGCGGCGTTAGGCGGACTGGACGCGCTGGTGTTCGCTGGCGGCATCGGAGAGAACGCGCCCGCGGTCCGCGCCCGGATTTGCGATGGGCTGGGATTGCTTGGAATCGAACTCGAAGAAAAGCGAAACGCGGCGAATGAGGGCGTGATTTCCGCGGCGGCGGGCCGGGTTGCTGTTCGCGTCATTCATACGGACGAAGAACTCATGATCGCCAAGACGGTTTGCAGCGTTCTTGGCCTCGGCTGAAAAAAGGCAACGTGAACCATGAAGACAAACACTCTTTCCCCGGAACTGCTCCACAAGATGGATGCTTACTGGCGCGCCGCCAACTATCTGTCGGTCGGCCAGATTTATCTCTACGACAATCCGCTGCTGAAAGAGCCGCTCAAACTGTCGCACGTGAAGCCGCTGGTAGTCGGACACTGGGGCACAACGCCGGGCCAGAACTTCATCTATGTGCATTTGAACCGGGTCATCAAGAAGTATGAGCTGGATATGTTCTACATTGCCGGTCCCGGTCACGGCGGCCCGGCGCTGGTCGGCAATACTTACCTCGAAGGCACCTACAGTGAGATTTATCCGAACGTCAGCCAGGACGAAGCCGGGCTGAAAAAGCTGTTCAAGCAATTCTCGTTTCCCGGCGGGATTTCCAGCCATGTTGCGCCGACGACGCCGGGGTCGATTCACGAAGGTGGTGAGCTGGGGTACTCGCTCAGCCATGCCTTCGGGGCCGCGTTCGACAATCCCGGCCTGATCGTCGCCTGCGTCATCGGCGACGGTGAAGCGGAAACGGGTCCCCTGGCGACCGCATGGCAGTCCAACAAGCTTCTGAACCCGATTTCCGACGGAGCCGTGCTGCCGATCCTGCACCTCAATGGCTACAAGATCAGCAACCCGACCGTGCTGGCTCGCATCGAGCATGAGGAATTGGAGCAATTTCTACGAGGCTGCGGCTGGACGCCCCATTTTGTGGAAGGTGATGAGCCGGAAGAGATGCATGAACTCATGGCTAGTACTATGGAAAAGGCCATCGAGGGCATTCGGCAAATTCAAAGCAATGCAAGGGACAAGAACGACACCACTCGGCCGCGGTGGCCAATGATCGTCCTCAGGTCACCCAAGGGCTGGACGGGACCGAAGGTCGTCGATGGCCTGCAAATCGAGGGCACCTTCCGGGCGCATCAGGTGCCGCTCCTGGTGGATTCCGAGCATCCCGATCATGTCAAGCAGCTTGAAAGCTGGATGAAGAGCTACAAGGCAGAAGAACTGTTCGATGAGGATGGCCGACTTATCGCGGAATTGGCCGAGCTGGCGCCTAAGGGCGAGCGGCGGATGGGCGCCAATCCCCACGCCAACGGCGGCATTCTGCTGCGCGACCTTCGCATGCCGGACTTCCACGTCCACGCGGTAAATGTGCCTTCGCCCGGCGCCGTTGACGGCCAGGATACGCCGGTGTTGGGCAAGTTCCTGCGTGATGTGGCCAAGCTGAATCAGGATCAGCGCAATTTCCGGATCTTCGGTCCCGATGAGACGGTTTCGAATCTCCTGGGCGCGGTGTTCGAAGCAACCAATCGTCAGTGGGACGCCCGCGCAGAAAAAAATGATGAATTCCTCGCGCCCGCCGGACGCGTTCTGGATTCGATGCTCAGCGAGCACCAGTGCGAGGGTTGGTTGGAAGGATATCTGCTGACCGGGCGGCACGGGCTTTTCAATAGCTATGAGGCCTTCATTCGCATCGTCGACTCGATGTTCAGCCAGCACGCCAAGTGGCTGAAGGTGACGTTGGAACTGCCCTGGCGCCGGAAGATCGCCTCGCTGAACTATCTGCTCGCCTCCCACGTCTGGCAGCAAGACCACAACGGCTTCACGCACCAGGATCCCGGTTTTCTCGACCACGTTATCAACAAGAAGGCTGATATCGTGCGCGTCTACCTACCGCCCGATGCCAATTGTCTGCTCTCGGTCTTCGATCACTGCCTGCGCAGCCGGCATTACGTCAACGTGGTGGTTGCGGGCAAACACGCCCTTCCGCAATGGCTGACCATGGACGCCGCGGTCGTGCATTGCACGGAAGGAATTGGCATCTGGCAATGGGCCAGCAACGACCAGGACGCCGAGCCGGACGTGGTGATGGCCTGTTGTGGAGACACGCCCACGCTGGAGATTCTGGCTGCCGTGTCCATCCTTCGCGAACATCTGCCCGATCTGAAAATCCGGGTGATCAATGTCGTCGATCTGATGAAGCTGCAGTCTGCGAGCGAGCACCCACACGGGCTAAGCGAGACGGATTATGATTCGCTCTTCACCAAAGACAAGCACATCATCTTTGGCTTCCATGGATACCCATGGCTGGTCCACCGGCTGACCTACCGCCGCACCAACCGCAACTTGCACGTCCGGGGCTACACGGAAGAGGGCACCATCACGACGGCCTTCGACATAAGGGTGCAAAACGACCTTGACCGATTTCATTTGGTGCAAGACGTGGTGGATCGGCTACCGCAGATGGGCACCAAAGGCGCGTATCTGAAGCAGATGATGCAGGACAAACTCATCGAGCATAAGCATTACATCGACGAGCACGGCCAAGACTTGCCAGAAATCCGCAACTGGAAGTGGATGGACCCGAGCCGTAACAACGCCGACCCGGGATCATTCGGGATGGCATCGAGAAAGCAGGGAACTCATCAATAAGATAAAGCACGGTCACCACCGGCACGGAGATCCAGATAGCGACAGTGTTCAGCATGGCTTCCATCGTCCTTACTGGAAGCATGCATACCTGGAGCGGTGCTGCGAAGTAACGGAGGAAGTCCTGTGAACGGTTTTCAACCAGCTTTACAGACAACGGGTGACGCTGGAGGGGATGATCGTGAAGCCACCGGGACGATCCAGGAGGCGCTCACCAAGCTCCATTCGAGTCTCGAACATGGACTGACCCAGGAAGAGGCAGTGAGCCGGCTCAAGAAAGACGGTCCGAACGCCATCGAGGAAAAGCACATCAACCCGCTCATGCGGTTCCTAAAGTTCCTCTGGGGACCTATCGCGTGGATGATCGAAATTGCCGCGATACTCTCCGCAGTGGTTCGGCATTGGGAAGACTTTGTCATGATCTTTCTCATGCTGGCGCTGAATGCGGTGGTCGGCTTCTGGGAGGAATTCAAGGCCGACAACGAGATCGAGGCGTTGAAAAAGCACCTCGCACTGCATTCACGAGTGCTGCGCGACAGCAAGTGGGATAACGTCGAGGCAGAGACCCTGGTGACCGGCGATATTGTCATGGTCAAACTCGGCAATGTCGTTCCCGCCGACCTGAAGCTGGTCAACGGCGATTATCTGAGCATCGATCAGTCGGCGCTGACGGGAGAGTCACTGCCGGTCGATAAGAAGAAAAACAACGTCGCGTATTCAGGATCGATCGTGCGAATGGGCCAAATGAATGGGCTCGTCGTCGCGACCGGAATGAACACGCTCTTCGGCCGCACCGCGCGACTGGTCGAGAGCGTTCAGACTGTGTCCCACTTTCAGGAGGCAGTGCTCAAGATCGGGAATTTCCTAATTCTGATCACACTCGGCCTGGTCGCACTGATCCTAACGGTCGCTTTATTTCGTGGTGATCCGCTGGTCAACACTCTGCTGTTTGCACTGATTCTTACAGTCGCTGCAATTCCAGTCGCCTTGCCGGCCGTCCTGTCCGTCACGATGGCCGTTGGCGCATCCGTGCTCGCCAGGATGAAGGCCATCGTCTCCCGCCTCGCCGCGATCGAAGAGATGGCCGGCATGGATATTCTCTGCTCGGACAAGACTGGCACGCTCACCAAGAACGAGCTCAAGTTGGGCAGTCCTGTGATTTTCAAGGCGGGCAACGAGCAGGACCTGATCCTGGGCGGGGCCTTGGCGTCGCGAAGGGAGGGCGGCGATGGCATCGACGAGGCCGTCCTCAAAGGTCTCACCGATCAGTCGCTGCTAAAGGACTATCAAATCACTCATTTCACGCCTTTCGATCCGGTCAGCAAGCGAACCGAGGCCGAGGTGAAACACGACGACGCCACTTTCAAGGTCTCGAAGGGTGCACCGCAGGTGATTCTGGATCTTGTCCATCCCGACTCGGCAACCCATGCTAAAGCTGAAGGCCAGGTTAACGATCTGGCGGCCAAAGGCTATCGCACCCTTGGCGTCGCCCGCACCGATCCCCAGGGAAAGTGGGAATTCCTTGGACTACTGTCTCTGTCCGATCCTCCCCGCGACGATTCCGCCTCGACCATCGCGGCCGCGCGACAAATGGGACTGCAGGTTCGCATGGTAACCGGCGACAACCTTGCAATTGCCCGCGAGGTATCGCGCGAACTCAAGCTGGGACCCAACATCGCGGTTGCCGGCGATCTTTTTCCCGACGGTAAGGCGGACGACACTGACAAGATCGACGCGGCCGACGGCTACGCACAGGTTTTTCCCGAGCATAAGTTCAAAATCGTCAAGGCGCTTCAGGCTGGCGGACATATCGTCGGAATGACCGGGGACGGCGTCAACGACGCTCCCGCGCTCAAACAGGCTGATTGCGGAATCGCGGTAAGCGGCGCGACCGACGCCGCTCGCGCCGCCGCGGATCTGGTGCTCACAGCGACCGGTCTCTCTGTAATCACCGCCGCCATTAAAGAAGCGCGCAAGATCTTCGAACGCATGAACAGCTACGCAATCTACCGGATTTCCGAAAGTATCCGCGTACTGCTCTTCATGACGCTCGCGATTGTGGTGTTCAACTTCTACCCGGTAACCGCGGTCATGATCGTGCTCATCGCCGTCCTCAACGACTTCCCGATCATGATGATCGCCTACGACAACACCATCGTAGCGCCGCGCCCGGTGCGCTGGGACATGGAACGGGTACTTACAGTCAGACTCGGTGCTCGGCGTGTTGGGAGTTATCGCTTCATTCGGCGTTTTCTGGGTCGCAGAGAAATACCTTCACCTGCCCCGGCCCGTCGTTCAAAGCCTCATTTTCCTCAAGCTGTTGGTCGCCGGGCACCTCACCATCTACATCACGCGAAGCGTGGGAACGTTCTGGCAGCGCCCGTGGCCCAATTGGCGCCTGGTCGTTGCCTGCGAAACAAGCCAGGTCATCGGAACTTTGGCCGCGGTCTACGGATGGACCATGACGCCACTGGGATGGACTTATGCGCTGGCAGTGTGGGGCTATGCGCTCGTATGGTTTGTCATCAACGATCTGGTGAAGATCGCAGCTTACCGCCTGTTGCATCTGGGAACCGCACGCCAGCAACGCCACTTGGCGAGAGTCAACGCCCCTCTTCATCCGGCCGGAGTCGTCAAGGCGGCGACTCCAACTGCTTAAGGGGCAGCATGGCGCTGAAGCTCATTTCGTCAAACTGACTGGGACGGCGAGGGCCGGATACAGCCTTAATCATTTGTGACCTCATTTTGACGATGCTTCTCTTACGGTGAAGCTGTGTACCCGACCCACCAGCTCCACGGCCTCGGCCAGAGTCTCTGGCGACTTGACAGCGCCAAATAGAGTGCCGGGGCAGTGAACCAGTCGCTTCAACCGCATGTCGTGCCGTTCGCGCGTGCGGCGACCGCCCAGCCATAGGAGAAACCGTGACGATGAACTACCGCAAGAGATTCGTCGTCGAGCCCGGCGCCAAAGTCCGGCTCGACAAGATTGACCCGGGATTCAAAGACAAGCACGACGAATCGCACGACAGCGCGACGCCGGAGATCCAGAAACACGTCGAGCGCTTGGCCAAGCTGCAGTATCTGCTGTACGCCGACGGCAGCCAGTCACTGCTGGTCGTCCTGCAGGCGCTCGACGCCGGCGGCAAGGACGGCGTGGTGCGCCACGTGTTCACCGCCATGAACCCGCAAGGGACGTTGGTCTCTAGCTTCAAACAGCCGAGTAAGATCGAAGCCGCCCACGACTTCCTCTGGCGCGCCCACCTGCACACGCCGGGCAAGGGGCAAGTCGTGATCTTCAACCGGTCGCACTATGAGGACGTGCTGGTGGTGCGCGTGCACAAGTTGGTCACGAAGTCAGTGTGGTCGAAGCGCTACGAGTTGATCAACGACTTCGAGAAGATGCTCCACGAGAACGGCACGCGCATTCTGAAGTTCTATCTCCACATCAGCCCAGAGGAGCAGCTCGAGCGCTTCGAGCAGCGACTCGATGATTCGATGCGGCACTGGAAGATCAGCGAGGCCGACTACTCGGAGCGCAAGCTGTGGCCGGACTATATTGAGGCGTACGAGGAGGCCATGGAAAGGACCAGCACCAAGCACGCCCCCTGGTACGTGATCCCATCCAACCACAAGTGGTTCCGCAACCTTGCCATCTCCGCGATCCTTGCCGACACATTGGGGGACCTGGGCTTGAAGCCGCCGCCGGCGCAGGTGGACATTGCGGACATTCGCCGCAAGTATCACACTGCGGCGGCGCGGCAGGCGCGGCGAGGCCACAAGCCGCCGAAGGCGTCGCGTAAGAAGTAAGCACGCCTCCACCCAGGCCTTGAACACGGGGAACAGAGGGCTTCCCGCGCTCGCGTGCAAGTGCTTTCCTCCTTCGGCCTGAGTTCCGAGGTGCTGGTGGCTGCGCGGCTCTAATCGCGGCTCAGCCGACCGGGCGCAGACTGTCCGCCACGGTTCGGCGTTCCAGCCCGCTCAGCACAACCGCGCTGGCCGCGGTGCCGGCGATTTGCTGTGGCTTGCTTGCCTAGTCGCGCGGTTCGTCGGAGCTTTCGTCCGCGAGAGGCTCGTCTTCCGACGTTGCTTGCGGCGCCGCTTGCGGCGATTCGATCGGCGGCTCGATCAACTCCAACTGCGGCGACTCGTCGCGCTCTGATTCGGCGGCTGAAGACATCTGCCCGGTTGAAGACATCTGTCCGATCGCGGCGTCAATCTCGCGCAGTTCGCCCAAGTCCGGCAATTGCTCGAGGTCTTTCAGCCCGAAGGTTTCGAGAAACTCCGGCGTCGTGGCGTAGACCATCGGACGGCCGGGCGCATCCTTGCGTCCGGCGATCCTGGTCAGCCGCCGCTCGGTGAGAGTGTCGAGCACGCCGCCGCAATCCACCCCGCGCAACTGCTCGATCTCCGGGCGCGTTATCGGCTGGCGGTACGCGATTATCGCGAGCGTCTCCAGTAACGGACGGCTGAGCCGCGGCGGTTTGGCAGCGAGCAACTTACGCACGTAGAGCGCGTGCTCCTTGGGCGTGCGTAACTGGTAGCCGCCGGCGACTTCCTCCAGCACGATTCCGCGCGCGCCCGAGGCGTATATAGCCGCCATCGCGGAGAGCGCCTGGCGGATCTCCTTCGGGGCGACGTTTTCGAGCACCGCAGCCAGACGCGCGATCGACACCGGCTCGCCGGCGGCGAACAGCAGACTTTCGAGGATCGCTTTGAGGCGCTCTTCTTCCACAGGTACTCAGGCGGCAGGCGCGGGTGCGGCGAATCGGGGCGTCCCGCGGGTCAGAAAAATCGGGCCTGATCGCGCCTCCTGCCAGGCGCGGACCTCGCCGCGCCGGACCAGTTCGAGCAGCGCGATAAAGGTCGCGATCACCAGCGAACGGTCGGATAGATCCTCGAACGAGCTGCCGCGAATTGAACGCGCTCGCGATCATCGATCGCGGCGAGCACGCGCGGGATACAGTGCGCGACCGGGATGTCGCGCAGCACGATCTGGCGCGGCGCCTGGTCGCCGATCCGCTTGAGGATCGCACCCATCGCCTCGACCAGCTCGAACAGCGAAACCTGAATCGGTCCCTCGGGATCGGGCGTTCCCCCGAGCTTTTCGCCGGGCGAGACGAAAACGTCGCGGCCGAGGATAGCGCGCTCGCCGAGCTTGCTGCGCCGCCTCGCGATAACGCTGATATTCGATCAGGCGCGCCACCAGATCGTGCTTGAGGTCCTCGGCTTCGTCGGCCTGTCGGCCGCTTCGGGCATGCGGGCAGCAGCGAGAAAGACTTGATCAGCAGCAGCGTCGCCGCCATCACGAGGTATTCGCCCGCGATGTCGAGATTCAGCGATCCGAGCAGTTCGACATACGCGAGGTACTGCTCGGTGATGACGCTGGCCGAGTTACTTCGTGCGGATCGAGTTCGGCCTGCTTGATGAGATGGAGCAGCAGGTCGAGCGGGCCCTCGTAGATCGGCAGCCGGAAGCGCAGCCCGCTCTCGATGCCGGGAGCTTCCCGCGGCCGGTGTGACCTTCGCCGAGTGTGCTGCCGCTCACAACAATGCTCGCGCGAGCGTGTTGACTGATCGGATTGATGACCGCGCCGACCCAGTGTTCGTATACAGCAGCAGAACAGGATCAGAAAGCCATAGGGCTCGAGGCGCGAATAGACGCGCGCCGCGTCCGGCGGCAGCAGCGCCGCCAACACGCGTCCGCCGTCGAGCGGCAGCAGCGGCAAGAGATTGAAGACCATCAACACCACGTTGATGATCACCGAAGCCTGCGCCATGTAAATCAGGGGAACCGCGACCACGGGGCCCACATTCACCGCGCGCCATCGGCACGAGCGCATGCGCGGCCATCCCGCTCAATAGAGCGAGCGTGAGATTCGTGAGCGGACCGGCCGCGGCAACCATCCCATCCCGGCGCGGCCGTGTCGCAGCCGCGCGAAGTTCACCGGCACCGGCTTCGCGTAGCCGAACACCGGCAGGTGCAGAAACAGCAGGATCGCCGGCAGCGACGATAGTGCCGAACGGATCGATATGCGAGAGCGGGTTAAGCGTCAGCCGGCCGGCGCGCGCCGCGGTATCGTCGCCCAGTGCTCGTGCGACCACGCCATGCATCACCTCGTGCAGGATGATCGCGAAGATCGTCGGCAGCGCCCAGATCGAAAGCTGCTGCATGAATTGTCCCGGATCGTTCAATTCAACTGCCGCATTCCGTCTCGCGGCCTTCGCCCACGGTCGCGCGCGGATGGAACGTGCGATGAACTTTGCGCAGATGGCTCTTCGACAGATGAGTATAAATCTGCGTGGTCGAGATGTCGCTATGGCCGAGCATCTCCTGCACCGCGCGCAGATCGGCGCCGCCCTCCAACAGATGCGTGGCGAAGCAATGGCGAGCGTGTGCGGACTGATCCATTCAAGGCGCGGATCGCCCGAGGCGTAGCCCTTGAGCGACTTGAAAAACCCCTGCCGGGTCATCGCACGCCCCAACCGGCTTAGAAAAACCGCCGCGTCGGGCCTGGCCGCACGCTCGGCGCCTTTCGCGGGCGATTGCGCTCATGCCGAGATATACCCTGAGCGCGCGTTTGGCTGCGCTGCCGACGGGCATCACGCGTTCCTTGCTGCCTTTGCCCAGCACGACTATCAGTCCCGCGGCGAGATTCATCTGATGCAGCTTCAATCCGACCAGTTCCGACACCCGAAGCCCGCTGCCGTAGGCCAACTCGAGCATCGCGCGGTCCCTCAACCCGCGCAGCGGTCGATTTGTCGATCGCTTCAAGCAGCATCGTCTATATCCGCGCGGCTCGAGCGTGCGCGGCAGGCGGCGCGGATGGGGCCTGAGCTTGAAGTTGACGCGACGGATCGCGCGCCAGAATCTCGCGCTCGACCAGGTCGCGGATAAGGCCGCGGATGCTGGCGAGATGGCGGCGCTGGCTGGCGGCGAGAGTCCCCGATCGGCCAGGCTTTCGAGGTAGCCGGTCAGGGCTGCGCGCTCGAGTCGGTGGCGCGGCTCCGCGCCGGCCTTGCGGCAGAAGGTCTGGAACTCGCGCAGATCGCGTCCGTAGGCGTCGACGCGAATTGCGTCCCAGTCTGCGCTCGACCGCCTGGCGGTCGAGATGGCGGTCGATCGCCTCGTCCCATCGCCAATTCGACTTTCAAGCCGGAAGTGCTCTCCGCCACCGCCGCCTTGCCCTCCAGCCTCGCGAGCAGCGTACTCGCGCAAGCTCGCGCAGTGCCGTTCGAGATCGGTAATCTTGTTGTCGGGCGCGATCGCTGACGTAAAAAACGTCGAGCGCCTGATCGGCATTGGTCGAGATTCGCGCCAGATGAATCTCAGTCCGAGCTTGAACAGCGTATGCGTGATCGCGAACAGCAGTCCCACGCGGTCCTGGGTGAAAACGTCGATCACCGTGAATTGCTCGGAGGTGCGATTGTCGACCGTCACTTCGGTGGCGAAGCGCCGCACGAACTTGCTTGCCCGCAGGTCTGCGCGAGTGGGCGCCGGCGACCAGGCTCCTCGATATCCGCGCGCCGCCGACCACGCGCTCGAGGTCGCGCTCGACCCGTTGCCAGCGCTCGTCTTCCAGCGCGATGCGCCCGTCCCGTGCGAGACGCGGAACACGTCGAGCACGATTCCGTCGCTGCGGGTGGTGATGCGCGCCGAAAGGATGTTGAGGTTGTTGGCGGTCAGCACGCCGGCGATTTTCGAGAACAGGCCGGGCTGATCGCGCGTCACGACCACGAATTCGCTGAATTCGCGCTCGCGGAAAATGGCGATGGCGGCAGACCAGTCAGCCGGTCACCCAGCGCGCGCATCAGATCGAAGTGCATCGCGATGTCGTTTTCGGGCGTGGTTAGAAAGTAGCGGTCGGGCATCAGCGCCAGGAACTTTTCGATGTCGTCGCCGGCGCGCCGGCGCTTGCGAGTTGCGCGGCGACCGCCGACTTGACCAGCGCCAGCCGGCGGGCTGGATCGACCGCCTCGCGATCGCCCTGCTCCAGGATCTTGAGCGATCGCATGTAGAGGTCGCTGAGCAGCATGTCGCGCCAGTTGTTGTAGACGTTGGGCGCGACGGCGCGCATGTCGGCAAAGGTCAGCAGCAGCAGCGCCTTGAGCCGATCGATCGAGCCGACGATGCGCACGAAGCCGGCCACGGTGCTGTCGTCGTCGATATCGCCCTTCTGCGCCACCTGCGACATCAGCAGATGATTGCGGACCAGAAAGACCACCAAGTCGGTCTGTTCACTGTCGAGCTCCGAGCCGGCGGCAGACTTCGGCGGTGAGCATCGCGCCGACGTTCATGATGGTCGTGGCCGTGGCCCTTGCCGATATCGTGCAGCAACAGCGCCAGGAAAACCAACGGGATCGAATCGAACTCGCGGGCCACTTCGGTGAGCAGCGGATTGGCTTGCTTGAATTCGCCGGCGCGCAACTTTTCCAGCTCGCCCACCGCGGCCAGCGAATGCCGATCGACGGTATAGATATGGTACAAGTCGTGGAGTACGCGCGCGTAGAGCTTGCCGAACTCGGGAACGATCGCGCCGAGCACGCCCGCCAGATGCATCGCCTCGAGCGTCTCGGCGACGTGCGCGCGGCGCCGAAAGGATTCGCATCAGTTCCTTACCGACCCGCGGATCGCGCCGCATCGTTTCGTCGATCGGGCCAGACGTGATCGCGCACCGCCTGGTACGCGCGGCCGGAAAGTCCCACGCCATGGGCCTGGCAGTCGGCGAAGACAGTCAGCAGGTTCAGCGGATCGTGTCTGAAAAAATCGGGATCGGAGATGCCGAGCAGATGCTGTTGAATAACGACTCCGGGCCGAATCTGACGCGGCGAGCTGCGGCGGAAAAATCGCCCCGGCTCGGGACCCTCGATGACGCGCGCGATCAGGCCCTCCGAGAAGCACAGGATAGTGCTCGCCGACTGATAGTAGGAATGCATCAGCCGGTCGGTCGCCGAAGTGCCGTCGCCGAAGCCCATCATCGGCGCGATCCGCTCCTGGTACTCGAAGGTAAGGTGATCTGAATGGCGGCCGCTCGCGAAGTGGAGCGAGTTGCGCACCCGCCACAGAAAGTCACGCGCCTGCGGCCACCTCCGCGCTCGGATTCGGTGATGACGGCCTTCTGCATCAGCTCGTCGAGCGAATGGACCTTGTATTTGACTTTCGCCAGCCATCAGCGCGGTATGCAGATCGCGCAGGCCGCCCTCGCCTTCCTTGATCTGCGGCTCGAGCAGATAGACCGAATCGCCGTAGTGGCGATGGCGCTCGCGGGTCTCTTCGAGCTTGGCTTTGAAGAACTTCAACTGGTTGCGGTTGAGGACCTCCGAAATCATCGCCTTGTCGAACTCGGCCCACAGCCGCTCGTCACCGGCGAGAAAGCGCGAATCGATTATCGCGGTCTTTTCCTTCAGATCGTCAGCCGCCATCCTGAGGCATTCGCGCACGTTGCGAGTGGCGTTCCCGACTGTCAAGCCCGCATCCCACAGCGCATTGAGAATGATTTCGGCCACGATCTCGAGGTACGGCCCCGGCTTCCAGTCGTGGAGAAAAACCAGGTCGATATCCGACCCGACGTTGAGCCTCCGCGCGCCCGTAGCCGCCGCGTGCGACAATCGCCAGACACTGGTTGAGCCGCGGGAGGGCCCGCTTGCGCCCGTGCTCGTCGTCGGCATAGCGAAAGAGCGCCTTGATAAGATCGTCCATCGCCTTTGTTGACGCGGTGACGATCTCGGTGCCGCTGGCGCCCGCCAGATGGCGCTGGTACAACTCCGCGCGCACCGACTCCAGATACTTGCGGGCCGTGACTCCGGGGGTACGGCGGGCCTGCAACTCGGCGAGCAGCGCCGCCTCGCCGCGCAGTGGGGTCCCGGCGGCCGGCGCCGCCGCCGGATCGGCTACCGGATCGGCTATATGGTCGGCCATCTGGTCGGCCGCGGGAGGCGCGCTCACAGATTTCCCGACGCCAAATCGGCGTTCAGATAATGGACCACGGCGGCGGCGATTCCGTCGGCGATCCGCTCCTGGTAGACCGGCACGGCAAGCCGCGCCGCTTCAACGGGATTCGAGAGGAATCCGCATTCGACCAGCACCGCCGGCATGTGCGCGCCGACCAGAACGTAAAAGGGCCCCATCTTCGCGCCGAGCGGATTCACGCCGAGATCGAAGGCACGGTTCAATTCGGCCACGGTTTGCGAGTCGATCATGCGCGCCAGCGACGCCGATTCGCCGGCCTTATAGTTCTGGCGGAGGTCACTCAAAATGTAGTTTAAGTTGGGCGTGCCTTGCGCGCCATAGCCATTGCTCGCACCGTTGCCATTACCGGTACTGTTTTCAAGCCGGGCCAGCCGCAGCGCGGCGCGATCGGTGGTGTTGTTGAGGTAATAGACCTCGATTCCGCTGGTGCGCGGGTTGGGGCTGGAGTTGAGATGGATCGAGACGAAAAGGTCGGCATCGTCGCGGTCAGCAAGCCGCGTGCGCTCGGATAGGCTCAGGAATTTATCGGTCTCGCGCGTCATAGCGACGCTCACGCCGCGAGCCCTAAGCTCGCGCGCCAGCAGGATAGCGATCGCAAGCGCGAGGTCCTTCTCGGCCAAGCGCCCGCTCCCATCGCGGGCGCCGGGATCGTAACCGCCGTGGCCGGGATCGATCACGACCCGCGCGGGCCCGGCGATCCGTTCCATCGCCGGGTCTATTGCCGGGCTGGCGATGCTGGCGTTGCGAAGACCATCGCCGGCAAGAGTCTGCGCGGGCGCCGTGATCGGGGGTTCGGATTGCGCGGCACCAGCTTGGAGAGACTGGCGGGACTGGCGAAGAGATTGGCGTGGCACGCTCAGCGGCGCATCGAGGTCGGCAACCTTTCCGGCGGGCGCCAATCGAATCAGGATCTCGCCGGGGGGTTGCGCGAGCGCGTAGTCGGTCTTCCCGCTGACCTCGATAATCAATTGGGAGTCGCCGTCAGGCTTTTCGATCGCTCGTAGCGAGGAAAGCGGAGCGCTCTCAACCCCGAACAGCGGACGCGGCGGGATGGCGAGCCGGGTGTGGCCGAGATCGATCGTAAGTCATTGCCGCGGCCGGTCATCAGGATTTGGGGCGTTCCGGTCAGCCTGAAATGCAGTTCCAAGGTCTCGCCGCGGCGTTCGGTGCTGACCGCGCTAATCACCGCCTCACGCGCCGCGACGGCCGCCGGCGCGATCGCGATCATCACGAGGGCCAACCCGATGGCCAGCAATCCTGCCGCGATCGATCTGGATCCTCGGCCCGCCATCCGGTACATCCTCCCAACCCAACTCGCCAACCCAACTCGCACGCCATACCGGCGCGCGGTCAATCCTCGCTGCGCAGGCGGGACTTTAGTTTCGCGAGGATTCCCAGCGCTTCGATTGGAGTTAGACGATCGATGTCGATGATCGAAAGCTCGTCGATCACGCGCCGCTCCGAGGGCGCGAAGAGGCCCATCTGCTCGGCGCCGCCACGTTCCGGCGCGCGCGCTAGGCGCGGCATCCCGGCTTCGTCGAGTTCGCCCTGTTCCAGGTTGCGCAGAATCTGCCGCGCGCGGTCGATAACACTCGAAGGCAGGCCAGCGAGCCGCGCAACCTCGATTCCATAGCTGCGGCTGGATGCCGCCTCGACCACGCGTCTCAGAAACAACACCTCGTCACCCCACTCCCGCACCGCCATCGAAAGATTCTTGACCCTGGGACACTCACGCGCAAGGTCGGTCAGCTCATGAAAGTGGGTCGCGAACAGCACCTTGGCGCGGGTCGAGTCGTGCAGGTACTCGGCCACCGCCCACGCGATCGCCAGCCCGTCAAAGGTGCTGGTGCCGCGGCCGACCTCGTCGAGCAGCAGCAGGCTATTCGGCGTCAAGTCGGCGAGCAGGCGCGCCGTCTCGCGCATCTCGACCATGAAGGTGGATTCGCCGCGCCGAAGCTCGTCGCGCGCGCCGATCCGGGTGTGGACGCGGTCGACGATTCCGAGCTTCGCTCCGCTGGCGGGCACGAAGCTGCCCATCTGCGCCATGATCACGATCAGCGCGACCTGCCGCAGATAGGTCGATTTGCCCGCCATGTTAGGCCCCGTGATCAGGAGCAACTGGCGGGTGTCCGGGTCGGTGTCGAGATCGTTGGGCACGAATTCGCCGGACTTCATCCCGGCCTCGAGCACCGGATGGCGTCCGTCGCGGATCGACAGCCCCGCGCCGCCGTCGATCGCGGGCCGCACGTAGCCGCGCCGCCGCGCCACCTTGGCCAGCGATATCAGCGCGTCCAGTTCTCCCACCGCGGCGGCCGTGGCGAGAATCGCCGGAGTATGCGCGTTCAGATCGCGCTGAAGCCTGGTGAAGAGTTGCAGCTCCAGTTCCTTCAGTCCCGACTCGGCGCCGAGAATCTTGCGTTCGAGCTCCTTCAGCTCCGGCGTCGTGAAGCGTTCCGCGCCGACCAGGGTCTGCTTGCGCTCGTAATCGCCGGGCACGCGATCGAGATGCGGCTTGGTCACCTCGAGGTAGTATCCGAAGATTTGATTGAAGCGGACTTTCAGCGACGGGATACGGCTGCGCTCGCGCTCGCGCGCTTCGAGCCTGGCGATAACGCCGCGCGCGCCGATTGCCAGCCCGCGAAGCTCGTCGACCGAGGGATCGAAGCCGGTGCGGATCACGTTGCCGTCGCGCGCGCTCTGCGGCGGCTCGTCGGTGAGGGTTGCGCAGATCGCGCGCGAAAGCTCGGGCTTTGGATCGAGCCGCGCGGCAAGCTCGCGCACCAGCGCGCTCTTGCAGTTCTTGAGCGACTCCTTGAGCGTCGCAACCGCGTCGAGCGCTTCGGCCAGCTTGAGGCAGTCGCGCGGCGAGGCGCGCATGCTGCCGATCCGGCCGCCGAGACGCTCCAGGTCGCCGATTTGGCGCATCGCGGCGTCCGCGTCGCCGCCCAAATCCGCCACGAGGAATTCCTCTACCGCGTCGTGGCGGGCCGCGATCCGGGCGCGATCGAGCAGCGGATAAACGACCCATTGGCTAATCGTTCGGGCGCCGATCGGGGTGGCCGATTCGTCCAGAACCGAGAGCAGGGTGCCCTTTTTCTCGCCGTCGCTCGATACGATCAGCTCGAGATGACGCCGGCTGGTCTCATCGACCATCATGTATTCGGCCGCCTGATAGATGCGCGGCGGTTTCAGATGCGCCAGCTCGCGGCCGAAGGTCTGCTCGAGATAGTGGAGCGCGGCTCCCGCCGCCGCGCCGAGCGCCTCGCCGGCGGCTTCGACCACTTGAGCTTCGCCGCCGAAGCGCCGTGCGAGCGCCTCGCGTCCGCTTAAGATCGCCGCCTCGTCGAGCTGCGTGAGCGGACAACCGAGACCCGACAGCATCGCGACGAGCTTGCCGGCGCCGGCGGGCGCGATAATCTCGCGCGGATGAAGGCGCGAGATTTCCTCGCTAACGCTCACCAGCCCGGCGATTCGCGCCGCGATAAACTCGCCGGTCGAAACGTCGAGCGCCGCCAGCGCGTAACCGTCGCCGTCACACGCGACCGAGCAGAGGAAGCTCTTCTCGCCGGCGGACAGCACGGTCTCTTCGCCGACGGTCCCCGGCGTAATTACGCGCACGATCTCGCGCGCCATCAGGCCTTTGACATTGCCGTCGGCGCCGGCCTGCTCGCAGATCGCAACCTTCATCCCGGCTTTCAGGAGCTTGGCGATATAGGGTTCGACGGAATGGTAGGGGACGCCGGCCAGCGGCACGCCGTCCTTGGAGCGCGAAGTGAGCTGGATATCGAGGATTCGCGAGCCGATTTCGGCGTCCTCAAAGAACATCTCGTAAAAGTCGCCCAGGCGGAAGAAAAGGATCGCGTCGGGCACGCTCTGCTTGACGCGCAGGTACTGAGCGATGAGCGGTGAATTCCTGACCGGCACGATTGCGCGACGCGAGACAGTCCGCGACGCGAGACGATGAGGATAGCGAGTTTCGGGGACGCCGCGCGACAGGCCGCCGCGCACGCGCCGGGCGCGCAGGCATCGCCGACAGCTTGCGCCGGACTAGCTCGACTTCTCGATCACCGGCTGCCCGTCCTTGAGATTGTCGGGCGGCGTGACGATTACGGTCTCGCCACCGCTCAGGCCCTGCTTGACTTCCATCCCGCCCTGGAACTCGCGTCCGAGCAGGATCGGCACGCGGCTCGCCGCTCCGTCGCGTACGACCCAGACTACAGGAGAGCTCGGCGAACCAACGATCGCCTTCTTCGGCACCAGCACCAGCGGCTGCTGTTGCTCGGTGGCCGTGCCGGCCAGAAACGAGACCTTGGCGCTCATCTCGGGCTTGATGATCCGCATGTCCGGATGGGTGAAGCGGACTTCGATCTTGACGGTTCCCTTCTGGCGGTCTGCTGCGGGGTAGATCTTGACCACCTTGGCGTCGAACGATCGCTCCTGATATGCGTCGGGAATGATCTTCGCCGGCATCCCGAGCGTGACCTTGGAGATGTCGCTCTCATTGATATCGACCTCGACGCGCATGTCGTCGGTATCGGCGAGTTGCGCGATATCGGTGGCGCCGCCGCCGGCCTGGATATCGCCGCCGTAGTTTATCGTCGCGCCGGCCTCGCGATACTTCTGCCAGCACCACGCCATCGATCGGCGCCACGATCCGGCATTGCGCGAGATAGAATTTGGCGTAGTCCACCCCGGCCTTGGCCCTCTCGATCGCGGCATGCGCGACCTGCGCGGCGTTGACCGCAATGTCGAGGTCGTCCTGCGATTCATATCCCCGGCTGAACAGCGCCTGCGCCCGCGCCAGCTTGGCATCGGCGAGTCTGGCGTTGGCGACGGCCAGATCGTAGTCCGCGACCGCTTGCTCGAGCTGCGCCTTGTAGTCGGTGTCGTCGATCTTGGCCAGCAAGTCGCCTTTTTTGACGTGTTTGCCCTCTTCGATCGGCTCGTCAACGATCTGGCCGAGGATCTTGGTGCCGACCGTGATGTACTTTGCGCGCGTGATCACGTAGCCGGAGCCGCTGAGCAATTCGCCCGGCTGGCCGGCGCTCTTGACGGTCACCGAGGCGGTCTCGACCTCGAGCGGGCGTCCCAGCGTGTGCAGCCAGGCTTCGTAGCCGCCACCCGCAAGGAGCGCGGCGATTACCAGCGCAACGATCGCGGCCAGTGCGCGGCTTCGCCCCCGGGGCTCCGAGCTGCGGGCGATTCGCAGCGATTCGAGGTCCAGAACGTTTGGTCCGCGCTCTACCTCGGCCATGAGTCTCAAATTCTCCTGAGCGCGTCAACCACGCGCATATTCATTGCCTGTCGCGCCGGAAGCCATCCGCCGAGCAGGCCCATCACGGCGGCGAACACCAGCGCCTGGCCGACGATCGCCGGTGTCACCCTGAAATCGAAAGCCAGCGTCGAGAAGGTCATAAAGTTGTTGAAGGTGGTTGAGATACCGTTGATCGGCAAGGCGAGAACGACGCCGATCACGCCGGCGCACAGCGCCAGCGTCACCGATTCGATAAGGAAACATCCCATGACCGCGCCCGGCGCGAAACCGAGCGCGCGCAGCGTGCCGATCTCCGCGACTCGCGCGGCGACCGCAGCATACATGGTGTTCATCGCGCCGAAGACCGCCCCGATTCCCATGATAATCGCGACTATCAGGCCGAGCTTGCGCAACTGATTGGCGGCGGCCGCCTGGTCCTGGTAGTAATCGGGCTCGCTCTCGCCCTCGAGGTTGATTCGGGGATCGTCATGAAGCCGCGCGATCAAGGCCGCCTGATCGGCGCCCTGAATACATTTGATCCGCACGCAAGCGTAGTAGTCGCCTCGCCGCGTGTCGGCTTGCACGTCATGGATATCGGCCCACACCTCGGACTCGAACGAGCTTCCCGCCGACTCGAAGATGCCGACCACCTTCCACACCCCGCGCCCGAAGTGCAAATCAGAACCGAGCTTGCAGTTGCGATAGTGTCCCATCAGGCCCTTGCCGACGATCACCTCGCCGACGCTCGGATTGAACATCCGCCCTTGCACGATATGAACCTTCTCATGCACCTGGAGCGCGACCGGCAGCACGCCGCGGACCACGATATTCTCGCGTCCGCCGCCGATACGCTCGAACAACACCTGCACCGGCAGCTCCGGCGACGCAAGCGGATTGCCCTGCGCGTCGCGGCGCACCGCGGCGAGGAATTTGAGCGTGTTGAATTGATCGATATTGACTGACGAGTAGGTCTCGGTGGTCGCGCCCTTGCGCAACACCACCAGATTGTCGGGCGAGCCGGTGTCGGCGATCGTCGCGCGCAGCCCGGAAACCATCGCCATCACGATCACGAATACCGCGACCACCAGCGCGATTCCGCCCGCCGTCATAGCGGTCGAGACCCGGCGCACGAACAGGTTGCGCACGTTGTACTTGAGCGGGATCGCCATTCAGGCCACCGTCCGGAGCGCGTCCACGATATTGCGGCGCGCGGCCGCGCGCGCGGGGAAGTAGCCGCTCAGCAATCCGATAATCGCGGCGACCACCAGGCTCTCCGCCACCACGATCGCCGGTATCCTGATGTCGCCCAAGGGCGTGACTCCGCGACCGCCGACCGAGACCAGCTTGAGCAACAGGTACGCGCTGCCGCATCCGAGCAGTCCGCCCACCAGTCCGACGATCACCGATTCCCCCACCAGCATCGTCAGGATGAGGCGCTTGCTGAAACCTATCGAGCGCATCACCGCGATCTCGCCGCGCCGCTCGCGGATCGACATCGCCGCGGTGTTGGCGGCGACCAGCCCGATACTGATCACGACGATCACTCCCAGCACGGATGCCATCCGGAAGAGCGCCCGATAGTTCTCCAGGAATCCGGCGTAAAACGATGATTCCGACTGGGTCTGCGTTTCGGCGCTGGAGTTGGCAAAAGTCTCGTCGAGCTCGGCGGTTATCAGCGGAATCGAGGCCGGGCTGTCGGCCTTGATGTAGAACAGGCTGACGAAACCGGGCCGGCCCGCCATCTCTTCAAGGTAGTCGCGCCTGAAGAGGAAGAAATCCGGCGGCGCCTTGCTGGTCAGTTCGCCGACGATCGTGAAGCTGGGATTGAACGGATAGATCGTTCCTTTCAGCATCACCTGCTGCCCGACGTGCCATCCAAAGCGGCGCATCGTGCCCGGTCCGACCAGGCATGCGGTCCGCAAGCCCCTGAACTTCGCCGCCACACCCGGCGGAAACCACTCCGGCCATACCGTCTCGGCCTGCTCGTGATCGATCGCAAAGTTGGGGAATTGGTCGGACGGATCGCGGTAGATGCCGCCGAACCAGCCCTGCGCCACCACCGCCTCCACATGGGGCGCCAGCGCGATCTTCTGCCTGTAGGCCTCAGGCAGACTGTAGGCTAGGCCGGCCTTGTTGTAGCACACCAGCCGCACCGACGACGCGCTCGCGGACAGGACCTGATTGGCGACCGCGGGCAGGCTGACCAGCGCGGAGAACACGAACAGCGACACCGCGATCGATATGACGGTCAGCGCAAGCCGCCGCCGGTTGCGCGTCATGTTCCTCAAAACCAGGTGGACGTACTTCATAGTGGCGTCTTCCGCGCAGCCCTGACGTTAGGCCTGGGCGCCGGCCATCTTCTGCGCGGCGATACCCTTGCCCTCCTCGATTCCGACCAGCACGCCCTTGTCGAGCCGATAGACGGTCTCGACGTGACGCTCGGCGCGGGAATCGTGAGTGACCATCACGATCGTTTTCTTGAACCGGCGGTTCAATTCGACCAGCAGGTTCAGGATTTCCTCGGCGGACTTGGCGTCGAGATCGCCGGTGGGCTCGTCGGCCACGATTATGGTCGGATCGGTCACCAGCGCGCGCGCGATCGCGACCCGTTGCTCCTGCCCGCCCGAGAGCTGGCGCGGGTAGTGGTCCATCCGATCGGCCAGACCGACCACGCGCAAGGCGGTCTCGACGTGCTCGCGGCGCTCGGCCTTCCGGAGCTGCGTCAGCAGTAGCGGCAGTTCCACGTTCTCGAACGCGGTCAGGACCGGGATCAGATTGTAGAACTGGAACACCAACCCGATGTGCCGCGCGCGCCAGCGGGCCAGCTCGCGCTCCTTCATCCCGGTGATTTCTTCGCCGCCGACTGCGACCCGTCCGGAGGTCGGATGGTCGATGCCGGCGATCAGATTGAGCAAGGTGGTTTTGCCGGAACCGGACGGTCCCATGATCGCGACGAACTTGCCCTCGGCAACATGGATAGTCAGATCGTCAAGCGCGCGAATCTCGAATTCGTCGCGCTTGTAGATTCGTGAGACATGCTCTACGTCGATAGCAGATTTGGCCATCACAGCTCCGGTGTTCAGCGCGCGTTCGCGCCTGTCGATCGCAGCCCTGCGGTCATTTTGCGCAGCCCTGCGGCCATTTTGAGCGGCCCTGCGGCCATTTTGAGCGGCTTGCGGCGCCGATCGGCTGACGGCCGCGCGGCAATTTCGCGCCGCAACCGGGCCGCGATCTCACCCAGCATTTTGGCCTTGAAGCCCGTGATCCGCGGCTGGCTTCGATGACCGCGCGGCGAAACGGGCTGCTTTCGGTCCTCGACATCTCGGCCGACGCCAGCGCGAGATATTCGGATACTTCCGCGTCACGGCGGCGAATCTGCTCGAGATGCCTGAGCGCGGTCTGCGGCCGATGATGGCCGAAGTAGAGCTTGATCATCGACTCGTCGTGAACGAAGACCGGCGCCGTTTGCTCTTCGAGCCTGGCGAGAAACCACGCCCGCCCGGCTTCGGTCACCGAATACACCTTGCGCGCGCGGCGTCCGCGATGCTCCACGCGCATCCGCACCAGCCCGTCGCGGTCGAGCTTCTTGAGCGCGGGATAGAGCGATCCGTCGCTGGCCGGGTAGAAATGCCCGACCGTATCGCGGAACAGGCGCTTCAAGTCGTACCCGGTCATCTCGGACTCGATCAGAAAACCCAGAATCGGAAACTTCACGTCCATCCGGGGCGAGGCCGCGTTTCGCAACCGCGGATTGGCCGCGGTGAACGAGCGCAACTCTCCGCTACCCCGATACTGGTCCAGACGCTGCGAGCTCATCACAGTTCAGTCGATATATCGCCTTGAGATATCGAGTCAAGCGGCCTGATCCGCGCCCCGTTCCGCCGCCTCGGGCGCAGCCGCCACGCTGCCGGGCAAGCCGGCCGTCGCCGCGAATACCGGCATAATCGTAAGGCGGCGATAGCGGTCTCGCAACGCAGCACCGGGACTGCATCGAAGCCGGCTGCATCGAAAGTTGATCGGCGGGTTGCGGCTTCGTGATAATTTCGG
Source organism: uncultured delta proteobacterium (assembly GCA_963793115.1). GTDB lineage: Bacteria > Desulfobacterota > Binatia > Binatales > Binataceae > CAVVMA01. The sequence goes on from CAWBYV010000004.1 coordinate 370,527, forward strand.
GCGGCTTCGCCAAGCGATTTCAATCGCTATGCGGGGCGCGGTTGCCGGTGGTGTCCCGGACAGAACCCCTTGCCCCCCACGTTTCCTCGGCTCCCGATTTCTGATTAACTATTTGACGCGGAGCAGGTCGCCGCCGGTGTGGTATTGCCGTGGACTACCGGCCATGCCCGAGCGTTGCGGAACCGCGGAAACGGAAATCCATAAGAGCTTTGAATTTCGGAACGTGGCTCTCGTCTCGAATTTAGGGGCCTGTCCGCTTCGAGCATGAACCCACAAGTCGAATCATCACGTCTGGAGGGACGCATGACCAGGAAGATCGCCGCCGTTGCGGGTGGCGTAGTGTTAGGAATAGCAATCGCGTTCGCTCGCGCCGGGGCCTTTCCCTTCTGGAACAACGGGCCCGACGCGCCCAGGCAGCAGACGCCTGCGCCCAATCTTCAGAGTCAGGCCAATCTGGCGCCTCAAGTCGTCCTGCCCGCTCCCGCAAATCAGCCCGAACCGGGCGAGCGTTATTCGATGGGTAAATCGTTCGCGCCGCTGGTCAAGAGAGTGATGCCTACGGTGGTGAACGTGAGCGTCGTTTCAGAACGTCAAGCCGATGGGCGGACTCGGCGGCGAGGGCGAAGGCGGCGGCGACGAGGGCCAAGGGCCGATGACGCCCGGCGATCCGTTCGAACAGTTCCGGCACTTCTTCGGCGAGCCACCCCACGAATACAAGCAGCATGGACTCGGCTCGGGAGTCATAGTCTCGCCCGACGGATACATCCTGACCAATAACCATGTCGTCGGCGGCGCCGACGAGATTCACGTCACGCTGATGGACAAGCGCGAGTTCACCGCCAAGGTGATAGGCAAGGATCCCAAGACCGACCTCGCGCTCATCAAGATCGACACCCACGAAGCGCTGCCGTCGGCCGTGCTCGGCAGTTCGGAGGCGGCCCAGGTAGGCGACTGGGTGATTGCGATCGGCAACCCGTTTGGCTTCTCGCTGACCGTGACCGCGGGGATCGTGAGCGCCAAGGGACGAATCCTCGGCGGCAACTACGACGACTATATCCAGACCGACGCCTCGATTAATCCCGGCAATTCCGGGGGGCCGTTGTTCAATACCGACGGACAGGTGATCGGCATCAACAGCGCCATCTATAGCCGCACCGGCACCAACGCCGGAATCGGCTTTGCGATTCCGATCGATCTCGGCCGCAGCGTGATGGAGCAGCTCAAGGCGCACGGCCGCGTGGTCCGCGGATGGCTCGGCGTGCAGATCCAGGAGGTCACTCCCGATCTCGCCCAGTCGTTCGGGCTGCCCAAGCCGGAGGGCGCGCTGGTCGCGAGCGTCGAGAAGGACGGCCCCGCGGCCAAGGCCGGTATTCAGCAGGGCGACGTGATCATCAAGTTCAACGGCCGCGACGTGCATGACGAGCACGAGCTGCCCGCGCTGGTCGCGCAGACCGGAATCGGCGGCAGCGTCGAGGTCGAGTTAATCCGCGACGGCAAGCACAAGACGATTCCAGTCACGATCGGCGAGCTGAAGGAAGCCCAGGTCGCCAGCGCACGCAGCGAAGAACCGGGCAGCGATTGGGGAATGCAGGTCGCGGACAACAACGCGGACATCGCCCGCCAGTTGAACCTGCCCACCGACAAGGGCGTGGTGATCAAGGGCGTGCGTCCCGACACGCCGGCGGCCGACGCGCGGCTGGAGCCCGGCGACATCGTGCTCGAAGTGAATCACGAGAAGGTGAAGACGGTGGACGACTTCGTCGCGAAGGCGAAGGACAGCAAGAAGAGCGGCCGCCCGGCCTTGCTGCTGGTCCAGCGCGGCAGCGCCTCGCTGTATGCCGTGATCAAGACGCAAGGTTGAGCGCGACTCGTCGCGGCCGGATTGGCGAGGGCGCGCCCTCGCCAATCCGGCCCCTGTTCTTGCACGAAAGCGGCGACCTCTCGCCGCTTCGTAATCGATGACCCGCACTCCAATGACCCCGAGTCAGAGTTGTCGCGTGCTGATCGCCGGAGCCGGACCGGCCGGGATGGCGACCGCGCTCTACCTGCTGCGCGAGCATCCGGAGACTCGCCGGCCAGGTTATCGCACTCGAAAAGGCGCGCCATCCGCGTCCCAAGGTCTGCGCCGGAGGCCTCATTCCGAAGACCATGCTCGCGATGGAAGAGCTCGGCCTCGAGCTCGATGTACCCGCGGTCGAAGTGCGGGCAGGTCTCGCGCGCACCGAAGCCGGCGAGATCGAGACTCGGTGGCGGCCAGCGCCCGGGTACCGGCGAAGTGCTGTGCACGATCGTCAGGCGCGATCGCTTCGACGCGCGGCTGGCCGGCGCGGCGCGCGAGCGCGGGCTTAAGATTGTCGAGGACTGCCGCGTTCTGGATCTCGAGCAAGCGGCCGGCTGCGCGCGCGTGCTGACCGATCGCGGCGTTTTCGAAGGGCAAGTCGTGGTCGGTGCGGACGGCTCCGGAAGCCGCGTGGCGGCGAAGGTCTTCGGCCGCCGCAAGGAGTCGATCGGACGCGCCCTGATGGTTGACGTGCCGGTCGAGCGCGATCGCGCACCGGAATTCTCGCGCGGCGCCTACCGCTTCGACTTCAACTGCGTCAGGGCGGGAATCAGGGGCTACTCGTGGTCGTTCCCGTGCCTGATCGACTCGCGGCCTCATCTGAACGTCGGAATCTACGATCAATGCCCGCAGCTTGCGGTCGAGCCGGGCGCGCGCAAAGCGCCGATGCTCGATCAGTTGCGCGCCGCCTTCCCCGATTTGGCGCTCGGCGGCGCGAGGGTCCGATACCAGGCCTTCCCAATCCGATGGCACGACGCGAGCGATCGCTTCGCATCGGGACGCGTGATCCTCGCGGGCGACGCCGCAGGATGCGACCCGCTGATGGGCGAAGGAATCTCGTGCGCATTCGAGCACGGCAAGCTGGCGGCCGGGTCGATCGCAAGCTTCCTTAACGGCGACGAGGCCGCGCTGGCTCGTTATGACCGCGAGCTCCATCGCGGCGCGGTCGGGCGCAAGCTCGGCAAACTCGCCTTCGCCGCGCGCCGCTTTTACGGCCCGCACCATCGGCTCTTCTTCCGGCTCGCCATGTTGAGCCGGCGCGCGCAGGAAATCGGCGTGGACTGGTACAACGGCAGTCACCATACCGACGAGGTTGCGGTGCCGATGCTGATCGCTCTGTGGCTCAAGTCCGTTCTGTTTCCTGCCTCATTGCGTTAGTATTTGTCTCTGCAACGCGGAGTGCGCGCGGGGTGTGATTGACCGTGGCGAGACGAGGCAAGCGGCGCCTGCGGAGACTGATCCTGTGGGTCGGCCTGTTGCTTCTAATCGCGGGCTTTATCGCCCGGCGTACGTTCGTGCCCCGCGCGCTCTACTATTTGACGAATCGTGCGCCGTCGCCGTCGCAATCGATGCCGTCACAATCGATGACCGGCCTGGGAGCGACGGCGCCGTCGCCGAGTACGCCGTTATCAGGCAGTAGCGCCGATCGGACCGCGCAGAGCGGGCCCGCGAATCCGGTTCCCGATCAAGACCTCGCTGGCGCGCGCCCCTCGCAGCCGCAGGCAGCCAGGGCGCCCGCTCCGCCGAGCGAGAAGTTGACCAACGCGGACCGCCAGGCGCTCGACGAAATCCTGCGCCGCAAATCGAAATAATAGAGGGTCAGGGATGGCAGCCGGAATCCGGGTGATCGACGATCTGGGCTTCCCGGTTGAGTTGAAGAGCCCTCCGCAACGAATCGTCTCGCTGGTTCCGAGCTGGACCGAAACCCTGTTCGCACTCGGGCTGGGCGAGCGGATTGCCGGGATCACCAAGTTCTGCGTCGAGCCGGCGGAGTCCGTGGCCGCGATTCCCAAAGTCGGCGGGACCAAGAATCCCGATCTGCACGCGCTGGTGAAACTCGAGCCCGATTTCGTGGTCGCGAACGCGGAGGAGAACCGGCGCGAGGATGTCGAGCGGCTGAGGGCCCGTGGAATCCCGGTCTTCACCACCTATCCCAAGACGGTTGCGTCGGCGGCCGAGTCGATCCTGAAACTCGGCCGGGCCGTGCAGCGCGAGCATCGCGCCGACGCGATAGTGCGCCGAATCGTGCGCGCCGTCAGTGAAATCGAGGCCAGCCTCGGACCGTGGAGCAAGCTGCGGCTGCGGGTCTTTTGCCCGATCTGGAGAAACCCCTGGATGACCTTCAACGGCGACACCTACGCGCATGACGTGCTCAGGATGATGGGATTCAACAACGTGTTCGCGTCGGCAGGTGAACGTTATCCGCGTACTACGCTCGCAGCGGCGCTCGATCGGCGGCCTGACGTGGTGCTGCTGCCCGATGAGCCCTACGAGTTCGGTCCGGCCGACGTGAAGGAGATGAAGGCGATGCTGCCGCAAGGGCTCAGTCGCCGCGTGCTGCTGGTGAGCGGCCGCGACCTGCATTGGTACGGCGTCCACATGGTGCGCGGGCTCAAGGCGCTCACCGCGCGCCTCTCGCGCGTCCGCGCCTCGCTGGTTTGAGCCCGTTGTCGCCTAGTTTCCTGCGGCTAGGCGCCGGGCTCGGAAGGCCGCAACTGAAGATAGCTGGTCAGATCACTCGGGAGGTCCGATTCGGCCAGCCACGAAAGATCCTTCAACTTCCGGAAGTGCTCCTCGTAACCAATGATAGTGACCCCGATCACCTCGCCGGTGTTCATGTCTTTCCGGACCAGAAGCCCGTGCTCTCCGGGGAACGTATCGGCAGCCCGCGGCGCCCCTAGCGAGACGTAGAGCACGTCGGCTTCGTCGTTATAGAGTACGTCCAATCTGGTCGCGCTGCGTGCTACTGACGAGTCCATAATACCTTTCCGGGCGGGTCCAGCGTGGTCATATACGCAGTGGTCAGGTACCCATCTCCAGCCGGGTCATATCTTACCACAGCGACCATGCGCTTACCGCCATACGCAAACCCGGGTAGCGGGCGGTTTTGGAGTCGGATGGCCGGCAGGGACGCCGGCCGATGACCGGCGGGACGCCGGTCCTACTTCTGGAAGTAGTAGCGCCGGCGTCTCGCCGGTGATTATCCGGCCTCTGCGTCGGTGGCGACCGTGCCGGCCCGTGCTGTCAAAAGCACCCACTACCCATTGTCACGCGGCGTTTGCTTGCGACCCTCAAACGATTAAGAATCTCCCGTCAGTCGTGAGCGCGACCGGCGCGGCTCGCCGGCGCGAAACCCGTAAGGAGAGAACCAAGCATGCCGGTTGCCGCACCGCTTACAGGTATCAAGGTGCTCGATTTGACCAAGCTCGCGCCCGGCCCATTCTGCACGATGATCCTCGGCGACCTGGGCGCCGAAGTGATCAAGATCGAGGAGCCGGGACCGCCGACCGGCCGCCGCGCCCAGCAGGCCGGGGGCGCGCCGGCGCAGATATCGCCGGCGCCTTCAGCGCTTCGCCGTTCAACGCGCTCAATCGCAACAAGAAGTCGATCGGACTCAACCTCAAGAGCGGCCCCGGCAAGGAAATCTATCTGCGGCTCGCCCAGCGCGCCGACGTGGTGGTCGAGGAGTATCGTCCCGGTGTCGCTCAGCGCCTCGGGATCGATTATGAGAAGCTCGCGGTGCGCAACCCGCGATTGATCTATTGCGCGATCACCGGCTACGGACAGGACGGCCCCTACCGCAACCTCGTCGGTCACGATCTCAACTATATCGCCACCGCCGGGATGCTCTCGATGCTGGGCCGCAAGGGCGAGCCTCCGACCATCCCGCATAATATCATGGCCGACTACGCAGGCGGCGGGATGCACGGCGCGATCGGAATCCTGGCGGCGCTGGCCGCCCGCAATCAGAGCGGCCGCGGCCAGTACGTGGACATCTCGATGATGGACGGGGTGCTGCTGCTCATGGCGCAGAGCTTCTCGAGCTTCTACGCGACCGGCCAGGCGCCCAAGCGCGGCGAGACCATGCTCGACGGCGGAATACCCAACTACAACGCCTATCTGACCAAGGACGGCAAGTACATCACGATCGGCTCGCTCGAGCCGTGGTTCTTCGCCAATCTGTGCCGCGAGCTCAAGCGCGAAGACCTGATTCCCCACGAGTTCGATCCTGACAAGCGCGCCGAGATTCACGCTTTCTTCGAGCAGAGCTTCAAGACCAGGACCCGCGACGAATGGTTCGAGATTCTGTCCAAGACCGATATCTGCGTCGGCCGGATGCTGACCCTCGATGAGGTCGCGGAAGACCCGCAGGTAAAAGCGCGCAAGATGATCGTCGAGGTCGAGGCGGGCGGCCGCAAGGTCAAACAAGTAGGAATTTCAGTCAAACTGTCGGAAACTCCGGGTTCGATCCGCTCGCTGGCGCCCGAGCTGGGCCAGCACACCAACGAGCTGCTCGGCGAGCTGGGCTACGGCCAGGCCGATATCGATCGCTGGCGCGAAGACGGCTCGATCAAGTAGGCGGGCGCGCGCCCCCAGATCACCGAATCACATGAGCGAACAACAGACACTGTTCATGAAATCCGTCTATCGACCGCTTCGCGTGGAGCGAGCGGAGGGTCCGTACCTGTTCACCGACGACGGCCAAAAGATCCTCGACGCCGCCAGCGGCGCGGTGGTGGTGAACATCGGACAGGGGCGCGAGGAGATCGCCCAACTCGCCGCCGAGCAGATCCGTCAGCTCAATTACGTCCTGCCGATCTGGATTTCGCCGGCGCGCGAACGGCTGGTGGAGAGACTGGCGCGATGGACTCCGCCGGGACTGAATCGCTTCTTCTTCACCAGCGGCGGCTCGGAATCGGTCGAGGCCGCGCTCAAGTTCGCGATCTACTACCATTCGCTCAAGGGCCGCCCGGAAAAGAAGCGCTTCATCTCGCGATGGTTCTCTTACCACGGCAACACGCTTGCCGCTTTGTCGGTGAGCGGCAATCTCGCGCGGCGCGCCGGCTTCGAGCACGCGCTGTTCGACTGGCCCAAGATTCCTCCTTCGTACTGCTACCGATGTCCCTGGGAGAAGACCTATCCAGGTTGCGAGCTCGACTGCGCGACGGCGCTGGAGAAGGAAATTCGGCGCGCGGCGCCGGCACCATCGCGGCGTTTATCGCCGAGCCGATGGTCGGCGCGAGCGGCGGCGTGATCCCGCCCGTCAAGGAATACTGGCCGCGCATCGCCGAGATCTGCCGCCGCAACGATATCCTGCTGATCGCCGACGAGGTGATGACCGGCTTCGGCCGCACCGGCAAGCGCTTCGCAATGGAACATTGGGACGTGAAACCCGACATTCTGATTGGTGGCAAGGGACTCACCGGCGGCTACATGCCGATGGGCATGATCGCGGCCGACGAGCACTTGGTCGAAGAGTGCGAGGCGCACAACGGCGACTTCATGTTCTTCACCTACAGCGCCCATCCGCTCGCATGCGCGATCGCGGAGCGCGTGCTCGCGATAATGGAGCGCGAGAAGCTGGTCGAGCACGCCGCCGAGATCGGAGCACGGCTCGGCGGCCAGTTGCGCGAAGAATTATCGGGCCATCCGCTGGTCGGCGACATTCGCGGCAGCGGCCTGTTCTGGGGAATCGAGCTGGTGCGCGATCGCGCCTCGCGAATGCCCTACCCTGCTGAGGCCCATGTCACGGGGCGCGTGCTCGGCGCGGCGGTGCGGCGTGGGCTGTTCTTCTATCCGGCAACCGGGATGGCGGGCGAGCGCGGCGGCGACGCGATCATGATCGCGCCGCCCTTCGTGATCGGCGACGGCGAAGTAGACTTCATCGTGCGGACCGTACGCGCCGCCCTCGACGACATCGCACCCGGTTTGTAGCCGAGATCTTCTCCCGTCATCCGGCCGGCGTGTCGCGCGCAGCGGCGCGGTATGGTGTAAATTGAAGGACGGCACTCCCGGCCACACCCACGCGCCGGGATATCACGGCACGTCGCGAGAAGAGGCCTCGCGAAAAGGGATATCGAATGAACGAAAGCATCATCGGACCGACCTCTCACTATTTCTATTCGCAACGCCTCAAGCTCCACTACGTCGATTGGGGCAATCCGGACAAACCGCTGGCGGTATTGGTCCACGGCGGCCGCGACCATTGCCGCAACTGGGATTGGGTCGCGCTGGATCTGCGCCGCAATTTCCATGTAATCGCTCCCGATCTGCGCGGCCATGGCGATTCGGACTGGGCGATCGGCGGCAACTACTCGATGGTGGACTACGTGCTCGACCTTACCCAGCTCATGGATGCGGTCGGGCGCCAGCCCGCTATCCTGATCGGCCATTCGCTCGGCGGCGGAATCGTTCTGCAATACACCGGCGTGTTTCCCGATCGGGCGCAGAAGGTGATCTCGATCGAGGGGCTGGGCCCGCCTCCCGCGATGATGAAGGAAACCCTGGCGCATCAGCGGATGCAGGGCTGGATCGGCCAGATGCAGGACCTCTCGCGACGCAAGGTCCGCGAGTACGCGACTATCGACGAGGCGCTGGCGCGGATGCGGCAGGCCAACCCGCATCTAAGCGTCGAGCAGGCGCGCCATTTGACCATCCATGGCGTGCGCCGCAACGAAAACGGAACCTACTCGTGGAAATTCGACAACTATACCCACGCCACTTCCCCGTATCTCTTCAACCTTAAAGACGCTGCCGAAATTTGGGGGCGAATTATGTCGCCATGCCTGCTGGTTCGCGGCGACGAGTCATGGGCGGGCGACTGGGACCGCGACGGCAGGATGAAGGTCTTTCGCAGCGCCAAATCCGTCACGATTCGTCAGGCCGGCCACTGGGTTCATCACGATCAGCTCGAGGAATTTCTCAAGCTCGCTCGCGAATTTCTGGGCTCCTAAGGCTGCCGCGCCGCACATCTGGATGTCCTCGCAGATTTCCTCGCCGCCGTCCTCGCCGATATCGTCGATTCCGGCCAAAGCGCTTTCGATGCGCGAGGATCAGTTCGAGTACGTCCAGCTAATCGTGCTCGCAGTCCTGGTCGGCGTGTTCGCGGCGCTGGGCAATCTCGGCTTCCGCGAGTTGATCGAATTCTGCTCCTGGCTCTTCCGCTCGGTCGAGTGGCGCTTGCTCGGAATTCCGCGCGGCCACGCGTTCGTGCTTCTGATCCCGATCGTGCTGTTGAGCGGCGGCGGTGCGATCCTGATTCTCGACTACTTCTTTCCGGGCGACGTGATGGGCTACGGGTTCCCGAACTTCCTCGAGATGGTCAATCTCGGCGGCGGACGCATCAAGCGGCGATGGATCTTCGTCAAAGCGGCGGGGGCGGCATTGTCGCTCGGCTCGGGAGCGTCGGTGGGCCGCGAAGGCCCGATCGCGCAGATCGGCGGCGCGATCGGAGCGGCCGCGGCCCAACTCGCCAAGCTGTCGGCGGATCGCAGCCGCGTGCTGATCGCCGCCGGCGCCGGGGCCGGAATCGCGACCACCTTCAACGCCCCAATCGGCGGACTGCTGTTCGCCCAGGAAATCGTGCTGCTCGGCCAAACCGAGCTTGCCAACCTGAGCCTGCTCGTAATCGCGACCTTCAGCGGCGTGGTGGCCTCCCGTGCGATTCTGGGCGACACCGCGGTCTTTCACGTGCAACCGTTTGTCCTGCGCAGCTACTGGGAAATTATGACCTACACGCTGATGGGAGCGCTGATCGGCCTGGTAGCCGCCGGTTACATCCGTTTCTTCCATGCGACGGCGCGCGCTTTCCGCCGGCTCGAAATTCCGCAGGGGGTCAAGCTCGCGGCCGGGCTCGCCCTGGTCGGCCTGATCGCGATCGCGCTTCCCGAAAATCTTTCCGACGGCTATCCGGTCATCGACCTGGGTCTGGCCGGACAGCTCGGCGCGCCCCGGATGGCGATCCTGGCGCTGGCCAAGATCGTCGCGAGCAGCATCTCGCTCGGATGCGGCGCGCCGGGCGGCGTGTTCGGACCGATCTTCTTCATCGGCACCATGGCTGGCGGGAGCTTTCGCATGCTCAGCACCATGCTGCTGCCGGGGCTGACCGGGCCGCGCGGCTCGTATGCCCTGGTCGGGATGGGCGCGCTGCTGGCAGGAACCACACACGCGCCGCTGACCGCGATGTTTTTGCTGACCGAGATGACGCAGAATTACACCGTGACGCTGCCCGCCATGATCAGCGCGATCGCGGCGCTGCTGGTCGCGCGCGCGATCGAGGGCGAGTCGATCGACACCTACCGGCTCGCCCGCGAAGGCAAGACCCTGCACATCGGGCGCGAGCGCAGGTTGCTCAGCCAGATTCCGGTCAACTCGGTGATGGTCAAGGACGTCGATATGGTAACGGAGGGGACATCCCTGCATGACATCCTGCGGGTTGCGGGCGAAACGCCGCAGACCGTCATGCCGGTGGTTGACGGCGAGGGCAAGCTGTCGGGATTGATCGTGACGCGGGATCTGGTGGGGATCCTGGCCGGTGGCGCCGAACTCGGTCCGCTGGTCAACGCCTACGATCTCTGCCGCCGCAATCCGCCCCTGGTGATGCCCGAATCGAGTCTCTACGACGCAACTCAACTCATGGAACATGAAGGGCTCGATGAACTCCCGGTGGTCGAAGCGCCCGGCCGTCCCCGATTTCTCGGCCTGGTTGCGCGGCGGAGTATCGCGCAGGCCGCCAATCGGGTGGCGGTTTCATTGTTGAACGCTCGCGACACCGGACAACAATATCTTTTGGGCGACGGGCTACCGCGTCGCGCGGGTCAGAGTTCCCGAGGCCGCGGTCGGGAACACGCTGCGCACGCTCGACCCGCGGGCCAGATTCGGCGTCACCGTGCTCGCCTTGCAGGACAGCCGCGGGTCTGACGCCGGCTTCGTAACCGTCGATCCGGCACGGCGCCTCAAGTCCGGCGACCTGATGATCGTGGCGGGCCGCCCGGCCGACCTCCGCAGGTTCGAGCGCGCGCTGGAAGCGACACCCTCGCCCGGCGCGTAGCTGGCTTGCGCCCGCTGCGCAGCGGCGCGCTACCCTTGCGGCCGCCCGAACACATGCGGCCGAGCGCGGCCGGCGCGAAGCTCCGCGCACAGTTCGTTCACCGTTCTCACCTCGCGCTCCAACTCCGTCGCGCAAGTGAGGAACCAATCGTCACTGGCGAAGTGCGCGTCGCTGCCGCCGACCGCGGCCAGTCCGAGTTTCGCCGCCGCGGCGATTGCTTTCTGGTTCTGGTCGGCCGTGTTCTGTCCGTTGACCACCTCGACCGCTCGCAGAGCCTCCGAGCCCGGACAGCAGCTCCTCGAGGCGCGGCCCGAAGCCGGAATCGCGAAACGGATGCGACGGGATCGCAATGCCGCCTTCGCCGTCGATCACCTCGATAACGCTCTCGCTGCGCAGCATCCGCTGTCCGAGGTCGAACCGGCTCGTCAGCGCCGGCGTCACGCCGAACAGCAGCAAGTGCCCGAGATCGGTGTCGGCTTCGACGCCCTGGAAAATCGCCACGCCAAAATCCGACTCGAGCTGACGGTAGATCCGGCCGGTCTCGGCATCGATAGGGTAGAGCCGATGCTCCGTGAAGCAGATCGCGGCGAGCGGATTGCCGGCGCGCGCGAGCGCCTGCATATAGGTCTCGGGATCGACGTTCGAATCGGCCGAGAGCCTGGTGTGAACGTGCAGATCGACCAGCGCGGTTCCGGCTCGCTTCGTCAAAGGCGCCTGTCTATCCGGGATCGCCGAAGAAGTCGTCGTGTTCCACTTTCAGATGGTCGTCGAGCGAAAACAGGCCGGTGACCGTCGCGGCCATGCTCTGGACCGCCACCCGATCAAACCGCGTCGGCACCGTGCCCCATAGCTCGACCGTAGTGCCATCGACGATGCGAAAGTGCACCGAGCGATAACCCTGCAAATCGAGGAATTGGCGGAGCGCGGCTTCGCGCGTCGTGAGATGCTGCGGTTCGGCGGCTTCGGGACTATCCGGCGGCACGCCCCCTTCTTCGGGCGCGGTATTCGCATTGCGGAGCGCTGAGAGCACGCGCAGGCCAAACAGCAACGCCAGCACCGCAGCGACGATAATCGCGGTGCGCAGTGGATGGCGGCGCCTGCGACGGCGCTCATGGCGAAGCTGACGGTTCGGATCGGCGGGCGGACGATCGGGCAGGGTCGTGGTCTCGGCCTGCGATGCGCCGGCGAACTCGCCGGGCGCGGGGCGCAGATCGGCGGCGCAGAATGAGCAGAATCTGGAATCGGCCGGGACGTGCCGGACGCATCGCGGACACAGAATCTCGATCGGGTTGCTCAGAATCGTCGGACCAAAGGCCGGTCGCGCCTCCGCCGAAGCCGTATCCACGGCCGCAACGCCCGGCGGCGTCGCGCCTCTGGCGGTACCGGAGGCGGCGCCATCGCTCGCGACACCGGTCTTGATTTCGAGCAGCCGGCGTTTGAACTCCGCGGCGTTGGGCATTCTGCGCTCGAGGTCGTAGGCGAGCGCCGAATCCACCAGCGCCGCCAGCCTTAAGTCCACGCCCGGAGCGACCTTGAGCAGCGGCGGGAAGCTGAACGGCGGCTCGGTGGTGGGATCGCGCCCCGAGAGCGCGTGATGCATCGTCGCGCCGAGTGCATAGATGTCGGAGCGGGTCTCAGGCTTGCCGCGATATTGCTCGGGCGGCGCGTAACCCTGCGTTCCGATCATGGTCGCGGCGCTGTGTGGCTGGAAGAAACGCGCGATGCCGAAGTCGATCAGCTTCGCCTGACCGGCCGCGTCAGCATCACGTTCGACGGTTTCAAGTCGCGATAGACGACCGCCGGAACCAGGCCGTGAAGGTAGATGAGCGTGTCGAGGACTTGCAACGCGATATCGATCACGCGCGCTTCGTCGAGCTTGCCGTTCTGGCTTCTCAAGGTCTCTTCGAGCGTGTTGCCGCCGATATATTCCATCACCAGGTAGTGATGGTTCTGCTCGCTGAAGCGATCGAAGACCCGCGGGATGTGATCGTTGCTCAACTGCGCGAGCATATCGGCCTCGCGCTGGAAGGCCACGACCGCCTGTTGCTGCATGTCCGGGCTGGTGAAGCTGTCGACCATCTCCGCCAACGCGCATTGCCGCGACGCCAGGCGCAGGTCCTCGGCCAGGTAGACCAGCTTCATCCCGCCGCCGCCCAGCGGCTTGACGACCTTGTACCGCCCGCCGACTATCTCATTCGCGTTCAGCATCTGCTGGCAGGCTCACTGGAGAGAATCGAGCCTGCTCCTTCTATCTTATCCCGCGAAGGGCACCCTACGACCATGCGCGCGAGCGGTCGGGAGGCCCGGCCGGCGGCAGCACTCTCGCACCGGCGGTTCCGATCGAGGCGGCGCTGGCCGCGCATATCATATGCAGGACGTAGCCCAGCGGCGGCGCGGCGTATGCGAGCAGGACTCCGAAGAACCAGAAAAGACCACGAAACGGGCGGCCGCGATAGAAATGACCGAGGCCGGGCACGATGCTGAGCGCCGCGGCGATCAGCGGCTTCCATCCGAAATCGCGCGCGCGCCGCAGTTGCTCCTCGACCAGCGGCGCGCCGCATTCCTTGCAGAAGCTTGCTCCCGATACGATCACGGCCTGGCCGCATCGCGAGCAAAACAACTCGCTCTCTTCTCGCGGGTCAGGCACGGAAGATGAGCTGAGCGTCGCCCAGCCTGATTGAGTCGCCGTTGGAGAGCCGCGCCTCCGTGATTCGGCGGTCGGCTACGAAAGTTCCGTTTCTGCTGTTCAAATCGACCAGCTCGAAGGCGCCATCATGGCTCCTGATATTGGCGTGATAGCGCGATACGGACGAGTCGTCCACCACGATATCGTTGTCGAGCGCGCGTCCAAGGCGCGTCAATCCGCCGCGCAGCTCGAAGCGTTGGCCAGTTGAGCCGACCAGATACGGCACGCCGTTAGGCGAGGCCGCCACGTAGGCCGGCGCCGCTGCAACGCGGGCCGGCGCGGGAATCGGCGGCACGCTCGCGGGCGAGGCGCGCGATGCTCCAAGCGGCGCATTGCGCAGATGAAACGCCATCTCGTAGTTCCCGATCTTGATCCGATCGCCGTCGTGGAGCTCGGCGCTTTCGATCCGTCCGCCGTTTAAGAACACTCCCTGCTGCGGGCTGAGGCTTTTCAGGATGTAGCTGTCGGCCCGCTTGGTGATCTCGGCATGGCGCGGAAGCACGGTTGGATCGCCGAACAATCCGACTGCGTTTTCCTCGGCCCGTCCCACCGTTACGACCGCGCGCTCCAACCTGTATTGACGTTCCGCGCAGCCTGCCAGCTTCGATGCTGAGCCAGGCCGCCTTGGTCAATTCCTGCACCAGGCCGATCAGAAGCCCGATCGCGAGCCCGACGGCGCAGAAGCCGACCAGACGCGACATCAGGCCGCCTGAGCTTTGTCCTATAACGTCGAAGACCAGTCCGCCCAGGAATCCTCCGACCCATCCGCCAGCCGCGCCCTTGATGACGTTGGGCACCGAGAAGCTCGCCAGGCCCACGCCCGCGCCGAGCATCAGGCCCATCAGCGCCCATCCGGTGGTCCGCCCCAGAAAGAGATAAAACGGCGATCCCGGTTGATTGATACCCCATCCGCCGAAGTTGAGGATGTAGCTGAAAGCAAGGTTGGAATAGTAAGTCGCGGGAATCGACAGCAGCGCGCAGATGATGAAGCCGCGCCCAAATCGCCGCTTGGTCTGATCGGAGAGCTCGTATACTCTGTCCTTCGGCGGCCAGAATCAGCCCTCCAATCAGGCCCGAGAGTAGAGCCATCGCGACGAAGTTCGCCACCACGCTGGCGGTGCTCTGCACGTCGGTCAGGCTATGGCCATGGCTCGTGATCTCGACCGGCAGCCATCCGAGCCCGCCGCCGGCCAGCCCGGCCATCGACTTCAGGATCAACTCGCGCCGATTGACGCTGCCGTTCATGCCCTTTTCTCCGGTGCCGCGCGCACGCTCCAATACACCATCATATCGCGCTGCCGTAAGTGGGCAAACGCCGTTGTAATGTGGGAAAACGCTCCGCTGCAGAAAGGGGAATGGCCGGTGTCACGAGCCGCCGCCGGGGCGCCGGTCGCTTTCCTCGCGCACTTGATCGGCATATCGATGTAGCAACTCGGGACTGGAGGAGGAACAGATCATGCCAACACTCTACGGAGCCTTCGGCTCGCCTTTCGTGCGCAAGGTATTGGTTGTGCTGGCGGAGAAGGGTATCGCTTTCGACCACGAGCAGGTGATCCCGATAAACGTCTCGCCGGAGTACCGGAAGATCAGCCCGCTCGGCAAGATTCCCGCCTTCCGCGACGGCGATCGAACGCTCGCCGATTCTTCGGTGATCATCGCGTATCTGGAAAAGATCAAGCCCGAGCCGCCGCTCTATCCTTCCGACGCTTACGACTACGCGCGCGCTCTATGGTACGAGGAGTACGGCGACAGCGGCCTGGCGCCGATAATGGGCGGCAAGATCTTCTTCCCCAAAATCGTCGCGCCGCGATTCCTCAATCGCCAACCCGACTTGGCGGCGATCCAGAAGGTAGTGGACGAAGAGCTTCCGCCGATGTTCGACTACCTGGAGGGCGAGATCGGCGGCAAGGAATGGCTGGTAGGAAACCGCTTCTCGATCGCCGATATCGGCGTGGCGACCCAATTCGTGAACCTGAACCTGGCCGGATACAGCGTCGACGCCAAGCGTTGGCCGAAGCTGAGCGCTTATCTCGGCAAAGTCCACGCCCGCCCGTCTTTCAAGGCCGTGATCGACAAGGAGAAGGCCGCCTTCGGGGGCTGACCGCCGGTCGCGCAGAAGATTATACGCTGTCGAGCATCGCCCACAGCGCGTCGAGCGTATCGCGACTCGCTTCTATCACCATGGAGGCGTTCCCGTTGCGCCCGGCGTGATCCTCGATCAGCCGCGCACCGGTGAGGGCGTGCCAGACGTCAGCCTCTTCGTGCACCTTGAAGAAGCGGAGCGTGCGATCCTCCGCAACCCCGTAAAAGCGCCTGAGCCCGTCGATCTTGGCGTTCGCGACCGCCGGAATCTGCGACTCGTAGACGTACAGCGCGGCGAGTCCCGCTTCGATCGGCAGATCGCGCGTGAGATGGGTGAACGTGTCGACCAGTTTCGCCGCGGCTGCGGTCGGGGTGGCGCCCGTTACCCGATCGCGCGCGACGCCCAGACCCTCGGCGAAGCGCAGCCAG
This sequence comes from uncultured delta proteobacterium, assembly GCA_963793115.1. Lineage (GTDB taxonomy): Bacteria > Desulfobacterota > Binatia > Binatales > Binataceae > CAVVMA01. Next base: position 386,613 of record CAWBYV010000004.1, read on the forward strand.
AGCTCGGGATGGTTTTCCGGGCCGCGCTCCTCTTCGATTAGATTCTCGAGCAGCGCCTGGCGGGTCGCGATATCGGCGCATCGCGAATGAATCGCGCTCAGATAGCGGGGAAAGGCTTCGACATGGCGATAGTACTGGATCGCGTAGTCATGCAGCCGCGAGCGCTCCAGCGTGCCGCGCGTCCATTCGAGGTAGAATGGATGCTTCAGCAGGCTTCGTTCTTCGACCATCCGATCAAGCGTCCGAGTCAATTCGGCGGCGTGAGGCATCTGGGTGGCTCCTTGGGATGCGGCTCCCGGTCAAGCGTTGGCGATATTGTGTTGGAGTCGTCGCAGCGGTTCAAGGATATCGCAAGGATCAGGTAGTGGCCGGAGTCGGAGGGCCGGCACGGAGGCCGGCCCCTACCTTGAATGAGATCACTCATGGAGTAGGGGCCGGCCTCCGTGCCAGCCCTCTTATGCCCTTGTTTCCAGGCAACGGAACTTGCTAGAGTAAGTGTCAAAATGACGCAAAGTAGCAACGAGAGACTGCGAGAACTGAAAATGGACACCTCAATTCAGCCTTCGACCGCCGCCGCCGATCTGCACGAGAAACTCCGCGTCCTCGATCCCGACGCCTATACCCGCGAGGCCTGCGAACGCTACGCTGATGAGATCGCCGAAGTCCCCGGCTCAAGGCCGAGCGCCGCGCGATAATTCTGGCTCACAATTACCAGCGCCCCGAAATTTTCGAGGTCGCCGACTTCATCGGCGATTCGCTGGAGCTGGCGCGCAAGGCCAAGGAAGTCCGCGACGCCGATATTATCGTGTTCTGCGGCGTCCATTTCATGGCCGAGACCGCCAAGGTCTTCAATCCCGCCCGGATGGTCCTGCTGCCCGACCTGCGGGCCGGCTGCTCTCTGGCCGACAGCGTCACCGCCGAAGCGCTGGCCGATCGCAAGCGCGAGCTTCAGGACCTCTACCCCGACCTCAAGATCGTTTCGTACGTCAACTGCACCGCCGACGTGAAGGCGCTCTCCGACGCCTGCTGCACGTCGGCCAACGCCGCTCAGATCGTCGAGGCGATCGACTCCGAGCATGTTCTGTTCGTGCCCGATCGGAACCTCGCCAACTACGTGCAGAGCCAGACCCGCAAGCAGGTCATCTCGTGGGACGGCAACTGCTACGTGCATCAGCAGATAACTCCCGAGGAAATAACCAAGGTCACGCGCGCGATTCCGGGAATCGAGGTGCTGGCCCATCCTGAGTGCCGCAAAGATGTCCTGGAGCTTGCCGATGCAGTGCTTTCGACCAGCGCGATGGTCAAGTACGCAACCGAAAGCGAAGCCGACAAATTCCTGGTCGTGACCGAGTGCGGACTCTCCGACCGCCTCCTGATGGAGATTCCCGAGAAACGTTTCTACAAGGCGTGCAAGCTCTGCCGCTACATGAAGATGATCACGCTGGCGGGCACACTCGATTCGTTGCGGAACCTTCGCTACGAAATCGCGCTTGACGACGACGTCCGCGAAGGCGCGCGGCGCGCGCTGGAGCGGATGCTCGAACTGAGCGCATAGCGCAGTTCGACGAGCCTTGCAGCGATTCCCAACCGGTGGAGAATCACGCCCACGACATGGTGCCTGCGCCGGCGACGCACGAGCGCGATGCCGGCGAGCGCGCGGCGCGCCTCAATCGGCACGCGCGTCCGCCCCACGCACGTCCAAAAGTCGCGGTCGACACCGTGTTGTTCGCGGCCGGCGGCGAGCGTCTCAAGGCTTACCTCGTCCAGCTTCGAGGCGGGCCGCTCAAGGGAAGATGGGCCTTCGCCGGCGGACTGGTGCAGGTGCGGGAAGCGCTGGAGGGCGCAGCGCGGCGCGAGCTGTTCGCCGCCACCGGGATAAGAAAAGCCTACCTCGAGCAGTTGTTCACCTTCGGCGACCCTTCGCGCGATCCCAAAGCCCACGTGGTTTCGGTGGCGTACATGGCGCTTATCCCGAATCCGGCCGCGGTCAAGACCTCCTCGCGCAAGTATAGCGGCGGCCGATGGTTCGAGGTTTCGGCGCTGCCCGCGCTCGCCTACGATCATTCGGTGATGGCGCGCCACGCGGCCGGGCGGCTCAAGTCGAAGCTGGAATACACCAATATCGCCTGCAACCTCCTGCCGCGCAGCTTTACCTTTGCGCAGTTCGAGGCGCTCTACGGGTCGATCCTGAACCGGCCGATCGATCGCCGAAACTTCCGCCGCCGGATTCTCGCGATGGGCCTGCTGAGGCGCCTGCCCGCCAAGCGCCGCGGCGCTCATCGCCCGGCCGCGCTCTACAGCTTTGTCAGCCGCAGCCCCCGGATCGTGGAAATGCTATAGTCGCGGGTAACGCCGGATGTTTGCCAAGTCCAAATCGCTCTCTGCACTGATGGTCGGAGCGGTGGTGTTCGCGGGCCTGGCCTACGCGAGCTTCCGGGCCGATCGGACGCGCGCCGCCGCCGCCACCGTTTCATGCTGCGAGTTTGGGAAATCGAACGCGGCCGGCACGCTTGACCCCGCGCTGTTCACCGGACCCGTGCGCGAAGCCTACCAGCTCGCGGGCAAGAACCCTGCCCTCTTCTCGCAACTTCATTGCTACTGCGGATGCGACCGAACTTACGGCCACAAAAGCCTGCTCGACTGTTATCGCGACGGGCACGGCGCCAGTTGCGATATCTGCGTAGGCGAGGCGCTTCAGGCGAACACGCTGGCGAAGCAGAACACTCCTGTCGAGCAGATTCGCGAGGCCTTGCGCGGGCGTTACGCGCCCTCTGGAGGCTGATGGGCATTTTCACCGCTTGCACGCGCGCGAACGCGCTTGGCGGCCTAAGCGCGGTGAAGTTCGCGGCGAAGTCCGTCGCACCGCCGGCGAGCCGTATATAGCAATATGGAATCCTATTTTCCGCCCTTGAATCTCAAGGCCAAGTTGATGGCCCTGATGGTCGTGTTGCTCGCGCTGACGCTGGGCGCGGAAGTGATAGTCAGCCTCGGCACCCAGGAGGCGATCGTCGAAGCGACTCAGGAGAAGGTGAAAGACCTCGCCGCGGCGATCCAGATGAGCGTGCAGGAGCTGACTTCGGTGCGCTACACCGATCGCGACAGCCTGCAGGACTTCCAGCGCAACCTGCCGGGTAAAAGCCTCGACGAAGTGACGATCGCCTCGAACGAGAACCTGATAATCAACAGCTCCAACCCGAGCCTGATCGGCAAATTGCTGGGCGCGCCGTCGAAAATCTATACGCTGGCCGAACCCCCGGCGCACGGCGGGCACGACGGCGCCAGGCGCGGGGCCGACGACGTAAAGGTGTTCACCGTCGGACCGCCCGACGAGCCCACGACGATCTACCAGATTCCGATCAAGGTCGAAGACTATACCTTCGGCTACGTCCGGGTACGGGCCAACTTCGGCAACTACACCGAGCCGCTGCGCAGCAGCCGGTTCCATCTGATCGCGTTCGGGCTGCTGATTTTCGCCATCGCGCTGGCATTTTCCTACGTTTTGGCGGAACGCTACGTCAAACCGATTCACACCGTCGCGGCGGCCGCGCAGAATATCGCGGCGCGGGGCCTCGAGCCGGTTCCCGAAGCGCACCGGCGCGACGAGATCGGGCTGCTCACGCGGAGCTTCAACGAGATGGTCACGCAGTTGCGCCGCGCGCGCGAACGCGAGGCGGAGCTGAACCGGCTGGAACGCTTCACCGCGCTCGGCCAGCTCGCCGGCGGCCTCGCCCACGAAATCAAGAACCCGCTCAACTTCATCAGCCTCGCGGTTAACCAGCTCCGCGCGCGCTACGCGCCGGAACTCGTCAACGACCGCGAGAACTTTCTGCGCCAGCTCGGCATGATGAAGGACGAGATCCACCGGCTCTCCGAGCTGATCCAGAGCTTTCTCCATTACGGCAAGCCGATCGAGGTCCGCACCGCACCCACCGACGTCAGGATGCTGGTGCGGGACGTGCTGGCGCTTTCCGAATCCAGGATGCGCAGCCAGGGTATCGAGGCGATCGAAGAAGGCCACGAAGTCCCCACGATCCTCAACGTCGACGCCGAAAAACTACGCACCTGCTTTATCAACGTGGTCGCTAATGCCGTGCAGGCGATGCCCGACGGGGGCCGGCTGCGGATCGGATATCGCCGCGGCCCGGAAACCTTCGTGATGACCTTCTCCGACAGCGGCGCCGGAATCGATCCCGACGTGGTGGCGCACGTCTTCGAGCCATTCTTCACCACCAAGCGCGAGGGTATCGGCCTGGGCTTGTTCCTCTCCCGGGCGATCATGGAAGGCCATGGCGGCACGATCGCGATCGGCCCCAACGATCCGCCACCGGGCACCACGGTCAGTTTCACCTTTCCGCTGGGCGCGACGGGCAAACAGCCATGAAGCAGGCCTCCGTACTGGTAGTCGAGGACAACGATCTCGAACGGCAGATCACGGCCGACACGCTGCGCGAGGAAGGCTTCGTGGTCGAAGAGGCGGCGGTCGGCAAGCGCGCGATGGAGCTGCTCGCGCTTGGCCAGTTCGACGTGGTGCTGACCGATCTCCTGATGCCCGGGATGTCGGGCGACGAATTACTCGCCAAGGTGCGGGCCGCCTACCCCGCGACTCAGGTCGTGATGCTCACGGCCCACGGCACTATCGACAGCGCGGTCAAAGCGATGAAGACCGGCGCCTTCTACTACCTGACCAAGCCGACCGATCGCGAAACGCTCGTGATGGCGGTCGCAAAGGCCGCCGAGCTCGCCAACGAGAAACAGGAGAATCTGCTGCTGCGCACGCGGCTGGCCGGCAAACTGGGAATCGAGGGAATCATCGGCCAGGATCCCGCTTTCCAGGAAGTCATGCGGATCGTCCACAAGGTGGCGCCGTCGAACTCGACCGTATTGATCCTCGGCGAGAGCGGCACCGGCAAGGAGATCGTCGCGCGCGCGATCCACAAGCTCTCGCCGCGCGCGGCGCGCCCGTTTATCGCGATCAATTGCTCGGCGATTCCGGACAACCTGATCGAGAACGAACTGTTCGGCCACGAGCGTGGCGCATTCACGGGCGCCACCGAGCGCAAGACCGGGCTTATCGAAACCGCCGACAAGACCACGCTCTTTCTCGACGAGATCGCCGACCTCGGGATCGGATTGCAGGCGAAAATCCTGCGCGTCTTGCAGGAAAAGGAGCTCCGCCGCGTCGGCGGCAACGAATCGATTCGGGTCGATATGCGCCTGGTCGCCGCCACCAACCGCAATCTCGCCGAGGCAGTGGCCGAGGGGAAATTTCGCGAGGACCTCTACTATCGGATCAACGTGGTCACGATTACGCTGCCGCCGCTGCGCGATCGGCGCTCGGATATCCCGGTGCTGGCCAATCACGCGCTCGACAAGTTTTCCCATCTGGCGAGCGGAAGAGTGAAGGAGATCAGCCGCGAAGCGATGGAGGTGCTGCTCGATTACCCGTGGCCCGGCAACGTGCGCCAGCTCGAATCGGCGATCGAGCGCGCGATCCTGCTGTGCGAGGGCGACCGGATCGTGCCACGCGACCTGCCGCAGGAAGTGCTCTCGCGCAAGTCGATGACCCGCGCCCCGGAGCGCTTGCGGGCGGAGAAGTTCGAGATTCCGGCCGAGGGAATCGACTTCGAGAAGTTCGAACGCGACCTCATCATGCAGGCGATGGAAAAGGCCGACTGGGTGATCGCCAAAGCCGCCAAGTTGTTAGGGATGAGCTATCGCACGCTCCAGTACCGTCTGGAGAAATTCGGCATCCGCAAGCCCGAAGCCAAGCCCCCCCCGGCCGACGTGGAAGCGTAGCCCCTCGGCGATCCTCTCGGAAGAAGCCGGGCCGGAAAAAGCACCGGCACGGAGGCCGGCGCTACGGAACACGCTCTTCCGTAGCGCCGGCCTCAGCGGCGGTGCCGACCGTGCCGGTGATTCGATCGTCGCTCAACGCCCGCTTTCTGCCAGCAGCCGCGGCGCCGGCACGTACAGCCAACCTCGCAGGCGTTCTCCGTCGCCGGCGATCACCAAGGCGCGCTCCCGCGTATACAGGAGCGGCACTTCCTCATAGCGATCCAGGGTCTCGAAGTCAGAACGATCAAGGCCGAATATCAGCAGCCCCTTCACCTCCCGCCCCACTCGTTTCACGACGTAAAAGTACTTGCCGCGACGGCGCTCGTAATCCGGCAGGCGCGCCGGGAGCGTCCGCACCGGACGCCCCAGCAGCCGCTCTCTGAACGAGGCCTCGAGCAGGCTTCCGTAGACGAACAGCGGCGAGTCTTCATGCATATCGACCTCCGTTTGACTGGCCCTCCTCGCCTCCGTCGCGCTCTTCGCTCTGGATGCGCGCCTTCTCCTTTCTGTCCCGAGCGGAGCGAGGAATCTACACGGAGGGATTTTCCCCTCTGAGCCCACGCCGGCCCCACTTCGGATCGCGCCTCTGTTCCCATAGCGCCGGTCTCGGGCCTCTTCTGTAGTAGGACCGGCGTCCCGCGGTCATCTCGTCCGGCGTCGCGCCGGTCATCCGGCGGCGGCGGACGGCTCTCGCCTGAGTTCGCGAAGGGGAGGGCGACGGTCAAGACCAAGCGCGTGGTGCTGTCGAATCCGAAGGGCAAGAAGCAGGATACGACAATCGTGATCGAGAAGCGTGACGGCGAGCGGCGATTTCCAAGTGCCAGCCGGAGCGTGTGTCGGGCCGCTGGCGCCGGGGCATAAGTGCGCGGTGTCGGTGGAGTTTGCGCCGAGCAGTTCGGGCGCGAAGTCGGGGACGCTGACGATCGCCTCGAACGCGAGCAACCGGGTGGAGACGGTTGCGCTCAAAGGCAAGGGTAAGGAATGAAGCAAATCCGCCGGCGAGTAGAGAACTCAGCCGAGGAGTATCGCTCAATCGTCGCGTGCCGCCAGGCTACCCTCACCCGGCACGTAGTCTGCTAACGCAGACACGCGCCGACCTCTCCCTGGTCAGGGAGAGGTGGTTAGGAGCGACGCGCGTGGACGGCAGAAGTTCCCCTTCCCTCGTAGGGAAGGGGCTAGGGGTTAGGTATCTGCGGCGCCGAGGAGCGCGCGTGACAGCGCCTGCTACCGACCTGGTACGAAAGCCTCACCGATGATGCTCCCCGAGCAAGCCTTCGCGACGCGCCAGATCGCGCAATGAATCGTGCAGGATGCCGTTGGATGCGATCAGGCCGTGGCGTTCGACCGAGCGCTGGTTGAAGCGCACTTCGCGCCCCTCGATATCGGTCATCCTGCCGCCCGCCTCCGCGATCAGAGCAGCGCCCGAAGCGATGTCCCATTCACTTTTCGGCGAGCGCGTAAAGGTCGCGTCGGCCTTGCCCGCCGCCACCATCGCGAGCTTGTACGCGACGCTCCCCATCGGAGTCACGCCCATGATGCGATCGAAGACCTGCCACTCGCCGCGCGCCACCTCGCTGCGGCTGGCGAGCACGGTCGCGCGCTTGAGCGAGTGCGTGCGCGTCACGCGCGCGCGGCGCGTGCCGAGATGGCATCCCAATCCGCGCGCCGCCCAGAAAAGCTGGCGCCGGATCGGGTTGTAGGTCACGCCCAGCACCGGCGCGCCCTCTTCCGCGAGCGCGAGCGCGACGCAGAACTCCGGGACGCGGTTGATGAACTCCCGCGTGCCGTCGAGCGGATCGACGATCCAGACCCGCCGCGCCGCCAGCCGCTCGTGGTCGTCGGCAGTCTCTTCGGAGAGCCATCCATAGCCGGGAAAGCCGGCGCGCAGAATCTTCTTGATCGCGCTGTCGGCCTCCATATCGGCGGTGGTAACCGGGTTGTTACGCCCCTTGGACCCCACCTTGAAGGATCGATCGTTCCAATAGCCGCGCAGAATTGCGCCCGCGGCGAGCGCCGCCTTACGCGCGAGTTTCAGCTCGGGTTGGAGATTCTGGTCTGCGGAACCGCCCGCCGACGCCCGCGATATTTTCATGTCGATCTCAATCCTGCTGGGTCTGCGGCCCGGTGCGCCGTCGCCGCTCCGTAACAATCTGGCAATCTGGTGGCGGAAATCCTAACGGGCGAATCGGCGCGTTGCTATCGCCCGTGCGCCGCTGCGGCCCGCGCATCGTCATCGCAATGGTTTGCCCGCTCCGGCCGAAGCCCCTAAGATCATTGCACGATGCGACCGATAATCGTCTTCTTCGCGACCGGCGCCTACACCGGTTATGCCCCGATCGCGCCGGGGACCGCCGGTTCGATCCCGGGCCTGATTCTGGCGTGGCTGATATTCGCTCCGCTGTGGCGATACTCGCCCATCCTCTTCCTGATCGTCTTCGCGGTCCTGTTCGCCGCTTCCTGCTGGGTTGCCGGCCGCGCCGAGGAAATCTTCGAGCACCACGACGATTCGCGAATCGTAATCGACGAAGTGCTCGGGATGATCGCCGCGATGTTCCTGCTTCCGATCACCTGGGGCTATCTAGCGCTGGGCTTCTTTCTGTTTCGCCTGTTCGATACGGTCAAGCCGTTTCCGGCCGACTTGATCGATCGCCGGATGCACAGCGGGACGGGCGTGATGCTGGATGACTTGACCGCAGCAATATATGCGAATCTGGCGGTCCAGGTGCTGCTGTTCCTGGCGCATCACATCTGACGTGAAAAGTGAAATCATGCCGCCGGACGCGCGCACGGTGACAACGCAATGATTCAACGGGCCGTAATTCTTTCCACCGGCGACGAACTCACCACCGGGCGTATCGTCAACACCAACGCGAACTATCTCGCCGACAAGCTCGCCGAAACAGGCATCGACCTCTGTGCCGTGCTGACCGTCGGCGACGTGCCGGAGCGGCTCGAATGGGCCTGGCGCACCGCGATCGAGATGGCCGACATCGTGATTTCCACCGGCGGCATCGGCCCGACCGCCGACGATCTCACCACCGAGACCGTCGCGCGCCTGGCGAACCGCCAGCTCTGGCGCTCCGAGGAAGTGGTCGCGAACATCCGCCGCCTGTTCGCCTCGATCGGGCGGCCGATGCCCGAGAACAATCTCAAACAGGCGATGTTCCCCGACGGCGCAGAGATAATCCCCAATCCGCTCGGCACCGCGCCCGGCTTTCGCCTCGAAGTAACCGACGCCGGCCACACCGCGCATCTGATCGTGATGCCCGGCGTGCCCCGCGAGATGAAACCGATGATGGAAAACGCGGTGATCCCGTGGATTCGGCAGCATCGCGGGACCGACACGGTGTACGCGGTCCGGGTCTTCCAGACCTTCGGGATCAGCGAATCGGCGCTCGACGAAGCCGTCGCCGGGCTGATCGCGCCCGACGAGGGACGCGTGGGGTTTCGCGCCAGCTTCCCGCAGATCTCGATGCGGGTGACGGTCGAGGGCAAGCCCGGCGAGGCCGAGCGCAAGCTCGAGGAACTGTGCGCGCGCGTGCGCGGAAAAATCGCGGACAACGTCTTCGCCGAGGGCGAAGCCACGATGGAAGAAGTGGTCGGCAAGCTCCTGATCGAAAAGAAAGTAAAGCTGGCGGTGGCCGAATCGTGCACCGGCGGCTTGATCGGCCATCGGCTCACCAACGTCCCCGGAAGCTCGCGCTACCTGAAAGCCGACCTCGTGACGTACTCCAACGACGCGAAGACCAAGATACTCGGCGTGAGCGAGGAAACGCTCAAGGCTCACGGCGCGGTCAGCGAGCAGTGCGTGCTCGAGATGGCTGCCGGCGCGCGATCGCGGGTCGGCGCGGAGGTCGCGATCGCGACCTCGGGAATCGCCGGGCCGGACGGCGGCACGCCCGAGCAGCCGGTCGGCACGGTATGCGTCGCGCTGGTCGCTGAAGGGACGAGCGTCTCGCGGCGCTATCAACTGCGCGGCACGCGCGACTGGATAAAGTTACTGACCTCGCAGATCGCGCTCGATTGGCTGCGCCGTTACGCGCTCGGACTGCCGATCGGCGAATCTGCGCTGTTCAGGCGATAGGAAAGTTGCTCGCGATTAGCCTCCGCGCAGCCGCCCGGCTGCGCCTACGGTCTGTCATTCTCGCGCGTCTGCAATGCCTGGCGCGCGAAGAATCCCGATCTCCGAGATTCCTCGCGCGGCATCGCCCCCGGCGCATGCCACGCGCGGGAATGACAAAATTTGTCGCAGCGCCATCACTTCACGCGGGCGTAGCTGATTTGGTCGCCGCCGATCCCGGCGATCGAGAGCGAACCCGCGCGCGGCGTGCATCGAACCGGATTCAGACCCGTCACGTTCGTGCAGAGCACAATATTGGTGTCGCCGCTGAAGCATGAGTCGGTCACGGTGGCCTCGCCCTGTTGAAGCGTAGCGCGGCCTGCGCAGACCGTGGGTTCGATGTGAATGCTGGACGAGCCGAAGACGCTGTTCGACTCGATGCCGTGAAAGTCGGTTGGTGGGCCGCCCTTGGCGTCGCCTTTCGGGTTGACAGAAGGATTGCCGCATCCACTCGCGGCCAGCATCAAGGCAAACACGAGAATTCCTGGAGCTTTGTACATGGTTTCCCTCGGCGTTTGCGCGGTTATTCCGTTACCGGCATCTGCGAGTATGCGCCGGACGCGGGCGGTGGATTTTCCGCGGCGGCCGGTTGATCTCCGTAGGCGCCCGAACTTTCCGCCGTCAGTGGACCGCCGATGGTCAGCGTTCCATCCACGGTGAGCGGACCATTCACCGAGAGCGGACCGCCGATAAAGAGCGGACCTGTTGCAACCTGTCCCGCGGGTCCGGGCGTTTCACCGGCCGGAAGCGTGTAGAGCGGACCGCCGACCACCAGCTTGCGCGCCCGCACGGGACCGTGAACGACGGCGGGTCCTCCGACCGTCAATGGCCCGGCAACCGTAAACGGTCCGTCGATGGAGGCCGGACCGCCGATCGCATTGGCGTTGATCAGCCCGCACGACGCAGCCAGAGCGCCGATGCCGATCGCAATGAGCGCCAGCGCCGTGGACAAATGCGATCGCCGGCCGCTCATCGCGACAACTCCCCACGTCCGTCGGTTCAGTTCGGCTGCGCGCTGCCGTTGGCGTTCGCCGCGGGCTGCGTGAAGACTTCCATCGGCACCAGGCTGCGGCGCTTGCGCTTGATCTCCTCCAGCTCGGCCTGGTCCTTAGATTCTTGAGCGCGGCGCCGGATCTCCTCGAGCTTCTCGCTGGCTTCGGACTCGTGCAGCTCGCGATTCACGCCGGCCTGCGCGAGCGTGCGCTGGATCGATTCGCGCACCTCTTCGAGCGCGCGCAGATCTTCCTCATACGAGACTTCCTCGAGCGCGTGCTGAATCCTGACCCGCGCCTGCGCGTTCTTGAGCCGCGCCAGCATCCGGACTTTCTCGATCTTGAGCTTCTCGATCTCGCCCTTGAACGCGATCAGGTTCTTCTTGGCCTCGTCCGCCTCCGCGGTGAGCTCGGAAAGCTCCTCTTTCAACCGCGTGCAGTCCTGTTCCAGCTCATGCTTGCGCCGGATCAGGATCATCGCGCACTCATCCTCGTTCATGTCTGCGGCCTGCACGGACTGCTCGGCGACCTCGGCCATCTCGACCGATTTCTGCCTGAGCTCGCGCGAGAGCTTGTTGCGCATATAGATCACGCCCGCGGCCGCGGTCTTGAGCTGGTTGTAGCGGCGCAGGCGCTCGGAGATTGCGGACTCGTAGACCGCCTCCGGGTCGCGGGCCTCGCGCGCCTTGAGCCAGCGGCTGAGTTTGCCACCGATCAGACTGAAAATCCGTGAGAAAAACATTTTGATCGCCTCCCGATTCACGGCTTGAATTTCCGCCGCCTAATTGTTGCTCGCTTCTTCGCGGCCGCCGCCGAGTCCGAGGTCCGCGAGCGTGATCCCCAGCTCGCGCATCTTCTGCTGAAAACTCTGCCGGTACATCCCGGTCCGCTCGGCGGCGCGCGAGATGTTGCCGCCGGTCGCCTTGAGCGCGCGAACGAAAAACTCGCGCTCCCAATCGCCGACGAATTTCTCCTTGGCCTCGCGGAAAGTCATGCCGCCCTCCAGCGCTTCGGCGACATTCGCCCCCGGCGCATTCGCGCCAGCCGCACTCGCGACCGGTGCCGGCGCTTCTTCGCCGTCGGAGGAGCCGACCAAATCGGCATAGGAAATTTCCGCGCCGGAGGAGAGAATCACCGCCTGCTCGATCGCAGCCCGGAGCGCGCGCACGTTGCCCTTCCACGGCCGCTCGACGCATCCGCGCATCGCCTCGGCCGAGAGCTGCTTGGCGGGCGTGCCGAATCGATCGCAGGCCTCTTTCAGGAACTGCTGGGCCAGCAGCGGGATGTCCTCGGGGCGCTCGCGAAGCGGCGGGATGCGGACTTCGACCACCTTGATTCGATAATAGAGGTCCTCGCGAAAGCGCCCGCTCTTGACCATCGCTTCGAGGTCCTGATTGGTCGCCGCGATTATCCGCACGTTCGACCTTGAGCGCCTGATTGCCGCCGATCCGCTCGAACTGCTTTTCCTGCAAGACGCGCAGCAGCTTGGACTGGGTCTCCAGACTCATGTCGCCGATTTCGTCCAGGAACAGCGTGCCGCCGTCGGCCGCCTCGAACTTGCCCTCGCGCCGCGCCGACGCGCCGGTAAAGGCGCCCTTCTCGTGGCCGAACAGCTCGCTCTCGACCAGCTCGCGCGAGAACGCCGCGCAGTTCACCGCGATAAACGCCGCGCGGGCGCGCGGACTGCGGAAATGGATCGCGTGCGCCACCAGCTCCTTGCCGGTGCCCGATTCGCCCCGGATCAGCACCGTCACGTCGGTCGGCGCGACTTTGTCGATCGTCTCGAAAACCCGCATCATCGCGCGCGAGCGGCCAACCATGTCCTCGAAGCGTCCCGTTTCCAGCCGCACCTGTTCGATCAACTGGCTGTGCGCGCGCTTGAGCAACTGCTTCTCCATCACGTGGCGGACCTTGAGCCGCAGCTCGTCGTTGTCGAAGGGCTTGGGCAGATAATCTTCAGCCCCGGCCTTCATCGCCTCGACCGCGATCCGCTGCGATCCGTACGCCGTGATCATCAGGACTGCGCACTCGGGATCGATCGCGCGCACCTCGCGCAGCAGGTCGAGCCCGCTCATGCCCTTCATGCTCAAGTCGGTGATGATCACGTGGAACAGGCCGGCCTTGACCTTCTGGAGCGCGTCTTCGCCGGACTCGGAGGTATCGACCTCGTAGCCTTCCTTGGAGAAGAGCCCCTTGAGCGCGACCAGGATTCCGCGCTCGTCGTCAACGATAAGCAGCCGTCCCTTCATAGCCGTTGCTCACTTGTCATCGCCGTTGCTCGCTTGCCTGCAAGGCGCCAGTCTGCGCGCCGCTCTGAACGCCATCGCTTTGAACGCCGTCACGCTGCGCGCCGTCGATATGGATAGCCGCGCCGTTGGCAGATGGCGGAGTAGCGATGGGCGTGGTCGATCCCTGGTCGCGCGCCTGCGGCGGCATCGTCGCCGAGGCGAAATCCGTTTCGCCCGGCGCCGCCTGCCTGATGCGCGCGCCGTCGGCGAGCGGAATCGAGAAGATGAACTCGGTGCCCGCGCCGACATGGCTGTTGACTTTGACTGTCCCGTTGTGGGCCTCAATTATTTTCTTGGCGACCGCCATCCCCAGGCCGGTGCCGTTTTCCTTCGAGGTGTAGAACGGGTTGAAGATCTTCCCAATCTTGTCGGGCGCGATTCCGCATCCGTTGTCGCGGATTCGCACCGCCGCCATCGCGTCGCCGGCCTGGATCGACATCTCGATTCGGCGCTCGCCCGCCACACCCTCCATCGCGTCGATCGCGTTGTCGATTACGTTGGAGAAGACCTGGCGCAGCTTGTCGGCGTCGGCGCGCACGGTAGGACCGCCCAGGTAGTTGCGCGATACCACGATCGGCTTGCTCTCGAGCTTGGCGCGCATCTGGGTGAGCGCCGCGTCGAGCACCGCGGCCAGGTTGACGTTGCCGAAGTTGTAGTCCTCTTCCTTGGCGTACTTGAGCAGATGCGAAACGCTCTTCTCGACCCGCGCCAGCTCATCCAGCGCGACCTTTGCGTATTCGACGTTCTCGTTCGAGGTCGGGTCCTCGCCCATCTGCTGGACGAGGCTCTTGGCGGCCGCGATCGGATTGCGAATCTCATGCGCGAAGGTCGCCGTGAGCTCGTCGAGGGAGGCCTGCTTCTCGGTGCGCAGTACTTCCTTTTCCTGCTGTACCTCGCGCTGCACCTCGCGCTGAATCGCGGGCTGGAACACGCGCTCCTGAATCCAGCGCCATCCGAAGACCGCCGAGAAGTGGCTCATCAGTCCGAAGCCCCATCCCAGCGCCGGCCACAGGAACCACGGATAGCCGGTAGTCATCAGGTTGATCAGGAACAGGAAGCCGATCACCGTTCCGTACCACATCAGGTGGACGTAAAAGCCGGCCTCCGCGGCAGCCCGTCTGCGGGCGCGCTCGTAGGCTTGCCGTTCCTCTTCGGCCTTGCGCGCCTGCTCGGCGTTGGCCGGTGATGGGCTCGCGGCGGTTGCGGCGCGCAGCGCCGAGGTTCCAAATCGCCACCATTCAGTGCCAGCTTCCGATCCAAACGCGTACTTGAGCTTGCGCTCGACTCGTTTGGCCTTGCGCTCGAAGCGTTCGGCCTTGTGCTCGAACTTTCGCGCGTAACGCTCGGCTTCGCGCGCGCCGCGCTCGAACCAGTAATCCTTGTCGCCGGCGCCCTTCCTTGCACACGGCGCGGCGGCGTCGCTCCGTCCCAGCCGGCCGCCCCATCTTTCGTGCCAGTATCGCATCAGATACCGCTTTCTCTGCACGAGAACGAAGATCAGCAGCAATATGAAAAGGAAGCCCAACATGGTCCGTCAACTCCAGAGCGGCCTGCGGCGTCCGCTCCCTGACTATCGCAATGCATCCGGCGCTCGTCCATCCCGTCCATGATACCGCATATCAGCAAACTCGATGCCGTTGACCGAGCCAGGCGTAAGCCCGCGATTCACGGGCCTTTTCGGCGACCAAGCCGAGCGCGGGAGCGCCGGGTGCAATCCTCGCACTGCATGGCGAAGGTTGCACGGCGGCGTTACAAGCCGGTTCCGGGATAGTGGGCTGATTTAGTGTCGATCGAAGAGTGACCCCTGCTTGACAGGGAGCGGATAGAACACCCCAACGATGATCCAGGTTTCGGGATATTGATGGACCGTGCCGACGTAGAAGTGGGTATCCAGCTTGTAAATCATCTCCTGCCCGTACTTTTGCCGGAATGGTGCCTCCCAAGCTGCACCGTGGCTTTGGCGCAGTTTCCGATATAGCTCGCTCATCTCCCAATCCGTGCAGATCATTTCATGGTGGGAGCAGTTAGGATCGTCGCAAACAAATTCGTAGCTGAACCTGAAAGGAATCTTCTCCAACTCTTCTTTTGGCTCGGTATCGAACAGGTGCAACTGTTGAAGAACCTGCTTCTGTTGCGGCGTCCAGTCGGGAGCATCGCTTTCGATCTTTAGACGCTTGATCTTGGCGGGCTTGAAGAGGCCCAACGTCGGTTCGCCATTGGCGTCGCGCAAACGCTTTAGCTCACAGAGCGATCTAGATTTCAGCGGAAAGACGTACTGCTTGCGTGCTCGCCATTCGTGATCGCTTGAAAGAACTTCTGACACGGGCCTGATCGAGTCGCGGTCTGGATTGTAACTCTCAACGCGCGTGTCGCTTCGTGCCTTTTGCACACGCGCTTCGATCCATTGGTATTTCGAGAATTTCTGATCCTCTTTCAGATGGCGATAAGGCATCGGGAACAGACGAATCCATTGCCCCTCAGACGTGATCCCGCCGGTGCAGGACGTTTCAAGGCTTTTTGTGGCGGGCGTCGGGTAGGTGCGGACGGTGATCAGAATGCGCTTTGTCTCCCAAGCCATGAGCCCCCGACGTGCGACGTTACAAGTCGAAACCTTGGAATCCTTGATCTTCGAGAGCCTGAAAAAGCCGATGCCGGTGACACTCGCGCGGGTCAGTTTCGACGCACATGAGCGCTACCGGATGATTGAGGTTCAGGAACTCATGCAGGTTCTTTTCGAGAAACGGCGCAACAACGTTCTTGTCATACCATTCCCAAATTACTTCTCGGTCTCCCGAGGCCAACGCCTTCGCGCGAATCTCGCGAGGAACTCCCAAGTCACGGACATGCAGGTATTCGAGCCCCGCATCCTCAACGATTCGTTGCAAATTGGTTCTGCTGAACTCTGGCTTATACATGCTGACCGGATTGAATCGAATGTCTATTAGCGAGCGGACGCCAGCTTCCAAAAGCAGCTGAACGAATTGGAGCGCGGTACGGCCCGCGTAGCCGATCGTGAAAAACTTTGCGCTTTCCACTGGCCGCGCCTCATTCCAAAGTGCTTTGCTTTCTGCCTGAGCGCGGGCGGATCGGCTCGGCAGCTTTAGCGGTCGCTGAATGGCTGACATCGTTTAACTGCCAGTGGATTACCCCATGGGCGTCACGCTGTCTACGGAGACCCACGTCCTTTTCCATTTTGTGAACCCACTGATTGTTCGGAAATAACTGAGGCAAGCCAGCCGTTGTCCGAATCTCGGTCCAAGTCAGCGGTCTACCCGCGTTCGTGAGCGTC
This sequence comes from uncultured delta proteobacterium, assembly GCA_963793115.1. Taxonomy (GTDB): domain Bacteria; phylum Desulfobacterota; class Binatia; order Binatales; family Binataceae; genus CAVVMA01. The sequence continues at coordinate 403,137 of CAWBYV010000004.1, forward strand.
GAGACAATTTTCGCCCTGAAGTCTTCATAGGTCATCATGCTTCGCTTCTTGCTCCAGTAGGCGCTTTTGCACTTCGGACAGACGCGCGGTTCGCCGTCATCGCGGGGCACCCACTCATGCCCGCAGCGTTCACAGTGATAACCCATGACCGTGATTGGAACCTTTGTGGCCATCTCGGTTTACCTTGAGAGTAATATACTGACAGGTGATATACCTGTCAACTACCCCTTGACAGGTAATCTACTGGTAGGTATATTACGTGCTAGGTAAGTCACCGCGATCGGCAATCGGAGACAACGCACGACGGGTTTTTGATACGCCCGCGATCGAGAGCGCGCATCACGTCTGGACGGTCAGCGAGTTGATCTCGGCAACATGAGCGAGGACGGACATAAGCTCATCCTGTCTGTTTTGGCGGAAGATCGCATGAGCGGCGGCGCGGTGCTCTACCTATGCCCGTATTGCCACACTCGTGTATGGCGCGACATCGATTCTCTGGCGGACCATTTTCGAGACGACTGTCCAAACGATAAGGAGCAATTCTGAGCAACACTAAATCAGCCCGCCACCCATTCCGGACAGTTTTCTGCGGTTCGCAAGGGTGTCCATCGATGTCCACCTGTGGTTTCATCTCGGCATGATTCGCGCGGTCATATTCGACCTCGATGGTACGCTGGTTGACACCGAGCCGATCCACTTCGCGGCCTACGCCGCGGTGTTGCGTGCCGAGGGAGTCGGAGCTGACGCGCGAGGAGTACTTCAGCCGCTTTATCGGCTACAACGATCGCGATTGCTTCGCGGCCGTCTTGGGCAAGCGGGGCGAGCACGGCAAGCCCGAAATCGACCGCCTGCAAATCGAACGCCTGACAGATCGCAAGTCGGCCGCGTTCATGGCTGCTATCGCCGGGCGCGATCTGCTCTATCCGGGCGCCGCCGAGTTCGTGCGCCGGTGCGCCGAGCGTTTTCCGCTGATGGTCGCGACCGGCGCGCTGCGCCGCGAAGCGGAGTTGCTGCTGGACCAATCAGCTATTCGCCGTCTTTTTGTAGATATAATCGCCGCAGAGGACGCGGAGCACGGCAAGCCCGAGCCCGATTGCTTCATCGCCGCGCTCGGGCGCCTGGGATTTCTCTTGCGCACGAGGCCGCCGATCGCGAGCGGCGAATGCCTGGTGGTCGAGGACACCGTCGCGGGCGTGGAGGCGGCCCAGCGCGCGGGGATGAAAGTTCTCGCGCTCGCGCACACGACTCCCGGCCGCAAGCTCGCGCCGGCCGAGATCGTGCGAGACTCGTTCGCCGCGACCGATCTCGACGAGGTCTTGCGCGCGCTTTCGCAACTGCGATAGAAATCGCGGGGGCTGTCAACTTGAATGGTCCCAGGTGCAGGCTGGCTTGCATTTCAACTGCGGGGCAAGAAGGTAATTTGGAAAGGCGCCGGAGGCTGAGTTCGGTTGAGGATCGCGATGTTGTGGGGGGTCACGTCTTACTTCAATCCGTCAGGTTTCAAGAGCCGGCGAATTACAGGACTTTCAGAACACATCTGAAGGCGCCCCTGGTCACGGTTGAACTCTCCTTCAACGGACGTTTCGAGCGCGGCCGGGCGACGCCGAAATACTCGTTCAACTGGCCGGTCGCGACGTGCTCTGGCAGAAAGAGCGGCTGCTGAACGTCGCGCTGCGCCATCTTCCGGACCATTGCGACACGGTCGGCGTGGTTCGATCGCGACGTGGTGCTCGGTTCGGAGGACTGGCCTGAGCGCGCCCGCGCCGCTCTGGACCGATTCTCCCTCGTCCAGCTTTTCAGCGAGCGTTGCGATCCTGCGCCATGGGCGGCGCGCGCCGTGCCGGGATGGAGACCGGTGTATTGGAGCGCTCCGGCGCGCGGTTACAAAATCGCGACCGGGCGGTACGAAGAAGAGGCTGAGAAGCGCAACGCCGGCGTTTTCGTGGAGAATGGTTACTCTGCGGCGGGACTGGCGTGGGCCGCGCCGAGAGCGCTGCTCGACCGGCACGGATTGTACGACGCCCGTATCCTCGGCGGCGGCGATCGCGCGATTTTATCGGCGGCGATCGGCGAGTTCGGTCACTACGCGGGTTCTCACGCGATGAATCACCGGCAGGTTGAGCACTACCGGCTATGGGGCGACCCCTTTTTCGCTGAAGTGCGCGGGCGCGTCGGCTACATCGACGGGCGCATCTATCATCTGTGGCACGGCGATTTGAAGGATCGCAATTACAGAGAGCGCCAGCGCGATCTGGCCGAGATGGGCTTTGACCCCTTCGCCGACATCGCGTTGGACGGCAACGGATGCTGGCGATGGAACACGGACAAGTGTCAGCTTCACGAGTACGTGAGCAATTACTTTGACACGCGCAACGAAGACGGCCACGCCACGCCGGGTGCTTTCGCGACTGCGCCGTTCGCGCCCTGAAAGCAATCGGCGCGCTCTCGATACCGCGGCGTAGGCGCACGGCAGCGTCGAATGGCGGATATCTCAACTCGCGAGGCTCCGCAATTTCTGGTCGGTACGGCCTCGTGGACCGATCCGAGCCTGGTCAAGTCGGACACCTTTTATCCGCCTTCGGCGAAGACCGCTGAGGACCGGCTTCGATTTTACGCCGGGCACTTCAAGACCGTGGAAGTTGACTCCAGTTACTACGCGCTGCCCTCCGAGAAAAATGCGCGGCTGTGGGCCGAGCGCACGCCCGATGATTTCGTCTTCAACCTCAAGGCGTTCGCGCTGCTGACGCAGCATCCGGCGGACACCGCACGGCTTCCGATCGCGATCAAGGAGATGCTCAGCGCGGAGCAGCGGACCATGCCGCGCCTGAAGGACCCGCCCAGTGCCGTGCTGGATCTCAGTTTCCAGATGTTCTCGAGCGCGCTTGGGCCGCTGCGCGAGGCCGGCAAGCTCGGGATGCTGCTGTTTCAGTTTCCGCCCTATTTTGTCCGCAGCGCGCGCAATCTCGATTATATGGCCGGGCTCAGCGAGCGCATCCCCGGCGACTCGATCGCGATCGAATTCCGCCATCCGAGTCTGGGTCTCCGATCCAAATCGCGCCGGCACGATGCGATTCCTGCGCGAGCATGGGCTCGCCTACGTCTCGGTGGACGCGCCGGTTGCGCCGAGCCTGATGCCGCCGATCCTCGAGGTCACCGCCCCGGATGCATACGTCCGCTTTCACGGCCGCAACCTCGAGAACTGGTTCAAGCGGGATATCGCAGTCGCCGAGCGCTACAAGTATCTTTACGCGGAGCGCGAGCTCGCCCAATGGGCGGGCCTGAAAAAGCTCAGCGGCGTGCGGCGGGCTTTCGTGATTTTCAATAATTGCTATCGCAACTTCGGAATCATGAACGCCACCACGATGGCCGCGATGCTCGGTCACTGAGACTCGCGCGGAGACTTACAAGATGTCCACGGCGAGACTTTTCCAATTCCTGCCGAGTCCGTTCTGCGCCAAAATTCGCAAGATCCTGGAATATAAAGGCGTCGAGTTCGAGGCGATCGAGGTCGATTACATCGAACGCAAGGAGCTGATGGCGGCGTCGGGGCAAATCACCGTCCCGGTTCTGACGCTGCCCGGCGGCGAGACGATCGTCGATTCGGGGCGGATCGCGACGCGCCTGGAGGAACTGTTTCCCGAGCCCACGATTTTCCCGCCCTCGTGGCGCGGGATGCATATCGCGATGACCCGCTATATCGAAAGCGAGGTCGAGGAAGCGATCTTCCGCGTGAAGATTCCCGACACGATGGAATACTGGCGCTTGCGCGGCGCCGACCGGCTCGCGATGTGGCGCTACGTTCGCGAGCGCAAGTACGGCACCGGTTTCTGCGATCGGATGGTCCGCGAGCGCACGGCCAACCTGGATCGGATGCGCGAAGTGCTGTCGCCATTCGAGGACGCGCTCGGCGACCGTCCGTTCCTTTTCCGCCGAATCGGCCTGGCCGACTTCGCGCTTTACGGCACGCTCCACTCGCTCGCCTTCACCGGCGAGATGAAGATTCCCGCCGAGTTTCCCGCGTTGCGCGCGTTCTACGGACGGATCGATCGGATTACCGCATCGATCGAGCCCGCGTAGCGAGCCCGTACTGTCCGGATTTCCGAAATGAGGACTCTCTCCGCCAAAGCAGGACACTGATTTTTAAGGAAAGCGCCCCCACGGAGGGGGTCAGGGCAGGTTAACCGCGAGCTTTGGCAAGAAGACCATCCACCTCGCGATTGACCTCTTCCATGGCCGTGAGAACACGGTCCAAGCCGCGCTCTAGCGTGGCCTTGTCCAGTTTACCGTTGTTCCGATGAACCTCGGTCAACTCTTCGACCTTCTGCGAAGCATCTTTTGCGGCTTTCATGATCTCTGACGCCCGAAGCCGTAACTCAGGCTCTAGAACGATACTAGACAGACTCGCGGGCTTTTGACAATGCATCAAGCAGGAGCCGGCCGATGAGTTCAAGCTTGTCCAACCAAATCCCGCCCGAATCAGGAAAGTACCAGCGAGCCCGCGCAGCGGCATCGCCACGCTCTCGTGGCTAGACGATCTCGATCGTCGCGAAGTGCAGGAAGCGGCTGAAGAGCGCGCCGCCAAAATCAAGTCCAACGTCGTAGAGCGACGCCGTCCTGCCCGGCACCAGGATCTGATGCGCCTCGTCGGAACAGGCGTACAGGGCGCAGATTGCGAGCGCCAGATACGGCCGCCCCGCCATCGGGCCACGGATCAGCAGCCAAAAGAGAACGCCGTATTCGGTGAAGTGCGCAGCTTTCCGAATCAGAAAGTGGAAGTTCGCGATCGTCAGCGGCGACGCGTGGGGCATCAGCCACCACAGAATCGGTTCGATCAGCCGCCCGGTATTGGACGCGGAGAAGTACTCGGTCGATAGTATGAAGATGACGCCCCCCCAGAACAGCACCGGCATCCACTGGTTCACTTCGACCGGCGCAGCGGGCTCGATGCGCATCTCTGAGTTCGTTTGCATTGGCTGCGATCGGGAGCCGCCCGGATGCGGCAGCTCTCGCGGGAAGTCCAGTCGGGCTATAGCCCAACCATCAACGCTTGATTATACATTTTCACGCACTTGTTGAAAGCAGGTCTTGGCCGGTAGGCTTTCAGCAATCACAACCTTCGCGGGTCGCGCGAAAGGAGCAGCGTCCAAGGTGTCCGACTTCTTCAGCGTCGTAAAAGCTCAGCCCGCCCCGCCGTGCACGGTCGTGATACTCGGCGCCTCGGGCGATCTCGCGCGCCGCAAGCTTATTCCGGCGCTGTACAATCTGCGCGTATGCGGCCACGGCATGATGGACGCGAAAAGCGCGGTGCTGGGCTTCGCGCGGCGCCAGATTGCGCTCGATCAGTTTCGCGAGAGCGCGCGCGAAGCGGCCGAGCGCTTGTCGGCGGTAGAGATGAAGGAAAATTGCTGGGCCGAGTTCGCCTCGGTCCTGCACTACCTTTCCGGATTGGACAAGCCCGACGGATTCCGGCTGCTTCGCGCGCGGCTGGAACAGCTTGAGGCCGATCGCGTATTGCCGCCCAACCGGGTCTTTTATCTCGCGATACCGCCGGCCGCGATTCTCGACGCGGTCAACAAGCTCCACGAAGCCGGCCTGATCTCGCCCCCCGGCGCGTCCCACTTCACCCGGCTGGTGGTCGAAAAGCCGATCGGCCACGACCTCGCCAGCGCGCTCGCGATCAACCGCGCGATCACCCGCCGCTTCGACGAGTCGCAGATTTTCCGGATCGATCACTACCTGGGCAAGGAAACCGTCCAGAACCTGCTCGTGCTGCGCTTCGCAAACACCATCTTCGAGCAAATCTGGAACAACCGCCACGTCGATCATGTCCAGATAACGGTCGCCGAGAGCGAGGGCGTCGGTTCGCGTGCTGACTACTACGATACCGCCGGCGCGATGCGCGACATGGTGCAGAACCACATGCTGCAACTGCTTTCGCTGATCGCGATGGAGCCGCCGGTTCGCTCAAGGCCGGCGCGATCCGCGACGCCAAGATCAATGTCCTCAACGCGCTGCGGCCGATGACGCCGGCGATGCCTCCAGCCGAGTGATCCGCGCGCGTTATAGCGCGGGAACCGTCGACGGCGAACCGGCGCGGGCCTACGCCGACGAACCAGGTGTCGACGCCGAACGCGGCACCGAAACCTTCGTCGCGCTCAAGCTATTCATCGACAATTGGCGATGGTCGGGCGTGCCGTTTTACCTGCGAACTGGCAAGCGCCTGGCCCGCCGCGCCAGTGAAATTTCGGTCCATTTCAAGCACGTGCCGCAGGTGCTCTTCAACCGCCAGGGTGGGCTGCCCGCAGACGTGCTGGCGCTCAGGATTCAGCCCGACGAGGGCTTCTCTCTCCAGGTGATGGCGAAGCGGCCCGGACTCGATTTGGCGATCAGCGCCGTCAAGATGAACCTGCATTACGCGAGCGAGTTCGGGGGCCCTTCACCCGACGCCTACGAACGCCTGCTGCTCGATGTGATGGCGGGAGACCGCACGTTGTTCCTCGCGGAGCAGCGGGTCGAGAAGTCGTGGCAGTTCCTGCAGCCCGTGCTCGACGCGTGGCAAAACGACCGGAGTATCCCGCTCGCGGAATACCCGGCCGGCGGCTGGGGACCAAAGGAAGCCGACGAATTGATCGGCGCGGACGGGCGCAACTGGCGCGAGCCGTAAAAGAGCGCTTCACAGCGCGAGAGCAGTCGCCCTGGAATGCGGTCTCAACTGGGAGGGATCGCAAAACTCAAGGACTCGGGAGTAATCTGACGGCGATGGCAACGCCGATACTGTGGCAGTTCGCGATTTCGCACTACGCGGAGAAGGCGCGATGGGCACTCGATTACAAGTGCGTGCCGCACATCCGTCGCTCGCTGTTTCCGGGACCGCACATCGCCAGGATGAAAAGGCTCAGCGGGCAGACCGCGGTGCCGGTGCTCGAACTCGATGGAAGGATCATCTTCGATTCGACGCGCATACTCCAAGCGCTGGACCAGGCCTATCCGGCGACGCCGCTCTATCCTTCCGATCCGGCTGAGCGCGAGCGCGCCGTGATGCTTGAAGGTTTCTTCGACGAAGAACTTGGCGGATACCTTCGGCAATGGGCCTACTTCATCCTGCTGCCGCACACCACCGCAGTTACCGCCATGTTCGCCGGCAATTCGACTGCTTCGCAGCGTCTGTTCCTGCGCGTGATGTTTCCAGCGGTGCGTCCGCTGATGAGACGCGCGATGAGAGTTTATCCAGCCCCGGCGGAGGCTGCTCGCGTAAAGACTATCGCCGCGATGGATCGTATCGCGCGCGAAACCGGGCGCTCCGGCCACATGGTGGGAGATCGATTCACCGCCGCCGATCTGACCGCTGCCGCGCTGCTCTCGCCGCTGGTCATCCCCGAGGAGCGTCCCTACAAGATTCAAGTGAAGCTACCGGTCGAATTCATCGAAGCGCGCGAGCGTCTTTCAGAGCATCCCGCGTTCAAATGGGCTGCGGAAATGTACGCGCGCCATCGCGGAACCTCCTCCGCAATCGCGGAAGAGACGGTGATATAGGATCGCTGGAGACCAAAGGAAGCCAATCAATTGATCGGTGCGGGTGGCCGCAACTGGCGCGAGCCGTGGAAAGCGGCTTCACAGCGCAAGAAAGCCGGGACGGCGGCCGGCCTTGCGGGCGGCCCGCTTGCGGACAGCCACTTCCATGTCTTCGAGAGTTACGCGGCGCGGCGCGGGCGCAAGAATCCCCTTAAGCTTGGCGACGTCAACCGTGGCCGGGAGCATCGCCGACTTTCCACTCGTCTCCGCCATTCCCGCTGGTCCTTGCTCGCTGAAAGATTCTCCACCATCGTACCGGTAGCCGGAATCGGAAGCGATTGCGCCGGTTGGCATGACGGATGGCCCCGAGCTAATCTGGCTTGCCTGCGGAGGCCCGGCGTCCGCCGCCGGGATATATCGCAAATTGCGCTGTCTGGAAGGCTGGGATCGGAATTGGGCGCAGAAAAGTACAAGGTAGTCATTCTCGGAGCCAACGGAACGATGGGCGCCGGCGCGGCCGCGATGTTCGCCGGCGGCGAATGTCACGTCACGATGCTCGCGCGCGACCCCGCCAAGGCGCGCGAGGGCCTGATCAGCGCGCAGTCGATCGCCAAGGCCGAGGCTTTGGCCGACAACGTAACCCTCGGCACGTACGACAACGGCATGGACCGTGCGGTCGCCGAGGCCACGCTGATCTTCGAGACCCTGGCCGAAGACCTCGCTCTCAAGCACGAGTTCTTCCATCGGGTTGATCATCATCGCCGGCCTGATTCGATCGTCGCGTCCTACTCGTCGGGGCTTTCGATCGCCGGCATGGCGCGGGCTTGAAGCGATTCCTTTCGCCGCAATTTCCTCGGGATCCATCTATATCAACCCGCCGCACATCATTGCTGGCACTGAAGTGGTACCGCAGGACGCGAAACCGATCGCGGCAGTCACGCCGAGTCGGTCGAGAGTTGCTTGGCGAGCGGTTCTGCGCGCAAAGTGATCGTCGCCCGCGACCGGCCGGCCTTCGCCGGGAACCGGATCGGTTTCACGCGTTATGAACGAGGCCGCGCAACTCGCCAACGAGCATGGCGTGGCATTCATCGACTATCTGGTGGGGCCTCATACCGGGCGTGCGATGGCGCCGCTGGCAACGATCGATCTGGTCGGATGGGACGTGCATAAGGCGATCGTCGATAACATCCATGCCTGCGCGAGGACGACGAGGCGCATGAATGCTTCAAGCTCCCCGGCTATATCGAACAGGGCGCTCCAGGAAGGACATCTGGGTGACAAGACTGCGGAGCGCGGCGGCTTCTACCGGCGCGGCGGCAAGGCGATCGAAGTGCTGGATCCCGGCACCGGCCGTTACGGACCGTTCACGGCGCGGGCGCGGATCGGCTTCGTCGAGCAGATGAAGTCATTTAACCGCGTCGGCCGGTATCGGGCCGCGATGGCCATGCTGGCCAAAGCCCCCGGAAGGGAAGCGGATATCGCGCGCCAGGTGGTAATGGGCTACGCGGGCTATGCGTTCAATCGGGTCGGCGAGGTCGCCGAAAGCTCCGCGGACATCGATACGATCATGAGCTACGGCTTCAATTGGGCGCCGCCCACGGTCATAATCGATCTGCTCGGACCGAATGCGGGCGATCGGGATGCTCCAGCGTTACAACCTCAAGGTTCCGGCGGTAGTTGAAAAGGCCGCCGCCAGCGGTGGCAAGCTATACAATGGCGGCATGCTGGAATACGGCCGGACCTTGATTGGTTAGGCGCGACGCAGAGTCTAAGCGGACGGCTCGTAGACTCACGTCCGCACGAGATCGCAAGCGAGGCCTCTGTATTGGTTAGATTGGAGTCGGGCTAGGTTGGGCCGTGAAGGATGAAGCATGTCACAGCCCCCCGTATATATTCTTGGTGGAGCGCAGAGCGATTTCGCCCGCAATTGGACCAAGGAGGGCAAGCATTTCGTCGGCATGATGCGCGAGGCCGACCTCGACGCGCTGGAGAACGGAGCAAAATCGAGCCGCGCGAAATCGAAACCGCCCATGTCGGCAACTTCGCCGCCGAACTCTACGCGAAGCAGGGCAACTGGGCGCTTCTTCCTGGAAACCGATGCGGCTTTCTCGGGTTGCCGACTAGCCGCCATGAGGCCGCTTGCGCCTCGGGCTCGATTGCGATTCTGGCGGCGTCGGCGGAGATCGAAGCGGGCCGCTATGATCTGGCGGCGGTGGTCGGAATCGAGCAGATGAAGACGGTCGATACTGTCACCGGCGGCGATTTCCTCGGCACGGCCGGATGGTACGAGCGTGAGTGCAAGGGCAAGGACTATCCGTTCCCGCGCCTATTCGGCCGCCTCGGCGACGAGTACGACAAGCGTTTCGGCCTCAAGGACGAGCATCTTGCGCATATTTCGGCAGTCAACTACTCCAATGCCGGCGGAATCCGCTCGCCCAGACCCGCAACTGGTTCATGAGCGAAGAGCAATGCGCAGAAGGCCAGCAAGTACAACAAGTGATCGGCGGACGGATCAAGGTGAGCGATTGCTCGCAGGTGACTGATGGCGCTGCGGTCGATTTTTCTGGCCTCCGCGAAGTATGCCGGCGAATACGCCAGGCGCCGGCAACCTCAAGCTCGATTCGATGCCGCGAATCCTGGGCTGGGGCCACCATACGGCGCCGATCGAGTTTGCCGCAAAAGTCGCCGAGAGCCAAGGCAATCCTTACGTGCTGCCTCATACGCGCCAGGCGATCGTCGATGCGTTCAGGCGCGCGGAAATCAATTCAGCGTGGGAGCTCCAGGGGATCGAGACTCATGATTGCTTCACGACCTCCGAGTACATGGCGATCGACCATTTCGGAATCACCAAGCCCGGCGAATCGTGGAAGGCGATCGAAGAGGGCGTGATCGAATGGGCAGCAAGATGCCGATTAATCCCAGCGGCGGATTGATCGGCGCGGGCCATCCGGTCGGATGCGACCGGCGTGCGCCAGATTCTCGACGCGTACAAGCAGGTCACCGCTAACGCGGGCGAGTATCAGGTCGAGGACGCACGGAGATTCGCGATGCTGAATATCGGCGGCAGCGGCACCACGAGCTGCGCGTTCGTGGTGGGCAAGTAGGCCTCCGCGTCTTACTTGCGCGCCGCAGGGTAGAAATCCTCGTCGAGGATCTGCTTCGGGCCCCACGGACATCGAGCCGGGAAGAGCCGCTCCCACTGCTCGCGCTTCATCCCCATTTCCTTTCCGGCCAAGCGCACGGCGAGTGCGTATGCCTGATCGATGGTCTGCGGCAAGTCCCTGCGCAAACTCGGGCTGTCGTTGAACAGAGCTCCGATCTGGACGCGCTGGGAAACCAGCGTAGTCTCCCAGCTTCGCGAACGGCGAGCGGCCTGAAATCGGCATTTGAGCAAATGGGCCAGAACACGCATGAGTCTGTTGCGCAGCTCCCGCCGCTCGCTTTTGGCCAAGCCCTCGACCTCCTCCGCCAGATGATCCATATCAAGTGCATCGAATCGCCGTTCGCGAAGCGCGGACGACTGTTCGAGCGCCCATGAGTAATAGTCCCGTCCGTACAGCGAGGAGTCCTCGCCAAATTGCGTAAGGGTATGCATGCCTATTAGCCTAGCCACTCTGTGAAAGTATCTCCAGCGGCGGGCGGCCGCCGCGTTGCCCGGAGAAAAGTGGCGTATCTATTCAACCAGCGGGTCGCGTCAACCAGCGGGTCGCGTGCCGCCGGCCTGCCAAACCGCAGGTCACGTGAGTGAAAACATGAAACTATCCGAGCTTGCTTCGCGCCTTGGACTTGAGTTGCGCGGCGACGGCGGAATCGAGATCACCGTTCCGGCCCCGATCGAAGCCGCCGGTCCCGGCACCATAACCTTCGTCGCCGCGGCCAGGTATCTCCCGGCGCTGCGGGAGAGCCGGGCCTCGTGCGTGATTGTGCCCGACGAGCTCGCCGCCGAGGCGCAATGCGCCGCGCTGATCAGCCGCAATCCGCATTTCGACTTCGCCCGCGTGCTGGAAATCTTCTTTCCGCCCTATCGGCCGCCAGGCCGGAATCGATCCGACCGCCAGGATCGCCGACGGCGCCCGGATCGCAGAGGGCGCCTCAATCGGCGCCTACTGCGTGATCGGCGCGGGCACGGTGATCGGCCGCGCCGCCGTAATCCATCCGCAAGTCACGATCTATCCGCAGGTCCGAATCGGCGACCATTTCGTCTGTCACAGCCAGGTCTCGATCCGCGAGGGCGTCTCGATCGGCGATCATGTAACGATCCTGAACGGGGCGGTTATCGGCGGCGACGGCTTCGGCTTCGTCGAGCACGAAGGCGCTCTGTTCAAGATTCCACAGGTCGGCTCGGTGATTATCGAGGACGACGTGGAGATCGGCGCCAACACGACGATCGATCGCTCCACCGTGGGCGCGACGATCATCCGGCGTGGCGCGAAGTTCGACAACCTGGTCCAGATCGGCCACAACTGCGAGATCGGCGAGTACTCGCGGTTCGCCGCGCAGAGCGGGATTGCGGGCTCGACGCGGATCGGCAAATGGTGCCAGTTCGGCGGACAGACTGGATGCGCCGACCACGTCAATATCGGCGATCGCGTGATGGTCGCGGCGCAATCCGGAATTCCCGGCCGCGTCCGCGACGATACGGTGGTCGGCGGCACGCCGGCGGTCGAGATGCGGGTCTGGCGCCGGATGGTTGCGATCCAGCCGCGCCTGCCCGAACTGGTACGGCGAATCCGCGCGCTCGAACAGCAACTCGAAGCGCTTCAGGGAAAGGCCACCGGCCGATAGCGATCATGCAAGGCGAACTGGTTCGGCTGAGGGCCTGGGAGATGGCCGATGTCGAAGCGCGGATGCGATGGTGGAACGACGAGGAAGTCACGCGCCTGCTCGGCCCGTGGAACTATCCGGTCACGCGCGCCGAGCAGGAGCGCCAGATCCAGGCCGCGTCAGGCGCGGACCCGGCGATCAAGTCGTTCGCGATCGAGACCCACGATGGCGAGCTGATTGGTGAAACCGGAATTCGCGCGATCAACTGGATGAGCCGCAAGGCGGAGTTCTTCATTACGATCGGCAACCAAGCCTTCTGGGGCAAGGGCTACGGCACCGATGCGCTCAGAATCATCATGCGGCTGGCTTTCGACAAGCTGAACCTCAACCGCCTCTGGCTGACCGTGCTGGCCCACAACGATCGAGCGATCCGCTGCTACGAGAAGAGCGGCTTCAAACGCGAAGGATTGCTGCGCCAGGAAAGTTTTGTCGACGGCGCGTATCACGACGTAATCCTGATGGGCGCGTTGCGCGACGACTACCAAGGAATCGTGTCCCGCTGAGATTGTGAGCACCTCTCCCGCGCCAGCGTCTTACACCTCTCCCTGACCAGGGAGAGGTCGGCGGGCGTTGCGACCGCCGGGTGAGGGTAACACTACGCCGATTTCTCGGCCTTCTCGGCGCGCTCCGCGCGATTCCCCTCGTGCGGACGCTCGGCCCGCTCCGCGCGCTCGGCCTTGTCGCTGCGATCGGCCTTTTCGGTCCGCCCGGTCTGCCCCGGATGGCTTTGCGTCAGCACGTCAACGAACTTTTTCACCGCCGGCGACAGCTCGCGCCCGCGTTTGTAGATGATCGCGAGCGGCCTCGTGAAGGTCCCTTCCTGGAATTCCAGCATCTTGAGCGAGCCGCGCCCGGTTTCGACCTCGACCGTCAGCTTGGGCACGATCGCAACTCCGATTCCGATCTCGACCGCGCGCTTGATGGTCTCGATATTGTCCAACTCCATCGCATAGACCGGCTTCACGCCGTGGTCGCGCAGGATTCGGTCGGCCGCCTTGCGACTGGGGATGTCGCGCTCGTAGCCGACGAACTTCTGGCCCGAAAGTTGGCCGAAGCTCACCTTGTTCTGCTTGGCCAGCGGATTGTCCGGTGGCACCACCAGCACCAAGTCGTCGCTGCGGAACGCCACTGTGACGATCTGGCTGCGCTTGGCGGGATAGGCGACCACGCCGAGATCGATCTTGCCTTCGACCAAATCCTCGTAGATTTTGTTCGAGCGCAAATATTCCAGATGCACGTTGACGGCGGGAAAATTGCGCAGGAACTCGCTCAGATACGGAGGCAACTCGTGCAGCCCGATGCTGTACACCGTGCCGACCCGAATCGAGCCGGCGACCACGGAGCCGATCTCGCGCAGGCGATTCTCGAACTCCATGAAGCGCCGCACGATTTCCTTGCTCGAGTTGTAGAGAATCTGCCCGGCGGCGGTCGGTTTGACTCCCGCGCGCCCGCGTTCTATCAATCGGCAATCGTACTTTTCCTCCAGGCTTCGGACCTGTTGGCTGACCGCCGACTGGGTGACGAAATTTTGCGAGGCGGCATAAGAAAAGCTGCCGCTCTCGATGATGTCGCAGAAGACCTTCAGCGTCTCGATATGCATTTGCCCTTAGCTCTCGTATAAGGCTATTTGATGCTCTATGCGGAGGCAACTAGTAGCGTTGTTTAAGCGATTGGAGCCGCCTCGGCTCGCGATTTCTGGAGCCGCTGGGCGGGGCCGGATCGATTCAGGCCTGCGGCTTCTGCACGGCAACACACGGTAATCGTCCTTCAGGAGCGCATACTATGTCTGAACTGCTCAACGACCTCGATTTCTTCGGCCTCGACGACCTGCTCTCCAGTGAAGAGAAAATGACCCGTACGACGGTCAAACAGTTCGTCGACCGCGAAGTCCTGCCCAATATCGAGCGCCATTTCGCCGGCGAGACCTTTGCTTCCGAATTAGTGCCGAGGATGGCCGAGCTTGGGATGTTCGGCGCCAACCTCAAGGGCTACGGATGCGCCGGAATGAACAACGTGGCCTACGGCCTAATCATGCAGGAACTCGAGGCCGGCGACTCCGGCCTGCGCTCCTTCGCCTCGGTGCAGAGCGCGCTCTCGATGTACGCAATTTATGCCTTCGGCTCCGAGCAACAGAAGCAGCGCTACTTGCCCGAGATGGCGCGCGGGAAGCTGATCGGATGCTTCGGGCTGACCGAGCCCGATCACGGCTCCGACCCGGGCGGGATGGAAACGCGCGCACGGCGCGACGGCCGCGGATGGGTCCTCAACGGCACCAAGCGATGGATTACCAACGGGACGATCGCCAACGTCGCGATCGTGTGGGCCAAGGTTGACGAGGGCATCACCGGCTTCCTGATCGAACAGGGCACGCCCGGATTTTCCGCGCACGATATCAAGGGCAAGTTCTCGATGCGCGCGTCGATCACGTCCGAGCTGGTGCTGGAAGACGTGCGGCTCGACGACAGCAGCCGCCTGCCCGAGGCGCGCGGGCTCAAGGCACCGCTCGCGTGCCTGACCCAGGCGCGCTACGGGATCGCCTGGGGCGCGATCGGCGCGGCGCGCACCTGCTACCGATGCGCGCTCGCGTACGCCAAATCGCGCAAGCAGTTCTCGCGTCCGCTGGCGGGCTACCGACTCGTGCAGAACAAGCTCGTTCGGATGATGACCGAGATTACCAAGGCGCAGATGGTCTGCCTCCGGCTCGGGCGGCTCAAGGACGAGGGCAAAGCGCGGCCGGAGCACGTGTCGTTCGCCAAGCGCAACAACGTCGGCGAGGCGCTGGATATCGCACGGGTCGCCCGCGATATCCTGGGCGCCAACGGAATCGTCAACGAGTACCCGGTAATCCGCCACATGCTGAACCTCGAAACCGTCAACACCTACGAGGGAACCTACGATATCCATACGCTCATCCTCGGCCGCGACATCACCGGCGAGAGCGCCTTCGAGTAGACGGCTAGACCGTCTGTTGTCTCGCCCTTGGCGCAGTGTCTGGGCTTTTTCTCGTAGCGCCGGCCTCCGTGCCGGTTCTTTTCCGCCGAAAATCGCCGGGCATGTCAAACACCGCAGGGGGGAGTGTGGTTGAAAAAGGCGAACTGACGTACAGGCGGAGGCTTCCTCATCTTCGCGTGAAAGAAGCAACCTACTTCATCACCTGGCGTCTCCGCGACATTCAGGCCGAGTTGTCCGGCAAAGAACGCGAGGTGGTGGCCAGCGCGCTGCGCTCTTTCGACGGCACGCGCTACCATCTGATCGGCTTCGTTGTGATGAACGACTATGTTCACGTCGTCGTCAGGCTAATCGAGAATCACATGCTTACGAAGATCATACAATCGTGGAAGTCCTACACAGCGAATCGGCTTCAGCGTGCCCACCGTCGGAAGGGAGACTGTTTGGGAAAGGGAGTACTTTGATCGCGTTATCCGCGACGAGCGCGAGTTGAGCGACAAACTCCAATACATTTTGGATAATCCGCAGAAGCGTTGGCCCGAAATAGAAAATTATCAATGGGCATGGATCGCCAAGGATGGGTGCTAGCTTAATAGGGATACCGGCACGGAGGCCGGCGCTACGAAAGCAAAGAGGCGCCGCGAGAAACCCGGGCGTGCGCAGCAACCCTTCCTTTTCGCATCGGCACCGTTTCGTGCTACACGCCAATCAGGAGATGCCACCATGATTAAGCCGCGAGCTTGGCGAGCGGCGGCGGCGCTCCTGATCGCCGTCTCATTCCTCGCCGCTGCGGGCTTCGCGTTTGCGCAGCCCTACTATCTTCCCGACGCGGCCAGCTCGCGAGTCGTAACCGTCAGACCGATCGGCAACGCCAAGGCCGCCGGCAATGTCGCGGCCGCGATCACTGTCCTCACCCAAGCCGTCGCGATAAAGGAAACCGGGCCCCGCGAAACGATCGCGCACTTCGGCGAGGTCTACGCATTTTCACCGTCGTTCATCGCGGTGCATCGCGGCCAGCCGACCGAGATCAGTTTCTGGAACCTTCAGCCCGACGACGATCACAACCTGATGCTGGTCGATCCACGCTGGAACGTCCTGATGTTCGTCGATCTGCCGCCGCTCAGGAAGACCTCTTATGTCTTCACCTTCCACGAAGAAGGTCTGTTCCCCTTTTACTGCACGATGCATCAGCCCGAGATGAGCGGCCAGATTCTGGTCCTGCCGCCGATGAAGCCGCAACAGAAGGGCGCATCGTGAGATTCCTGCCGCTGATCCTAAGAAACCTGGGGCGTAACAAGCGCCGCACGTTTCTCACCGTCCTGTCCATCGCGGTCTCACTCTTCATCTTCGCCGCGCTGATGAGCCTTCCCGGCGTGGTGGATGAAATCCTTCGCGACCAGTCAGACTCGCTTAGACTTGTATGTCACGGCAAGGCAGGCCTCTTCTACTCGCTGCCCGAGGCTTACGGCCGACGGATAAAAGCGCTCCCTCACGTAGAAGCCGTGCTCGGCGAGAACATCTTTATGGGGACCTATCGCGGCCCGAGCGACCAGATCCCGAGTGCCGCGGTGGATGCCGCGCAGGTGCAGGAGATGTGGCCCGACTTCCGCATCTCAAACCAGGCCGCAGCGGAATTCAGACGGCTTCGCACCGCGGCTTTGGTCGGCGAGTTGCTAATGAAGCGGTTTCGATGGAAGGTCGGCGACCACGTCACATTGCGCGGAACGATCTATCCGGTGGATATCGAGCTGACGATTGTGGGCACGCTCGGCGGCAGGGCTCCGGCGATGGCTCTGCTATTCCGCCGTGACTACCTGGAAAAGGCGCTGGGGCAATTGGGAGATGTCCATCTGTTCTGGGTGAAGGTGGACAGGTCGCAATCTATTCCGACCGTGATCGGGGCGATCGATTGGATGTTCGCCAACTCCCCCGCGGAGACGCAGACCGAATCGGAGCTGGGAGCTTCCCAGAACAGCCTCGGCAACCTGCGCACCCTGTTCGATGGCATAAAAGTTCTGGCGGTCATCGTGATGATCGCGATCGCGCTGATTGCGTCGAACACGGCCGCGATGTCGGTCCGCGAACGGCGGCCCGAAATCGCGGTGCTGCGTGCGATCGGATTTCAGCAAAGTCTGGTGCTCTCGTTTCTGCTGGCGGAAGGGGTGGCCATCGGAATCGCGGGCGGTGTTTTGGGATGCGGACTTGCCTACGTCGCGCTGAAACTCATCCCATACGCCTCATCGTCCCTGGGGAACCTCGTCCTGATCCTCAGTCTGCCGAAGCGGGTCGTGGCTGAGAGTCTCGTGGTCGCAGTGGTGATCGGGTTCGCGAGCAATCTTGTACCCGCAGTCGCCGCGACAAGGCGGAACATCACGGATACTCTCCGGGCAGCGTAGCCGCGGGATACGGCACGCGCGTAGCGAATAAGGAAACCGGTCCGAAAGAGACCGTCGATCGCTTTAAGCGCCGCTTTTGCGGGCTCAAGCCAGCCCGTGAATCTTCGCGAACGGATCGTGGGCCGGATCGCTGTGCCATTCGTATTCCATCCGGACCGCGGCCTTCTCGGCGTCCTCGCGGCTGGATAGCTTTGCGATTATCGCCAGCGCCATGTCGATTCCCGCCGACACGCCCGACGATGTCACGAACTTGCCGTGTTCGACCCAGCGCGCCGACTTCACCCAATTCACTTTCGGTCCTTGGGTGACCACCCACTGAAACGCCGACTTGTTGCTGGTCGCCCGCTTGCCGTCGAGCACTCCGGCGCGCGCCAGCAGCGCGGAGCCCGTGCATACCGAGGCTGTAAGCTCGGCCTTATCCGAAAGCTCGCGTATCGACTGGAGGAACACCGCGTTGTTCACTCCGTCGCGCGTGCCGATACCGCCCGGCACCAGGATCAGGTCCAGATGCGGGCAGTCCGCGAGGACATAGTCGGCGAGCGCCTTGGGTCCTTGCGCGCTCGCCACGGGCCCGGCCTTCTCGGCCACCATCGCGAGCTTGAAACGATCGGGCACCATCCCGAACGCTTCGAGCGGCCCGAACACGTCGAGCAACTCGAAGCCGGGAAACAGGATCACGCCAACGGTTCTTGGCTTGATTTCCATCTTTACACCCCGGCCAGCTTGCGCGCGTACGCGGCGGCTGATTTGAAATCATACTCACGGTAGGCTTGCATCTTCTCGGCTTCGAACCCGCCTTCGGCGTGCACCGCGAGCACTTCCTGGTATCCGCCGAAGTCCGAGGCCGTGAGGTCGCCGATCAGGTTGATCAATCGCAGACGCTGCTCGGCGTCGAAGCCCTTCTTTCCGCCCATGTATCTGAGCACGTATTCGCGGGTCGCTTCGCTGGTCAGGTCTTCGGCGGCCGGCGCGGTGACGATCAGGCCGCCGGCGAGGTCCTGCACGATCTGCACCGCCTGATGGTAGTTGTGGGCGAAATGAAACTTCGCGACGTTGGTCAGCAGCGTGTTGGGCACCGCGATGCCCTCCTCGACCGTGCACGAAGCCGCCGCGTGCTCGATAAGCCCGCGCACAACGGTGTGATAGGCCGCCAGATGGGTGAGCTTGTCGCGCACGTGCCCGGCGCCGAGCACGCCGTTGGCCTCCGCGATCGCGTATCCGGCTCCGCAGATCAATTCGAGCAGCGGCAGCTTGTATGAGACCGCGGTGAAGCGATGGAACCGCACGAAGGTCAGCGCCAGCAGCCCCGCGAACTCGGCCTCGCCCTGCATGAACACGCGCTCCTTGGGCACGAACACGTCGTCGAACACCGTCAGCGTTTCGATCATTTTGTGCCGCGCGCTGATCGGATGCTCGGCCGGATCTTTCGACCCGCTGCCGTGCGCGCTCGCGATCAGCTTGAGCCCCGGCGTCGCGATTGGAACCGCAAAGGCCACCGCGTAGGCCCTATCCTCGGGCCGCATCGCGCGCGTGGGCAGCACGATCACTTCGTTGCTGTTGGTCGAGACCGAAGTGTGCACCTTGGCGCCGCGCACCACGATTCCGTCGGGGCGCTCCGCGACGATTCGCAGGTAGTAGTCGGGATGCTCCTGCGCGGAGGGCCCCAGCGAGCGATCACCCTTCACGTCGGTCTGTGCCACCGCAACCGCCAGATCGTTGTCGCGGCAGTAGCGGTGATAGTTCCCGATGCGCTCGCCATACTCGGGCTTGCCCGCAGCCGCCATTTTGGCGGCCACGATGCGCAACGCGAACAGCGCGTCGGTTCCGATTTCCTTGATCAGCACGACCAGCGTCGCGCCTTCGCGAGTCGAGGCCGCGATCAGCCGGCTGCGCGCGAGCAAATCGGCGGCGGTGCGCGGGAGCTGGTAGTAGCGGCTGTACAGGTCGCCGCCGTCGATTACCACGGCCAAGTCGCGATAGCGCGGATCGTCCGCCATCTGGTAGTCGATCGCGGCGTGCTCCACCGCGATTCCGATCACCGGATGGGTGGTCACGTCGGCGACCTTCTGCCCGCGAAAGAAGACCGCGCGCCCGTCGTGCAGCGAATTTCGGTATTGCTCGGCCGTTCGTAATCCCATGGGGCAATATATTGGCGTCTGGGGCCGCCGCGAGTCGAGCGCGCCGATTCTGTTCGGCGGGTTATGCAAACCCGCTCATCTGTGGTTATTTCTTCTTCCGGGGCTATTTCTTCTGCGAGGACACTTTCGATGGCTGCGCCGAAGATGTTCGACTTGAGCGGGACCGTCGCGATCGTCACCGGCGGCAACGGTGGGATCGGCCGCGGGATCGCGCTCGGGCTCGCCGAGGCGGGCGCTGCGGTTGCGATCCTGGCCCGCAACCAGGAAAAGAATCGCGCCGTCGTTGCCGAGCTCGAAGCGCTCGGCGTCCGCGCGATCGCGCTCGAGGCCGATCTCAGCGATCGCACGCAGCTCAAGCCCGCGCTCGATCGGGTCGAGCGCGATCTCGGAGCGGTCAATATCCTGGTCAACAACGCCGGAATCGCCGTGATGTCCCCGACGCTCACGCTCGAGCCCGCGGGTTGGGACAGCGTGATCGAGACCAACCTCACTTCGTGCTTCATTCTGTCGCGCCTCGCCGCGCAATCGATGGTCGCGCGCAAGGCCGGCAATGCAATCGCCAAGATAATCAACGTGGCGAGCGAGTACGCGTTTTTCGGAGCGCCCGCGGTGCCCTCCTACAGCGCCGCAAAGGGCGGCCTGATGCAGCTCACCAAGTCGATGGCG
Organism: uncultured delta proteobacterium; assembly: GCA_963793115.1. Taxonomy (GTDB): domain Bacteria; phylum Desulfobacterota; class Binatia; order Binatales; family Binataceae; genus CAVVMA01. The sequence goes on from CAWBYV010000004.1 coordinate 423,622, forward strand.
ATCGAGCTGGCGCGCCATAATATTCAGGTCAACGCGATCGTGCCCGGATGGATCGAAACCGCGATGACCGAGCCGCTGAAGTCCGGCCCGCTCTACGCTGAAATTCTGATGCGCACGCCCGCGCGACGCTTCGGCCAGCCCGAGGAGTGCGCCGGCGCAGCGGTTTTTCTCGCCTCGCACGCCTCAGACTTCGTGACCGGCTCGGCGGTATTCGTCAACGGCGGATACCGGATTCGCTGATCGGGCGCAGCCGGAAGCTTTATCGCCCGGCGTGCGATCCAATATTATCGGCGTCATGAGCCGCCACCTTTCGCCTCCCGCACACGGTGATTTACGGCTGCCGCCGCTCAAGCCATTGCGCGTGCTCGCCGCCGGCGAAGTGATCCTCGACCGCTACCTGTGGGGCGACGTTTCGCGAATCTCGCCCGAAGCGCCCATCCCGGTGCTGCAAGTCCATCGGCGCGAGGAGAAGCCCGGCAACGCGGGCTTCGTGATGGCGAATCTGCGGGCGCTCGGCGCGACGGTCAGCGCTCTGAGCGTGGTCGGCGCCGATCGCAACGGCACGGTGCTGCGCGAGATCTTCCGCGACCTCGGTGTCGACACCGCTTCGATCCTGACCGATCCCGATCGCCCGACGATCGTCAAGGAGCGGATACTCGGCTCGGTGCAATCCGCCAATCGCGCGACCCAGCAGTTGTTGCGCGTCAACGACGAGGATCCGCGCCCGCTCGAACCGAAACTCGAACGCGCCTTTCGCAGCCGCCTCAAGCAGGACTTGAGGCGGGCGGACGGCGTGCTGGTTTCGGATATCGACAAGGGCCTGCTGACGCCGGCGATCCTGCGCGATCTGATCGACGGCTCGCGGGCGCGCAAAATTCCGATCGTGATCGACCCGCGCATGACCAAGGACTTCGCGATCTATAAGGGCGCCACGGCGATCACCCCGAATCGCTACGAGAGCGAGCTGGCCACCGGAATCCGGCTCACTGACCGCGACGCCTGGCGCGAAGCGGCGGAAACGATGCTCGACAAGCTCGGCCTGCAGGCCTGCCTGATAACGCTGGACCGCGACGGGATGTACCTGGCGGCGCGCGGCCACGCCGGGGTCTATATTCCGACCGCCCCGCGCGAAGTCTACGACGTCACCGGCGCCGGCGACATCGTGTTAACCGTGTTCGGTCTATTCGTTATCGCCGGACTCAGTTTTCCGACCGCGGCGACGATCGCGAATCTGGCCGCGGGAATCGAAGTGAGCCGCCACGGCGCGGAGCTGATCACGCCTGAGGATCTTCAGCGCGCGATGGGACAGCAGCACGACCGCTACGGTGACAAGATCCTTTCGATCGAGGAGCTCGGGCTCGCGCTGGATCGCGAGCGCCGGATGGGCCGGCGGATCGTCTTCACCAACGGATGCTTCGACCTGCTGCACGCCGGCCATGTCCAGCTCCTGAGCTTCGCCCGCAGCCAGGGCGACGTGCTGGTGGTGGGCGTCAACAGCGACCGCAGCGTGCGGGAGCTGAAGGGCAAAGGCCGGCCGATCTATTCGGCCGCCGAACGCACCCGGATTCTCGCCGCGCTGGAGGCGGTCAATTACGTGGCCGTGTTCGACGACGGCCGGGCGGAAGGAATCGTGCGGGCGGTCAAGCCCGACGTGCTGGTCAAGGGTGAAGACTGGCGCGGCAAGACCGTTGACGGCGGCGAGTTCGTCGAATCCCACGGCGGCCGAGTCGTCCTGGCGCCGCTACTCGACGGCCATAGCACCACGACCACGATCGCGCGCCTCAACGGCCATCGCGCGGCTCGCAAGCCTGTGCCGTCCGCATCGGCTAGCTGAGGAACGATCAGACGCGAAGGCTCGATCTCACCCGGTTGGCGACGCGAATCAGCTCCGGCAATCCGAGCAGGTAGGCCAGTCCAAGGTAGACGCCGCCGTAGACCGGAATCACAGCCGCGGCCATCAGTCGCGGCCCTGCGCCGATCAGGATGAGCTTCACCACCAAGCCGGCCGCGGATGCCGCCAGCGCCATCGACCAGAGCTGGATCAGAAATCTGCGATCGAGCCCGGTTGCGCCGATGCGCCGGTTGAGCGAGATCCGCAGCATCGAGAATTCCAGCCATCCGGCGGCGCCGGCTGAGACCGTCAGGCCTGCGACGCCCCATCGCTGCGCGATCCCGAGCATCGGCGGGAGCGGAATTGCGCACAGATAACCGAGCACCAGCGTCAGCGCGACGCGGATCACGGCGAACTTGAGCGGCGTGCGCGTATCCCACAGCGCATAGAATGCCGAGCTGTAGAGCCGCCCCATCGTGACTGCCAGCAGCCCGACCGCCGAGCCCGCCAGCACGGCCCATACGTAGATCGCGTCCTGATGAGTAAACCGGCCGGATTGAAAAAGCGCCGCTGCGATCACGTCGCCCAGGAACAGGAACGCCGCTGCCGACGGGACCACCAGGAACGAGATCTGGCGCAGGCCCGCGTTGAGCCGCGCTCGCAGCGCCGCCCCGATCTGCTCGGACGTGCCGGTCGCACGCGACATCCCCGGCAACTCCGCCGCCGCAACCGACATCCCGAACAGGCTGACCGGCAGGATATAGAGAATCTGCCCGTAGTTGAGCGCCGCGACCGCGCCGGTAGGGAGCAGGCTCGCGAGCAGATTGTCGACGTAGCTGCTGAACTGCACCACGCCTCGTCCGGTCACGACCGGAATGAAGTTGTTGAACACCGCCCGGAGCGAGGCGGCAGTGCGCGTGAAGTCGAGCCGCATCCGCCGCAGCAGAGCGGCCATCTGCGGAACTTGCACCGCGATTTGCAGCACCGCGCCGGCGACGGCGCCCCACGCCAGATCGATCGCGAGCGCGCTCTGCGAGCGGCGCGGTCCGTACAGAACCAGCGTCGCGATCATCGCGAGGTTCCATGCCACCGGCGCCGTGTAGGAGGCGAAAAACCGATGGTGGCTGTTGAGCACGCCGAGACACCACGCCGACATCACGAGCAGTCCGCAGCCGGGAAACAGAATCCGCACCAGGGTGATGGTCAATTCGCGCTTGTCGCCGTGGAAGCCGGGCGCGATCACATCGATCAGGTACGGCGCCGCCAATACTCCGAGCGCGACCAGGAGCGCGGTCACCAGGGCGAGCATCGCGCCGACCGCCCATGCGACCAGGTCGGCGGTTTCGTCGTCGCCCTCGCTCATCAGCCGGCTGTAGACCGGGATGAACGAGGCCGAGAGCACGCCCTCGCCGAACAGGTTTTGCAGGATGTTCGGAATTCTGAAGCCGGCCTTGAACGCGTCGGCCGCATCGGAGTTGCCGAGATAGTGAGCAAAGATACTCTCGCGGATCAGCCCCGCGATCCGGCTCAGCAGGATACCGGCGGCGACCACGCCGGCCAGACTGCCTCCGGCCGGCGATAGCGGGCCTTTGGCTGCGCGCGGCGGCGTCTCGCTGACGCCTGGGCCGGCCGGGCGCTCGCTCTTAAGGGGCTTGAGGGGACTTTCGACCTTCGGAACTCCGTCGGTTGCGATCGCCCGAGTATAGCGACCGGATGAAACGCATTGTAGGTGGCACAGGCTGGCGGGCTGTGCGATCCTGAATCGGGTCTTTCGTGGCGTTCTCGCTCTATATCCATATTCCCTGGTGCGAATCGAAGTGCCCTTACTGCGACTTCAATTCGTACGCCGCCGCGGCCTGGCCCGAATCCGATTACGTAGGCGCGCTCACCGACGAGCTCGAGTGCCGGGCCGCGAGTCCGCCGTGGGTCGGCGAGCCTGTTAGGACCATTTTCTTCGGCGGCGGCACGCCCTCGCTGTTCAGGCCCGAATCGATCGGAGCGCTGATCGAAACCGCCGATCGCCTGTGCGGAATCGAGCGCGACGCAGAAATTACGCTCGAGGCCAATCCGGGTACGGTCGATCTCGCAAAGCTGCGGGGCCTTCGAAGCGCCGGCGTGAATCGCATTAGCTTCGGCGCGCAATCGTTCGAGCCGGCGATCCTGAACTTCCTGGGCAGGATTCACAACGCCGGCCAGATCCGCGAGGCCGCCACGATGGCGCATCGCGCCGCCTTCGAGCGGCTCAACCTCGATCTGATCTTCGCGGTGCCGGGGCAGACGCTCGAGAGCGTGCGGCGCGATATCGAGAGCGCGGCGGCGCTCGGCCCGGATCATATCTCGGCCTACAACCTTACCTTCGAGGAAGGCACGCCGTTTTTCGGCGAGATGAAACGCGGGCGTATCGTGCCGGAGAGCGACGACCAGCAGGCGCGGATCTATGCGATGGTCCGCAGCGAGCTCCGGCGCGAGGCTACAAGATGTATGAAATCTCGAACTACGCGGCGCCCGGCCACGAGTCGCGGCATAATCTGACGTACTGGCGAGGCGAGAACTACCTCGGCCTCGGAGCCGGCGCGCACAGCTTCGCGGCGCGCCGGGCCCTCGCTTCTCTGTCCCCCCTCCCTGACCAGTCGCCACCGGCGCGGGGAGAGGGTGAGGGTAATGGCTTCGGCCGCAGATGGTGGAACGAACGGAGCCCCGCGCGTTACATCGCCGCGGCGGCGCGCGACGGTATCGCGGAGGCCGGCGCGGAAGTGATTGATCGCCGCACGGCCGCGGGCGAATTCGTTTTTCTGAATCTTCGCTTGCGCGACGGCTTCGCGCTCAGCGACTTCAGCGCGCGCCTCGGCTATGACTTCGATCGGCTGTTCGGCGCCCGCACCGCGCACCTGTTCGAGTCGCGGCTTTTACTGCGCGAGAACGGACGCGTGCGGCTCAGCGATCGCGGGCTCGAGCTTGCCGATTCGATCTTCGCCGAGTTTGTCTGAAAGCGCCGGCGGCCCGATGCGCATCGGTCGCGACGCTTCGGGGCCGGCAGGGACGCCGGCCCTACTTCGGACAGTGTATTCTGAATTCTGTAGCGCCGGCCTCAGCGGCGGTGCCGACCGTGCCGGTGCTTTCGATCCGAATTATCCCTACGCCAGCGCTGCGTTCGACTATCTGCGCGACGCGCGCGGGGGTCGCGAGCCGGATGAACGCGCCCAGGCGCGGGCCGCGCTCCTGCCCCATGATCGTGCGGTACATCAGCGGGAAAATCTTGCCGGGCTTGTCGTAATGCTTGCGGCCAAGCTCGTAGATCGTCTTCTCGATCTCCTCCGCGCTCGCCTCGGGATGCGTCTCAAGATAGACCGCCAGCGCTTTCAACTGCTCGCGCTCGCCGTCCGTCGGCGTGTAGCGCTGCTTGGCCGGCTCGACAAAGTCCTTGTAAAAGTTAATTGCGCAATCGACCAGCGACTCGGCCAGCGCGCTCGTCTCGGAATCGCCCTCGATTCCGGGGTCGTAGCCCTTCAGATAATTCCAAATCAGGCTTCGGTCCGAGGTTCCCAGCGCCGCCACCAGATGCATGATCATCCCGAAGCTCAGCTCCGAGTTGAAGCGCCGCAGGCTCCCGGTCTGCAGCACGAATTCGAGCGGCGAGTTGCGCCGCGTATCGGAACCGCCGTTCGCATACGCGCGCAGATCGTTCAGGTATTCGTCGGCGTATTGCGGAATTGACTCGAGAAACAGCTTGCGCGCGCGCTTCGGATTCAGCATCAGGAAATACTTGAGGACTTCGATCGGGGCGTACCGTTGCCATTGGTTGACGCTCACGCCCTGTGTACCTTTCGACTTCGAGACCCTGCCGCCGCCAGCTTCGAGGAAAAACTCGAAGTGGAAGCCCAGCGGAGGTTTGCCGCCCAGCACGCTCACGATCTTCGACGAGAGCCGCGCTGAATCGATCAGGTCCTTGCCGTAGAGCTCGTAGTCCACGCCCAGCACGAACCATCTGAGCGCCCAGTCCACTTTCCATTGCGCCTTCGCGAGCCCGCCGAGCACGCTCTGCTCGCCCTTGAAGCCGCATCCGTGCGACCCGCCGCCAAGCCCGCCAAACGATCGCTCGCACGAGAATTCGACCGTCGCGCGATCGGGATGATAGGCCGTGACGCGCGTCGCGTTGATCTGGCCGCATGACGGGCAAAGCGGCATCAGAGGCGACCATCCGGCGCGATTCTCCTCGCGAAGCGTCGGCGCTATTATCGCCGTGATCTCGGCGTGGTTGGCGAGAATCAGCCTGAGCGCGTTGGCAAAATCGCCGCTCTTGTAGACCTCGCTGGAACGAAGCAGTTCATAGTCCACTTCCACCGGTTCGAGAAATTTCACGAGCTGGCCGACCATGTGCTCAGAGAAACTTGAGCAACATCCGAAAGGATCAGGGATTTGGGAGACGGGCTTGCCAAGAAATGGAAGCAACTGCTCGCGATTGGGAATGTTCTCCGGCGCCTTGCGGAGCCCATCCATGTCATCGATAAAGATAATCAGTCGCGTCGGTCGTGCGGGCTCGAGCTGGTTCAGAGCGTGGCGCACGTAGGAGGGACGCAGCACCTCGCACATCGTGCCGAGATGAGGCAATCCCGACGGCCCGAAACCGCTCTCGAAGACCACCAGTCGCGACGCCTCATAATCCGCAACCCGCTCCTTGAGCCGGCGTGCCTCCTCATGGGGCCACAAGCCGGGTTCGGCGGAAGTCTGGGGCGCGGTTGCCATCGGTTATTCTTTGCCTCGCAACACGCGCGCAACCGCCTCATGCAGCCACGGGTCGATCTGCAAGTCGCGCATCTTCTCGGAAGCGAGGCGAAGCTTGACCCCGCAATTGGCGCAAATGTAGGCATCCTGTGAAAAACCGGCGCTATCCTCTACTTTAAGATGCAAAAACCACTCCATCGATGGCCGCCGGCAGATTTCGCATAGCTGTTGAGCTTCCGAAGACACGGTAAATCGGGGCTTTGTCCCGCCGTCCGCACGATAGCATTGATTCGCGAGCATTGATTCAGGTTCTGGCGCTGTGTTATTGCGAGAACGTAACCAATCGATGACTGCTCCAATCAGTCCGTTTCCCTTCCCCTGGTCGAATCCTGACGGCGCGCCGAACCTGCGAGCGCTGAACCTCTGCCTCGGCCGCGATTGCTAAATCGCATCGCTGTTGCGGCCGGCGATGAGCGGCAGGCGCAACTTTTCATTTTATGGACCAAGCCCTCACAAGGCAAAAGCTAAAGGAACTCCACGCGCTGGTCGGCGACGACGATCGTATCGCGATCCTGCTCCAGGACGACCCTGACCCCGACGGGATCGCGAGCGCGATAGCGTTGCGTGTGCTGCTCGGGCGCAACAAGCTCACCACTCCGATCTTCAGCTTCGGCCCCGTCACCCGTCCGGAGAACCGCAGCATGGTACGCCTGCTCGAAATAGATATCGAGCGGGCCAACGCGGAGGCGCTCCAAGGCTTCGACAAGGTCGCGATGGTGGACGTGCAGCCGCCCTATTTCCAGGGACGTTTGGACCGGGCCGACATCGTGATCGACCATCATCCGGGTCATGTTCCGGGTACGGCCCCCTTCGAGGACGTGCGCACGCGCTACGGCGCGACCGCCACGTTGATGACCGAATATCTGCTGAGCGCGGAGGAGCGGATCAGCGAGCGCCTTGCAACCGCCCTGCTCTATGGAATCAAGAGCGACACCCTGATGCTGTCGCGGCGGGTTACCGACGATGACCTGCAGGCCTTTACCCATCTCTATCCGCTGGCCAACTACGGCCTGCTGAGGCAAATCGAACGGCCGGAGTTGCCGATCAGCTTCGCGCGAATCCTGGCGCAGGCGATGAAGCGGATGGAGGTGAAGGACGGCCTAGTCGTGCTGCATCTGGGGCGCGTCGAGCGCGACGACCTGATCGTGCAGATGGCGGACTTCTGCCTCGATTTCGAGGGTGTCGAGTGGGTCGCCGTCTCCGGCAAGCTCAACGGCAAGCTCGCGATCGCGATCCGCAATCATGGCACGGTCGCGAGCGCGGGCGAGGTGGCGCAAGGACTGTTCGGCGATATCGGCAGCGCCGGCGGCCATCGCAACATGGCGAAGGCCGTGATTCCGCTCCGCGCGTGGCGAAAAAGGGAGGGTACGACGCGCGACCGGCTGATCGAGCCTCGGCTTCGGGAGCTGTTCGAAGTGGCGATCGAAGGCGACGGGCAGGCCGAGCCGCGCTCCTCCAACGGCCGCGGCGGCGGCTGAGATCCAGGCGCGCGAGGCTTCGCGCGACTCGGAAATCGCCGCGGTCGTTTACCTGCGCCGTGCTTACCTCTATCTTGTACGGCGATGAGCGTGGCGGAGGCGACCGTAGAGGTGAAGAACAAGCTCGGGCTTCATCTGCGCGCCGCGTCCACGCTCTTCCAGGGGATCGGCAAATTCAAATCGTCGATCACGCTGGCCCGCGGCAAGGAGCGGGTCAACGCGAAGAGCGTTACGGCGCTGATGATGCTCGGGGCCGGCCGCGGCACCAAACTCAAGGCCAGGGCCGAAGGCGACGACGCACCCGAGGCGCTGGCGACGCTCCAGCAGTTGTTCGAGGACCGCTTCGGCGAGGAATAGACACTCCGCCGCGCGCCGCTCTCAGCACGCCGCCGATGCCGGGCCGATCGGCTCCCCTTCCGAGCTTGACCCGCGACTGACCGGTTGGTTATATGACGCAAAACGCTCGCCTCTGCGGATGGCTGCGTACGCCGGGCGATCCTGACAGAATAGCCGCAAAGACGCCTGCCGGAGCCTGAATCTGCGCGGGCCGCGACCCGGACTTGGAATGCGGCCCCGTCGGACGGACTTGCGAGGAGCCAATTTGAATGCCGCTTAAGGATTTCCTTTTCACGTCGGAGTCGGTGTCGGAAGGGCATCCCGACAAGATGTGCGACCAGATCTCGGATGCCGTGCTCGACGCTCTGATCGCCGAGGACCCCAACTCGCGCGTCGCGCTGGAAACTCTCGTCAAGACCGGACTGATCGTGCTCGCCGGCGAGATCACCAGCCGCGCGCGTCCCGACTATGTGGCGATCGCGCGCAAGGTCGCCTGCGAAATCGGCTACGACAATGCGGAGACCGGATTCGACGGAAATCGATGCGCGGTGCTGACCGCGATCGAGCCGCAATCCGCCGACATCTCGGTGGGCGTCACCGAAGGCGAAGGACTCCACAAGGAGCAGGGCGCGGGCGACCAGGGCCTGATGTTCGGTTTCGCCTGCGACGAATCGCCCGAATGCATGCCGCTGCCGATCTCGATGGCGCATCACCTGATGCAGAACCTCGCCGCGATGCGCAAGCAGAAGAAAGTTGACTTCCTGCGGCCGGACGGCAAGAGCCAGGTCACGGTGCGCTACGCCGACGGCCGCCCGGTCGCGGTGACTGCGGTCGTGATTTCCACTCAGCACGCTCCGCAGGCGAAGCACGAGACGATCCGCGAGTTCGTGATCGAGGAATTGATCAAGAAGACTATCCCCGCGCATTACCTGGATCGGTCCACGGTCTATCACGTCAATCCGACCGGCAGTTTTGTGATCGGCGGTCCGCACGGAGACTGCGGCTTGACCGGCCGCAAGATAATCGTCGATACCTACGGGGGCTACAGCCGGCATGGCGGCGGCGCGTTCTCGGGCAAAGACCCGAGCAAGGTGGACCGCTCGGCCTGCTACATGGCCCGGCACGTCGCGCAAGCAATGTGGTCGCGGCGGGGTTGGCGCGCCAGTGCGAAATCCAGGTGGCGTACGCGATCGGCGTCGCCGAGCCGGTCTCGATGCTGGTCGATACCTTCGACACCGGCGTGGTGCCCGACGCGAAGATTTCGGCGGCGCTGCGCGAACTGTTCGACTTCAGGCCGGCCGGGATAATCAGGGCGCTCGACTTGAAGCGCCCGATTTACCGGGCCACCGCCGCGTACGGTCATTTCGGGCGCATCCCGCAGGATAGCCTGTTCTCGTGGGAGCGGACCGATATGGTGGAGGCGCTCCGCGCCGCGTTCGGCCGCAACGGCAGGCGCTGAATCCGCGCACGGGCCGCGTTCCCCGAAAATCCAACAATCTGTTCAACAATCTGCCCATCTGTCTAACAAATCTGCCAGTGGAGTAGCTCGCATGGCCACCAAAGCCGTCAAGCCCAAGGTAGTCGTTCCCGCACGCAAACCGGCAATCGCGTCCGAGCCGCGAGGCGGCGCGGCCGCGCGCGACTACGACGTTCACGACCTCGGCCTCGCCGAAGGCGGCCGGCAGGCGGATCCAATGGGCCGACGGGCAGATGCCCGTGCTCAGGCAGGTCCGCGAGAGTTTCATCCGCGAGCAGCCGCTCAAGGGCATCAGGCTCGCCGCCTGCCTCCATATCACCTGCGAAACCGCCAACCTGCTGCGCGCGCTCAAGGCCGGCGGCGCGGAAGTCGTCTGCTGCGCTTCCAACCCGCTTTCGACCCAGGACGACGTTGCGGCGGCGCTCGTCAAGGAGTATGGAATCGCGACTTATGCGATCCGGGGCGAGGATCGCGACACTTACTACAGTCATCTGCGCGCCGCCCTCGAGCATCACCCGTCGATAACCATGGACGACGGCGCCGACCTGGTGAGTCTGCTCCACAGCGAATTTGCCGCGCAGGCTTCACGAAGTCGCCGCCAGCATGGAGGAGACCACCACCGGGGTGATCCGGCTGCGCGCGATGGAACAGGACGGAGCGCTCAAGATTCCGGTGGTCGCGGTCAACGACGCGCAGACCAAGTACCTGTTCGACAATCGCTACGGCACCGGCCAATCGACGATCGACGGGTATCATCCGCTCTACCGGCGTGCTGGTCGCCGGCTCGGTGGTCGTGGTCGGAGGCTACGGATGGTGCGGCCGAGGCGTCGCCTCGCGCGCGCGCGGGCTGGGCGCGAACGTAATCGTGACGGAGGTGAACCCGATTCGCGCGCTGGAAGCCGCGATGGACGGTTACCAGCGTGATGCCGATGGACGACGCGGCGAAAGTCGGCGACATGTTCATCACGGTGACCGGCGACAAGCAGGTGATCAACGCCGATCATTTCGTCCTGATGAGAGACGGCGCGATCCTCGCCAACTCGGGCCACTTCGACGTCGAAATCGATATCGCGGCGCTCAAGAAGATGGCGAAAAAGGTCGAGCCCGGCGTCGACGCGCAACGTCGACGCCTATCACCTGCCCAACGGCCGGCGAGTCTACCTGCTCGGCGAGGGACGGCTGGTCAATCTGGCCTGCGCCGAGGGCCATCCCGCGCAGGTGATGGACATGAGCTTCGCGACCCAGGCGCTGTCCGCGCGATGGGCCGCCAAGCGGCGATCGCGGCTGGAGGTGCGGGTCCACAGCGTTCCGCCGGAAATCGAAGACGAGGTCGCACGCCTCAAACTCGCCGCGATGGGGATCAGGATCGATACGCTCACCGAAGAGCAGCGGCACTACCTGACGAGCTGGGAATCGGGCACGTAGGCGATCGCCGCCCGGATGTCCTCCGCAGTCAGGTGCGGATAATCCTCCAGACAACTCGCTTTCAGTTTCCCCCTCGGCGAGCTTGCGCAGGATCAGCTCGACCGTGATGCGGGTGCCACGGATAACCGGCTTGCCCATCATCACAGCCGGGTTGATCTCGATTTCGCTCGGTCGTCACCGCCACGGCCTCGCACCCCGATGATACCGCGGGCCGATCGCCTCCGGCAACGCGCCATTTCGGGTGCCGGGATGGGGATCAGGATCGACACGCTCACCGAAGAGCAGCGGCACTACCTGACGAGCTGGGAAGCTGGCACCTGACGGAAAAGAACCAGCGCCCTTCGAGCAGCCTCAGGGCAGGCTCCGGCTGGCGCTCCGACAAAGATAAAGCCTGAAACTGTCCGCCCTTTCCCTGACCACGGAGAGGGCGAGCGGCGCATCGTTGGCCGCTGAGAAATCTCTAGCCGCCTGCCGCCAGGCTCATCTTCGAGTAGCGCCGATAGAGCTCGCCGCATCCGAAGCAGACCGCGATCGACCCCAACGCGACGAAGAAGCGCGGCGAGGTCGGATGCCATAGCGCGTCGCCCAGGAACGCGAACAGGATCGTTCCGGGGATCATCCCGATCATGCTCGCCCAGAAATAATCGCTGAACGAAATCGGCGAGGCCCCCGCGAGCAGGTTCAGGGAGTTGTACGGAATTACCGGCACGATCCGCAGATAGAAGATAATGATGAAACCCGTTGCGCGCGATCTTGTCGATCACGTCGCGAAAGCGGAGTCCGACGGTCCGTTGCACGAAGTCCTTGCCGAGAAATCGCCCGGCGGCGAACGCGATCAACGCGCCCAGCGTCGGCGCCGATCAGCGACCATACCGAACCCCACAGCGTGCCGAACGCGAGCCCGGCCGCGATCGTCATCACGAAGCCGGGCACCAGGAACGACGGCCCGACCGCATAGAGCACGCATGTAAACCAGCGGTCCCCATGCCCCCCACGCGACGACTTCGTGCTTGATCAGGTGCGGATCGCTGAACCATTCGCTGATGCGCCCACAACAGCCATCCCGATCCGAGGACCATCGCCGCAAGGAGTCACGATCTTGAGCGCGTCGAGCGCGCACGAGCTCTTCTGCTCGATTTCCGGCGCGAACTTCGCGCAGCGGCTTTATCAGCGGCCATAGATAGCACAATGATATGGATGGCCAGCGGATCGGGACAAGGTCGAGAGGACCGGCGGCACATCCGGCGCGCGATTGTCGGCGGGCTCGCGGAGCTACACGGTCGCCGTCAAACGTCTTTACGATCCCATCGATTCGCGGGAGGACTTCGCATGAACGACCCGGCATGAACGGCCTGACAGGCAAAGTCGCGATAATCACCGGCGGCGGCCACGGAATCGGCAAGCAAATCGCGCTCGCTTACGCGCGGCGGGCGCGAAGCTGGTGCTCGCCGCGCGCTCGCCCGATCCGTTGAAGCAGACCTGCGCCGAGGTGGAAAAGATCGGCGCGCGCGCGATCGCAGTTCCAGCCGACGTCTCCAAAGAGGCCGACTGCGCCCGGATGGCCGAGCAGGCGCTGTCGGCTTTCGGCCGCGTCGATATCCTGGTCAACAACGCCGGTATCGCGGGCCCGACCAAGCGCATCACTGAGATGGCGCTCACCGAATGGCAGGAAGTGATCGACATCAATCTCACCGGCGCATGGCTGGCCTCGCGCGCCGTGCTGCCGCGATGGAACGGCAAGGCGGCGGCGATCATCCTGAAGATCGCGTCGGGCGCGGGACGGCGCGGCTTTCCGCTGCGTTCGCCCTACGCGGCCTCCAAGTGGGCGATGATCGGGCTGACGCAGACGCTGGCCGGCGAATGGGGCGACAAGCGGCATCCGCGTCAACTGCATCTGCCCGGGCGCGGTTGAAGGCGAGCGCATCGAGCGCGTGATGCGGGCCCGGGCCGAAGCGATGGGAATGCCTTACGAGCGGATCGAGCCGGATTCGTCTCGGGCGCCGCGCTGCATCGGATGGTCACTGAAGACGAAGTCGCGCGGGTCGCGGTCTTTCTTCGTGAGCGAACTCGCGGCAGGCGTGACCGGCCAGACCATCAACGTCGACGCCGGCAGCATCATGAATTGAGCATGCGGGCGCGGCGGCTGCGATGCTCCCGCGTCAGCGCGCGATATCGTGATGGCGCACCTGGACTGCGTAGCCGATGCGTCGAAAGCCGCTTCCTCAACTCCTGCGCCAGCACCGGCGAGCGATGGCGTCCGCCGGTGCATCCAAGGCCGATGGTCAGATAGCTTTTGCCCTCGCGCCGGTACAGCGGGAGCAGGAAATCGAGCACCGGCCCACTTCGTCGAGGAAGCGGCGAGCTCTCGGGCTGCCCATCACGTAGTCGCGCACGCGCGGATCGAGGCCGTCGAGCGGCCGCAACTCGGGAACGAAAAACGGATTGGGGATGAAGCGCACGTCGAGCACCAGATCGAGTCCGACCGGATGCCCGTATTTGTAGCCGAACGACACGATCGCGATCGCCATCCGATCGCCGCCGCCGCGCCCATCACCGCGGCAGTCACACCTTCGCGCAGCTCGTGCACGGTCAGCGTGGTGGTGTCGATGACGCGGCTGGCGCGCTCGCGCATCTCGGCCAGCGCCAGGCGCTCCGCGACGATGCTGTCGGCGACGCTTGCGCCGCTCTGCCGCCAGCGGATGGGGCCGGCGGCGTCTCCGAATAGCGCCGCGCGAGCACTTCGTCCGAGGCGTCAAGGAACAAGCACTTCGCGGCTGGAAGCCGTCGCGTTCCAGCTCGGCGAAGACGCGCGGCCACTGGGAAAGAACAGCCGCTCGCGCGAGTCGATCCCGAGCGCGACTCCCTTCAGATCGCGGCATCGCGCTCGGTGGCAAGCTTCAGCACCGTGGGCGCCAGCGCAACCGGCAGATTATCGACGCAATAAAAGCCGAGGTCCTCGAGCACGCGCATCGCGGAGGCGCGGCCCGAGCCGGAAACGCCGGTCACGATGATCAGAGCCGCGTTCGCGTCGCCGGTGCGGACTATCGATCGCCAGCTGCGATTTCGGTGCGCGCCGCAGAGGTGGCTTGCAGCGGCGATGGCGGCGCCGAACTCGAGACGGCCTCAGTAGCGGCTGTCCTCTTCCACGATCAGGCGGAAAAGCTCGGCGGCTCGGCGCGCCGCGAGAAGCTGCTCGCGGAAGGCGCGCATCCTTGAGCAGCCGCGAGACGCGCGCCAGCGCCTTGAGATGCAGGCTGGTGGAATCCTCCGGCGCGACCAGCAGAAAAACAGATGCGTCGGTTGCCGTCGAGCGACTCGAAGTCGACGCCCTGCACGATGGCGCCCGAAGGTGCCGAGAATTCCGCTTGACGCCCTTGAGCTTGCCGTGCGGAATCGCGATGCCGTCGCCGATCGCGGTCGAGCCAAGCCGCTCGCGCTCGGCCAGCACCGCGACCAGATCGCCGACCTGGATTTCCTGGTGACTGGCGCACATGCAGCTCGGCCAGCTCCGCAGCACCGCGGGTTTGGTGCTGCCTTTGAGTTCCGGCACGACCATTTCCGGACTCAGGATCTCGGTGATTTTCATGGCTCGGGGTCGTTTCCAGTTCCTAAGCGCCGCGACGGCCTCGGCGCGACTTTGCATTCTGCTCGACCGGCGCTCAGCACCTCACCGGTCGAGGGCGAGCGCACTTTCTGGCGCGCTTCTTTCTCCACGATGCCTTCTCAGCTGGCCGCTCGACCTTGTCCGCCAGCAGGTCGATGACCGAATAGAGGTCTTTGGTCTCCTCCTGCGCGGTGACCGCTAAACGGCCGGATTTGACGGTAACTTCGCCGTGCTGGCGATATTTGTCAACCGTCAGGATCAGATGCACCTCGCACGCGCGCCTGCAGGTACTTCGCGGCAGATGCGCGAGCTTGCGTTCCGCGTACACCCGGATCGCCTCGGTGGGCTCCACGTGGCGGAAGGTCACGCTACGACCGCGCCGGCGCCTCGATGCCGCTGCTGCGCGCTGGCGCACTTTGCGCGCCACCGCGCTGCTTCTTTTGCCCTCGCTTGCTTTCATCTCATAAGCTTGCCTCTGCACCTTTCGCCCCAAGAGATCAGCCGACTCGTTTGCGGCTGGCCGAAGGCAGGATACCCAGCGCTTGCCGATACTTCGCCACGGTGCGGCGCGCGATATTGATATTGTCGCGGCGCAGGATGCTCGGCGATAGCCTGGTCGGAGAGCGGATCATTGGCACTTTCGCCCGATCACCATCGCGCGGATCTTTTCCTTGACGGTCTCCGCGCTGACGTCCTCGCCGTCTGCCGGCTTTGACGCCCGAGGTGAAGAAGAACTTGAGCTCGAAAATGCCCTGCGGCGTATGCGCATACTTGTTGGCGGTCGCGCGGCTGATGGTCGATTCGTGCATGCCGATATCTTCGGCGACATCCTTGAGCACCAGCGGCTTGCAGACTGCTCGATGCCATGGTCGAAGAAGGCGCGCTGGAATTTGATGATCGAATTGGCGACTTTGAAGATCGTCTGCTGGCGCTGGTAAATCGACTTCACCAGCCATTTCGCGGAGCGCAGCCGCTCCTGCAGATACTCCTTGGTCTCGGCGCGGCGTCGCGGCCGTCGTTCATCACCCGCTGATAGTAGCCCGCCAGCCGCAGCCGCGGCACCGCGCTCTCGTTGAGCGTGACGACGTAATCGTCGCCGATCTTCTGGATGAAGACGTCGGGAACGACGTAGGTCGGCTCCTGGCCGCCATAGTCGCGGCCCGGCTTGGGCTCGAGCAGCGAGATGAACTTTGCCGCCTGCGTTGACCAGCTCGAGCGCAACGCCGAGCAGCCTTGGCGATTTCGTCGTAGCGATGCTTCTCCAGCAGATCGAGATGGTTGAGCACGATGCGCGCCGCCAGCGACTCCTCCATCCCGAGATTTATCAACTGCGAGTAGCAGACATTCGCGCAGGTCGCGCGCGGCCACGCCGGGCGGATCGAAGCGCTGCACGCGCTTGAGCACGCGCTCGATCGCTCGGCGTGTCGGACCTCGAGCTGCGCTGCCAGCTCTTCGAGCGGAGTCTCGAGGTAGCCGTCGTCGTTCAGGTTGTAGATGATGGTCGGCGCCGATCCGCTGGTCGGCCTCGGAAAGGCTCGACAGCCGCAGCTGCCACATCAGATGGTCTTCGAGCGAGGTCTTGCGGGTCAGCGTGTTCTCGAGCGTCTGCCGGCGCTCGTCGTCGTGCTCCGGCGCGGGCTCTCCGTCCTGCCAGTTGTTGGAGTAATTCTCCAGGTACTCGCGCCAGTCGAGCTTGTCGAGCGTGCCGAGCTCCTTGAGCTCGATCGCGGCGTCCTTGGCCTCGAGCGCCGGCGTCTGCCGTCTTCTCCGGAACCCCGTCCATGCCGTCCCAGGTCGGTCCGTCCTCCGGCGGCTCGGCACCGTTGTCGGATGGCGCCCCGGGCTCGGCGTCGGCGGCTTCGGGCGCTTCGCCGGTTTGCGCTTCGGACTCGGCCGCAGACTCGGCCGGACTCTGATCGAGCGGCTCCAGCATCGGGTTCTGCTCGAGCTCGGCCTGCACCACCGCCTCCAGCTCGGGCAGCGACAGTTGCAGGATCTTGATCGCCTGCTGGAGCTGCGGCGTCATCACGAGCTGCTGGCGCAGCCTGAGATCCTGTCCGAGCTTTACTTCCAGAGCCATCTAGCGCGCACTATTCCTTCTGATCGGCATGCTGACCGGCCGCGTGCTGACCGGCGGCATGATCCTCCGATTCACTCTGCTGATTATCGCGGGTTTTATCCTTGTGAGGGAAGATCACTGCCCGCGCTGGTCCCTCGACCACGCTCTTCTGGCTGTCGAGATAGACCAAGACCTTGGTCCCCGTGATTTGGTCCAGCCCGTCATGGATTACAGGGTTGCCGGTCATCGTGATGACCCGCTTGGCCTGATCCAGGACCGCGTGATCGCTCGTGGCAAATCGCCCGCCCTGGGTAATTTTCACGTTGTGGTCGGCGACCACCAGCTTGATATCGTTGAAATCGACGCCGTAGTAAACATGCATCACGTCGCATATCAGGTCGCTCCCCGATTGCACCGCATGAACGTGCCCGGTCCAGACGATGATCTTGCCTTTGTAGTCGAGCGCGAGGGAATCCGACTTGATATTGATCGGCCCTTTGCTCGACGAAAACGGCGCCTGGAATCCTTGCCTATCGGTCGATGTCGCACCGCCGGGCGGGTTTGCGCCCGAACTTGAATGGCCCGAATCTGGCGAATCGCGAGCCGCCTGCCCCGCGCTCTGAGGAATGGATTCAGGCGTATGCGCCGGGGTGCCGGCGCCTTCTACGGAAGCGGCGGACGTTCCGACGGGCTCGCGAACGGGCCTCGTAGCCGCCGAATCCTGCGCACGCGCTCCGGTCGCCGCGCAGGCGCAGACCAGCGCGAGGGCCGAGGCGAAGCGCGCAATCACACCGGCGCTGCTCGCGCTTCGGCCTGCGCCGGTCAAAGGACCTTCCCGGTCTCGGAAGCACGCCCGGCTTCCGAAACATTCCCGGTTTCGGCAGCGCGCGGGCGCGGCGTGACATCTGTGCTGACCTGTGAATGGAGATCGAAAAGTTGGGCGCGCGGATGGGCGGTCATACCGACGCCGACAACCTTCAGACCCTGGCTCTCGATTGTCACCCGGCCGGGGACGTTCAGCTCGTCGCTATCAGGCATGAACACGGCCTGCTCGGCGTTGATCACAACGTCCCCGTAATGCACCAGCAGGCCGCCGCTCAGGTCCGCCCGCTTCACGTGATTCCCGTTCATCTCGAGGTCGGCGATCGGAGCGTGCAGCGTCACTTGCCTGCCGTCCTCGGAAACCATCGTGACTTGGGCGTCCTGCAGCCGCAATGACTTCTTGTCGTCGGAGAAGCTGGCCTGTCGCGCGGTCAGTTCCCACTGCTTTTGATCGCCCTTCATTTCCGTCCAATGGAAGTTGCGCGCGGCGAGCAGCGAACCGGGAACGACGCTCGCAGCCTCCTTGATTAGCTGCTGGCCCGTGCGATGGCGGACGACCCAGACCGTGACAATCAGGACGGCTGCGAGCACCACGCTCCCCAGCGCTGCGAGCAGCTTGGCAAGGCGCCTGGGACTCATCGGCTTTCGCGATCAGACGCTATCAAGCGTGTCCGGTGCTGTAAACCAAGGCCGATCGACGCCCTGCCGCCGGGCCCGAAGATCGCGGTCTGAAATTGGCGTCAAGTGCTGCTATATTGATGGCTTGGGGGAAGCCGTGGAAATTCGTCATCACCAGTTCGACCGGATAACGCTCGACCCGGATAAGTGCTTTGGCAAGCCGTGTGTGAGGGGATTGCGGTTTCCGGTCGCTTCGATACTCGCCTACCTGAGCGGAGGCATGACGATCGACGAGATGCTCAAGGAATGGCCCGAGCTCGAGCGCGAAGACATCTACCAGGCGCTCGGCTACGCGGCAGCCCTGATGGAGGAGCGGGTCGTTCCCTCGGCTCTGAACACCTCCTCCGCTTCGTTGCGGGAGAGGACGTCGCCAAGGGCGACGGGTGAGGGTGCTGCTGCTCGAAGCGTTCCTCCTTTTACGCGATTCTGGACATCAGGGCAGCACTCGGAACACGGCGATCCGGTCGTCTCCAACGCGCGCCGTAGTCAGAAGCGTTGCCTTGAAGTGATAACCAAGCAGCGATCTGAGCCTCCAACCTTTACCGAGCTTCATTCGTTTACCGCGAGGGACGCGCTTACCAGCTATGCTCATCTTCCGAGCCATTGAGTTTCCCTCCTTGAACATTAGTGAAGTCCCGAGGCGGCGCTTCCGAAATTTGTGCCGTGGCCAAGATCACAAGCCGACATTGCGCCCTCTCAGTGAGCGCCACCGGCGCGCATCAGGTCGTCGATTCGCTTCAACTCGTCGAGCAGATCGGGCCAGCTCGTCGAGCGGATAGGAATTCGGCCCGTCGCTGAGCGCACGTTCGGGATCCTCGTGCACTTCCATGAAGACCCCGTCGATTCCGACCGCGACCGCGGCGCGCGCCAGCGGCGCTACGAACTCGCGCTGCCCGCCGGAATGCTCGCCTGCCGCGCCCGGCAATTGCACCGAATGGGTCGCGTCGAAAATCACCGGATAGCCGAAGCTCCGCATCATCACCAGCGAGCGGAAATCGGCGACCAGATTGTTGTAGCCGAACGAGAATCCGCGCTCGGTGAGCAGGATGCGCCGGTTGCCCGACGACTCGGCCTTTTGCACCGTGGCGCGCATGTCCCACGGCGCCAGGAACTGCCCCTTCTTGAGGTTGAGCGCGCGTCCGGTGGCAGCCGCCGCGCGAATCAGATCCGTCTGGCGCGACAGCAACGCCGGGATTTGAAGCACGTCCACCACCTCGGCCGCAGCGCGGACCTGAGTCGATTCGTGAACGTCGGTCAGGAGCCCGACGCCCAATTCGCGCTTGACCTCGGCCAGAATACCGAGCCCCTCTTCGAGTCCCGGTCCGCGAAACGATTTGTGGCTGGTGCGGTTCGCCTTGTCGAAGGAGGCCTTGAATATCAGCGGGATTCCCGCGCGCTGCGAAATCGCTATCAGCCGTTGCGCGTGGCGCAGACATGAGTCCGCGCTCCTCGATCACGCAGGGACCGGCGATCAGCACCAGCCGATCGCCGCCGAAAACCACCTCGCCGACTTTGACCTTCGCCACGCTCACGAAGCCGATCTCAACTCCCTGACCTTGGAACTTTTGGGCGCAACCTCGGCGCGCCGAATTACGGCGGCGCGAATCAGGCCGCGGAACAGCGGATGGCAATCGAGCGGACGCGACCGCAACTCGGGATGGAACTGGCAGCCGAGGAACCACGGATGGTCCTTGAGCTCCATTATCTCGACCAGATCGCCGCCGGGTGAAATGCCCGTCGCCACGAGTCCCGACTTTTCGAGCGCCTCCCGATAGGCGTTGTTGACTTCGTACCGATGGCGATGGCGCTCGGAGATTCTGGTCTTCCGATAGAGCGAGGCGGCGAGCGAACCCGCCTTGATCACGCACGGATATGCGCCCAGCCGCATCGTGCCGCCCTTTTTGGTCACTTCCTTCTGGGTCTCCATGATGTCGATAACCGGGTCGGGAGTGTCGGGCGCGATCTCGCTGGTGTTCGCGCGCTTCAGCCCGAGCCGATCGCGCGCCGTCTCGATCACCATCATGTGCAGGCCGTAGCAGATGCCGAGGATCGGCACGCCTTGTTCGCGCGCGTAGCGCACCGCGCGAATCATGCCCTCGGTGCCGCGGTCGCCGAAACCGCCGGGAATGATAATCGCGTGCGCATTCGCGAGCCGTTCATCCGGGTTCTGTTTCTCGAACTCTTCGGAATCCACGTAGTCCGTAACGACCTTCACTTCGTTGGCGATCGCGCCGTGCGCGATCGCCTCGTGCAGGCTCTTGTACGAATCGATCACGTTGACGTATTTGCCGACCACCGCGACGTTGACCGTGAGCTTCGGGTTCTGCGCGGCCTTCACGATCCGCCGCCACTTGGTGAGATTTGGCTGGCCGGTCCAGATGTTGAGCTTTTCGACCACGCGCTGGTCGAGACCTTCCTCGTGGAACTTGAGCGGGACTTCGTAGATGGTCGCGACGTCGGCGGCCGAGATCACGCAATTCTCCTCGACGTTGCAGAAGTGCGCGATCTTGGCCTTGACTTTCTTTTCGAGCGGCCGGTCGCATCGGCAGAGCAGGATATCGGGCTGGATACCGAGCCCGGTCAGTTCCTTGACGCTGTGCTGGGTGGGTTTGGTCTTGAGCTCGCCGGCGGTTTGGATGAACGGCACCAGCGTCAGATGGACGTAGAGCACGTTCTCGCGCCCGAGGTCCCATCGGAACTCGCGAATCGCTTCGAGGAACGGCAGGCTCTCGATATCGCCGACGGTGCCGCCGACCTCGACGATCAGCATGTCGGCGCCTCTCGGCCGCCATCAGGATACGCCGCTTGATCTCGTCGGTGATATGCGGAATGACCTGCACCGTCGCGCCGAGATAATCGCCGCGCCGCTCCTTCTGGATAACCGTGTCGTAGATCTGGCCGGTGGTGCAGTTGTTGCGCCGGCTCATCCGGGTCTCGACGAAGCGCTCGTAATGGCCGAGGTCGAGGTCGGTCTCCGCGCCGTCATCGGTGACGAAGACCTCGCCGTGCTGGAGCGGACTCATCGTGCCGGGGTCGACGTTGATGTAGGGGTCCATCTTGAGGAACGTGACCTTGAGCCCGCGCGCTTCCAGCAGGGCGCCGAGCGAGGCCGCCGCGAGACCCTTGCCGAGCGAGGAAACGACGCCGCCGGTGACGAAAATGAATTTGGTCTTGCTGCGTTCCACCGATGCGTCCTCCTCCGCCCCGCTATCCGCCGTGCCCCGCGAATCGGCGGGCCTGGCCAGGTCCTCGGCAGTATCTACCTCAAGCGACGGCGCCACGGAAGCGACCACCCGGATGCGATGGCCGCGCTTCCAGCGCGCGCAGCTGTTCGAGCTTTTCGATTTGCTCGAGTATCCCCGGCTTAAGCGCTGCGAACTCGAGCAGGAAGTCGCGCCGATAGGCGTAGATGCCGATATGACGCAGCGCTGCTGGCGGCACGCCCGCCGTCGCGCGCAAGCGGAATCGGACTGCGCGAGAAATAGAGCGCATCGCCGCGAGCGTCGCATACCACTTTGACCTTGTTCGGATTGCGCCACTCGCTTCGGGTCGGTGATCGGCGTCGCCAGCGTCGCCATCGTCGATCGAGGGGTCGGCGAGCATCGGCGCGGCCAGCGCGTCGAGATCGGCGGCTCGATAAAAGGCTGATCGCCCTGCACGTTGAGGTAGATATCCGCCTCGATACGCCCGGCGACTTCCGCGATACGATCGGTGCCGCTCTGATGCGCGGCGAGGTCATCATCGCTTCGCCACCAGCGGCGCGCACCGGCGCGGCGATTCGCTCGTCATCGGTCGCGACGATCACGCGTTCGATCGATCGCGCCGTGCACAGCCTGACGCCACACCCGCACGACCATCGGCACGCCGCCGATATCGGCCAGCGCCTTGGCGGGCAGGCGGCTTGAGCCGTAACGCGCCGGTATAACGGCGATCACGCTCATGCGGGTTTGACTGCGCGGAAGGGAACTGCCCTCTCAAGCGCGCGGCATATCAATTCGTATCGGAGCCCGCAGGGCCATGTCAATTTGGCCCCGACGCGGTTGCCAACAGCAAGAACCTCTCCCCCGTCCCCTCTCCGAAACGGAGAGGGGTGATCGGTTGGTGGTGAATCCGGTTCCCCTTCCCGCGTCGGGAAGGGGCTAGGGGTTAGGTCCTCAGGTTCTCGTGCGGTTGCGGCGCATCCGGCGCTGGCGCGACTTGACCTGCACCGGATTGGAGCGCCGTTTGCGCCCCAGCTTGAGGTTGCGGCGGTTGCGCTGTCGCGAAGCTACTTTCATCTAAGCTCCTGGAAATGATCGGAATCGGCCGCCCGGACCGGCCGGATGCC
The DNA here is from genome assembly GCA_963793115.1 of uncultured delta proteobacterium. GTDB lineage: Bacteria > Desulfobacterota > Binatia > Binatales > Binataceae > CAVVMA01. Next base: position 446,441 of record CAWBYV010000004.1, read on the forward strand.
GGATTCGGCGCCGGGCGCTGACGCTTCGCCGACCGGAATTGGCGAGATAGCATTGACCGTGGCCAGACTTCCTGGTTGCCGTCGCTCACTATCACCTGCCCGACGGCCTCGCCGTTGACGACCGGCGCATTGACGACCTGGAGCATATTATATTTCAGACGCAGATCATTCACGTCGCTCTTGCGCACCAGCAGCTTCACGTCGCTGGCCGCGATCGGCTGGATCACTTCGCCCGATTCGACCTGCACGTGAACCGGCAGCGGCTGCCCCTGGCGCAGAATCGACACCTCTGCGGTAATTGTCGAAGCCCCATTCCATCAATTTCGCCGCCTGCCTGAAACGCTCGGCGTTGTTCGGTGCGCCCAGGATCACGGCTATCAGCCGCATGTCACCCCGCTTGGCGGTCGCGGTGAGATTGAAACCCGCCTGGAAGGTGAACCCGGTCTTGAGGCCGTCGCATCCGTCGAAATGTCCGATCAGATGATTGGTGTTGCGCAGCGTGCATTGACCCTCATCGAAGGGCGCCGTTTCAAGCCCCGTCCATCGCAGGATGTTGGTCCGGCTGATCAATGCGCGTGCGACGATCGCCAGGTCCAGCGCGCTCGTGAGGTCGGCGTCGTGGGCGGGGCGCGGCGGCAGGCCGTCTACGGTCTGGTAGAAGGTCTGCTTCATACCCAGCTCCTGCGCCTTCGCGTTCATCATCCGCACGCACGCTTCAACCGAACCGCCGACCTTCTCCGCGATCGCCACCGCGGCGTCGTTGGCGGATTTGATCACGGCGGCCTTGATCAGCTCGCGGAGCGGATAAATCTGGCCCTCGCGCAGGCCAAGACGCGAGCCGCCGGTTTGCGCGACGCGCTCGGAGATTCGGACCGGGTCGTTGAGCGACAGGCGCCCGGCGTTGATCTCATCCTCGGCCACCAGCACGAGCATCATTTTGGCCATCGAAGCCGGCGGCCATTCCATGTCCGCGTTGGTCGCCAACAAGACCTTGCCAGTGGCCGCATCTTCGAGCAGCGCGCCGCGGTAGAGCGGCGCCGGCGAAACTGCCCGATGACTTCTGTGGCCGGGCTTGTGAGCCGCCCAAGCTGGAACGGCCGCCACCAGGAGCCGATCACAAATACCGTCGAAAGAATCAGGACCTGAGAGAAAGCGAAATTCCGCCGCTTTGCCATGCCGTTACCACCCCGCCTCACCTCTGCAAGCCTCACTTGCGCCGCCGGCCGCCGATCATTGCACATGAGTGAATCCGTTCACGCCGTCCTCGGCCTTCGACTTGCCGCTTTCCATCCGTTTCAGAATCGCCAGGTTGTCGCGCGCCGGCGTGTAGTCCGGGACCTCGTCTACCAGTTCTGTCCAGACCTCGCGAGCCTGATCGTAATTGCCCTGCTCGGCGTATATCACACCCAGCGTGTTATGCGCGTCAGCCTGCCTGGGATCCAATCGAACCGCGACCAGCATCTCCTGTACGGCCGGCGCGAGCATCCCGCGCTGCTCGTACGCGAGTCCGAGGTTGAAATGCGTTTCCGGCTGCGCAGGAGCGAGCAGCGTGGAGAGTCTCAGGACCTGGGTCGCGGCGTTCAGATTCCTGCTCTCGATATACAACAGGCCCAGATTGAGAAACAACTCCCAGTCGCTGAGCCCGAGCTCGACCGCTTTCTGGTACTCGCGCAATTCCTTTTGATGCTGTCCGGTGACCCCGTACGAGAATCCCAGATGATAGTGCGCGAGCGCGTTGCCGGGATGCTGCCAAATCACCTCGACATGACGCCGGATCGCCTCCGGGTAGTTTTCCATGCCCAGGAAGTAGTCAGCGAGCGGATCGCAGACCTGATCGCCGGCCTCGCTCTGCTGCGCGGGTTGCGCAGGCGCAGGCCATTGCAGGGCCAGCGCGGCCAGCAGCAGGAACCAGAGCGGATAGCGTTTCGATGAACCCAACGTCGTCAACTCCCGCCACGCGCTCCGGGTCCGCGCGTGCGGGAGTTAAAACGAATGCTAGCGGGAAAACCTGCCAGTGGAAAGCGCGAGACGCGTAGCCTCTCGCGACACCGGGCTTCCAGCCGATTTCGAGCCGACCCGGCTACCCGCCTCAGCGGCGGCAGAAGGTCTGCCGCCGCGCGCCCGAGGCCGGAAAGATTTTAGCTGGCCGGAGTCGGGGCAGCCTCGGCTTTCTTGTGATGCTTGTGGTGCTTCTTCTTGGCCGGTGCCGCCGCAGCGGGGGCAGCCTCGGCTGCAGGCGCAGGCGCGGCAGCCGCGGGAGCGGCCGGTGCTGCGGCCGCAGGCGCAGGCGCCGCGGCAGGCGGAGGGGTCTGCGCGAAGGCGGGAATCGCGAACGCGGTTGCAAACGCTGCCGCAGTCAGTACTGACAAGGTCCGTTTCATACTTTTCAAGATCTCCTTTTGCGATGGGGGGCTGGCCGACACGACCGCCCGCATATAATCCCGATAGCATGCCAGCGCCGTGCCAGACGCGAAAGACCCTCTTGCGTCAATTTTCAGTCGCCGGCTTGCCAAGGGCGGCTTTCGGGTAACGCAATCGGTCTATCAGGCACCCGCTTTGGTGCTCGGTGGGTGTTGATAGATGTTCCCGACGCAGGTGAAAGCTGGCTATTGGGTTTACGACCAGACGACGAAGGTGGAGTGAGCGAGTACGCGCGTTTGCAGCCTTCGCAACATTCGTGCTACGGCTCCGGAATCCTGAGGAATTTGGTCGCGAAAAGCGGGGAGCCCTTGAAATCATCCCCACCGCTCGGCGCGCAGTCTCGGCACGGCAAACTCGCAGGCCTAGTGTCGCTCGTCGTTAGCCTTCTGCAATCGGGAGCGGCTTTCGCTGCGGCGAGCGCCCTGCGGGTCACGCCCGCCAGTTTGAGCTTCGGCTCGGAGGTGTTCGCAGTCTCGGGTGCTACCAGCAAGGCCAAGACGGTCACGATTTCCAATCCGAAGAAGAAAGGGGCTCAGCCCGTAACGATTGCAACTCTCGCTCTCGGCGGCACCGACCTTGGTGACTTCGCGGTCGAGGACCCCAAAAACTGTAAAGGCACGGCCTTGATGCCGGGCAAGAGTTGCCCCGTTGAAGTCACTTTTACGCCCACGAAGCTGCGCGCACGCACGGGCACGCTCACCGTGACCGACTTGGGCGGTAACAGCGCCAAGCCGGTCAACCTCAAAGGCTCGGGCGTTCTGGGCGCTCTGCAATTCAAACCGCATACGCTCTCGTTCCCCAGGACGCAGCGCGGGACCTCCAGCGCATCGAAGCTGGTGACGTTGAGCAACAAGAATCCGGTCGCGCTCGACATCAGCGTCATCGCCGCCGGGGCCGGTGCCGGTGTCGGGCTCGCGGTAGGCGTCGGGTTCACGGCCAGCCAGAATTGCCTCGGGCCCTTGGCGGCGGGCAGCAGTTGCCCGGTCTTGGTCACGTTCAGTCCGCCGGCGGCCACGACCTCGAAAGCGAGCAAGCTGACCGGAGCATTGAAACTCACCGATGACGCTGCGGCGAGTCCCCAAAAGGTGTCATTGTCGGGAGTAGCGTTCGGCACGGCGCCGCCTCCGACCGCAACGCCAACACCCACGCCGACGCCAACTCCGACGCCAACCCCGACGCCCACGCCGACCTCAACGCCGACTCCAACGCCCACACCGACTCCGACGCCCACGCCGACGCCCACACCGACTCCGACGCCCACGCCGACACCGAGCGGCCCCGTCGGCCAAGTGGCCGGCGGGCTGGTGCCGATAGCCAACTCTTCCGTGACGCTGTACGCAGCGGGCACCACCGGTTACGGCGCGGGCGCCACCTCGATCGGGACGGCTACGACCAACGCCGGCGGCGCTTTTGCCGTCCTCTCGCACACCTGTCCGTCTGGAAATCCGCAGACCTATATCACTGCGAGTGGTGGCAACGCTGGCTCGGGCGCCAATTCGGCCATCGGACTGATGGCGGCGCTAGGCCCGTGCAACAGCCTGACACGCTCCACCAGCGTCACGATCAACGAGCTGACCACGGCCGCGGCCCAGTGGGCGCTGGCGCAGTTCTTCGATTCGACCGGGCACAGCATCGGTGCGTCGCCGACTAGCGCGATCGGGCTGCAGAACGCCTACGCCGGCGTGGCCAACCTGGCGGGCATAAATGCAACCAACCTTTCGGTGAGCGGTAATCCTTCGAGCTTCTTGCCCAGCGCAGCGTCATGCACGGGTGGCTCGCCGCCGGCCAACTGCGACGGGCTGCAACGGCTGAACACGCTGGCCAACATCCTGGCGGGATGCATCGAGAGTTCCGGGGCATCGTCGAGCGCCTGCGCGGAGTCTGATGTGCGATGCGACCCCCGGGCTGACCTACACCAGCTCCTGCTCGGGGACTCCTGCGATCACCGACACGATGGGGGCGGCGCACCTGATAGTTGCCAACCCGGCGAATAACGTGAGCGCGCTCTACGGACTTGCGGCGGTGAGTACGCCGTTCAGCCCGACTCTGGCTGCAGCGCCCGACGGATGGGAGATGGCGCTCGATTTCGCCCCGTCGGGCGCGTCGTTTATCTACCCCTACTCGATCGCGCTGGACGGCGCCGGGAACGTCTTTGTGGCGGATTCCTTCGTAGAGGAAGGCCCTTCCGGCAACATAGTCGCTGCTGGCAGCGTGAGCGGAGCTGACCGCGGCGAGCGGTTACGCCACGGGGCTCAGCTTCGCTCCCTCGGGTGCGGCGTTCGCCGAGCCCAACTCGATCGCGCTGGACGGCTCCGGCAACGTTTTCGTGACCAACTGCGGGGCCCCTTGCACCGGCACCGGGGGCAACGGCAGCGTGAGCGAGCTGACGGCGAGCAGCCGTTACGGCACGGGTCTGAACTTCGCCCCCACCAACGCGGCGTTCAGCCTCACCCAATCTACAGCGCTGGACGGCTCCGGCAACCTCTTTGTGACGAATTTCAACGCCAGCGTGAGCGAGCTGACGGCGGCCAGCAGTTACGCCACGGGCCTCAACTTCGCTCCCGCAGCCGCGGCGTTCAGCCTGCCGGTCTCGATAGCGCTGGACCGATCAGGCAACGTCTTTGTGGCGAATTACGGCAGCAGCGTGAGCGAGCTGACGGTGGCCAGCAGTTACGCCACGGGCCTCAACTTCGCTCCCGCAGCCGCGGCGTTCAGCCTACCGGTCTCGATAGCGCTGGACCGATCAGGCAACGTCTTTGCGGCGAATTCAAAGGGCGGCACCGGGAACAATGGCAGCGTGAGCGAGTTGACGGCGGGCAGCAGTTACGCCACGGGCCTGAACTTCGCTCCCGCAGCCGCGGGGTTCAACGGACCGCGCTCGATAGCGCTAGACGGATCGGGCAACGTCTTTGTGGCGAACTGCGGGAGTGTTTGCTCCGGCACCGGCCACGGCAGCGTGAGCGAGCTGACGGCGGCGAGCAGTTACACCACGGGCCTCAACTTCGCCCCCGCAGGCGCGGCGTTTCTCAGCCCCACCTCGATAGCGCTGGACCGATCCGGCAACGTCTTTGTGGCGAATGACGACGGCTTCAACGTGAGCGAACTCCTGGGCTTGGCCAAGCCGGTCGTCACGCCCGTCCAAAGCTGCCTCATCTATTGGTCAAACCATCCCGGCCAAGCCTGCGTGCCGTAGCGATGGCGCCGCCGGCACGGCCTGAGGCGCGCCCCGTGGCGGCCCCCGGTGTGGATTTCCTGTCGCTTGCGTGCCGGCGCGCGGGTCGGATGTCCAGCGGGCGCGAGGTCAGAATCGAGATCGCCGTCCGCGATCGCTTTGCCGGCGCGGGCCTATGCCTTGGTCTTGCCGGCGGTTCTCAATTCGACGAAGAGTGCGAACAGCTCCTTGAAGGCGCGCGTGATCACTTTGAGATTCGCGCCCGATTGCGCGCCCGCCAGCCGCGGCAGATGACGCACGTCAACTTCGCAAATCCGGGCTCCCCGCCCTGCCACCCGGGCCATCAGCTCGGTGGAGATCATCGCGCCCGTGGCTCCAAATTGAAGGCCCTCGACGAACTCGCGCTTGAAGAGCTTGAATCCGCAATCGATGTCGCTGGCCTGGACGCCGAACAACAGGCGCATGAAGATGGTCCAGCCCTTGCCGTTGATCCGCCTCATCAGCGGATCGGCGCGCTGCACCCGCCTGCCGACTACAACGTCATATTGCGGAACCCGCTCGGCGAGCCGCTCGACATCCACCGGATCGAATTGCCCGTCGCCGTCGCAAAGCAGGACCCAAGGTTGCTTCGCCGCCGCGATACCGGAAATCACCGCGCCGCCGTAGCCCCGGTTCACCGGATGATGCACCACCTTGACGTGGGAATCGGCGGCGGCGAGGCGGTCGGCGATCTCGCCGGTGCGGTCGCGGCTGCCGTCGTCGATTACGATCACCTCGTAATCATCGGCGACTCTGGGTAACTCCTCGATAAAGCCCTTGACGACTCGCTCGACGTTGCCTTCCTCGTTGTGAGAGGGCAAAAAGACGCTGAGGCCCGGCAGTCGCATTGGGCCTAGCCCTCTCTCTCCTCTCCCCCTGGACAGGGGGAGAAGACTAAGGAAGGAAGCCAGTTTTCACGCAGGGTGTTGCCACGAGTCGCGTTCATTTTTCAAACCGGAGCACTTCTCAACACCCTGCTAGTCGCCTATCGACCGGTAACCGCCGCGATAGAACAGCAGCGGCTTCCCTTCGACGGCGCCGGTTTCCTGGACTTCGCCTAGATAAATCATATGGTCGCCGCCTTCGTACGCCGCGACCAGCTTGCATTCAGCATACGCGAGCACGCCACCGAGGATCGGCGCTTCGTTCGCGCCGGTTCGGTAGCTCACGCCCTCGAACTTGTCCCCGCCGCTGACCGCGAACCGCCGCGACAGATCTTCTTGATCGGCGGAGAGGATATTGACCGTGAAAACTTTGCTCTGCTCGAAAGCCGGATAGCTCTCGGCCTTCTTGTCAACGCAAATCAGGATCAGCGGCGGGACCAGCGACACCGACGAGAAGGCATTTGCGGTCATGCCGAAGTAGCGTCCGTCGCCGCCGTGCGTGGTCACTACGGTCACGCCGGTCGCAAAGTGGCCCATCACGCGGCGCAATTCGTTTTTTTCGATCGCCATTGGCCCGCGATGCTACCAAACGGTTTTCCCGCCGGTCAAATTAACCGAGCCGGCGGTAGTGGGTCACTTTGATGTGGTCGTAGGTCGTAGAAGGAGCCTCCGGGATTCTTCGCGCGCCAGACAAAAGGAGGCGCGAGAATGACATCGGCGAGGCTTCGCGAAATAGACCCCGACATTGAGTCTGAGTCGGCGCCAGACGACCCACCCCTCAAACTGACCCACTACCGAGCCGGCGGCTCACGACCATCCCGAACGATCACGCGGGACGACCTGACGGCCGCCCAGATAGACGTAGTCGAGATCCAGCGAGGTGAGCGGCCGGTCTTTACCATTGACGCGGACGCCGATTGGCTCGGCGACGAACAGCGTGTGATCGCCGGCCACCAAAGCCTGCGTCACCTTCGCCTCGATCGAAGCCATCGCCATCTTAAGCCACGGCACGCCGAGCTTGGGCGAGAGATCGTAGCCGAGACCCTCGAGATTTTCGGGCCGCCTGGCTCGCTCTGACAAGAAGTAGTCCTCGAGCGGCCGGCCGCGCACGCCCAGCAGGTTGAGCCCGAAGACCCCCGTGCGCGATACCGCCTCGCGCGAGTGATGACCGTTGTCGATCGCCGCCATCAGCAATGGGGGCGCGCCCGAGACCTGCGTAATCCACGACGACGACATCCCGCGATAGCGCCGGCCGTCGCTCACGGTGAGCACGTAGATGCCGGTCGTGAGGCTTGCAAGCACGCTGGCCAGACTCGGTATCCATTTTCGTTGTCCCTTTGCTACTTTTTGTCGCCGCGGCGGGAATTGACCTCTGCGGCGGGCGCCCGCAAAATGATCGTCGAAAGGCAAATGTGGACGAGATGACGGGGAGATTCGTGCATCGGGTCTGGACTATCGCAGTTTTCGCCGCGGTCATCGCGAGTTCGGGGGCGATCCTTTCACAGCCGCGCGCACGCGCCCAGAGCAACCCGCCCAACCAGCCCAACCCGGCCGCCGCCGCGAAGCCAGCGGCGAACCCGGCCATTATGGTCCCTGCGCCCGTCGCCACCGTCTACCCGCCCGCGACGCCGAACGCGGCTGCGCCGATCGATAAGACCTCCGCGCAGTCCTCCCCGGCGCGCGGGCAGATCGACGGCGCAAGCGCCGAGACGCCGGGTGAGCTCGAATACCGGCAGACAGCCGACGCCTCGGTGATGGACGCGCGAAATTGGGCGCTGATGGCCTACAAGCGGCGCCATCAACTGATCCTCTATTACAAGAGCCGGATGTACAAAACCTATCACGCGGTCTTCGGACGCAGCCCGGAAAGCGGCACCAAGCTATAGGCAGGCGACCGGCGCACTCCGGAGGGCCTCTACGTGATCGTCAGGAAGTACAACAGCCGCAGATGGAAGCGCTTCCTGCGGCTCAACTATCCGAACAAGGTGGACCGCCATCGCTACGAAGACTTGCGCGAGCGAGGCGTCGTGCCGATCGCCGACGGGCGTGCGCTGCCCGAGGGCAACGCGATCGGAATCCACGGCACGGACCGCGAGATTCTCAACCATGACGGCATCGACTGGACCACCGGCTGCATCTCGGTCGATAACGACGCGATCATGGAGTTGGATCGGCTGGTTCCGAGGGGCACGATCGTAGTCATCGAGCCCTGAGTTAAACGGGGGCGGCCTCTCCCGTCTCTCTGAGGATTTTCTCAGAGAGGTCTCCCAATTCCAGGAGCATCAGAGCCCGCTGTTCCGGGATGGCTTCCGGCGCGACGAAGCTCTGGAGATTTTCATCATAGTCGGTGTAAAGGCCTTCATTCTTGATTAACGCGCCGGATCGGAAGTCGGCTTCGAGGTCTTCGAGCCCCCTTCGAGTATTTTCATCGAGCTGTGCGATTGCCTCTCGATAGGTCGTGCCCAGATAGGTGAAGCTCTGCTCGAACGGGATCCGCCACTTCAGGACGTGCGATCTGAATTGTTTCCAAAAGGGCTCCCGACTCGCAGCGTCCGCGTCGGAAGCCGTGAGCCTGTCCCGCAGCAGTTTCACTTTGGCAAGTTCCTCGATTCTGATCGCCGCGAAGGCCAGCGCGAAGCCGCCCTCGCCTTCTTTGAGTAATCGGAGCGCGCCTGTTTTCAGCCTCTCCGCGTTGCGAAGACAGGCCTCAATCCCTTGCTGCATTTGCGCTTCGGCAAGCACGATAGTCGGCTTCATTTTGGCTGGGCCCGGCACGTCAAACGCATGGGCGGCTCCCGGCGCGCGCCGGTGTCGGCGCCCACGCTTTGCACCCACTGACATTTTCAGCCTCCTTGTCCGGTGGCAGCGCGAACCTCGAGCCCATCCGGAGCGCCGGTCCCTGGAAACGAAGATCGCCCCTTTTCTCTATGTGAAGCTGACATTCGGCCAATCATCGGCCCGTGTGAGCACCTGTTGCAATACTGCCACGGTTCGTGACGCAGCGACGCACTATGGGTTCCGAAAACTCTTACTTTCTCAATTGGTACTCGGCACGGTTGGTGCTTGACTCTGAGTGGCTACGTATAAAAGGGGCCGCCCGGGGGGACAGTGAGTGCGGTGAACACGGTCGGCCTAACGGTTGTTACCAGTCGGGCCCTGGGGGACGACGACCCCGTGCTTGCTTCACAATCGAACGCGTATACGCGGATGCCCTTGAAACAGACTATCCTCTCACTGGCATTGGTTTCGTTGCTTGGCGTCGCCCCGAGTGCCGCTGCTGGCGGCGCGCCTCGCCCCAAACTGAGCGTCAGCCCGGTATCTCTATCGTTTGGCTTGGAACCTGTCGGCGCGCAGAGCAAAGCAAAGTCCGTCAAGCTGACTAACACCGGCAAGGTCGCTGTCGCCATAAGCGGCATCACGCTCAGCGGTGATTTCCTCCAAACGAACGATTGCCCACCGAGCCTTGGAGCCAGGTCGAAATGTATCTTTTCGATCACGTTTGATCCCGCGAGCGCACACAAGCTTTCTGGCCGTCTGAAAATTACGGCCGCACCGAGCAACGCGACCTGGGTTGTTGATCTTGCTGGAACGGGGAAGAAGCCCAAAGCGACGCCGACGCCCACGCCTACACCGACTGGCGCGCCGACGCCAACGGCGACGGCGACACTCGCTGCGACGCCGACGCCCACACCCACACCAACCCCGACGCTGACGGCAACCCCGACGCCGACGGCGACCCCGACCCCGACGGCGACCCCGACCTCGACGCCGACGCCGACCTCGGCCACGCCCACGCCCACGCCGACGCCCACGCCGACCCCGACCCCGACGCCGACTCCCACCCCGACAACCGTGGCGATCTTCGTCAGCAATCTTGACGGCAACGTTTTGACCGCCTACGCGGCCGGCAGCGACGGTAACGTAACGCCCAGTGTCACCATCGCCGGCAATAACACGGAGCTGAATTCACCCGCTGGTATCGCGCTGGATTCAAGCGGCAACATTTACGTCTCGACCTCCGCTAACATCGCTGTCTATCCAGACGGCAGCGATGGCAACGTGACGCCCAGCGCTACCATCACCGGCAACGATTTACCCGCCGGTATCGCGTTGGACTTCAGCGGAAACATTTACGTGGCGAACGAATTGGGAGGGTTGGAAGGGTTTGGAACCGGCAGCGTCACCGTCTATCCAGCCGGCAGCAACGGCAACGCGACGCCTCTTGCAACCATTAGCGGCACCAACACGGGTCTTTCATTTCCCATGGGCGTCGCGCTGGATTCGAACGCGAACATTTATGTGACGGACTCGGACAGTGTCACCGTATATCCAGCCGGCAGCGACGGTAATGCTTACCCCAGCGCCACCATTACTGGTGACAACACCGGGATCGATTCGCCCGGCGGCATCGCGGTGGATTCAGGCGGGAATATCTACGTGGCGAACGTCGGGTCCTACGCCAATGGGAGCGTCACGGTTTTTTCGCCCGGTAGTTTCGGCAACGTGCTGCCCATCGCGACCATTGCCGGCCCGAACACCGGGATTGATTCGCCCGTCGGCATAGCGCTGGATTCCAGCAGCAGAATTTATGTCTTGAACCAAGGTGGCTCCGGTAGCGTCACCGTCTATCCAGCCCGCAGCGATGGCAACATATTCCCGTCCGTCACGATTACCGGCTCCAAGACTCTGCTCGGGTCTCCAACAGGTATCGCGATCGCCCCGACCGGTCCGTAGCACAGACTCACACGACGCCAGGGGGGCCGCCCAACGCGTGCGGAAAAATTAGAACCGTGGGGGCTGGCGGCTAAAAGAGGGCTCGCGTCGCCGGGGGCACAGGCATTAGACTTGGGCCGGGAGGCTTTGCGATGCGGGCCATAAGCTGCGCCCCGTTTTTCGCAAGCGCGGCCTGCGCGCTAGCCGCGTGCAGCTTGCCCGCCGTCAGGGGGCACGGGCCCAAGCCGCCCGCCGGCGCGAACCCTCAACTGGCCATTGCCACTTTCGAGGAAGCCCGCCTTCCGATCGCGCCCAATTCGCACGGCGTGATGGCCGGCTACATTCCCGCACCCGATGGCGCTGCCGACGATCCCCGCGATGCGCAGTTCACCTACCTGATAGACTTCCTGGTAGTTTCCAGCCGCCATATGGGCGAGCAAGTCGAATGGCGCGGCGTGCGCCGCGTATTCTTCAGTCCGAGCGGCGCTCACGCATCATTTGCCGATCCCTCAAGCTTCAGCCGCGGCCGCCAAATCGAGACCGACACGGTGCGGCTTTTCGGCGACTACACTTCCGAAGATACCGGCCTGACGCTGCAGATGCGCGTGTACGAAAGCACCTTCGAGCCGGTCGAGTTCAAGGGCCAACCGGTCGCCGCGCCCGCGAACGAACCTTCGATCTTCCTGGGCATGTGGCGCGACAACATCGGCGGATGGATGCTCACCAGCTCGCCGGCCAGTTTCTGACGATGGCGGCTGCGACCCGAATACTCGCAGCGCTGGCATTGGCTCTGATCGCTGCGGGATGCGGCGCGGTCGTCGGGCCGCGCGGATCGGGCGCTGACCAGGCGGTGGAGCGAACGACCGCGGTCGCAACCTTCGGCCGCTTCAACTTCGGTTCACAGGGCAGAATTCGGGGCGTATCCGAGTGGCCAATCGACGGGGCGCCTGCCCGATCCGGGAATGCGCTATTCACTTATGTGACCGACTTCCAAATCGTCGAGACCAGCCCGGTCAACGGCTTGCCGCTCAAGGCCGCCGGTGTGCGACGAATCTACTTTCATCCGGGCGGCGTGCGGATCGCATGGGGTGACGACTCGCGATTCGTCAACGGCGAGCCAATCGCGGTCGAGCAGGTCAGATTCACCTTCGAGTATCTGCCGGCATTCGGGCAGGTGAAGCTCCGGATGACGGTCCATCAGACCTCGTCGCGTCCGTTCGATTATGACGGCCGGACGATCAATCCGGTTGCGCGAGGCGATCAGGCGTTCGAGATGTTCGGCCGCTATTCGGCGCAGTACCGCGGCCTTCTGCTGACCAGCACGGGGACCTGATGAACCCGCGCCCGCGCTTGCGTTCTCAATGCCCCCGGCGCTCCATCGCGGTGGGCTCAAAGAACGGCTTGGAGACCGTGCCCATATTGATATACCAGCACTCGTGCTCTTCGGGCTGGCGTCCCGGCGTATAGATCACGGTCGAGAACCCGTTCTGTACGTTCTCGTCCACCAGCGCGGTCTGAAACATCCGGTTGAACGGGTAGATCGCGACCGTGGCGTCGGGCACCGGGCGATCGCGATAGGCATTGAAGGTCGCGATCGTCTTCCACAGTTGACCCTCGCGATCGTACTGGTCGGAGGCGGTGATGAACCAGCCCTCCGAATCGATGTAGAGGATCCGTTTCGGGATTGAGACGCCGCTGCTGAGCAGCGCGATTTTCTTCGCGTCGGCCTCGATCACATAGAGCCGCCGCATCTCCCAATTCTCGGGACAGATGGTTCGGCTGCCGTCGAAGGGGCAAGGCTTGGCGGGCGAATTTGCCGCATGCACGCACGCGAGCATCGGCTTCTCGCCGAGCAGCTTGTAGGTGTAATCCTCAATCTTGGCGGCGAAGCCGAAGAAAGAGTCAGGGTCGAGATTGTTGGCGTAGGTGGCGGCGCCTCCGCCGCCCATGTCCGGCAGAATGCCCATGGTGTCCGAAAGCGTGGTCGGCGAGATCCGGCGCTTCAGCCGGCTGTGCGGATTGTAGTACCACGCGTTGTCCTCCATGCTCGAATCAAGGTTGCGATAGCGCACGAAGCCGAAGCCGCGAAGCTCGGCCGGCTCCAGGCACGGATAGGCGGCGAAGCGGTAGCGGATTTTGGGCCCGAGCGCCTCCGGGTCGGTCGGCGTCGGCGGCACCTCGACTCGTCCCACGTTGTTGTAGAAGGCAAAGTGCCCGATGACGACGTGCGCGACCGGGTCGGCCGCGCCAGTGCCGGCCGCATAGCTGGCCATCTCGACATCGCGGACATCGACATCGTCGGTGTAGAGCGGGCGATAGCTGAAATTCCACATGACCTTGGTGGCGCACTGCGGGTCATTCGCATCAAGCAGCGGAAACGGCTGCCCCGCCACGTAGTTCTTCAGCTCGCCATGGTCGCCAAGCTGCACCTGCGGGGAGTATTTTTCAGTCGCAGTCTTGTACGGCGGCGGCCAGTCGAGCCGCCCCGGCGGTACAATCTTCATCTGCATCCCCTGCTTGACCAGAATCAGATTGCCCGGGCTCAGCAGGTCGGCAACCTTGCCGGCCTCCTTGGGCGTGATCAGATCGCCGGGCTTAACCTGGGCGTGAGCTGGCCCGGCGAGGAGCGCGAGCGATGCCAACATCAGAGCCGCTCTGAAAGTGGTGCGCATAACCCTCCATGCAGAGCGTGGCCCTGCCCGGCGAAATTGCGTCCTGACAGTTATCCTATGACGCAGCGGAGCCGATGGAAATCCTGAACCGGAAAGCGCGACTATCAGAGACTGCGCGCAGCGGCTGCGCGGGCTTTCCCCAAGCCGAGCGCGTCACGATTCGGCTTTGCGCCGCGCGCCCCCCTGGCGGTGCGACATCAACGCGTACACCGGAACGCCGCTGATCACGATCAGAAGGCCGGGCCAGGTGTAGCGGGGCTTGACGGCGAGCAGATCACCCATCATTGCGGCCGCGGCGGCGATATACGCGACAGGAACGTATGGATAGCCCCAGGCGCGGTAGGGCCGCGGCCGCTCCGCCTGGGTCACCCGCAAGACAAAGATCGCGCCGACGGTTAGTACATAGAATAGTAACTGAGCAAAGACTACATAGTCGAGCAGGTCCGAATAGGTGCCCGACAGGGCCAGCACGCACGCCCATACCGCCTGGATCTTGAGCGCCGCACCCGGCACGCGCGCGCGATTGAGGCGCGCGCCGGCGGCGAAGAACACCCCGTCCTCCGCCATCGCATAGATTACGCGCGCGCCGGTCAGGATCAACCCGTTGGCGCATCCGAAGGTCGATATCATCACCAATATCGCCGTGAGCGCCGCCCCCGCCCTGCCCCATACCATCTCCATCGCGGCGGCGGCCACCCGATCGCCCGAAGCACCGGCAATTCCGCGCGCGAAGATTCCCGGCGCGCCGGCGATTCCGGCCGCGGGAAGCTCACAGAGGTAGGCCAGGTTGGTAAGGACATAGAGCACGATCACGACTATCGTCCCCCAGGCGAGCGCGCGCGGCAGATAGCGCCTGGGGTCGCGCACCTCCGAGGCCGCGAAGGTCACGGCCGCCCACGCGTCGCACGAAAACACTCCCCCGACCATGGCAGCGCCGAACACGCTCAAGAATCCCGGCGAGAGCGGCGCGAAAAAGGCCGCATGACTCGAAAAGTTCGCCCGTAGCGCGTCATGGTTGGGCGCGAGCACGCATCCCAGCACGATTATCAGCAGCAGCGACATCGCCTTCGCCGAGGTGAAGACGTTCTGGACGATTCGCCCGGCGTTGAGTCCGCGCAGATTCGCGGCCGTGAGCAGCGCGATCACCGCGATCGCCGCCACGCGCTCGCCCGAAAGCCCCATCGCGCCAACGCCCAGCCATACCCGGGAACCCAGCACGGGCCACAGCACGCCCGCGAAGCGCGCGAACGCGACCGCGACCGCCGCGACCGTGCCGGTCTGAATCACGAGCAGCAGGGTCCATCCGAACAGGAACGCCCACAGCCGGCCGTAAGCCTCGCGCAGATAGACGTATTGGCCGCCTGCCTGCGGCATCATCGCGGCCAACTCTCCGTATGAGAGCGCACCCGCGATCGTCATCAGGCCGCTGACGACCCATACGGCGAGAATCGCGGCCGGCGAGCTTACGTGGCGCGCGATATCGGCCGAGACGATAAAAATTCCCGAGCCGATCATCGAACCGGCCACGAGCGTCGCCGAGTCGAAGAGCGACAGGCCGGGCTTAAGTCCTTCCGAATCCATGCGACTCCATGATGACGCACGCCGGCGACCTGGGCATCCGGCGAATCACGGATGGGGATACGTCGGCGACGCCCGGCATGCAAGCCTCTTTCACTTTTGCCAAAGCGGGCCTATGTAATGTATCAGGAACAATCCAGTTGGAAGGGAGAGGGACCGATGGCAGCGAAGAAACCGAAGCCGGGTAGCAGTCAGATCGAGCAACTCCGCGCCAGAATCCTCACGCTGCGGGCGAAACTCGAGGAGGAGGCGCGCCAGCGCAAGCTGCATATGGGCTTGGCTCAGGCCTCGAAAGAAGCGCGGACCAAAATCGCCCAGCAAGTCGAGGTGCTCAAAAAGCGCGGAGAATCGCTCGTCAGGCAACTGCGCGAAGCGATCGCCGAGGGCGAGAAGAAACAGAAGAAGGTGCGTGACGAGGCGACGGCGAAAGTGGCGGAGCTTCGCAAGGAGCTTGCGCTCAAGACTGCGGAGCTGAAGCGCAAATCCGTCGAACTATCGAAGCTGGCGATGGAGTCGGCCGAGCGCGCCCGCGCGATCATAACCGAGCCGCCTGAGACGCCGGGTGACACGTCCGCGAATCCTCCCGCCCAACCGGCAGCTTCTCCGGCGCCGAAGCCGCCCGAATCCTGAACTCCGCGGCGCCAACTCCGCGGCGCCCGGACACAATCGTGCGACGGCGTGTATCAGCGAATCAGCAACCGGGGCGAGAGACGCTGTTGCGCGAGGAGCCGGAAGATCGACCCGATTGTTCCGTGGCCGGTCGCCGGTTCCTTATCTTATGATGGCGCCGGCGCCGGCCGTGGACCCTCAAACCTCGATCCGATTACGGCTCTGATTACGGACTAGCCGGGCTGGCTGCCGGGGCGGGAGCGGCAGGGCTCGCTTCCGGAGCGGCGGGGCTCGCCTCAGCGGCGGCAGGGCTGGCTTCGGCGGGAGCCGCCGACGCCTCGGGTGCCGCAGGAGGAGCCGTCTCTTCCGATTTCTGACAGGCAGCACCAAACAACATAGTCGCCAGTGCTAAAACCAGGATCTTGCGCATCGCTTCCTCCTTGATTCCTCTCACCAATCGCGCAGCAGAATTGTGAAACGGCGCTAAGGATACTTTAAGGCCGGTGTCCACTTCAAGCGCGCCTGAATTAACAATCGGCGTTCCCCGGCAGATAAAAGCTGCGCAGAAAATTTGATTGTCGCGCAGTAGTCTGTAGAATCGGTAAACAAGAATTACCCCGAGGGGAGGGAAGAGATTGGTGGAGAGGCGGAGTTGGACGGGGTTCAATGCGCAGGGATCGTCAAATCAACCATCGCGAGTGGTCGAACCTGAGCTGGATATGAATCGCCGGGGCTCGCGAGTTCCGGCGGGCGTCTTCTGGCTGCGGGGCTTGCTGCGAGTGTTGGTGCCGGCCGGACGGCTGACGGGACCGCCGATGCGCTCGGTGGGCCGCGAGCTCGAAGAGGCTTGGCCCTCGCTCGATCACTGAGCGGCTGCGCGGCGGCAAGCGGGGCGTCCGGGCATCGTGGGCCTGCGCGAGCAGGCGAAGAGGGAGATCCGATGGGCGCAATCGTACGAATTTCCACCAACGCACCGTGGGAGCCGATCGCGGGATATTCGCGCGCGGTGAAAGCGGGCGACTGGGTAGTGGTCTCCGGCACTACAGCCACCGCCGCGCAGGGCGGCCTGGTCGGGGCTGGCCAGATGTACGTCCAGGCCAAACAGGCGATCGCCAACCTCGCGGCGGCGCTCGGCAGGCTCGGGCTGGATTTGCGCCACGTGGTGCGCACCCGGATTTTCGTCACGGACATCACGCGATTCGATGCGGTCGCGCGCGCGCATCGCGAGGCCTTCGGCGAAGCACGACCGGCCAGCACGATGGTCGAAGTGAGCCGGCTGGTTCATCCCGATATGCTGGTGGAGATCGAAGCGGACGCGTATGCGGGCGCCGTGGAAGCGGCCGCGCCTCCGGCGCGCATCAGCGTACCAGAGGCGGCGCCGAAGCCGCTCGCCGCGCCGCCGCGGCCCGAGCCTCCCAAGCCGCAGCGCGTCGAAGCACCGAAGGCAGCCCCGACCTCTACAGCGATCGGCTCGACCAGCTCCACTCCCAAACCGCAGCGCGTCGAGCCACCGAAGGCCGCAGTGAAGCCGCCGCCCCGGAAGGCAGCGGTGAAGCCGCCGCCGCCGAAGGCGCGGCCCGCGCCGCGCGCGACGAAGACACCGCCGCGCAAGCCGCCCAAGCGCAGATAGGCGGCGACCCAGCGCCGGCCCTGCTCTCCGATCACTCCCGACTTCTGATTCCCTCCCCCTCCGGGAGAGCGAATTAAAATGGCGGGGGAGAGGGAATCACAGGACGCTAAGGAAGCAGCGACGCCGTGTGGATCGGCGGGATGCCCATCGCAGAGGCGAACGCGTTGGTCGCCGCGGCGATAAACGGCTGCGGATAGAGCCCGATCAGGACTACGCCCACCACGGCGATCGCGACAGTAGCGAACAACGCCAGACGCCGGCGCATCCGCACCTTCTCCGCGCCGCCCTCTTCCATGTACATCGCGACGATCACCGAGATGTAGTAATAGGCCGAGATCACGCTGTTGAGCGCCGCGATAATTACCAGCCACACGAGACCCTGGCTGAGCGCCGCGCTGAACAGATAGAACTTGCCGACGAAGCCCGCCAGCGGCGGCACGCCCGTCAGTGACAGCATGAACAGCGCCATCGCCGCCGCCAACGCCGGCTGGCGCCGCGCGAGTCCGCGGTAATCGGCGATCCGATCGTGCGGCGCATCGCCGCGCCCGAGCGCGGCGACCACGGCAAAGGCACCCAGGTTGGTGAACGCGTAGCCGAGCAGGTAATAGAGAATCGCCCCGCCGGCCGCGTTGCCGGCCGCCGTCATGCCGACCAGCAGATAGCCCGCGTGCGCGATCGCCGAGTAGGCGAGCATCCGTTTGATATTGGTCTGCACCAGCGCGATCGCGTTGCCGGTGGTCATGGTCAGCGCGGCGAGCACCCACAGCACCCAGGTCCACTCGGCGCTGACGGCCCCGAGATGGACCATGAAGATCCGCAGGAAGCCCGCGAAGGCGGCGATCTTGACGCCCACCGCCATGAAGGCCGTCACCGGCGTCGGCGCGCCCTCGTAAGCGTCGGGCGTCCACATATGGAACGGCACCGCTGCGACCTTGAAGCCGAATCCGATCAGCATCATGCCCAGGCCGAGCAGCATCAGCGGACTGTGCGCGATCGGACCCGCTGCCATCGGACCAGAAATGGCGGCGCGAATCGGATCGAGCCTGATCGTGCCGGTGGCGCCGTAAAGCAGCGCGATCCCGTAGAGCAGAAATCCGGTCGAAAACGCGCCCAGGATAAAGTACTTGAGCGAGGCCTCGATGGATCTGGGGTCGCCGCGCCTGAAACCGGCCAGCGCGTAGATCGCGATCGACATCGTTTCCAGCCCGAGGAAAATTATGATCAGGTCGCCGGCCGCCGCCATCAGCATCATGCCGAGCGTCGCGAACAACATCAGCGAGTAGTATTCCGCGCCCGGCAGGCGAAGATCGCCGACGTACTCGAGCGACATCAGCACGGTCAGCGCGGCGCCGATCAGGATCGCAAGCTCGAAATAGATTGCGAAGTTGTCGAGCAGGATCGAGCCGCTGAACGCGCGCACGCTTTGGCCGAGCGTCGCGAGCGCAAGCACGAAGGCCAGCGCCAGCCCGCCAAGCGAAAGCATCCCGAGCCCCACGCTTTCGTCGTCGTCAACGAGAACTCCGACCAGCAGGACCGCCACGGCCGCCACCGCCACGACGATCAACGGCAGCACGGACGGCCACGAGAAATCGATCGCGCTCGAATTGAATTCGCTCATTTGATCGCGACCGATTCCCCCGGCGAGCGGCGCGCGGCCGCGGCCTGGATTGGCGCACGCTCCGCGTCGAGCCGCGCCTGCACCGCCTGCACGCGCGAAAGCAGTTGCGCGACCGACGGCTCCATCCGGGTAAGCAGCGGTCTTGGATAAAGGCCCATCAGCAGCATCAGCGCGATCAGCGGAACCATCACGGCGATCTCACGCGCGCTCAGGTCCGCGATGGTCTCGTTGACCGCCTTGGTGATCGGCCCGAACATCACCCGCTCGTAGGTCCACAGCATGTAGAGCGCGCCCAGGATGACGCCGCTGACCGCGAAGACCACGGCCTGCCAGACTCTGAGATAAGCGCCGAGCAGGATCAGGAACTCGCCGACGAAGCCGTTGAGTCCCGGCAGGCCGATCGACGACAGCATCACGACCATGAAGACGCCGCCATAAGCGGCACGCTGCTGCCAGAGTCCGCCGAATTCCGCGATCTCGCGGGTATGGCGGCGCAGGTAGATCATGCCGACCAGCAGGAACAGCCCGCCGGTCGAAATGCCGTGATTGAGCATCTGGTAGATCGCGCCTTCGATGCCCTGCGGGTTGAGCGCGAAGATGCCGAGCATCACGAAGCCGAGATGGCTGACCGAGGAGTAGGCGACCAGCCGCTTCAGGTCGGGCTGCACCATCGCGACCAGCGCGCCGTAGATGATGCCGATCACCGCCAGCGCCATGAACAGCGGCGCCGCCGCGATCGCGGTCGCGGGGAACAGCGGAATCGCGAAGCGCAGGAAGCCGTAGGTCGCCCATCTTGAGCATCACGCCCGCCAGGATCACCGAGCCCGCGGTCGGCGCCTCGGTATGCGCGTCGGGCAGCCAGGTATGGACCGGCCACATCGGCACCTTGATCGCGAAGGCGAGCGCGAAGCCGGCGAACAGCCAGCGCGCCTCGCGAGCGGTCAGCGGCGTCCCGATAGAGGTCCGGCAGGTCGAAGCTGCGCATGGCCCAGATGAACGGACGCGGCGTGCGCCAGGTACAGGATCGCCACCAGCATCAGGAGCGAACCGAACATCGTGAACAGCACGAACTTGATGGCGGCGTAAATCTTGCGGCCGTGGCCCCAGATCCCGATCAGGAAGTACATCGGGACCAGCATCACTTCCCAGAAGACGTAGAACAGGAACAGGTCGATCGCGAGCAGCGCGCCGAGCAGGCCGGTCTCGAGCACCAGCATGAAGAAGCAGAACTCGCGCGGCACGCGATCTCGATATCGCCGCCGCCCGAGTAGAGCAGCGAGAGCGTGATCAGGATCGTGGTCAGCAGCACCAGGAACAGGCTGAATGCCGTCAATGCCGACGTGGTAGGAGATCCCGAGTTGCGGAATCCACTGGTATTGCTCGACGAATTGATAGCCGCCCTGGGCCGGCTCGAACGCGGCGAACAGGTAGAGGCTGATGCGCAAGCGGCGAGCAGCGAAAAGATAAAAGCCGCGCCAATAGCGGCCGCCAGATCGCGTCGCGCGCGGCTCGCTGAAGCATGCACGAGCGCAGGCGGCCGAAGAGGAGCGGGAGCGTTCGCGAAACCATCAGTACGGCGGTGAGCCGAGCAGCTGCACGATCAATGTAAGCACCGCCGCCTATCAGCGCATCACGAGGTACAGGTAGTAGGCCGCGATCGCGAGCGCGCCGAGCAGATAGACGAAGGCATAGTGCTGCACGTTGCCGGTCTCGCGCGCTGGCGCGAGCTCGCCGCCGGTCTCGACCGTCAGGCCGGCTGCCGTCGACCAGCCCGTCGATCGCGAACGAGTCGACCGCGCGCCAGAGCACGTAAGTCGAGAGCCAGAACAGCGGCCGAGTGACAATCGAGATTGTAGAGCTCGATCGACATAGTATTTGTCGAGCAGCAACTGGTAGAGCGCGGCGGCCTGGCCGCGAGCATCATCGGCAGCTCCGGCAGTCGAATGTACATAACCCAGGCGAGCGCGATTCCGATCAGCGAGACCACCGCTCGCGACGCGCTGAGAGCGCCAGCTTCGCTGACCTCGAGCGATGGGCTTGAACGTCGCCGACCGACCGGCGCGAGGAAGCGCGCGAACGCGTTGCCCCACAGCAAACCCTCGGGCAGGCCGACCCATCCGCCGATCACCGACAGCACCGCGAGCACGATCAGCGGGATCGTCATCGACCGGCGGCGATTCGTGCGCATGATGGAGCCGCTCGGGGTCGACGCGCGAGTTGCCGTAGAAGGTCATGAAGATCAGCCGGAACATGTAGAAGCCGGTCAGCGCCGGCGGTGATCACGCCGATCACCCAAAGCGCCGCGATGGCCCGAGGTGAAGGCCGCCTCGAGAATCAGGTCCTTGGAGAAGAAGCCCGAGAAGCCGGGCATCGCGGTGATCGCGAGCGTCGCGATCAGCATCGTCGCGTAGGTGATCGGCAGCTTGCTGCGCAAGCCGCCCATCTTGTTCATGTCCTGCTCGCCGCCGAGCGCATGGATCACCGAGCCGGCGCACAGGAACAGCAGCGCCTTGAAGAAAGCGTGGGTCATCAGATGGAAGATGCCTGAGCGCGAAGCGCGCCGACGCCGACGCCCAGGAACATGTAGCCGAGCTGGCTGATCGTCGAATAGGCGAGCACGCGCTTGATGTCGGGCTGGACCAGCGCGATCGTCGCGGCGAAGAGCGCGGTCACCGCGCCGATTATCGCGACCGTTTCCATCGCGGCGGGCGCGAGCATGTAGAGGAAGCTGCAGCCGCGCGATCATGTAGACGCCGGCCGTCACCATCGTCGCGGCGTGGATCAGCGCGCTGACCGGAGTCGGGCCGACCATCGCGTCCGGCAGCCATACGTAGAGCGGAATCTGCGCGGATTTGCCGGTCGCGCCGAGGAACAGAAGCAGGCCGGCGGCGGTCGCGGCCGCAGCGCTGAACAGCGTCCGTGTGCGCTGCGCATCTCGGCGAAGTTGAGCGTCCAGACGCCGTGAGCGGCGAGCGCCGCGACGATAGTCAGCATGCCGAGGATGAAGCCGGCGTCGCCGATGCGATTGACGATAAACGCCTTGCGGCCCGTTGTAGGCGTACTCGCGCGTTGGCGTACCAGAACCAGATCAGCAGGTAGGAGCAGAGTCCGACGCCTTCCCATCCGACGAACATCAGCAGCAGGTTGTCGGCCAGCACCAGCAGCAGCATCGAGAGCGTGAACAGGTTCATGTAGGTGAAGAAGCGCGCGTAGTCCTCGTCGTGGGCCATGTAGCCGGCCGAATAGACGTGGATCAGCGCGCCGACGCCGCTGACGACCAGCACCATCACGGCCGAGAGCGCGTCGAGCCGGAGCGCGAAATCGACGTGGAACGACCCGGCGTGGATCCACGGCCAGAGCGTGCGTTTCGAGCGAGCTTCCGGCAGGCATCGCCAGCAGCTTGACGAAGGCCGCCAGCGCGACGTCGAAGGAGGCGAAGATCACGCCGGGCCCGACGAAATTGACGGCCGAGCGGCCGACGCGCGCGCCAAAGAAGAGGTTGAAGACCAACGCCCAGCGCGGGGAACAGCAGGATCAGCCCGAGGGCGGGAAATGGAGCGGACATTGCAGCGGCCATCGGCGTCACCAGCGCATCAGGTTGAGTTCGTCAGCGTTGACGGTTTCGCGATTGCGGAAGATCGCGATCATGATCGCGAGACCGACCGCGGCTTCGGCCGCCGCCACCGTCATCACGAAAAACACGATCACCTGCCCATCCATCGAGCCAAGCCGCGCGCGCCCAGCGCGACGAACGCGAGGTTGACCGCGTTCAGCATCAGCTCGATCGACATGAACATCACGATCAGGTTGCGGCGCACAGACCACGCCCGCCACCCCGATCGCGAACAGGATGGCGCTCAAGCGCCATGTAGTAGCCGGTCGGAACCATCGTCAGCGTCTCCGCTGGCCGCGCGCGGCCTGGTGCGACCGAGCCGGCGCTGGCGTGCCGCCGGCACCGGCGCGCCAGCGCGATCGCGCCGACCACCGCCGCCAGCAGCAGGAGCGAGGTAACCTCGAAGGCGATCAGATAGTCCGAGAACAGCGAGCATCGCGAGACTGTGCGATCGAGCCGTAGCCGGGCGGCGAGCTGCGGCGGATTCCGGCGCCGACGGCGCGCCGGCGTCAAGATCGCGAACAGCTCGGCCGCCAGCGCGGCGGCGGCGATCGCGCCGAAAAATTTGAGCCGCCAGATGGCCGCCGGCCATGCCGGCCTCGGCTGGCAGATTCAGCAGCCAGATGACGAACAGGAACAGCACCATGATCGCGCCGACATAGACGATCATCTGCAAGAAGCCCGACCGTCACGGCGCCCAGCCCGATGAAAGAGCACCGCGATCGCGAGCAGCGTCAGCACCAGCGCGAGCAGGCAGTGCACCGGGTTGCGCTGCAGGACCACGCCCAGCGCGGAGATCGATCGGCGAGCGCCGCCAGGAAGATGAACAGCCAGAGCGGCATCAGTGCTGGCTCCCGACGCCACGACCACGAAGGCGGTCACCACCAGGTTGAGCAAGCCCAGCGGCACCAGCCCCTTCCATCCCAGACGCATCAATTGGTCATAGCGAAAGCGCGGCAGCGTCCAGCGGATCAGGATCTGCAGCCAGCAAAAGAACACGACCTTGACCAGAACGCGACGACTCCGAGAAGCGCCACGGCCAGCGTTCGGCAAGCGCGAGCGAAGGCGTGCCGCCGGGAAGATGGAAGCCGTCGCGGTAGAGCCACGGCACCTGCCATCCGCCGAAGAAGAACAGTCGTCACCAGCACCGCGACCAGCACCACTTCGGCAAAATCGGTCAGCATGAAGACGGCCTGCTTGCCGCCCGAATACTCGGTGAAGTAGCCGGCGACCAGCTCGGATTCGCCTTCGGGCAGATCGAACGGCACGCGCTTGGATTCCGCCATCCCCGCCGTCATCAGCAGGATGAACGCGACCGGCTGGAGCAGGACGCCCCATCGCGGCAGCCATCCGAACCACACTCCGCCCTGGCCGCGCAGATCGCCTGCAGGTCGAGCGTGCCGTAGGTGATCACGACCGCGATGATCGCCAGCCCGATCGCGATTTCGTAGGAGATCATCTGAGCGCTGGCGCGAATCCCGCCGAGCAGCGCCCAGCGATTGTTCGAGGCCCATCCGCCGAGCGCGACGCCGTAAACGCCAATTCCAATCGTGGCCAGGATATAGAGCAGCGCCCACATTGAGGTTGGCCGCCTGCAGATTGATCGGTGCAGCCGCCGATCTTGAGCGTGTCGCCGAACGGCACGACCGCGAACGTGACCAGCACCGGAACAGCGCCAGGAACGGCGCGAGCGCATGGAGAAAGTGGTCGGCGCCGTCGGGCACGAAGTCTTCCTTGGTGAAGAGCTTGATCGGATCGGCCAGCAGCGTGTTGACGAAGCCGAAGTTGGGCAGCCCCAGCCGCTTGCCGAGCCCGAAGATCGCGGCGCGATTGGCGCCGATGCGGTCCTGAATCAGGGCGCTGCCTTTGCGCTCGAACCACAGCAGGACGACCGCCAGATTCAACACCACCAGCAGCACGACGATCGCTTTGATCGCGCCGATTATCAGTTCAGTCGCCACGGGCGGCAAGCTCGTCGATCAGTTTGAGCGTCTTCTCCACGGTCAGGTTCTCGTGGAACGCGTCCTGGTTGAGTTGGAGCATCGGGGCGGTCCCGCACGAAGCGAGGCATTCGACCATGCCGAGGGTGAACTTGCGGTCGGCGGTGGTCTCGCCGGGCTCGATACCGAGCTGGCGCCGGATGCGATCTACGATCTGGTCGGCGCCGCGCAGCCGGCACGAGAGATTGGTGCAAACGTCGAGCAGGTAGCGTCCCACGGGCTGGCGATGGAACATCGAGTAGAATGTGACCACGGCATGCACATGGGCCGGCGGCAATTCCATCAGGTCGGCGACGTAGCGCTCGACTTGCGGGCTGACGCAGCCGAACTCGCGTTGCGCCATCCAGAGCGTCGGGATCAGCGCTGCCCGACGGCTGGGATAGCGCCGCACCGTCTGGCGATACTCCGCGAGCGTCGCGTCGGAGAACCTGATTTCGCGGTTGGTTTCGTGGCTGGTGGACATCAGGATGTCAGGGCGGCGTGATGCAAGTAGATGCTCGGCGTATGCGGCTTCACAAACTTTGAATCTAAGAGTGTTTAGTCCAAATCTCAGGCTTGCGCCAGCATATCGATAGCGCACAACCGGCATGGAGAAGCGCAGCTTGCGGCAGTTTTAAGACTCGGTTATCGTCCCGCTCTACTTGATCGCAAGCCGCACGGCTGCACGATGCGAGTCATAGCGGGACAAAATCGCGGCCACCGGCTTAAGGCGCCGCCCGGAATGATGACGCGGCCGACGACCGCGCGGGTGCGTCATTCGATTTTCTCGCGGCTCGGCTCGCGGCTCGATCTTGAAGGGCTTCGCGTGCTGGATCTGTTCGCTGGCAGCGGATCGCTGGGGATCGAAGCGCTCTCGCGCGGCGCGGCGCACGCGACTTTTGTCGATTCGTCACCGGTTTCGGCCGCCACGATCCGGCGCAACCTCGGCGAACTCGGTCTCGCCGCGCGCGGGACGATCGTCGCAGCCGAAGTGCGGCGCGCGATGGGCGAGCTCGCGGCCCGGGGCGAGCGCTTCGATCTGGTCTTCATCGACGCGCCCTATCGCGACGACTTTACCGTGGAGGTTCTCGATCGGCTGGTGGACTCGAAGCTGCTGACAGGGCAGGCTTGGGTGGTCGCGGAGCAATACCATCGCGCTCCGCCGCCGTCCGGACGGTTTGGCGACGAACTCACGCGGGTGAGCGTCGCGAAGCTGGGCGACCATCGAATCGCCCTCTACCGGCGGACAGAACGGACCGGAAAGCCGGCGACTTAGGTACGGAGAGCCGCGATGAGCAAGGGCAAGGAGTCACACGCGTCGGTCGCGATTTACACCGGCACCTTCGATCCGATCCACAACGGCCACATCGACATAATCCGGCGCAGCGTCGCGATGTTCGACGAAGTAATCGTCGCGGTGGCGTACAATCCCCACAAGGACGCCGCACTGTTCACGCCCGACGAGCGCGTGGAGATGATCCGCGAGACGATCCGCGACCTCGAACCGCGCGCCCGGGTTGACAAGTTCAGCGGGCTCTCGGTTGACTATGCGGAACGAATCGGAGCGAAGGTGATCATCCGCAGCCTGCGCGCCGTAACCGACTTCGACTACGAGCTGCAGATGGCGGCGATGAACAAGATGATGAAGCCGCAGGTCGAGACGGTCTTTCTGTTCGCGAACCCGAAGCTGTTCTTCTCGGCGTCGCGGCTGATCAAGGAAGTGGTCGGCTACGGACAGCGCCTGCCTGAGCTGGTGCCGGAGAACGTGCTCGGACGCCTGCGCGCGAAGCTGAACATCGACTGAAGCGGTGCCGTCTGTTTTCTCGGAATCGATCCGGCTATAACGTCTTCTCGAATGTAGCCTCCTGAGGCGTCTGGAGACCTCCGAATGATAAAGCTCAATCGCAGAGTGGCGGCGATCAAGCCGTCGGCGACGCTGGCGGCCGAGAATCGCGCCACCGAGATGAAGGAGAAGGGCATCGAACGTCATCTCGCTGGCGGCGGGCGAGCCCGACTTCGACACGCCCGAGCACATCAAGGAAGCGGCCCGCCAGGCGCTGGCGGCCGGGAAGACGAAGTACACGCCGGTCGCCGGGGTAAGCGCGCTCAAGAAGGCGATTTGCAGCAAGCTCAAGCGCGAGAACGAGCTCGACTATCAGCCGGCCGAAGTGATGGCGTCGGCGGGCAGCAAGCAGGCGGAGTTCAACGTAATCGCGTCGCTGTTCGACGAGGGCGACGAGGTGATCATCCCGACCCCGGCGTGGGTGAGCTTCGTTGCGATGGTCCAGCTAAGCGGCGCCGAGGCGAAGCTCGTGCGATGCTCCGAGAGCGCGGGCTTCCGGCTCGATCCCGGCGACTTGCGCCGCGCGATCACGCCGCGAACGCGGGGAATCATGCTCAATTCGCCGTCGAATCCGACCGGCGCAGTCTATCGCGCGGACCATCTGACGGCGCTCGCAGCGGTTCTGCTCGAGGCGGGAATCTGGGTCATGTCCGACGACGCCTACGAGCATATCGCCTACGACGGTCTGCCGCCGCATATCTTCAGGATCGAACCCAGGCTCAAGGCAACCGGAATCATCTTCAACACACTGTCGAAGGCGTACGCGATGACGGGATGGCGGGTCGGATATGCCGCCGGGCCGAAGGAAGTCATCGCGGCGGCAACGCGCCTCCAGGGCCAGAACAGCGGCAATGTGAATTCGATCGCGCAGGCCGCGGCGATCGAAGCGCTCAATGGCCCGCAGGACGAGGTGAAGAAAATGGCCGAGGAGTTCGGCGCACGCCGCAAGCTGGTGGTCGAGCGGATACGCGAGCTGCCGGGCTTCAGCCTGCCGAACGTCCCCGAGGGTGCATTCTATGCCTTCCCCAACGTGTCGGAAGTGCTCAAGCGGAAGTTCCAGGCGCGCGAGATCGGCAACGGCGACCGGCTCGCCGAGTTGATTCTGCAGGAAGCGCACGTCGCGGTCGTCGGCGGCAACGACTTCGGCGCTCCGGAGCATATCAGGATCTCGTACGCGACCTCGCGCGACAACTTGAAGCGGGCATTCGATCGGATCGCGGAGTTTCTCAAAAAGCTCGAATAGAAGCTCGAAGCAGCGGTCCTATCGGCAGCCGCAGCCGCCGCCGCCGCAGCAGACGCTTCCACCAAACGGGGCCTTCAAGGCCGCCGCTGGCGCTTCGCCGTTGCTCGCAGTGCGCGACGCACCCGACGCGAACACCGACATCTCACGCACCAGGTTTGCGCCATGGCACGAGGGACATTCGGCCTCGTCCCGGCCGGGCCTCACGAAGACCTCGAAACGCTGCTCGCAGCCGGCGCATCGATATTCGTAAATCGGCATGATTCGCAACCCCGCGGGCCGTAACCCGCATCTCCACTTTATATATGAATTATCTTTATATGCGAATTACCAATTTGTCTCTGGCGGACCCGATAGCTTCGTCTTTCGTTCAGATTGGGCAGCTTCTTGCTGCCCCGTGACCTGTCATTTGACGACTATGTAGTAAGCGGGCGTGCCGTCGGGATAACGAATCGTTGCCGCCGGCCGCATCCGGAATATGTCGTCCCCGCCAAACACGAAGATCCCGTGCTCGAACGACGTGTAGATCGATTCCGGATGAACGACGGGGAAGAGGTACCGATCGAAGCCCAAAATTCTCCCAAACAAACCTTCTTCCTGGGTCGCGGAAGTCCGCTGAAACAGCGCCGGCGGATAAGGCCGGAAGAACAGCACGTAAATATAGCCCTGGTTCAGTGGCGTCAGGAACACCCGCGGACGCCCCTCGCCATACTTCTCGATCTCCCGCACAACCTGATCCAACCCATACCTGAAATCAAGTCTCGTCACGACTGGATAGTCGCGAAAGTAAAATCGGACGAACTGCGCGCCACTAACGATGATTGCGGCTACTATAACCGCAGCCGCGGCCAGCTTGAAAAACGGATGGCGAAAGTCGAACTCGAGCAGGACCACGAATCCCAGCGCGGATAGCAGGCTCCACGGCGCGAACGCCAGGATACCATGCAGCGAACTGGGAGAGTACAGCAGCAATGCCGCAGGCAGCGTCGCAAGTACGATCCATCCCAGGAGCAAAAGCGCGAGCTTGCGCCGCCGGAGGCCGAGCAGAGCGAGCAGTCCCAGAACGATCAGCAGCGTCTGTTCGGGCAGCAACTGGCCGAAGCCGGGCGGATGATATATCGCCATGGCGTCGCCGGCTACAAAAAGATACGACGGGCCGAAATAGCTGGCGAAGGCGGAGCCGAAGAGATTGAAACGATCGCGCATGGCACCGTCGCCATTGAGCACAGAGATGTTGATGAAGCGCGCCTGCATCTCGGCCGGGTACCGCAGGAGCATCACCCCCTGCGGCAACGCGAGCAGGATCACGAGAGTTATCGCAAGCGCCGCGGCGCGCGCAGATCGCATCAGATCACGCCAGTAGAAGAGCGCCAGCCATCCGATCATCAGCGGGACGAACGCCTTGGTAATCGAGTACGAATAGAGCGAAAGACCGAAGAACAATCCGCTCAGCAGCAGCCAGCGGTCCCTGCGCCTGGTCAGCCATAGGAAGAAAAAGGCCATCGCCAGATCGACGGTCGCGGAAGCGATGGTAGCCTCGATTGCGAAGCGGCTGAAGTGCAGATGCCACGGTGAGAATGCGACCAGCAGTGCCGCGATCGCCGCGCCCGGCCATCCGAGCAGCAGGCCGGCGAGAATCGCGATCGCAGCCATATCCGCAACGCCCCACGTCGCGGCGCATAGCCTCACGCTGGCAGGCTTCAGCCCGAACGCTGCTACAAATGGCACCAGCGAATAGTCGAACAGCGGCATGCGGTAGTCATTGAACGCCTGCATCACGAAGGGCATGAAATTCCCGTGCTGATCGCGGCCGGTCTCCAAAATGCAGTAGGCGTCGTAGCCATTGCAGGCCTCGTCCTGGTTGAGGCCGGGCGGGGACTGATCCAGGCGCACCACGCGCAGCACCACTCCCGCCACCATCGCGGCGACCAGAATCAGAACGCTCGCCCGGTTGACGGCCGGCGGGAACCGCGCGCACGCACCGGGCCGGGCTCGGATGGACGTTTCGGGATTCATCGCATCGCGAGAGTCGGACCTGCCCTGAGCATCAAACAGGAATCGGTTGGACCTCGGCCCCGGCCTGGCCGACGTGGACCGCCAGGCCGATGCGGACCACTAATGGATCCGGCGCGTTTGCATGACTTCATTCCTCGAGCGGCTGCGCGTATTCGACCAGCACTCCGCGCGTGGCCTTGGGATGCAGAAAGCAGATCATCCCGGCCAGGCCACGGCGCGGCTTCTCATCGAGGAGCGGCAGGCCCTTGTCGCGCGCGGCGGCCAGTTGGCGCGCCACGTCGTCGGTCTCGAAGCATACGTGATGGAGTCCGCCGCCGCGGCGCGCCAGGAACTTGCCCACGCCGTTGTCGGGGCTCAGCGGCTCCAGCAGTTCGACTTCGCTCTCGCCGACCTTGAGCAGCGCGGCCCGCACGCCCTGATCCTCGATCGTCGCGCTGGTGGTGAGCTCGAAGCCCGAGCGTATCGCGCCAGAAGCGAAGCCCGGCCTCGAGGTTTGGCACCACCACGCCGACATGATGGATCTTCCGCAGCATCAGTTGCCGGCCACCTTCTGCCCGAGGCAGATCTTGCGCTGCAGCGCGTCCCACTGCGTCTTCATCTCGGGCGTGCCGAGGCTCGGATGCTCGCTGCGGGTCACCGCGAGCTTGTCGCAAGCACCCTTGATATTGCCTTGCGCGGCGTAGATCGCGGCGATGTTGTACTTCGCCTCGTACCACAAATCATCGGATTCCGCGGCCACCGATTCCACGGTGGTCCAGAGCTCGACCGCGTCCTTGTAGTCTTTTTTGGCCTGCGCGATACGGGCGAGTCCGGCGTTGGCGTCGGGCGAGCCGGCGTCCGCCTTCACGACCTGATTGAAAATGGTTGCGGCCTTGTCAACGTTGCCCATGGCGATATACGCCTTGCCCAGGATCGAGAGCGTGCCGGTCAGGTTCTTGGCCGGAATCTTGCCCGCCTGCACCTGGTCTTCGAAGTAGCCGTAGGTGAGCGCGGTCAGCCTGGCGTCACCCGTCGCTCCGGTGGTATCGCCCTGCGCCAGCTTGGCCGCCTTGGACTTCCAGAAGTCGAGTCCGATCTCCTTGATAAAATCGCCGGCGGCAGGATTGCCCTTGCTCCGCTCGATCAGCGCGTTGAACGTCGCGCTCAGAGCTGGTCGTATTTGCCGAGACGGTCGAGCCCCGTGATACGCCATTCGGCGATGTCGTTAAAGCGCTCGCTCATACCCGGATACTCACGCTCGTAACCGTCGAGCAGGCCCGTGACGCGCGCGTAGTCGATTTTGGGTTCGCGTTCCAGCAGGCTCACGAGCATATAAATTGCACGGCCCCTGGTCTGCTTGACGAAGTTGCGCTGAGCGGCGGGAGCGATCCGTTCGGCCGCCGGCTCCATCTTGATCGCCTCGTTCAGGTCGGCGATCGCGGTGTTCTTGAGCGCCTCGCGATCGACTTGCGGCGCGGCGGCATTCTTGTTCTGCGCGGCGTTGGCAGCCTCGACCAGCGCCAGGTAATCGCACTCGGCGGCGTTGAACTTGGCGGTGTAAGCGTAGTCGGAGTTGCCCGTCACCTGGCCGTATTCCTTCGCCGCTTCCAGGTATTGCTTGTTCTGTTGCAGCCGCTCGGCCATCCGGAAACGCGGTTCATATGCGTACTCGCCGTGCGGATAGGACTTGAGATAGTCCTGGGCCGCCGCGACCCATTGATTGTCGAGCGCCGCGTTTTTCATTCCGCTCTGCTCCCATTGCAGGCGCGGCAGCTTGAAGCGCATGTAGGAAGCCCACTGCGCGTCGGGATTGTTGGGCTGGCGGGAGATCTCGCTCAGAAGCTGCTCGACCAGGTCGAACGTCTTCTCCGAGTAGTATATGTCGGCGGCGAACTTGTAGGCCCTGGGGTACTTGCCGCTGCGCGCCGCCTCGAGAAAATACTTCGCTGACTCGGGCTGCTGTTTCTTGGAGTAGAGCACGTTGGCCAGCAGCCACTTCTCGAACGGATCGCTCGAACCGCCGAACTCGGCGACCGGATCGCGCACGTATTGCGCGACCGCAGCCACCACGATTCCCCAACTGTCCTTGTCGCCCTCCTTGGTGCGCATGAAATCGACCGCTTCCTTGTGATATTCGGCACGTTTGGAAGCATCGTTGGAGGCGCTTTCCGCTTTGAACAGTTGCTGCAGCCGGAACATCTCCATGCCCTTCTGCTGCGATCCCGTAGCGCCCTGCGCGAGCTGGCCGGTCAGCTTGGCGGCCTCGTCCATTTTGCCCATCGCGGCGTAGGTGGTCGCGAGACCCTGCTGAGCAGGGCGATACTGATGAGTAGTGGTCCCTTCGGCCATGATCTGCTTGAAGTCGGCGACCGCCTTGTCGTACTCCGACTTGTCGTACTTGCCGAGCTCGCGTTCGCAGTACGCGCGCCCCAGCAGGTTTTCGCGAATCAGATTCGGGTCAACGATTACGAGCGTGCTCTCGGTGAATCCGTCGATTGCCTGGTCGAGCAGCTTCTTGGCCTGCTCGGGCTGGCTGGACTGGAGCACGGCGCCCTGGAAATGCAGCCACGACAACGGATACAGCGCCTGCAGCGACAACTGCTCCGGCTGATCGTAGTCGCACTGGGCGCCGTTGGCGATTTGAGCGATACAGTCGTCCTTCTTCTGCTTGTACGTGGTGTACATCCGGTTCAGCATCCCTTCGAGCCGGGTGTAAGCCGACAGCAATCCGCCCTTGTCGATCTTCGGGTCTCCCGCCAACTTGGCGAAAGTAGCCTCGGCATTGTCGAGCTTGCTTACCACCCCGCCCGCGGCCGACTGGTTCGAGGTAGCAGAACTGAGCTGCGGCTCCAGTTCGGACAATTGGCTGTTAAGCTGGTCAAGGGTTTGCGCGCCCGCCGTACCGGACGAGGCTGCGAACGCGGCCAGGGTGAGGATCGCAAGTGCAAGTGCAAGCCAACCCTTATCGGCAATTGAATTCATCTTTGGTGACTCCGTGGAAGCGCCTGCGCCGGCGCCCGCGAACTAGATAACGACAAACGCTGCGATACCGTCAAGAGAGTCGCAATCTTTGCGCAACCTCGAAGAGATAGGCAAGGGAGCCGACCTTCGCTATCCGCTCGCTGATCGCGACGATCCCGTGGTAGTCGCGGTCGAGGAGCACCGCCGCAATTCCGGCCGCCGCCGCGCCCCGGATATCGAGCGGCTCGGAATCTCCAACGTGCATCGACTCGGCAGATCGCGCGGAGTGCTTGCGCAGCGCGGCGCGGAAAACCTCAGGAGAGGGTTTTGCGCAGCCGGCTTCCGACGAGATCGTGATCGAATCGAACGCGGCTCCCAGACCGAGTCCATCGAGAATTCCGTACAGGCGGTAATCGAAGTTCGAGATCACGCCGAGCGCGAGCCCGCGGTCTTTTAGACGGCGGAGGACTTCCCGCGCTTGCGGGTCAACCCGCCAGTTGGCCGCGTCGGCGAAGAACGCAAAGAGCGCGTCAAAGTAGGCCTCGAAATCGTGAAACTTGCCCAAATCCTCGAACACCCGCGCGACCACTCGACGCCACCAATCGCGCTCCAGCCGCCGTAACTCGTCGGCCGGGCGTCCGGGACCGAAGGCCAACGCCGGCGCGGTGCTGAACGCGCGACGAAACGCGGATGCGACCGCGTTCGCATCGGCGCGCACGCCGAATCGCCCCGCGATCCGCGCGTAGCTCTGCGCGATCGGCTCCCTGGGCTCGAACAGCGTTCCCGCCGCGTCGAAGAAGACTACGCGAAGCACTCCTCACCCGGCGAGCGGGCGCGTGCGATCTGCGCGCCCGCGCCGGTGACGACGGGTGAGAGTAAACTCCACCACGGTTCTCTCATCCCATGTCCCACACCTGGATCAACGCGCCGAACGCCGACCGGGGCGAGATGAAAAACTCGCGCTCGCCGCGCCGGTTGGTGCTTTCGTCCACCACCCTGACCCCGCCGGCCTTGAGCCGCGCCAGCGTGCCGTCGAAGTCCCGCAAGTCCATCGAGATGTGATGCATCCCTTCGCCGTGCCGCTCGATGAAGCGGCCGACGAAGTCGTTCGGTGCGGATTTGCCGGGGCTTTGAAGAAACTCGAGCTTGAAGCCGGCGACTTGCATGTTCCCCAGGATGAAGTCTCCCCGATGGTTCAAATGGGGGGCGCGCGCGATGCGGCCCGCGAAATAGCGCTCGAAGAACTCCATCGCGCGGCCGATGTCTCTGACCGCGATCGAAACGTGATCGAAGCGAGAGTTTTCATCCTTGGGATGAGTATGACCTTCGTCGAAATTCGGCACCTGCCAGAACTGGATCAGAGTGCCGAAGGCCGCGCGCGGCGAGATGAACGCGGTCATCGCGCCGTCGGGGAAGCTTTGCTCGTCAACTACGCGCACTCCGTCCGCTTTCAGCGCCGCCAGGATCGGGTCGAGATGGTTCACTTCGATCGACAGATGATGCATCCCTTCGCCGTGCTTTTCGATGAATCGGCTGACGAAGCCGGCCTGGCCCGCAGAATCCTCGATCAGCTCGACCACGAAGCCGCCAAGGTAGAAGTCCCGCCAGTTGAACGTGCCGCTAACCTGCTCTTCGCTGAGCCGCTTCGCGCTGCGCTCCCGAATCGGGAAATAGCGCGCGAAGAAGTCGAACGCGCGATCGATTGAACGCACCGCGATCGATACGTGATCGAATCGCAGCTTGACCCCTTCGGGCAATATCGAAGTCATCCGCGACAATTCTCCTTTCCCTGATTGCGAGTCATCGCGAGCCTCGCGCCGCTCGCTCATCCGATTAGCCGTGGCAGGAAGCGCCTCAGCAGTGCGCGCCAGTTTCGCCGGATCAGCGGCCATCCCCGGACGAACTTGTCGCCGTAGATCCCAAGCGACTGACCGGCGCGCGAAGATGCGGGCACGCTAAAGAAATTCCAGGCTGGCGTCGAGCTGGTTGCCCTCGGCGCGGAGCACAACGTACCCTCCGCTCTTGAACGGACCGGCGTTGAAAATCCGGGTCGAGCCGATCGAATCGACGCCCGCCGACTCGTGGACATGGCCCGACACGCAAACGTCGGGCTGGACCTCTTCGATAAAGCGGCGCGCGGCGGTGCTGCCGACCGGTGTGCCGTTGACGATTCGATCGCATTTGGTATCGAAAGGTGGGGTATGGCAGATCATCAGGAGCGGGCGATGCTCGCGCACCTGCTCGTATCCGGCTCTGAGCGTCGCGTAGATTTCGTCTTCGGTTAGCTCGGTCGGGGTCGCAAACGGCGTGATGTTCGAGCCGCCGCATCCGAAGATTCCGACTCCGCTGACGACGGTCCCCTTGCCGTGCAGGGCCACTCCCTCTTCCTCCAGGAAAGGAATCACCTCGCGCTGGTCAAGGTTGCCGGACAGCGCGAGGACGTTGGGGCAGGCGCGGCGAACGTCGCTGAGCACCTTGAGCGCCTGGGCGGCACCGCCGAAGTTGGTGAGATCGCCCGAAACGATCACGAGGTCGGTGTCGCGCATCACATCGCCCATCCGGTCGAGGTTGCGCGTCGCCATGTGTACATCGCCAAACGAAACGATTTTCACGATCCTCTACGATAGCGCACGATACTGGCCGGACCAACGCCACGAGTTGCAGCGCCGGCCTCCGTGTGTAGCCCGGCCGGTGCGGACCGGCAGGATAGGTAACAGAATAGACCGGCAGCATGGGTAACAGATTAAGTCACGGCAGGAGGTACAGAGATGCCGTGGCGGGAGGTCTGTCCCATGGACGAACGGGTGCGGTTGATTGGGGCGGTATTGGCAGGGGAGGAGAGCATGAGCGAGCTGTGCGAAGAGTTCGGGGTGAGCCGCAAGACCGGATACAAATGGATGCAGCGCTATCTGGAGCAGGGGCTGGCGGGGCTTGAGGATCGGTCACGAGCGCCGCGGGTGGTGCCGTGGGCGATCAGCCAGGCGCAGGCCGAGGCGATCAGCGGAGTGCGCCGGGAGCATCCCAGTTGGGGTCCGAAGAAGCTGCGTGCCAGGCTGGTTGAGCGGGCACCGGAGCAGAGCTGGCCGGTGCCGAGCACGATCGGCGAGTTGCTGCGGCGCACGGGATTGAGCCAGGCGCGTAAGCGGCGGCGGCGGGCGACACCGAATCGGGGCCCGCTGCGTGCGCCGCTGGGAGCTAACGAGTTGTGGTGCATCGACTTCAAGGGCTGGTTCCGCACCGGCGACGGCGCGCGCTGCGATCCGCTGACGGTCACCGACGCCTTCAGCCGCTACCTGTTGTGCACCAAAGTGGTGAGTCCGCCTGACAGCGAGGGCTGCCGCAGCGAACTGGAGCGGGTGTTCAAAGAATATGGGCTGCCCTTGGCGATGCGCTCCGACAACGGTGCGCCGTTCGCTTCGCTGGGCGCGGGAGGGCTGGGCAAGCTGTCGGTGTGGTGGGTGAAGCTGGGAATCCTGCCCGAGCGAATTGAGCCCGGCAAACCGCAGCAGAACGGGCGTCACGAACGGATGCACCGCACGCTCAAGCTCGAGACTGCCAAACCGCCCGCGGAAAATCTCCAGGCCCAGCAGCGCCGCTTCGATCGTTTTCGCGCGGAGTTCAACCATGAGCGTCCCCACGAGGCGCTGGGCCAGACCCCGCCGGCGGAGCATTACAGGCCCTCGCCGCGGTCCTATCCCAAGCGGCTGGAGGACCCGGTCTATCCCGCCGATTACCAACCGCGCCGGGTGCGCAGCAACGGCGAGATCAAATGGCAGGGCGAACTGGTCTTGATCGGCGCGGCGCTAGTCAATGAGGTGATTGGACTTAGAGAAAATGCTGACGGAGAGGCCGCCGCCTACTTCGGGCCGATCGCGCTGGGGGTGATCGACGGCGTGACCTTTAAGCTGAACCGAGGCGCGCAATGAGCAGCGATTCACAGCCAGCGGCGAGGGGGGCTGCCCCCCTCGCGCTCCTCCCCGCCAGCAGCAAACCGGCAAAAAGTGTTACCTATGTTGCCGGTCTAAAGTGTTACCTATGTCTCCGGTCGCTCAGGCCTCCGTGCCGGTGCTCTATATTAAAGACTCATGGACGTTCTGGCCGATCGATTCGCGTTCGTGCTCTTCAAGCCCAAGGCGCCGGGCAATATCGGCTCGGCCGCGCGCGCGCTCAAGAACATGGGGTTGCGCGATCTGCGCCTGGTCGCGCCCGGCAAAATCAATCATCGCGCGGCGAATGCGATGGCGGTGCATGCGCGCGACGTTCTAGACGGCGCCGGCGTCTTTCCCGACCTGACCGCCGCAGTCGCCGACTGCGGGCTGGTGGTCGGAACGACCTGCCAGCCGGGACCGTATCGCAGGATCGCGAAGCCGGTCCGCGTGGCCGCCGCCGAGCTGGTCGCGCTCAGTGCCACCAATCGCGTCGCGATGATCTTCGGTCCCGAGGACTTCGGACTTACCGATCGCGAGCTCAAGCTCTGCGATCGCCTGCTGACGATTCCCGCCGCAGCCGATTATCTGTCGCTGAATCTGGCGCAGGCCGTGATGGTTGTCGCGTACGAGCTCATGATGGCCGATCTGATGACGGCGGCGGGCGCGTCCGGCGACGTGGCCGGCGCCACGGCTTTACCGGTCTTGGCGCCGGCGGCGGCCGTTGAACGAGATGCTCGCCCGGATGACCGCGGCACTGGTAGCGATCGGATTCCTCCCCGCCGACAACCCGGACCACATCATGTTCGCCGTGCGCGCGATGCTGGGGCGGAGCGGCGTGACGCCGCGCGAGTGCGATATCCTGAACGGAATGGCGCGCCAGATCCGATGGTTCGGCGCCGGCGGACGCGAGACGATCGACTCCAAGCGCCGCACCGGCAGGAAGATTCGGTAACGCTGGCCGATTTGAGCGCAATCCGCGATAATCACGAAGCGGAGTGTGCGCGATCGAGATGGCTGAGATCATTTACCTTCGTGAGATTCGCGCCGAGCGGCGCCGCGGGCGGATCGCGAATCGCGAGAACCTCGAACGCGCGGTTCAGTTGCTCATCGAAAATCTCGCCGGCATTGCCGCGCAGCTCGCCGCGGCACCTGCGTCGGAGCAAGCCGAACTTCTGGATCGCGTCGAGAAGCTGACCGCGCTGATCCGCTACGGGCGGCGGATGCTCGGCGAGGAGCCGGACGCGCCGCTTTCGGCGCTGAAGTGATCGCCCGCGTATCGCCGCGGCGCTCGAATCGCGAATCGAATCAAAGTGAGGACAAACTTGCATGCCGGATCACATGACTGATCAGATGACTCCGGAAGACGCTGAACGCACTATCGCGACGCTGCAAGGCTTCATGGGCAGTGCGGCGATGAGGGCCGGGCTCGACCTCGAAGTCTTCACTCACATCGCCCACGGCGACGCCAGCGTCGAGCAGTTGGCCGCCGCCAAGAAAACCACTCCGCGCGCGATGCGGATTCTGTGCGACGCGCTGGTCGCCTTCGGCCTGTTGAACAAAAGCGCAGGCCGCTACAGCCTGCCGCCCGCCAGCGCGATGCTGCTCGTGAAGGGTTCGCCCGCCTACGGGGGCGGGATGGCGAAGATATTGGCGAACCCGCTGATGTGGGAGGCCGCGGGAAAACTCGCCGACGTGGTCAAGGCCGGGCACTCACTTATCGAGCACGGCGCGGAAGAGCCCGACAATCCGTTTTGGCAGGAATTTTCAC
Source organism: uncultured delta proteobacterium (assembly GCA_963793115.1). Lineage (GTDB taxonomy): Bacteria > Desulfobacterota > Binatia > Binatales > Binataceae > CAVVMA01. The sequence goes on from CAWBYV010000004.1 coordinate 485,105, forward strand.
GCGGCTCGCGCCAGATGGCGGCGATGATCGCTCCGATGGTGGCCGAGGCCGCGGCCGAAACGCTGGGCCAATCGACGCCCAAAAAGATCCTCGATATTGCATGCGGCTCGGGGATGTATGGCTTCACCGCGCTGAAGCGTTACCCAGAGGCCCGCCTGGTATCGGTCGATTGGCCCAACGTGATCAGGCTGGCCGAGCCGACCGCGGCTCAGATGGGCCTCAAGGAGCGAGTCGAGTTCCGCCCCGGTGACATCTTTGCCGACGACCTCGGCGCAGGCTACGACCTGGTGCTCGCGGTCAACATTTATCATCACTTCAGTATCGCGAAGTGCATCGATCTCACGCGCCGGCTCCACGCCGCGACCGCGCATGGCGGTGTGCTCATGATCGTCGATCTCATTCCCGACGACGCGCGCGAAAAGGATCGATTCGCCCTGGTCTTCGCGCTTACGATGCTGATCTGGAGCCAGGAAGGCGACACCTACACGTTGCCCGAGTACCGCCGGATGATGGAGGCGGCGGGTTATCGCGACATCGCGCTGAAAGTGATTCCCGGTCCGCGCCCGACTCAGGCCGTGATCGGCCGCAAGTAGGCGCCACGGGCGTTCACTCGCGACCCGTATCTGCGATAGACTACGTACGCGATGCTGAGCGGATTAAAAGTTGCAGTCGTCGGCGCCACCGGCGCCGTCGGTCAGACCACGCTGAGACTGCTGCGCGAGCGCAAGTTCCCGGTCAGGGAGCTGCGCGCGTTCGCGTCGGAGCGGTCGGTGGGCAAGACGGTCAAGTTCGGCGACGAATCGATCGCGATCGAGATCGTCGGCGCCGACTCCTTCAAAGGGGTCGATTTCGCCTTCTTCTCGGCCGGCTCCAGCCAGTCGCGTGAGTTCGCGCCGCTCGCCGTCAAGGCGGGCGCGATCGTGATCGACAAATCGAGCGCGTTCCGGATGGATCCCGACGTACCCCTGGTCGTCCCGGAGATCAACCCGGATGCCGCCCGGCGGCACAAGGGAATTGTCGCCTGCCCGAACTGCACGACTATCGTCACCGTGATGCCGCTCAAGCCGTTGCATGACGCGGGCAAGCTGCGGCGCGTGATCGCGACCAGTTTCCAGGCCGTATCCGGAGCCGGCGTGGGCGGGATCGAGGACCTGCGCGAGCAATCGCTGGCCTGGGCGCGCGGCGAGACTATCAAGCCCAAACACTTCCTGCATCAGATCGCTTTTAACCTGATCCCGCATATCGACAAGTTCGTCGAGGGCGGATACACCGGCGAAGAGATGAAGCTGGTGAACGAGGTCCGCAAGATTCTCGATTTGCCGGAGCTGGCGCTATCGCCGACTACCGTGCGCGTGCCGGTCTTCACCGCCCATTCGATCGCGATCAATGCCGAGACCGAGCGGCCGGTCGGCGCGGCGAAGGCCCGCGAAGCCTTCGAGCGCTTTCCGGGACTTCAGGTCCTCGACGATCCGGCGCACAACCGCTATCCGATGCCGATTCTGGCCGAAGGACACGACGACTGCTTCGTTGGGCGCATCCGCGACGATATCAGTTGTCCCAACGCGCTCAATTTCTGGGTGGTCGGCGATCAGCTCCGCAAAGGCGCGGCGCTCAACGGTATCCAGATCGCCGAGCTGCTGATTCGCTAGACCGCGCCAGCGGCTACCCTGCCGATGTCGCTGACCGGTTGGTCGGCCCGTTGCGGGACTGGTGCAGTTTGGCCATTAACGCCAAAGTGCCGGATTGGCCTACGATTCGGCCAATTCCGAGGCCGATCCGGTCCATGTGCCCGCTGCGAGTTGCAGCGCCCCAGATAGGGCGGTTCAAGACCAATATTGCAGAATCCGGGCGCGTGCCTGCGCGCGGGCGATGGCCTTAGGCAACCAAGCGAGATCGACTAAATCTCCGTTTCTGAATGCGACCCAGTGCTTGTCACACAGCCGAAATTCGATCTTCAAATCGTCGAGTAGGATCGTTCGCTGATTTGTTGGGTCAGTGCACGGTTGAACTCCGCAGTCCATCTGATTTCTCCTCCTTCTTGCGGCGGACTCCGTCTCGCTAATCTAGTACGGGATTCGCGATGCTAGCGCCAGCGCGCCTGGACTGCCTTCCGGGCAATCGCGGTGCGCTTGGCTTTGGACAGCTTGGTCTTGCATGCGACGCCGCCCTTGAGCCCGCCGAGCCCCGTCGGAGGTCGGTTGACAGCCTTGCGTTGCTGCTCTAATTACATTGGAGCGTAGCCTTATCGAGAGCGGCGGAGGGACTTGGCCCGAAGATGCCGCAGCAACCGGCCCCAATGGGGTGCTGGTGCTAACTCCAGCGTGGCTTCTCAAGTTGGAAGCCTCGATAGATAAGGCGAGAAGTCTCTGAGACCCTCGTCCTTATCGCCAGGGAAGAGGGTCTTTTGTTTTGTCGGGCCCTCGCCACACCGCGCTCGAAGGCTCGCCACGGACGACTCGCGTGGCAAGTAGACGGATCCTGATCGTTGGAGCAGGCGGCCTTGGAGTGCCGGCGGCAATGGCAATTCGGCGCGCAGGTTCGTGCGCGCGCGAAGCCTCGTATGCGATCGTCCTGGTTGACCCCGACCCGGTCGAGCTGTCCAATCTCTGTCGTCAGGTGATCTATCGCGAGGTCGATATCGGATTGCCGAAGGTCGAGGCCGCGGTCCGCCGCCTGGCGTGTGCGGCGGCTGAATCCGCGATCGAAGCCCATCGCTGCGCGCTGGATACGTCCAACGCCGTTGATCTGATAGCCGCCTGCGACTTCGTGATCGACGCGACCGACAATCCTGCCGCGAAGTTCCTGATCAATGATACTTGCATCGCGGCGCAGCGGCCCTTCGCCTACGGCGGCGTGATCGGTATGAAGGGTCAGGCGATGACCGTGATTCCGTCGCGAACCGCATGCCTGCGATGCCTGTTCGAGGAGCCGCCGGACGAAGCCGAGATCGCGAGCTGCCGCGAGGCCGGGATCGTCGGGCCCGTCGCCGGGGCGATCGGCGAGGTCCAGGCCGCGCAGGCGCTGCAATGGCTTGCCGGCGCGGCCCACGCTCGCGGGAAAGATCCTGACCTGCGACGGCGCCGCGAACGGGATCGGAAGCCGAACGCGAATCACGCCGGTCGAGCCGCGTGCCGGATGCCAATGCGGCGCCGCTCGCGAAGGAGACTCAACGCACGCGTAGCGCCGCAAGCGCCGACTGAGTTGCCTCTCCCTGATAAGGGAGAGGCCGGCGAACGCTGCGTTCGCCGGGTGAGGGTACGGTGAGGGTAAGGTACAGAGGGAAACGATGAGCTACATCACAGGCCTAAAGTGCCGCGAGTGCGGCCAGAAATATCCGATCGAGCCGCTCCACGTGTGCGAGACCTGCTTCGGCCCGCTCGAGGTCGTCTACGACTACGCAAAAATCAAGGCCGCGATCTCGCGCCCGATTATCGAGGCGCGCCCGCGAAACCTGTGGCGCTATCGCGAGCTGCTGCCGGTTGACGGCGAGCCCGGCGATCGGGCTCCATTCGGGCTTCACGCCGCTGCTTCATGCCGAGCGCCTGGGGGCCGAACTCGGGTTCAAGAAGCTCTATGTCAAGGACGACACGGTCAACCATCCGACGCTCTCCTACAAGGACCGCGTGGTCTCGGTCGCGATCACCAAGGCGCGCGACTTCGGCTTTACAACCGTCTCCTGCGCTTCAACCGGCAATCTCGCCACCGCGGTAGCCGCCCACGCCGCGCGGGCCGGACTCAAGTGTTACATCTTCATGCCCGAGGGCGTGGAGGCAGGCAAAGTCGTCGGCTCGACCATCTACGGCGCGCAGGTCATAACGATTCGCGGCAACTACGACGATGTTAACCGCCTGTGCAGCGAAATCGCCGACAAGTACGGATGGGCGTTCGTCAATATCAACCTCCGCCCGTACTACACCGAGGGCGCCAAGACCTTCGGCTTCGAGATCGCCGAACAGCTCGGATGGCGGCTGCCCGACCAGGTGGTGGTGCCGACCGCGGGCGGCACGATCCTGCCCAAAGTCGCCAAGGCCTTCAAGGAACTCAAGGAAGTCGGCTTGCTGAGCGGCGGCAGTTGCAAAATCAACACGGCGCAGGCGGCGGGTTCGGCGCCCGTGATCCATGCGCTGCACAAGGGCGTCGACCTGATCACGCCGGTCAAGCCCAACACGATCGCGAAGTCGATCGCGATCGGAAATCCCGCCGACGGTTATTACGTGCTGCTGGCCGTGCGGGAATCCGGCGGCTGGGGCGACGCCGCCACCGATCCCGAGATTATCGACGCGATCAAGCTGCTCGCCCGCACCGAGGGAATTTTCGCCGAACCCGCCGGCGGCACCACGCTCGCCGTCACGCTCAAGCTGATCGCGCAAGGCAGAATCAAGCCCGACGAGACGGTGGTGGTCTCGATCACGGGCAACGGCTACAAGACGCTCGAGGCGGTCGCGGACGCGATCGACCAGCCGTTCGTGATCGATGCGCGGCTCAAGGATTTCGACTCGCTGTTCGAGCGGCTCAGCAACGGCAAGCTCAAGCAAGCCGCGCCACCGGGCTCCCTTGTAAGCGGCCGAAACTCGGCATAAGCATCAAGTCAAACAACTATCCAGGCGACAACTCGGAAGGAGAGCGATACTATGTCAGTGCGGGTTCGAGTACCCACTCCGCTGCGCAGATTCACCGCCGGAAGCGAGGAAGTCGCCGCGGCGGGCGAATCGATACGGTCCGTAATCGAGGATCTGGAGTTGCACCATCCGGGGATGCGCGAGCGGCTGCTGGACGACAAAGGCGAGGTCCGCCGTTTCGTCAACATCTATCTCAACGGCGACGATATCCGCTTTCTCGATCAGCTCAATTCCAAGGTCAAGGATGGCGACGATATTTCAATCGTCCCTGCGATCGCCGGCGGACGCTAGCGAAAATCCGGTGCCGGCCGCGCGCGTCACCAGCGCGCTCGACCTGATCGGCAACACGCCGCTGCTGGACATCACCAAGGTGACGGCCGGCCTGCTGCGGCCCGGCGTGCGGATTTTCGCCAAGCTCGAAGGCTTCAATCCCGGCGGCTCGGTGAAGGATCGCCCCGCGCTGAGCATGATCCGCGCCGGACTCGAGCACGGCGAGCTCAGGCCCGGCAAGGTGATAATCGACTCGACCTCGGGCAACACCGGCATCGCGCTCGCGCTGGTCGGCGCGGTGATGGGCTATCCGGTCGAGCTCGGTGATGGCCGCCAACGTGAGCCGCGAGCGCAAGAAGACCATCGAGGCGTTCGGCGCCAAGGCCATCTATTCGGATCCGCTGGAGAGCTCCGACGGCGCGATTCGGATGTGCCGCAAGATCATCGCTGAAAACCCCGAGCGCTACTTCAAGCCGGATCAGTATAACAATGAGGCGAATGTGCGGGCCCACTTCGAAACCACCGGCCCCGAAGTCTGGCGTCAAACGCACGGACAGGTAACCCATTTTCTGGCCGGAATCGGCACCGGCGGCACCGTGATGGGCACCGGGCGCTATCTCAAGTCGCGCAACCGCTCGATCAAGGTGATCGCCGTCGAGCCTGACGACGCGCTGCACGGGCTCGAGGGGCTCAAGCACATGGCAACCTCGATCGTGCCGGGGATCTACCACGAGAACGAGCTGGACGACAAAATCCCGATCGGCACCGAGGACGCCTACGAGATGGTCTACGCGCTCGGGCAGGTCGAGGGAATTCTGGTCGGTCAATCCAGCGGCGCGGCGCTGCTGGCGGCGATCAAGGTCGCGCGTGGACTCAAAGAGGGATGCGTGGTGACGATCTTTCCCGACTTCGGCGACAAGTACCTTTCGACCAACTTGTGGATCGGATGGCAGGCGTGGGCCCGCGAACGGCTGCCTCAACTCCTGAAAAAATGGAACCCATGACCGAGCGCTATTACTTGAGCTACCCGCGCGATCTGATCAAGCAGCCGCTGCTCTATCAGCTCGTCAAGAAATTCGACCTGGTGTTCAATATCCGCGGCGCCAGCGTCTCGGAAGAGATGGGCCTGGTGGCGGTGGAATTCGAGGGCAGCAGCGAGCAGATCGACCGCGCGCTGAGCTGGCTTCGGCAGACCGGCGTGACCGTAGAGCCGATCGAGAAAAACGTCATCGAGTAGCGCCGGCGCGCCACTTCCACGCCGGCCAAAATCCGCATGGCGCTCAGCGACTCGCAAATCGAGCGTTACAGCCGCCAGATAATCGTCCCCGAAGTCGGCGGACGCGGACAGGAACGCCTGCTCGCTTCGCGGCTTCTGATCGTCGGCGCACCCAGCGACATCGAGCCGGTGCTGGCGTACATGGCCGGGGCCGGGGTCGGGACAATTCAAGTTCAAATCCGCACCGAATCCGCTAAATCGGACAGGTCGCGCGTCGAACGCGCGATCGCGGATCTGCGGGCGCTGAATCCCGACGCCAAGGTGGTCTTGGCCCGCGACTTTTTTGATCCTGCGGATCTTATCGTGATCCTCGCCGACCGCGTGGAGTCCATCAATCTGGCACGGCAACTTGCGGGCGCGCCGCTATCGCAGCCGTTGATCCTTGCCCGATTGGATGTCCCGGGCAAGATTGCCGTGATGACGAAGACGCCGCCCTGCCCCGCCTGCGCCAACGCCGGCCTGCTCGCACCGGCCGCCGCGCGCGCGGAAACCGCCGGCTTCATCGCGATGGCCGCCGCAGTCGAGGCCTTCAAGCTCCTGATCGGGCGAATGCCTTCCGCACCGACTGTGCTCGAATTCGACGGATACCAATGCACCGCGCGCGAGATCAAAGCCAAATCGGGGCCGGCGCGTTGCGGATGCTCGATCGCGCGCGCCGGGGCCAAGCTGCAATGACTGCCGCGCGCAAGCGATCGGACAAAACTGCTCGCCAGCGGCGAGCAAATCCAGCCGGCGCGGCGGCCAGGCGATATCGCGCTTTGGCTCTTCGACTTCGACAACACGCTCGCCCTGCTGGAGACCGAGGTCGATTGGGCGGCGAGCCGCCGCCGGCTTGAAGCTTTTCTCCGCAAGCACGGCGCGCCTAGCGATTTGTTCGATCAATTCCCAAGCGGCAACCTGCTCCTGTATGACGCTCTCCGCTCGCGCCTGCTCGCGAGCGACGCCGCGCACGATCCGTCCGCCGCGGCCGCCGCGATCTTGAATCAGGCTTCCGCGATTATCGAAAAGCACGAGCTGGCGGGCGCCGATCGCGCCGCTCCGACTCAGGGCGCCCTGGATCTGCTGCGCTCGCTGGAGGCACGCGGCGTCCCGATTGCGATCGTCACGTCCAACTGCTCGCGTACCGTCGCGCGCTGGACGCGCCGCAATCGGGTCGGCGGCGCGATCCGCGCAATCGTCGGCCGCGACACGCTGCTCCCGCTCAAGCCCGCGCCCGACATGGTCGAGCGCGCGCTCGAACTTTGCGGGGTAGACGCCTGCTCTGCCGCGCTGGTCGGCGACAGTATCGCCGACTTCAACTCGGCGGGTGCTGCCGGCGTGCGCTTCTATGGAGTCGCAATCCGGCCCGAAAGCCGCGATGCCCTGGTCTCGGCGGGAGCGAGCGAAATTTTCGCCTCGCCGGCTGCGCTGGGAATTCACTTCAACCTGCTTGGTATCGAGGGCCGCGCGCCGAAGCCGCAACGCGGAGCCGCATGACCGCGATGGCCTCGGAAATCGCCATCGCCAATCATCCCGGCCTGCTCAAGCTCGCGCTGGCAATCAGCGGGATCGCTGTTGACGGACACATGGCCGACGGACGCGCAGCCGGCGATTGGCCCGCAGGTAAATGGATAGAGCTGGTGCTCGAAGGCGATGTATGGGCTCGCGCCCAAATCGATCCCGCCTCGGCCTTGAAGCTGATCGAGCGTGGCGGCGTGACTTTTGTCGGCTGCGGCATCGGCCAAGGAATTGGAGATGCCCAAAGCGAGGCCGCGGCACGAGTCGTGCCCACCCCCGAGTTCGCGGCGCGAAAGACCCCGCGCGGAATCTCGATGGGAGCCATCGCGCAGGTGCGCGGCAGCTATGCGACTGTCGCGCTCGGCGGGGGATGCGGTCTGGGCTTTACGGGGCGCGCATGCGCATTCTGCCTCGGGCGCGAGCTGACGGAGAAGGCCGGCGAAGTCTGGGCGGTGGACGACGTTATCGAGGCGCTGCGCGGAGCCTTTGACGAGGGCGCCGCCGAAGCCGTCCATCTGCAGGTCGGCTACTTTCCCGGCGACGACGCCGGCGTGGGTCGGCTCACGCCCTACCTGGAGGCGATCCATCGCCATTTCGACACGATGGTCGCGGTGACGATGCATCCGCCGGCTTCGCTCCGCGCGATCGATCTCACCTACGCCTCCGGCGTCGATGCGCTCAGCTACAACCTCGAAGCCGCCGACGCCGAAACGATGGCGCGCCATTTTCCCGGCCGCGCGCGCTTCTTCGGCCGCCAGCGCTATATCGACGCCCTCGGCCACGCAGCGCGGATTTTTCCGGGCGGAGCGGTATGGTCGGAGTTGGAGATCGGCCTCTCGCCCGCGAGCGCGATCCGAACGGCGATCGATCGAGCTCGCCCAAATCGGCGTGCTGCCGCTGCTCGGCGTCCCGCCGGCCTCGGATCGCCCGCGCGACGCAGCACAGTTGGTAGCGCAGGCCGCGCCGCTGTGCGCAGCACTGTTCGAGTCCGCGCTGAAATCGGGCCTCAACATGACTTGGGCGCGCGACCTCTCGAGCGCGATCACGCCGCTCGAAGCGCGCTTCTTCGTGCCCGGCGCGCCGCAGCTTCCGCTTTTGCTCCAGCAGTTGGCCCGCAACCGTCTGGGCGCACTCGCTACGCGCTCGCTGGCGCGATTTCGCCGCCGCCTGCGCGTCCGGCGAGTGCGCGCCTCGCTCGACTCCTCCCGCCTATGAGCGCGCCGGACCATCGCGGAGGGCGCGCCCCGCTCCCGCACGAGCTTGAAGAAGTAGTAATCGATACGCGGCCGATCGCGCTGATCCTGCTCTCGCAGAGCATCCGGCCGTTCATGCTGATCGCGGGCGCGGCGGCCTTTGCGATCCTCGCCACGGCCACGCCGCCGCACGGACTGAGCGTGGTGGCCGAGCGCGCGCTGGCCGTCTTCGCGATCGCCGTAATCTACTGGGTCACCGGCGCTCTCCCACTGATGGTCACCAGCCTGCTGGTGATCGTGTTGCTGGGAGTGTCGGGCGTGATGCCGCCGAAGAACGCCTACGCGCTGTTCGGCAACGAGACCATCTTTTTCCTGCTCTCGGCCTTCATGCTCGCCGCGGCGGTGAACCATCGCGGACTCGGCAAGCGGATCGCGCTTGGAATTTTCGCGCGTTTCGGACGGACGCCCGCGGCACTGGTCCGCGCGATCTACCTGCTGAGCGCGACGATGTCGTTCCTGATTCCGGAGCACGCGGTCGCCGCGATGGTCTTTCCAATCGTGCTGGACCTGGCCGCCTCAATGAAGCTGGAGCCGGGGCGCTCGCGCTACGCTACGGCGTTGTTCCTCGCGATGGCCTGGGGCGCCAATATCGGCGGAATCGGCACGCTGCTCGGCGGCGCGCGCGGCCCGCTTGCGTTGGGAATCCTGGGCGAGGCGACCGGCCAGTCGATTTCGTTCCTGCGCTGGTCGCTCGCGACCGTGCCGCTGGTCGCAATCCTGCTCGTCGCCGGATACTTCGTGCTGTCGCGCTACTTCCGCTCGGAACTGGTCTCGGTGGAAGATAGCGTGGCCGATCTCAGCCGGCGCTACGCCGAACTGGGCCGGATGAAATTCGAGGAGAAAGCGGTCGCCGCGATTCTGGCTTTGACCGTGATTGCGTGGCTGTTCGGCAGCACCAGATTTGGACTGGCGGGAATCGCGATCCTCGCGGTCGTTGCGCTGTTCGTCTTCAACCTGCTCTCGTGGCACGAAGTCGAGGAGTACGTGAACTGGGGGATTATTCTGATGTATGGCGGCGCGATCGCGCTGGGTTCGGCGCTCGATCACAGCGGCGCCGCGGCCTACCTTGCCTCCGCGACGCTGGGCCGCACTCAGTCGCCGGCTTTGATGCTCGCGATTTTGTCGCTGATCACGCTGCTCTCGGCCGAGGCGCTGAGCCATTCGGCAGTGGTTGCGGCGTTGCTGCCAGTGGGGCTCGGCTTGGCGCGTCGATTCGGAATCGAGCCGCGGTCGATCACGTTGACGGTGGCAGTCCCTGCCGGGCTCACTTTCGTCCTTCCGGTCGGCACGCCTTCGATCGCGCTGGCCTATTCGAGCGGCTATCTTCGCACCCGCGAGTTGTTGGGGGCCGGCGCTTTGATGTGGCTCTGCGCATGGGCCGGGCTCAACCTCATCATTCACTTCTACTGGCCGCTGATCGGCTTAGGCCCATTGTCCGGCTAGGCCTATTCTCTATAGGCTCAGATTTTGTCGGCGCGCCCTTGTGGTGTCCCAAGGGATTAAGTAACTTAGAAGGCTCTACAAGTAATCTATTCGGCAGAGGAAGCTTTTGGCGTTATGAATGAAGGGTTTACGCTCTGGTTTACGGGCCTTTCGGGGGCCGGCAAGTCTACGCTGGCGACCATGGTTGCTGACGAGTTGCGCGCGCGAGGCCATCGCGTCGAAGTGCTCGACGGCGATGAGATTCGCACCAACCTTTCCAAGGGACTGGGCTTCTCCAAAGAAGACCGCGACACCAACATCAGGCGTATCGGCTACGTCGCCAGGCTTCTGGCCCGCAATGGCGTAGTCGCGATCACCGCCGCGATTTCGCCCTACCGCGAAATCCGCGACGAAGTGCGCAAGTCGCACGGTCGCTTCGTCGAAGTCTATGTGAAGTGCTCGCTGGAGAAGCTGGTCGAGCGCGACGTCAAAGGGCTCTACAAGAAGGCGCTCAAGGGCGAGATCGCCTCGTTCACCGGGGTTTCCGATCCTTACGAGGAGCCGCACAGCCCCGAGCTGATCGTCGAGTCGGATCGTGAGACTGCCGCTGAAAGCTTCAGCAGGCTGATCGCCCGGCTCGAAGAGTTGAGCTATGTCCGCCGCAACGGGGCGGCGCGATGAGCGCGCAGGCTTCTGGAGCCATCTCGGCCCACGGCGGCGGCGAGCTGGCCGATCTTGAGGCGCCGGCAGCGGAGCGATCGAAGCTCGGCGCGCACGCCGCGGGACTTCCCTCCGTTATGCTCAGCTCGCGCGATCTGGCGGACCTCGAGATGCTCGCCTCGGGGGCGTTCTCGCCGCTCACGGGATTCATGGGCGAGGCCGATTACGTTCGCAGCCGCGACGAGATGCGGCTGGCCTCGGGCACGCCGTGGTCGATTCCGATCACGCTCGGAGTCGAGCCAGCGCAGGCGGCGAAGCTCAAGCCCGGAGCCGACGTGGCGCTGGCGGCTGAAGACGGCACGCGGCTGGCGATCCTGAAGCTCGCGGAGGTTTTCAAGGTCGATCGCAAGCGCGAGGCCGAAGCCGTGTTCGGCACGCCCGACGAGAGCCATCCGGGCGCGAAGAACGTAATCGCGACGCCGCCTTGGTGCCTGGCCGGGCGCGTTATTCTGTTCGCGGAAATTCCCGGGCGGACTTTTATCGAGTACCGGCTCGAGCCGCGCCAGACCCGGGCCGCTTTCGCCGAGCGCGGATGGAAGAAAATTGTCGCGTTCCAGACCCGCAACCCGGCCCATCGCGCGCACGAGTACATCCAGAAGGCCGCGCTCGAAATCTGCGACGGCCTGCTGCTCCATCCGCTGGTCGGCGAGACCAAGGGCGACGACGTTCCCGCCGCGGTCCGGATGGAAACCTACAAAGTGTTACTGGACCTCTACTATCCGAAGAACCGCGCGATGCTCTCCGTGCTGCCGGCGCACATGCGCTACGGCGGTCCGCGCGAGGCGATCCTGCACGCGATCATGCGGCGCAATTACGGCTGCACCCATTTCATCGTGGGGCGCGATCATGCGGGGGTGGGAAACTACTACGGCACCTACGATGCGCAGAAACTCTTCGAGCGCTTCAGCCCGGCCGAGATCGGGATTACGCCGCTGATGCTTCGAGAACACCTTCTATTGCCGGCACTGCGCCGGGATGGCGTCGTACAAGACCTGCCCGCACGGCGACGCCGATCGGCTGATTCTGTCGGGCACGAAAGTGCGCGAGATGCTGCAGAAGGGCGAAGCACCGCCGCCCGAGTTCACGCGCCCCGAGATCGCGGCGATTCTGGTCGCCGCGATGCGCGTCAAGGGCTGAGCGCGGGAGTTTAGGACCCATCGAAAAGAAGGGGGCATCGAATCGCGGTTTGGTAGCGGGTCAATCACGGGCGCGCGCTCATATTCGCGTGCATGGCAGGGCTGTTGATTTCTCCGGTGGTGAGACAGGTGGACTTCTCGATGCCGTGGAGGCCTGCATACCCGGGCAACTCCCCGATTTAAAGGGGCAGCGAGCCGCCACGGAGAGGGTTGGAACTGGCGCGAGGCCATGGACGAAGACTAAGCTCTGAAGCTTCTTGCTGCGGTCGAGGAAGACAGGCTGGCGATTCTGTGCGGCGCTGGCCTATCGATGGCCTCGCCAAGTTCCGTTCCGTCAGCCGCTGACATCGCGGCGACGGCCTCTGCCAAATACGAACTGATCGTCGGCGAAAAGCCTCCGAACGATTCGTTGGAGAAATTGGTCCACTATCTTCTCACCAAAAACCAGCTTGCTCTTTTCCTAAATAAGTTGGTCGACTGGGCTCCATTCAGAAGTCAACCAAACGCCGGACACGCGGCAATTGCTGATTTTCTTGCGTGCGGTGTCTTCGATTCCGGTCTCACCACCAACGTGGACGAGCTCGTCGAGCTCGCTGCAAAGGCATTGGGCGAAGCCGATTTCCTGAGTACAATAAGTGCAGAGGACCTCACCTTCGCGCGACCTCACCGGCCCCTCGTAAAGTTACATGGCTGCATCGCGCGGGAACGGCAGAACACGATCTGGTGCGTGTCTCAACTGTCGGGACCATTGCAAATGGCGATACTGAAGAAACGCGTCGAGTTCTTCGCCAACTGGCTCGCCGCACGTCTTTTCGGGAAGCACTTGATTCTCGTAGGCTTCTGGTCGGATTGGGATTATTTGAACCAAGTTCTTCAGGAAGCAATTAGGTCCATTCAGCCGCCGCTCGTGGTCGTGGTTGACCCCAAGGAGGACGACAAACTCAAGTATAAGGCGCCTGATCTGTGGGCTTGGGCCAATGCGAGCGGTGTCGATTTCAATCGAGTTCGATGCTCTGGAGCGGATTTTCTAGACGAGCTCAGGAACAGGTTCTCTCGAAGGTTCTTGGAAAGACTACTCGCGGATTCCGCGAGCGATTATAGGGCGGCCACCGGCAGGACCGCTATACCGCCGATGGATTTCCCAACCCCTATGTCAACGGACGAATTTTACGATCTCCGCAGGGACGCCACGGGAGCTGGCCCGGGAACGGCCGTGCGAGCGAAGCGACCATCCCTCGAAATGAGGGCGGTCGGTGTGGCCCACCTGATCCTGCGAGACAAAGGCATCCCACAGAGTGGCACTCGCTACAAGAGCGATACCTTGGGTACAATTCGTATCGTCATGGGATCGGGCCGTCCGATAAGCGCGGTCAGGAAGGAATTCGCGAAAGACGCCGTAAATGCAACGGACGAACTGGTCGTCTGCGCCTGGCTCCTACGCTGACGGCGGGGCGCCGGCGGACATAGTTGGAAACAGAGGCTTCGGCGTGGTAAGAGCGGGCGTGGCGGGTCAGTGGATCACCTTGGACGACGCCCGTCAGCGTCTAGAAGAATGATCTGAGGCTTCACAACGTGGATTTGCTCCAATCAGCGCGTTCGATTTTGGAAAATGCCGGGTTCCGCGTGGTTCGGCCGCAGAAATCAGATCAGCTCTATTTCGAGAACTCGACGATCTACGGCTTCATATGGCACGCGCCGAGCTCCGCGCTGCTTCTGTCGCAGTGGCAGTCTCAGCAGGATGAGTTCTTGCGGCTGAACGACAGAACGATTCGTACACTGGGACGGAAGTCCTGGAACGCCTACTCGATTCTCTTGACGGAGGACAGCGCCGACGAAGGCGTTCTTCGAGAACTCACGATGATCGAAGAAGACTTCAGGGGAACTAGGAAAATCGCGCAGGCCGGCTTGCTCACCCGGACGGACGTGCTGAAGGCCCTGTACCCTATCTTACCGATCGAGAACCTTGTGGTGCTTGACCAGCAGAACGCTGAGGAGCGCTTGAGGGGTCGAATCAGCGCGGTGCTTCCTGCTCCCGTCGTGTCTGGCCTGCTTGGGGACTCGCCTGCCGATGATCTGGCAGATGCGCTCATAGCCAAATGATGAAGCTCCGATCTCTTGAGCTCTCTGGTTTTCGGGGCTTCTTACGCCCCGCTCAGATTCGCTTCGGCCAAGATTTGACCGTCATCACCGGGCGAAACGGTAGCGGCAAAAGTACCATCTGCGACGCCATTGAGTTCGTACTTACCGGCACCCTCAGCCGCTACGCTCAGGACACGGAACGACGCGAAAGGATTCCCGACTATTTTTGGTGGCGCGGCGACGCCAAAGCGGAAAGCCTGTTCGCGAGTCTAACGCTCGAAGACGACGAGGGGCGCGAATTTACCGTACGCCGAGAGCCCGACGATAGCGCAGGTGCCGACGGTCTGGCCCAAGAGGTTCGGGCTGGTCTCGTCGATGAAGCGACGGCTCCGCTTGACGCGATAGAGCAGCTCTGTCTGACAACCGTAGTCCGTGATGAAACTATCAATCGGCTCAGCACGGACCTGTCCGAGACCGAACGCTTCGAGTTCGTGAAGCAGGCGATAGGCCTAGTGGACACCGCAAGGGTAGAGACAAAAGCCAAGAATTTGGCACGAAAACTCACGGAATTTTGCAAGAACCGTGAAAATGCATACAGGCTCGAGCGAGAAAGGGTAATAGAAATAACGAGCAAATTGAGCGCGGCCAAGACCCGAGCGTCAGAAGCCGGCGAGTTCGACCTCGAGGAGTTTTGTGCTCGACTGTCGGGCGTCCTCCCAGACCTGCCAACCAACGTCGTTGGCATAATGAGCCGGATCAATGAGGGGATCGTTTCCACTCGCAGCGCCATAGACAGGCTGACGCGTCTCGCTGCGAGCTATTTGGAGCTCGAAGGCCAACGAGCAACTATCGGCAGCCCCTCCTTTCTCAAACGCCGCCAAGAATCAAAGACTGAGATGGAGACACTGGAACAGGAACTTCAGCGGACCGGGAATCTCTTCGACGAGCTCCAGGCAAAACTGAGAATCGAGCGGGACCGCTCTCCGATCGAATCATCATTGGCCCAACTTCGTGAACACGGGCGGAGGATTGGGCTTGTTGACGGCCACTGCCCATTGTGTGGATCGCAGATACCACTCTCGGCCTACGGGGCTCACCTACAACGGATCGAGGAGCGCGTATCCGGGTTTAATCAGGGCCTTACTGCACTCGCGAAACAAGAGGCGGACCTCGTGAACCATCTTGCCGAAGTCCGGGAGAGACTTCGTGCCGTAACTGAGAGACACCAGAAGGACGCTGGCCTCTCGGCAGCCCTCGAATCCGGTCTCTCCGCGCTTCAGCATGAGGCCCAGAGCATCGGGGTGCAGCTGTCTGTAAGCGCGATTGAGTCGAAAAGGACGTCCCCTCCAGAGCGTGGTTGCTCTTCTGGAAGGCTCCCGCGTTCGCTTGGATGCCTGGCGTTCGCTGGAAGCAGTGACCGGTTTGGAACGCGACCTTGCTTTCGCTCAGAAAGCCGCGGATAAGGTCGAAGGCGAGTTCGAAGACGCGAATTCGGCTCTCCAAAGTGCACAGAAAGCTGAGGCTGCCGTGAAGCGGGTTTCTGGCGAAATGCTTGAAGAGAAACTGGCAACCCTTAGCCCGTTGCTCTCCGAGCTCTACGCTCGACTTCGCCCGCATGTTGAATGGCCGGAGATCGACTACTTAATGCGCGGCGAGGTTCGACGGTTCCTGAGCCTACAGGTAGGCGTAGAGCTAAATCCCCGTTTCATATTCAGCAGCGGTCAGAGGAGGGCACTAGGGCTCGCCTTCATGTTGGCGGTTCACCTTTCTCGGAGTTGGTGCAAGCTAAGGAGCATAGTTCTTGACGATCCCGTACAGCACATTGACGACTATCGTGCTCTCCACGTCGTTGAAGTGCTGTCAGCCATTGGGCAAGGCGGTCATCAGATTGTATGCACCGCAGAGGATCCAGCCCTCGCCGATCTGCTAGTTCGCCGTCTCGCGGGAGAGGGCCCCAACTCCGGAGTCCTGATCACACTGCGATACAGCCCCGGACAGGGCATCCTTTCCAAACAAGAGCAAATCCCGACGAGCACGAAAGACCTCCTTTCTGCCTGAGCGTGCCGTGGCCCGCTACCCGGCGTCCATTCGGCTCGTTCAGAACATCACCTGTTACCGTCTGGCCGCCAGCGCGGCGGCGGCGCGGCGGGCGCGTTCCGGATCGCCCGACCATAGCCACGCGTTCTCGGTCCGGCTGACTCCGACCAGCACTCCGCAGAACGCGCTCGGATGAATAAAGATGCCGGACAGCCCGGCTTCGTCACACCGCCCTGCCGCGAAGCGGGCGCCCTGCTTCTCCAGCCGCGACGCGATCGCCGCCACGTCATCGGTTTCGACATAGAACATGTAGAGCGAATCGCCGCGCTTCGAATGGAAGCGGCCCATCGCTTTTTCAGGCTCGGTGATCTGCGAGAGCTCAATTCGATCGAGCCGCTGGGTCGCCCCCGGCGCGTTCGCGTCGAACATCAGAAGCGAGCCGGTGTAGCCAAATTCATGGCTGGTGATCGGCACGAAGCGCGACCGATCGAGTCCGAACAGCTTCGCGTAACGCTCGGCTGCCGCGCGGCAGTCGCCGATCACGTTGGTGACTTCGTAAATCCACTTGATCAGCCCGACCGGAGCCCGCTCACGATCAGCGCTCAAGACGACCCGCATCCCGAAGGTGGCCGACGGCTCGACCAGCAGTTGTCCGCCCGCCGATTTGAAGGCCGCACCCGCCTCTTCGAGCCGGCGGGCCGCCGCGTCGAGATCGTCAACCGAGAAGCCACGGCAAAGAGCCCGCCGCCCCATCGTTGGAGAAAATCGCCGACCGGCCCGCCGCTTGCCAGGCTCCAGCAGGCTCGATGATGCTGGTACCGGCCTGGACGGCCGTGCGCCGGGCCCCAAGCGCCGCGACTTCATCCTGACGCACAACCTCGGCGCCGAGGACTGCGCCGATCGCCCGCGCCGCGGCGGCAGTGTCGCGCACCGCGATCTGCACCCGGTCCACACGCTTGAGCATCGTCGTTCTCCTCCCTGGCTGCGCGAGCGCGCAGGCAGTCGGCGGCGGTCCCTACCATCGGCCCTCGAGCCACCGCTCGACCATCGGCAGCCGATCGCTTCCCCAAAAGGGCTCGTCGTCGACGAAGATCCAAGGCGAGCCGAACACGCCGCGGCTGACCGCCTGCTCGCCTTGCTGGCGCGCGATGACCTTGACCTCGGGATCGGCGATGCCCGCCAGGATCATATCCGGGTCGATCCCGAGGGGAGCCGCGGCCCCGGCGATGGCGTTGGGATCGTCCGTATCGAGACCGTCCTGGAAGTAGCCGATGACAATACGCTTTGCCAAGGCGGCGGCGGCACGCGCATCCGTTCGCTCCAGATGGTAAAAAGCACGGATCGCCGGCAATCCCGTCCTTGGATGATTTTCCGGCAGGTTGAAGGGCACGCCCTTGACCCTTGCGAGGCGCTGCCAGTCGCGGCGCGCATATTCGCGCTTGAGCGGCGTACGGCTCAGCCCTTGCGCGCCCGTGACTTTGAACGCGGCGCCGAGCGTGAAAGGCCGCCACGCGATCGTCCGGCCGTGCCGCTCGGCCAGCGCCTCGATTTCAAGCGCGGCGAAATAGGCATAGCCCGAGGCAAAGTCGAACCAGAACTCGATTGGCGTCCCGACACGCTGCGTTTCGCTCATTTTCCGTCTCCACGCGACAGCGATGAACTCTCCGAGTCACTCATTCCTTCGCCGGGCTACTGAAGCGGCGGCTCTTCCATCGGCGGCGCCACCACCGGCGATCCGTGATGAATCATGAGCCACCATTTGTGGCCGGCGCGCTGGAAGACGTTGGTCGCCATCACCTTGCTGTGCGACGGACCGTCGTAGCCGTTTTGCGTGATGCTTTCCTCAACCACCGCGACCGCGAGGTCGCCGCTGACTTTCACTTCGATCTCGTCAAGCACGAACTTCATCGCAAAGGTGTTGTCGAAAATCCGCGACCAACTCTCCATCACGGGACCCCATCCCGAGAGTTTCGCCCATCCCGGATGGATACACACAATATTGGGCTCCTTGAGCCAGACTTCGGCCATTTGATCGATGTCCAGGCTCTCGAAGGCGCGGTAGAAGGCGAGATTCGCTTCGAGTACGGCTTCGCGATCGGAGGTCACGGGAAAAATGAAACCACAGATGAACGCGCATGAAAAGTGTCCCCGGGGCGCTTCTGCTCTACGCTCCTGCCTCCCCGGCAAGCATCTGCGCGAGCCGCGCGCCGCTTGCCTGATGCTTTACCGCGTCGTCGATCAGCCGGTTGATCTGCAAGGCTGCGGCGCGAATCTTCAGACCCCCGCGATGGATATTCGAGATAACGGTGCGATCGGGTTCGAGCGAGCGCAGCCGCGGGCGATAGATCAGGTATGCGCTGAGGCTCTCGGCAGTAACCAGGCCCGGCCGCTCGCCGATCAGCATGCAGATTACATCGGGCCGGACAATTTCGCCGATATGATCCTGGATCCGCACGCGGGCGTTGCGCACGAACAGCGGCTTCAGCATCCGGTATTTGCGGGCCAGCCGCGCGCTCAGCGCCCGCACGAGAGGAGCGGCGTTAGCCTCGACCGCCGTCGAGGAGAGACCGTCGCCGACACACACGAGGACCGACGGCTTCTCGGCGCGACGGGAGTTTGCCGAGTTGCCGCACAGATGCCGAAGCCGGCGCGCGTCTTCGGCCAAGAGCATGCGGCCCAGCTCGGGTCTCAGCAGGAAGTCCTGACGGGTCGCGGCGCGGCTGCGGACTTCGAGCAGCCCGCTGCGCTTGACCCATCGCGGCGACACTTCGGTAATCACCGCGTCGATCGCGCGGGCGTGGTCGGCGCGAAACTGGAGCAGCGCGGCGGTCGTGTAGCGCGGGCCGGCGCGCCCGACGCCGAGCCGCGCCGGGGTCGCGCGCCGCATCGCGGCAAAGTCGGGCGTGCTCACGGGTGATTATTTCCGAAAAGCGACCGCGAATCGCCGGCGCGATTCGTCAGACGGCCGTCCGCGATAATCCCCTGCTCCTCGCACCACTGCTCGAACTCCGGCGCTAGCCTGAGCTTCAGCACCGCTCTGAGAGCCGCCGCGTCGTGATAGCTGGTGCATTGATAGGAGAGCATCACGTCGTCGCCCATCGGCACCGCCATGAAGTAGTTGCATCCGGCCGACGCGAGCAGGACCGCCAGATTCTCGCAGTCGTTCTGATCGGCGCAGGCGTGATTGGTGTAGCAGGCGTCGGCGCCGTGCGGCAGGCCGAGCAGCTTGCCCATCAGATGGTCTTCCAGACCGGCGCGCGTGATCTGCTTGGCGTCGTAGAGGTACTCCGGACCGATAAACCCGACCACGGTGTTGACCAGCAGTGGAGCGTAGCGGCGCGCGAGCCCGTAGCATCGGGCCTCGAGCGTCACCTGGTCGCTGTCCTCGTGCGCGTTGGCGGAAAGCTCGGAGCCCTGCCCGGTCTCGAAGTACATCAGGTTGGGCGCCGCGAGCGCACCGCGCTCGCGAATCGCCGCCGCGCCCTCATCGAGCATCGCAACGTTGATTCCGAAACCGCTCTGCGCCTTCTCGGTTCCGGCCAGGCTCTGGAACAGGATATCGATCGGCGCGCCTGCCTCGAGCGCTCTCATCTGGGTCGTGATATGGCCGAGCACGCAGTTCTGGGTCGGCACGCCGGTGCGCTCGATAATCCCGGCGATCAGACTCGATCAGCCGTTTGATGTTGCCGGGGTCGTCGATACAAGGATTGATTCCGATCAGCGCGTCGCCGGTGGCGTAGGCAAGTCCCTCGTAGATCGCAGCGGCGATTCCCTCGCGATCGTCGCGCGGATGGTTGGGTTGCAGGCGCGTCGAGAGCCGTCCCGGCAGGCCGATTGTAGTGCGCGCTTTGGTGACGACGCGGATCCTGGAGGCGATCACGATCAGATCGAGGTTCGAGCAGATTTTCGCCACCACGGCCGCCATCTCGCCCGTAAGCGCGCGGCTTACCGAGGCGATATCTGTGCCTGAGGTCGCGTCGTCGAGCAGCCATTCGCGGAACTCGCCGACACTGCGGTTGCGGATTCGCGCGAAGCCCTCGCGATCGAGACCGTCGTCGATCGTGCGCGTGACTTCGTCGCGCTCGTAGGGAACGACCGGATTTTCGCGCAGTTCCTTGAGCGTGAGATCCGCAAGCACCATCTTGGCGGCGATTCGTTCGCGCTCGGAACGCGCGGCAAGCCCGGCCAACTCGTCGCCGGAGCGGGCCTCGTTCGCGCGCGCCAGGACTTCACGAACCGAGCGGAACCCGTAGGTCGTCCCGAACAGGCGCGTCTTGAGCTTCACGGGCTGATCTCTACGGCGTTGGAGCCGGAATCGCAATCGTCCGGTTCGCTTGCCGGCGACGGCCGCGAATCGGTTCGCCGCGCTGGTTCGACGCTAGCGCCGCCCGCGTCGGTGACATGCCGCCGCTGGGGGCGGGATGGTCTTGCCGGCCCGGCGTGGATATCATTTTGCCAACAGCCCGATCGCACGAGCCAAAGGCGCGCGCGTGAAAAAGTGAAAAAATGAAAACCTGTCCGCAATGCGAGAAGACTTTCGCCGACAGCGAGCGGTTTTGCGACGCGGACGGCAGCGCGCTGATTTCTGTTGGCGGGCCGAGGAAAACGACGGGCACGGCGGAGCTGGGCGCGCCCGGCCCGGCGCAAGCTGTCGCGTGTCCGGTATGCGGAGGCAAGGCGGAGCCGGGCGAGGTGATATGTAATTTTTGCGGCGCGCAGCTCGCCACTCCGAAAGCGGACATCGTTAGGCCGACAGCGGCGGGCCCGTCAAAGCCAAAGGCGGCTACCAGAACGACCTTCGACGACGAGCCGCTTGAACCCACGCCGGGCGCAAGGAGCATCGCCGGGACTATCGGCTACATCGTGGCTGCGCTGGTGGCGCTGGGTGGCGGAGCTTGGTTCGCAATTCATCTGGGCCAGGGGCACCCGGAGAACGCCGCAATGCAGCCCACGCCGGCAATCGCCGCGACGCCGGCGGTTGCGGCCGGTCCGATCGTCGCGCTGTCGGACAAGATTCCGGTGGCGGTGACCGGCGAATCAGCCGCGGCGCCCGAGCGCGACAAGGATGTTTCGAGCAAGCTGTTCAGCGACAACGAATCGGGCTTGATGGACCTCTACCGGCGCTCGCTCGCATCCGACGCCACCACGCACGACGGACTGGTCCTGAGGCTGCAGGTCACTCCATCCGGGGAGGTGACTGACGGCAAGGTGCTGGTTTCGACCGCTCCCAACCCGATTCTCGATGCGGAACTGGTCAAGACCATGATGGGATGGCGCTTCAGCCGTTCGGCGGCACCGCCGTAGAGGTCGATTATCCGATAATCTTCGCCCGCAACGGAGCCGAGCGCGACGATATCGACTCGAAGCTGTTCGACAAGTTCTCACACCTGGAGCCCACGGCACTCCCGGAATACGCCTCGGCCGTCGTTCCGACGCCCGAAGCGATCCCGAGTGTCGAAGCCGCGGCGGCAACTCCGGTGCCTCCTCCAGCCGCCGAGACGACTCCGGCCGGGGGGCCGGCTGCGATCGCGGCGGCGCATCCGCACCCGCATGTCCGGCGGACACCGAAGCTGATCGCGACTCCCAAACCGTCGTTGCTGACGCTCGTGCAGGATCGACTGAAATCCGATCGCAGGTTCAACCATGTCAAGGCGTATACCGACAACGGCACCGTGACGTTGTTCGGCAAAGTATTCGACGACGACTCCAAGCTGGCGGCCGAGCGCGCCGTTCGCGGTGTGCCCGGAGTGACCAACGTGGTCAACACGCTCATCACCAACCGGGCGGAGTGGGCCGAGAACGAAGCGAAGATCAATCGCGAGCTGCAGAACGCGGGATTGGGCAAAGTCACCGCGACGGTGATCGGAAGCGATGCTTACCTAAAGGGGCAGGTGACCACCGATATGGAGAAGCAACGCGCGGTGACGATCGCCGAACAAGCGGCGCCGGTGAAGGTCAGGACGAATCTGATCCTGGTCGTTCCCGGGAGTATTTTCTGAACGGCTGGCGGCCGAAACCGGGTGCAGCGGTCGGACTCGGCCCTACCGCGGGGTTCGCGGTCTATTGACAAGGTTTGCAACGCGGGCTTATATGCTGAGAATAACTCAGTTCTCTTCCCGATCAGGAGGTTTGCATTTCCCATGGCAGAAGCTGCACCTACTTCGTGTAAACAAGCGTTCGGTATGATGGCAAGCCGTTTCAACAAGGACGCGGCGAAAGGGCTCAAAGCCGTTTACGTGTTCGATCTGTCGGGCGACGGCGGCGGCAAATGGAACGTCTCGATCGACGGCGACAAGTGCGAGGTCAAGGAAGGACCCCACCCCTCGCCGAGCATCACGATCTCGATGACTGCGCAGGACTACCTGGATATGCTGAGCGGCAAGCTCAATGGCCAGGTGGCCTTCATGAGTGGTAAACTGCGCATAGCGGGCGACATGGGCTTGGCGCTCCGGATGCAGAGCCTGTTCCAACAGTAGAGTTTTCTGAACTTCGCGCCGGGCCCTCCCTTGCGAGGGTCCGGTGTCAAACCACCGCCAGCCAGACACTCTTCAGCAAAACACTTCATTCCAGCATTTCCAGTAGACGCCCGTATACTGGGCAACAGGGACAGGAAACCACCCGCTGACCGCTCAAGACTACCGTGCCTGAGTGCTCCCCCTGCCAGGGCTCTCATTGGACATAATGACTTAACGAATGCGATCACAGATTGATATGGAGAGAGGTCCAGGTTTGAAGGAGAGAGGAGCGAGATGAGTTTGGAAGACCGGAACGGTGACCAGGTCAAGGGTGATGAGGATGAGAGGGGAGCGGCTCACGAGAGCGAGTCGGTGACCTCCAAGCTCTCCGAGGAGTCGAGCAACTGGCGGCGGCGGCGGACGACAGCGCGTCCGATTGGGGTTGACCACGGTTCGGGCAACAATCACTCCGAGCCGGCCCGCACGATCAAGGTGCGCGGTCACGAGACTCTCGTAGTCCGCAAGGCGAAGGTCATTCCCAAGCCGCCGGCCAATCCCGCGTCTGGAGAGGGTTAACCGGCGCCGGCGTCGTCGGCTTTCGCCTCGCGAGGCGGGCGTCTTACGATCGCAGGATAGCGGTCGGCAGCTCGCGCGACGCCTGGCGCGCCGGGTAGAGCGAGGCGAGCAGGCACAGCACGAGCGAGGCGAGCGCCACCTCGACAAAGGTCAGCGGCGCGGCCTCGATCGGGATCGTCGAGATCCCGTAGATCTCCCTTGGAATCGCTATGAAGTGGTAGCGCGCCAGGAGGAAACATCCCAAGCCGCCCAGGATCAGGCCGGCAGCCGTGCCGGCAGCGCCAACGATCAGGCCCTTCAGCACGAATATCAGCCGCACGCCCCCCTGCGTCGCGCCCATCGTGATCAGCACTGCGATGTCCTTGCGCTTTTCCATCACGACCATGATCAGGGTGGCGACCAGGTTGAAGGCCGCCACGCCGACCAGCAGCAGCAGCACCAGCGAATAGACCCGCTTCAGCATCGCAAACCCCGCCGACGCGGCCTGATTGAATTCTATCCAGTTGCGGATCCGATACGGAGGGGGAAACGCCTGGCTGAGAGCGGCCGTCACGCGCGCGGTATCGTTGAGGTTCGCCAGGCGGACCTCGATCCCGTCAACCTTGCCCTCGCGCCCGAAGAAGGTCTGCGCGACCGGCAGGCTGACGAAGACCATGCTCTTGTCGATGTAGCTGACTCCCGAGTCGAAGACCGCGCCGACCTCGAACGAGGCGCTCTTGGTGGTCGACTCCGAATCCGGCCCGGACAGTATCGGTGCGACCAGCTTTACCGCGTCGCCCAGCTTCAGCTTGAGCTTGTCGGCGAGCGTCCCGCCGATTGCGATCGCGGCGGCCGGCACCGCGCGGCGCGGCTGAATCGGGGGCGTATTTCCGGCTGAGATTCGAGAGGTCGCCGCGATCGACATAGCGCCCCAGTTCTGCGACCACGGCCGGATTGCCCGGTTCGACGCCGCGGATCAACACGCCGCTGATTCCGTGCGACGAGCTGATCATCGCCTGTCCCACCAAAAACGGATCGGCGCCCGCCACACCGGCGATCTGGCCGGCGCGCGTCTCGATCGCCGGGTAGTCGGTGATCGCGCCGCCGTAGTTCAGGATCTGGATGTGCGGCGTGAGGCTAAGAACACGCTCGCGCAGATCGGCCTCGAAGCCATTCATCACGGAAATGACGATCGTGAGCGCGGCCACGCCGATCATCACGCCGGCGGCCGTAAACAGGGTCGTGACCGAGATGAAGGCATCCTTCCGGCGGGCGCGCAGGTAGCGTAGCGCGATCTGCAGTTCGTAGCGCAATCAGTTAAGAGTCTCGACCCAAACGGGCGCTCAGATGACTACAAGATCGTTTCTGAGTTGCTCGATTTCGGATGCGCTCAGCCCCAGCATCCCGGTCAGCACTTCGTCGGTGTGCTGGCCCAACACCGGCGCCGCGCTGCGCAGCTCTCCGGGCGTGCGGCTCATCCGATGCTGCAAGCCCTCGTAGACGCAGGGGCCCATTTCCTTATGCTCGAGCCAGTGCCAGAAACCGAACGCCTCGAGATTTTCGTCATGATGCAGGTCCACGCAGTTCTGCACCGGATAGGCTGCCACGCCCACGGCCTGAAGCTCGGCGGTGAGCGCAGCCGCCTCGCGATCGCGCACCAGGCGCGAGACCAATTCGTCGAGCGGTGCGAAATGCTCGAGCCGTCCAGCGACCGTGGCGAACTTCGGGTCGCAGGGCGGATTGCCCAACACGGCCAGCATCGCGCGCCATTCCTGGTCGCTCGCGGCGGCGATCGCGATCCATCGCTCGGCGCCCTCCTCATCGCGGCATCGATAGGCGCCGTGAGGAGCGAAACGCTGCGAACGATTCCCATTGCGCCCGAGCACCCGTCCGGTCGCGAAATAATCGATGATCGCGGGCGCGAGGTTGTGGAGCGCCGCTTCGTATTGCGACATGTCGATATACTGGCCGTTTCCGGTCCGCCGCCGGTAATCGAGCGCTGAGATCACGGCCGCGGCCAGCAGTCGCGGCGCGACGAAATCGCTGTAGGCGCCGTACGGCGGGCTCGGCGGATCGTCCGGCCCGTAGCCTGAGATATGGTAGAAGCCCGACAGCGCAGCCGCCAGTTGCCCGAATCCGGGGTACATCGCGTTCGGCCCGGTCTGACCCTGCATACAGGTCGAGAACATGATCAGGTCCGGTTTGATCTTTCTGAGCTGCTCGTAGTCCATCCCCCACTTGCGCATCGCCTTGGGCGTAAAGCTTTCGCCGACCAGGTCGGCCCACGGCACCAGACGAAGCGCCAACTCGCGCGCCTTGGGCTGGTTCAGGTCGAGCGTGACGCTCTTCTTGGAGGTATTGAAGCTCGCGAAGAACTGGCTGTGATTGATTCCGGGCTGACCGTCCTTCCAGGGCGGCGCGATCCGAAGAACGTCGACCCGCGCGGCCGATTCGATCCGGATGACTTCGGCGCCGTTGTCGGCCAGGTACTTGGTCGTGACTGGGCCGACGCCGACCCAGGAAAAATCCAGGACGTGAACTCCGTCCAGCACATGACCGCTCATTGTGGTTCTCCCTCAGATGGCGCCCGAGTTGGAAAGCTGTCTCAGGCGATCGGCGCTCAAACCCAGCAAATCGCCGAGCACCTGCTGATTGTGCTCGCCGAGCCGCGGCGCACGCCGGGGCGGATCGATCGGCGTTTCGCTGAGCTTCGCGAACGGCCCCGGCAAAGTCAGAGCGCGGCCCAGCGTGTCGTGCTCGACCGGCACGAAAAAGTTGCGCGTCTTCAGCTGCTCGTCGGCCGCGATATCGGCGACATCGGCCACCGGAGCCAGCAGCAGGCGGCGCTTGAGCGCGCCCGCGTAGATCTCGCGCTTGGTCATGGTGTCGAAGAACCGCTGGATGCAATCCTCCAGGCTGGGCGGTTTGCCTGGTTATCCTTTTCGGTGGGCTTCATGAAGATGCCGGGCGTCCAAATGGCCCAATCCTTTTGCTTCATCCATTCGGTTGCGAAGCCGGCTTCGGCCAGCCAGTCAACCAGGGCCTTGAGCCAAGCGCCCGCTCCGATCACGGCCGAGACGTAACCGTCGCGGCACCGGTAGACCATCTTGCGCCGCGCGCCGAGCCCGCCGGTATACACACCGGTGCGAGTCAGATGGTCGCCGTGGAGGATCGGCATCGCCTGCTCGTTCATCAGCGTCCACACGATACAGGCTTGCATGTTGACGACCACGCGCTGCCCGAGCCCGTCAATCTGGAGCGCATAATGGGCTAACAGCGAGGCGACCGCGGCTTCGCCGCCGGCGTGCAGACCGGCCTGCGGCAGCGCCATCTGCAGCGGAGGCCTGCCTTCTTCGCCCATCAGGTACATCATGCCGCCGGCGGCCCAGGTCACGATGTCTTCGGCCTTGTAGTTCCTGGCGGGACCACGATCGCCGAACGGCGTGATTAAGGTGTAAACCAGGCGCGGGTTGAGCTTCGAGAGCGCCTCGTACCCGAGTCCGATCGAATCGAGATAGCCGACCGGATACGACTCGACCAGAAAGTCGGATTTCCCGGCCAACTCGGCGAGCAGGCCCCGGCCGGCGGGCAATTCGAGATTGAGGGTGACCGAGCGCTTTGCCGGCCTCGTAGGCCAGAAAATACAGGCTGCGGTCGGGTCCGGGCTGGTCCTCCAGAAAAGGCGGGATGTTCCGCGTCGAGCATCCGGCGGGCGGTTCGACTTTTATTACGTCCACGCCCAGGTCGGACATGATCTTGCCGCATAGCGCGCCCTTCTCGTCGGTGAGGTCGAGCATGCGGAACCCTTTGAGCAACTCGCAGGTCATGGCAGTGCCTTTCCAGATTTACGGTTTTCGCGGGCGGTGCGGGCGCGATCGCCCACCTGCCTGCGGCGAGCCATTCTAGCCTTAACTATGGCGAGCTTGGAACGGACGTTTCGAGGGCGCCCTGCTTCTCGCTATCGTGACGCCGCGTGCTTACGCCTGTGCCGCTTTGCGCGCGGCGCCGATTGCGGTTGCGTAATCGGCGTGCTCCGGGATCACAATCCCGTGGCCGAAGATGAATTCGAGCTTCCGAACCCGCTGCATGAAGCGGAAGATGCGCGTGAGCTTTCCGGTCAGCACGATATCGTGTTGATGGCATGCGCGCGCGCTGGCGCGGCTGAGCACCGCGATTACTTCGACGATCATGTTCATGATCGCCAGCGCCTTGTCCTCGGCGGTCGCGTCGGCGTTGAGCTTCCCGAAATTGGCCGCGGTCGCCATCGCCGGCAGATCGCCGACCGCTCCGCCTGCGATATCCTGCACCGTCAGATCGACGCGCCTCAAGTCGCCGCGCTCGGCCAACGCCTCCAGCGTCTCGATGGTCGAGACTCCGAGCATGTGTTTGGCGAGACCCAGCAGCGTGCCGCCGCCGACGCCGGTACCGCTGAAATGCTCGATACGGTTGTCGCGCACCGAGACGATCGCCGTGCCGGTCCCGAGCGATACCACCATCGCCTCTTTCTTCCCGGCCAGCCAGGTGCCGCCGACGCCGATCGCGGTGAACTCGTCAACCTTGAGCACCGGCAGGCCGAGCAGCGTCTCCGCAAGCGCGCGGGCACCTGCACCGGTCGCCGCGACCCGGTCGATTTGCTCGAGCCGCAGCCCGAGATCGAAGATCAGCTTGCCCAGCGCGCCGGCGGCCGCCGCCACCGGATCGTTGGCTTCGATCGTCACGACATGGAGATCGCCGTTGCTGGAAACGACCGCATCGGTGGTGGACCCGCCGATATCGATGCCTACTATCATACGCGGTGCCGGCTTCTGTCCGGCCCGCCTCAGAGGCTAGTCCAGCGCGCCGCGATACTGCAAATGGGGAGAGAAGGCAGCCTTAGCCGTCGCTCCATGCTGTGCTAGCTTCCACCTTAGCGAGCACCGGCACGAGAGGCCGGCGCTACGATAAAAACACGCGATCCGAAGTCGGGCAGGCGTACGCGCCGGGGGCGACTCGTCGGCCGACGATCTGCAAGTGGCAAAACGCAACGCCGCCCAGGAGGGTCTGTTCCGCGCGATCGGAAGGCCGCCGGCTGGACAGCCGCTGGCCGACAGGATTCGTCCGGCGAGACTCGATGAAGTCGTCGGCCAGGACCATCTGCTGGGTCCCGGAAAGCTGCTGACCCTGATGGTGGCGGCGCATTCGCTGCCCTCGATCATTCTGTGGGGACCGCCCGGGAGCGGCAAGACCACGATCGCGATGCTGCTCGCGCGCGAATCGGGCGCGGAACTGATCGCGATCCCGGCGGTCTCGGCCGGAGTCGCCGATCTGCGCGAGGCGGTGGAGATCGCGCGGCAGCGACAGGCGATCGACGGCAAGCGGACCGTGGTCTTCATCGACGAGATCCATCGATGGAACCGGGCACAGCAGGACGCGATGCTGCCGCACGTCGAAAGCGGACTCATAACGCTGATCGGCGCGACCACCGAGAACCCGTCGTTCGAGGTCGTCTCGCCGCTGCTCTCGCGGGTGCGCGTGCTGGTGCTCCAACCGCTCACTGAGGAGAACATCGCGACGCTGGTGGATCGCGGGCTCAACGATCCCGAGCGCGGGCTGGGTAAGCTCAAGGTGCGGCTCGAGGACGACGCGAAGGCGGAACTGATCTCGCTGGCGGGCGGCGACGCGCGCCGCGCGCTCAATACGCTCGAGGTTGCCGCGGCGCTGTCGCGCCAGGCCGGCTCCGACACCATCACGCGCGACCGCGTCAGCGAAGCCGCCCAGCACAAGGCGCTGTTGTACGATCGCGCGGGCGAGGAGCACTACAACGTCATCTCCGCCTTCATCAAGAGCATGCGGGGCAGCGATCCTGATGCGGCCGTCTACTGGATGATGCGGATGGTCGAGGCCGGAGAAGACCCGCTCTTCATCGCACGCCGGATGGTGATCTTCGCGGCCGAAGACGTGGGCAACGCCGATCCACGCGCGCTGCAAGTCGCGATCGCGGTCAAGGACGCGGTCGATTTCGTCGGGCTGCCCGAAGGCGTAATCCCGCTCGCGCAGGGCGTCACCTATCTGGCGGGCGCGCCGAAATCGAACGCGGCATACCGCGCGCTGCTCGCCGCGCGCGAAGACGTGAAGCTTCATGGCGCCCTGCCCGTACCGCTCCATCTGCGCAACGCGCCTACGCCGCTGATGGCCCGCCTCGGATACGGCGATGAGTACCGCTATCCGCACAACTACGAGGGCGCCGTCGTCCGACAGGAATACATGCCCGAGAAGCTCTCGGGACAGCGCTACTATCAGCCGTCGGACAGGGGCTACGAGACGCGAATCCGCGAATACCTCGAACGGTCCCGGGCCGCGCCCGCGGCGCCTGCGGCCGCATCAAAAGAAAATATCCGCAAGCAATAAAGCGCGGCACACCTTGCCGGAAGATCTACCCCCCTGGCCAGCCTCGACCGGCCACGGCCGACGCCTCGCGCCGGAACACATCTGGCGTAAACAAATTCAGATGAGATCAAAGCGCGGAGCGCTGGACCAGCTTCGTGGCTCGAAGCCTATCTCGCTCCGAGCACCGCATCCTTCAGCGCCTTGGCCGCGGTGAAACGCAGCCGCGTGCGCGCGGGAATATTGATCGGCTCGCCCGTGGCGGGATTGCGGCCGACACGCGCCTTGGTCTTGCGCTTGCGAAAGATGCCCAGCCCGGCGAGGCGCAGAGCACCTTCTTTCTTGAGTTGTTTGACCACGAGAGCGGTGAGCTCTTCGAGAGCCGACTTCCCCTGCTTCTTGGTAATCCCGACTTTTTCCGCGAGATGAGCTGCAACCTGAGACTGCGTCATCATCCTCCTCCTTGAGGCCCTGATTTGGGTTCATCAGAGCGTGAACGACTACGAGACATTTTTCAAGCGAAACTGGCCGAAAACAAGCTTTTTTTCGCGATTCGGAGAGCTTTTTGAACAGATCGCCGCACGGCTCAGTACCGAACCTCGACCAAAAAGAGGCCCGCGGCGGGCGCCGCGGCAGGCACGAGCCCGCGATCGCGCCGCGCGATTAGGCCGGTTACGCAGCCGGGTTCGAGCTTGCCGCGCCCCACCTCTACCATCGTCGAAACCATCGTACGCACCATGTGACGCAGAAATCCGTTGGCTTCGATTCGGTAGGTAAGGCGCGTGCTATCGTGCGACCAGCGGCTGAGCTGGACGCGCCGGACGGTGCTTTTCACGTCCGAGCCGAGCGTCCGGAAGGCGGCGAAATCGCGGTCGCCGACGAACAGCCCAGCCGCCTCGTTCATCGCGTCGAGGTCGAGCTGGTCGCGAACCAGCCACGAGTAGCGGTATTCAAAGGCCGACGGGGAAAGCTGATTGAGCACGCGATATTCGTAGACCCGAAGCCGCGCGTCACGGCGCGGATCGAAGTCGTCGCTGGCCTGCTCGGCGGCGAGCACGACTATATCGGGCGGCAGCAGGGCGTTGAGCGCGCGCTGAAGCTCGACCGGGTCGAACGGCCGCGGCAGCGCAAACGATGCGACCTGTCCGAGCGCGTGGACGCCGGCGTCGGTTCGTCCCGCGCCGCGGACGCGGACCTTCTGCGCAAAGATGCTCTCCAGTGCGGATTCGAGGCGGGCCTGAATCGAATCCTGTCCGCTCTGATATTGCCAGCCGAAATAGTTGGCGCCGTCGTATTCGAGCGTGATCCTGATCTGCATGACGCGAACCGGTCCTCCGCGTAGCGCCGGCCTCCGTGCCGGTGCCTTCACGCCAGGGCCGAGCCGCTTCCCGGGCGCAGATTCTCCGCGACCCACAAGGCCGACAGTACGGCCAGGCGCGCACTGTCGAAGAGGCACCAGAGCACGACGCCAGGCGGACGCTCAAGGACCCTGACCAGAATCGCATCTTCGCCGACCGCGTCAACCACGCCGCGAAATTGGGGTCCCGCGTCCTCGACCAGCAGCACGCCCGGCGCTTCCCTGAGCTTGCGACGCGCGAGATCGCGGTCGAGACAGATCGACAGCGCGAGCGCCGTGCCGTGAAGCGTAGGCGCCTGGGCGACCAGCAGCGCCAACGAGGGCTTGTAGCCCAGCAGCGACGCGGCTTGCGAACCGAGCTCGCCGACGATTTGAGCTTCGCGTGGATCGAGAAAGAGGTTGAAGGCGAGCTGAATCTCGCCCTCGCCGACGCTGAGTTGCGCGTTCATCAGGTTGGCCGATTGCGTGATCAGGCTGGCGAGGCGCTCTCTCCCACCGTGGCTGGCGCCGAGGATAGCGGTCGCCGCGACAAACTCCGACCGCGCGTCGAGCGCCTTCAAAAGCGTGGCCAGCGCGTAGGCCACCGGATGGGGCAGCGCGAAGATACCGCCAGCGGCAAGCCGCGCGATTTCCTCGCGCGGAGTGAGTCCCGGCGCGACCAGCGGCGCTCGCGATATCGAACGGGCGGCCGGGCTCAGATCGATCAGCAGCGGGCCGGCAGACGCCGGCGCCGAAACGGCCTTGATGATCTCGGCGGCGCCGTGCTCCGGCAGCGCCAGAAAGGCAACGTCGAACCCGGCCAGATCGCCGGCACTGGTGAGCGCATCGACCGGCAACTCGTTTCCGCCGGCTTCGATACGCTGCGGCGAGGAGTCCGCCGAGGCGAACAGTTTCAATTCCGCGTATGGAAACCGGCGCTCGTCGATCAACTCCACCAGGCGCGCTCCGACCGTGCCGGTGGCGCCGACGATCGCCAGTTTCAAATCGCGGCCGGGCGCCGCAGTCATCTCAGGTTCCCAAACTCTCGTCAGGTTTCCAGGCTTTCGATTTTTTCGCGCACCAGGCGTCCCATCGCTTTGCAACCCACCAGCTTGCCGGTGCCACCAGTATGGAGGTCGCGCGTGCGATAGCCTTCGCGCACCACCGCCTCAACTGCGCGCTCGATCTGCTCCGCGTCGGAGCGCATCCCGAGCGAATGTTCGAGCAGCATCGCAGCCGAGAGGATCGCGGCGAGCGGATTCGCCTCATCGCGCCCCGCGATATCGGGCGCGCTGCCATGAATCGGCTCGTAGAGTCCCGACCCGGTATCCCGCGCTGTTCAGTTCTTCGCCCAGCGAGGCCGACGGCAGCAGCCCCATCGATCCGGCCAGCACCGAGGCCTCGTCGGTCAGAATATCGCCGAACATGTTCTCCGTGACGATCACGTCGAAGTCCTTCGGGCGGCGAATCAGATGCATCGCCATCGAGTCGACCAGCTGGTTCTCGAACGGCACATCCTTGAATTCCGCGCTGAGTCTCGGCCGCGATCTCGCGCCAGAGCCGCGAGGTCGCCAGGATGTTGGCCTTGTCGACCGAGGTCAGATGCTTGCGCCGATCGCGCGCCAGCTCGAAGCCGAAGCGCAGCGCACGCGCCGATCTCCGGCTCGGTGTAAAAGCAGGTATCGACCGCCTCGCGGCCGTTGGCGGTCTTGCGTCTCTCGCTCGGCTTGCCGTAATAGATTCCGCCGGTCAACTCGCGCAGCACGATCAGATCGACGCCGTTGATGATCTCGGGCTTGAGCGGCGACGACGCGCTCAATTCCTTGATCGTCTTCACGGGCCGCAGGTTGGCGAACAATCCCAGCTCTTTGCGCAGTCCGAGCAGGGCCTGCTCGGGCCGTTGCTCCGCATTGGGATTGTCCCACTTCGGTCCGCCGACCGCGCCGAGCAGGATCGCGTCGCTCTCCCGCGCGTGCTCGAGCACCTCATCGGGGAGCGGCGTGCCGCGGGTATCGAGCGCGATGCCGCCGACCGCGCCTTCTCTGAATTCCAGATCGACCGCCGAATGGCGCGCCACGATCTTCAGGACCTGCATCGCTTCGCCGACGACTTCAGGTCCGATGCCGTCGCCCCTGAGGGTCAGAATTTTATAATGCCATTGTCAGCGCGCTGGGGCAAATAATGGAACGGGCGGCGAGTCGATTAGTTTCGTACGCGACACTATTGAGGAAAATCCGCTTGAGGCCCTAACCGCTCTAGCAATTAGCCCAACTGCGCAACCCTCGGCAAGCCCCGCGCGGTTGCTTCATCTTCGCGCGGCAGGATGCGATCGAGTTCTACCAGCGCCGCGTAAAAGCGGTCAACGGTTAAGCAACAGACTCGGCACAGGCGCTACGCCCTCACCCGCCGAGCGATTTGCGGACCAAATCGCCCGCCCACCTCTCCCGGCGTGCGCATGCAGACAAGCCGCAGGCGCGGGAGAGGTAAAGGAGAACGCGCGGACCAAGCGAGAGGGCTCCGCTACGGGCCATCCGACGCGCGCACCTGCGGCGTGCGGCCGCGTGCGCGGAGCCGGTTGAGCGCGTTCACCAGCGCCAGCGCACTCGCCATGACGATGTCGCTGTGGGCGCCGTGTCCGGCGACGGTCATCCCGTCCTCGCGCAGCATGCAGCTTACCTCGCCCAGCGCGTCGGTGCCGCCGGTGATCGCCTTGACCGAATAGCGCTCGAGCACGGGGCTAATGCCGGCGATCTTGAGAATCGCCTTGTAGCACGCGTCGACCATCCCGTCGCCGCGTCGAGGCCTCGGTGCGCTCCGCGCCGTTCACGCGCATCGTGACTCGCGCCTGCGGCGTCTCCTTGCTCGACGAGCTCACCTGCAGGTCGACCAGCTCGAACTGATCGCTCAGTGCGCCGCGAATTCTTCGCTGACCAGGGCCAGGATGTCGTCGTCGTAGACGACTTTCTTCTTGTCGCACAGGGTCTTGAATTCGGCGAAGGCCTTTTCGAGATCGATCGCCGCCGCATCGACGCCCAGCTCCGCCAGGCGGTTGACGAAGGCGTGACGCCCCGAATGCTTGCCCAGCACCAGTTTGTTCGACGGTATCCCGATCTCCTCGGGCTTCATGATCTCGTAGGTCAGCTTGTACTTGAGCACGCCGTCCTGATGGATTCCGGCCTCGTGGGCGAACGCGTTGTCGCCCACGATCGGCTTGTTGGGCGGCACCGGCTGCCCGATGACCTGCGAGAGCAGGCGCGAGGCAGGATAGAT
This sequence comes from uncultured delta proteobacterium, assembly GCA_963793115.1. Classification (GTDB taxonomy): domain Bacteria; phylum Desulfobacterota; class Binatia; order Binatales; family Binataceae; genus CAVVMA01. The sequence goes on from CAWBYV010000004.1 coordinate 519,393, forward strand.
CTGGCGCGTGTTGACGCGGCTCTCGACGCCGAACAGGTCGCGGCGCGTCTGCAGCGCCATCACGACCTCTTCCATCGAGGTGTTCCCGGCGCGCTCGCCGATGCCGTTGATCGTGCATTCGATCTGGCGCGCGCCGTTGCGGATCGCGGCCAGCGAATTGGCGACGCGCGAGGCCGAGATCGTTATGGCAATGCGCGCTCCAGATCACCTGGTCGGCAGCTCGGCACATGCTCGCGCATGTAGGCGAACATCCGCGCCGTATTCCTCGGGAATCGCGTGGCCGGTGGTATCGGGCAGATTGATGATCTTCGCGCCCGCGCGGATAACCTCGGCGCAGATCTTGGCCATGAACTCCCAATCGCTGCGCGAGGCGTCCTCGGCTGAGAATTCGATATGATCGACGTGCTTGCTGGCGCGCGTGACCGCCCAGGTGGCCGCGTCGAGCACGTCCTCGCGGGTCATGTTGAGCTTGTACTTGAGATGGATGTCCGAAGTCGCGATGAATATATGGATGCCCGGACGGGCCGCCTTGTCGACCGATTTGAGCGACTGATCGACATCCTGCTCGCGGGTGCGCGAGAGGCTCAGCACGACCGGTTTGGTCACGGCCTGACATACACGCTGCACCGACTCGAAGTCGCCGGGCGATGAAGCGGCGAAGCCGGCCTCGATAATATCGACGTTGAGCCGTTCGAGCTGGCGCGCGATCGCGACCTTCTCCTCGACGTTCATGGTCGCGCCGGGCGATTGCTCGCCGTCGCGGAGCGTGGTGTCGAAAATCCGGACGTAGTCGCCGGGGCCGGATGGAATACGGTTCGCGTCAGCCATGTCTCTCACCTCTCATCGTCCTTTGTCCTCCGCCTTTCCCCTCCGATGGGCCAGCGAACCGCGCACAAAAGAAAACGCCTCGGGCGGCTCGCTTGGCTCACCCGAGGCGTTGGTCGCGAAGTCAATCAGCCGTTCAGGCCCGCTGCGCGACGCACCCGGAGTGGGCCCCTCTAAGGGCCAGTCCGAGTAGCAGCGTGAGCAGCAGAGCTGAAAACAGCATGATGAAGTGATGTTAGGCCCAGCCCATATGTCCAGTCAAGGCGGTTCTGTCCGAAGGTGGTGTCCTTGGTGCGTTGCTGGAAGTGCCGGATCACGGCCTGCGAATCGCGGCGCTGATCTCTCTCAACCGACCCAACAGGAAATACCAGAGTCCAACAGGAAATACCAGAGCAGGGGCACGCAGAAGATTAGAAAAGTGACGATGGCGGGAAATAGGATGCCGCTACGCTTAGTCATCTCAAGATCGTATGCATCGCGCACTTGGCGCTCGACTGGCATCAGCTTGTTCCTGTCTGAAGGCTCCAATTCTTCCGGTGTGCAAACCAATTTCTCATCAAGGGTGCCCTCGCTTTCCTCTCCGGTCTTCACGTCCCGCATTTTCACAATCGGGTGGTGATCTTTATCGGTCGGCCATTTCTCGCAAGCTGCGATCTCGTGTTGAAGGTCGGCGGCTGTGCGCCGTGCCTCGCTTACCCCCATACAAATAGACTGCGCCCGCCAAAATAGCCCCAATCGCGAGCGACCAGCCCGCGCGTTTCCTTTCTCTGGGAAGCACGTTCTATCGCGACTCATCCATAGCGAAATTGTAGTGGATTCCGACGCAGAGCGCGTCCTGAATCTCGCGGGCGTCCAAACCGGAGACTCCGATTCGGATGCCCTCGGCTCCGACCGTCAAGACAATAGCGCCCTTATCGCCGTACATCGCGGCGATAGAGCGCGCCATGCGCTTGAGATCAACCGGCGCGACCTTCGCTGGAGTCGCCATCCAGATTTAGCGCCCGCGATGCGGTTCGTTCGTCTCGGTATGCAGCGCCCGTAGATTGCGACGGTGATCCGTCCCTCGACTCACCGGGTTGCGATGATCGATCTCCCAACCGTTTTCGCCGCCTGCTCCATACGCAGGCTTGTAGATCGGGTTGCCCATCTCATCGCGCAGCCGATGCATTTCGCGGGGCCATAGCGTTTCTCCGCTTCGGGCGATTCTCCGTATTCCTTCACCAACATTCCATAATCGACTTGGCCCTTGAACGTCGCCTCAGTCGCGTAGATGTAGGGCCGGAAGCCGTCCGTGATCAACTGAAACCGTTGACGTGCCGTCGCGCGCCGCAGCCCCTTGATGAAAAGGTCGGTTGAATCCTGATTCCGACGGCCTAACGTAAAGTTGAGAACCAGCTTTGTGTGTCGCTCAACCGAGACGAAGCAGTAAGCATCGCCGATGAAATCATTGTCAGCCTCTTCAGGGGCCTTGTTCTTTTCTTTTTTCGCGACGTAGCCCCAAATTGCATCGCACTGCACGTCCCTGACCGACACGTTGACGACCAACCGATTCATCAGCCTCTCGCTTTTGCCCGCCGCGATCAGCAACAGCGCCAGAATCGCGTCGCGATGTAGGTCCATGATTCTCTCGACGCTCCGAACGCTCGCGCCCTCTAACAAAAGCTGAAATGCGAGCAAGCCGTTCGGCTGCTTCAGGTAGTCTTCGCGACGGAGCGGAGTCCGGTTGCCTTCCGTGAACGTCGCGCGACAGGCGAGGCACCGGAAGCGCTGTAAACCGTTCCGGTGATGACCGAACCGCTTTGACGCGGAACCGCACTTCGGGCAAACCGCCGTCGCCGTCATCTGTTCTATCGTCTGCATGCTTCAACACTACAGCAAGCCAATGGTCGAACAGACTCCATTTCGCAACTCTTCACAAACCGAGAAAAACCCGCCAACATATTGAAGCGTCTTGATGAACGCAAGGGTTGGAACGGTAGTTTGATTCACGTAATATCGGCAAGCGCGAAGGCAAATTGTGAGCATTCCAGAAGGGATTTAAGGCAGACTAATGGCAGATCAGCCTCAACCGTTTCCAGTCACCATCACTTGGGAAGACGCCGAACAATTGCCGGTGATGGCGTGCAATGTGTTTACGGTCTTGCAGACGCCGCATGAGTTCATTCTGACGTTCGGATTTACAACGCCCCCGCTTTTTGTGAAGCAGCCAACCCCGGAGGAAGTGGCCAGGATAAAGACGCTTCCCGCGAAATCAATTGCCAGGATGAGCATGACGCCGGGCCGCGTGGTGGAACTACTTCAACTGTTGCAGCAGCATATTGCCGCTTACCAACAGGGACAGAAACACTAGGGGGGCAGGGCTTCGACATGGACGCAATAGTCGTGTTTAAGATTTTTTCAGAGGCAGCCGGTCAGAATCAGTACTCCTATACCGACTTGCAGATGAACGTGCGCCCATCATTTCTCGTCGTGGTGAGAGGGGTAGAGGTGCCCTTCGAGTCCTATGTGCTTTTGTGTGGAGAAGCGCAGCAGCTTAATTTGTTCGACGCCACAATTCGGCACGAAACGATTGAGCAAGCCGACATCCCGCAAGGCGAACCGTATTGTGTAATTGAGCCCCTCAAAGTTCGCGTGGAGCGTCTCAGTCCGACGGAATTCATCGCGAAGGTAGAAAACGCCAATCTCGCGATTGGTGGGGCCACCCATCATGATGCTTATCGGAATTTAGTCAATGAAGTTCTCGACGCTTTCGATTTCTTGAGGGAAAACGAGCCGAATCTAGGCGACAACCTTAGGAACCAACTCGCGTTGCTGCGAAAGCATCTTGTCCCGGTTAACAACTGAAGACGCGAAAGAGATCGCGCGGAAGCTGCATGCCGATATAAGGTCGGGCGGCAGGCATGATCGGGCTGCGATTTCTTTTAAGGGCAAATTCCTCGGCCATTTCGGAATCAGCCGGGGAAGTCGTCCTCAGCCACATGACTACGTTGCAGCACAAATCGGCGTTACGATGCGTCAAGCGGTCGATCTAGCGCGCTGCACCCTTGGAGAGAAAGAGTATTTTGACCTGATGGCCGAACAGGGCAAGATCGAGAAAGAAAATCCGTAAGTAGGGTGGAATTTAGTGACCCGGAGGATTCTTCAGCTTCCGGCCTCCGGCGCGAGTCTTTCGCATTCCCGCGATCTTGCGAAAATACTCCGAGCCCCGTTTGGCCGTTTGCTGGCCGCCGAGCTTCCCGAGGCTGGCCGCTGGCTTGACCGTCAACAGGTGATCCGCCAGCTTAACCGCAGCGTTCAGGAGTCCGTGCGCGCGTTCGGCGCGGCCTTCGGGCAACTTGGTTGTCGAGAGGATCAAGTCGGCTTCCGCAATCATGCGGCGTAGCGCGTTCAGGTCGCTCCGGCGGGCTGCCATGCGATAGAGGCTAGCAGCGAAGCCGCGCCCAATACAAGCGCTTGCTGTTATTTCAGCAACGCAGCAAGGACACTACCTGTCCGAGGGCCGTGCCGGAAGCTATCGGCGGGCTAGCCGCCCGAGGGCGTATCGAGCCGGTGCGCCAGAGAGCCGGTCTTGCCGCGATCGTTGGCATCGCCCGGCACCGGCCGCAGAACGGGGACCTTCGTGCTCATCTTCTCGCCGCTCAGCATCAGGATCGGTCCCGACAGCACGTAGGCGGTTGCCAGCGCAAACATCGTAAGCTGGGGCAGCGCGAAGAAGAACGCCGCCGCAACCAGAACGCCGATCAGAATCTCGAGCGGCGCCCGGCGGCGAAGATTTACGGACTTGAAGCTCGGGTAGGGCACTCGCGAGATCATCGCGGCAGAGAGCGCCACGGTCAGGGGCGCGGCGACGGCTCCGAGCGTGCGCGGCGAATCGAGCTCGAAATAGCTGTAGGCGAGCACCAGGGCGGCGATCATCAGGGCCGCGCCGGGAACCGGCAGACCCGTGAAGCGGCTCTTGTCGGTGCTGCCGGTCTGGATATTGAAGCGCGCCAGCCGGAGCGCGGCACAGACCACGAAGATTCCGCTGACGATCCATCCCCATAGTCCGAGCGGGCGCACCGCAAACGTATAGACCAGCCCCGCCGGCGCGACCCCGAACGCCACGATATCCGACAGGCTGTCATATTCCACGCCAAACCGGCTCGAGGTGCGCGACATCCGCGCGACGCGCCCGTCGAGTCCGTCGCATACGAAAGCGACCATGATCATCACCGCGGCCAGCTCGAAATGGGCGTTGATCGCGGAGATCAGCGAGTAGAACCCCGCCATCAGGCCGAGCGAGGTGATCGTCGCGGGCAGCAGATACACGCCGCGTCGAAACGGCGCAGCAACCTTTTTGCGCTGTTCCTTAAGGCGGCCGGAAATCAGGCGCACCCGCGCCCGGTCGCCCCCGGCGCGCTCGAATTGCCGTCTTTTCATTGCACTGGCTCCCCTATCATGAGCTCTCCGATAACGCTCTCGCCGGCCCGGACCCGATCGCCCACGCGCACCACAACCCGGTACTGAAGCGGCATGAAGTGATCGACGCGGCTGCCGAACATGATAAGCCCGATCCGCTGGCCCGCCTGTATCTTATCACGGTTTCGGAGCCGGCAGACTATGCGGCGGGCGAGGTAGCCGGCGACCTGGACCATCGCGTGCCGCGCCCCGGCGGCGTCATCGAGCACGATCAGATTGCGCTCGTTATGCTCGCTGGCGTAATCGCTGAAGGCGGCGCGGAACTCGCCCCTGATGTGCTGGAGCGATACGACCTCGCCGCTTACCGGAGCGCGGTTGACGTGCACGTCGAGCGGCGACATGAAGACCGACACGCGGCGGAAATCCCCCTCGATTCCCGACGGCGCGCCTTGGCCGATATCGGTGACTTTGCCGTCGGCGCCCGACAGCACGACACCGCTTCGGGCCGGAGGTGTGCGATTCGGGTCGCGGAAGAAAGCGGCGATTGCGAGCGCCACCGCCAGCATCACGAGCCCGAGCCAGTGGAGTCCGATCGCCAGAACCAGGATACCGGCGGCGCCGGTGCCCAAGGACATCGCGGCGCCCTCGGCGGCGATTCCGATCGTCGCGGCGACCCGGGCGAGCATTCCACCCACCGGCCGATCGCCGGCCGGTTCCCCGCCGTGCGCGAAACTACCCAACTGATTCCTGAACTCGCGCGGCTGATTCCCGGACTTGCGGCTAGTTCCTCGTCTTGTCAACCAGGCGATCGCTTGCGAGCCAGGGCATGAAGGCGCGCAGCTTGCGGCCGACATCCTCGACCGGATGATGCTCGCCCTCCTTGCGCAGCTCGCGGAAGTGCGGCAGGCCGGCGCGGTATTCCTCGATCCATTCGTTGGCGAACTTGCCCGATTGGATATCGGCGAGCAGCTTCTTCATCGCCTCGCGCGATTGCGATCCGATCACGCGCTTGCCGCGCGTCATATCGCCATACTCCGCCGTGTTGCTGATCGAGTAGCGCATGTTCGAGATTCCGCCCTCGTAGATCAAATCGACGATCAGCTTCACTTCATGCACGCACTCGAAGTACGCCATCTCCGGCGCGTACCCTGCCTCGACCAGGGTCTCGTAGCCGGCCCTGATCAGTTCGGTCAGGCCGCCACACAGCACCGCCTGCTCGCCGAAGAGATCGGTTTCGGTCTCCTCCTTGAAAGAGGTCTCGAGCAGCGCGGCGCGCGCGCCGCCGATCGCGGCGCCATAGGCGAGCCCGATCTGCTTGGTATCTGTCAACGGATCCTGCTGGATCGCGAGCAAGCACGGCACGCCACGGCCCTTGGTGTACTCGGAGCGCACCAGATGGCCGGGGCCCTTGGGCGCGATCATGAAGACGTTAACGTCAGCGGGCGGCACGATGAACTTGAAATGGATATTGAAGCCGTGGCCGAATGCGAGGTACTTGCCGGCGGTCAGGAATGGACCGATCTCGCTGCGGTAGATGTCGGAGCCCATCTCGTCGGGCACCAGTATCATGATCACGTCGGCCTGCTTCGCCGCATCGGCGGTTTCGAACACTTTGAGGCCCTGCCTGGCCGCCTTGTCCCACGAGGGACTGCCCTTGTGCAGTCCGACCCGCACGTCCATGCCGCTGTCGCGCAGATTGAGCGCGTGAGCGTGGCCCTGGCTGCCAAAGCCGATGACCGCGATCTTCTTCGGCTTGAGCGCGCCCAGATCGGCGTCGCGGTCGTAATAAACCTTCATCTTTTGCTCCTGACTCCTGACCTTTGCTCAGCGGCTCGGCGCCGACTGTTACTCGGCGCTTTGCCGCGCGCGGCCGTGATTGACATTCAACTGGACCGACCGCGCCATCGCGATTTTTCCCGAGCGCACGACTTCCTTTATTCCGAGCGGGCGCACCAATTCGATAAACGCGTGGATCTTGCCGGAATCGCCGGTGAGCTCGACTGTCACGGAGCGCGGACCGATGTCCACCACGTGGGCGCGGAACGCCGAAACGATCGAATCCAGCTCCGAGCGCGTGCGCTCCTCGACCGCGACCTTAACCATCACCATCTCGCGGTCAACGGTATCGACATCCTTGAAGTCGGTCACCTTGATGACCGAGACCAGTTTGTTCAGTTGCTTGTTGATCTGCTCGAGGATCTGCTCCTCGCCGGAAGTGACCAACACGACCCGCGAGACCGTCGGATCCGAGGGATCCTCGTTGACAGTCAGCGACTGAATATTGAAGCCGCGGCTGGAAAACAGCCCCACCACGCGAGCGAGAACGCCGAATTCGTTTTCGACCAACACCGATATCGTATGACTGGGCATGGAGATGGAGTTCGCGCGCGCATCGCGGGGCGCCGCCGGTTCAGCGTGCCTCGTTCTGGTGCCGCTGGAGGATCGCCATCATGCGGTCCTTGGAGGCCAGTTTGAGCTTTTGTATCCGTTTCATTTCCACTTCGTCGGCGGCGGTCAGGTAGTGTTTGCTGCGCAATGACTCGACCTGCCGCTTAAGATCGAGATGCTCGTCGTAGAGCGCTTTCAACTCCTGGTCGTGGGTTGCAAGCCGCTGAATGAGATCGAGTTCTCTTTGGTCCATAGTCCCTCCGTGCCGACTTTCGTGCGGTTCGCACCGGGCGCCCTAAGGCTTGCCTCGGGCGGCCTGACGTAAAGAGGTTCCAGGATGACTGCGTGCTCCGTATCGCCGCGCGCGAGCCTGGCCGCGCCAAGCGCCGCGACGAGCCTCCCCGTCGGCGCCAGTTTCGATCCGGCCAGCACCGTCGCCCGCCTGCCCTGCCTGCGAATGAGGGCTTCGGCATCAGCCGCGCTGCGGTCCCCCGCGAGCACCGTTTTATCCGGGAGCCGTGAGATCAACCAGTCGAGAGTAATCACCAGATCGTCCGATAGCTTGTGTAGCCCATCGGGCACGATCCGGTAAAGAGCCGCGTAGACCTCGCCCTTGCGGGCGTCCAAGAGCGCGCAGATGGCCTCGCCGGCCTCCGCCGCCCCCGATTCGAACGCGCTCAGCGCTATCGCATCGAGACTCGGCACGCCGCAGATCAAGCCTCCCGACGCTGCGACCATCCCTTTCGCGTAGCTGAGCGCGATCCGAAGTCCGGTGAACGAGCCTGGGCCGATCGCCACTGCCACGCCGGCCAGATCGCAAATTCCGATGCGGGCCGAGTCGAGCAGTTCCGCGACCGCGTCGGGCAGCGAGGCGCCATGCGGACCGGCCGATCGCGACAGCTCTGCCAGTACCCGTCCGTTTCCGACCAGCGCGAGGCTGGCTATGGCCGTGCCGGTGTCGAGGCCCAGCACCGGTCCCGTCGCGGCGCTCTGCGCCAGAAGGCGATCAGCCTTGAACAATTCTCGCGATGTCATTGAAGATGACGAACGCCATGAGCGCAACGAGCATTACCAGTCCAACCCGCTGAGCCATCTCGCGATGCTTCATCGGCACCGGCTTGCCGCGAATCGCCTCGACCACAAAAAACGCCAGGTGGCCGCCGTCGAGCATCGGGACCGGCAGCAGGTTGATGATCGCGAGCTCAATACTCAACATCACGGTGAAGAGAGCGACGTTGGCGAAGCCCTGATGGGCCTGCTGGCCGGCCAACTGGGCGATCATGATGGGGCCGCCGAGCGCCTCCCGAAGCGGCGTGGTCCCCCTGACGAGATCCGCGATTCCCGAAACCAGCATCACTGTCATGCTGCCGGTCTCGATCACCGCGCGTCCCGCGGCCGAAATCGGGCCCAATCGCTCAATTTCGGAGTCGCCCCGCGGCATCACGCCGATTACCCAGTTGCCGCTTCCACCTTCGAGCCCGCCGGGATGCTCGCGCGCAGGCTTCAGGACGATAACCACGTGCTCCGTACCCGCCCGGCCGCTGCGCTCAAGCTCGATTTTCAACGGACTGCCGGCGCTGGCCCTGACCGCCTCCGAGAGCCCGTCCCAGGTCTTCACCGGCAGGCCATCGATCGTGAGGATGCGATCGCCGCCATGCAGGCCGGCGGCCGCCGCCGGCATCCCACTTCTCACCTCTCCCAACACCGGCAGCAGATGGGGCACGCCGTACATGAAGACGATCAGCAGCGCGACCGGCGCAAAGACAAAGTTCGCGAGCGGACCGGCTATGACGATCAGGATCCGCTTGCCCACGCTCTGGGTCGGGAATGCGCGCGACTTGAGCGTGTCGAGCAGCGCCGCCAGCCATTCGGCTATCAGCGCCCTGATCGCCTCGGCAACCGCGCTCTTGCCTTCAACCTCCACCGGCTTGGGCGAGGCGCTGGAGCCTCGAGCGGGCGACAATTCCGTGACTGGAGCGCGGCGCTCGAGCTCGGCGAGCAGCCCGGCCTCGAGCGCGGTCGTCTGGCGGCCGAAAACCGCGATCGGGTTGCCCCCGCTACCCGCCTGCTTGGCGCGCTGCGCTACTTGCAGTAGCTGGTCGGCCGGATCGGAGCCCGCGGGGACGAAGCCCTGCGCGCGTGCGGCTGCGATCAGGTCGAAGCCGGTCTCAGCGAGCAAAATTTCGCTGTCGTTGGCGCCCGGCTCGTCGCCGATTTCGTCGCCGAGCATCCGGACGTAGCCGCCGAGCGGAGTGGCCGAAAGGGCGTACTCGGTCTCGCCGCGCCGAAACGACCAGATTTTGGGCGGGTAACCGATCGAGAATCGGAGCACGCGCACGCCGCACCGCTTCGCCATCACGAAATGGCCGGTCTCGTGGACGACGATCAGAACCCCGAGGATCACGACTGCGGCCACGATTGAGGTCAGCATAAGACCTTGAAACCCCTGTCCAGCAGGTTAAAGGGCGGGTCGAAACGCGCGCGACGCCCATCACCGCGTGGAGTAATAATAGGTGAACACCGCCGCAAAGACTAGGCTCGATGCGCGGTCGAGCAGTCCGCCGTGTCCCGGAAAAATCCAGCCTGAGTCTTTCACGCCCGCGACGCGCTTGTACGCCGAATTCGCCAGATCGCCAAGCTGCGCGGCTGCTCCTGTCGCGGCCGAGGCCACCAGCAGCGTCTCGAGCGGCCACGACGGCACCAGCAGGCCGCCCAGCAGCCATCCGGCGGCGACGGCGAGGAGCAATCCGCCCAGCGCGCCTTCGACGGTCTTGTTCGGGCTTACCTTGCGGGCCAGCTTGATTCTCCCCAGCCACCGGCCCGCGAAGTAGGCGCCGGTGTCGCTCGCGATCACCAGCCACAGCATCAGAATGAGAAGGCGGATTCCACCTTCGCGGTTTCGCAACAACGCAAAGTAGGGAAAAGTTATCCCGACGTAGAGCGCGCCGAGGATCGTCAGCGGCACGCCCTCCCCGTCGCCTTCAGCCCCGCTTATCGCGACCATGGCGGCCATCGCGAGCATCGCCGCGAGCACTGCGGCCGCCGCGATCCAGCTCCCGCGCTCGCGGTAGAGCATCAGCACCATCGGAGCGCCGCCCGCGGCGAGCAGGACCAGAATCGGCCCCGGGCGGCGCGCACCGGTCATGAGCCCGATCTCGCAGAGCCCCACCGCGCCGAGCGCGCCGATAAAGGCCGTGAACAACCAGTCGGGCAGCAGCACCACCAGCGCGAGCACCGCCGGCAGCGCGACCAGCGCGGTCAGGAACCTAGTTCGCAGCACGCAGGCGGTGGTTGGGACCGCTCTCGACCGTTCCGAATCGCCGCTCGCGGCCCTGGTAGGCCGCCAATGCGGTCAGGAACTCGCGCTCACGGAAATCGGGCCACCGCGTCTCGGTGAAGTAAAGTTCCGTATAGGCGAGCTGGAAGAGAAAAAAGTTGGAAATCCTGAGCTCGCCCGAGGTCCTGATCAGCAGGTCGGGATCGGGCAGGCCGGCCGTGTCGAGCCGCGAGGCGAGCGCGTGCTCGTCGATTTGATCGGGAGCCAGCGTTCCCGCCGCGACTTCGCGTGCGATTCGCTCGGCCGCTCGCACGAGGTCCTGACGCCCGCCGTACGAAAGCGCCAGCGCGACCGTCATCGCCCGGTTGTCCGTGGTCAACTCGATAGTCTCGACCAGCGCCCGCCTGACCTGGACCGGCAGCCGTCCGGTATCGCCCAGCGCTACCACCCTGATGCCGCGCTTCATCATCCGCTTGGTCTCGGTCATCAGGTAGCGATGGAAGAGCTGCATGAGGAAGCGGACCTCGGTGTTGGGGCGCATCCAGTTTTCGTTCGAGAAGGCGAACAGGGTGAGATACGGGATTCCCAGCTCGCGGGCGGCTTCGACCACCGCGCGCACCGAGTCCTTGCCCCGGCGATGGCCCTCGGAGCGGGCCAGCCCGCGCTTGGTCGCCCACCGCCCGTTGCCGTCCATCACGATCGCGACGTGGCGCGGCAATCGCGCCGGGTCAAGCGAAAGATCGGGGAACTCGTCCAGTGGGAGTGAGGTGGCCACGACTGCTGCAAATCGTCGAGCGCCGTGCTTCACGGATTAAGCTCCGACCGGCGTGACTTAAACCTCCATAATCTCCGCCTCTTTGGCGGCGAGCACTTTGTCGAGCTTCTCGATGAACTCGATAGTGAACTGCTGAACCTTGGCCTCCGCAGCGCGGAGATCGTCCTCGGCCAGCTTTTTTTCCTTGTGCAGATCCTTGAGCATGTCGTTGGCGTCGCGCCGATGGTTCCGGATCGATACGCGGAAATCCTCGGCGGTCTTGCGCACGTGACGGACCAAGTCCTTGCGCCGTTCCTCGGTGAGCTCGGGAATCGGAAGCCGGATCACCTTGCCGTCGTTGATGGGACTGAGTCCCAGGTCGGAGCTCTGGATCGCCTTTTCGATTTCGTGAGCCGCGCCTTTGTCATACGGCGTGATCACCAGCAGGCGCGGTTCGGGTGCGGCCAGTCCGGCCAGCTGCCGAAGCGGCGTTTTGGTGCCGTAGTAGTTGACGTGCAAGCCCTCGATCAGCCCGGTCGACGCCCGTCCGGTCCGAACCCGTGACAGCTCATGCTTGAACGCCGCAACCGCGTTTTCCATTTCCTGCCGCGCCAACTCGATGACGTCGTCTTTCATTGCAAGGGGCCGCCTTCTACCGAGGTTCCCACGGCCTCGCCCAGCACAGCCCTCCTTATATTACCCGGTTTGCGCAAATTGAAAATGATTATGGGCAGTTGATTATCCATGCACATCGTGATTGCGGTCGAGTCCATGACCCGCAATCTGCGCTGAATGACCTCGAGGTAGGTAAGGCGATCGAAGCGTCGGGCGGAAGGGTCGGCGAGCGGATCGCGATCGTAAACTCCGTCCACCTGATGGCTCGCCTTCAGAATGACCTCCGCGCCGATTTCGGTCGCGCGAAGGCTCGCGGCGGTGTCCGTGGTGAAGTACGGATTTCCGGTTCCAGCGGCGAAGATTATCGCCCGGCCCTTCTCGAGATGACGCACCGCACGGCGGCGGATATACGGCTCGCACAGCGCCTGCATATTTATCGCCGAGAGCACCCGGGTGTGGACGCCGAGTTGCTCCAGGGCGTTCTGAAGTGCGAGCGCGTTGATCACCGTCGCCAGCATCCCCATCTGGTCGGCAGTGGCGCGATCCATGCCCCGCGCCTCGTAATCGCTGCCGCGCAGGATATTGCCGCCGCCGATCACCATCGCGGTCTGAACGCCGAGGTTGACGGCCTGCTTGACCTCCTGCGCCACGAAGCCGACCGCGTCGAGGTCGATGCCGCTGCCCCGGGCAGGTGCGAGCGCCTGCCCGGAGAGCTTGAGCAGGATCCGATGAAAGCGGGACTTGGCGGGTGAAGCGATTACTTCCCCCATCGTCTGTCGAGGCTCCTGCCCACCGGCTATGGTCTGCCTGCCGACTCTCTACGCGGCGCCTTTGCCATCCAGCCCCTCGCCGAGCTGGTATCGCATGAAGCGCCGGATCTCGATCTTCTCGCCGAGCTTGCCGACGTATTCGCCGACCAGATCGGAGATCGTGCGATTGGGATCGCGGACGTAACTCTGCTCGATGAGGCAGGCCTCGCGGTAGAACTTCTCAAGCTTGCCTTCGACGATCTTGTTGACGATCGGTTCAGGTTTGCCGGCGGACTGCGAGGCGTAGATCTGGCGTTCCTGATTGATCACCTCGGGCGGAAGGTCCTCGCGCCGCAGGCAGCGCGGATTCGCCGCCGCGATCTGCATCGCGATTTCCTTGACCAGAGTCTGAAACTCGGGCGTCTTGGCGACGAAGTCGCTCTCGCAATTGACCTCGACCAGAACGCCGAGCTTCCCGCCGGCGTGAACGTAGGTGCCGACGGTGCCTTCCGAGGCGACTCTTCCGGAGCGCTTGGCGGCCTGCGCGATACCCTTCTCGCGCAGCCACACGCCGGCCTTTTCCAGGTCGCCACCGGTTTCCGCGAGCGCCTTCTTGCAATCCATCACGCCTGCGCCGGTCTTGTCGCGCAGTTCCTTCACCAACTTTGCGTCGAATTCTGCCATCCCCTCGTCCGGTAGTGAGTTCAGATTAACAGTTTAGATTAACTTGGGGCGGGCGCCGTCACCGGAGCGGCCCACCCGGCTATCCTCTCGCGCGGCTCGTCAGACTGCCGGCGGCGGCTCGGGACTCATCCCGCCGTCACCTTCCGGGCCACTGCCGCCGAGATCCGACTCGCCCTTCTGCCGCTCTTCGGCGAGCCGCTTGCCTTCGATGATCGCGTCCGCGATCGCGGCTGTAAACAACTTGATAGCACGTATCGCGTCGTCGTTGCCCGGAATCCGGTACGAGATCAGATCGGGGTCGCAATTGGTGTCGACCACCGCGATCACCGGAATTCCGAGCCGGTTGGCTTCGGCCACCGCGATCTCTTCTTTCTTCGTATCGATGACCCACAGCGCGTCGGGGAGCTTGCGCATGTTCTTGATTCCGCCCAGCACCGACATCAGCTTGGCGTGCTCGCGCCCGTTGTCGCTCATCTCTTTCTTGGTGAGCGCCTGGATCATTTCGGGATCGGCCAGGATCTCTTCGAGCTTCTTGAGCCGCTCGACCGAGGCCTTGATGGTCTGGAAGTTGGTCAGCATCCCGCCTAGCCAGCGGTTGTTGACGTGGAACATGCCGCAGCGCTCGGCCTCCTCGCGCACGATATCCTGGGCCTGCTTTTTGGTCCCGACGAACAGCATGGTGCCGCCCTGTGCGGCCAGATCGCGTGCGAACTCGTAGCAGGAGCGGAACAATTTGACCGTCTGTTGCAGGTCGATGATGTAAATTCCGTTGCGCGCGCCGAAGATGTACGGCTTCATCTTCGGATTCCAGCGGCTGGTCTGATGGCCAAAGTGGACCCCAGCCTCAAGTAGCTGCTTCATGCTGATTTCCGTCATAAGGCTCCTCTAACCCTTAAACCTTAACATAATAGACGGGTGGAAACCCCGGATACAAGGTTCAGGCGATGGAGCGCGGCGGGCGAGGCTCCGAGGCGCGCCGCTTCATGGCTGCCGCCTGATGGCTGCGGCGATAGCTAATTGAGGAGGGCTCGAAGCTCGATCGGCGGCGCTCAAGCGAAATTTCGGGCCGCTCGCTAGGCGTTCATCGAATCGAGGAACTCGTCGTTGGTTTTGGTCTTCTCCATTTTCTCCAACAGGAATTCCATCGCCTCGACCGCGTTGAGCTGCGAGAGCAGCTTGCGCAGGATCCAGATCCGGTTGAGCGTGGTGCGCGGCAGCAGCAGCTCCTCCTTGCGGGTCGTGGAACGCAGGATGTCGATGGTCGGAAAGATGCGCTTCTCCAGCAGCCGGCGATCGAGCGCGACCTGCTGATTGCCGGTGCCCTTGAACTCCTCGAAAATCACCTCGTCCATCCGGCTGCCGGTGTCGACCAGCGCGGTGGCGATAATTGTCAGGCTGCCACCGTCCTCGGTGTTGCGGGCGGCGCCGAAAAATTTCTTGGGCTTGTGCAGCGCGTTGGAGTCCACGCCGCCGGAAAGAATCTTGCCCGAGGGCGGCACCACCGTGTTGTAGGCGCGCGCCAGACGGGTGATCGAATCGAGCAGGATCACCACGTCGCGGCCGTGCTCCACCAGCCGCTTGGCCTTCTCGATCACCATCTCGGAGACCTGCACGTGGCGCGTCGCGGGCTCGTCGAAGGTGGAACTTACCACCTCGCCCTTGACCGAGCGCAGCATGTCGGTGACTTCCTCGGGCCGTTCGTCAACCAGCAGCACGATCAGCACGATTTCCGGATGGTTGTGCGCGATCGCGCGCGCCAGCGCCTGGAGCATCATGGTCTTGCCGGTGAACGGAGCGGCCACGATCAGCCCGCGCTGTCCCTTTCCGACCGGCGCGACCAGATCGATGATCCGTGTGGTGTAGTCCTCGCGATCGTACTCGAGCTTGATCCGTTCCTGCGGATAGAGCGGGGTCAGGTTGTCGAACAGGATCTTGTCGCGCGCCCGCTCCGGCTCCTCGTAGTTGATCGATTCAACCTTGAGCAACGCAAAATAACGCTCGCCCTCCTTGGGCGGGCGGATCAGGCCCGAAACCACGTCGCCGGTGCGCAAGCTGAACTTGCGAATCTGGCTCGGCGATATGTAGATGTCGTCGGGACCCGGCAGGTAATTGTAGTCGGGAGCGCGCAGGAACCCGAAGCCGTCGGGCAGAATTTCAAGCACGCCTTCGCCCAGGATCGATCCGTTCTTGGCCGCCTGCGCCTGCAGGACCGCAAAGATCATCTCCTGCTTGCGCATGTTGGTGGCGCCGTCGATATTGAAATCGCGCGCCACGTGCGCAAGCTCGGTGATCTTGGCGCCCTTCAGCGCCTTGAGGTTGAGTATCCCCGATTCTCCCAGCACTGCCGGATACCCGCCCGGCCCGCCGTCGCCCACCGCCGTGGGCAGCGCCCCGCCCGAGCCGTTGCCTTCGGTCTCGGCCGGATGCTGATGGATCTCGCTTCGAGTTGCTCCTCTCGCCCTACTCATATGCCTTCCTCCCCGCAGCCTCCCTCCTACTTTGTGTTATCCAATATGATCCACTTGTAATCAATCCGCTCTGCTCTCCAAGGATTATCGTCAACTCGGCACGCCGCGACGGAAACCGAAAACAGGTCGCCTACGCTGGCAGCGGCCACGGCGTGGTGCGCTCAGGATAACCGACGCCTGGCGGCGCTCGGAGTGAACGGGTCGCTTCGGGACGGGCGCTCTCAACCCGCTTGCTTCAACTCAATCGGCGCGGGTTTCTTAACTTCAGATTAGCCATGCACCTTCATTCTGTCAACCGCTTTACTCTGCGTCCGCTTTACTCTGCGTCTATCCATTTGCGGATGGTCGCCGGGTCGGGATCGACGCCAAATTCGCGGAGCAGCGCGGCAAAGTCGGCGGCGAGCGGAGCCACGAACTCGAGCCGCGCGCCGCTGCGGGGATGATTCACCCCAAGCGCCAGCGCGTGCAGCGCCTGACGCGGGAAGCGCGAGGATCGATCGCCTTGCGCGCCGCCACCGTAAAGCGAATCGCCCAGGCACGGATGGCCGATCGAGGCCAGATGGACGCGAATCTGATGAGTTCTCCCGGTCTCGGGACGCACGCGCACGAGTGTGACGCGATGCTCCTGCAAGCGCGCGAGCACTGCCACCTGGCTGACCGCGTCACGCGGTGCGCGCGATCGGACCGACATCCGCTTGCGCTCGGTCGGGTGGCGCCCCAGCGGCCGCGCTACAACGAGGCGATCGCGCGCCAGGAGTCCGCGCGCCAGCGCGAGGTAGGTCTTGCGCACCGTGCGCTCCTTGAATTGTCGCGCCAGCGCGGCGCGCGCAAAAGGCGTGCGCGCCACGACCATCACGCCCGAGGTGTCCTTGTCCAGGCGATGGACGATTCCGGGCCGCGCGATGCCGTCCGGGTCGGCCATCGCGGCCAACTCGGGGAAACGCGCCAGCAGCGCGTTAACCAGCGTGGAGTCGGAATGGCCGGGAGCCTGATGCACGACCATCCCGGGCGGCTTGTTGACCGCGATCAGTTCGCTATCCGCGAACATCACCTCGATTTGCGGCGCCGTCCCGAAGCGCGGCTGCGACGGCGCGAGCGGAGCCGTGCGTCAAGCTCGATGTGGTCGCCGCCGCGAACCATACTCGCCGCGCGGGCCGTCACGCCGTTGAGCGTCACCAGCCCCGCCTTGATCATTCGCGCGATCTGCGAGCGGGAGGCGGGCAGCCGGGCGGCCAGGAACTGGTCGAGCCGGACGCGCGGATGCTCCCGCTCGACCGTTATCGTGGTCGGCTCGCGATCTGTTGCGGGAGAAGAACCGGCACGGTCGGCACCGCCGCTGAGGCCGGCGCTACAAAAGAAATTGCGATCTGAACCCGGCGCGCTCAAGGTGTCCGAAAAGGGATCGGATGGCTCGACTCGAAGGCCATGATTTCGTCCTCATGTAGAAGCGTAAGGGCAATCTCGTCGAGTCCCTCGAGCAGGGATTTTTTCCTGAAGGGGTCGATTTCGAACTGCGCCACCCATCCGAATTCGTCGGCCACGCTCTGCGCGGACAGGTCGATCCGGAGCGCGTATCCTTCGTGCTGCTTGAGGGCCTGGAAGATCGCTTCGACCTGCTGGGACTCAAGCGCGATCGGCAGAAAGCCGTTCTTGAAACAGTTATTGCGAAAGATGTCGGCGAAGGACGGCGCGATCACCGCGCGAAAGCCGAAATCAGCGAGCGCCCACACCGCGTGCTCGCGCGAGCTTCCCGAGCCGAAATTATCGCGCGAGACCAAGATCGAGGCGCCCTTGAAACGCGGCTGGTCGAGCACGAAGTCCTTGTCGGGCTGATTGCGCCAGTCGTAGAAAAGTCCCTTGCCGAGCCCGCTGCGCACCACCGCCTTGAGGAATTGCTTGGGTATGATCTGGTCGGTGTTGACGTTGGCGCGGTCAAGCGGCGCCACCAGGCCGGTGAAACTTTTGAATGCTTTCATGATCTGGCAACGCCTCCTGTCTCTGCCGGATGCGACAGGTTCGCCTTGCGTCCACGTAGAGCAGGTTCTCTTTGCCCGGGGCCTGTCATTTGACGACTATGTAGTAAGCGGGCGTGCCGTCGGGATAACGAATCGTTGCCGCCGGGGGAACCGGGAATGTGTCGCTCCCGCCAAACACGAAGATCCCGTGCTCGAACGACCCGTAGATCGATTCCGGATAAACGACGGGGAAGAGGTACCGATCGAAGCCCAAAACTCTCCCAAACAAACCTTCTTCCCGGGTCACGGAAGTCCGCTGAAACAGCGCCGGCGGATAAGGCCGGAAGAACAGCACGTAAATATAGCCCTGGTTCAGTGGCGTCAGGAATACCTCCGGGCGCCCCTTGCCATACTTCCCGATCTCCCGCACAACCTGATCCAACCCATACCTGAAATCAAGTCTCGCCACGACTGGATAGTCGCGAAAGTAAAATCGAACGAACTGCGTGCCACTAACGATGATTGCGGCTACTATAACCGCGGCCGCGGCCAGCTTGAAAAACGGATAGCGAAAGTCGAACTCGAGCAGGACCACGAATCCCAGCGCGGATAGCAGGCTCCACGGCGCGAACGCCAGGATACCATGCAGCGAACTGGGAGAGTACAGCAGCAATGCCGCAGGCAGCGTCGCAAGTACGATCCATCCCAGGAGCAAGAGCGCGAGCTTGCGCCGCCGGAGGCTGAGCAAAGCGAGCAGCCCCAGAGCGATCAGCAGCGTCTGTTCGGGCAGCAACTGGCCGAAACCCGCCGCATGATACACGGGCAGGTCGTCGCCGTCTACAAAAAGATACGACGGGCCGAAATAGCTGGCGAAGGCGGAGCCGAGGAGATTCAAACGATCGCGCATGGGACCGTCGCTATTGAGCACAGAGATGTTGACGAAGCGCGCCTGCATCTCGGCCGTGTAGCGCAGGAGCATCACCCCCTGCGGCAACGCGAGCAGGATCACGAGACTCATTGCAAGCGCCGCGGCGCGCGCAGATCGCATCAGATCCCGCCAGTAGAAGAGCGCCAGCCATCCGATCATCAGCGGGACGAACGCCTTGGTGATCGGGTACGAATAGAGCGAAAGACCGAAGAACAATCCGCTCAGCAACAGCCAGCGGTCCCTGCGCCTGGTCAGCCATAGGAAGAAAAAGGCCATCGCCAGATCGACGGTCGCGGAAGCGACGATGCCCGCGATTGCGAAGCGGCTGAAGGGCAGATGCCACGGTGAGAATACGACCAGCAGTGCGGCGATCGCCGCGCCCGGCCATCCGAGCAGCAGGCGGCGAGAATCGCGATCGCGGCCATATCCGCAACGCCCCACATCGCGGCGCACAGCCTCACGCTGGCAGGCTTGAGCCCGAACGCCGCTACAAATGGCACCAGCGAATAGTCGAACAGCGGCATGCGGTAGTCATTGAATCCCTGCATCACGAGGGGCATGAAATTCCCGTGCTGATCGCGGCCGGTCTTGAGGATGCAGTAGGCGTCGTAGCCATTGCAGGCCTCGTCCTGGTTGAGGCCGGGCGGTGATTGATCGAGGCGCACCACGCGCAGCACCACTCCCGCCACCATTGCGGCGACCAGAATCAGGACGCTCGCCCGGTTGACGACCGACGGGAACCGCAGATACGAAGCTCCGGCGCGAGCGCGAGAGGTCAGTGCTTCCACCGGCGAGCCAATTTTATCCGGGATTTGGGTTTTGCTCTCCGGTTTCAACTCGCGTTGTAGATACGGCCCTCCCTCGGCAAGGTTTCAGCCCGAGTCTCCGCAATTCAGCGGCGGTCTGACCCGCGCGTCGGCCCTATTGCGAACCGGCCGCGGCCTGGATCGGGTAATCGCCGGATGCGCGGCCCCAAGACGATCGCAATTCGGGGAGCCTGCGCCCCAAGAGCGTTTCCACCGCCGATACGTCGTCGTCGTAAATTGCGCAGAGCCAGTCTCGGGCCCTCTCCTCCATCGCTGGTTTGGCAGCGCGGCGCACGAAAAAACGGTCATAGATTAGCATTTGTAGACGGAAGGTAGACCCAGCTCTCGCCGGCACCAGAAGGTCTGTCAGTCTGCGCACCAACCAATTGCCCGCAAACCGGCGCGACCAGTTCCATCGCGGGACTGCATACTGACTTTTGACGCGAGTGCTGTCTATTCGATCGAGGGAAGAAGGATCCAGGTCAAGGAATGCAGAGCACCTCGGCCAATATCCTGCGCCGCCCTTCTACGGTCCGCAGGTCGTCGAAGAGCAGGATCAGCACTTGCTCCGGCCCGAACGTGTCGAGGTACCGTTTGACCTGGCGATGATAGAGTCCGAGTTCCGTGTATAGATGTGAAACGCCCCAACCCTTTTCGGGACGCTCCCAGTCTTCCAGCAGTGCTTCGTAAAAGGGCAGTCCCTGCCATCCTTCGCGCACGTCCTTCAGGTAATGCGAGTAAGCGCGCTCGATCGGGTCGCGAAGCGAGATTACGATCCTCGCATCGGGGATGGCTGCCCGGATCCGGGCCGGCGCTCCCCGATCCCAGAGGTACGAGACGCTTGCTTCGCCGATCGCTCGGCAACCTGCCCCTTTGGCGAAGAGCTTCAGGTACGCGGCCTGATCGCTGACCCACGGGTGCGGGAATGCCATTTCGGTGAAGGGCCGAAGCGGAGAGAAGAAACAAGGCTCCTTCCATGCCGGCATGAACACCTGCGGATGCTGCCTGAGATAGAAGTGCAGTGACGAGGTACCTCCCCTGCAGGCACCCACGATAAAGAAATTCGGCCAGACCTCTTTCACACCACGCCCAGTTGCAACTCAATAGCAAAAGCTCACGCGAGAGTCCAAGTGGGCTTGGTTAGGCATGCCGGACATTACTGTCGTTCGAATACATCTCGAGGTCGCGCGGATGCTCGTGAAGTCGGAGCCGGAAGGTCTCAGTCCTGAGGAACGTTACCCTCACTCTCTCCCAAACATGGCAGAGGGAGCAGAAAGCAACTCCCCTTGGCCACCTTCAGCCCGCCGCGCGCCATTCGCGGATGTCCACGAAATGCCCCTCGATCGCGGCCGCTGCCGCCATCGCTGGACTCACCAGATGGGTGCGCCCGCCCTTGCCCTGGCGGCCTTCGAAGTTGCGGTTCGAGGTACTGGCGCATCGCTCGCCGGGCTGCAGGATGTCCGGGTTCATGCCCAGGCACATGCTGCATCCGGCCTCGCGCCACTCGAAGCCGGCGGCCTTGAAGATTCGGTCGAGGCCAAGTTTCTCGGCTTCCTCCTTAACCCGCATCGAGCCCGGCACCACCATCGCGTGAACGCGCGGCGCGACGTGCCGGCCCTTGACCACCGCCGCCGCCGCACTCAGATCGCTGACGCGCGAATTGGTGCACGAGCCGATGAAAACGCGGTCGAGCTTGATCTCCTCGATTCGCGTGCCGGGAGTGAGCGCCATGTATTCGAGCGCGCGCTCGATGGCGCGGCGCTGCTGCGGGTCCGGGTAATCGCCAGGGTCGGGCACGATCCCGGTAACCTCTGCGACCATCGCGGGGTTCGTGCCCCAGGTGACCTGGGGAGCGAAGCGGCTGGCGTCGAAGGTGATGCAGCGATCGAATTTCGCACCCAGTTCGGTTCCAAGCGCAAGCCAGCTTGCGGCGAGCCGGTCGAATTCCGCGCCGGTGGGAAGATAAGGCCGGCCGCGCAGGTATTCGATCGTGGCCCGGTCGGGCGAGATCATCCCGGCGCGCGCGCCTGCCTCGATCGACATGTTGCAGACCGTCATCCGCCCGTCCATCGAGAGCGCCTCGATCGCCGCGCCGCGATATTCGATCGCGCATCCGGTGGCGCCGCCGGTGCCGATGCGCCCGATGATGCCGAGAATGAGGTCCTTGGCTGTGACTCCTGCCGCCAGCGTGCCGTTCGACGCGAATTTCCAGGGTCTCCGGAAGCGCCTGCAACAGGCACTGGCTGGCGAGCACGTGCTCGACCTCGCTGGTGCCGATTCCGAACGCCAGCGCGCCGAACGCGCCGTGAGTTGAAGTGTGGCTGTCGCCGCACACGATCACCATCCCGGGCTGCGTTAGTCCCAGCTCGGGTCCGATCACGTGAACGATTCCCTGCTCGCGCGCGCCCAGATCGAAGAGCTTGATGCCGAACTCGCGGCAGTTGCGGCGCATCGTCTCGATCTGGATCGCCGAATCGGGGTCGCGGATCGGCTTTAGCTGATCGATCGTCGGGACGTTGTGATCGAGCGTCGCGAAGGTGCGCTGCGGCGAGCGCACCTTGCGGCCGGAAGCGCGCAAGCCCTCGAACGCCTGCGGCGAAGTGACCTCGTGAATCAGGTGGAGATCGACGTAGAGCAGCGCCGGCTCGCCCGGCGCCTGACGGACCACGTGGCTCGCCCAGATTTTCTCGAACAAGGTCTTCGCAGCCATCGGAATGAATCGCTTCGCCGATCGGCAATTAGACAGAATATCGCGAACCGCACGCGGCAAACAAATCAACGGCGCTACTGATCTGTTCCACGTGGCCGGTTCAGGCCGCGTGGCCGGTTCAAGCGGCGTGGGTAGCTATCTTATGGTTGTGAGCCGGCGCAGAGATGCGCTGAAGCTTGGCCGAGCCGTGCCTGCTCCGATGGGTACGCGCTCGCGCGTGGGCCGCGACCAGATCGGACGGCTTTGGGACGCTTTGGTTTTCGATTCCGGGGAAGTACTTGCCCTCGTACTGATGCACCTGGAGCGCGGCGAGAAATTCGGGGTAGTAGTTGCGCACCGCAAACCCGTAGCGAGGCCCCTTGTAGCTGGTCTCGATACGCTCGTAGTCGTTGTCGTTGGCGGCCGCGGCGCGCGCCATCCCGGCGGTTCCATAATTGTAGGCCGTGATCGCGAGCGGCCAGTCGCCGAGTTGGACGTAATTGCTGCGCAGCAGCTTGGCCGCGGCCTCGGTCTCGCGCACCGGGTTAAGCCGATCGTCGTGACGGCCCGAAACCTTCATATACTGGCGGCCGGTCGCGCGCGTAAATTGCCAAATCCCGACCGCGCCCGCACTTGAACGTGCCCCGCAATGAAACCCGGACTCGACCGCCGCCAGCGTCACGAGCTCGGGCGGCAGGCCAAAGGTCCGAAAGATGCGCTCCATGGTGGGCGTGTAATAGCGGCTGCGCAGCAGGCCCTCGCGGAACCGCTCCTGCAATCCCTCCTGGATTCGCAGGTTGTCGATCGCTTCGAGATAGGCCGCGAGCGGCTCGCCCTTGAACATCGCGGCCACCTTGCGCTCTTCCCAGGTTATGGGCTGAGCGCCCGAGGCCAGGCGCGTGAGCATATCGGTGTACTTGGCGCGCAGATAGGCATGGGCCCAGTCGATATCATCGCGCGTCGGCGAGCCCGAGCCCGGCAGCGTGAAAACCTGGTAGATGCGGTCGATATGATCGCGATCGTGAACCACGAAGTCGCGCGCGGTGTACGCGGTGAATACGTTCACCCAGAATGAGATGTTCGGCTCGATCGACGCCGGACGGGGGAACGGAAGCTCGGACCCTGCCCAGGTGATCGGCGCGAAAGACAGGATTATCGCGACCGCGGCGCACAGGCCGATCGCCGTGACGGCGCAAGCGCCAAGCGCCTTCCGGCGCGCTGAAAGCTCTGCCAGATCTCTCGTCAAATCCGCGTTCCTTCCAGACCCGGCCTTGATAGGCCCGAGTCGCCCCGTAACGAAAAGTCCGCTTCGACTCACTATCGATATACAGGCCGCATCCGATAGTCAATCCGCGAATCGTGGCGGCGGTGAAACATCTTGAGACCGCGCCGAACCGCAACAGCGTTTGTTTCGCCCATCGGCGCGCTGTAGCTTGTGGGAAAATTCCGTCAGAGGCAACCCAAGATGGGCGAGTTCGAGCACAAGTTCGTCAACACCAACGGCATCAGGATGCATCTGCACGAGGCGGGCAGCGGCTTCCCGGTCGTGATGTGCCACGGCTTTCCCGAGATGTGGTACTCGTGGCGCCATCAGATTCGCGCGCTCGCGGCCGCAGGCTTTCGCGCGATCGCTCCCGACCAGCGCGGCTACGGAGAGACCGACAGCCCCAAGCCGATCGAAGCATTCACCGTGCGGAACCTGGTCGCCGATATCGTCGGGATGCTCGACGCGCTCGAGATCGGCAAGTGCGTGATCGTCGGCCACGACTGGGGCGGGTTCGTGGCCTGGAGCGCCGCGATGATGGCGCCGGACCGGATCGAGCGCGTGATCGGCGTCAATACGCCTTTCTTTCCGCGCGGGCCGGTCAAGCCGACCGACCTGATGCGCGCGGCGGCGGCGGGTAACTTTCATTACATCCTCTACTTTCAGGAGCCGGGTGTCGCAGAGGCCGAACTCGAGCGCGACGTTCGCCGCTCGCTGCGCGGCTTTTACCAGGATCCGCCCAGGATCACCGCGGAACAGATTCGCAAGACTTCTTCAGGCGTGTTCGGTCCGGCTGGCGGCGGACTTCTGGATCGCCTGCCCGACGCGCCTCACGGTAAATTCCTGACCGACGCCGACTTCGAGGTTTTCGTCAAGGCCTTCGAGCGCTCCGGCTTTCGCGGCGGGCTCAACTGGTATCGCAACTTCGATCGGAACTGGGAGGAAAGCGCGAATCTCGCGCAGCGGGTCAATCAGCCGACGCTGATGATCACGGCCGAGCTGGATGTCGTGTTACGTCCCGACATGGCCGAAGGAATGATCGACCGGGTGCCGAATCTGCGCAAGACCGTGCTGGTCAAGGGCTCGGGCCACTGGACGCAGCAGGAGAAACCGGACGAAGTGAACCGCGCGATACTGGAGTTCCTGGCGGACTTGAAAAGATAAGTGAAGGTGGCAGCGTCGCCGCCGTTGAACAGCCGGTCAGTTTCGCAGCAAGGCGAGTCCCTGGATCCCGAGCACGTAATGCGAAGGCCGAATCCGGGCCATCGCGATCAGCCTCGCAGCTTCGCGGCCAGCGCAGCGTAGCGGTCGAGCCGCGGCAACGCCGCGTCACGTGCCACCGGCGGCAAAGTGAACACGATCCTGCCGAAGCCCAGGTCGATGAACTTGCGGGCATCCTCTTCGCGCGGGCCGATGGCGAAGATCGAGAGTGATATCGACTCGAACTTGCGCCCGGCGCGCGCGGCCGTTTCGCGCAGGGTCTTCACCGCGCGCGCAAAATCGTAAGCGGGATGGTTGATCGGCATCCATCCGTCGCAGTACTCGACCACCCGCTCGAAAACCCGCCTGGACTGCGAGCCCAGGATGATCGGCGGACCGGGCCGCTGCACCGGTTTCGGCCACGACCAGATCGGATCGAAGTTGACCAGCTCGCCGTGAAATTCGGCCGCGTCTTTGGTCCAGATTTCCTTGATCGCAAGGACCTTCTCGCGCACCAGTTTCCATCGCCGCTTGTAATCGACGCCGTGGTTCGCCATCTCCTCGACGTTCCATCCCCCGCCGATCGCGAACAGAACGCGCCCGTTGGAGATCAGATCCAGCGACGCGACCTCCTTGGCGAGCACGATCGGATCGCGTTCGACGATGAGGCAGACACCGGTCGCCAGTTTGATTCTCTTGGTGACCGCGGCGGCCGCTCCGAACGCCACGAATGGATCGTGCGTGTGCGAATATTCCTTGGGCAGCTCTCCGCCCGCGGGATACGGCGTCTTTCGCGAGGCTGGGGATATGCGTATGCTCCGGGAAAAAGAGCGACTCGAAGCCGCGCTCTTCGGCCGCGAGCGCCAACTCGACGGGTTGAATTGCGTAGTCGGTGGGAAACATCGAGACGCCGAAATCGGTCATGGCTTCGCTCTCCTGCGCTTGGGGCCTGCGCGCTTGCGGTTTGCGTTTCAGGCTACACCGATCATCGAACCAAGGCACGGGAAACCAGTGCCCGTTTCCGCGAGCGCGTGGAATCTGGCACGGTATCATCTGTGATGGCGTTAAGGATGCTCAACGGCTCTCGGCAGGAATGGTGATTAGGTGACCGGCGCTCGTATCGTTCTGTGCTGCAACTCGCTGGCCAAGTATCCCGACGGCGGCGGACACTGGACATGGTTTCTGCAGTTCGCGCTCGGACTCGTGGACCTTGGTCACGACGTTCTCGTGCTCGAGGCTCTGCTCTCCAGCGGCGACGAGCGCCTGGATCGCCGCCGTATCGAGATGTTCTTCACCCGGATGCAACACTACGGCCTGCGCGAGCGATGCGCGCTACTCCTGTATCCTAAGACCCTCGACGTGCAGGAAATCGAGACCGCGCGGGAGTTCGGCAAGAGCAGAACCGAGATTCTGGAGATGGTCCGCAGCGCCGACCTGCTGTGGAATCTGGCCTGCTCGGTTCGCCAGCCGATGCTCTCCCGGTTCAAGCGGCGCGTTCTGATCGACGTAGACCCCGGCCATCTGCAGATCTCGGCGCTGACCTGGGAGACTTCCCGCACCGATTCGCTCGACCGGGGACACATCGAGGACCATCACGTGCTGCTCACCGTCGGACGAAAGATCAACGATCCCGACTGCGATGTTCCGAAGCTCGGGCTGGAGTGGCAGACCTTTTCGCCGTTCGTGTATCTCCCGATGTGGCAGGCGCAAGCCGATCCCGGTCCCGACGCGCCGTTCAGTTCAGTGACACACTGGACCTGGGAGGAGTCTGTCTATCGGGGTCGGCTGATCAGCGTCTCGAAGCGCAGTGCATACTTGCGCTACCTCGAGCTGCCGAAGCGGGCGCGGCGGCGCTTCGACCTCGCGGCCTACATCGTCGCAGACGACGTGACCGGCGACCGCGAGCTGCTGGAGGCCAACGGATGGACCTTGCTTGCCCCGTGGCGCGTAGCTGCCACGCCCGAGGACTATCGCGAGTTCATCGCGCGTTCGCGCGCGGAAATCCAGTGCCCCAAGCCGATATATCGGGAACTCAGGACCGGATGGTTCAGCGATCGCAGCGCGTGCTACCTCGCCAGCGGCCGCCCGGTCCTGGCCGAGGAGACCGGCTTCCGGGAGTTTCTTCCAACCGGCGAGGGACTGCTGAGCTTCAGCAATATGGAAGAAGCGCTCGCGGGGGTAGCCGAGATTGACGCGAACTACCCGCGCCACAGCCGCGCCGCGCGGCAGATCGCGGAGCAGCATCTCGACTCGCGCCGCTGGCTGCCCGCGATGCTCGCCGCATCGGGCCTGTAGGGCACCCGCCGACAAAACCTACCCCCCTGCCCGGGAAGGGGAGCAGGGCCGCCGAATTACGAGATCTCTTCGGAGAATCGAATCGTGCCGTTGACGAGGCCCTCGCGCACGATCTCGATCCCCCCGCTGCGCATCATCCATTCGAGCCGATGGTCGCGGTACTGGCGCTTGAACGCGCCCGACTTGAGTATCTCCTTGAGCGTGTTGAGGCGGGCGACGAAGCTCTGCGCCGCTTCAATCGTCCGGCGGACGCTCTCGCGGCTTTCGGCGCGCGCGGTCCACGCCGCCAATGGCGAGCCCAGTTTGGGCGGATTGCCGAACACGATCGAGCCGCGCACGAACGGATAGACGCTGAGATCGCCGTAGCCAAAGACCGCGCCGTTGAAATACGGATTCGAGCCGAGCTCGCGCTCGAGCCAGGCGAATACGCCCGCGGTCTGCTCGCTGGCGCGTTTGACGATCGCTGCGGCGAGGTCGCCGGTGGCGCGTTCCCAGGCCGTAATTTCCGCCAGGCCCCAGTTGATCGGGTCGTAGTAGGTGTCGCAGAGCTCCTCGATCATGCGGACGCGGGCGCGTTCGCGCGGCGATTGCGGCAGCATCGGCGGATTTGGCCACTTGTCCTCGACATACTGAAGGATGATCGTCGAGTCGAAGATCGGAAACCCGTCGTCCACCAGCGCAGGCACTTCAAGCCGCGGACTGGTCTTGCCATATTCGGTCGCGCCGCCCGCGAACGCATTGGGCACTTCGAGCTCGAACGGGATGTTCTTTTCGTAGAGCGCAATCTTGACCTTCTGCGCGTATGGAGAGAACGGATGTTCGTAGACTCTCAGCATCGATGGGGGTCCTTTCGCTATGACGATCGGCCCACTGTATCGCGATTGCGCGCCCGCGAGAATCGCGGAAAGAGGAAGCGCGGGAGGAACTCCTCTCCGAAAGTAATATCTCTCCGGGAGAACACCTCCCGCGGGAGCAACGCCTCTCCCGCGCCGGGCGCTCGATCACAGACTGATCGACACCGACGGCGGCGTCAGATCGTAGTTGCCTGAGGTGTCGAGTACGCCGACCCAGAACGTGTAACTCACGGGAGGCGTTGACGTGCCGATGTAGAGCGCCGGAGCGCTCGAGCGGCCGCGCCAGGCGAGCGTGCCCGAGGCCCACGTCGATCCCTGGCGTACTTCGTAGTCGGCGAGATTTGGCCACGAGACCGGACTCCATCGCAGTTGGATCGATCCACCGCCGAGAGCGGTCGCGGTGAGCGTGGTCGGATCTATATCCGGCGGGAGCGTGATCTGGCCGGCGACCCGATGGGCCGCGAGCGTGGCGAACTGGGTCACCGAGCCGTCGGTCATCTCGTAGCGCATCCGCACGTCGTAGACCGCGCCGGGCGTGACCGGCTCGACGTGCACGAGCCGGCCCGGCGTCTGAAGCCCGGCTTCGGTCCATGGCGGCGCCTCGGGCTGCACGGCCGTGATCACGATGGTCCAGTAGGGGTTGCCGCTGCCGTCGAGAGTCCCGGGCGTCTGGTTGGTGTTCGCCTCGACGCACAGCCAGACGTATGCGTTATGCGTGACAGTGTCCCCAATCACATACGCCTGCGTGCCCGACCATGCGGCGGCGCCGTTGGTAGTCCCGTTGCCGGTCGCGGAGCAGCGATACTGCACGCGCAGCCCGGCGATCTTCGGTAGCGCGCCGCTCGCGACTCGCGGCGGCTGCGCGAGTTGTTGCAGTGCCGAGTCGTCCAGCGCGATCAGAATTCGCGGCGTGCCCGAGCCGTCGGAATCCTTCGCCATCGCGTGGTCGTCGCTGCGCGCCGAAGCGATTACGGGCGCGGACAATGGAACGTGAGGCTGCGCGCCGGTGAAGGCCGGCGGCGGCCCGCTGTCGGCGGTGTAGACCGCGGGCGCGTAATCGACCATCTGCAGCGTCGCGCTCAGGTCAGCGCCGGGCGTAATTTTCGTGACCAGGAGCTGGACGGTCTCCGAGCCGTTAAGACCGAACATCACGAGGTCGCCGGCGGCAGGCGCGGGCGACGCGGGAGCGATCGGAGTTGCAAACGCGAGCGTGCTGGATGAAGCGCCCTCACCCTCACCCGGAGGGAGAGGGGACCGAAGCGGAATCAGAAGAGAGGAGCCGTCGGCGGTGCGGCGCACCCGGATCACATAATCCTGCCCCGGCTCGAAGCTGAAGGTCTCGTCGGTGATGACGCCGGTCGCGTTGCCGTTCGAATCGGCCGCGACCTCTTTTACGCGGCCCGCGCCGAGGCCCCATTGCGGGACGTCGTGGCTTACGAACACCAGGTCGCCGCGCTGACATACCAGGTTCTCAACGTCGACGCTCAACTCGTAGGTCTCGGGCCGCAGCCGCGCCTGCGCCAGATCGTAGCGCCCGTCGCGCCACGCCTGATCGGGATCGGTAACTCCTGCGGTCAGATCGAGCGCCTCGTAGAGAGCGGTATTGGCCGGCGTGAAGCCGTCGTCGTAAACGATTTGCTCATCCGGTTGCCAATCGGCGGCGGGATTGATGAAGCGGACCTTGAGCGCGCCCGGAAGCTGCGGAAAGGCTCGCGTCGATTTGAAACCCCAGGAGTTGCGCGGCGTGAAATGCTGGATCGGCGCCGCCTGCGGCAGGTCGCGGATTATCGAGTAGAGGCCGTCGCGCATCCCGAACGAGGCGCGGCCGATCGCGGCGATTGCGCGCAGCAAATCGAAGACCGTCTGCTGCTGGTCGGCGATCATGTTGTTGTTACGGCTGTTGGCCTCGCAGTCCGACCACCAGTCCGCAAGCGCCGCGAGGTCGAGGCGTGAATCGATCAGCGGCTGTTTGTTCGCGGGGCCTTGCGCGAACGTCGCGATAATGTGATGCCGGGTTGGAGGTGATCCGCCCGGGAAAATCGAACGACGGATTGGGAAGCTGCTGGGTCGCGGCGCCGACCGGGCGAGTCACCGAGATATCGTCCCATTCAACGGTCACGCCGCCGACGCCATCGGGATCGTGATAGACCGCCACCCGCATGAAAAAGTTTTCGCCCTCGCCGGCGAGCGCGGTTGGCGCAGTGACCGTCGCGCTGGCCTCGCGCCAACTGGTGGCCGCCGCGCCGTTGGAAATAATATCGACCGACGCGCGCGCCGCGCCGACCGGGAAGTCTTCGGCGACGCCGAACAGCACGCGCATCCGGATGCCAGGCCGAAATCGGCGCGCTCGCCTTGTACCAGCCGCTGACAATGAACTGCTGCGCGGGCAGCACCGCGGTGAAGTTGTCGGGCGGATCCTGATGCACCACGATCGATTTGCCGGCGACCACGGCGCCGTCGCTGCCGGCGGCGGTCGCGATCGTCAGCGCCCTGCCCGCGCCGGCCGTGATGATCTGTTGGGCATACGAGGCGTAGATTGGGACACCCGCCGCAGGCGGCACGCCGAAAGTGATCGATACGCGGCCGGTCGGGTAGTCGATCGAGCCGCTGGCGATCGCGCGGACCCACCAGCTCGGGCTGCTGTCCGGCTGATGGTTCTGGTTGGCGTTCTGTAACGAAATGTAGACCTGGCCGTCCGCGAGGTCGCGAACGAGCGCATCGTGGTTGTAGGAATTGCCCGCCTGCCATTGCGCCACGTTCTGGCCGTCGCAATGGATATTGCCCATCGCGTCATCGATGAACGGCACCGTGCCGGTGCTGCCCTGGAAGCTGTCCGGTTGCACCGGCGCACATGCAAGTGTCGCGGTGATCGTGACGCTCGCGCCGTCGCCGGTTGCGAACTGCTCGCCGGCCACGAAGTTGCGGCCCGTAACGGCGGTCGTGGTGTGGGGCGCGATCGAATCAAGGCCGTAGGCGGAAGCGCCGGCGCCCTGGTTGTCGTAGTCGTAGAACCAGCCGCCTGCCCGGCCGCTCCAGGAGGCAGTCGCTGGCTCGTAATCGGGAAGGATCGAGCTGGCGACGCAGTTGAGCTGATCGACCACGCCGTTGAGTTGGTTGCTCGCGCGAATCCTGAGCCCGATCACGGCGAGGCCGGACATCGCGATCGGGCTCCGACGGCGTATGGTGCGTAACGCCGTCCAGTAGCAATCGATTACAAACGGATTGCTGAAACCCCCCTTGTAGACCTGGACGCCGAGCGCCTGGAGTTCCACATCGTACTGGCCGCGCGGAACTTCCCACAAGTCGCCGCGCTCGATCACGCTCGCGGTCGCGGCGTTGACGATGATCCAGGGACGATAGGTCCAACTGGTGGTGCCGGTGGGTGCGTAGCGAATCGCGATCGCGATCTGCGCCCATAGGTGCGCGCCGTTGCTCTTGCCGATCGTGAGCAGGCCGTTGGGAAAGGTCACATCGACGGAGATTTCATCGCACGAAGTCCCGGTGGTCTGCTTTTGCCATCCGGCGAGCTGGATCACATTGTTCGGCGCCTGCGCGAGCAGCACGTTGATGTCATCTTCGATCACCTGGCCGGTGTAGATCGGAGGTGGCGGATCGTCGGGGAATCCGGCTAGCGCCGACCACTTTACGTCCTCGAAATCGCTCACCAGCGTGTCGCGGATCCTGAGCTGCGTCACGTCGATCGGTCCGTAGCCGAGCACGAAAAGCTGGCGCAGGTACTGGTTGTTCCCCTGATTCTCGGTGAAGGGCGCCGCCGCCAGCATCGGCGAGACCAGGCGCGAGCCGTAGACCCGCGGGACCGGCGAGAAAGGCGCAAGCAGGTTCTGGTTGCCTGAAATCGAGAACGACGCGGGATCGGTGGAGAGCTTGGGAAGCGATGGTATCGGCGGCGGAATTAGTGCGCGCGTTATGAGCGAGCCGACCAGTCCCACCGTCGTTCCTGCGACCACGCCCCCAGCCGTAGCCGTCGCGGAGCTGAAGCCGGCCGCGGCGAGTATTCCGCCGGAGCCGCCCACATAGAAGGTGGCCGCCGCGGCCGCAGCGACCACGACGAATTCGAGGATCGCGCCGAGCGCCTTGTTGCCGCCCTGCGGGATTACCCGGATCGTGACGACGTCTCCAGGCGCGGGGAAGATCCGCTCGCGATCGGAGTCCTGAACCAGCCGCGAATCTGCCCTGAACCGGCGCGGGCGAGCGTCAGCTTGCTCCACGCCGGGTGAGGGCAGCTTCGTAACGAAGATTCGCGCCGGAACGTCGCGCGGCAGGCGCATCGCGGCAAGCAGATCGCCGACGCTGCCGCCGGCGGGTATCTCGACGCGGATTCGTTCGGCGAGAAACGGCGAAGTACGCGCCGCGACATGAACCAGGCCATCCTCGCAGCGCAAAGACGAATCATCCCGCATAGCAATAAAAGCCTGCGATCCTTTTGCGCCAGCGGATCGAGTCATAGCGCTCGAGACAGGAATCGGTCCCCGGCCGGACGTGGAGGAACCATCGCTCGACGACCACCACGCCGACGTGCCAGGGCTCACCGGCGATCCGCAGCAGAATCACGGTGGCTGGACCGGGATTAGCAACCGCATGCCACAAGCCGCCCTCGCCCGGGAGGGCAGGGAACAGGCAGCGGGAGATCAACGCGGCGACCTCAGCACTCTCGAGCGCGTCGGGGTAGTCGCTGGCGTAGGACGGGACCGCCACGCCGAACTGTTCTCCCAGTACGAGCCGAACCAGCCCGTAGCAATCGCATCCGGAGCGATCGCGGCCCTGCGATCGGAAGGGAATCCCGACGTACTGAAGCGTCCATCCGGGCGGGCCGCAGGACCTGACTCCCCCGCTCGCTTCCCTGAAAACGGGAATGGAAACAGCCCTCGCCCGCCCTTTTGCGGCATCGGGCGCCGAGGCATGCGCCGGGGGCGATGCCGGGGCAGGTGAGGGTGCCTGCGTCCTCATGTGCTCAGAAACACTCCCGGAATCGTCGCCGGCGTCACCAGGTCACCGGGAAACGGCTCTGCGAGGATCGCCTCGAAGGTGAGTGTGCCGCTGACGGTCATCGCATCGTAATTCACGTCGCGCAGCGTGAGCTCGCCCGAGGCAAACTCCACGTTGTCGGGGGTCGCAGAGGTGACCACCTCGATCAGAATGCCTGCGGGCGCCGTGCCCATGTTCCGAATCGCAGTGACTATCGACCGATCGACATTGTCGATAGTAATTCCAGCCTGCGGAAGCTGCCGGTCCTGGTCGTCCGGGATAGTCAGTTGAAAAGGAAACGGCAAATATACATTGCCCCGGCTGATCGTCTCGACCCCATCGCTGGTAAAGAACAGCGGCGCCGAAAGCGTCGGATGAGAGATAGTAAGCAGAATCAGAAAGCAGGTTCCGGTCTCCTGTGAGTAAAGCGCCTGGAGCGCTGCCGATGAAAGCGTGCGCGGCACTGAAGTGCTTGGCCCCTGCCCTACTGGCAGACCACCACTACGGCGTCGGTGCCGGTCCCCGCGAGCGCGACCGACCCGGCCGCCGGCGCCGCCACCTTCACCGGGTTCGCCGCGCTCTGATCGTTCGCCGTGCAATGGCTCGGGGCGTTCACGCACGAGTTGGAGAACGTCCCGGCGCCGCCGCTGAGCGTTACGACTCCCGCACACGAGTTGAGTACCGAGCCGCCCGCCGGCGAAGGAGCCGCATAGGCGATTGGATACCATCCGCTCACCACCTGCGGCGAGCTGAAGACCAGGGTCTTGGCGGCGGCTACGGTCGCGCCGCTGAGAACGCTGCCGATCGCCAGGTTCGTCACGCTGGCCGGGACCACGTAATTCGTCGCCACCCGCCCCTTCCCGCCGGGCGCCTGTGTCACGCAACTGGCGAGATAGCCCCCCACGCCCTGCCAGATACACCACGCCGGATATCCCGCCGTAACGTTGGTCGCGTCGATATAGCCACTGAAGGTGACGACCTCGCCGGGTGATACCGGAATGTTGGGCGATTGCGTATTCGTATTCGGAGTGGCAGAGCCCGTGCCGGTATAGACGAAGGCCGCATCGCCGAACTGTCCGCTGGCGGTCACGATTGGTTCGTTAGTATCGAGGGCGGGCCAGGTGGAGTATTGATACTGCAAACCAGGCACGAGGTTCTGACCCTGGATACCGGTCACCACAACATCTGAGGCTGATACGTTGCTCGGTCCGGGCGGCAGAAAGAATTTAGCCGCCTGGCTTTTTATCGTTGCGCCCGACGAATGAGACGCGGCCGTCGTCCCGTTGATTCCTCTCACCAGTCCGGTGAAGCTGGTGCCGCTCAGTCCGGAATAAGTCATCTGCTCGGCGTCCACGAACAAAAGCCCGACGCCCGGCAGAAAGTTGGTCGTGCTCGCGACCGTGGCAGTGGTGTCGCCGGAACCGAGGTTGGCCGACAGCGTCGTCGATGCGGGTGCGAACGAATTGTCTATGTCCGGCTGGATAATCTGGATGTCCGAGGATTGGAAATCGACCAGCATCGAGAACGGGCCGTCCATGTTATGGATAATCGGACGGAGCCGGATGCGCGCGCTGTTCGATATCGTCAGCGGGCCAGGCAACCACATTCGAGTAGTTCTCGACGAAGGTGCCGAGATCCAGGTCGCTCGAGTTCAGAACGAACAGGCCGGAACCGTATCCGGGCAGATTCCCGGTGGTACCGGTATCGAAATTGGCGTCCGCGACGAGTTTCTGCGCCGCGTTCACGCCGTTGAAGTAGAAACCCTTGCCGCCGCTGTTGTTGTGGTAGCTTTCGTTGCCGAGCAGTACGCCCGGCGCAGACGTACCTGTGAACTGATAGTCGATCTGACTCAGCTCAGAGACGTTATTAGTAATGTGATAGCTAGAGGTGTTCGCGACGTTGAGACCGATCATACAGCCCTGGAACCAGTTTCGGTCAACGAAGATTCCGGCGTCTCCGCTCAGAGTGAGGCAGGCGTTGGTCCCGTTTCCACCCGCGTCGGAGATAATCCCCATATTCTGCACGCCGGTCGGAGTGGCCGTGAAGCCGGCGATCGTGACGCAGTCATTGGTCATGCCGGTCGAGCATTGCCAGATCGAGACGTAGGGTCCGTCGCCGATCAGAAAGGTTCCCTGTTTCAGAATCGTGACGCCGTTTTTGATCAGGCAACGGCCGCTCCAGCCTGGCCGCGCCGGATTGACCGAGGGCGTATAAACCGCGCCGCCGCCGGTTACGCTGGCCGGGACGGCCGCGAGGCCGGCGTTGATTGCAGCGGTGTTGTCAGTGCCGGCCGTCCAGTAGGCGCTGGTGGTCGTCGCGGTTGCGGCGCTGCTCATCTGAACCGAGGTCGGACTGAGGATCGCAACGATCGTCGTTCCCAGCGCAACGCCGGACTGGCTCGGATCGATTAGCTTGCCGGCATCGGATGAAGTGAACGCGCCGCTGGCTGCGCTGAAAGTGGTGGAACCCGCGGTCGTGCTGCCGTCGGTTCCCTGACGCGCATCACACTCGGCGCCGTAAGTAGCCACGTTGATGACGCCGTTGACGCTGCCGGTAGTCCCTGGGGCAAGCTGCGGAGTTATCGGCGCCCTGCCGTTGAGATGGGCATTGAGGTCCCAGCGTTCCCACTGCGCCCCACCGTTAACGCCGGAAGGTCCGACGTACCTTGGAACCGGGGATTCCTGCTGGCCGGTCGAGGGTGGAGAAGTGACTGCCGGAGAGGTCTGAGCCAGGCAATGGCTAGTGCCGAGTAATCCCGTCGCGAAAGCACCCGCGAAGTATCCCAGAAAGCGGAAGATTGCGGGCGTCATTCTGAGCGAAGCGAAGAATCTCCCACCATTCGCGCACGAGAACGCCTGATGTG
Organism: uncultured delta proteobacterium; assembly: GCA_963793115.1. Classification (GTDB taxonomy): domain Bacteria; phylum Desulfobacterota; class Binatia; order Binatales; family Binataceae; genus CAVVMA01. Next base: position 555,391 of record CAWBYV010000004.1, read on the forward strand.
CGTGGCAGGAGATTCTTCGATTCCGGCAGCCTTCGCTCAGAATGACGGACTTCCCAATTCCATACTTTGATTGGAATCTCATTGCGGCAAAATCTCCAGGTATACGGTCACTTCGTAGTTCTTGCCGTCGCCAACATCGGAATAGTGCGGCGGCTTCGTAAACCGAAAGGCCATCGGCGGAAAAGTAGCAGGCGTCAGGTCGGAGTCGGGGGAACTGTCTGAATCCGAGGGGCTATCAGAGTCACTCAACCGGCGCTGCATGGTCCATGAGAAGGCGAGCGCGCCGCCCGCGCAGTCGTTCAGGAAGAAGCCGTCGAGGACGCCCAGTTGATCGTCGGTGAGAACGAGGAGTCCGTTGATCGGCCGCACCCCCGCGGTGAAGCGGCGCCGGACTTTGGCGGGACCAGCATCCATCGTGGTGCGGATGACAAGGTTCGGCGCAGTCTCGCTGTAATTGCGGGTTAGCAGGTATTGCGGCAGCGACGTGGGCCAGGCCTGGCATCTTCATCGTTGAATCGGCACCGTAGAGGCGCCGTACTGCTGGCGGATCGCCTGGCCGAGCGGGCCGTTGGTGCGAACGTCGCGCGCGTTCATTTCGCCGATAACCACGTCGATACTCTTGCCGCCCTGCGCATTCTGGCTCTGGCGCGTAGTCGCGGGCGAACCGCTGTAGTTGTGGACGTTGACCGTGACCGGAGCGCCGGCCGCGCCGCTGGACGCCGCCAGTTGACTGTCGAGTCCGCCGGCTGGCTCGGAGTCGCCGCCAAAGAGCAACCCGAGCAGCCCCGCAGAGATCGCCGGGCTGCCGCCCGACTCGAGATCGAAGGCCGGCGTCGGCAACCATCGCGCGAGCCTGATCGAGGTCGGCGCTCAACTGGTCGAGGCTCGCGATAATCTCGATCTGCGCGGTACCGAGTATCTCGTCAGCCATGGCAACACCTCGGCGCGGTTGCGCAGCGTGTCATTTCGCCCTCGCCCGACTCATGCGGGCAACGATTTCCTGATGCTCGCGCGCACGCCGCTGAAGATCTTCGCTGGTCGCATCTATGCGCGGCGGCCGCAGCACCGCTTCGAGCGGCGGCAATCGTTCGATTCGTTGGAAGGCCGCGGCGTGCCAGGCGAGCGCGAGACCGCGGCGCGTCCGACTCTCGGCGCGACGCGCATGGGCCCGGACGTAGAGCGCGATCTCCCGCGGGGTGGAAGACCAGAACTCCTCGATCTTGAGCCCCAGTTCGATTCCGAGCGTGACCGCGTCGTCCCATCGCGTTTCGCCGGGCGCGTGCGACGCGCCTAGGTAGGGTCCTTGTCACTGCGGTCCGCAGCCGCCTGGCGGTTGCCGCGCGGCATCGCCGCGCGCCACGCGTCCACTATGATCGGTGCGGCGGCAGCCGCGCCGCCCAGTTGGTCGATGATCTCGCCGGCCTCGTCGATCGTAAACCGCCGCGCGCGTTTGGCCTGGCCGGCAGCCTCGTCCGCGGAACAATTTTCGCCGCGCCCCTTCAGCCGAGCCCCCTCCAGACCCGCCCACATCATCGCCTGCACCTCGACCACGCCAAGCGACCGGAGCGCCGCAAGCAGCGGACGTCCCAACTCCTTCTCGAGCCGGTAGAGTGCGTTCTGCGTGAAGCGGATGGTGTAGGTTTTCCCACCGGCCTCGAATGTGCGTTCCTGGTTCGGCATTTCCGGCTCCCGGCCCGCGTGGTGATTCCTAACTGCTCCAGTTGCCCGACACCTGGAACGTCACGCTGATCGTCGCAGGCGCCTTGTCCTTGAAGTCCCCCGTGATCTGCGTCACGATCGCGATTGCCTGCTCGAGCGCCGCCCCGCCTTCCTGCCGCTGCAGCATCAGAACCGTCCCGCTACGCATCGCGTTCTTCAATTGAACGTAGGCGGCATCGGTTGGAATATATAGATGATCGAGCGTGACCGTCGCGTCGTACTCTCCTGGAATATACTGTTTGTTGCGGCTCGACTTGTTGGTGATATCGATCGCCTTGGTTTTCTCGTCGAACTTCGCCTGAGTCTGCGAACCGACCGCAACGTATGTTATCCAGGTATAGTTCGCGACGATCGCAGCCAGGTTGGCGGGCGCTGCGGCGAGATTCAGGACCGCCGCGCCGGTCAGGTAATCGATCGTCGATCCCGCCGCGACGCCGGTTCCGGCCAGATTACCGCTGCCGTCGTCGGCCGCGCTCACGGTCCCGGCCACTATGGTCAGGCTGCCCGGCTGGATCGGCCGATTGCTCATTACGTGGCTGAAGCTCGTCACAGTTCCGTTGCCGGTGCCGAATGCCTCACCGGTCACGGCGGTGGCGGCGGTCTGCGCGAGCACCAGCACCGCGGTGCCGCTAAGTGGAGTAGCCATTCACGCCTCCTTCAGAACGGACCGAGAGACGACTGTGGATATCGAGAGTCATTCCCTGCGCGAGCCCGGAGTCCATACCGTCACACCAATACGAAGCGCGCGGTCAGCGACAGCATCATGATCCGCGGGTCGCTCGGCGCCGCCACCGGGCCGCTCACGTCCGCGACGATCATCGTAAAGCCGGCAACCACGAGAGACTGGCGATGAAGCAGCGCGCGGACGCGCTCGGCGATCGCCTCGATCTGCTGCGAGCTTCCGGTCGCATCGGCGACCACTCGAACATCCTGATGGATCGTATGGCCGAGCACGGTGTTCTTCCCGTCGAACGGCTCGTCGTTCAGCGGTTGGGCCGTAACGACGTACGGGCGGGGCACATCGTAGGGCACCGGATCGGCGGTGATTATCGCCGGGCCGCCGCCGTAGCTCGCCAGCATTGCGCTCAGCGTGGAGTCCGCCGCCAGCGCGCTGTAAATCGCCTGAGTCAATGCGTTCATCCACGTGAGCCTCGGACGGGAGAGCCGGCTACGCTCAAATTCGTGCCTCGCTCGCGACTATGGAAACGACTTGTGCTGAATCGGCGTACAGCGCAGGCCGAAGGAAGGGCCGCGGAGCCTGGTCGTAATGGCGGCCGAGCGAATCGACGCCGACGAACCCCAACTCCATGCGCAGAGCATAGGGGACGCCTGGCACGCACGCCGAAGAAGCCGTGCACGCCGTCGCTTCGGCTCTGCACGTCGGAATCGATATTTGCGTGGAGCGTTCCGCTCTGCATCGCCGGCGGCTGTCCGGGCACCGAGGGCTTCCCCCCGCCGGCGACGCCGGCCAACCGCGCCGCGTCGGCGGCCAGCGTGGCCATCGCCAGGTTCATCCCGCGCTCGACGCCGCCGGCAACCTGAGCGAGCAATGCGTCTGCGTTCCACGACGTGATTATGATCCCACCCGCCATCGTCGCTGCCCTTCCATCCTTTCGGCTATTGTCCCGCTTGAACTTCGCGGCACTCGCACTCGGTGTGGCGATGCGGTATCGCGCTCGGAGCCCGCACGGCGAGCACCAGATAATTGACGCCGGCCGAATCCGTTACCTGATCGCCGCGCTCGATCCCCACTCCGGCGCGGCAGAACAACAGGTGCGAAGCCCACTCCTGAAGTTGCCCGCTGAGGTTGCGTTCTTCCGACTTCGCCGCGCCGCGCCCAAGCCGGCTCATCCGGCCGTGCTCGGTAGCATATTGCGTCCATACGTAGGTCCATCCGCCCTGCCCGTCGTTGGAGCGGCTCTTGCGACAGAGCGTGAACCATTCGTTGAAGGCGCCGCCAATCACCCCTCGGCCTCCTCGAGATCGCTTTCGGCGCAGGGCGCAAGGACCACTTTCACCACCGAGCCGACCTCGAGATCATCGCCGGCCTCCGGCGGCAGGATCGCCGCGAGCTCGAGCGAGCCGTCGACCTCGACACTGATTCGGGTGGGCTTTTCGTCGGCCGGATGGCCCTCCGGCACGGAGCGCCCGTATGCGCTCCACGGCAACTCGCGGTACAGCTCGACCACGCGCCCGACAAAACTGACTTCCTTCATCTCGACGCTCCTTGTGCTCGTAAGTGTTTCGACGGTCAGATGACGACCTCGCGCCAGGGCGACAGCAGTTGCTCGACTTCGGCGGAAAAGCCCGAGCTCGGGCCGGTCTCCGCGCTGTAGCTGTAGTCACCCACCTGCTCCTGAGCCAGCGCATCGCGGCGATTGTAGCGGCCGGCGATTATCATCAGCGCGGCGAGCTGCACGTCTGCGGGAACGGCTGAGTACCCAGCCGTATAGCTAATCTGCCATCTTCGCTCTCCGATCCCCCACGCCGGCTTCAACTGCATGAACTGGAAGAGGCCGGCCGGGATCGGAAAGTTCTGCGGCGGTTCGGGCAGCGGAAAGATCAGGCCGCGCGCATTATCCACCGAATAGAGCGCGGGCGAGATCACAGCCGTGTTGGGTATGTAGCCCGCAACAATCGAAGTTCCACTTGCCGGCGCGGCAGTCAGGTTGAGCACGATCGCGCCGGTCGTATAGTTCACCGTCGAGCCGGAGGCGACCCCGGCGCCGCCCAGATTGCCGTTGCCGTCGTCGGTGGCGACCACACTGCCCGCAACTGCCTGAACGGACCGCGGCTGCAGTGGCGCCGACGCCAGGGCGTGAGTGAAGCTCGACGCCGCGCCGTTGCCGGTCCCGAGCAGCTCGTTCATCACCCGCTGCGTGAGATCGGCCAGCGCCGAGACCGCGACCACCGGCCGGCTGTTGAGTGCCAGCGCGACGACCCCGCCGTCGAGGATATCGGAGCAGGGAATCACGGCGCTGAACGAGCGGCGGCAATAGCTTTCGACCGCGGCGCTCACGTTAGTGATTACCTGAGTGAGTAACGCGTCGTCGGTGGTGAAGGTACTCGCGATCTGCAAGTAGGTCTTCACATCCGAGAGTTGTACGAGCAGTCCCATCTACTTCCGCCTCTTCCTCCGCTCTTCACCTCGCCCGCTTTTTTTGCGGGAGAGGCGGCGCACGCCCCGTGCGCGGTGAGGGTGACTGCTTGCTTCGCTACGGCCAGCCAGCACCCTCACCTGGCTCGCGTGGCTCGCCGCCCTCTCCCGCAACGGAGCGGGAGAGGGCCTTGAGCGTTGCCAATTCGCCATCGGGCAATTTGCACCAAAGCCATCGAACCTCAGTTGGTGAGCGGGGTGCCCGGGGTTTGAGGATACGATCCCGGTGCGGGCTGTGCGCCCGCATACTTGAGCCCGCCCTTGAGCACGTTGCCACTGACCACAACGGTCGGCGAGCTGCCGCCGGTAAGCGCGGTCACGGCCCGCACGGTGACGTATCGGAGCTTGCCGTTTACGCCGCCGAGGTAGCGATAGCGCAGCACCGCCGGGAAGGTCGCGTTGTAGGCGGCCTGGACCTGATCGGTTCCGTTCACCTGCGCAGCGTCGGAGCCGTTGGCCTGCTGCCCTTCCATCGGGACCAGCGTGATCGTCCCGCCGGTCGGTGTGCCAGCGGGCGCGGCGAGTGTGAGCTCGAGCACGACCGAGTCACGGTCCTTCACGTCCACTGTTACGCCGGTCGCGGTCGCCGCGGCCGCCATCGATTGTGGGGCGAGACTGTTGGTCTGCTCGCTGGTTACAAAAAGATCGGAAAGTCCTATAGGAGGCATTGGCCTCTTCTCCTTGGTCTATTGAGTTGACGGCCTCTTTCGATCAAAAGACCTCGTTCGCTTCGCTGAGATCCTTCGCTTCGCTCAGGATGAACGCTCGGCCATGCCTGGCGTTCAGTTCCGGGTAAGGAACTGGAATGGATCGGCCAGCACCGGAGCGCCGTCGTAGCGCTTGCGCATCCGGAAACCGACCTGATCGTTGCCCGCGTACAGTTCGTTGAGCCGCTGCACCATCAGGTCGATCCGGTCGACGATCCAGTAGAATTTCAGGTTGGCGAACAAGCCCATCGGTGTGCCCGCCGCGCCGGTGTATGGATTGGGCATGAACTCGCTCTCGAGCAGCGGGAAGCTCAGCAAGGTCGGCGGCTCGCCGGCCTGGAACGAAGGCTGAAAGATGAACGAGCCGGTCCCGGCGCCACCGATATTGGTGCGGAACAAACGCACCGCCTGCACGACCAGCCGATGCATCAGCCAGGCGGCGTCGCGCCGATACACCGCGCGCATCGCATAGACCGTCTTGATCAGATCCTCGGGCACCATATTGGTGGTGGTGCCGGCGATCGAGATGCTCGGCAGATTCGGCGCCGTGACCAGCCCGAGCGGCTGATTCACGCCGGTGCCGTTGATGAAATCGTTCTCCTCGATTTCGGCGAAACGCAGCGCGAAGAAGTCGGTCAGCAGCGCGCCAACGTCAACGACCGCGTCCTCGACCAGTTCGAGCGGAATCGGGATGATGACGGCGCGCTTGTGCGGGACGAACTGGATCTTGCCGAACAGATTGGTGAGCTGCGCCTGCGGGATCGGAGCGTTCTGGACGACTTGGGGCGGCGCGGTCTGGGTGTCGGCGGGCTCCAGGGTCGGAAAGGCCACGGCGCCGGCGCTGGTCTGGATCACGGTTGCATGCTGGCGGATGTAAAGCAGGTTGCGAAGCTTCCTTATCACTTCGACGCGGAACTCCTCGGTGACGAGAAATCCGCCTTCCGCGTCGGTTAGCGAGCTGAGCGCCTTTCGCTCCTCGAGCGTAAGGCTGCGCTCGCCGAAGCGAACGTAGGCCTCGAACGCGCGCCGGAACTCGGGCGAGCGGTGGATCGCGATTCGAGGATCGGCCGATTTGAAGCGCGGGTCCGCGAGCTCGAGCGTAGTGGGCTGAGCGCCGCGCCGCGCCGGGCGCGCGTCGTCGTCGCCGGGAGCGTCGTCATCGCCGCCGCCCATCGGAAAGCGCCGCTCGGGAAGCTCGTGCCAGGTCTTGAGGTCCGCCTGGCGCTTGGCCGCATCGGCCTGCAGCTTCCACGAGTCGGCTTCGTCGAACCATCGGTTGGCTTCCGCGATCCGGTCGGCAGCCGGCGCGACGCCGCTGCGATCGGAATCCTCGATAATCGCCTGGCCTTTGCGATAGGCCTCGAGCGACTTTCTGACCAGTTCCTGTGCTGTCATTGCCCCCTCCGTCGGGTTGATTCGCGTTACAACGCCCGGCGCCTCCAAAGCGCCAGCCCGTTGCGATCGCTTGGTCCGTGGGTGGGGAACCCGGCCCGGCGGAGAGTTGGTCGATTAGCCGCGCCCCAGGTTTGCGCCCGCAAGCGCCAGAACCTGGGCATGGCCTGCTAACTCGAAGTTGATTGTATATCAAAAGTGACATGATGTCAAGCAGAATTGACTCGATACAGGTGCGCCCGTTGAATTCAACCCGCAGCCGGAGTCACCCGTTGCGCCGGTGCGCGAGCTCGAGACCGAGCGCCGATGCCCGGTGCCGCAATGAGTCGAGCGTGTGACCGGCGCTTGCGCGATCGGCACCGGCAGCGACAGACTGCGGTGACGGCTCCGCCCGCGCGGACGGCGGCGATCAGCCGTGCACGATCGTCGGCTCTCAAGACGCTCAGCAGCTCTGCCGCCGCCCGCCCAAACTCGTTCAGGTCGTAGATTCCCGACGCACCCGCCTCGAGCACCAGAGCGTCGAGTGACTTGCGCTGCCAGGGGGCGACGATCAATTCGTCCTGGAACTGGCGCGCCATCTTATCGTAGTAGCGCTCGAGGTTAGCCTTCACGGCTTCCTCATCGCCGCCGAGATCCAGCTTGCCGTGGTCACCAGCGGCCCTCGCACCCTGGATAGCGCCGGCGGCGGCGAAGATCGCGCGTGGCACCGCGATCAGGTCGCCGCCGATCAGATCGGCGATCGGCAGCTTGTAGGCGCCGATTTCATCGGCGTTGGCGCGTTCGTACCACAGGAACGCCCGGCGATAGCGCGCCCAGTTCATCTTCGACAGGTCTTCGCTGCCGCCCGCCCAAGCCGCAATTCGCGCCCGCGCAGCTTCGCCGTCCCATCCGCGCGCACGATCTGCGAGCGGAAGATCCTGATAAGGAACGGCAGCCTTGACGCTCGTGATCGTTGCGGCTTCGTTGGCCGCAATCGGGACGGCCGAGATTTCGAACAGCTTTACTTCATGCAGATGCCGCACGATGGTTTTGCGCCGGCTCAATATTCCCGTTGGACCATCATCGGAGCTCGCAGCCTCGTCAGCGCGCTCATAGCTCTCGCGCACCGGCGCGAAACCGATTGAGAAGCCGGCGAATATGGCCTTCGAGCATCTTCTGCCGAACTTCCCGGGCGCTTGGCGCGTTGCTCAACCGGGCGCGAAAACGCAGCCCTTTCTGGTCCTCGTGCGCTTCCGTGACCGTGCCGATAGTGTGCGCCGCGTCCCATTGATGGCTGTCGAGAAACGGGACCAAGCCCTTGGTAACGCGCTCCTGAATCGTCTTCTTGAAGGCGCCCGGACGGACAACGTCACCGTTGTGATCGAGATTGCTGAAGACATTCGCATAACCTTCGACGAAGCTCTCCGCCGCGCCATCGCGAAGCAGCTTAAAGTCCGCCGGCAGAACTATTCGCTCAAAATCAGGATTGGATTTCATATGCAACTGGACTCCCGCCATCCCACCCCCAGCCGCCCTCCAAATGACTATTCCGGAGTTGCTAACTGGCCTTTACGTAGCTACCGCTCGTCTCCTTCGATTGCCTGCCCACAGTGAATCGATCAGAAGTTCTCCGCCAACATCACCCACCATATCGCCGCGCGCAGCGGAGAACCGTACACGGACGAGCCGGATACGACCGGCGTGGCCCCATAGCCCATCGCGAGCGACTGGCCGGTGCCGATGATCATGCTGAGCAGATTCTGCGGATTGCCTGAGCCCATTTAGCTAAGCCCCCGCTCCTTCTGTTCCCTCTCCCGGAGGGAGAGTGGTAAGAACAGCGCAGTTGCGTGGGGGTAACATTCGCGGCTCCTAAAAGACGAACGGCTGCATCGCGCCCACCGGAACCGGCGTCGGAGCCGGCGTAGGCGTTGGCGTCGGTGTGGGTGTGGGTGTGGGAGTCGGTGTGGACGTGGGAGTTGGCGTTGGCGTTGGCGTTGGCGTCGCCGGGTCAAGCGCCATCAAGCCGGCGTACCAAGTATCGCCGGTAACAACCGTCCCTACTTTATTGCCCGTCGCACCGGTAGCACCCAACGCTTCATCGTAGCCATTGATCCACAAATAAGCTCCTCCACCACTCCATCGCGCTGTCATGCCGGTCGGCGTGCCGAGGCTTTCGTTGGTTACGTGATTGTCATAAAAGTCCGCAATTACTTGGTCATTTGCACCGGTCGTAGTGACACTCAGCGCGGTCGCCGACGTGTTATAGAAGCCGTCGTTATCAGAGTACACATCAACCGGCGCGGCGTTGTTCACATTAGAGTAAGCAACGACGACGCCGACCGCCGCCATTGGAGAATTGGACAAAGCAAAACTCCAACTCGATCCATCCGTACCGTCAGACACGCGGGTCAACCATGTAGAATAGGAACCACCGGCGACGTTGAAGGCATATGTGTGATGCACATTCCAGCCAGTTGCCGTCGCATATGATGTGGTACCGGTCCCTGTGTAACTTATGATGTGGCCTATCAGGACGGTCCCGGCAGTGATAGTGCAGCTTGAGGGAGCATTGAGCGTTATTGAGGAGTAAGGTCCACTGTCAACATCGGCGGCAGGAGTCGCAGCCGTGCCGCACTCGGTGATTGCCGCTTGGGCCGGGCAGCCAAGGCCAAGCAGTAGGACACACAGCGCGATCGCGATAGCAAGTCGCCTCATGGAACCACCGTGGCCGTTGGAGTGGCCGCTGGCGTCGCTGTCGGCGTCGCGAGGATCACTTCCCACTGCGAGGAACCGTGTGGCTCAGCAGCGTTGGGAACCGCGCTCGGACTATCCGTAAGCGTTATCGTGCCCGTCCCGGTTTGGTCGATCCCAATCGAGGTTGTGCTGCTGTTCGCGACGTGGATGATGCTCGCCGTCGTAACCAGACTGTACTCGCGCACATTGCAGGACGGCGCAACCGCGCCCGCGCCGAAGGTAGGCGTGATAGTCGTTGCCCCATGCCCGTGATTGCGTGAGTACCACAAGTTGAACCAGTTGCCGGTAGCTGCTGCCGTACCACCAGCATAAGTCCAGCTTCCGTTGGCGTCAGTAATTGTCGGCAGCGCCTCGCTGATGCCTCAGGAGTCGGCGCAGATCAGTAAAAGAAACGGATTTAGTTCGCTGCCTACAGTAAGGCTCACGACCGGCGTTCCCGACGCTTGCTGACAAACTGCGGTCGTTACTGCCGAGACACACACGGCCGCCGCGTTGCGCGCGAGGGCCAGGAGTGTGAGGGCGATCAGCGCCGCGAGCAGCACCGGCAGACCTAACCCTCCCGTTCCTTCTCGAAACGGGCAGCAAGGCTCAGCGCCGATTTCCGCGACCGCGCCGCCGATTGCTCCTTCCCGTATCGGGAAGGTTTCGGGGGTTAGGTTCTGGAGGGTTAGATGATCTATTCGATCCACAGGTCGAACCATCCTGCCGCGCCGGCGTTGCCGGTCATCGTGTCGGCCCCCGATCGGCTGAGTCGTAGCCTCATCTGATAGCCGGGCGCGCATCCGGTCATCGAGGGTGCCGGGAAAATCGCCTGATAGAGATCGGTCGAGCTCGCCGAGCTCGGAATCGTGGTCGTCACGCTCGCGGCGGTGTTATAGGTCGGGCTGCTCGGTTGTGCGGCGCCGTTGTTGGGCTGCGTGCAGTAGGTCGCGATGCTGAAGATCGCGGTGTGGCCGGAAGTCGTATCCGACGAGCTGTAAAAATTGAGCATCCCGCCGATGACCTGGACGTAGTCATCCGGCAGCGACGCGTGTGCGTAGGCGATTGTGCCCGCGGCGAAATTCAGCAGCGCGGTTTGATCGTCCGCCGAGCAGGCTGGCGAGGCGGCGTTGCTCGCCGGGAGATTCCACCCCGTGCCAGCCGTGCCCGCGTTGCAGGTGCCGAACGGGAAGACCAGATGCCGCAGCGACGGCGTCGGAGTCGGCGACGGCGTCGGACTCGCGGTTGGCGTCGGTGTGGGAGCCGCGCAGGTCGGGATCGCATCCTCTGGATGGATGCCCGTCACCGCTTGCGAGCCGCATGAACCGCCCGTAACGCTGCCGCCGCCGGCTCCGCCGCCGCCCTGGGCATCCAGGCCCATGTCTGAGGCGTAGGCCGGCGCCGACAGGACAAAAGCCACCAGCGCGAGCAGAAGTAGATAGCTGGCGAGGGTGCTGCGATCCTTTTCGATCGCCTTACCGATCGTCATGGCTTCTCCTCCGCGGTGTCAACGGAAGTGGAGGAAGTGACCGCAATACAATCGAGCCGCAGCACCGCGTTGGCGCCGTTCTCTTTCCAGAGTTGGCCCTTGACGTATGGAATCAGGAAGCCGATGGTCGCGCTCGGTTCGGGATTCGGCGCGTTGCCGTGAGCGTCGCCGAAGGCGCATCGGAGATCGCCGCCTTCGGACTCGATCGACCAGTTCACGCGTCCGCTGTCCGCAGCGAGCACCTCGACGGCTGCCGAGGTTCCTACCGTGAGGGGCGCGCCGCCCGCGCCGGCCGAATTCAAGGTCATCGTCGGCCGTGCGGGCGGCGGCAACAGAAGAACTAGAGCGCCAACCAGGAGCGCTATTCCCGCCCGGCGCGCTGACTTGCTTCGTATAGATGCGCTGGATTGCGACTTGTCACCTTGGCGCACCAACGCTCCGATCGCTGACTTCATTGCCCCCCTCCTCACCGATGGCGCGGAGCGTTTCGCCGGATGCGATCGCCTCCGCGCCCGAGGTGTCCCACTCCTGAAACCTGGCCTCGAGCCGCCCGCGCAACTCGCCCATCGAGTAAGCGCCGGCGCGCGCCTCGAGCAGAATTTCGTTCAGGTCGGCGGCGACCTTGGCCGAGATCCGACGCGCGAGATAGCGCGCCTCGATCGGCGCCGCGGCGCTCGCGGTCGCCTCCCATCGGGGCCTCAGCGCGGCGATCTCGGCCGCGATCTCCGCGGCCTGCTCACCGGTAAACGGCCTGCGACAGGTCTTCAGCGCGCGCATCACATCGCCAGCCTGGCGTCTGAATTCGCCGCGCGCCCAATCGCGCAGCGTCACGCGAGACGAGCGCGCCGAGCCGGCGGCGCCACCCGCGCACTCCGCGGCGGAGCGCTTGCTCTCTCCGGCAACCGGGCGGGAGAGAGACGCTACCGGCACGGTAAGCGTGGTTTGCGGACGCAGGTATACGTCGCCGTCGGGCTCGGGCGCCTCGCCGACCATCGCGAGCGCGCGATTCACGCTGAGCCATCCGCCCTGCACGCCGGCCTGCGCGTTCTGCCATCGAAGCTCGCGCACCGGTCTCAGCGCCGAGACTTTCGAGGTGTCGAACTTGAGCTCGAGATCGCGCGAGGCGCCGAAGTCCGCGTACAGCAGGTCCGACTCGAGGCGATCGTCGAGGCGCGATTGCAGCGGCTCGGCCGTATCCTCGTAGAAGCTCATCCGCGCCTGCGCGTAGTTGCTGAAGGTCGCTTCCTGGCCGAGCAGCACCGGCGGCACTCCGATCGCGACCAGCACGCGCTGCTGCGAGGACGCGTCGAGGTCCGGAAAGGCCAGGTCCTTCATCGAAAGCCCGATAGTCTTGATATCCATCCCGGCCTGCAGAAAGGCGGGACCGCCGCGGTTGCGGCCGCCGAACTTCTCGCGCCACCGGATCGAGAGCCGATCGGCGGTGGCCTGATCGATCGCGTTCTGGGTCGTGACCGCGATCGACGGGGTGGCATTGTTCTGCAGCAATACCTTGGTGAAGTCGGCGGTCTCGTTGTCGATTACTATTCGGCGCAGCGCGGCCTGAAGAGGCGACAGGCCCCAGTAGTCATAAATCGGATGCGGGAACTTGAAGTGGACTATATCGGCGGTATCGAGTGGATACTGATGGCCGCCGATCTCATATATATAGCCCGCCACGAACCTGCGATCGTCGGGAATTATCCGCAGGCGGTCGGGGCGCAGCGGCCAGACCTCCACGACCCGGCCCGACCGGGAGCGCACCTTGACCCAGAAGGCATTGCCCGAGAGATAGAGGTAAAGCACCGTCGTCTCCCAAAGCAGATGCTCGCCCATGAAGGGGTTGGGACGCTTGATCAGAGCGCGCAGGGGATGGTCGTCGAGCGCCCGGCCGTCGCGGTGGTAGACTCGCAGCGGCGCCTCGGCGACCGCGCCAGAGAGCATGTTCAGCCCGCGATAGACCAGCTCGTTTCGCAGGTAGCCCTGCTGCGAAAAGACAAAGTAATCGCCGACCGGGAAGACCGGCGTGGTGGTGAGCCACGGGTTGAGCACCGGAGGTTCGAGATTAGGCGACTTGGGCTCCGCCCTTCGGCCGCCGCGCCACACTCGCCGCCAGAAGGCCATCAGGATACCCTCACCCGGCAGGCGCAGCGCCCGCCGGCCTCTCCCTGGTCAGGGAGAGGTGGCAACAGGCCGGCGCAACGCCCGACCACTTCCCTCGACAAACTCGGGACAAGCTCCTGGTCAGGGAGAGGTGATAAGAGGCCGGCGCTGAGCGGATATTTCGCCGCGACACGAACGGACCGCCTGAGTCTATGCAGAGTCACGGTTGTGCCTCTTCGGCGTCGTCGTCAGAGGAGAAGAACACCTCGGGCTCGGGGCGGCGATCGCCGGGGTCGCCTGCGGCGATTCCGAGGAACGCCGCCCACGCGCGATCGGCATGTCCGCCGCTGTCGCTCTCGCCCACGAAGCGCGGGATACCGGTGGGCCCGATTATTTTTCTGAGCTTGTGCAGGTCGGCGCGCAGGGCCGGATCGCCTTCCGGGATTCTGACTCGCCGGTCCTCGAACGCCGCCTTGCCGACGGTCGCGAGCGCGAGCTTCACTCCGGCGGTGAACAGGACGCCCTCAACGCGGCCCGGGTAGCGCCGCCGCGCGTCCTCGACCGGCTTCTCACCCATCCCGGTCTGATCCATCGCGAGCCTGGCGACCCGATAGCGCGACACGATCTCGGCGATCGCCGCATCGTGCTCGGCGAACGAGGCGCGCCGGAGCTCGCGGACCTCGCGCGTCCAGAGCACGTCGCCGACGGCCTCCCATACCCAGGCGACCCACAAATCGCCGCGCGCGGCGATGTCGTTGCCGACGAAACAGGGATTCCCGGCGTACTTCGCGGGCTGGCCTGCGTCGCGATGCTCGACGGCGGCGATAAGGTCATAGCTCAGCCAACTGGTGGCTTCGTCCACGAAGCGCAGTCTCGTATTCCTGGGCCCAGACCTCGTCGTCGGCGCAGGCCGCGCGCAGCTCGTCGATATCGCGATCGAGCCCGTCGGCGACGGCCTGACGGATATCGACCACGTGGCGCGACCATACCGAATCGCTGCGCGGTCATGATCTCGTAAAATTTGTTGTTGCGTCCGTTGGGCGTGGAGAGCACGCGCAGCTTGAGCCCCTTGCGCGAAATCACCGGAAAGAGCGCGGCCCAGATCCGGCGGCTGTCCTGATGGATCGCGAACTCGTCGAGCACCACGTTAGCGGTGAAGCCGCGCGCAGTATCGGGATTGCTCGGGAGCGCGGTCACGCGCGAGCCGCACTTGCGAAATACGATCTCGGTGGCCTTGTAGCGGAGTCGCGAGTCGGCCTCCCATACGTAGTCGAGCGCCTCGACCGCGGCGCCGTAGATTTTGCACAGCGGCTTGAGCCCTTCTTCCATCGCCTCCTTGGCCTGGCGCTCGCCACGCGACAGCCAGATCCAGCGGCTGCGCTCTCCGCGAGCCTCGGCCTCGAGACAATCCTCAACGACCTCGATCGCCGCCATGTACTTGGTCTTGCCGCCCTGCCGGGTCACCATCGCAGCCTTGAAGCGCGATCGATCGGCGAGCCATCGGCGCTGATACGGGTGGAGCGTGATTAGGGATTCGGGCATTGAAAATACTCAGTTGCTATTGCGATCGGCTCCGGCTGTGCATCAGTGTGATAAGCACCCTCACCCGGCGGACGCAGCCTGAGCGACCGGAGACATAGGTAACACTTTAGACCGGCAACATAGGTAACACTTTTTGCCGGTTTGCTGCTGGCGGGGAGGAGCGCGAGGGGGGCAGCCCCCCTCGCCGCTGGCTGTGAATCGCTGCTCATTGCGCGCCTCGGTTCAGCTTAAAGGTCACGCCGTCGATCACCCCCAGCGCGATCGGCCCGAAGTAGGCGGCGGCCTCTCCGTCAGCATTTTCTCTAAGTCCAATCACCTCATTGACTAGCGCCGCGCCGATCAAGACCAGTTCGCCCTGCCATTTGATCTCGCCGTTGCTGCGCACCCGGCGCGGTTGGTAATCGGCGGGATAGACCGGGTCCTCCAGCCGCTTGGGATAGGACCGCGGCGAGGGCCTGTAATGCTCCGCCGGCGGGGTCTGGCCCAGCGCCTCGTGGGGACGCTCATGGTTGAACTCCGCGCGAAAACGATCGAAGCGGCGCTGCTGGGCCTGGAGATTTTCCGCGGGCGGTTTGGCAGTCTCGAGCTTGAGCGTGCGGTGCATCCGTTCGTGACGCCCGTTCTGCTGCGGTTTGCCGGGCTCAATTCGCTCGGGCAGGATTCCCAGCTTCACCCACCACACCGACAGCTTGCCCAGCCCTCCCGCGCCCAGCGAAGCGAACGGCGCACCGTTGTCGGAGCGCATCGCCAAGGGCAGCCCATATTCTTTGAACACCCGCTCCAGTTCGCTGCGGCAGCCCTCGCTGTCAGGCGGACTCACCACTTTGGTGCACAACAGGTAGCGGCTGAAGGCGTCGGTGACCGTCAGCGGATCGCAGCGCGCGCCGTCGCCGGTGCGGAACCAGCCCTTGAAGTCGATGCACCACAACTCGTTAGCTCCCAGCGGCGCACGCAGCGGGCCCCGATTCGGTGTCGCCCGCCGCCGCCGCTTACGCGCCTGGCTCAATCCCGTGCGCCGCAGCAACTCGCCGATCGTGCTCGGCACCGGCCAGCTCTGCTCCGGTGCCCGCTCAACCAGCCTGGCACGCAGCTTCTTCGGACCCCAACTGGGATGCTCCCGGCGCACTCCGCTGATCGCCTCGGCCTGCGCCTGGCTGATCGCCCACGGCACCACCCGCGGCGCTCGTGACCGATCCTCAAGCCCCGCCAGCCCCTGCTCCAGATAGCGCTGCATCCATTTGTATCCGGTCTTGCGGCTCACCCCGAACTCTTCGCACAGCTCGCTCATGCTCTCCTCCCCTGCCAATACCGCCCCAATCAACCGCACCCGTTCGTCCATGGGACAGACCTCCCGCCACGGCATCTCTGTACCTCCTGCCGTGACTTAATCTGTTACCCATGCTGCCGGTCTATTCTGTTACCTATCCTGCCGGTCCGCACCGCCCGCCGGCCTCTCCCTGGTCAGGGAGAGGCGCTTCGGACAAACAGATCAGTCGGCGGCCCAGAGCAGGCGGAAGAAATGGCAGTGCATGACGGTCAGGTCCTCGCGGGCGATCGACTGCCACATGCAGATAAGCTCCCAGAGGTTTTCGAGCTCGACGGTTCGAACGATCTCGCGGAAATCCATGTGCACCCCCCCTCTCCATCGCCTGCGGCCCCGGCCGCCCTCACCCTTGTG
The DNA here is from genome assembly GCA_963793115.1 of uncultured delta proteobacterium. Taxonomy (GTDB): domain Bacteria; phylum Desulfobacterota; class Binatia; order Binatales; family Binataceae; genus CAVVMA01. The sequence goes on from CAWBYV010000004.1 coordinate 571,887, forward strand.
CCTTGCGGAAGTACTCGTTCCCCAGACAACCCTCACCCGGCGCGCGCGGCGCCCGCCGACCTCTCCCTGGTCAGCGAGAGGTGAAGAGACAGAAAGCTTAAGGTGGCGGCGTTCATAGCAGGCCGCGCACCAGTTCCTTGGCTTTCTCCAGGGTCGCGACCTCGCCGGGAGCGGCGGGCCGTTTCATCTGCTCGGCCTTGCGATCGACGTCGCTGCGAAGCTTCTCGCGCAATGCGTCGTCGCGCTCCGCGATAGTTTTCGAGGCGGCTTCCATCTCGCGGATCGCCTTGGCGAGCACCGCGATCTCGGCCGGCCGGGCGGTCTCCTTAGACTTTCGGTCGCCCATGTCGGCGAGTTGTCGAAAGGCAACCATCCGCAGCATTTCAAGCAGCAGGCGCCCGGCATCGCCTTTGGGTTCCTTGCCGATCCTGGCCACCCATACGGCCGCTATCTCCTGCGCCTCGCGATAGCGTTCCATCTTGTCTTTGAGTTGCCGGACGTGGCGCCGGATGTCCGCCGCGGTGATGTGCGCACCCTTGGACCGGACACGCGCTGCCAGTTCTGAACCGGTTCGGCCTTCCTGCAACGCCAACCGCTCCATTTCCTGACGCTCTCCGAGCGGCAGACGCGATATTTTCGACCGCCCTCCCATCAGGACCTCGGCGCCGGGCGCCTGACGCCGGGCACGATCGCCTTGCCGCGCGCCACGTCGAGCCCGCGCCGGGTCGCGATCGCGATCGTGATTCCGGCGATCTCCTCGATGGTGGCCAACTGCTGCTCGGCGAGCCAGGCGAGATCGGCGCGAACCTGATCGCGGCTGCTGCGATGGCCGAAGTCTTCGAGCGCGAGATCGAGCAGACTCTCGTTGGCGCTGTAGCCGGGCGTCCGTTCGAGCAGCCGAAGGATAACGAGGCGGCGATCCTGCGCGATTCGCTCGGAGAAGGTCATGCCGGCTCCCCGCGTGAAGGCAAGAAGCTGAGGAAGCGGAGCGTCAAGAGGGTTCTCCTTGCAGCAAGTGCTGTTGCACGATGTCGAGCGTGCTCTGAAGATTGCCGAGCACGTCGCGCAGCCCTTCGATCTTGGCGCCGACCGCCTTCAAGTCGCCGTCAACCGTGCCGATCCGCGTCTTGAGGTCGTCGAGCACGTCCCATCCCGGCGCTGTCTCCACAACCTCCTCGAGATGGGCGACGCGGCTGCTGACGACGTCGAGCTCGCGCTTGGAGACCAGGGTTTTGCCGACGATCCAGAGCACCGCGTAGAACGCGAGGTTGATCATCGAAAGCGCGAGCGGCGACCACTTGAGCAACTCCGTCACGTTCGGCTAGCCTCCGGCCGCTTTCGCGGCGCAAAACCGTGAAGATGCCTCTTTCGAGGGCCCGGGCGAGGGAGCAGCGGGAGCGGGTCATCGCGGGGCCGGCTCCTCGCTGGCCTTGAGCTTGACCGCGCCGGACATCGCAATCAGCACCAGCCCGAGTCCCTCGCCGTAGGATCTTGCGTCAGCGGAAGTGAAAGCCTCAGAACGCCAGACCTGGACGGCCCAAAACGCGACGTAGGCAAACGCTCCGATCACGCCGACCACGCGCGCGGCGTCGTAGGTGAGGTTGTCCTTTCCGGTAAGCACATCGCCCAGGAACTTCTTCACCCTCACCGCCCCTCTTGTACTCGCCACCGCACGCCCATCTTCGGAAGTACCAGATCGAAGGGGTGCGCAAACCCTCTGCAATTTCAGGGGTGCAGATTGAGCCGGACGGAATCAGAGCACAGCGCGGCACGGGGCCGGCGCGGAATTGGCGGGCAGGTCCCGGCGCGGCGAACGGGCGTGGCGCCGGGCAGCGCCACGCCGGACCGCATTCGGGCCGGTCGGATAACCAACCGGCGGGAATATCTACAGATCGGAGATTACGTTGTTGAGCAACGAGCCGATATTGTTGCCCAGCGACTGGTAGACCAGAAACGCAACCACCGCCACAGCCGACAGGATGAGTGCATACTCGGTCATGGCCTGACCGTCGCGTGCGATCATCCGAACGTAGGTTTTTCTCACGAACTCCATCTTGAACCCCCGGGGCAGTTCCTTTTTTTCCTGACGCTGACGAATTCTGCCGGGCCGCCGTCAGCAGGGTGGAATCTGCGCTCGCGAAGAGCATCAGCACGCGCCGTGCCAGATTCGGGCTGTCGCCAAGGCTTCCGAAAAGACGCTGGTGCGCCGCGACCACAGCCGCCGACGATCGACGAGTTGCCGGGTGTCCACAGTGCGGTTGCATCGGTGCAACTGCCGGTTTCGCCGGGTCTCTTGCGATCAACTATGAACGCGGTTCAGTTTTAAGGGCTGGCAGGCTCTGTGGCGACGGTTGGCGTTGCCGATCAGGATCGCTGCCGGCGCAACCTGAAAACACCGTGGACCAAACCCGGCTAAAACCCTCAGAGGGAGGCCGTTCGGTCTATACGGCGAGCTGGAATCGGAGAGTAAAAAGGGAAATCCTAGCTAAATCAGGATTTTCAAAATCGAAATTCCAGGAGGCATGGATGATTACTAACCGCGAATCGCGAACGAGTGTCGATGAAATCGCGGCTGGCATATATCGCATCAGCACGCCGGTTGGGCCGGAGGTGATTCCGGGCGGCTTCTCCTTCAACCAGTACCTTGTCCTCGACGAGCAGCCGCTGCTGTTTCACACCGGGCTGCGCAAGATGTTTCATCTGGTCCGCGAGGCGGTTGCGAGCGTGATGCCGGTCGAGAGTCTGCGCTACGTCGCCTTCTCGCATGTGGAAGCGGACGAGTGCGGGTCGCTCAACCAATGGCTGGCCGCCGCTCCCGCGGCCGTAGCGCTATGCGGTCGCGTCGCGGCGTCGGTGTCGATAGAGGACTTGGCCGACCGTATGCCGCGCGAAATCGCCGACGGTGAGACCTTGCCGCTGGGTGTCCGCTCCGTTCAATGGTTCGACACGCCGCACTTGCCGCACGCGTGGGAGTGCGGATTCCTGATGGAGAAACACACCCGGACGCTGCTCTGCGGCGATCTCTTCACGCAAGGCGGCAACAATCCGCCGGCTATCACCGAGTCGGATATCCTCGGCCCGAGCGAAGCCTTCCGCGGCAGAATGGATTATTTTTCCCACACCCGGAACGCGGGCGTCATGATCGAACGCCTGGCCTCGGCCGCGCCGACAACGCTGGCCTGTATGCACGGCAGCGCGTGGCGAGGCGACGGAGCGCAACTCCTGCGCGCACTGGGCGAGGCGCTTTCCAGATGACTTATCAGTAGCGCCGCTCGACGTGCGGATGCGGCGGATTGCCTTTTCGACCCTGCCGGTCCGATGAAGGGTTGAAAGGACTGCGTAACGTCAACTATTTCTGTCCAATCGACTTGGCGGAGGCCACGCTCCCGCTGCGGCGCGTGGAACAATCAAATGATCTTTCGCGAACTCAATCATGGCAAGTGCAAGACCTACCTTGCGATCTCGGAAGCCACCCGCAAGGCCGCCCTCATCGATCCTTTGCGCGACAAGGTCGAGCGCTACCTCGCGGTCCTCGCGTATCACGGATGGCGTCTGGATTCGATCATCGACACCCACACTCACGCCGATCATCGCAGCGGCGCGATGGAGTTGGGCGAGCTAGCCGGTGCGCCAGTCGTGATGCATCGTCTCGCGCCGGCTCCGCACGTCAGTATCCATGTCGAAGACGGTCAGGCGCTGAAAGTAGGCGACGAGGAACTCCGCGTCCTCCACACGCCGGGCCACACTCCGGATTCGATAAGCCTGCTTGCGAAGGGTCGCGTCTTCACCGGCGATGTTTTGTTCATCCACGGCACCGGACGCTCGGATTTCGCGGGCGGCGATGCGGGCATTCAGTACGATTCGATAATGCGCAAGCTGTTCACCCTGCCCGATGAGGTCCTGGTTTTTCCCGCGCACGATTATCGAGGGCATACGCAATCCAGCATCGGCGAGGAGAAGCGCTCGAACCCGCGGCTGGCCGGCAAGACCCGCGACGACTACATCAACTTGATGAACAACCTCGGCTTGCCGCTGCCGGAAGGCATCCAGGAGGCGCTGCAACCGAATCAATCCGACCTCGATGCGGGCGCGCTGAAGTTCCCGACGCTCTCGCAACTCAATCAGGTGCGTCAGTTGAGCGCAGCGCAGTTGCACGATCGGATCGCGAGCGCCAATCCGCCGATGCTAATCGATGTTCGCGAGGAAGATGAGTATCGCGGAGAGCTGGGTCATATCGCGGGTGCGCACTTGATCCCGTTGAAGGAATTGCCGGAGCGGACTGACGAGCTTGCGAATGCGAAGGGTCGCGACATCGTAGCGATATGCCGAGTCGGGGTCCGAAGCGCTACCGCCGCCGCCATCCTCACCGGTCTGGGCTTCGAGCACGTGTGGAATCTAAAGGGCGGCATGATCGAATGGAAGGACGCGCAGCTTCGGGTCGAGCGATGATCTGACCTCTTGGGTCCCTGGGCTCCCTCGATCGGAACGCACCCGGCTGACCGGCCGCGCGCGGGCGATTGCCGGTCCGGCTACTGCGCCGGCGGGCCGTTAGCGCGCCGTCAGGTTGAGCGAAGCACGCGGGGACTAACGGAGCACGCGGGGACGCCGCACCCGGCCGAGCGGCCCGAAGATGGTCCTGATCGACCTGGGCGCGCGGCTTTGAGAGTAGTTGACCGCCATCAGCAGGACGAACGCGATCGAGGCGGGGACCAGCGCCACCATCGCAAGCGGAATCGGATCCCGCGACATCGACAGCATGTGGCGCAGCGTGCGCACGAGGAAATCGGCAAGGTCTTCGAAGTCGCCCGGGTAGTACGCGTACCAACTCGTGGTCAGGCTCGCGCCGAGCGCGCAGGAGAGCAGGCCCTCGTACTTCGAGGGCCGGTCGTGAAGCATCAGCAGTCGGCCGCCGATCACCATCACCACCGACAGCACCAGCACGACAAGTGCGCTTTCCATATCAGTGTTTCACCGGTGTCCGACAAAACATAGCTGCTGGTAGTAATACTATACTATTGGTTGATGTTGAGGCAAGCAGCACGGCCAAGCGGGCAGGCCGCGCCCGGCGCGCGGTTCCGGCTGCCGCCGGGGCCGGAACTGCCACCGGTGGCCGGGCGACGCTCACGCGCGCGGTTGACGCTTGAGGCGCTTCGCGGCCATGCCGCCATTCCAGGCGAATGGCGGCCGGGTTTCATCTGACCGGACAATTCAAACTGATACACTACCGTCCTGTGACTCGCGGCCCGCGGCCTCCCGATAAGCGCAGCGCCCGTTTCAGCCCCCGCCACCCTCACCCGATCTGCTCCCGCCCCGGGTACGGAGAGCCCGGCATCGGCAATCGACGCCGGGGAAAAGCCGTGCCCGCCCGGCGCTGCGCGTTTTAGCAGCCGCTTGACTCGTCTGCTTGTAATAGATTACTACTTCTTGTTAGGAGTTCACACGGGGCGCTTCTCGCAAAATCAGGCGAGACCGTTTCGATGGGGTCGCAGCCGCGTTGCAGCACCGGCCGGACGGCCCGGGGGAGACGAAGCTCCGACCGGAGGTAGGGCAGATGAGGCAGAAGGGCAGGGTCGGAGTACCCGCAACAGCACTGGCGGCCATCCTGGCGGCAACGTCGGTGACAGCAATCGCGACGGTCGCGGCGGCGTCGAGTTCCCGCGCGCTGACCGTCAATCTCAATTCGCTCGCCTTCGGAAAGGTGCTCTCGCTCAGCAGCAGCACCAAAACCCTGAAGCTCACCAACAGCAGCGCGGCGGACCTGAGCGAAGTCGTCGCGGTCAATCCTGCCAGCGCCAACGCGCCGGACTTCGCGGTGGCCGACAGCGCGACCGCGACCGGATGCGGCGGTGTCGTCGCGGCCCGCAAATCGTGCTCCGTGACGGTAAACTTCCGGCCCACGGCGGTTGGCCTGCGCACCGCCAGGCTCGACGTTTTCAACAGCTCCGGCAGCATCGTCAATGTCGTCGCGCTCAGCGGCACCGGTCTCAAGGCCAAGGCCGCTCAAGCGGCCAATCCGGCTTCCAGCCTCGCAGGGGCTGCCGCCCACGCTCTTCCCGCTGGTTCTCAACTTTGGGGCGCAGGCCGTGGGAACTATGGGCAACGCGCGCACGATCGTTCTGGCGAATAACCAGAACGCGCCACTGAGTATCTCGAGCATCGCTTTAAGTAACGACCAGTTCGCGGAAACCGACAACTGCTCCGCGGTCGGGCCTTACGGCCACTGCGCAATCGAGGTCAGCTTCTCGCCGGCCGCGACCGGCAATCAAACCGGCACGCTGACCGTCAACGACGCCTTTACCGGCTCAGCGACATATCCGCAATCGGTACAGTTGGCCGGTCTCGGTAGCGGCTCCGGCCAGGCCGACCCGAATCCGACCGCGACGCCCGGCCCCGGCGGCACTGCGGGGGGGCTGCCTCCGACGCTGTTCCCGATGATCTTGAACCTCGGCGGGCAGGCGATCGGGACAACCGGCGATCCGCGCACCATCATCCTGACAAATGACCAAAACTCGCCACTGACTATTTCGGGAATCACGCTGAGCAATGACCAGTTTGCAGAGACCGACAACTGCGCCAGCGTTGCACCGTTCGGACACTGCGCGATCGATGTCACTTTCACGCCTACTGCAGCCGGCAACCAGACCGGCACGCTGAACCTGAACGACGGCTTCACGGTCACGCCGCTCTACCCGCAATCGGCGCAGTTGGTAGGCCACGGCATCGGATCGGCTCTGGCCGATCCCAGTCCGACCGCAACTCCCGGTTCCGGCGGCGGGTCGGGGGGGCTGCCACCCACTCTGTTCCCGCTGGTGGTGAATCTTGGCACGCAGGCCGCCGGAACGACTGGAAGCGCGCACACGATCGAGTTGACGAATAACCAGAACGCCCCATTGAGTATTTCGGACATTACTATAAGTAACGACCAGTTCGCGGAAACCGACGACTGCGCGAGCGTTGCGCCGTTCGGGCACTGCGCGATCGATGTCACTTTTTCGCCGGCTGCGACCGGCAACCAAACCGGCACGCTGAACCTGAACGACGGTTTCGCCCTTACGCCGAAGTACCCGCAAGCGGTGCAGTTGGTCGGTCTCGGTGCGGGCTCAAGCGCCGCGGGTCCGGCGCCAACCGCCACGCCAGGCGCCGGCGGGACTCCGGCGGGATTGCCGCCGAAGCTCTTGCCCCTGGTCCTGAACCTCGGCGCGCAGGCTGTCGGGACAACCAGCAATGCTCAGATGATCGTTCTGACAAATAGCCAGAACGCACCACTCAGCATTGCGGGAATCACAATCAGCAATGACCAGTTCGCGGAAACCGACGATTGTGCAAGCGTGGCGCCGTTTGGCCATTGCACGATCGAAGTCACCTTCTCGCCGGCCGCAAGCGGCGATCAGACCGGCGAACTGGTGGTGGATGACGGGTTTGCCAGCACGCCGCTGTATCCACAAGGGGTGGAATTGGTCGGCCGCGGAACTGGAGGTTCCTGAGCATCCGCAGGCGGTGCGGGGCCGTTACCTCGCGACCGGGATCGCGACGACGGCCCAGCCGCGGCGGCGCCTGACGCTATCGGGCCGGGAACTGAACGGTCGCGGTCCCGATCGCGAGGCGCTCGGCGTCCGCATTTTCGAGCCACACGTCGATCTCGGCGGTGCGATCGGCGGACTGCGTATGCGTGATGAACCCTTGCAACGTGAGCAGGAGGTCGGGCTGCACCGGCTGGCGATAGGTGGTGCCAATCCGGGTGAGCTGACCGCCGCCTGAGCCGAGCCAATCGGTGACCAGCTTGGTGAGTATGCCGAGGCTCATGTTGCCGGGCAGGATCATCCCGGGCAATCCTTCCTTGCGCGCAGCTTCGTCGTCCGTGAAGCGGGGGAAATCCAACCCGCACGCATGGGCATACTTGCGCGCCTGGTCCTTGCTCACGAAAAGCTGGACCGGGCCCAGCGGGTCGCCGACATTAAGGTCTTCGAATGTTCTCGAGTTGTTGTCAGCCATTGAAGGCGCTCTGTCTATCGCAGTTGACAGCTTAGCGGTGCATGAAGCGATGGTCGATATGGGCGACCGTTTCGCCGAGCTGGTTGGCGAGCGTGGAGCGGATCACGACAAAGACCATCGAGCCGCTGCGGCCGGTCTTCTCGTAGATTTCCTTGGCGTGCGAGCTCGAGCGTGATCTGGTCGCCGATGAAGATCGGGCGCAGGAACTCGACATCCTTGCCGGCATCGAACCCGCTGCGGCCGAAGCGCGGCACGTGCTGCCAGAAATCACGCCCGGTGCGAAATGTCACTGCAAATGAGGGCGGCGCACAGAGCCGGCCGTGCGGCCCCTTCCTGGCCGCTTCCTCGTCGGTGAACAACGGATTGGTCTCGCCGAGCGCCGCGCAGTAATCGCGAACCGCGGCGGCCGTAACCGGCACCGGATCGGTAACGTCAAAGACCTTGCCGATGATCGCAGGATCGTACTCGACCGCCATCGTGTTACTTCGCCTCAACCGGAATCGCGCGCGCAATCGGGCTCGGCCGCGGACGGAAGTCGACCGCTTCGTACGCGCCGGTCTTTAGTTCGCGTACCAGCTCCTCGATAGTTCTCACGTCGGCCTCGAAGCGGGTGGCGCAAACGCCGATCAGGCTTACCATGTGGCTGTCAGAACCGCCGGTCGCGCGATAGCCGAACTTCGCCACCAGCGCCGCGCTGCGTTCGTTCTCGCCCTTGCGCGAGCCGCCGTTCAAGATCTCGACCGCGACCACGTTGTCAAGCTCGGGGCGCTTCTCGTAATTCTCGCACAGCCCGACGTTGGGGCGCCCCGGATGGCACGGGACTACCAAACCGCCCATCGCGGCGACCTCGTCGATCACCTGCTGCGCGGGCAGCCGGACGTCGGCAAAGTCGAAGCGCCGCGTGATGTCGTCGTTGACGCCGAACACCAGCATGTGGCCGTAGTCGGTTTCGATCTCCGAGCCCCGCAAGACCAGCATCCCGTACTTGTCTTCGAGCGCGCGGTAGTCGGCGTGCCGGTTGAACTGGCGATGCTCCGTGAGGACGATTCCATCCAGCGGCCGCTCGTGCCGTCTGAGCTTGATCCAGTTGAGGTAAGCCTCTACCGGTGCGCGGCTGTCCTCGGATGCTTCGCTGTGACTGTGAAGATCAAGGATAGTAGTCAAGAAAAATTGCCTCACCTCGCCGGGCGAAATTTCGCGAGCGTCACCTCGGCGGTGACGTCCTCGTATACGACCTCGACGGGCATGTCTATTTTAACCTGTTCCGGGCCGCAGTCGATAATGTTGGTGAGCATCTTCGGGCCCTCATCCAACTGCACGTAGGCCATAACGTAGGGGATCGATTCCCGAAACCCCGCCGCCTGATTCTGCCAGGTGGCAGTAAATGTATACACTTTGCCTCGGCCCGACGCGCGGACCCATTCGGTGCGCGGCGACAGGCATTCGGGGCACTGCGCGCGGGGATAGTAGCGTATCGCGGCGCAATCGCGGCACTTCTGGAGATACAATTCGTGGCGCTTGAGCGCTTCCCACCAGGGGCGGTTCTCCTCATCCAGATGCGGCAGCGGTTTGGCGTACTTTTTTTCCTGAGCCATCTTCATCCTGAGCCGTGGCGGTCCCGCGTCACTGATTGGTAAGTATGAGCGTCGCACCGGAGTGGCGCGTGCCCAGCGTTCCGCCGGTCCCGTGCGCGAGCGCGATCTTGCAATCCTTGACCTGGCGCGATCCGCCCTCGCCGCGCAACTGCCGGGCCGCTTCGATCACCAGGAAGATCCCGCGCATCCCTGGATGGTTGGACGAGAGCCCACCGCCGTCGGTGTTGAGCGGAAGCTCGCCGTCGAATCGGAGCCGCCCGCCGCTGACAAACGCGCCACCCTCGCCGCGCTCGCAGAATCCGAGATTTTCGAGCGTCGCGAGCACGGTGATGGTAAACGAGTCGTAGACCATCGCCATGTCGATGTCCTGGTGGGTCACGCCCGCGCGCTCGAACGCGAGCCGGCCCGATTGCGCCGCCGCGATCTCCAGAAAGTCGCGGGCGCCGCGCGCCGCATGACGTACGGCCTCGCCGCTGCCGAGGATGTAGACCGGCTTCTTCTTCAGGTCGCGCGCGCGCGCCGCCGAGGTGACGATCAGCGCGCCGCCGCCGTCGCTGATGATGCAGCAGTCGAGCAGATGAAGCGGCGACGAAATGATCCGCGAGGCCATCACGTCTTCGACCGTGATCGGATCGCGATACTTGGCCTGCGGGTTCATCGAGGCGTGCAGCCGCATCGTCACAGCGATCTCCGCGAGCTGCTGCGCCGTCGTTCCGTATTCGTGCATGTGGCGCTGCGCGATCATCGCGTAGGAGCCGACGGTCGTGACCCCGAACGGCATCTCGTACTGATCGCACGGGTCCAGGCTGCCGCCGAAACCGCCGGTCCCGACTGCGAAGCGCTGCGACGCCGCGCTCGATCCATAGACGATCAGCGCGACTTCGCAGAGCCCCGACGCGATCGCGCCGGCGGCGTGCCCGGTATGCGCCACGAATGACGAACCGCCAATCGAGGTCGAGTCGAGGTAGTTGGGCGTCAGGTTGAGGTAGTCGCAGAAGCCGACGATCCCCATCGCGCCCATCCCGATTCCGGTGGTGAAGAGTCCGTCCACATCCTTGATCGTCAGGCCGGCGTCGTCGAGAGCGCCGCGCGCGCTCTCCGCCATGATTTGGTACATGGTCTTGTCGGGCGCGAAGCGCGTGGGATGCTCGTAGACTCCGGCCACCGCCACCTTGCGACTGATGCTCATGCGAGGCGCTACCTCAGCTCCGCCAGGAATTTCTCTGTCGCCGCGTTGACCTCGGCGGGGCGCTCGGTGGGGATATTGTGCGCAGCGTCCGCGATCACTTCGAGCTGCGCGCCCTTGATTCGGCTTCTGATCAGCTCGGCGTCGGCCACCGTAGTTCCCTGGTCGTCCGCGCCCGCCAGGATCAACGTGGGCTTGTCGATTCGCGCGATCTGCTCGCGCAAGTCAACCTCGGCGCACGCCTTGAGGTCGGTGTAGCGCACCCGCGGATCGGTCTTGATCTGCTCCATCCATCCTTCGCGGATCGCGTCGAAGTTTCCGCTGATCGTTTTCGGCGAGTAGCCGTCGGTCACGAACGCCTGCGGCGCGCGGCCCACCGTAACGGCGCGTAGCGCCTCGATCCGATCGGCCGGAATGTTGAATCTGGCCGCGGTCGCGATCAGGATCAGCGCCTGGACGCGGTCCGGATATCGGACTGCGAAATCCATCGCGACCGCGCCGCCCATCGAGCGTCCCGCGATCACCGCCGACTTGATCTCGAGCGCGTCGGCGAAGGCGGCAAGAAAGTCGGAGTAGTCGCGTACCGAGGCGAGTCCCTCGACGCCGGCCGAGCGGCCGTGTCCGGGGAAATCAAGCGCGATCGGGCTGTGCGCGAGATGGTCGAGCTGGTGATGCCAGGAATGGCCGTTGGATCCGGCCGCATGGGCAAAAATTATCTTGCGGCCGCGCGAGAAATCCGGAATCACGCCGGGCAGCGTGGTCGCACCCGTGTAATGGTAATAGGTAGCGTAACTTTTCCCTGTAACGCTGGGGACTGTGACGTATTTGGTCGGCATCGGGATTTCCCGCTTGTCGCTGGAGTTTAGCTATTAGGTTTGCCGCGCGCTTGTCAAACGCGCTTCAGACAGGCTTCGTTCCGATCAGCAGCCGCTCGGTATGCTCCAGCGCGATTGCGCCGATTCGTTCCTCGCCGCCGAGGCTCGTCATGATCCTCTCGATATCCGCGCGCCCGGATTCCGACGCGACCGGCATCCATCGCACCCGCACCCACTCCTCTATATCGGGCCATGTGACGGTGAACGGCGCAGCACGGATCTCTGTGACCAGCCCCGCCCGCTCGGAGGCCTCGCGATAAACCTCGTCACCGGATCGAGTCCGGCGTTCGCGTGCGGCGGGAAACACGGCGCGTCGGAATTCCTCCCACTGCTCGGCCATCATGATCGCGCCGAGCGTCTCGCGAATAGCGCCATCCTCGAGCGTCGCGGCCAGCGCACCACCGGGTCTCAGGCACCGCGCGATTCCACTGACGCATCCATCGAGGTCAGCGACGAACTGCAACACGTGGCTGCAAAAAATCAGGTCCCACGAGGCGGCTCCGAACGGCAGCGCGGTCGCGTCGCCCTTTACGAAATGCGCGCGGGCGCCGAGGCGGCTTCGCGCCTCCGACATCATGTCGAGCGAAAGATCCGCTCCGACCAGCTTCGCCGCCGCGCCGATTCGGACGAGGTCGCGGAAAAATGCGCCGTTGCCGCATCCGAGATCGAGGATAGTGTTCGCGGTCCCGATTTCGCCGGCGATCGCCGCGATGGCCGCGGCGCGGCGCCTGCCGAAATACTCGCCTTCGCCGTAGCTCTTCGCCAGACGGCCGAAGTACGCGGCGATCGGCGCTCGGGGAATGCCGTGGCGAGCCGATTGGTCGTTGTCATCCATTCAGGCTCGCACCGGCGCGCGCTCTGAGTCTCAAGCAGCGCAGACTTCCCCGAAATGACGGAGATCGATCGTCACGCGGATCTCGTCGTAGAGAACAATGGCCGCCAGCGCTGCTTAGATCACTTCGCTGACCTGGTCCTCGCGCATTGTGGGTTCCGCGCGCTTGTCGATGATCGTCCAGTGGCGCTCGGGCTCTCCGATATAGACCTGGCGCGGGCGCGCGATCTTCTGCTCCGAATCGCGCACCATCTCGGCCCACTGCGCCATCCAGCCCGAGGTTCTCGGAATCGCGAACAGCACCGGAAACATCGTCATCGGAAAGCCCATCGCCTTGTAGATGATGCCGGTGTAGAAATCGACGTTCGGATAGAGCTTGTGCGAGATGAAGTACTCGTCCGCCAGCGCGATTCTCTCGACTTCCAGCGCGATATCGATCAGCGGGTTGCGGCCCGTCACCTCGAAGACCTGGTACGCGAGCTGTTTCACGATCTTCGCGCGCGGGTCGTAGTTTTTGTAGATACGATGGCCGAAACCCATCAGCCGGCGCTCGCCTTCCTTGACCCTCTTGATGAACGACGGGACGTTCGCGACCGACCCGATCTCCATCAGCATCCGGATCGCCTGTTCGTTCGCGCCGCCATGGAGCGGCCCATAGAGCGCAGCGGCCGCGGCGGCGGTCGCCGAATACGGATCGACCTGCGAGCTGCCGACCGAGCGCATCGCGTTGGCCGAGCAGTTCTGCTCGTGGTCGGCGTGCAGGATGAACAGCAGGTCGAGCGCGCGCTCCAGCACCGGATTGGGCTTGTACTTCAACTCCGTCATCTTGAAGAGCATCGCGAGGAAATTGCCGGTATAGCTCAACTCGTTGTCGGGATAGACATACGGCAAGCCGTGCGTGTGGCGATAGGCAAAGGCCGCAAGCGTCGGCAGCTTGCCGATTAGCCTGCGGGTCTGCAGCCGGCGCGACTCGAGGTCGTGGACTTGCGACGCTTCCGGATAAAAGGTTGACAGTGCCGCGATCGTCGAACAAAGCATCCCCATCGGATGCGCGTCGTAACGAAAGCCCTCCATGAAGTTCTTGATGTTCTCGTGGACCATCGTGTGGATCTTGACGTTGTGCTCCCAAGCCTTGAAATGCTTCAAGTCGGGCAACTCGCCCTTGACGATCAGATACGCGGTCTCCAGGTAAGTGCTCTTTTCGGCCAGCTCTTCGATCGGGTAGCCGCGATAGCGCAGGATCCCCTTGTCGCCGTCGATGAAGCTCACCTTGCTCTTGCACGAGGCGGTGTTGCCGAAGGACGGGTCGTACGACATCAGGCCGAAGTCGTCGGGCGCGAGCTTGATATCGCGGAGCTTGAGCGCGCGGATTACGTTGCCATCTTCGATCGGGACTTCGTAGCGCTTGCCGGTGCGATTGTCGATTATCGTGAGCGTGCTGCTTGGCATGATCTTCCCCACATCGCTCGCGTGCATCCGCGAGGCTAAGGTTCACCGCTGACAAAGTCGCCCTTAAATCAACATATATGCAGTCATAATATCCGACCCGGAGCGCCGGGCCAAGAGGCGCGGTGTGAAATCTTTGCGACCCGGCGGCGCGCTCGCATCTTCGCGGCGCCCGTGCCACTCTGTCTGTCAAATGATCGACAGGCTCCTAAGCGGTCTCTCGCTGTTCATCGTCGGTACGATCTCGGTGCTCGGATACCCGGGCGTGATCCTAATGATGGCGATCGAGAGCGCGTGCATCCCGCTGCCCTCCGAAGTGATCATGCCGTTCTCCGGCTACCTGGTTTCCACCGGCCGCTTCGAGCTTCAAATCGTCGCGATAGCCGGCGCGCTCGGATGCCTGCTCGGGTCGTACGTGGCCTACGCCGTGGGCGCGCGCGGCGGGCGATGGTTTTTGGAGCGCCACGGCCGTTACATGCTGATCGCGCCGCACGAGATCGTGCTGGCGGATCGGTTCTTCGCGCGCTGGGGCTCGCCGGCGGTTTTCACCAGCCGCTTGCTGCCGGTGGTCCGCACCTTTATCGCGTTTCCGGCCGGCGTGTCGCGGATGCGCCTGCTGCCGTTCACGATCTACACGCTGGCCGGCTCGTATCTATGGTGCCTCGCGCTGGCGTACGCCGGGATGAAATTTGGCCAGCATTGGAACGCGCTCGGGCCGTACTTCCATCGCTTTGACGACCTGATCGCGGTGGTGCTGGCCGTCGCCGCGGCAGCGTTTCTCTACAATCGGTTACAGGGAATCAGCGGGGCGCGCGACGCCGCCGCCGATCCTGAGTGATTCGCATCGCGAGCGATTCGCACCGGAGGTATCCCATGCCACACGCGGACGGCAGCACCTAACTACGACGCCGACAGCCGAGGCAAGAGAACGCGATAGATGCCAACCGCGGAAATCGGGCGCATAAAAGACGCGCTCAAGAAGCTGGTCGCGCTCGGCGAGGAGATGCTGATTGATCTGCAGACGCGGAACTGGGGCGCAAAGAACAGAGAAGAGCATAAGGATCTGCTCGAAAAGATCAAGGGCAGTTTCGAGAAACGTTATCAGTCTTGGTACACGGAGGCGTATGCGACCATTAAGCAACTGCTACCCGATCGGCTCTCGGAATTTGAAGGCTATTACCAACCAGACCCGAAGCGTAAAGCGCTTAATCTCCTTACGTTTTCGATTCAAGACTGGCTTGTTGGACTGAGGGCCGGCGAAGACATCTACGGGAAGAAGGTCTTTAACGACCTCGCCGCGGCTGCGACTCGCTTTGGCACCCAAGTCCAGATCCTAGAGGCGGCGAGCGCTCGTTTTGACAGCGCGCTTCTCGAAATCAGGCAACTCGTGGAAGCAGACCTGTTCGACTCTGAAATCGATTCTGCGCGCGAGCTTCTAAGGAATGGCTTTTCCCGCGGTGCGGGCGCGATCGGGGGCGTCGTTCTGGAAAAGCATCTGCGCGAAGTCTGCGCCAACCACGGAGCACCTGTTCATAAGAAAAGCCCCCCGATCAGTGACTTCAACGACGCTCTGAAGACTGCCGGAACTATCGATGTGCCGATTTGGCGGCTCATCCAGCGTCTTGGAGACATACGCAATCTGTGCGCGCACAAGAAGGAACGGGAGCCAACGCCAGAGGAGGTATCCGAGCTTTTGGACGGCGTGAACAAAATCACGAAATCCCTCTTTTGACTGAACGCCGTCAGGCTAGTGTATTTCTCTACAATTGGTTACAAAGAGTCAGCGCTGCGCGCTCTCTCACCGCGTAACCGTCAGCCTCCGAAGCCCTCTCCCGCAGTCCGGGAGAGGGTTGGGGTGAGGGTCCTACAGAGAAATTCTGATCTGCTCCACCACCTCATCGATACTGGTCAGCACAGCATCGTCCCAGAACCTGATGACTTTGTACCCGCGCGAGGCGAGATACGTCGTCCTCCTCGCGTCGTATTCCGCCTGTTCGGTGTGTTGCCCGCCATCGAGCTCGATCACAAGGTGACGTTCCACGCAACAGAAGTCCGTGATGAATGACCCGATCGGATGCTGTCGGCGGAACTTCACGCCGAGCTGATTTCCGCGCAGGCGCAACCAGAGCTTGGCCTCCGCGTCGGTGAGCTCGCTGCGCAGCCGCTTGGCTCGATCGCGCGTTTCGGTGATAGAAGCGATCGTTTTGCTCTCGGGGCTAACAGCTTTCCACCTGGACTCTGTATGACCCTCACCCAAACCCTCTCCCAGCTTGTGGGAGAGGGCTTAGGAAATGCCCGGTGAAGGTACTGTCTACTTCAACTTCTTCGCGAACGTCTTTTGCGAAGTAAGTCAGGATCAGGTCCGCGCCGGCGCGCTTGATCGCGGTTAGCACCTCGATCGTTGCGCGCTCCTCGTCGAGCCATCCGTTGAGGCCCGCGGCGCGAATCATCGCGTACTCGCCCGAGACATTGTAAGCCGCGACCGGACATCTGAACTCTGGTCTTCACCCGGTAGATCAGGTCCAGGTAGGCCAGCGCCGGCTTGACCATCACGATGTCCGCGCCTTCCTCGAGATCGAGCGCGACCTCGCGCATCGCCTCGTCGCCGTTGGGCGGATCCATCTGGTAGGAGCGGCGGTCGCCGAACTTCGGCGTCGATTCGGCGGCCTCGCGGAACGGGCCGTAGAACGCGGAGGCGAACTTGGCCGAGTACGCCATGATCGGCACTGTGCGCGAAGCCGTTCTGATCGAGCGCCTTGCGGATCGCGCCGACGCGGCCGTCCATCATGTCCGACGGCGCGACGATATCCGCGCCGGCGCGCGCGTGCGACAGCGCTTCGCGCGCGAGCAACTCCAGCGTCGCGTCGTTGTCGACGTCGCCGCCCTCGATCACGCCGCAATGGCCGTGGTCGGTGTACTCGCACAGGCACACGTCTGTGATCACGGCCAGATCGGGCACGTGCGCCTTGATTTCCCGGATCGCAGCCTGCACCACGCCCGAGTCGCTCCACGCCTCGCTGCCGGTTGCGTCTTTGTGAGCCGGGATCCCGAACAGGATGACTCGCCGGCACGCCGGCCTCGAAGGTCGCGCGCGCCTCGCGCACCGCGAGGTCGACCGACAATTGCGCCACCCCCGGCATCGACTCGATCGGCTTTCTTACCTCGCGCCCGGGGCAGACGAAGAGCGGCTGAATGAAGTCGTCGGGCGCAAGCCGCGTCTCGCGCACCATCCGGCGCAGCGTCGCGGTGCGCCTGAGCCTGCGGAGTCTGGTGATCGGGAAAGCCATCACAATCTTAGTGTACTTCTATGGCAAGGCGCGAAAGTAATCCACGATCGCCGCACCCAACGCATCGACCGTGTATTCCGCCGGGCTGACGACTACCTCAAAGCCGCGCGCGCGCGCCGTATGTGCGGTGATCGGCCCGATTGCGGCGGCCTTGAGGCCGCGAGCGATCGGGCCGAGCAGGGCGCAGAAATTGCTCACCGTACTCGAACTGGTGAACGTCACCAGATCGATCTGTCCCGAGCCGATCAGCTCGCGCATCCGATCGGCCTGCGCATTGCGCGGGCTGACCGTCTTGTAGGCCGCGGCGATCGCAACCTCGCGCGCGCCGGCGCGTTCGAGCATTTGCGGCAGCGCCTCGCGCGCGACCTGAGCCCGCGGGATCAGGAAGCGCGCGCCTCTGACACGATCCACCCCGATCGCTTCCGCGATCGCCTCGGCGCGATATTCCGCGGCATCACGGCGACTGTCAGCGCGTGTTCGCGAAGCTTCGCCGCAGTGGCCGGCCCGATCGCGCCGATCGAGGTCCTGGGGCCAAGCTCGCGGATGTCGCGCCCGAGCGTCCGCAGCCGCGCGATAAAGCTCTCTACGCCGGTAGCGCTGGTGAAGATTATCCAGTCGAATTCGCCGAGCCGGGCGAGCGCAGCGTCGAGCGCGTCGTAGCAGTCGGGCGGAGCGGTTTCGATGGTCGGAAACTCGATCGCCTCCGCGCCCATCGCGCGAAGCTCGCCGGCGAAAGCCCGGCGATTTGCCCAGCGCGCGCGTCACGACGATCCTGCGGCCGAACAGCGGAAGCTTCTCGAACCAGGCGAGCTCGTTGTGCATCGCGGCGCACTCGCCCACCACCACCACGGTCGGCGCGCCAGCTCCGCGCGCTCGGCTTCGCCGGCCAGGGTCGCGATTGTCGCCAGCACGGTCTTCTGGGCGGCGGTGGTGCCCGATTGAATCGCTGCGGCGGGGGTTTCGCCAGGCAACCCGCCGGCCACGAGGCGTTCCAGATTCGCGCCCATCTTCGCAGTCGCCATCAGAAGCACCAGCGTGCCGCGGCCGCGCGCGGCGCGAGCAAGCTCCGCCCATGGAATCGCGCTGCGCGAGCCCTTGGCTTGGTCTTCGTGGCCGGTGACAAACGCGACGAACGACCCGTGTTCGCGATGGGTCAGCGGGATGCCGGCAAACGCCGGCACCGCGATCGCCGAAGTGACGCCCGGCACCACCTCGAACTCGACCCCGGCGGCGGCCAGCGCGGAGGCTTCCTCACCGCCGCGGCCGAAGATAAATGGGTCGCCGCCCTTGAGCCTCACCACGCGCTTGCCAGCGCCGGCGCGGTCAACCAGAAGGCGGTTGAGCGCCCCCTGATCGCGCCGTTCCTCAGGCCCGCCCTTCTTGCCCGCAAAGATCAGCTCGGCCGCGGCGGGTGCCGCCGCAAGCAGATCGGGACTTACCAGGTAGTCGTAGACTACGACCTCGGCGTTCCGCAGCACTTCCATCCCGCGCAGAGTGAGCAAATCGACTGCGCCGGGGCCCGCGCCGACCAGGTAGACTTTTCCGCCTTGGCGTTTCACGACCCGGTCATCGCCTGCCGGCCGGTGGCGCACCAATCAGGGCGGCGGCGCCCCGATCGAGCATCAGGCGGGCGAGTCTCGCACCCGCCCCGGAGGCGGAAGCGGGCGATGAATCGCAGCGCTCGCTGATTGAATCGGCGAGCTCGGTTGAACCGTCGATACTGAAGAGCCGCGCGCGCACGCTCAGCACTCCCGCTTCAAACACGGCGTGCACGCCGACCGGCGATTCGCATGAGGCGTCGATTGCCGCCAGGAAGGCGCGTTCGGCGGCGGTCTCGGCGGAGGCTCGCGCGTCGTTGAAATCGGCCAGCGCGCGTTCGATCTCGCGCGAGCCGGCGACCGGCGCCGATTCGAGCCCCAGCGCGACCGCTTCGATCGCGAGCGCGCCCTGCCCGCCCGCCGGGACAAACTCGCGTTCGTCCAGCGCGTAGTGATTCAGTCCGCCAAGCTGATTCTCTCCATCAAGCCGGCCGAGCCGCTTGAGCCCCGCGATCGCAAGGATGATCGCGTCCAATGCGCCGCTTGCCAGGCGCTCCAGGCGCGTATCGACGTTGCCGCGAAGCGGGCTGACTATCAAGTCGGGACGAAGGCGCATCGCCTCGAACTTGCGGCGGGCCGACGAGGTCCCGACGCGCGCAGAGCGCGGCAGAGCGTCAAGGCCGCCGGCGGCTCGAGTCACCAGCGCGTCGCGTGGGTCTTCGCGCTCGGGCACCGCCGCGATTCTGAAACCGGGCGCCAGCTTGGCGGGAAGATCCTTCATCGAGTGAACGGCGATATCGATTTGGCGATGCGCCAGCGCCTGCTCCAGCTCCTTGATGAAGAGCCCCTTGCCGCCGGCATTCGCCAGCGACGCCCTGGTCATACGGTCGCCGCTGGTTTTGATCGGGACGATCTCGAAGTCGCGCTCGAAGTCGAGACCGGGCAAAAGCGCCGCCAGGCGGCTTCGCACGATCCCGGCCTGCACGAGCGCCAGCGCGCTCGGGCGCGATCCGATGCGAAGCCTAAAGGGCATCTGGCCTGGCGCCGGCGCAGGATGAGGCGTCGGCGCAGGCGTCACAGTCCGTCGTCATCCGCGTCGTCGTCCTCCAGCGCTTCGCCCTCTATCTCGCCGCACAGCAGGCGGCGGGCAATCTCGGCGGCATAGACGCGATCGCCTGCGCCGTTGCCGCTGCGGTGCAACTCGGCAAGCACCCGATGTAGAATTTTGTTGACAAGACCGCGGGTAAGCGCCTCGACCCGGGACCGCTCTTCGGCCGGCAGTCCGCCGAGCCAAGCCCGATGGCGCCTCATCTCGAGCTCCCGCAGACCCTCGATACTGGTGCGGATGTCCTTGATTGCCGGCA
>CAWBYV010000005.1:0-34289 GCA_963793115.1 uncultured delta proteobacterium
ACATCACGGCCAGCGTCCAGTACGCGAGGAATCCGCCCGCGACGCCCGCGCGCAGCGGTGCGATGTACGGCGGCGGCGCGGCCTCGCTCGATCCATCGATGGTGAATGAACTGATGCTGGCGTATCTCGACGCGAGCGCCGACGTCCCGTAACCGGGCTAATACAGTATGTCGTCTTTTGTGAGTAGGTCTTTCGGCGTGAGAATGATGAGATGGACCCAGCCCGCGTTCAACGGCCTCGTAATGGGCCAGCGATGGTAAGGTGACCATCGAAAGCGAACTACGGTCCATCATGGGAGACTGACAAGAATCGGGTTGGATATCGCAAGTCAGGTGTTCAGAGGTGCATGAGTCGGTCGATACAGGCGAGCGCGGCCTTACAGTCCGTTTGAGTTCGAATCGGACACGGCAGCGTCATTCCCCCGATTTTCATTGCTGAAATGCCGATTGGTTCACGTGACTAATGTGAGCCTATCTACAGGGCACAAGCCCTCGTTCGAAATGGATCTTCTACCCGGGAGTCGAATCGGCCTGACGGCGGACGTGATCCTATGCCATGTCTCCGGCAGCGCTAAAGTTCGCAAGCGAGGACAAAATCATGCCCGCTGAGCACTTTTTTGCTGGAAACCCCAGCGGAAGTCGGACTCGATCCCGCCAAGGTCGAGGCGCTGTTCATCCGCGCCGAGCGCGAAGTCAAGGAAGGGCTGCTGCCGTCTGCAGGTTGCGATCGCGCGCAACGGCAAGATCGGCGCGATGCGCACCTCGGCCGCGCGGTGCAGGGCGGCGCCGACAAGCCCGCCACCAACGACACGTTCTACTGCATCTTCTCGTGCACCAAGGCGATCGTCTCGTCGGCGATATGGATTCTGATCGGCGGAGGGCAAGCTGGACCGAGTGAGCGGGTCGCCGAGATCGTTCCCGAGTTCGGCACCAACGGAAAGGAGTCATCACCGTCGAGCAGGTGCTGCTTCACTCGGCGGATTTCCCGACGCGCCGTACCCGCAGGGACTGGCGCGATCGCAACAAGCGGCTCGAGCGCTTCGCGCCTGGCGGCTGGAGTGGCCGGCCGGCAGCAAGTTCGTATATCATCCGACCTCCGGCTTCTGGGTCGGTGGCGGAGATCATCGAGCGCCTCAGCGGCCACGACTTCCGCGATTTCGTGCGCGAGCGGATCGCCGAGCCGCTCGGGCTTCCCGATCTGCGCATCGGCCTGCCGCGCGAGCTGAACTCGCGCGTCGCCGATCTGGTCTACGTCGGCGAGCCGCTCCCCGAGAGGAGAACAAGAAGCTGGGATTTCCCGACATTCCGCCGAGCGAGGTCAACGAAGAACACCATCATACGGCTTCAACAGTCCCGAACGTGCGCGAAGCCGGCGTGCCGGGCGGCGGCGGCATCATGACCGGCGGCGATCTCGCGCTCTTCTACCGGGGCTTCCGCGACGGCCGCTCGACGACGGCAAGCGGATCTGGAACCCGAGACGCTTGCGGAGCGCTGCGCGTGCGCTCCGGCGACTACGCGATCCCATATTCGGCATCAGGTGCAACCGCGCGCTCGGCGTCAGTATCGCGGGCGACGACGGCAACGCCAACATCGCGGCTTCGGCCGGACCAATCTCGCCGAAGGCGTTCGGCCACGGCGGCGCAGGCGGCCAGATCGGATGGGCCGATCCGGCGACCGGGATTTCCTTCGGATATTGCACCAACGGTTTCGACCGCAACGATATCGGCAGGGCGCCGCGGCGTCGCGCTCTCGAGCCTCGCCGGCGTTGCGCGGCTTGAGCAGACGCAGCCACGCATCGATCGTGAGCTCGGCGAGCCGAAATGTAAACGCTGGTAAGTTGAGGTCAGTACAAGCCTTTCGATCATTTCACATCACTGTACCGCGGAAATGCGCGGCGGTGCCTGTTTAGCGGCAACTGGTGATCGCCGGCTCGCGTGACCCGCGCTACGAATTGGCCGCAGGGGAGCGATTCGGTTGCCCTGCGCCGGTTAAGCGGCAAACGGATTGTCGAGCACGATGGTGGCTCGCGCGCCGCGCCCACGCCGACCATCGCGAGCTTCACCCCGCCGAGCTGCGCGATCCGTCCAGATAGCGGCGGGCGTTGACGGGCAGGTCGTCCAGCGAGCGCGCCCCGCTGATATCCTCGCTCCAGCCGGGCAGTTCTTCGTAAACCGGCCTCGCCTTCTCGAGCCGATCGGCCCGGCGGCATCTCGTCGTAGCGGCTGCCCATCTGATATCGTAGGCGACGCAGATCTGCAGCGGGTCGATTCCGGTCAGGACGTCGAGCTTGGTCAGCGCGAGGCCCCACATCCCATTGAGCCGCGCGGCGTGGCGCGCGAGCACCGCGTCGAACCATCCGATTCGCCGCGGACGCCCGGTCGCGCTGCCGAACTCGTCGCCTTCCTCGCGTAACGCGGTCGCCGAGCGTGCCCTTAATTTCGGTCGGGAACGGGCCGCCGCCGACCCGGGTCGTATAAGCCTTGCTGATGCCCAGCACGGCTTCGAGCCGGCCCGGCGCGAGACCGGCTGCCGCGAACACCGCGCTTGCGACGCAATTCGACGAGGTGACGAACGGATAGGTGCCGTGATCGATATCGAGCATCGTGCCGTGCGCGCCCTCGAACAGCACGCGCTGGCCGTCGGCGATCGCTTCGGCGACGAGAGCGGCGGTGTCGGACAGATAGCGGCAGCAGGCGCGGCGCATCGTCCTCATCTGCGGCGACCAGGCGCTTGCCGTCAATCGGCTTGGCCTTGAGCACCGCCTTCAGATAGAGATTTTTCTCCTGCGATGTTGTGTTCGAGCTTGGTCGTTGAACGCGGCGGAATCGACGAGATCGTCGAAGCGCAGCCCGACCGCGCCATCTTGTCTTCATAGGCGGGGCCGATTCCGAAGCCGGTGGTGCCGATCGCGCGCCGGCCGAGCCGCGCCTCGCGCGCGCGGTCGATCGCGCGATGGTACGGCATCACGATGTGAGCGTCGTAGCTGAGCTTGAGCAGAGCGTCGTCGCGCAGGCGCGAGCATGCGCTTGCAGTTGTCGATCTCTTCGATCAGCGCGAACGGATCGACCACCGTGCCGTTGCCGATCACACAGACCTTGCTCGGATGCAGCGCGCCGGCCGGAACCAGCCGCAGGATAAATTTCTCGCCGTTGACGACCAGCGTATGCGCGGCGTTGTTGCCGCCCTGAAAGCGCACCACCACGTCGGCGTCGCGCGGCGAGCAGGTCAACGATCTTGCCCTTGCCCTCGTCGCCCCACTGCGTGCCGACCACCGCCACTGTTTTCATTTTGACTCTCCGGGACGCGCGGATGTCTGCGCCGCGGCGCGCGGCGTGCGGTTTCGGAGTTTCACCCGTGGTTTCAGAGATTCAGCAAAGCTGCCGACGTGATCGCCGGAATCGTCTTGAGCTTTTCCAGGACCGCGTCCGGTACCGGCCCGTCGACCTCCACCAGACTGAGCGCCATGCCGCCGACGCGGTCGCGGCCCGAGTTCGAGGCCGGCGATATTGATGCCCGCCTGCCCCAGCATCGTACCGACCGCGCCGACCACGCCCGGGACGTCGCGATTGTGCAGCATCAGGAAATAGCCCTCGGGCACCGCCTCGACCCGGTAGCCGTCGATCCGGATGAGGCGCAGCGCGCGATTGCCGAGCACCGCGCCGCCGACCTCGTGCGCGCCGGCCGCGGTGCGCACGCCGAGGACGAGCGTGTTGATGTAGTCGGTGGTTTCGCGCGAGCGGGTTTCGGTCACGTTGATACCACGCTCGCGCGCGATGAACGGCGCGTTGACGTAGTTGAGCTCCTGGTCGAGGAAGCCGCTGAGCAGGCCCTTCAGCGCCGCCGCGATAATCGGTTCGGCGTTGAGACTGGCGGCGTCGCCGCCCAGGCCGATCGTGACCTCGGTCGGGGCCTCGGCGATAAGTTGGGCCGGCGAGCTGGCCGAGCTTTTCGCCCAGCTGCAGATGCGGTCCGAGCACTTCGAGTTCCTTCGGCGACAGCGCCGGGATGTTGACCGCATGGCGGGCCACTCCGTCGAGCAGAAAATCGACGATCTGATGGGCGATATCGACCGCGACCTGGACCTGCGCCTCGTCGGTGGCGGCGCCCAGATGCGGCGTGGCGATTACGTTGCCGAGCTTGAGCAGCGGATGGTCGGCCGGCGGCGGCTCTTCGACGAAAACATCGAGCGCGGCGCCGGCGACCTTGCCCGATTCGATCGCCTCGGCCAGCGCGGCTTCATCGACGATTCCGCCGCGTGCGCAATTGATGATGCGCACGCCCTTTTTCATCTGCGCGAAGGCGGCGGCGCCGACCAGCCCGCGCGTGTCGTCGGTGAGCGGCGCGTGCACGGTGATGAAATCGGCGCGCCGAAAGATCTGTCGAGACTCGACCAGCTCGATGCCGAGCCGGGCCGCGGCCTCGGCGGTGAGGATCGGATCGAAGCCGATCACTTTCATCTTGAGGCCGAGCGCGCGATCGGCGACGATCCGGCCGATATTGCCCAGCCCGATGACGCCGAGCATCTTGTTGCAGACCTCGGTGCCGGTGAACTTGCCGCGCTCCCAGCGTCCGGCCTTGAGCGAAGCGTTGGCCGCCGGGATATGACGCGCCAGCGCCATCATCATCGAGATCGCGTGCTCGGCGGTGGTGACGCTGTTGCCGAGCGGGCTGTTCATCACGACGATCCCGCGCCGGGTGGCCGCGTCGAGGTCGACGTTGTCGACGCCGACGCCGGCGCGTCCGATCACCTTGAGCGAGGTGGCGCTGTCGATAACCTCGCGCGTGACTTTGGTCGCGCTGCGGATCAGCAGCGCGTCGTAGGGCGCGATGATCGGCGGCCAGCTCGGCGGGCTTGAGGCCGGTTTTGACTGTCGAAGCTGGATGTGCGGGCATGGCGCGCGAGCACTTCGATGCCCTGCGGCGCAAGGGAATCGCTCAGCAGGACGCGGAATTTCTCCGCCATGTTGATTTCAGGCGCCTTGCGCGATTCGCGGCCTGCACGGCGGCGACGCCGGCGCCCAGCTCGAAGCGATAGCCGACGTGCTTGAGGCCGAGCTCCAGCGCGCTCACCGCGACCAGCATGTCGAACGGGCCCGAGGTAGCCCATGTGGCCGATCCGCACCAGCTTGCCCTTCATCTGATCCTGGCCGCCCTGGACCGACACGCCGAGCTCGTCGCGCATATGACGGACCAGCTTGCCGCCGTCGATGCCTTCGGGCGTCAGGATGCCGGTGACGCCCGGCGCCGGATTGTCGGGCGCGAGCAGCTTGAGCCGAGCGCGGCGCCGGCGGCGCGGGTCGCTTCCGCCATCAGGCGATGGCGGGCAAAGACCTGCGGCAGGGTTTCGGCGTGAATCAACTCGAGCGTCTTGTTCAGGCCGAAGACCAGCGAGACGGCGGGCGTCTAGGCGGTGGTATGCTCGTCGCGCTGCGCCTTCAGCTCGCGCATTGCAGGTCGAAGTAAAAGCGCGGCGTCTTGATTCTTCTGGGCGCGCTCCAGCGCGCGCGGCGAGAGCGCGATCATGCCGAGACCCGGCGGCAGCATCAGCGCCTTCTGGCTGCCGGTCACCAGCGCGTCGATGCCCCATTCGTCCATCTTTTGCTCGAAGACGCCGACCGAAGTGATGCCGTCGACGATCAGCATCGCGTCGCGCTTGCGCGTCACGCGGCGATCTGCGGCTACCGGATGGACCGCGCAGGTCGAGGTTTCGCTGGCCTGCACGAAGACCGCGCGCGCCTCGGGATGCGCTTGCAGCGCGTCCTCGATTTGCTCGGGGCGCACGGCGCGGCCCCATTCGACCTTGACTTCATGCGCCGACATCCCGTAGGTCGTCGAGCAGCTTGCCCCAGCGCTCGCCGAACTTGCCGCCGTTGACGAAAATCGCATGCTCGCCCGGCGCGAGCAGATTGGTGACCGCCGCTTCCATCGCGCCGGTGCCGCTGGAAGCGAGCAGGATAATTTCCTGCCGCGTGCCGAACAGCGGCTTCAGCCGCTCGCGCGCTGAGTCGAGCATCGCGCTGAATTCGGGCGTGCGATGGTGGATGATCGGGCGCGCCATCTCGAGCAGGACTTCGGGCGGGACCGGCGCGGGTCCGGGGGTGAACAGATATTTTTTACTGGTGGCCACGTCTGAAAGATCTTCACTGCGGCCTCAGCGGAAGCTCAAATACGAATCTGGCGGACACCGGGCAAAAAAAAGCCTGGTGTCCGCGATAGCGGAGCGCCAGACCATCTAATGCAATTTCAGGATGCCCGTGCTTCCTATGGATAACGGGTAGCTGCCGGGCGATGTCAAGAGGTTGGGCGCGCCAGCCATCGGACTGTGCACGCTGCCGCAGTAGCGGGCCAGGCCTCGCGGCGCGTTGAAACAAGCGCATCGCGTGCTTAAAGATGTTCACGTGCAATCGCCATGGCGACTCGAATATGAAATTCGCGACGGCGCGCTGGTCTGGATCAAGAATCCCGATCACCGGCGTGATCTCCTACGTGGTTGACGTGCGCGGCAAGAGCTTCGCCTTCACGCTCGGCGGACGCGAGGAAACCGCAACCCGATCCGCCGCCGCCCGAAGCGGAAGCTCGCGCAATGCGATGGCGCGCTGCCCATTCTGTCCCGGCAACGAGGATCGCGCCGCCGGAATTGTTGCGCGTCTACACCGCAGGAATTTCCCGGATGGACCGGCGGGATAGCATGCGCGAGAGCGGGCAGTGGCTGATTCGCGTCTTTAATAATTTGTTCCCGCGCATCCCCGAGAAACTGACCGGCGGGCGCAACGAATCCTATATCGTGGTCGAGGATCCGCGGCATTTCATCGAGCATCCGCGATCGGTCAACGACCTGATGTATACGGGAGCGCTCGGCGAGGAGCATTTTCTTCATCTGCTGATGACCGATGTGCGCCTGATGCGGCGTGTGTTCGCGAATCCCGCGGTCCACTCGGTGGTGATCCGCAAGAACCAGGGCCGCGAATCGGGCGCCTCGCAGCCGCATCGCATCAGCAGATATCGGGTCGCCGCCGCCGCTGCCGGTGGTCGAGGCCGAGGCGCGCGCGGACGCGAGCATCCGGGGCTCTGGGACGAGCTGATCGAACTGGTCGAGCGGATCGGCCTGCTGATTGAGAGCGCGACGGTGTCGTCAGCTACGCGAGTCCGATTGGCGCGTTTCCGCGCAGCTACGACGTGGTGATGCCGGGGTTCGCGGATGCTGACCGAACTCGCGCCGGAGCAGACTGCGGCTGTTCGCGCGCGCGCTGTTTCGGATCCTGCGAATCCTCGGGCCGCTGCCGCTCGACTACGAAATTCATCAGGGGGAGGGCCTGCCGCTGCATGCGCATGTCAACGGGCGCCTCTATCCGTACTCCAACGTGGCGGGGACGCTGAACCTGCCGAGCACGCTGCTGCGAAACCGTCGCCGCGATGCGCAAGGCACTGGCGAGAGAGTAGGGTCGCACTACGCGAGCAAAGAATTTCCCTCACCCGCGCCGCTTCGCGGCTTGCCCTCTGCCTGGTGAGGGAGAGGGGACAGAAGATCTCGGTCAGGGAGGCGCTTATCGCGCTTGCCAAACGGGTTTGCGCTTCTCCAGGAAAGCGCGCACGCCTTCTTTCGCGTCGTCGCTGCGGCGCACGTCGCCCGCCAGCCTAAGCAGGTCGTCATGATACGCGTCGAAGGTTTCGCTCATGCATCGGCGGACCGTCGCCTTCATCGCACGCAGCGACAGCGGCGCGTTGCCGGCGACCTTCTCGGCGAGCGCGCTCGCGGCCTCGTTCACCTTCGCGGTCGCAACGACCTCGTGCACCATCCCCATCGAGAGCGCGCGGCGGCCGTCGATGGGATCGGCGGTGTAGAGAATGTAGGCGGTGTTCGCGGAGCCGATAACCTCGATTAGCTTGCGCGTAAAATCGTAGGGCACCATCAGGCCGAGCCGCCCGAGCGTCATGCCGAGCCGCGCGTCTTCGGCGCAGATTCGCAGGTCGCAATGGACCGCCGAGCTCGAGGCCACCGGCCAGCGCGGCCCCTAAATCGCCGCGATAGTCGGCACGGGCAGGTTTTCCAGGCGGCCGAAGGCGCTCTCCAGCGAGTGGGATTGTGGCCGCCTTCAACGCGGCTGACTTCCGCCAAATCGATCCCGGAGCAAAAATGCCCGCCCTCGCCGCGAAGCACGACGGCGCGGATTTCCTTATCAGTCTCGATCGTCGCAGCGCCTGATCGAGCGCCTCGATCAAGGGCTCGTTGAGCGCGTTGCGTTTCTCGGTGCGGTTCAGGATCAGCGTCACGTAGTTGCCGTGGCGTTCGACTTTGAGGATTTCCTCGGCCATTAAAGTACTCCTTTAACTTCGACGGTATGCCGCGGATCGGCCGCTCGAGCATCGCACGCCCGCAGCCGTATCATCAAGCCGCGAGCCACTCGCCGTGCGTCGGCCCGGTCAGGACGGAAAGGCCGGGGGCACCGGGAGGCCGGTCTTCTTCGACAGGTAGCGGGAGAGCAGGCGCAACACGGAAGGCGTCACATACTCGATCGCCTCGGGGCGGAATCCCACCGATTCGGGGCCGCGCACGCGCATCATCCCGAGCATCGAGAGCCGCGTCAGCGCGGCGACGCCCTGACAGTAGCGATACCGGTCGACTCCATCGGCGCCATCGCGTGATAGAGCGGAAAATACAGCATCGAGAACATCTTGCGCAGCGAATTACCGGCCGCGTTGTCGCGCATCCATCGCGGCTTCTCCAGCGACGAGGTCGACAGGATCACTGCGGTGGTCGCAGCATCGAGATGGCGATCGCCAACGTCGGCATTGACCCAGTCGATCACGCCCGAAACGCGAACCCCCTTAACCACTACGTTCTGCGGATGGTAGTCCATGTGCACCAGCGAGGGACGCGCGGAGCGGAACGCCGCCGATCGGCTGCGGGCCCAATCGAGCGCCTCGCGCAGGAAGGGAAGGGGGCCGCGCTCGACGCGCTCCGCAATCGTGTCGAGCACGCGATCGAGCAGTGGCGCCGACGGCAGAGAATCCCTGGTTCCAAAAGCCGGCGGCACTCCCTCAGGCGCGACCGTCCGCGGATCGAGCCGATGGAGCGTCACCTGCGTGCGGACGAAGGACCAGAAGCCGAGCGAGAAAGTCTTGAACGCCACCGGGAATGTACCTATCGCGAACAGTGGCCCGCCGCCGAGCCGCTCCATGATCAGGAACGGCACGCTCAACGCGGAGCGCTCGCGCTCGTAGAGATAAGGTCTCGCCACCCGATAGCCGGCGGCCGCGGGCTGGCGCATCGAGCGGTACTCGCGGGTGCCTTTGTCCTCGGCGTTGCCGCCGTCATAGAAACGCAGTACCAGCGGCGTCGCGGCGGGAAGCCGAAAGCGCGCCACGGAGCGATCGAGCACGAACTCAAAGACGCTCGTTTCCCATCCGCTGGCCAGCAGGCTCAAGCGGTTGACGGGCGAGCCCAGATAATCCGTCAGTCTAACCTTGAGCTGTGACAGTTCCATCTTCTCCCGTCCGCGTGCGCCGGGCGCTTTTCCGGCGCGGTCATCTGACGCGCTCGAGCCATGGCGCCGTTGTTACAGGAAAGTAGTACGGCGGAAGCCCGCGTGCAATGAAACTGACACTCGTGTCAGGGGGCTGTTTGCACAGCCCCGGCCGAGTTGGCGATTTGAAGGCCGCGCAAGGGACGTGCCGCGATTGGAAGCGCGCACCCGCCGCTACCATCAGGGTGCTCTGATCTGCACGCTCGGGTCGCCGCTGGCGTTCGCGACCACCCTGCCGCCGATCGCGAGATCCACGTCCAACGGCCCCAAGTCGTCGCTCGTCAGGTTGAAATATCCGTCAACGCGTCCGGTCGGATGCTCGAACAAAAAAATCGTCCGCACGAAATCGTTCAGCGCGAAGCCGCTGTTGAGGTCCTGAATAAGCCCGTTGAACGACTCGCCTGTCGAGCCCTTGACGAAGAATCGCGCGTCCGGGACCGCCGGCGGCGCGATCTCGTCGAGCATGCCGGTCTGGGTCACGACGGTGCCGAACGGCGCGTCGGTAGAGGCGATGCTCAGATTATCGTCAGGTCCGGACACGGCCTGGACGGTCAGGATCGCCGAGTTGCCCTTGAGCTTGGTCGCGTAGATTCTGACCGGCGGGTTGACGTTGAGTATCACGATCGCAACCGGCGTGACGCTGTTGACCGTCCACGAGGCCAGCGTATCGGTGATCAGCGCGGTGAACGGAGTATTGTTCGTTCCCTGGACTCTGAAGCTGATTTCGGGCGAGATGCTGCCGCCGCCAACGGTGCCGCCGATGCCGCACGCCGCCATTGTCGCGCCGCACAGTCCTGCTATTGCGCCCGCGATCGCGCCGCCAGGCAGGCGCCTGGTGAAAATGGTCAAGCGCGCGGGCACGGCCGCATCTATAGCGGGTTGTCGATCGGGGTGTTGTTGCATATGCCCGCGCATTCGCCGTTGGCGAAACTACAGATGCCGGGACACGGGGTGGAAACCGGCGCCGGCGACGCCACTATCACCGCAGTAGGCGAACTGGCCGGCGCGCCGTCTTCGTAGCGCTGTATCGAGTAAGTATCCGGCGGCGCGCAGAACGAGAACTGCCCGGTGTTCGAAGACGGGCTCTGGCCAACCCCGGACTCCATCAGTTGCACGTTGTTCTTCGACAAGACGACCGTGGTCCCACTGTCGGGCGCTACCGCGACCTGCCCGGTTAGGCTGCCATGACCGGCACACTCCAGGGGCGGGAAATTCTGGCCGGTCGCGCCGCCTGCAACGTTGCTGAGCACTTCTATCTGATGGCCGGGAAACGGGCTCCGCAGGCCGTTGTAGAAATCCTGCGCCGAGGCGAACAGGTCGAAGCCGGCGACCGAGGTCGGAACGTTGAGCGTGAACGGCGCGCTGGTCGCGCCGCCTGGAATGGTCGTCATCGTGACGTTCTCGAGATTATTCGTCCCGGTGTCTTCAGCCATCACGAGCACCTGCACGTCAGTTCCCGGCTCCGGTCCGGGGTCAATCGACACGTTGCCGCTGATAGTGTTGCTGGTCAGGTTGAAGCTGCAGTCGTAGGTGGTCGTGCCGGGCGGGCCGCATATTGCGGCGGTGCTCGCGGTGTTGACCGGGGCGGTCGCGACGACGCTGTCATAGCCGGTCGCCGTCACCACCAGCGTGTAGGTGCCGAGCGGGACCTCGTTGAAGAATGCCGGATGGGCTATATTTCCCGCCAGCGGGTAATTGCCCTCGTCGTCGCTAGTGCCGGTAGCCACGATGACGCATTTGGATGGATTGCTCTTGCAGTCAACGCTGCTGCCGGCCGGAGGCAACAGCAGGCTGGCGGTCGCTCCTGAAATCCCCTGACCGGTCTGGGCGTCCTTGATCTTGCCGGCGATGATGCCGGTGCTCGCGCTGGCGACGGTAAAGTCCCGAGTGATTCGGGCGCCACGCGTCACCGTGATGCCGGAGGCGGCTGAGTATTCGACCCCGTCGCCGCGGGCGAAGATGTCGTAGCTGGTTCCAACGTCCTGCGCAGGCCACTCCAGAATATACGTCCCGTCCGACTTGACCGGCGCCGACGCGATCGGATTGCCGGTTCCGTGCACTTCGGCTCTGATCGACGCGCCCTGGACTGGAACGCCAGAGACCGAGCCGCGCACTCACCCAGATATTGCGATTCGACCGGCACCGTCATGCTGGGATTGATGATGTAGAACCCGCCGGTATGAAGCGGGGGCACCAGACTGCCGGGATTGATATCAAGCACCAGCACCGCGAGGCCATCGTGCGCGACCTGTAGATTCATGTTCATGCGGATAGGGCTGAGCGACGCGAGTTGAAACGGGTAGCGCATGCATCCTTAGCCAGGGAGGGCGCTTGCGGGCAATTGGGAATGATGACGCCGGGAGTGTTGGGATCCAGCACCAGCTCGACCTGCCTGTACGCCTGGGCGGCCAGGCTCCTGCGGCCGAACAATTGAACCTGATTCTGCAGGCTGTTGAGATCGATCTGCAATTCGCCCAGCGCACCGAGTGCCCCTGCGACTCTTATGGTTCTCCAGTTCGGATCCCCATCGCTGATCGTAAGGTCCGCGAGCGGGTTGATCCGGACCGAGATCACGTTGAGCAAAATCTGCTGGACGCCGGTGAAGGGACTGTCGACGAAGCCCACCACGAGGCTTCCCTGCGTAGCGGTAGGAGTGGGCGTGCTGCTGCTTCCGCCGCCGCATCCGCCGGGAATCACCATCAGCGCCAGCATCAATGCAGCCGGCGCCAGCAGGGCAAGTGCTGCCCTTGATCGAAGTAACCTTTTCTTCACTCGCGATACGTGTCCAGAGATTTTGGCCGGAGATTTTGAGTAGAGCAGCGTTTGGGATAACCTAAAGTACGATGCCTGCGCAAGTGAGCTTCGCCACCGCGCCTGCTCGCGGTCGTATTGACTTCGCGGTGCCCGGCTCCGGAGAATTGCTCTTGCCGATGGGAGCCATCAGAACGCGCAGACCGCGAGCCGCGGCTCTCCTGTTCGGCCTCGCGGCCGCCCTTGCGTTGGTTCTCGCCGGACCGCGGGCGAACGCCAGCGGCCAGTTCTCGGTCGGCAATCCGAGCCTCGAGCATTTCGACTCCGACGGCGGCGTGCAACTGGACTTCGGATTGACGGATCAGGGTGGCGCACCGGTCGGGAACCTCCGGGCTGACAACGTTCAGGTGTTCGAGGACGGCAAAGCCGGCCAGAATTCTCGATTTCCGCGGCGCTGGCCAGGGCCGGCCGGTCGATATCGTGTTCGTGCTGGACGTGACCGAATCGATGCAGCCCTATATCGACGCGGTCAAGCAGAACGTGATCGCGTTTGCGCAGGACCTGGCTGCCAATAATCGCGACTACCGGCTCGGGCTGGTGACGTTCGAGGACTACGTCGTATCCAAATACCCCGATTGCAACTGTGCGTACCAGCAGAAGATAACGTCGAACGTCAGCGAGTTCACCGGCTGGGTCGGCAGCCTGCACGCGGGCGGCGGTGGCGACATCCCGGAGGACCAGCTCGACGCGCTGGCCTACGCCGCAAGCTTTCCGTTCCGGCCGGAGGCGCAGGGCGTGATCATTCTGGTCACCGACGCGCCGCCGCATCATGCCGGTGACGGCTCAGCGCATACCCAGCACGACGCCGCGTTTTGGGACCACCATCCCGACCGCAACGCCGACGTGACCGACCTGACCGGCGACAAGGTCGCGGACCTGCTCAAGAAGAACGGGCTCACGCTGTACGCAGTCGTGCCGCCGCCGTTCATCGCGCCCGAGTACGCGCAGATCGTGGACGCCACGCACGGCCGCTCGTACAACATCGTCACCGAAGAAGGGCGTTTCTCCGAACTGGTGCGCGAGATCGGGCACTCGATAGCCACCGAGTACTCACTCACCTATCGCACGCCGCGCCCGATCGAGGACGGTACGGAGCGCGAGGTCGAGGTCAAGGTGAATTACGGGGGCCAGACCTACACCGCCAAAACTTCATATCAGGTGCGCGGCGTCGGCGGCGCGGCGATCAATGTTCCCGAAGACACCGGGACCGCCGGCTGAAATGCGGAAGGCACCGGGATGCGCCAGCTCTCGTTTTCATGGTGGAACGGCGCCGTGCCGCTGCTGGCGCTGGCTGGGCTGCTCGCGCTGTCCCGGATGCGGTTCGGAATCTCCACCGACGAGCTCAAAGCGATGATCGATGCGCAGAATCAACCCACCGTGAGGCCACCTGCCGCCGTGGCGCGTCCGTCCGTGCCGCCGCGCGCTGCGGGCTCGCCGTATACGCCGGCCACCGCCGCGCAGCCGGGTCCCGTGCCGCGGACCGCGGGAGGGGCCGTGGCAGGACAGACGCGAGGCGCGCGGCTGGTGACAATCGATCCGATCGATCCGGTGCCAGCCGAGTACAGCCTGCTCAAGGACGAAATCTTGCTGGGGCGCGGCGAGGACAACGATGTGGTTATCCCGCATGCGAGCGTCTCGCGCGCGCACGCGCGGCTGCTCAGGCGCGACGGCAGTTTTCAGCTTACCGACCTGAACTCGACCAACGGCTGTTACGTCAACGGTCAGCCGATACACGGATCGGTGCAGGTTCCGAGCGGCAGCGAAGTCCGGCTTGGTGACGTGCGATTCATGTTGCGCTTCTAGGCGTTTTGAGCTTGCCGATGGGGAACGCAAAATGAGCGCTGCAAGACTCTACGCGGCGGCTATCGTGGCCGCAGTGATGGTGATTGGGCCGTTCCGGCGCTTGCTCAATTCGGAGGGCCTGTGCTTCCGCTCAGTACGACGCTGGTGCTCGAGAAGCCCGCGCCCGGTCAGGCCGTCGGCCATCGCCAGATGATCGATATCGGACTCAAGAAACAGACCTACAGATTTATCCTGCGCGATGCCTACGTTGACAACCCGACATGGGTATGGAGCGACATCTGGCAATCGGTCCGCCAGTTTCGCCCCAACTTCCAGATTCTGGATTCCGGCGGCGATGCGCTCGTAGAGATCAAGCCGGGCGAGATCGTCACCGTGAAAGGGATGTACTCGATGCGAACCCGCGTGTTCGTGGTGAGCCAGGTTGAGCCCGGCGGCGGTGCGTTCGCTCCGGAGCGTTCGTATTGACGCGCGGGATCGGCAGTCTCGGCCGCACGCGATACGCGCTCGTCCGCTATCGCGAAGAGACCGGAGAGCGGTTCGCAGAGAGGTTGTGCCTTCGATGACGCACAATGTAATCTGGCATCCCTGAACCGATATTTCAGTGACTCTGCCCGAATAACGATGAAAAAACTGACGGGCGCCCAAATACTATCGAAAGCCTGATGGCCGAAGGGGTCGAAGTGATCTTCGGCTATCCCGGAGGCGCGATCCTGCCGACTTACGACGCTCTGCTCGATTCAAAGGTCAAGCACATACTGGTCCGCCACGAGCAGGGCGCGACGCATATGGCGGAAGGCTACGCGCGCGTTAGCGGGCGCCCGGGAGTCGTGATAGTGACGTCGGGACCGGGCGCGACCAACGCGGTGACGGGAATCGCCGACGCCTACATGGATTCGACGCCGATGGTGGTGATTTCGGGCCAGGTATCGACTCGCTGATCGGCAACGATGCTTTCCAGGAAGCCGACATCGTCGGCATCACGCGTCCGTGCACGAAGCACAACTTCCTGGTCAAGGACGTGAGCGACCTTGCGCGGATCATCAAGGAGGCCTTCTACATCGCAGGCAGCGGGCGTCCCGGGCCGGTGCTGGTGGATATGCCGAAAGATGTCCAGCAGGCGGAGCATGCAATTCAAGTATCCGGACAAGGTGGAACTGCGCGGCTACAAGCCGACGTTCAAGGGTAATCCGCGCCAAATCGAACGCGCGATCGAAGCGATCGAGAAGAGCGAGAAGCCGCTATTCTACGTCGGCGGCGGCGTGCAATGGTCTGGCGCCGCGGCCGAGTTGGCCCAGCTAATGCGCGGGCTCGGCATGCCGTTATGCGAAACGCTGATGGGGCTGGGGTCGTTTCCGGCTTCGGATCCGTTGTGCCTCGGGATGCTCGGGATGCACGGCTCGTACGGCACCAACACCGCGGTCGTGCAACACCGATTGCCTGGTCGCGGTGGGCGCGCGCTTCGACGATCGCGTGACCGGGCCGCATCGCCGATTTCGCGCCCAAGGCCAAGACCATCATCCACATCGATATCGATCCGTCGTCGATTTCGAAAAACGTCAAGGTCGACATCCCGATCGTCGGCGATATCAGATCGTGCTGGCCGACATGCTGAAGGTGGTGAAGTCGCGCGAGGGTATCGGCCAAGCGCGCGCCGCTGTGGGCCAAATGGCATCAGCAGATCCTGCAATGGCAGAAGGAAAAGCCGCTCTACGAGAAGCAACGCAGCGAGCAAGGCGACACGGTTTCGCCGCTGCACGTGATCGAGGAGATGCACAACCTGACCAAGGGCGACTGCATCGTCGCGACCGACGTCGGCCAGCATCAGATGTGGGTGGCGCAGATGTTTCCGTTCGAGCGGCCGCGCTCGCTGCTGACCTCGGGCGGGCTCGGCACGATGGGCTACGGGCTGCCGGCCGGAATCGGCGCGAAATTCGCCGCGCCGGACCGCAAGGTCGTGGTGGTATCGGGCGACGGCTCGATCCAGATGAACATCCAGGAACTCGGCACCGCGGTCGCAGTACAACGTCGACATCAAGGTCGTGATCCTCAACAACTATTTCCTCGGGATGGTGCGCCAGTGGCAGGAGAAGTTCTACAAGGAGCGCTACTCGTACTCGGCGATGTCGGTGCCGAACTTCGTCAAGCTCGCGGACGCTTACGGCGCCAAGGGCTTCCGCATCGAAAGTCCGAAGGACCTCGCGAAGACGATGAAGGAAGCGTTCGCGACGCCGGGTCCGGTGCTGATCGACGTCGTGATCCCGAAGGAAGAGGCGGTGATGCCGATGATTCCGCCGGGCGGCGCGATGTCCGAGATGCTGTTCGCGTAGCGCCGCGCAAGCGGCGCCAGGTTTCGAGCGAACAGGCGGCAGGCTTCGCTTTTCTTTTCATTCGACGCGGCAGGCGATAGGTTAGCGCTGTATCAATCGCGCGCTGACGCGCGGCGAACCTCGCAACTCATGACGGAAGCTTCCCAACCGGACCGCGAAGATCTACCGAGGCGGATCGCGGATCTGGGACGATCGCAAGGTCCGCGGCAGCGAACCGGCCATATCCTCGCACGGTCGCCAACGCGCCGAACCTGCTGCGGCGCTTCGTCGATCTCGCGGACGAACTGCGCGGCGGCACCGCGCTCGATCCGAAGCTGCGCGAGCTGGCGCTCATGACGGTGGGACGCATCACCGGCGCCGAGTACGAGTTCGTGCATCATTGGAACATGTCGCTGCGGCTGGGCGTGACACGCGAGAAGCTCGAGCACCTGGCGGATTTCGAAAGCGCGGCGGTGTTCAACGATCAGGAACGCGCGGTGATGCGCTACGCGGCCGAGGCGACCCACAACGTCAAGGTCAGCGACGCAACCTTCAACGCGCTGCGCGGCTTTCTCGACAACCGCCGCATCATGGAACTCGTAATGAACGTGGCATTCTACAACGCGGTCGTGCGCGTGATCGTGCCGTGCGGCGTCGAACTCGAGCCGGGAACCGTGAAAGGGTAGGCGCGAAAAGATGGGGGTTGATCCGCTTCTTCCGGCGGCGGGATAATCTAATCACGCCACAGCGCTGGCGGCCGTGAGTATTCTCCCCTACCTAGTCCGCCAGCGCTGTGGCGTGATTAGATTATCCCGCCGCCGGAAGAAGCGGATCAACCCCCATCTTTTCGCGCCAACCCTTTCACGGTTCCCGGCTCGAGTTCCACGCCCAGCGGCACCAGAATGCGCACGACCATGTTGTAGAACGCGACGTTCTGAACCAACTCCACCATTCGCCGGTCGTCGAGGAAGCCCCGCAGCGCGCCGAAGGTTGCGTCGCTCACCTTGATGCTGCTGGTCGCCTCGGCCGCGTAGCGCATCACCGCGCGCTCCTGATCGTCGAAGACCCTGGCGGTCTCGAAATCGGCCAGCCGCTCGAGTTTTTCGCGCGACACGCCGGCGCGAAGCGCGATGTTCCAGTGATGCACGAACTCGTACTCCGCGTTGGTCAGCCGTCCTACGGTAAGAATCGCGACTCGCGGAGCTTCGGATCGAGCGCAGTGCGGTTGCGCAGATGGCCGCCGAGCGAGGCGAAGCGCTTGAGCAGGTTCGGCGTGTGCGCGAGCGTGCGGAAGATGTTGCCGACCGCTGGCCGTGCTCCTCTGCAACCTTATCGAAGGTTTCGCGGTCCTTTTCGGGAAGGTCGTCACGGTTGAGGTACGGTACTCGCGCCATTGTCAGAACCCTCACCCGGCGGGCGCGGTGCGCGCGCCGAGGCGTAGGAGAAGAACTCGCTTCGCTATGCGAACAGCATTTCGGACATCGAGCCGCCCGGCGGAATCATCGGCATCACGGCTTCTTCCTTCGGGATCACGACGTCGATCAGCACCGGACCCGGCGTCGCGAAGGCTTCTTTCATCGTGGCCGCGAGGTCGGCGGACTTGTCCACTCTGAAGCCCCTGGCGCCGTAGGCCTCGGCGAGCTTCACGAAGTCCGGCACCGACATCGCGGAGTACGAGTAGCGCTCCTCGTAGAACCTCTCCTGCCACTGGCGGACCATCCCGAGGAAATGGTTGTTCAGGATAATCACTTTTATGTCCACATTGTAGGCGACCGCGGTGCCGAGCTCCTGGATATTCATCTGGAAGGAGCCGTCGCCCGAGACCACCACCACGCAGCGGTCGGGAGCCGCGAACTTCGCGCCGATTCCGGCCGGCAGCCCGTAACCCATCGTGCCCAGTCCGCCCGAAGTCAGCAACGAGCGCGGGCGCTCGAACGGAAAGAGTGCGCGACCCACATCTGATGCTGCCCCACGTCGGTCGCGATGATGCAGTCGCCCTTGGTGAGACCGTGCAGTTCTTGCAGCACCTGCTGGGGCGATACCGAGTCGCCCTTGCCCGCGCGATTGTTCTCGTACAGCGGCTTTTCCTTTCGCCACTGGAGAATCTGCTGATGCCATTTCGCCCAGAGCGCGCGCCTCTGCCCGATACTCTCGCGGCTCTTCACCAGCTTGAGCATGTCGGCCAGCACGAGCTTGATATCGCCCACGATCGGGATATCGACCTTGACGTTCTTGGAAATCGACGAAGGGTCGATATCCACGTGGATGATGGTCTCGGCTTTGGGCGCAAAGTCGGCCAGCCGCCCGGTGACCCGATCGTCGAAGCGCGCCCCGACTGCGATCAGGCAATCGGTGTTGGTGACCGCGGTGTTGGTGCCATACGAGCCGTGCATCCCGAGCATCCCGAGGCAGAACGGGTCCGAAGCCGGAAGCGACCCCAGCCCCATCAGCGTTTCGCAAAGCGGGATTCCCAGGCCGCGCACGAGTTGGGCCAACTCGGCCGCGGCGCCAGACCATTGCACGCCGCCGCCGACGTAGAACAGCGGCCGCTCGCTTTTCTCGATCGCTTCGATCGCGCGCTCGATCTGGCGCGGATTACCCTTGAAGGTCGGCTTGTAGCCCCTGATATCAACCTTGTCGGGATACTTGAAAACGCACTCCGCCTGCTGCACATCCTTGGGCAGATCGATCAGCACCGGACCGGCGGCGGCCGGAATTCGCGATGTAGAAGGCCTCCTTGATGATTCGCGCGAGGTCTTTTACGTCCTTGACCAGATAGTTGTGTTTCGTGCAGGGGCGGGTGATCCCGACCACGTCGGCTTCTTGAAAAGCGTCGTTGCCGATCAGCGAAGTCGGGACTTGGCCGGTAATGACGACGATCGGGGTCGAGTCCGCGTAGGCGTCGGCGATTCCCGTCACGCAGTTGGTCGCGCCCGGACCCGACGTGACCATCACGACGCCGGCCCTGCCGCTCACGCGCGCGTATCCTTCCGCCATGTGAGTCGCGCCCTGTTCGTGGCGGACCAAGATGTGCCTGATCTTCGAGTCCAGGAGCGCGTCGTAAGTCGGAAGGATCGCGCCGCCGGGGTAGCCGAAGATAATGTCGACTCCCTCGGCGATCAGGCTCTCGATAGTTATTTGGGCGCCAGTGAGCTTTTTCATCGTTATTCGGGCAGAGTCACTGAAATATCGTTCAGGGATGCCAGATTACATTGTGCGTCATCGAAGGCACAACCTCTCTGCGAACCGCTCTCCGGTCTCTTCGCGATAGCGGACGAGCGCGTATCGCGTGCGGCCGAGACTGCCGATCCCGCGCGTCAATACGAACGCTCCGGAGCGAACGCACCGCCGCCGGGCTCAACCTGGCTCACCACGAACACGCGGGTTCGCATCGAGTACATCCCTTTCACGGTGACGATCTCGCCCGGCTTGATCTCTACGAGCGCATCGCCGCCGGAATCCAGAATCTGGAAGTTGGGGCGAAACTGGCGGACCCATTGCCAGATGTCGCTCCATACCCATGTCGGGTTGTCAACGTAGGCATCGCGCAGGATAAATCTGTAGGTCTGCTTCTTGAGTCCGATATCGATCATCTGGCGATGGCCGACGGCCGACCGGGCGCGGGCTTCTCGAGCACCAGCGTCGTACTGAGCGGAAGCACAGGCCCTCCGAATTGAGCAAGCGCCGGAGCGGCCGCAATCACCATCACTGCGGCCACGATAGCCGCCGCGTAGAGTCTTGCAGCGCTCATTTTGCGTTCCCCATCGGCAAACTCAAAACGCCTAGAAGCGCAACATGAATCGCACGTCACCAAGCCGGACTTCGCTGCCGCTCGGAACCTGCACCGATCCGTGTATCGGCTGACCGTTGACGTAACAGCCGTTGGTCGAGTTCAGGTCGGTAAGCTGAAAACTGCCGTCGCGCCTGAGCAGCCGCGCGTGCGCGCGCGAGACGCTCGCATGCGGGATAACCACATCGTTGTCCTCGCCGCGCCCCAGCAAGATTTCGTCCTTGAGCAGGCTGTACTCGGCTGGCACCGGATCGATCGGATCGATCGTCACCAGCCGCGCGCCTCGCGTCTGTCCTGCCACGGCCCCTCCCGCGGTCCGCGGCACGGGTACCCGGCTGCGCGGCGGTGGCCGGCGTATACGGCGAGCCGCAGCGCGCGGCGGCACGGACGGACGCGCCACGGCGGCAGGTGGCCTCACGGTGGGTTGATTCTGCGCATCGATCATCGCTTTAGACTCGTCGGTGGAGACTCCGAACCGCATCCGGGACAGCGCGAGCAGCCCAGCAGCGCCAGCAGCGGCACGGCGCCGTTCCACCATGAAAACGAGAGTTGCGCGAGTCCCGGTGCCTTCCGCATTGAGCCGGCGGTCCCGGTGTCTTCGGGAACGTTGCATCGCCGCGCCGCCGACGCCGCGCACCTGATATGAAGTTTCGGCGGTCGTGGTCTGGCCCCCGTAATTCACCTTGACCTCGACCTCGCGCTCCGTACCGTCCTCGATCGGGCGCGGCGTGCGATAGGTCAGTGAGTATTCGGTGGCGATCGAGTGGCCGATTTCGCGCACCAGTTCAGAGAAACGCCCTTCTTCGGTGACGATATTGTACAAGCGGCCGTGCGTGGCCTCGACGATCTCGCGCGTACTCCGGCTCGATGAACGGCGGCGGCACGACTGCGTAGAGCGTGAGCCCTTCTTCTTGAGCAGTCCGCGACCTGTCGCCGGTCAGGTCGGTCACGTCGGCGTTGCGGTCCGGATGGTGGTCGAAAAACCGGCATCGTGCTTGGTATCGGGGCCGTCGCCGCGCATGATGCGAAGGGGCGTCGGTAACCAGGATCAGGATCGCCTGCGCCTC
Source organism: uncultured delta proteobacterium (assembly GCA_963793115.1). GTDB lineage: Bacteria > Desulfobacterota > Binatia > Binatales > Binataceae > CAVVMA01. The sequence continues at coordinate 21,301 of CAWBYV010000005.1, forward strand.
GGGCCGGAACGGAAAGGTTGAGGCGTAGGCGAGCGCATCGAGCTGGTCCTCCGGGATGTCGCCGCCGCCGCCCGCATGCAGCGAGCCGACCCAACCGATGAACTCGTTGACGTTCGAGGTCATCTCGGTTGCGATAGGCGCAATTGCAATCGGGGTATTTGGATACCGACGTAGTCCTCGAAGGTGACCAGCCCCAAGCCGATAGTCGCGATTATTGGCCTGCAGGTCGCTGGGCAAACGCGATCATGTTCTGCTTGACCGCGTCGATATAGGGCTGCATCGATTCGGTCATGTCCAGCACGAACACGATATCGACCGGGCGCCCCTGGCCGGCGCCCGCGAAATCGAGAATCTGGGCCGGCTTTGCCGTCTTCGAACACCTGACGTTGTCGACCGGCAGATTGCCGACCGGCTGCGCCGTTTTGATCGGTAAGGCCGAAATCCAGCTGCACGCCGCCGTCGGAGTCGAAATGTTGCAGGCCGGGATTGCCGACCGAGAACTGGCCGCTGGCGTTCGCCCGCGGTCCGGCGAGAACCAACGCAAGGGCGGCCGCGAGGCCGAACAGGAGAGCCGCGGCTCGCGGTCTGCGCGTTCTGATGGCTCCCATCGGCAAGAGCAATTCTCCGGAGCCGGGCACCGCGAAGTCAATACGACCGCGAGCAGGCGCAGGTGGCGAAGCTCACTTGCGCAGGCATCGTACTTTAGGTTATCCCAAACGCTGCTCTACTCAAAATCTCCGGCCAAAATCTCTGGACACGTATCGCGAGTGAAGAAAAGGTTACTTCGATCAAGGGCAGCACTTGCCCTGCTGGCGCCGGCTGCATTGATGCTGGCGCTGATGGTGATTCCCGGCGGATGCGGCGGCGGAAGCAGCAGCACGCCCACTCCTACCGCTACGCAGGGAAGCCTCGTGGTGGGCTTCGTCAACAGTCCCTTCAGCCGGCGTCGAGCAGATTTTGCTCAACGTGATCTCGGTCCGGATCAACCCGCTCGCGGACCTTACGATCAGCGATGGGGATCCGAACTGGAGAACCATAAGAGTCGCAGGGGCACTCGGTGCGCTGGGCGAATTGCAGATCGATCTCAACAGCCTGCAGAATCAGGTTCAATTGTTCGGCCGCAGGAGCCTGGCCGCCCAGGCGTACAGGCAGGTCGAGCTGGTGCTCGATCCCAACACTCCCGGCGTCATCATTCCCAATTGCCCGCAAGCGCCCTCCCTGGCTGAAGGATGCATGCGCTACCCGTTTCAACTCGCGTCGCTCAGCCCTATCCGCATGAACATGAATCTACAGGTCGCGCACGATGGCCTCGCGGTGCTGGTGCTTGATATCAATCCCGGCAGTCTGGTGCCCCCGCTTCATACCGGCGGGTTCTACATCATCAATCCCAGCATGACGGTGCCGGTCGAATCGCAATATCTGGGTGAGGTGCGCGGCTCGGTCTCTGGTGTTCCAGTCCAGGGCGCGTCGATCAGAGCCGAAGTGCACGGAACCGGCAATCCGATCGCGTCGGCGCCGGTCAAGTCGGACGGGACGTATATTCTGGAGCTGCCTGCGCAGGACGTTGGAACCAGCTACGACATCTTCGCCCGCGGCGACGGGGTCGAATACTCAGCCGCCTCCGGCATCACGGTGACGCGTGGCGCCCGAATCACTCGGGACTTTACCGTCGCCAGCGCGAGCACCGGCATCATCGCCGGCAAGATCAAGGACGCCCAGACCGGTCAGGGGATTTCAGGAGCGACCGCCAGCCTGCTGTTGCCTCCGGCAGGCAGCAGCGTCAACTGCAAGAGCAATCCATCCAAATGCGTCATCGTGGCTACCGGCACTAGCGACGACGAGGGCAATTACCCGCTGGCGGGAAATATAGCCCATCCGGCATTCTTCAACGAGGTCCCGCTCGGCACCTACACGCTGGTGGTGACGGCGACCGGCTATGACAGCGTCGTCGCGACCGCCCCGGTCAACACCGCGAGCACCGCCGCAATATGCGGCCCGCCCGGCACGACCACCTACGACTGCAGCTTCAACCTGACCAGCAACACTATCAGCGGCAACGTGTCGATCGACCCCGGACCGGAGCCGGGAACTGACGTGCAGGTGCTCGTGATGGCTGAAGACACCGGGACGAATAATCTCGAGAACGTCACGATGACGACCATTCCAGGCGGCGCGACCAGCGCGCCGTTCACGCTCAACGTTCCGACCTCGGTCGCCGGCTTCGACCTGTTCGCCTCGGCGCAGGATTTCTACAACGGCGGGCCGAGCCCGTTTCCCGGCCATCAGATAGAAGTGCTCAGCAACGTTGCAGGCGGCGCGACCGGCCAGAATTTCCCGCCCCTGGAGTGTGCCGGTCATGGCAGCCTAACCGGGCAGGTCGCGGTAGCGCCCGACAGTGGGACCACGGTCGTCTTGTCGAAGAACAACGTGCAACTGATGGAGTCCGGGGTTGGCCAGAGCCCGTCTTCGAACACCGGGCAGTTCTCGTTCTGCGCGCCGCCGGATACTTACTCGATACAGCGCTACGAAGACGGCGCGCCAGGCCAGTTCGCCTACTGCGGTGATAGTGGCGTCGCCAGGCGCCGGTTTCCACCCCGTGTCCCGGCATCTGTAGTTTCGCCAACGGCGAATGCGCGGGCATATGCAACAACACCCCGATCGACAACCCGCTATAGATGCGGCCGTGCCCGCGCGCTTGACCATTTTCACCAGGCGCCTGCCTGGCGGCGCGATCGCGGGCGCAATAGCAGGACTGTGCGGCGCGACAATGGCGGCGTGCGGCATCGGCGGCACCGTTGGCGGCGGCAGCATCTCGCCCGAAATCAGCTTCAGAGTCCAGGGAACGAACAATACTCCGTTCACCGCGCTGATCACCGATACGCTGGCCTCGTGGACGGTCAACAGCGTCACGCCGGTTGCGATCGTGATACTCAACGTCAACCCGCCGGTCAGAATCTACGCGACCAAGCTCAAGGGCAACTCGGCGATCCTGACCGTCCAGGCCGTGTCCGGACCTGACGATAATCTGAGCATCGCCTCTACCGACGCGCCGTTCGGCACCGTCATGACCCAGACCGGCATGCTCGACGAGATCGCACCGCCAGGCGGTCCCGGACGCGCGATTCTTCGTCAAGGGCTCGACAGGCGAGTCGTTCAACGGGCTTATTCAGGACCTCAACAGCGGCTTCGCGCTGAACGATTTCGTGCGGACGATTTTTTTGTTCGAGCATCCGACCGGACGCGTTGACGGATATTTCAACCTGACGAGCGACGACTTGGGGCCGTTGGACGTGGATCTCGCGATCGGCGGCAGGGTGGTCGCGAACGCCAGCGGCGACCCGAGCGTGCAGATCAGAGCACCCTGATGGTAGCGGCGGGTGCGCGCTTCCAATCGCGGCACGTCCCTTGCGCGGCCTTCAAATCGCCAACTCGGCCGGGGCTGTGCAAACAGCCCCCTGACACGAGTGTCAGTTTCATTGCACGCGGGCTTCCGCCGTACTACTTTCCTGTAACAACGGCGCCATGGCTCGAGCGCGTCAGATGACCGCGCCGGAAAAGCGCCCGGCGCACGCGGACGGGAGAAGATGGAACTGTCACAGCTCAAGGTTAGACTGACGGATTATCTGGGCTCGCCCGTTAACCGCTTGAGCCTGCTGGCCAGCGGATGGGAAACGAGCGTCTTTGAGTTCGTGCTCGATCGCTCCGTGGCGCGCTTTCGGCTTCCCGCCGCGACGCCGCTGGTACTGCGTTTCTATGACGGCGGCAACGCCGAGGACAAAGGCACCCGCGAGTACCGCTCGATGCGCCAGTTCGCGGCCGCCGGCTATCGGGTGGCGAGACCTTATCTCTACGAGCGCGAGCGCTCCGCGTTGAGCGTGCCGTTCCTGATCATGGAGCGGCTCGGCGGCGGGCCACTGTTCGCGATAGGTACATTCCCGGTGGCGTTCAAGACTTTCTCGCTCGGCTTCTGGTCCTTCGTCCGCACGCAGGTGACGCTCCATCGGCTCGATCCGCGGACGGTCGCGCCTGAGGGAGTGCCGCCGGCTTTCGGAACCAGGGATTCTCTGCCGTCGGCGCCACTGCTCGATCGCGTGCTCGACACGATCGCGGAGCGCGTCGAGCGCGGCCCCCTTCCCTTCCTGCGCGAGGCGCTCGATTGGGCCCGCAGCCGATCGGCGGCGTTCCGCTCCGCGCGTCCCTCGCTGGTGCACATGGACTACCATCCGCAGAACGTAGTGGTTAAGGGGGTTCGCGTTTCGGGCGTGATCGACTGGGTCAATGCCGACGTTGGCGATCGCCATCTCGATGCTGCGACCACCGCAGTGATCCTGTCAACCTCGTCGCTGGAGAAGCCGCGATGGATGCGCGACAACGCGGCCGGTAATTCGCTGCGCAAGATGTTCTCGATGCTGTATTTTCCGCTCTATCACGCGATGGCGCCGATGGAGCTCGACCGGTATCGCTACTGTCAGGGCGTCGCCGCGCTGACGCGGCTCTCGATGCTCGGGATGATGCGCGTGCGCGGCCCCGAATCGGTGGGATTCCGCCCCGAGGCGATCGAGTATGTGACGCCTTCCGTGTTGCGCCTGCTCTCCCGCTACCTGTCGAAGAAGACCGGCCTCCCGGTGCCCCCGGCCTTTCCGTCCTGACCGGGCCGACGCACGGCGAGTGGCTCGCGGCTTGATGATACGGCTGCGGGCGTGCGATGCTCGAGCGGCCGATCCGCGGCATACCGTCGAAGTTAAAGGAGTACTTTAATGGCCGAGGAAATCCTCAAAGTCGAACGCCACGGCAACTACGTGACGCTGATCCTGAACCGCACCGAGAAACGCAACGCGCTCAACCAGCCCTTGATCGAGGCGCTCGATCAGGCGCTGCGATCGATCGAGACTGATAAGGAAATCCGCGCCGTCGTGCTGCGCGGCGAGGGCGGGCATTTTTGCGCCGGAATCGATCTGGCGGAAGTCAGCCGCGTCGAAGGCGGCCACAATCCCACAACGCTGGAGAGCGCCTTCGGCCGCCTGGAGAAGCTGCCCGTGCCGACTATCGCGGCGATTTCGGGCGCCGCGCTCGCCGGCGGCCTCGAGCTGGCGGTCCATTGCGACCTGCGAATCTGCGCCGAAGACGCGCGGCTCGGCATGACGCTCGGGCGGCTCGGCCTGATGGTGCCCTACGATTTTACGCGCAAGCTAATCGAGGTAATCGGCTCCGCGAACACCGCCTACATTCTCTACACCGCCGATCTCATCGACGGCCGCCGCGCGCTCTCGATGGGGATGGTGCACGAGGTCGTTGCGGCCGCGAAGGTGAACGAGGCCGCGAGCGCGCTCGCCGAAAAGGTCGCCGGCAACGCGCCGCTGTCGCTGCGTGCGATGAAGGCGACGGTCCGCCGATGCATGAGCGAGACCTTCGACGCGTATCATGACGACCTGCTCAGGCTGGCGGGCGACGTGCGCCGCAGCGACGACGCGAAAGAAGGCGTGCGCGCTTTCCTGGAGAAGCGCAAACCCGTCTGGCAAGCGCGCTAAGCGCCTCCCTGACCGAGATCTTCTGTCCCCTCTCCCTGACCAGGGAGAGGGCAAGCCGCGAAGCGGCGCGGGTGAGGGTAAATCTTTGCTCGCGTAGTGCGACCCTACTCTCTCGCCAGTGCCTTGCGTAGCGCGGCGGCGCTTTCGAGCAGCGTGCGCGGCACGTTCAGCGTTCCCGCCACGTTCGAGTACGGATAGAGCCTCGCGTTGACATGGACGTGAAGCGGCAAGCCGTCCGCCTGATGAATCTCGTAGTCGAGCGGCAGCGGTCCGAGAATCCGCAGGATGCGATGGAGCGCGCGCGCGAACAGCCGCATCTGCTCCGCCGGCAGGTCGCTCAGCAATCCGCTGAACTCCGGCATCAGCACATCGTAGCTGCGCGGGAACGCTCCGATCGGGCTGGCGTAGCTCACCACACCGTCGTGGCTCTCGATCAGCAGGTCCATCCGTTCGATCAGCTCGATCAGCTCGCGCCATAGGCCCGGATTGTCGCGAGTCGCGCGCTGTTCGGCCTCGAGCGCCGGGAATGACTCGGGAGCGCCGAGTATCTGCTGATGGACGTGCGGCTGCGACGCGCCCGACTCGCGCCCCTGGTTCTTCCGGATCACCACCGAGCGCACCGCTCGATTCGCGAGCGCATGCCGCGTCACGCGCGCGTCGGTCATCAGGATCTGAAAAAAATGCGCCTCGCTGAGCGCGCCGGTAAAGAGCAGATCGTGGCGTGAGCGCGGATGCTCGATAAAGTGTCGCGGGTCTTCGACCACCACGTACGATTCGTTGCGGTTTCCGGTCAGCTCCTCCGGGATGCGCGGGAACAGGTTGTTGAAAGCGCGAATCAGCCACTGCCCGCGCTCGGGCGCGGGGCTATCTCGATCCGCCCAATCCGCGACTTCCGCGGTGCCGACGCGAAGAATCTCCGGCGGCGCGATGCTCTCGTTGCCCGGACAGAAGGGACAGCGCGCCTTCTCCCGCTCGATCTCGGCACGATCCAGGAGCGGCGCGGCGGGATCGGGATCGTCGCGGCCCGAGAGTGTGAATGCGAAGCTCTTGCCGCGCACGTCGACCACGTAAGAAATCACTCCGGTGATCGGGTTCCTGATCCAGAGCAGAGCGCCATCGCGGATTTGGTAGTCGATCGGCATCGCGCAGCATCACGGGAACATTCCCGTTTAAGCATTGCGGTTGGCATGTTTCAACGCGCCGCAGAGGCTGGCATCGCTCTCGGCAGCGTGCAAAGGCCGGACCGCTGGCGGGCAATCCTTGACACCCCGGCAGCCGCACGTTATGCATCTGAAGTCGAACGCGCTGAAACCGCATAGATGGTCTGGCGCTCCGCCTTCGCGGACACCAGGCTTTTTTTTGGCGCGGGCGCAGGTTCTTTTGGATAGCTAAATCATCAGGAAATCGATCAGACGTGGCCACTTTGAAGAAATATCTGTTCACGCCGGGGCCCGCGCCCGTACCGCCCGAAGTGCTGCACGAGATCTCCCGGCCGATAATCCATCATCGCACGCCCGAATTCAGCGCGGTGCTGAATGAAGCTCGCGCGCTGATGAAGCCGCTGCTCGGCACGAAGCAGGAAGTTATCCTGCTCGCTTCGACCGGCACCGGCGCGATGGAAGCGGCGGTGGCCAATCTGCTCGCTCCGGGCGAGGCGGCGGTGTTCGTCAACGGCGGCAAGTTCGGCGAACGCTGGGGCAAGATGCTGACGGCGCAGGGGATGATTGCCCATCCGATCGATGTCGAATGGGGCCGCGCGGTGCGTCCCGAGCAGGTCGAGGACGCGCTCAAGTCGCGTCCCGAGGCGCGCGCGCTCTTCGTGCAGGCCAGCGAGACATCGACCTGCGCGGTTCATCCGGTGGCTGAAATCGCGTCGGTAACGCGCAAGCGCGACGTGATGCTGATCGTGGACGGAATCACGTCGGTGGGCGTGTTCGAGCAGAAGATGGACGAATGGGGGCTCGACGCGCTGGTCACCGGCAGCCAGAAGGCGCTGATGCTGCCGCCCGGTCTCGGCATGATCGCGCTCTCGCCGCGCGGATGGGAGCGCGCGCAGAAGAACAAGACGCCGCGCTTCTATTTCGATCTCAATCGCGAGCTCAAGGCCCAACGCGACGAGAGCACGACCGCGTGGACTGCCTCCGTGGCGCTGGTCTTCGGCCTGTACAAAGCGCTCTCGATGATTCACGCCGAGACCCTGCCCAAGGTGTTCGCGCGCCATCAGTTGATGGCCGAGGCGACGCGCGCCGCCGCTCCGGCGCTGGGGCTGAAACTGCTCGCGCCCGACAATCCGGCGCCCGGCGTCACCGGCTTTCTGGCGCCCGCAGGCATCGACGGCCTCCCGGCTGGTGCGCCTTATGCGCGACGAGATCGGCGTCTCGGTGCAGGGCGGCCAGGACCAGATGAAGGGCAAGCTCGTGCGGATCGGCCACATGGGATACGTCGGGCCCGTTGGACATGCTGATCGCGGTCGGCGCGCTCGAGATCGGCCTCCATCAGATGGGCTATCGCTTCGACGATCGGCGCCGGCGTCGCAGCCGTGCAGGCCCGAATCGCCAAGGCGCCTGAGAACCGAATATGCCCGAGACCTTCCGCGTGCTCGTGAGCGATTCCCTTGCGCCCCAGGGCATCGAGGTGCTGCGCCGCCATGCGCCGCAAATCCAGTTCGACAGTCAAGACCGGCCTCAAGCCCGCCGAACTGGCCGCCGATGATCGAGCCTTACGACGCGCTCGTGATCCGCAGCTCGACCAAAGTCACGCGCGAGCTTATCGACAGCGCGAAATCGCTCAAGGTGATCGGACGCGCGGGCGTCGGGGTTGACAACGTCGATCTCGACGCAGCCACCCGCCGCGGGATCGTCGTGATGAACAGCCCGCTCGGCAACAGCGTCACCACCGCCGAGCACGCGATCTCGATGATGATGGCGCTGGCGCGTCACATCCCGGCCGCCGACGCCGCGCTCAAGGCCGGGCGCTGGGAGCGCAGCAAGTTCACCGGCACCGAGGTCTGCAACAAGACGCTCGGCGTAATCGGGCTCGGCAATATCGGCCGAATCGTCGCCGACCGCGCGATCGGCCTCAAGATGAAAGTGATCGGCTTCGATCCGATCTTCACCGCCGAGGCGGCGGCCCGGCTCGGCGTCGAGCTGGTGAGTCTCGAGCAGATTTTCGAGCGCGCCGATTTCATCACGGTACACACGCCGCTCACCGACGACACGCGCGGGCATGGTCGGCGCCGCCGCGTTCGCGCAAGATGAAAAAGGGCGTGCGCATCATCAATTGCGCGCGCGGCGGAATCGTCGATGAGGCCGCGCTGGCCGAGGCGCTCGAGTCGGGCAAGGTCGCCGGCGCCGCGCTCGATGTTTTCGTCGAAGAGCCGCCCCCGCCGGACCATCCGCTGCTCAAGCTCGACAGCGTGATCGTCGACGCCGCATCTGGGCGCCGCCACCGACGAGGCGCAGGTCCAGGTTGCGGTCGATATCGCCCAGCAGATCGTCGATTTTCTGCTCGAGCGGAGCGGCCCGCCATGCGGTCAATATCCCGGCGCTGTCGCCAAGGAACTGGAAGTCGCTCGGACCGCATCTGCGGCTCGGCCGAAAAACTGGGCCAGCTCGCCGCCCAGTTGATCGGCGAGGCCCCGACCGAGGTAACGATCGGACTCGGCGGCGAGGCCGCCAATCTCAACGCCGAACCGATAAGCGCCGCGGTGCTGAAGGGCCTGCTCAGCGGCTTCCTCGATCAGGAGCTCAACTACGTCAACGCCCCGTTCATCGCGCGCGAGCGCGGAATCACACGTGACCGAAACCCGCTCGCGTGAGGCCACCGACTACGTCAACACGCTCGTCGCTCGGCGTGCGTACCGCGGCCGGCGACGCACGAGGTGGCCGGCGCGGTGCTCGGGCAATCGCGCGATGCGCCTGATCCGCATCGACGGCTTCCGCGTCGAGGCGGTGCCCGAGGGCTATTTCCTGATGCTGCACAATCGCGACGTACCGGGCGTGGTCGGCGCGGTTGGCACGATGCTGGGCCAGGCGGAATCAATATCGCGGGGCTGGAACTGGGCCGCGACCGCGATCGGCGGCACCGCGCTCAGTCTGGTCGCAAGTGGACGGACCGGTTCCCGACGCGGTCCTCGACAAGCTCCGGACGCTTCCGGCGATCACGTCGGCGTCTTTGCTGAAACTCTGAAACCACGGCTGAAACTCTGAAACCGCACGCCGCGCGCCTTGCGGCGCAGGCATCCTCGCGTCCCGGTAGAGTCAAAATGAAAACAGTGGCAGTGGTGGGTACGCAGTGGGGAGATGAGGGCAAGGGCAAGATCGTTGACCTGCTCGCCGAGCACGCCGACGTGGTGGTGCGCTTCCAGGGCGGCAACAACGCCGCCCATACGCTGGTCGTGGACGGCGAGAAATTCGTCCTGCGGCTGGTGCCGGCGGGCGCGCTGCATCCGAACAAGACCTGCGTGATCGGCAACGGCACCGTGGTTAATCCGTTCGCATCTGATCGAGGAGATCGACGGCCTCAAGCGCCGCTCGCGCCTGCGGGACGACGCGCTGCTGAAGCTGAGCTACGACGCGCATATCGTGATGCCGTACCATCTCGCGATCGACCGCGCGCGCGAGGCGCGGCTCGGCAAGGCGCGCGATCGGCACCACCGGCTTCGGAATCGGACCGGCGTACGAGGACAAAATGTCGCGCGATGGGGCTGCGCTTCGCGGATCTGCTCGACTTCAAGGACTTCACCGTGAAGCTCAAGCGCAACATCGCGGAGAAGAATCTCTACTTGAAGGCGGTGCTCAAGGCCAAGCCGATCGACGGCAAGACCCTCGTCGAAGCGATGCAGAAGGTACGCACGCGCCTGCTGCGCTACCTGTGCGACACCGTGTCTTCCTCGGGCGGGCAGATCGCGGAAGGCAAGCGCGTGCTGTTCGAAGGCGCGCACGGCACGATGCTCGATATCGATCACGGCACTTATCCTTTCGTTACTTCGTCGAACTGCATCGCGAGTGCCGTATTCGCCGGCGCCGGTATCGGGCCCGGCAGACTCGACGCCGTGCTCGGAATCAGCAAGGCCTACACCACGCGCGTCGGCGCCGGAGCCGTTTCCGACCGAGATCAGGGCGCGCTCGGCTGACACGTTGCGCGAAGAGGGGGCCGAGTTCGGCTCGCGCGACCGGGCGTCCGCGGCGAATCGGATGGTTCGATGCGGTGCTGGCGCGCCACGCCGCGCGGGTCAACGGATGTGGGGGCTCGCAATAACGAAACTCGACGTGCTCTCCGGGATCGATCCGCTGAAGATTTGCATCGCCTACGAAATCAAGGGGCGGCGCTACGATCAGATGCCGCCCGGCCGGGTCGCGCTCGCCAGGGCCAAACCGATCTTCGAGGAAATGCCGGGCTGGATGGACGATCTCAGCGCGGCGCGCTCGATCGACGATCTGCCGGCGAACGTCCGCCGCTATCTGGAACGGATCAGCGCGCTCACCCACATCAAGCTCGCGATGGTCGGCGTGGGCGCCTCCCGCGATGCCGCGATCGTGATCGAGAATCCGTTTTCGGCGTAAGCGTCGCGAGGGAAACCGAATCGCTCCGCTCCGGCTTTTTTCATCTTCGTAGCGCCGGCCTTCCGTGCCGGTGATTTCCTGTTTTCGGGAAACAGGCACCGGCGCGGAGGCCTGGCGCTACAGGGAAGAGAAAGGATCGAAGAGGGTTGTCTGCACCTCTCCCTGACCAGGGAGAGGTCGGCGCGCGAGCGTCAGCGAGCTAAGCGCCGGGTGAGGGTATGGTCAGCCCGCGCAGACGCCTGCGAGGCTCGAAATCGCGACACCGCGACGCGCCTGACGATACTCGTTGCGGTCAAAGCCGTTGGTGCAGTATCCGATCGAGATTCCGCTCGCCGGATCACCCCATCCGATCTGTCCGCCTGCGCCGCCGTGGCCGAAAGCCCTGGGCGACACGGTCTTGCCGAAGCCCCGGATGCTGGCCTGGCCGTCGTCTCCCGCGATACTGACGCCCAGCGCGCGATTGCATCTGAACCCAAAGATGTGATCGACGTAGTCGCCCGAGCGCACGCGCAACGCTTCGCGCAAGGTCTCGGTCTTCCAGATCTGCTTGCCGTCGTACGAGCGCCCGTCGCCGATCAGCGCCTGATAGAACAGCGCGAGATCGCCGGGGGTCATGACGCCTCCACCTCCGGCACGCCGACTTCACGCAGCTCGGGAAGATTGAAACGCATGATGTTTTCCTCGTTGACCTCGCTCGGCGGAATGTCGGGAAATCCGAGCTTCTTCTTCTCCTCCTCGGAGAGCGGCTCGTTGAGGTAGATGATATCGGCGACGCGGGAAGTCAGCTCGCGCGGAAGGCCGACCCGCAAATCGGGAATCCCAAGCGGGATCGCAATCCGGTTACGGATGAACTGGCGGAAATCCTGACCGGTCTTCCGCTCGATAATCTCGGCGATGATCCAGAAGCCGGCGGTCGGATGATAAAAGAACTTGCTGCCGACCGGGAATTCGAGGCGCCAGTGGCTGAAGCGCTCCAGCCGCTTCTTGCGGTCGGCCCAATCGAGCGGATCGAACGGCGCGGCGGGAAATCCGCTGACGTGCAACAGCACCTGCTCGATGGTGATCCTGTCTTTGCCGTTGGTGCCGAACTCGGGAACTGATGTCGGCGACCTTTTCACTCGGGTCGAGCTGCCGTCCTGCATCAGGAGCCACACCGCGGACGACATGATCGCCTTGGTGCAGGAAAAGATGCAGTAGAAGGTTTCGTTGGTGGCGGGCTTTTCGGCGCCGCCCTGCACGGCGCGTCCGACCGTGCGCATCGCGGCGATCTTGCCCTTGCGCGCGATCGCGATCTGGCTTGACGGCAACAGCCCGTCCTTGATCTCGCGCTCGGCGCGGATGAACAGCGCCTCAACCTTGGCCGGATCGAGTCCCACTTCCCTTGGGTCTCGAGCAAAGAAATGCTCAGCGGGCATGATTTTGTCCTCGCTTGCGAACTTTAGCGCTGCCGGAGACATAGCAGAGGATCACGTCCGCCGTCAGGCCGATTCGACTCCCGGGTAGAAGATCCATTTCGAACGAGGGCTTGTGCCCTGTAGATAGGCTCACATTAGTCACGTGAACCAATCGGCATTTCAGCAATGAAAATCGGGGGAATGACGCTGCCGTGTCCGATTCGAACTCAAACGGACTGTAAGGCCGCGCTCGCCTGTATCGACCGACTCATGCACCTCTTGAACACCTGACTTGCGATATCCAACCCGATTCTTGTAGTCTCCATGATGGACCGTAGTTCGCTTTCGATGGTCACCTTACCATCGCTGGCCCATTACGAGGCCGTTGAACGCGGGCTGGGTCCATCTCATCATTCTCACGCCGAAAGACCTACTCACAAAAGACGACATACTGTATTAGCCCGGTTACGGGACGTTGGTGCTCGCGTCGAGATACGCCAGCA
>CAWBYV010000006.1:0-36783 GCA_963793115.1 uncultured delta proteobacterium
GCTCGCGATCGGGTGCCTGCTGCTGCGCTCTGCGCTGTCGACCATGGACGTCCCGGCGCGCCAATCCTACGTGATGGCGGTGGTGCCGCCGGAGGAGCGCGCCGCGGCGGCGAGCGTGACCAACGTCCCGCGCAGCCTCGCGAGCGCGGCGCGCCGGTCCCGGCGGGCATGATGCTCGATATTCACGTCTTCGGATGGCCGCTGATCTGCGCGGGCGGGCTGAAGTGCTCTACGACCTCTCTGCTCCTGATCCAGTTCCGCTCGCTCCGCCTGCCCGACGAGCAGCGGGGCTGAACGCAGGATCGCCGCCCCGGGACGACCTGCGCGATCCTGTGCACGTCGTCCGGCCCGATCTGACCCCCGCAGCGGGCGCTCAGGCGCTGGGGCAGAGCGCCGAGGCCGAGCGGATGAGCCGGAAGATGCGGACAGGCGCCTAGTTGCGGGCGGCTTGCGCTGCGGCGGCCTGAGTTTCAAGAGCGCCGCCGCGCTGCTTCCTGCGCAGCGCAGTCTTCAGGATGCGGTTGCGCATCCGGACCGATTTAGGCGTCACCTCGACCAGTTCCTCTTCGTCGATCCATTCCAGGGCCAAGTCCAGCGTCATGACCTTGTGCGGTTCGAGCCGGATGGCCTCGTCGTGACCGGAAGCGCGCATATTGGTGAGCTTTTTCTCGCGGCAACGTTGACCGGCAGATTGGTTTCGCGCGAATACTCACCTACGATCATCCCTTCGTAGACCGGCTCGCCGGCGCCGATAAACAATCGCCCGCGCTCCTGAAGATGGTACAGGGCGTAGGCGCTGGCCTCGCCCTCGCGGTCGGCGATCATTGCTCCGCTAAGCCGGGACTGGATTGGGCCGGTCCAGGGCGCGTAGCCATTGAATAGCGAATGCATGATTCCGGTGCCGCGGGTCTCGGTAAGAAAGAAGCCTCGAAAGCCGATCAGTCCGCGCGCCGGGATATCGTACTCGAGCCGCGCCCGTCCGGTTGCGTGCGTGACCATGTTTCGCATCCGGCCTTTGCGCGGCGACAGCAACTGCGTGACTATTCCGATGTACTCGCCGGGGATATCAATCATCACCAGTTCCATCGGCTCTTCGAGCACGCCGCCGGCCTTGCGGGTCACGACCGTGGGCTTGGAGACCTGAAGCTCGTAGCCTTCACGGCGCATCGTTTCGACGATCACCGCCAACTGAAGCTCGCCGCGGGCCGCGACGCGCCACGAGTGAACGCCGGCCTCCTCGATCCGGATGCTGACGTTGCGCAGCGCCTCATACTCGATTCGCTCGCGCAGCTTGCGCGACGTGACGTACTCGCCTTCGCGTCCCGACCAGGGCGCATCGTTGACCGAAAAGGTCATCGTGACGGTCGGCTCGTCGATTCGGATCGGCGGCAGCGGCCGCGGATTTTCCAGGTCGGAGATGGTCTCGCCGATCGCGATATCCTCCACCCCCGCGATCGCGACGATGTCGCCGGCCTCGGCGCGCTCCTGCTCGATTCGCTTGAGCCCGAGCCATCCGTAAATGTGCTCGACCTTGCAAGCCGCGGGCGCCGCTCCGATTCCGCAGCGCGAATAGGTTTCGCCGGCGACGATCACGCCGGCGATCACGCGCCCGATCGCGAGGCGGCCGACATAGTCGCTGTAGTCGAGATTATTGGCCTGGAACTGTAACGGGGCGTCGCGATCCGCGACTGGACCCGGCAGACGCTCCTTTATGGCCTTGAAGAGCGGCTCCAGGTTGCCCTCGACCTGCTCTGGTTTCGCTGTAGCTACGCCCCTGCGCGCGTTGGTGTAGAGGACCGGAAAGTCGAGCTGGTCCTCGGCCGCGTCAAGCTCTATGAACAGGTCATAGACCTCATCCAGCACTTCGGCGGGGCGGGCGTCGGCCCGGTCGATCTTGTTTATGCACAGGATGGCCGGTAGCTTGGCCTCCAGCGCCTTCTTGAGGACGAAGCGGGTCTGGGGGAGCGGTCCTTCGCAGGCATCGACCAGCAGCAGGACCCCGTCTACCATCGAGAGGGTCCTTTCGACTTCGCCGCCGAAGTCCGAATGGCCGGGAGTATCCACTATATTGATGCGGGTGGCGCCCCATCTGATCGAGGTGTTCTTGGCGAGGATCGTGATGCCGCGCTCGCGCTCGAGATCGAAGGAGTCCAGGACCCGCTCCATCACCTGTTCGTTGGCGCGGAAGACTCCGGACTGGCGCAGCATCGCGTCAACCAGCGTGGTCTTGCCGTGGTCAACGTGTGCGATGATCGCGAGGTTGCGTATGTCGTTCCGTCTCATCGGTTCAAACACGAGCGCGGCGCGAGCCGCAAAGGGCGCTCCGCCGCGCGTCATGAAGTCTACCCGCCGCCGGACGGAGTGTAAACGCGCGGCGCGAGGGGGGCGTCCGGCGGGGCCCGGACGGCGATCCCGTGCGATTCATTTGCCTCAACGGGGAGTATGCGGAAATGATTCAGGCGGAGCCGGCAAGCGGGCCCGATCGGGCCCGGATCGCGGCCCCGGCCGATCGCTTGAGGCGGGCGATCGCTGGCCGGAACGCTGTCCGGCGGGACCGGAATCGAGCCGTCCTGCGGCGGCTGGGGGCGGCCCGATCGGGGCGCAGAGGGCGGGCGTCCCGCGGCGCGGGAAGGCTTCGCGCGCCGCACCGCCGAGCCGCGCGGCCGCCTCAAGCGCGGCCGTAGACCGCCTGATTGTAGGGAATCATGACTACTTGTCACAGCGCGCGCATCGTATTAGGATGGGCCGCTATGAGCGGGAGCACAGCGGCGAAGGCGGCCGCGGCGGCGCCTCGTCGCTGCAAACGGGCAGGGGGTGCCGAACGCCGCGGTTTCCTGAGTCAGAGGTGCTCAGGGCAGGCCGCCGCGGCCGGCCGGCCGTATCCGGCCGGTGCCCGGGGAGACCCGAGCGCCAGGCGCCAGGGGCGTATCGACCGCCCCCCGGATGCCTGCCGAATCGGCGCTGTCGAATCGACGGGGAGCAGGTCGCTTTTGGCTTGACGTGCCTTATGTAGAAGTGGTACATACGCGGTCGCTAGTCATTAATTTGGCCGTATGCCTTTAGTGAGGAGAAAAGCGACGCCCTCGGACCGTCGCGAAGCCGCTTTGGAAACGGCACGGACGCGAGACTCTGTTTCCTGCGGCTTCAATGGCGTCTCTTGGCGGAAGGTCGGAAGGAGGGTTATCGGCATGAGATGAAAGCGGCAGGTGCGCGAGATTCTCTGCGAGATCGAGTGTTTTGGCCAGGTATCCAAAAGTCATGGAGGAATTCGGAATGCTTGCAGGTAAGAGAGTCCATAAACAAATCATCCTCGCGATGGTCACGGCAGTCCTGTTGCTCGCCGCGACCTCGCAGACTGCACGCGCCACGAGCCCGTACTGCGGAGCAGGGGGAACGGGCAACTGCTACGACGTGGAATTCATCAACTATTTCAGCAATGCTAACCCCTTTAATGGCTTGGCCTACCTCCGCATCATCGACCCGTTGGAGGCGAACTCCGGGCAGAACGAAGAAATCTGCTCGATGATCTACGTGTTCGACCCGAAGCAGAATATGCAGGAGTGCTGCGGCTGCCCGGTAACCCCTGACGGCTTGCTGACGCTCAGCTACGGGTTTGCGACTCCGCCCAGCGCCAATCCGAACTCGCCCTATAATGGTAACTTGACGGATAATCCTGTGTCGGTGGGCGGGCAATTCTTCTATTATACCGGTCCCAGCAGCTATCGCGTTTCCCCCTACCTGCAGGACGGTGTGATCCGGATCGTTTCGACCGAGACCAACGCCAGCACCAGTGTGGCGGGTGGGTCGTATGCCACTTGGGCCGGAGGCACGGCCGTAGTGGACACTTATTATAGTGCCGGCACCTATTGCGATCGCTTCACCGGCAACTGCTGCGATCCTGCTGCCAGCCCCAACGCCAGCTACAGCGGTACCCTACCGCTGACCACCACTCTGCGGGCTTGGGCGGACCATATCCAACAGATTTTCCCCGCGGGAGCCCCCGATCCTTTAACCGGGGTCAACGCTGTGACCACTACCGCGTTCGAGGAAGCGGCGCTTACGCACAGTGACGCCAACAACCTCGCTAACCTTTGCCGCACAACCCTTGCGAGTACCGGAAACGGCTACTGCAATTGCGGCAGTGAGAACCCGAGATACGCACCTGCGTATGGTTTGACAACTGGCGGCGACGGCCCTCCGGGACTTTAAGTGAGAGCGATGATGGCTAACGCTGTTGTTGGAATTGCGCAGACTTTAACGCGTACCAGAGTTCAAGGAGATTTTCCTATGTCGAAATTAGAGAAACTGTGCCGCTTGGCAGGAGTCGGCGGCATTTTGGCGGCACTTGTAATGCTGCCGGTTCTACTGGCCGGTACTACGGCACATGCCCAAGATGCCTTTTATGTCAATTATTTCGCCAACGCTCAGCTTGGCTCGCCTGCTCAGGACGATATCATCCGTATCATCGATACCAACACGCGCAACGCGACTGCGACCGGGACCAATACCGGACCTTATCCACTCTGCGCCATGGTCTACGTCTACGACGAATTCCAGGAAATGCAGGAGTGCTGCGGATGCCCGGTCAGCGCTGGTGGTCGCCTCGATCTCTCGGTAGACGGCTTGACCTACCTGCCGTCTGGCGACTACGTGAACAACCCGTCATACGGGCTCCCGTCGCTCCTGTACCGCGGCAGTATCAAGATCGTGTCAACCAACTCGGTCATAGCGCCAATTCCTCAACAAACCTTCAATGTACCGTGCCCCGGAAGCACCGAGGCGGTAATCTGCGATCCGACTGGGGATGAAATGGGAGGGAGCTGGAGTCCGACCCCATCTCTACGGGCATGGTCAACCCATCTTCAGGCGTATAACACCGTTGGTCTGGACGGCAGCGGTAATCCCAACGGTAATGTTGGCGGGTACGTCACTGAGAGCAGGTTCGAGCGAGTGGATGAAAACCCCTCGGACTTGACCGAACTCGACCCGGCCGGAATTGCACTGAAGTGCTCGTACGTCAGGGAAATCAATCCCAGTCGCGGCAATTGCGCGGCCGTGTGCGCAGCGCAGGGGATCAATCCCTATCTGTATGGCTATTATTATGGGAGCACGTGGCCTCTCGTGATTAATGGCAATCCGTCCCCAATTTACTTCCGGACACAGCTTGGCTTCACGGAGAGCGAAGAGGGTCTGCCGCCCAACCTGTGCTACACCGGTTATTGAGATTGTAGACGGCCAAAGCGCCCGAACGTCGGTCGGGTGCCTGAGGCCGCGAGGGCTGAGAGCGCGGCGTGCGGCTCCCCTCGAAAAGTGAATGAGACACGTGGGCTGGTCGAAAGACCAGCCCACGTGTCGGATAGAGGGACGGCGCAGAGATGGAACATCGCTCGTGATTCCCCTGTCAGACGCAGCCGAAGCCTCGGCAAGCCAAATTCCAAGCGGACAAATTCCGGCAAGATAGCTCAACTGCTCGTTCTCGCCTCGGTGAGAAGCGGTCCTTTTGCGGCTGGGACAGACGCTATCGCGAAGAGCGTCGCCGGACGCTGAAAGTCAAAAGCTGGTGGCGCGGTTGACGGAGAAACGCGAGTTCGACTTCACGCTTGCAGCGGGGAACGTCATGAGAACATGGGTCACAGCGATGGTGGTGTCGGCACTGGTGTCGTGTGCCGGAGTGGCAGCCGCGGGTGTGGTTCTGCAGCAGGAGCAAGTCGTCACGCGCGGGTCTGCTAGCTGGAAAACGCACCGGACCGTTCTTCTGGAGCCCCGCCGGGGTAGGATCGTCGGCAAGTACGAGGCGATGGTCGTGGACTTCGATCAGGCCAGAACGCTGATGATTCATTCCGCTGCGAAGAGCTATTACGTAACGCCGTTTCCGCCGCCCCAGATGTTGGGATTTCTGCTCACCAGGGCGATTGTTCCTCCGATGGTCAATTACCAGAAAACCGGAAAGCGCAGAACGATCGCGGGGTATCAGTGCGATGAATACAGCGGCTCGAGGAAGTTCGAGACGGTGGCCTACCATGATGTCGTGTGCTTCTCCACGGAAGCGCCGGGGGCAAAAGAATACGACGCGTTTACGAGGGGGCTGATCGTGAAACTCGATCCCGATCCGAACAAGCCCCTGTCGAAGCTCGCAGTCCCGGACGGCATCCCGCTCGCGATCCAGGCTACGATTGTCGTGACTATCAACCCGCCGCCCACGGCATCAGGGAAGCCGGCCACAGCGGGAGCGCCGACGCCGGCGACACCCAAGCAGGCTACACCGGGAGCGCCGACGCCGGCGACCGCCAAGCCGGCCACAGCGGCGAGCTCCGAAGCCGTCGCCCAGTGCGCAACAGTCAAAGCGCGAGTACACCAGCGAGGTTCTGACCATTACCGTATCGAGCGTCAAGGAGAGGTCGATTTCCGCCGCCGAATTCAACCCGCCAGCCGGCTACGTAAAGCAGGGCGCGCCAGTGTTTGGGCGCGGCCGCTAGCTCCCGCCGAGCCGGAACTTGCCCCGGGCAGGCGCCCGCCTGGAGCGGCGAGCGATGCGGTTGGTGATTTGGCGGAGCGTGAGAGGCGGGAACGGAACGGGGCGGGCGATCGAGCTTGCGGGATCGTCGGGGCGCGCGAATTAGCGAGTGGAACCCGCAGCTCGCGCGCGCGAGGCGGGCGCGCTTGCAACTATCCCGGCCGACGCGATGCGCTCGATGTGCTCGATCAGGCTTGAGTATACTATAGCGGCGTCGAAGCGCCGGTCGAAAAGGGCGCGCGCCCGGCGGCCCATCGCGCCGCGTTCTTCGGGGTTGGCGGCGAGGTAAGTGATCGCGTCCCTGAGCGATCCGGCGTTGCCGGCCTGGTACTGAATACCAATCTTCTCGGAATGGAGCAGCGCTTCCAGCTCGCCGGCCAGCGACGAGATTATGGGCAGTCCTGCGGACATATATTCGTACGGCTTATTCGGCATCGATTGCGTCGCCGACCGCGTGTACGGGGCAAGGCCGATGTCCGAAATCCGCAGCAGCGTTTGAATTTCATCTTTACCTAGCCAGCCGGGCAATATCACGTTGGGCAGGTTCCGGGCCCGGATCGCGAGCGACGATCTCTTGTCGCCGTCGCCGGCAAGAACGAATTGAATCGGCGAGTGCGCTTCGCCCGCGAGCAAAGCCGCCGCGTCGATCGCGGTTTTCAGATCGTATGACGCGCCGAACATGCCGACGAACGATACGATCAAGTTGTCCCGGCGGATAGCGTGAGTTGCGCAGAGCCGGTCGATCCTTAGCGAGAGTCGGGCTCGCTCACCTCTGATGGTGTCGGATAGCCGAGCGGAAATACCGCATCCGCCGGCGTTCTGGCGCGGCCGGCGAGGGTCAATGCCCAATCGAGAAACGCCTCGGAAACGGCGGTGACCGCAGCGGCGTTGCGGAACGTCCATCTTGTACGGGCGAATTCGCGCCGCAGCAGAATCCGGGCCGCGGGCTTGAGTGCCTCGGGCAGGCCGCTCAGGTATGACTCGGGCCAGATGTCACGGACATCGACGATCACCGGTACGGCGCGGCGAAGGCCGATCTCAACGCAGCGCTCGGCAAGCTCCGGCGTAGGCATGCAGCAGAAGATCAAGTCCGGGGCGCTGTGCGGCGCGGCTTCGGCCGCAAAGATGCGTGCGATGATGCGGTTGTGCTGCAGGCGGGCGAGCGAGACGTTGCGTTTGTAGGCGGGCGCGCGAAGCAGGCGGATGACGAGACCGGGCTTGATCGCCAGGGTCGTGGATTCGGAGAACCGGTGGACCTTTCGGTTGTGATCGAAAGTCGCGGCCCACCAGAGCACTTCGTGACCGCCCGAAGCCAGCCGATCCGCGAGGATTCCGCTGCGCATCTCGCGGCCGCCCGCGTCGATCGGCAGCGGCTCCCCAATCTCGACAATCCAGACGCGCATTCAAGAGGGCCTTGCGGCTGCGCCGCCGCGCTGGCCCGCAGGGTATTCGCGTAGACGATTGGGTCCGCGTCTAAAGCGGATCGGTCTCCGCGCCATTTGTCATAGCGTGAACCGCGACTCCATTCGACTGAGCCAACCGGGTCTCGACGGTTGCTGGGCGCGACCTGTTGAACGACGGGAGGACCTCTCCAAGCAGCCCCAGGATACCGTCCGCGTCGCCTGCGGCGGCGGCTTTCTCCATCGAGCGGACCTTGTCGGAGAGCCATTCGGAGTCGGGCTCCTTGCCGCCACGGAGCAGCAGGACATGGGAGATTTCAGACTGCTCGACGCGCTCGTCGTGCCCGATCAATTCCTCCTGGATCTTCTCACCCGGCCGCACGCCGGTGAACTCGATCTCGATGTCGCGGTCCGGCATCAGGCCCGAGAGGCGGATCAGATGCGACGCCATGTCCGCAATCGCGATCTGGTCGCCCATGTTCAGCACATAGATCGCGCCGGGCTGAATCAGCGTGGCGGCGTGCAGAACCAGTTGCACGGCCTCGTGAATCAGCATGAAGAAGCGCTGCATCTTCGGATGAGTTACGGTGACGGGACCGCCGGCACGGATCTGCTCCAAGAATCTCGGCACGACGCTGCCATTGCTGCCGAGCACGTTGCCGAAGCGCACGGCCGTGAAGCCGAGCCCGGTCCGGCGGGCCTCCGCCTTCACGAGCAGCTCGGCGATGCGCTTCGACGCGCCCATCACGTTGGAGGGGTTGACCGCCTTGTCGGTCGAGATGAGGACGAACGAGCTCACGCCGCATCGAGCCGCAGTCTCGGCCAGGATGCGCGTCCCACGGACGTTGTTCTTGATGGCCTCGCAGGGATTCAGCTCCATCAGCGGGACATGCTTGTGCGCCGCGGCATGGAAAATCAGTTTCACGGCGTGTCTTTTGAGCAGCGATTCCAACCGCTGCTCGTCGCAGATGTCGCCGATCGCCGCGACCATGCCGTCGCCCGCGCCCCTGTCGCGCAGCTCCTTCTCGAGCGTGTAGAGCGCGTTCTCGTACCGCTCGTACATCACCATCGTGCGCGGCCTGAGCGCCCATATCTGACGGCAGAGCTCGGAGCCGATTGAGCCGCCGGCGCCCGTTATGAGGACGCTCTGTCCCGCGATCAGATGGCCGAGCCGGTTGCTGTTGAGCCCGATTGGAGTTCGTCCCAGCAGGTCTTCGAGCGCGACGTTGCGGATGTCGGTGATGCTTACGCGACCGTCGATAACGTCGCGCAAGCTTGGGAGCGTTTTGACCGGGACGCGGCACGACTCGAGCGCCTTCATGATGGCGCGGATCGTGGCCGGTGTCATGCTGGGCATCGCGATCAGCACCTCATCCGGCGAATGAGTTGCCATCACCTTGCCGAGGTCCGCGCGGGCTCCGAGCACGCGGACGCCGTGGATGCGGCGCCCGATTTTCGCGGGGTCATCGTCGATGAAGCCGATCGGCGTATATCCGTAGTAGGGGTTGTGCTTCATGTCGCGGACGATCATTTCGCCCGCGTCGCCGGCGCCGAAAATCAGGATACGCTTGCGGCTCTGGAAGTCGCCGCGATCGTGCACGATTCGCCGAGCCGCCCGCACTCCCGCAAACAGCGCGACCAGCAGCAGCGTATCGATCGCATAGATCGAGCGCGGGAGCCATCCGACCCGCAACACGAAGCTCACCAGGCCCGCGAAAATGATCGTTCCGGTCGCGCCGGCGCCTGCGATGGAAACGAGATCCGAGAGCCCCGTGTAGCGCCAGACCATGTGATGCAGGCCGAAGATCGTGCCGGCCGTAAGCTGGATCGCCACCAACCACACCAGGGTTCTGGTGAAGACCTCGACCTGGGCCGGGGGAATGCTGCCGTCGAAGCGAAGGAAGAAAGCGCCGTAATAGGAGAGCGCGATCAACGCGGTGTCGATCAGCACCATCAGCGGGCGCCGAAAAGCCAGAGGGTGCGTGGGAATCTCAGGCATCAAATCGCCACTCCTTTCCGCGCTCATGGGCGACCGATCTTGCGATGCTTCGCGGGCGCCGGAGCATCTTCGACGTAAACCGGGTTCATCTGCCGAAGAAGCCTCATATCCAGTCGATTCTCCGGCCACCCTGCCACCGAGGCGTCTAGCAAGCAAAACAGAAAGGCGACGGGTTTACCATCCCTTCCCTGTTAGCCCAGCCGCGCCAGGCGCGCGCAGGCTTCTTCGAGCGCGCGAGCGTCCTTCGCAAAGCAGAGCCGCACCAGCGATCGCCCGCCGTCGCCATGATAGAAGGCTTCGCCCGGTACCGTCGCCACTCCGGTTCGCGC
This sequence comes from uncultured delta proteobacterium, assembly GCA_963793115.1. Lineage (GTDB taxonomy): Bacteria > Desulfobacterota > Binatia > Binatales > Binataceae > CAVVMA01. The sequence goes on from CAWBYV010000006.1 coordinate 10,243, forward strand.
GAGCAGGTTCATCGCCTTCTCCTTGCTGCTGTGGCCCGCAAGCCGCGACGCGTCAGCGAGCACGTAATAGGCGCCCTGCGGGACGAAAGGGGTCAATCCCACGCGGTTGAGCGCGTCGCAGATCAGGTCGCGTTTGCGCTGGTACTCGGTTGAGAGCGATCGGTAGAAGGCGGGCGTAAGCTCGGTGAGCCCCATCGCGACCCCATACTGTAGCGGCGCCGGCGCGCAGACGTAAACCAGGTCGTTCATGTGGCCGATAATCTCGGCCCATCGCGGCGCGCACACGCTGTAGCCGATACGCCATCCGGTGATGCTGAAAGTCTTGGAGAAGCCGGAGATCGTTATGGTCCGCTCGGCCATCCCCGGAATCGCTCCCGGGCTGACATGACCACGGCCGTCATAGAGGAAGTATTCGTAGATTTCGTCGGTGAAGACGAACAGATCGTGGCGCGTGGCGATCTTGGCGATCCACTCGAGCTCGCTGCGCGTGAACACCTTGCCCGAGGGATTGGCCGGGGTGTTGATCATTATGCCCTTGGTGCGCGGCGTGATTCGGCGCTCCAGGTCGTCGGGCGTGAACGACCAATCGGGCGGGCGCATCGTGACGAACGACGCGGCCGCCCCGACCGCCTCGATCGTGTTGAGGTGATATCCGTAGTACGGCTCGAACAAGACGACTTCGTCGCCGGGGTCGAGCAGCGCCAGGCATGCGCAATAGAAGGCGCCGGTCGAGCCGCCGCTCACCGTGATCTGGCTATCCGGGTCGGCGTCGATCCGGTTGTACTCCTTCATCTTGAGTGCAATCGCGTGGCGGAGCTCGCGGATACCGTCGAAGCGGGTATAGCTGTTGAGGCCCTGGTCGATCGCGGTCCGCGCGGCGCTCCTGACCGGCGGCGGAACCTCGGTGTCGCAGACTCCCTGCGCGAGATTGATTCCGCCGGCCTTTTCGCATTCCAGCGTCATCACGCGGATTTCCGCCTGAGTGATTCGATCGGCGCGCCTGGCGAGCGATAGAGCCACGTTGCTACGGGCGGAAAAACTCGCGGATCGCATGCACGACAAGCTCTACTTGCTCGGGGGTGGTCTCCGCGCTCATCGGCAGCGAGAGGACCTCAGCGCAAATCGCTTCGGTCTCGGGAACTCCGGGATTCTTAAGCCCGAGTCCCTTGTGTTCCCACATCGGTTTGCGCCATTGCGCCAGCGTCTCGACACCCTCGCGCGCGAGGAACGCGCGCAGTTCATCGCGGCGGCCGGTGCGCACCACATAATTCTGGAAGCTGTCTTTCTGCCGCTCCTGATTGAAGTGGGGCAGGCGAAGATCGCCGGCACCTTCCAGCCCCTTGCGATAGAGCGCGGCGATTTTCCGGCGATGCTCCACCCAGTCCGGCAGATGGCGCAGCTTTACGCTCAAGACCGCGGCCTGCACGTTGTCGAGCAGTGCAGTCTGGCCGTGATAGAAAAATTCTCCCGTTTCGCGATCCTCGCCGTTGTACCGCAGCAGGGTCGCCATCCGCGCGACCTGCGGATCGTTGGTCGTCAGGGCGCCGCCGTCGCCGAACCCGCCCAACATCTTGAACGGATAGAAGCTGAAGCATCCGGCTATCCCGAAACTGCCCGCCTTTTTCCCGTCGAAAGTCGCGAGCAGCGCCTGAGCGGCGTCCTCGACAACCGCGAGCTTGTGCTTTGCGGCTATCGCCATGATCCGGTCCATCGCGCCGATTCGGCCGTTCAGATGCACCGGCAGGAGCGCCTTGGTCCTGGGCGTAATCGCCCGCTCGATCAGGTCCGGATTCATGTTGTAGTCCGGGCCGACATCGATGAGTACGGGAATCGCGCCGCAATGGATGATCGCCGAGACGGTGGCGACGAAAGTGTGAGCGACGGTGATCACCTCGTCGCCCGGTCCCACCCCCGCGCCCATCAGTCCGAACAGCAGCGCGTGATATCCGCTATTGAGACCGACCGCGTACTTGACCCCGATGAATTGGGCGAAGCTTTCCTCGAAATCCCTGAGCTGCTGCCTGCAAATCAGGTCGCCCTTCGTCAGGCAATCGGCGATCGCGCCGTCGATCTCCGCTTTCAGGTTGCGGTAGTGAGTGCGTGGGTCTACGAACGGTACCTTGTACGCCATCCGCCTCCTTGCTTGCTCAGGCGTAACGCCGCCTGACCGCGGCCGGCCGGCATCGAGCAAGGCCAGGACCTGTTGAACGATGGCCGGCTCCGACAGCCCGTACCGCGCACGCAAATATTCCTGACTTCCGACGTATTTGGCGAACTCCGAGGGCAGGCCGATCCGCTTGAAGCGCAGCGGTGAGATACCCGACTCGGCGATCACTTCAGCCACCGCCCCGCCCAGGCCGCCAAGGACGCTGTGCTCCTCTACTGTCACGATTGCGCCGGTCTCGCCCGCCGCGCACGATATCGCCTCTTCGTCGAGCGGCTTCAGCGTATGCATGCTGAGCAGGCGCGCGCTGATTCCGCGTTGTTCGAGCAGCTCGGCAACCTTCGCGCAGGTCTGCAGCATCGTGCCCGTCGAGACCAGAGTGACGTCCGCACCGTCGCGCAACTTGATCGCCCTGCCGAGCTGAAATTCGATCGGGCCGGTGTGGATGGCCGCTTCTCCCGCCCGGCCGAGCCGCAGGTAAACGGGACCCGGCGTCCCGGCGATCGCGCGGGTTGCGTGCGCGGTCTCGATCGGGTCCCCGGGCGCCACTACCGTCATTTCCGGAAGCGCCCGCATGATCGCGAGATCCTCGGTGGCATGATGCGTCATGCCGAGCGCGCCGTACGAGAAACCGCCTCCCACCGCCACCACCTTCACGTCGGCGCGATGATAACAGACGTCGTTGCGGATCTGCTCGAGGCACCTGAGCGTGGGGAAATTCGCGATCGAGTAGGTGAAGACCGTCTTGCCCGACAGCGCCAGGCCGGCCGCGATTCCGGTCATGTTTTGCTCGGCGACGCCGACATTGAGAAACCGATCGGGAAAGCGCTTCGCGAACGATTCGACCACCCCGAAACCGAGATCGGCGGTAAGCAGATTAATCCGCGGGTCGTCCCCGGCGGCTTCGAGCAGGGCGTTGAAGAACGCGCTCCTCATCGCTCCCGCTCCAGTTCGCTGATCGCCCGATCGACCTCGCGCTCATCCGGCGATCGGTAATGCCAGAGCACCTTGTCCTCCATGAAGCTGACGCCTTTGCCCTTTACGGTGTGAGCAATAATACATGTCGGCCGGTCCGCAGCTAAGGGAACCCGGCCCAGGGTGTCGCGCAGCTTATCGACATCATGGCCATCGACCTGCCTGACGCCCCATCCGAAAGCCGCCCACTTCGCCTCGAACGGCTCCAGGTCGAGCACCTCCTGCACGCTCCCGAGGCTCTGAATCTTGTTGTAGTCGATGATCGCGATCAGGTTGTCGAGGCGATGATGCCCGGCGAACATCGCCGCTTCCCAGGTCGAGCCCTCGTCGCACTCGCCGTCGCTGAGCACCGCGAAGACGCGATAGCTGAGGCCGTCCTGCTTGCCGGCGAGGCTCATCCCGGCCGCGATCGGAAGGCCGTGGCCAAGCGATCCGGTCGAAGCCTCGACGCCGGGGACGCCGCGATGCGTCGCGTGGCCGGCCAGCTTTCCGCCGTCTTTGTAGAAGGTCTTGAGCCATTCGCGCGGGATGAAGCCGCGTTCCGCGAGCACCGCGTAGAGCCCCGCGCATCCGTGGCCCTTGCTCAGGATCAGCCGGTCGCGCTCGGGCCATTGCGGCCGCGCGGGATCGACCCGCAGTTCCGCTCCGTAAAGCACGGCCAGAATTTCGGCCATCGAGAGCGAAGTCCCGACGTGCGAGCTCCGGGCCTCATGAGTCATCCGCACCACTTGCGTCCGGATGCGCCTGGCCAGAAGCTCGAGTCGGCGGCGCTCGTCATCTCGCGGGTTGCCTTGCCGCACGATGGCGGGACTCGCAGGCGGAACGCTCCGCGCCCCTCCGTCCGAACTGCTCATGACACAACCTCCAGCGCGGCAGCGCTCGTCTTCGCAAGCTTGCAGATTAGCTCAAATCGCGGCCTGCGGCTGTAGATTTTGGTGATCGGGGGCTGCGAAAAACGGGCGGCACGGGAAAGGGCGGGGCTCAGCCGTCGAGGACGCTCAGAGCGGCAGGTTTCCTGCGAAGAACGATCGCGAGCAGGGTCTGCACCACGATCGAAAGGTCCACGAGGAACGAATGCTTTCGCGCATACTCGAGCTGCAGGCGCACCTTGGTGGGCCTGATTTTTTCCAGGTAGAGTTTCTCAGGGTCTGCGCTTCCGGCCAGCACCGCCCCCTCGTCGCTGTTCCACAGCGTCGCCCAATCGGTGATACCGGGCCGCAGGTTGAGAATCTTTCTTTCCTCTTCGTCGAACATCGCGACGTACTGCGGGACTTCGGGCCACGGACCGACGATACTCATCTCGCCGCGCAGCACGTTGATCATCTCGGGCAGCTCGTCGAGCTTGTACTTGCGGAGCAATTTGCCCAGCCGAGTGATTCGAGGGTCTTCGTCGGCCGCCGACGGACCGCCGATCCGTTCGGCGCTCGGCACCATCGTTCGGAACTTGCAAACGCGAAACGGCTTGCCGAATCTTCCCGTTCTGAGTCCGCGGTAGAAAACCGGACCCCGGTCCGAGAGCTTGAGCAGCAGCGCTATCGCCAGCATCAGGGGCGAGAGCACCAGCAGCGCGAGAGCTGAGCACAGCAGATCGAACGTGCGTTTAAGCATTCATGCCAGCTCCGAACCCAATCCGAACGAATCCGGGCAGCCGCCTAAGGGCGCCGCCCGACTGCGTATAATATCTTGAAACGGCGCGCCTGCGACAGATCGTCCAGCAGCGCCGGCGGCTGAAACCCGGCCAAATCGTCGCTCAACTCGCGAGGTACCGGCGCCAGCGGTCCCAGGAAAAACCGCTTCAGCGGCTCCTTTCCCTTCATGGTCTTCGGGATCAGATTGGCCGACACCGCCGCCCGCTTGATCGCCGATACGACGCGGCCCTTCAGTCCGCCGTGGACGGCGGGGAATGCAACGTAAATCCGGGGCTGGAAGTTTTCGGCCGAGAGCAACTCGCCCAGCTCGCGGGCCGAATAGTAACTTGTGCTATAGGGACTCGGGTTGAAGCCGGCGCATTCCTTGTTAGCCGTGCATATAATCAGTTGGCCGCCCGGCCCCAGCACCCGCGCCGATTCGGCGACGAATCGGCCGGCGTCGCGCAGATAGTAGATTGCCTCATACAGCACGATCAGATCGAAGCTCGCGTTGCGAAACGGCAGCCCGTGAGCGTCGAGCCTGAGCAGACCAACGCGCGATTTGTAATGCGATGCCGCATCTCTGATCAGACTTTCGGTGAGGTCGCCGCCGACCACGCGCCGGGCCCCCTTGTTGGCCAGATAACCGAGGCCGAAGCCGATCCCGCAGGCGACTTCAAGGACGTCCTTGCCCTGGCAGAGCGAAGCGGCAAACCCGTAGCGCGAAACCTGCATCGCGAGCGCCTCACGGGTGATCCGGACGCCCGAGACCTCCGCGACGGGCCTGAAATCGTCCACGCCAGGCTCGGAAACTGCCGCCAGTCTTAAGCCCTGAACCACTCGGGACGGCTCGCGAGAAACCTCGGCGGGCCTCAATTGGGCCGCGGCTTCTGAGGAGCCGCCAGCATGAACACCCCCACCCAGGCCTGCCACTTGAGAACCGGAAGACGCAGCAGCATCGAATCCAACACCCCCAGCGTCTTGCGCATCGGTTCGAACAAGCCTGAGTTCCGGAACGGCAAAGCCAGCAGTGTCGCCAAGTGAAAGAATTTCAGGACTTCGACCCGGTTGAAGTATCTGGTGGCGGCGAAGATTTCGCTCTTGCCCAGAATGTGCTCGGCCTCCCACGCAGTGCGCAGGTGCGGTGTCAGCTTGCGGTACAGATGAATCGCAATATTGTGCCGCAGTGCTTCGGTAGCTATGACGACACCGTCGGGTTTGACTATTCGCGCGAGCTCCCGGTACGCCTTGGGCAGGTCTAAATGATGAAGCACGCCGTTGATCAACACCATATCGAAGAAGCTATCGGGAAATCCAGTCGCCTCCGCGTCCATGACCTGAAACTTGATCGCATCACTCAGCCCTTCCTGCCTGGCCGAGGCCTGGGCCCGCTCGATCGAGACCGGTGATATGTCGATTCCGTACGCCTCAGCGCCGGCCCTCGCGAGCCCTATTGCCGTCCCGCCATATCCGCAGCAGTAATCGAGTACCCTCCTTCCTTTGGTCCGGCTGGCGACGAACTGGCCGACAAATTCCTCGTTGCTGCGGAAGATCGCATAGAATTTGTCATTGGCATGGAGCTTCTTGTTGGCAGCGAGCTCGCCACGGAGCGCATCATGAAACTCGCGTTCCGTTTCCTTTCGGTTCACGGCTGGTTTTGTCATGGGGTTGGTCATCCCGTCAGGACTCAGAGGGCCAAGTGCGCCTCGAAACGTCTGGCCCAGAGCTCCAGTGCGATCGGATTGAAAACGTCCTTGAATGAGTAGGCGCCGCGCAGCGGCGGTTGGGAGCTATAGGCTTGGTAGCGTCTGGCGAGAGCGTCGCGATCGATCAGGCCGTTTTGCACGATCAACAGATCCTCGCGCAGAAACCGCTCGATCGCGGGACGCAGCTCATGCTTGAGCCATTCGCCCTGCGGATTGATAAAGCCCTGCTTGTCCTTGCGCCACACGATCGGCTGCGGGAGCCAGTCTTTCATCGCCTGGCGGAAGATCCACTTGGTCCATCCGTCGCGCAGCTTCCATTGCGGATCGAGCGGCAGCAGCAGATCGACCAGACGATAGTCCAGAAAGGGCAGGCGGATCTCCCGCGACGACGCCATCGAGCTGCGGTCCTCATAATGGACCAGCGCGGGTACCGAGAACCGATAGAGGTCGGCGCGTTGGCGTTCGACCACGCTGCCACCGCCGAGGCCGATCGGCATCGAGCTGGCGGTTTGCTTAAGGCGCGGGCCGCGGATGTCGATACCGACGCGCCTGGAGAGGCGATGGAGATAGCGTCGGGCCTCGCTGAATTCGAATTGCCGCAGCACGGTGCCGCGGCGGGCGAAGCCGGCGAGCACCCGCGCCGCGGCGCCGAAATGGCCCTGGCGCACGAGCTCGCTGCAGGTAGAAGCCGGTATATTTGAGGTAACCGCACAAAAGCTCGTCCGCACCCTGGCCGCTCAGGATAGATGTGATGCCCAGCCGCTTCGCTTCCTGCATCAGCAGATAATGCGCGACTGTCGAGAAGCTTCCGATCGGTTCGTCGTTCCAGTAGATGACGTCGCTCACCAGCCGGAACCATTCGCCGGGATCGCTGCCGAGTCTATGCCAGTGAACCGGGCATCCGAGATGCTGCGCCATCCGGTCGATGAACGGCTTCTCGTCGAAGGTGCCGTCGTCGCTTATCGCTGACATCACGTGAAGGTCGGCGTCGCGTCCCAACACCCGGCGCATCACCGCAGCGATCGAAGATGAATCGACACCGCCGGACAGCAGTACGCCGACCGGAACATCGCTGCGCAGGCGTATACGCACCGCGTCGAAGAAAGTCTCGCGGACCTGGTCGATGCGCTCGGCGAGGTTGCCGTTGACGATCGTCTCGGAGGCGGGCGACCAATACGAGTAGCTGCGCGGTGCGAGGCTCGCGCCGGCTTTGAGGTCGTAGACGAAATTGTGCCCGGCGGCTACCGCTTCGATCGCCGAGAAGAAGGTCTCGGTTTGAGCGTCGAGCAGGCTCTGCTCGATAAAGCGGCCTGCGACGACGGGATTTGTCGCGAAGCGTTCAGCGCTGCCTGCGACGATCGCCTTGATCTCGGACGCAAAGAAAAGCGAGTTCCTGCCCCGGTAAATATAGAGCGGCTTGATCCCAAACCGGTCGCGCGAGAGCATCATCTTTCCCGCGCGCAGGTCGAGCCACGCAAACGCCCACATCCCGTTGAACTTTGCAACCGCGCGCTCGCCCCAAGTCGCGAGCGCCCAGAGCATCACTTCGGTATCGCACTGGGTGCGGAAACGAACGCCCTCGGCCTCCAGATCGCTTCGCAGTTCCTTGTAGTTGTAAATCAAGCCGTTGAAAATCAACGCGTGGCTGCCGTCGGGCGTGAACATCGGCTGGCGGCCGGCCTCGCTGAGGTCGAGAATCGCGAGGCGGTTGTGGGCGAGTCCGACGTGGAAGGCGCCGATCCTGCCCGACCATGAAGCCTTGCCGTCGGGCCCGCGATGCTCCTGCGAGCGCATCATGCGCTCGAGCCTTATAGGAAAGCCCTCGTCGTCCGACGCCGACAGAATTCCCGAGAGGCCGCACATGCTACTTTACCGCCTCGATCAACATCGTAGTGCCGAATCGCGACGGGACGTAGGGCCGCGCCGCCCTGAGCACCGGCGCGAGCTTCTGGATATTACGGATCAGCCAAACCTTGCGGTAGCGATCCGACAACTGAATATCGAGCGTATCACCCGAATCGACTACTGTCTGTATACTCACGGATCGAAAAGGGGCGAACAGTGCCCGCGCTTCCGATCGACTGTAAAGCTTCGTGCCGATACTCTCATTGTGGTAGAAAGCAATTTTCCTCAACGAGCGCCCGGGATGCCCCTTCAACAATCCGAAGAGTATCCATTGGTAATACCACGTGAGCCCGCCGGCATGATAAATCATGACCCGCGCCATGCCGCCTCTCTTCAGGACCCGGTAAAGCTCGCGAACCGCCGCGGGCGTGTCGGGCGTGTGATGGATGACGCCGTAAGAGTACACGATGTCGAAGAATTCGTCGCCGAAGTCGAGCGCTTCGGCGTCGCCGACGCGGACGTCCGCCTTGAGGCCCTCCATCGCCAGCCGCTCGTTGATGAGCTTGACGCTGGCCTCGGTCAGGTCGACGCCCCACAGCAGCGCGCCGTTGCGGGCGAAGCGCACGAAGTCTGAACCCGAACCCAGACCGACCTCGAGGACTTTTTGCCCGCGCGACTGCTCGAATTTCGCGAATCCGCCGACGAACGGTGATTTCTCGTAGCGATAGGCGTCGATGGCGCGGAAGAAACCCTCGCGGGTTGACGCGCCCCTGCCGGTGCGTGATTCGCATGGCTCCGTCTCCCAATGCGCGCGCACTGCCTCCTTGATCGCCGCCTTGTCGCGGTTCAATGCCGCGTATACGCCCCGATCTGTCATCGATGGCAACTCGCTATCACCGGATGCGGATAGGTCTTGGGATCGCAAGAGCTGCCTCTCATTCAAGCGCACGCTGTAGGCCGAGACTCGATCCGCGCGTTCGCATCTGCGCTGTCGCCGCTATGGCACACAGCCCTGGCCGGGATAGTTCGCCCAGAAGATGAGGCAGCTTTGGACGGGCGTGATCACGGGCTTGGCCAGACCCAGGATCTCGCTCACGCTGCCCGTATAATTCGCCACAAAGACGTTGCCGGATCCGTCCACCGCAATCGAGTAGGGCTCGTCGAGCGCGGCGCCGGAGGGGGCGAAGTTGAAGCCCGCGTTGTAACCGCTCGCTGCCGTGAGCTCGCTCACGCTGTCATAGGAATTCGCCACAAAGACGTTGCCGGATCCGTCCATCGCCATCGAGAAAGGCTTGTCGAGCGCGGCGCCGGAGGGGGCGAAGTCGAAGCCCGTGCCGTAACCGCTCGCCGCCGTGAGCTCGCTCACGCTGGAACTTGAATTCCACACAAAAACGTCGCCGGATCCGTCTAGCGTAATCGATCCGGGGCTTCTCAACTTCGCGGCCGGGGGAGCGAAGTTGAAGCCCGTGCCATAACCGCTGCTTGCCGTCAGCTCGCTCACGCTGTCGTTGTAGACATTCGCCGTAAAGACGTTGCCGGATCCGTCCAGCGCGATCGATCCGGGGAGGTCGAACGACGCGCCCGGGGGAGCGAAGTTCACGCCGGTGGCGTAACCGCTGCCGGCGGTCAACTCGCTCACGCTGCCGAAATTGCTAAGCCCGTTGCCGCCATTCGCCACCCATACATTGCCGGATCCGTCCAGCGCTATCGAATAGGGCGAATTGAAGGCCGCGCCCGAGGGAGCGAGCTTAAGGCCGGTAGCGTAACCGTTCTGCGCGGTCAGCTCACTCGCGCTGTCGCCGCTGTAATTCGCCACAAAGACGTTGCCGAATCTATCCAGCGCGATCGAGATGGGATTGTTGAGCGCCGCACCCGAAGGAGCGAGCTTAAGGCCGGTAGCGTAACCGCTCTGCGCGGTCAGCTCACTCACCCTGTCGCCGCTGTAATTCGCCACGAAGACGTTGCCGGACCCGTCCAGCGCGATCGAGATGGGACGATCGAGCGCCGCGGCCGCGGGGGCGAGGTTGAGCGCGATCTCCCATCCGTCGGGCGCTGTTGCCAGCACCGGACTGAACGGCGTACTCACCGCCGCCAGTCCGTACAGAGTGCTCACGTTACTCGCCGGGTTGGCGACTATCATCTGCGCCGCACCCATCGTGTCGGTGATGGCAGGAGTTCCGGAGCAAGCGCCGCTGTAGGTTAGCCCGGGGGTCGCATCGCACAGAGAGCTGGGCGCAAGCGCTCGATGATGGCGCGCTGTCTACGCATCCGGCCAGGATGTTGGCCAGCGTGTTTAGCCGTTCGAGCGCATCGCAGCTCGTGGGTGGCAAACCCGCCGCGCAGGTCTGCAGGCTGGGCAGCAAGCTCGACGGATTGCCGCTCACCGCCAAAGTGTCCGAATTTATGTCCGCCAGGTTGGCGAAGCCGATGTAGGCGTTTTTCAGCCCGGTCACGTTGGTCAACGGCGCACCGATAGTATGCCCGCTCGAATCGAAGAACTGTGACAGCGCCCATTCGGCCGCCGCCGTGGTCAGACTCGTTGATCGTGACGGTGGTCGAGATCGAGAGGCTGCTGCACGGACCCAGCACCGCCATCAGTCCGATGGCCGAATTGGCGCCCGCACCCGCATTGCCTCCACTGGCCGTGATATAGGTCTGCGGGTTGCTCGCCGGACAGGCGTACGAGCTCAGGTCGAAGCTGCCGTCCGCGCCGGTGGTGACGGTGCCGAGCGAGGTGGCGCCCGAGCCATAGTTGCCGCCCACGGCGTACAGCGTGACTGACGAATTAGCTATCGGCGTGAGGCCGCCCGCGACCTGCCCACAAATGCCTGCGGCACAGGGTGTCGGCGTCGGCGTGGGTGTTTGCGTCGGAGTTGCCGTCGCCGCCGGAGTTCCTGTCGCGGTCGGCGTCGGGCTCGGACTCGGCGTCGGCGTCGGCGTCGGAGTTGGCGTCACTGTCGGTGACGGAGTCGGTGTCGGCGTCGGAGACGGCGCCGTGCCGAACGCTACTCCCGACAATTGCACCTTTTGGCGGCTCGCCGCAGCGTTATCGGTGAGTATCAACGCTCCGGTCAGCTTGCTCGCTTTCGAGGTCTTGGCCGCCGGCGGGCTGAACATGACCGAGACCGGGCAAGTGCTGTCCGCCGCCAGCGTCCCGATGCAATTCTGGATGACCGTAAACGTCGTCCCGGCGGCGATGCCGTTAATCTCGAGCCCGACCGGATTCTTGTTGCTCAACGTCACCAACTGGGGCGTGCTCGAGGTCCCGCGCTGGACTTTGCCGAACGAGAGCCTATGCGGTTTGAATTGCAGGGCGCCCCGAACGCCCGAGCCTTCGAGATGGACCGGCTTGGCGCTGTTGCCGCTGGAGTCGGTCACGGTGAGCGTGCCCGTGCGTGCGCGCAGGTTCGTGGGCGTAAAAGTGACTTGGACGGGGCAACTCGCGCCCGGCTCCAGGGCCTTGCCGCTACAGTTGTTGAGGTCTTCGACCGCGAAGTCACCAGGATCGGCGCCGCTGAGAGAGAGAGTTCCGATCGTTACGGGCTGAGCCCGTTTCTTCTTCGGGTTGGAAATCGTGACCGTCTTGGGCTTGCTGGTAGCACCCGAGACTCCGAACACCTCCGAGCCGAAGCTCAAACTGCCCGGCGTGACCCGAAGGGTGGTTCCCGCCGCCAATGCCGTTCCCAACGGTAGAAGGCCAAGGATCAGTGTGGCAGCGGCTACCGCCCTCAGGCGGCGAAAGCCGGGACTAAATTCGACAGTTGCCGACATCAGGCTCGCCAAACGAAACAGCGTCTGTTTGCGCATTACTACTTTATCCACTACCTTATCTCTATCAATTTGAGCATTGGCGGCCGCGCCCGAGCACGACAAATGCGCCGCGAACCGCCAGCTCCGCCGGCTGACGAGATCTAAACCGCGCCGCAAGCCGGAGCGTGCCGACCTGCTCCAGGTCGCTGTCGGTTGGCTCGATCCGCTTTTCCTCGATCAGGTCGAGGCAGGCGCTTTTGAAGAACGCAAGATAATCGCCGTGCCGCAACCGGTTCTGATAGTGCAGAGAAGGATTGAAAATCTTCCACTGCCAGTCCGAATATCTGAGAAAGTTGTATACTGAAATATTCGAGTCGAGGTATGAGTAGTGATCCTGATAGTCGATTTTGAACAACATCAGACCCTCGGGTTTCAGTATCCGGCGGCATTCGCGAAGGATCGGCCCAAGGGCTTGCACGGGGATGTGCTCGAGAGTGTTGAAAGCGATGATGAGGTCGATCGAGCCGGAGGGGATCTCGGTGTGTGAGGCTTCCAGCGGGGCGCGGTAGTCGATGCCGTAGTGCTGGCGTAGCGTCCTTATCGAATCGGTGAAATCACCCTCCAGGAATCTCGTCGGCCGTCTCGACACTCCGGGCTCCAGGCCTAGTCGCCGGATCTGTTCGAGCGTGTGATTGACCAGCGCAGGCCTGAGCAGCCTGCGCCGGTCGATCAGAATCTGGCGCTCAACGCCCATCGCCCACAGAATCAGCGGCATCGCCAGCTCCCAACCGGCGCCGAACTCGTAAAGGACGCTGCGTTCGCGCGATACGGCTGAGTAGCGTTCGATGACCTGCAGATGTTCCGCCACCACCGCCGCCAGATGGCCCACTTCCTGGTCGCTGACGGGCAGACTTCGGGTGACGTGCCGCTGAGTCAGATAGTTGAGCTGCTCTCCGAAGGGCGCGATCGAGAAACTGAGCTGCATCAGCGCTTTGATCCGCCAGTTCACAACGGGCGAAGGCGATGGTTTGTTCAACGCGCGGAGAAGGCGGACATTGGTAGTTCAGTTCGGCAATGAAGCGAGCCTGCCCGCGGCCGGACGCGGCCGCGCCGTGCCGGCGCGGTTCAGCTCCTGCGCGGTGCAGAAGCTCGGTCGCGGCTTCGAGCACCTCATCAACGGCGATCGAGGCGATGCACTTCTTGGCATAGCGCTCGCACCTTTCCAGTCCACAGTCGTAACACTCGACCTGGTGATAGATGACGCGATGTCCCTGGCCGAACGGGAACCACGGCCCCGGCTTGTTGTGGGCGCTGAAAATCGCCACACACGGGAGGCCGATGGTGGCCGCCAGATGCATCGGGCCGCTGTCATGTCCGACGAACAGCGTTGCCAGCTCCATCAGTGCGGCGTTCTCGCGCGGCGTGAATTTGCCGCATAGGTTCAAGCTTGGGCCGGGCCAGACCTGTGCAAGCGTTTCCGATCGGGCGCGGTCGGCCTCGGCGCCGACCAGCGCCAAACCGTAGCCGTCCGCAACGCCGGCCAGGCGCTCCGTCAACTTGCGCCAGTGGTCTTCGCCCCAGTCCTTCACATCCATCGCCGTGCCGGTCGCGAATACCAGAAAGTCCCGATCGCCGATTGATTCGCGCACGGCCGCACCGGCCCGGGCTCTTTCGATCGGCGTAAGCCTGAGATCCCACTCCGGGGGTCGTCAAGCCTCGGATCGCCAAGCCCGCCGATAGATCTCGCGATGCGCTCCGCCTCGTGCTCGAACGTCTGCTGCTCCGGTATCCAGCGATACTCCCGGAGCGGCTTGGCGTAGGGAGCGCCGGCGATCCGGCGGATACCGCACTCTTGAAGAACATCACCTCTGCGAGCAGGCGCGGCAGAGATCTCGGCATCGTCAGGTAGACCAGAAGATCCGGCTGCCAACTTCGCAATTGCCGCCTCAGCTCGAGCTGAGCGCGCAACTGATGCCGCATGGAAGGGAAATCCACCTCGAAGTATCCCTGCACCAGATTCGTGCCGTCGAGCACCGATTTCAGGGAAGCGTAGGCCGCCCCGATCGGACGGTAGCACAACACGCGCTTGTCGGCGGCGGGAAAGCGCCTGGCCAGGAGATGAAACATCGGGAGGCTGACGAGCGTATCGCCGAGGCTCCCTGGCCGGAAGATCAGGATTCTTTTTGTTGCAACCGGACTCGACATGCTATCGAACTGCGATTCTTGCTGAGTATTATGCGAGCCTCTACTGCGTAAGGCCGGCGCGTTCTTCAGAACCCCGGCTCAGACCCGCGGAGCATGCAATCCAGAGATACAGGGCAAACATCGCCCACGACACGTCGATTATCGTGTTGCGCATCGCAAAGCCCGTTACGTACATCGCGACCCAATAGAACATGGCCGTAAACGGGATACATGCGATACTCCCCGCTCGAACTCTCTCGTATGCGAGGCTCGCGAAGACCGACATGAGAAAAAGGAAAACGGCCGAGCCCGGCAGCGTCCAGTCGAACGCCATCTGTCGAAGCATCGAAAAGATATTGGTCTCTGAAGATGAGACGCCGGGCGTGAGTTGAATCGGCTCCGGCAAGCGGGCGAGATTATAGCCCAACCATCTGGCTGGTCCGTCGAAACTGTAGATGCCGAATCCGGGAGTCTCCGATCGGTCCCAATTTTCCGAGAACCATCTCGAAAATGCCGCGACATAGCCTACGTACTGGTTTTTCGCGCAATCGAGAGCGTAAGAGAGTGATTCGTCTTCCTGCTGCTCGTTTATCGCTGTGACGACCGGGCTCTCCGAGAAGGTGTTCGTCCGGAGCAGCATGACTGCAATGTAAAACCCCGTGAAGGCCGCCATCGCGACTACCATCCACGAGTACGCGCGCTTGGCGTTGCGCCAGGGTGACCTGTAGCCGCTGTAGGCGCGGACCGCGCAATAGGCGGCAACCCAACAGATTCCGAAGGCGACGGCTACGGCCCTGCTACCTATCACGAGGGTGCCGAGTATGGCCGGGAGCACTGAGACGAGGGCTATTGCTCTGCGCATTCTGGAGCGCGTCTGGGCGAACAGCGCACCCCCGAGGCAGCCGGCAAAGTAGATAAATGCAAAGGAGACAAGGAAGAGGGCGGGCTCCTGGTAGTCCGGATTCGTGTACCTGGCTGTCGAAAAGTATGTCGCGACTTCACCGAGCCCGCTCAGGGAAAGCAGCCAGCCTGAGTCTCTCCCGATGGTGTGAACAAGATAGAGTGCGCCGACGACCGGCAATGCCGCCGAGACACAAAGCATTGGTAACAGCAGTGGGAAAGCCGGCGGCGTCCGGATCGGCTGCTCGGGTTCGGGCCCGATGAGGGTCGCCGGCTCGGTCGTCACCAGCACCCCGCCGAGATGGGCCGTGCAGCTCATGAAGAATATCCATAAGACTCCCGGCCAGATCCGATACTCCGGGGCGATTAGCAGGCTCGACACCGTCGCAGTCGTCCAAGCCAGGCAGAACAGCGCGCCGGGCGCCAGCCAACCGCCAAGCTGGCGCTTGGCAAGTTGCGCCTGCGCTATCATCAGGATTGCGACGGCGGCGGATATCGGCCAGGTGACGTCCATACTACGGGGACACTGAGACGCGGGAGAAAATCAGCGCAAGGCATCGGGATGGAGCACCAAGGTAGTGTGTCGCCTTAATCCGGTCGCAGACGCCTCCTTCGTGACTGTCATTCTCGCGCGTGGCTGCCGCGCGAAGAATCCCGGATTCGGAGATCGGGATTCTCCGCGCGCCAGGCAGAAAGACGCGCGAGAATGACACAAGAGGGGCTTCGAACAAGTGGCTTGCGCTCAAACTGAGTACCCGAAATGCCGCATCAGCGGCAGCGTGAGCAGGGTGACTATCCGCTTGTCGCGTTGCTCCATCGCACGCCGCCACTCATCGTCCAGCCGCAAGGTCACGGTGCCCGAGTTGAACTTGACGGTGTTACCGCTGAGCGCGTGGTTGCCGCCGAGCTTGACCGTGGCGCCGTTGAGAAAGGAAAAATCCTGCGCCGGGAAACCGAGCTGGGCCAGCGTCCTCGCCAGCGCCTCGGCCGGCGTTCGAATCAGATCCTCGTAGCGCAGCCGGGCATACTGGATGCTGTCGCGCCTCAGGCGCGCGATCCGCGCGGCCCAGAGATTCCTCCAACTCCATCCGAACGCGCTCATGACGGCGCCTTTTCTGGGAAGATACATACGCATTCTTCCGCTATCGAATGCCAGCTTGGTGCGCGTGCTCGAGAACGCGACCGCACGGCTGTCCCTCACGAGATGAAGTACCTTGAGCTGAATCTGCGGAAGCCGCGCCAGCACCAGGGCTTGCGACGGTTCGTGACTGGAATCGACTATCACATTCTTGCCGGATGCCCGCACGATCGAGCGCAACATCGGGAGCATCACGTGCTCGAACCCGCGGCGCCACTTGCTGCTGAAGAATTCCGATGGCTGGCGGTTGAAGAGCATCAGGAAGGGCGTGAATCGCTCTCTCGCGACTGTAAAGTTGCAATTCGCGAGCGCTTTGCGGTCGATATTCTCGAAGCGGCCGAACGCGCCCTCGATCACCATCCGCCAGAACTCGCAATCGTGGAAAAGCCGGCCGCATCCGCAAGGGTAGTTGGCTGTGTACAGATCGAAGAAATCGGAGAAGACGTGCCTGAATTCGCCGACGAAGTTGAAATCGGGCAGGTTATTGAGGATCTGGCCGAGCAGCGTACTGCCGCTGCGGCCGTCGCCCGTGATGTAGAGGTAGCTGAGCCTGGCGCCTTCCATAGTCAGACTCCGCGGCGGGAAAGCTGTCTCGCGGCGGAAATGAACTGGCTCTTGAGACCGGCGAGAGGCCGAATTCCGAGATTTCGCGCCACCACTCGGCTGAGCCAGACGTTCCACATCGCCATGGTCGCGGACGATGCCAACGCGGCGCCGGCCAACCCGAAGAGTGGAATGAGAATGAGGCAGAGCACCACGTTTCCCACGGCGCTCCATCCGAACACGCGCGCCGTGACGGCATGGTGGCCGGTGACCGAGGCGAGGGCCGCCAGCGGTCCGGCTCCGCAGTTCACGACTTGTCCCACAGTCAGAATCGCGAGCGCCCAATAACCCGCGGAAAATCCGGGTCCGAACAGAGCGAGAATTCTATGGCCGCCAGCCCACATCGCCAGCGCAACCCCTACTGCCGGCCAGAAAGACCACAGCGTCACCGTGTGGACCACCCGTTCCAGTCCGGGCTTGTCGCCGCTGGCGAACATCGCCGACATCATCGGAGCGCCCCTTGCGTTTGCGGCGCTCAGGACCAGGCTTCCCAGCCCCGCGGTCGCTACCGCGGCCGAATATATACCCACTTCTTCAGTCGGCCGGCACAGTCCCAGTATCAGCACGTCGGCCCGCGACATAATAACTGCGTATAGGCCCACCAGCAACAAGTGAAATGATACGCTCAGCCAGAGCGCTGTGTCGGAGGCCCGGCTCGCAATTGAGCGCCTGCTTCGGCAGCGCCGCCTGCGATCCCCCTACCTGCATACAGAGTGTGAGCGCGAGCGACGCGCAGCGCGCGCCGATCACCAATGCGGCCGTGAGGTATCCGGCCGTGCGCATCAGGACGAAGGCGAGCGCGATCGAAACGAGCGGGTCCACGATCATCGGCAGCGAAAACGAGAGGCCGAGGCTGTAAAGCGAGCGGCTCAGCTCCGATTCGAAACTGGAAAGCGCCAGGATCGGGGTGAGCCAGACTCCGGCCACGAGCGCTGCAAGGCTCAAGTAGGCCTGCCGCGCGATAACGAGGACGCCGCTCGCGAGTATCGCACAGGCGATTCCCCCCGCGCCGACGAGTTGCCTGCCCCGGCGCACCAGCCCGGCCAGCTTTGACCAGTCGGGTCGCGCCACATACTCTGGAACGAGCCGGATTACACCGGCAGGCAGGCCCAATGCTGCTGCTACAGCCAGGATCTGCGCCAGCGCGATCGCGTAGGAGTAATTCCCGTAATTGTTTGGCCCGATCCATCGTGCGAAAAGAACCTGTGAAGCGTAGCGAACCGCCGTGCCGGCGGCTGGATCGCCACGACCAGCAGCGTACTCCTGAAAAGGTTCGCCGATATCCCGCGGCCTTCCGCCCCTTCGGCGGCGGCCGCTATCGCCTCAGTCGGCATTTCACGATCGAGATGAACATCCCGGCTTGCAACCGTCCGGACTCACGATGGCCGGCAGGGACGCCACCAGCCGATGACCGGCGGGACGCCGGTCCTACTTCTGGAGGTAGTAGCGCCTGCGTCTCGCCGGTGATCATCCGGCCTCCGTGCCTGCCCGTGCTGTCAGAACCGCCCGCTACCGGATGTGGGGAATCGTTGACAGGCGGCAGAATCAACCGGCATAATCCGGGCGCCGACAAATCTTGCGTTGCATTCGCCATAACCAGACGCCGCTCGCCCCAGCGCCCCAACGGCCCGCTCCTCCAGGTCCGGATCCAAAAATCAAACAGTTACTATTGCGTCTGCTTGATCTGGCGCCCTACCCGCGCGCGAGCTGGCTGGTCTACACTACGCTCCTCAGGCGGCTTCCTTATAAGTGGCGTTGCTACATGCTGGACGCAGCCCGGATCGAGATCGACCTGGCCGAGCCGGGGCAGCTCGCGATTTTCAAGCAGCGATTCAGCTTGTACGAGCCGGGAACGAGCCGCTTTCTGATCGAGGTCTTGCGCTCCGGGGACACGTTCGTTGACGCTGGAGCAAACTGGGGCTACTTCACGACCCTCGCCTCGCGCATCGTGGGCAGTTCCGGCCTCGTGGTCGCCTTCGAGCCGGTCCCAGGAACTTTCGGGTCACTGATGAATACGATTCGTAGAAACCGCCTGGCGAACGTCCTGTATTTCAATGCCGCGGCGGGAGAGCGGTCGGGCGAAACGGTAACGATGCATGCTCCCTGGTATCGGGATCCTGCAAATGCGTATGTTGAATCATTTGATTACGGCGACGTTCCTACGCTTGCGTTGGACTGGGTATGGGATCAACTCGGCCGCACTGACAGATGTCTGCGCGCCATAAAGCTCGACGTGGAGGGCGCCGAATTGATGGTTCTGCGGGGTGCGCGGCAAGTCCTGAAGGACGCCAATCCCTACTTGATCGTCGAAAGCGGGGTACATTCCCGCAGGTTTGGCTATTGCTTCGACGACATAATCACTTATCTTCGCGAAATGGGATATCATCCCCGATTCGCCGTGGATAACCGCGGCCTTGGCGACGTAGGGGTATACGATCAAGATCGCGACAACAGCAGCGGAGGGTTGGTAATCTTCGCCAGGGAGCCGTAGTGTACTCAGTTGAAATGGCGCCTGATAGTCAAGTGATTTATCGTGTTGGACCCGTGCCGCGTCCCTTGCCCGCGGCCGAAGTCATGTTGCGGCCATAGGCCCTACCTATTCGCTGCCGCCGGTCGATCGTCAGCAGAGCGGAGCACCAGGGAAAAGGATGACGACCCCGGCGAGGCCGGCGACCACCAAGATATTGGGTGAGTATGGGCGGTCCGCGGCCGCCGGCGCTTCCCCGGCGGCTGCTGCGGCCCGAGTTGGCATCCGAAGCGGCACGCATCCGCCTGGGTGTAGGGATTGGGCGGCTTCAGCGCGGAGCGGTCAACTCCGGCCGCCTGCCCGCCAGGAGAGCGCCCCCTGATGCCGCCGGACTCGCCGCAACCAATCGAGGCTGACCACGATCAGGCAGCAAAGGACGAGTGAGACGACCCCGGCGAGGCCGGCGACCATCACGATATTGGGTGAGTATGGGCGATCCGATGCCGCCGGATTTTCGATCACCTTGAACGCGAAATCCGCATCCACCATCGCGAGCTTCTGCTCCTGCAGCTCCTTGGCGACCAGTTGATAGAGCTGAGCCTCGAGCAGGGAATCGGGTGTGGACTTCGCTTCTTCTTGCAGTGATTTGATGGCCGTGCCTGGCCGAGCGAATCTGCTCTTCGCGGAGTTTCTGTCTCAGGTCCTCGATGTAGTAGCCGAGATTGCGCTGCGCCCTCGCGCGGCTCGGGTCCAGGTAAGTCATGGTGACATTGCCGACGCCCACCGAGTACTCGCAGTTGAACCGATGCTGGAGAAGCCGCAGGACGTCCCAGCGCGGGTCGGCGCCGCGGCGCCAACTGCTGACATCGGACAACAGCTCGTTTTGGAGGTGGTGGTCCCCGACCAGCGCAAGGTTGAAGTCGAAGCTCTTGAGAATCGCTACGATCTCCTGAGCGCGCGAGTCTCCGAGCGTGGTGTTGAGGAGCGAGGAGCCGAGCGATTCTTCCGGCGAAGCGCCGATTCCGTTCGGCATTAGCTGGGATATCGGGCGCAGGACAGCCTCTGCCCGGTAGAGTTTCGTCATCGCGAACTTCGCGAATGCGGTGGAAATCGCCAACGCCGCAATCGTCATCGCCGCGATAAGCTTCCACGACCGCAGCAGCGCGATCATGGCCGGATTCAACGGCAGGTCGGGATGGCCGCGGCGCCTGTCGGCGGGCTCGGCGAGCGGCAACGATTTGGGCGTGCTGCTCATTTCAAATTACTTCGGAATAGCGATCGTCCACCTGCTCGCGATGGGTGAGCGGGCCGCACGTCTGGAATATCTCTGATCAATGGAAAGGAACGAAGTGACGGCACAGACCGGCAGGTATAAGCTGAAGCGCCAGCCAAGTTGCTACAGGTTTGTGGCAAGTATACCAAGTATTGCGAGCGACTCTACACTGTTCGTGACAATCTGCGTGATATCCTTTGTGTACTGAATAGAGTTTGTGTAGATGAGTTTCTCCGGAACGTACACGGTATCGCCCGACTCCAGCCGGGTTCCCATCAGTCCGCCCGACATTACCGGCAACAGCGGGAAAAGCCGGCTTTTGTTGTCGAGCCGCACCCCCTCTTCGGTCAGAATCGAGCCGTCGGCCTTGATCACGTAGATATGATCGCGGTCCGCGCCTTCAGTGGGACCGCCGGCGCGCTGCAGGTAATCCGCCACGGTAAGGCCGGGCCGGGCGACGATCGCATTCGGATTATAGACCTGACCCAGCACCTGCACCGAAGAAGGCTGGATCGGGATGATAAGCGTGTCATCGGCCTGGAGCACGATATTGTCGCTGGAGTTCTCGAGCGCGCCGAGCGTCGAGAGATCGATGGACACTCGTCCCGCCGCTTGCTGAGCCTCAGTTTGCGCGAGGATGTTCTTCAGCGACAGCATCGCGTCGGCAGTGTTGTCGGCTTGGCCCGCCTGGCGTGGCGTAACGGAGAGCCGGGCGACTTCTTGCTCGAGACGCGCCCTGGCCCGGTCGAGCTCGTCCTGTTGCAGGCGCTTCACGGACTGCCTGATGAAGATCGCTGCCGGCGGGTAAGCGTCCGTCCTGAAGCCGCCGCATTCGCGAAGTACCGACGCCAGCCGTTCGCCCTCGTGGATCGCGTAGGGCCCGGGTCTCATCACTTCGCCGTTGAGCGTCACGTGCCAGGACGGATGCCAATTGGAGACCTGATGGACAAAGAGTTCGTCGCCGTTCCTGAGCGGGAGATTGTCCTGGGTGCCTTCGAGGGCCGACCCGAGATCGAGGTCGGTGCGCACGTAGCGGGCGGTCGCGCCTGCATCGACTTCGGTCCGGGCAAGCTGCGCGCGGTCGCGCGCGGCGTTGTCCTTCAGGCCGCCGGCTTCATAGAGGAGATCGCGGACCCGCATACCCGGCGTGAGGAAATAGCTGCCGGGCTTTCGGACTTCGCCGCGAACGACGACCTTGGGGACTTCGGCGATATCCTTCAGGTTGTATATGGTCAGCGTGTCCTCGGGTTCGAGCCGAAGGTTATTCGGGTTCGACGGGCTGGAAAGCGCGCCGTCGAGACTGAATGGAATGAGATGAATCTTTCGCTCCGGCCCTTCGCGCCGGCGACGAGTGCGTAATCGAAAAAGGTGTGATCGGAAACCTCCTGAGCTTCGCGCACCACGTCGGCGACCCTCATGCCCGGATACCATTGGTAGGGGCCGGGCTGATTGACATTGCCCTCGGCCTTTACCACATTGCGCTCTCGCGGCAGGACGGTGAAGACCTTGATCAGGTCTCCGTCTTTGACCGGATACATTGCCGCCGCATCGTCGTTGAGGTTCAGGTCCAGCGCATCCCTGCGCTGGTGATTTTCCACCCGCTCGACCTGGACCCTCTCGGCGTAGCCGAAGGCGGTCACGCCGCCGGCCATTTTCAGTACGCTGCCCAGGGTCTCATTTCCCCTCAGCTCGTAAATCGAAGGGTCCCGGACGTTGCCGGTTACGGCGACCACCGGCCCGATCACCGGCACGAAGATCACGTCGCGCGGTTTGAGCCTGATGTCGCCCGAGGTGTCGCCTCTGAGCAGCAGGCCATAGAGATCGAGCGTGCCGATCAGATGGTTCTCCCTGCGCAACTGGATATTGCGGAGGCTCCCCACTTTGCCGACGCCGCCGGCGGCGACCAGGGCGTTTGAGACATGAGAGAGCGAGTCTGACGGTGTAGAGTCCGGACTGCGCCACCTTTCCAATCACGAAGACCTGGATCGCGCGCACCTGCCCCATCGTCACGTCAACCTGAAGGCCGGTGATCTCCGCGCCGCGATGCTCGATTAGCTTCTTGGTCTGGCCGAACGTAAGCCCCGATACCTCAATCGGTCCGATCTCGGGCATCAGGATCGTTCCGTCGCGCTGGACTTGCAGCGAGAGAGTCTGGTTAATGCGGCCCCAGAGCAGCACATTGATAGTATCGCCGGGGCCGAGAGCATAATCGTCACTGACTGGTGCGTTCTCAGCCGGCGCAAAGGTTGACACCTTGGACGAGAAAAGCTCGTAGCCAAACTGCGAGAGCTTTTGTGTACTTGGCTGTGAAAGAAGCTTGTAGGGAGTATCGAGATCATGGAAGCGCGCCTCGATCGACGAGACGTAACTCGGGGCGGGCGCGCCGGCGGCGCTTTCGGCGGAGTGGGCGTTCGTTGGAGATGCCGCAGATGACGGAGCGGGCTGGGCGCTGCCGCACGAGGCGACTTGCGCCAACTGCTGGCTGTTGAGCCCCAGGGCGGGACCCAAAGATTGAACGTCTTGCGGCGAGATGCGTTTGGCGGCGATATCCGCGCAAAGCTGCCGGTACTCGTCGTCGGTAAGCTGCCCTTCCGGTCTGGCCTTCAGCCGGCCGAATTCATCCGAGTTCAACTGGCCCGCCTCCGGATGGCTCGGCATGACGGCAGAGTCTCCGACCGCCCCGGCGGATTGCGAAGGACCATCGATGACGTTGCCTGCGATAACGTTGCCCGCGGCGCCGGCGGCTGCCGAGGTCTGCGCCCGGGCGGGAGCTGCGGCCAGCAGGCAAGGGAGCGCCGAGATCAAATCGCTGAGAGGACCAGCACGACGCTGAAGGCTCTGAAGGGGAGGGCTCTCACCGATCTTGCCGTCGGATTTTCTCTGGCCGCCGGATTTTCGCACCCGGGCGTTTGGCGGCTTGCCGGGCAGCGCCCGCGCCGGAGGACTGAATCACTGTTCGAGGCAAACTTGCCAACGATACTCACTTCAGTCATGGAATTCGTTCCTGGTTCCGCTCTGCTTTGATTTTTCGATTTCCCGCCCAATCGAGCGGCAATAGTAACAGCGTGGCTTCCAGCCATCGAAGGCAATACGCCGACATCGTGTTAGTATATCACCTGGTTACTATATCACTTGGGATCACTTAGGATCACTTAGGGCTTGCAAACTGTCCGTGAGAACGCGGGAAACCGCCAAGCACGGAGTTGGACATGCGTCCGCCCTCCCATCCGATCTGGGCCGTGAGCGCATCCCGCCGCACAGGGAGAGCCGAATCGGGTTATGTCCAGGAAGAACAGCGTAGCCAACCCCGGCCCAATCGGAACGACAGGTGCCCGGATTTCCCGCCATTTCTCTATTATTTCCCGGACGATCCCGCTTCGCGAGGAGAGCCCCTGACAGGTTCCCTCCGCGATGGCGTCCCCTTCTCCTCAGCTTGGGAAACGTACCCTAACGCTGGGTTACAAGTAAAGCCTATTGGTAGAGAAGCTCTGTATTGTTTCTGTGGTGAGAGCGAGGAGTGGCTCGCTAATTGACGCCAAGACTCATCACCACTACCATCCTATTCTGGTTGGCGCCTCGGGCCGCCAGAGCCTGACCCGTGTGCGTTGAGGCCGCCGCAAGCCGAATTATTCGACCGGCTACAACGTCCTGATGTTACCGGCGGAAATGCTCCTGCAAGCACAATGCTCGCTGGCCGTCTGAAACCTTGGGCGATCAGGGTGCGCCCGAGAGCCCGAGGCTGGGTGCTTGCCGCCGCGGTTCTCTCGGTCGTCGCGTTTCCTTCCACCCGCACGTTGCCGTCGGATCTCACCGTCAACGGGGCTGTCATGAACGGGGCCAGTATTCCGGTCGTGGGGTCTTTCGTAACGCTCTTCCAGGCCGGGAGCGGTTCGGGGGGCGGCGCGACCTCGCTGGGATCGTCGAGTACCGACTCCAACGGCGACTTTTCCATCACGCCCGGCTCAGCGCCGCCCGCAGGCGCGGTCCTGTATCTGGTGGCCAGCGGCGGAAGCGCCGGCGGCGGCTCGAATACCTCGATCGAGCTGATGTCGATTATCGGCAGCGCCAGCAGCGGCTCGACCAGCGCAATAGTCAACGAATTGACCACGGTTGCCGCGGCCTACGCGGCGGCGAATTTTTTCGCAAGCGAAACCGGGATCGCCGACAATGCGTTTCACGGGCTGGCGGGCGTGGCGGCGAACGCCGCCAATCTGGCTGACCCTCATACCGGCGCGGCGGGGAGTGTGGCTGCGAACGGCAACAACGGCACCACCGAAGCGGGAGCCCAACACGCTCGCCAATGCCCTCGCCAAGTGCGTTCGCGGGGGAACCGGCGCGTCGGCGTGCGCGAATCTCTTCAGCGCGACGAACGTGCCGGCCACGCCAGCCGACACGCTGGCCGCGATCATCAACGTGACCAGGAATCCGACCTACAACCCCAGCGGGATTTTGGGCCTCGGCTCAAGCGGGCCGTATGCTCCGGTGCTGAGCGCGGCTCCGACCGACTGGACGATGGCCCTGAACCTCACCGGGGGCGGCCTCAACGCGCCCAACGAGATTGCGATCGACGGCGCCTGGCAATGTCTGGGTCACGAACTTCAACGGCAACAGCGTGACCGAGTTGAACTCGGCGGGCGCTCCGGTCTCGTCGCCGATCGGCTTCACCGGCGGCGGCCTCAACGATCCGGCCGGAATCGCGATCGACGGCGCCGGCAATATCTGGATAACGGACAACGGCAACAGCCGGGTCACGGAGTTCAGCCTCCATCGGCGCGCCGATCTCGGCCGCCAGCGGGATCATCGGCGGCGGCCTGGCCGGTCCGTTGGGTGTCGCGGTAGATGCGGCGGGCAACGTCTGGATTGCGAACAACAGTACCAGCACCATCACGGAAGTGAACTCGGCGGGCACGCCGATTTCGACTGCCGGCGGCTTCACCGGCGGCGGGTTGCAAGGACCCGAGAGCGTCGCGATCGACGGCGCCGGCAACCTCTGGGTGACGGACTTCGGCGGTAATAGCGTCACCCAGTTCAATTCCGCCGGCGTTCCGTTGTCGCCGCCGGGTGGCTTCACCACTGGGGGCCTCGAACAGCCGTCCGGGATGAAGAAACGCAACGGCGCGTCGCCCGATCGCCGGCATGGTACTGATCGCGCCGGCAGTGGATTTCACCGAGGAACTGATGTGGAGAACTTCCCCGCCGCGATCAAGCGCGAGATCGAGGAGAAGGGCGTTTGGCTTAGACCGTCGCAATATTCCGAAGGGCCCTATCCGATCACGAAAGGGCTGATCGAAGAGGCGCGCAAGCATTTGTTGCTTGGCGGGCTGATCGAGACCGGCTGTCCGGTGCATATCCTGCAAGGCGTGCAGGACCCGATGTGCCGTGGCGGCATGCGGTCGAACTGGTGTCGCGCTTTGCCCGCGACGACGTGGTGCTCACATTGATCAAGGACGGCGACCACCGCCTGTCGCGGCCGGAGGACATCGAGCGGCTGTTGAGCGCGGTGAAGGAGTTTGCCTAGGCGGGCTACTCTCTCCCGTTCGTCCCCGCGGAAGCGGGGACCCAGGAGCCAAAATTTCCGTATTTCGTGGCCGCCCTGGATTCCCGCTTGCGCGGGAATGAGCGGAATAATTCATACCGCCTCACATAGCCGATAGCGCTGACGTCCATTCGTCATTGACCAATGAATTGTGGTCGTTCTTTTTCAACGCTGCTAATTTTTCCGGCGGCAACAATCGCGATAGCGCCCACACCGCGGCGCCGCGCACCAGCGGTGAGGCATCGTCGAGCAAACGTTCCGCCTCGCGCGCAAGCGACACATCGCCCGCATTGCCGATGGCGATGAGAACGTTGCGCACGAAACGGTCGCGGCCGGTGCGCTTGATCGAGGTTTTTGAGAACAGCGCGCGGA
>CAWBYV010000007.1:0-19408 GCA_963793115.1 uncultured delta proteobacterium
GATCCTCGCGTACACCGGGCAGGTCTCAACGTGAGCCCCCGGCAGGTAGCCGGTGTGATCAGAAACTCGCCAGTAATCTCGCCGCCTGTAAAGACAAACGTCCGCTTGAACAGCTTCACCCGCTCATCCTTGTCGAGCGGATGATTGGCGCTCAGCCATCGCGCAAACCCACCGTGGCCTTCGCGCAGCGCTACGATTGCGCGCGCATTCTCGATCGCGGCATCGACCTTGAGGCGGTTGCGCACGATTCCGGCGTCGGCCAGCAGCCGCGCGCTCGCGCCCCCGTACGCGGCGACGCGGTCGACGTCGAAGCCGTCGAACGCGTCGCGGAAGCCTCGCGCTTGCGCAGCACGGTCAGCCACCAGAGCCCGGCCTGGTTGATCTCAAGCACCAGGCGCTCGAACAGCCTGCTTTCGACGCGCGTGGGAAAGCCGTATTCGCGATCGTGATAGGGGCCGTGAAAAGGATGGCTGGGCGCGATTTCGCAATAGCTCATCGTTTGTGAACTCCCGCGCGCCGGCGCGGGTGAAACCCGGCACGTGTGTGGCGCTACAATCGGGGCAATTCATCACCGGCGAGATCATCGGCAAGATCATCAAGATCATCGGCAGGGTCATCGGAGAAATCATCGATGGAAACGATTGCGGCGGATATTCGCACATGGCCGTGGTTCTCCGCCCCCCACGGCTATAACTTCAACGGCCTGCTGATCGCTCATTCGCAGGGAAATATCTGCATCGACCCGGTCGAGGCAAGCGCCGCCGATCTCGAAGAGATCGCCCGCGCCCGCCCCGCGCGCATCCTGCTCACCAATCGCAACCACGTGCGCGCGGCCAACCTCGTGCGCGAGCGCACCGGCGCCCGGGTCGCGATTCATCCCGCCGACGCGGCCTACGCGCGCAGCCAGGGTGCCGTAATCGACGACGAACTGCGCGTCGGCGAGCGCGTCGGCCCGCTTAACGTCGTCGCGGTCCCGGGCAAGTCGCCCGGCGAGGTCGCGCTGTACTGGCCGGAGCGAAAGATCCTGGTCGTGGGTGACGCGGTGATTGGAAACCCGCCCGGCCGATGCGGCCTGCTGCGCGAACAGGTGATGGACGATCCGGCGCGCCTGCGGGAGAGCGTGCGGAACCTGCTCGCGATCGATTTCGACATATTGTTGGTCGGCGACGGTGTATCGATATTGAGCGACGCCAGGGAACGCCTGCGCGAACTGGTCACGACGTTTGCATAGTCAGTACTGTCTGGTTTCCTGGTTCCGTCCCCCAATTGTTTTGTGGAGGGAGTTAAGAGCTTCTGCCCGACATCGGGGCAGCCGAAGGTCACTGAACTAAACGGGCGATTACCTTGAGAATCTTCTCCGTGCCGCTCTCCAGCGCCGCGCGGCGGATGTTCTCGTTGGGCTTGTGCGCCTGATCGAGATCGCCCGGCCCGCAGATCAGTGGAACCATCCCGGCCCGCGCGAACCATCCGCCGTCAGTGCTGAACAGCGCGCCGCCGACTTCGCGCGTCCCGGTGACCTCGAGCAGCGCGCGCTCGAGCGCGGTGTCGCGCGGCGCGAGCAGCGGCGGCACTACCATCGGCGGCCCAACCTCGATCGCCGCGCGATGATTGTGCGAGGCGTAGTCGTACGGGTCGAGCGCGGCGAGCCGGCGCTCGACCTCGCGATAGATAGCCAGCGGATCTGTGTCGGGCAGCGAGCGGTAGGTAATCACGAGGCGGCACTGCTCGGCGATGATGTTGGGCGCGATACCGCCCGCGATCGTCCCGACGTTGAGCACGTCGTAGGGCGAATCGGGAAAGATGCGCATGAATTTGTCGCTCGGCGTGCGCCGCTCGGCTTGCAGATGGCCGATCGCCTCCAGCGCGCGGCCCGTCACCGCGATAGCGTTGACGCCCTGCTCGGGCGCGCCGCTGTGGCCGCCCACTCCGCGCACCTTCACGTCGAACGTCACGATGCTCTTATGGGCGTGCTGCACCTGCCACGAAGTCGGCTCGCCGATCCATACCAGCTTTGGCGCGGGAATCTCTCCAAGGATCGAAGCGAGCGCGCCGCAAACGCTCTCGGCCCCGAGACATCCAACTTCCTCGTTGCTGGTGAAGATGAAGACCAGCGGACGTTTGAGCGCGCGCACGTCGAGCGCGGCCGCCGCCGCGACGCATTCGGCGAGGAAGCCCTTCATGTCGGTGGTGCCGCGGCCCCATACGCGGTCGGCGTCGATGCCGAGCTTGAGCGGGTCGCGGTTCCATCCCGGCTGCCCCTTATACGGCACCGTGTCGAGATGACCCGAGATGGTCAGGCCGTCGGGGCGCGGCGGTCCGGCCCATGCGATCAGATTGAGCTGCGGCGTGCCGGCGACTTCGATGCGATGGAGGTGGACCCTGAAGCCATGCGCGCCGAGACGCTCGGCCAGGAAATCCATCGCCGGCGCGTCGCTGTTGGAGCTGACGGTATCGAAAGCAACGAGACGTTCGAGGATTTCATAAAGGTATGTGCTCATGGGCACCCTCCGGCGCGACTATAGTCCAATCGCGGCGTTGTACGTACCGCCTCGCGGCGCGCGCGATGACGGGCCGCAGCTACCCGCGGCCAGGCGGTTCTTCAGTAGACCGAAGCCGGCGGCCGGTGAAACGCAGGAGAAAGTGACTCACTGGCGCGCGAGAATAGACTGGCGGCCCCGACGAGACGGGGCCGCCAATCTCGAGAAACGCGATCACGTGGTCTACTTCGCGAGGCCCTCTTCTTTCAGCGCCTCGTGAACCTTGGGCCGCGCTGCGACCTGTTCGGCGTAGGCCTTCAGTCTGGCGAATTGATCGAGATCGACCTTCACGAACTTCGCCCACAGCGTCATCACGAACAGGTACGCGTCCGCCACCGTGAACTGGGGGCCCATCAGGAAGGGACCGCGGTTCGCCAGATGACGGTCGACGTAAGCG
The DNA here is from genome assembly GCA_963793115.1 of uncultured delta proteobacterium. GTDB lineage: Bacteria > Desulfobacterota > Binatia > Binatales > Binataceae > CAVVMA01. The sequence goes on from CAWBYV010000007.1 coordinate 2,935, forward strand.
AAGCGAGCTGCCAACGCATCTTTCGCAATACGCTTGTAGTCCTCGGGTGTCGCCGGGTTAAAGAGCGAGCCGAAGGGCTTATGAATCTCCGACGAGATGAAGTTGAGCCACTCCTGCAGCCGGTAGCGCTCGAAGGTTCCAGCTTGCGGAGCCAGCCCCGATTGCGGCTTCTGATCGGCGAGATACTGCACGATAGCCGGCCCCTCGGTCAGCGTCTGGCCGTTGTCCAGAACCAGCGTCGGCACCTGTCCTTTCGGACTCACGGCGGTGAAGTCGGCACCATTCTTGGTCTTCTTCGTCTTGAGGTCCACCTGCTCCAGGTCAACCGCGATTCCGGCCTCGCGCACGACGATATGCGGCGAGAGCGAGCAAGCGCCCGGCGAAAAATACAGCTTCATCTTAGTTAAACTCCCTTTCCGGCCTTGGTTGATGCCGCGGCGGTTCAACGGCGGCGGCTGTCCTCGTACCCGATTGTCCGATCGACCGACTCGCTCACTTGTCCGGCGGCCCCGGGGGGGGGATTCGCGGTAGTTGCGTTCGTATATACGCACGGCGGGCCAGCCGGACGCTACGTGCGGTTGTTACCGAATCATAGTCAGATTCGCCCAGATCTGCGCAAACATCAGCGAAGCTCCGGCCACGAGCGCGAGGCTGAGCAGCACGGTTACGGCCGTGCCGAGCCGATCGGCGGACCGTGAGGGCGGCCTCGCCTGCGAATACGTTCGCTTTGCGGCGGAAAAGCCGCGACTCGCCTGGAGCCCTCGCTCAGCCGTGGCATTGCGCGCGGTCTGAGACGCGATCGGCCGCCCGGCTTTAGCGGCTGTGGATTTGGTGGTGTCACTCAACATTGGTCTTTTCCTTCACGGCCGGTTCAGGTATGTTTGCAGTGTGATAGAGGCCGTTCTGTATGTATGATACAGGTCTGTCTGTATCAGTCAAGATGGGCTCAAACAGAGCTAAACGGTCAGTCCCGAGGACCACGCGAGGACCACGAAGGATAGCTACCATGGCAAGCCAATCTCCGCACTCGGCTCCGCCTCCAGCCCAGCATCCGGGCGGCCGATCGCCGAGTGCGCCACCCAAGCCGGCCTCGGCCCGCGAGCGCATCCTTGAGACCGCGCGCGACTCCTTCTACCGCGAAGGCATCCGCGCCGTCGGCGTCGATACGCTGATCGCCCGCTCGGGCGTGGCCAAGATGAGTTTCTACCGCAGCTTCCGCTCCAAGGACGAGCTGGTCTGTGCCTATCTTGAATCCTCGGCCGCCGACTACTGGCAATGGTGGGACGAGACCATCAGGCCTCACGCGAACGCGCCGCGCAAGCAGTTGCGGGCGTTGTTCGTCGCGACCGCGGAGAAGGCCACTTCGGCGAATTTCCGCGGATGCCCGTTCGGCAACACGATGGTCGAATTTCCTGAGGTAGGTCATCCGGCGCGCGCGGTCATCGTCGGGTTCAAGGCCGAGCGCCACGCGCGGCTGCGCGAACTGGCAAAGGCCGCCGGCGCGCGTGATCCCGAGCGGCTCGCGGATCAGCTCGGCATCGTGCTCGAAGGATCGAAGTTCTGCTCGGAGAGCGCGCGGCCCACGGGCCGCGCATCAGCCTTGGTGCGCGCGGCGGAAACCCTGATCGACGCGGAGATCCGGCATAGCTAAGCGCACGGCTCCACGCCGCAACGCATCAACTTGAGCGTGCCCGGCGATGGAGTTAAGGTCGTGCTCTCCGCCGGGCGCCCCCTTAGCTCAGATGGATAGAGCACAGGATTCCTAATCCTGCCCGCGACGTTTTCTCAGATCACCCCAGATCATATAGTGCAGGAAATATCAGGGTTTTCGGCGAACAGAGATCATCCCAGGTCATGTGGATAAATCCCGAAGTGGGCACTGAGTGGGCACTGGATCAGGCGATAAATGCGCAGTCAGGGCGCCCCTGGCAGCGCTCTATCGTTCGCGGAATCATTAGCACCATGAGCTTCTTCACACAAAGTCAGCTGCAAGCGATTGCCGATGCGTTAGGAGACACGTCCGAGGGACTCAGCGGCTCCGAGATAGCGCACCTGCTGGCGACCTGCGGAATGTCCGACCCTTCGCCGGCGATGACCAAACGGCATCGGCTATACAACGCCTTCGCTGAGAGCCAGAATACCCGCGCAGACCGGGCCGCCGTTTTGGCCCTCATCCGCAAGTCGATGAAGCCGGAACTCTATGCACGCTCGCCGGAGCGGTACGAACCGATGCGAGCAACCTCAATCGCGCCCTTGTTTTCGCCGGGCTAGCGATGAACGCGGCTGGCGAGCTAGTCAGCATCGAGCAGGCGCGTACGCTGACTGAGGCTCAACGTCGTGCTGCCGAACTTCGGACCGATCTCGAAATCCGGAATGTTCACCCGGACGTACTTCGATTTTGCCGAGAGGAGCTGCTCGCCGATAACTATTTTCACGCAGTCCTGGAAGCGGCAAAGAGCGTTGCCGACAAACTCCGAGCCAGAACGAGGACTGAATGAAGACGGCGCTGACCTTGTAGACCAGGCTCTTGGTGGCGAAAACCTTTCTCATCATCAATGCTTTCCAAAGCAAAAGCGAGAAATCCGAGCAGCGCGGATTCGTCAACCTCGATTAAGGGGGCCTTCGGCATGTTCAGGAACCCAACGGCACACGTCCCGAAGATCAGCTGGGCCGTCAACCGAGCCGACGCGCGAGGAAGTGTTCTGGCTTCTTTCCATGATCCACAAGAGGATAGAAACCGCCACACCTGCGAGCGGCTAACATTTGCGCTAATCTGGCGGGTCTTCTATGCGTCGAGCGTCGACTACTGCCTTCGGTCCAAGAAAAGTTTGCCATCGTTCTCGAGAAGCAGGGCCAGGATCGTGAACCAGAACGCTGAGAGCGTCCGCTTCGGCTCGAAACCTAAGAACATTGAACAACGTTCTGACAGCAAGATCGCTTTCCGGGAGACTGTAGCCGTACACATCCACGCGTTCAGCGCGCCGTAAAGCTTCTGCGGCATCGTGCCATATCTGCTGCATAGCACGGCCGCTTAGCTGCTTTAGATAGGAGGGGTACAGCAAGACAGGATCTTCGGCGGGCCGACCAATAGGCGCGGCCGGATCCACCAAGTAAAGCGGGTTACCGTTGTTGTAGAAATCGAATCTGCTGAGGAACCGGGGATGGTCAAAATAGACGTCACCCAAACCCGATGTATGCCAGCCGATTGACCCATGAAGCTTCAGAACTGTTACTCTGGAGTCGGTGTTGACCTCAGGCGGCAAAGGCTCTGCATACGGCATTGTTTTCAGATCTTTGTGAAAACTATAGCCGCTGATAGGATTCCAGTAGCCTTCCTCCGCAAGCGTCCTCTCTGCTGCCGTATCCCAGTTCAGCGTTATGACCACGTCGCCGCTCGACAGGCGCACAAAATGTCGGCGGAGGTAATCCCGCTGACCTCGATTGGAAGCTCACTGTAATGCCGATAAAAGAAGAAGCGCTGAAGGCATTCGATGAAACCAATCCGCGCTAGGCGTCCTTCTTCAAGTCTCTTACGCTCTTCAGACTTCCAGTATTCCTGATACCTGAGGAACTCTTCTTCCGTTAGTCCGCCAGCGCGCCATTTTTCCATAGCCACATGCATTTCTGCTTCGTCCGCAGCCCTGCTGGCGGCCTCATAGAGATCTGCCAGCGATAGGACGACTTCCGGATTCGGGTTGAAGACAACTCTCTTTAAAAACTCGTTGTTTCTACGCCAAGAATCCCATCGCTCCCAGTATTCCTTTAGAATTCTGTCGGAATAGTCTTCGACGAATTTGCCGATCGTCGGTATCAGCATATCAGCGGAGGGATAGTCCGCAGACCTCGAAGCTCCAGCACCGAAAATCAAAATTCGCATGCGGGGTTCCTTCGCGCAGATTAACAAGGCTTGCGCTCTCAACGCGATGCACCCGGAGGAACCGGGGAAATGCGACAATTCCGGCTGCCCATAATCCCGAGAATCGTCCGCTGATAGGCTCGCCCCGGCGTGCGTCCCTTGGCCAGTTCAAAGTGTACTCGCGTCGATTCCCACACAGCACTAATTTCTTCGCATCCGTTTCTCGGTCGCGCGCTCATGGCCCGCTGATGGCAAGGAACTTGCTCAACCAACAAATCCAGCGAGCCGCACTTTGATGTGTGAGTTCCAGATTTTCACGGTGAGGCGTTCGCATGGAGAGCAACCCATATCTCGAAGCGCGTCGGGAATGGGACGAGCGATACGCCGACCTCGTTCTCGGCAAACGTAACTGGCAGATCGCCGCTGGCGGCCTCCTGCTCCTGAGTCTGATTCTCGCGAGCGGTATCGTCTGGATCAGCAATCGCAGCCGCTACATCCCGTACGTCGTCGAAGTCGACAAGCTCGGATACGCCCTGACGGTCCCGCAACCCCTGACGCCGGTAGCCCTGCCGGACGTGACCGCGCGAATGGAGCGCTACGAGGTAGCGGCCTTCATCCGCGACGCCCGCTCGGTCACCAGCGATGCGCAGGTAGAGCATCAGACGCTTAACGCATTGCTCGCGCATACGCGCGGCGCCGCGGACCGGTTTCTCGACGAGTACTACCACTCCGACAACTTCTCCCATAACCCCTTCAAGATCGCCGAGAAGCAGACCGTCTCAGTTCAGATCGATTCGATCCTTCAGCTCTCGCCGCGCAGCTATCAGGTGCGATGGACCGAGCAGCAACGCGATCTGAACGGCGTCGCTGTCGGGTCACCGTCACATTGGGAGGCGGTGCTGCAAACCGAAATCGTACCGCCGAGTTCCGACGACGCGATCGTGAGCAATCCTCTGGGCTTTTACGTGACGCAGATCAGCTGGACCGAACAGCAAGGCTAGGCCGGCAACAAGACTCGCAGGAGGCAGAGCGATGAGAAGGACCGCCATCGCAGGAGCATTCACTCTGGCGCTGACCTTGGCAGCCTGCGCGACCAAGCAGCGCAGCACCGCCGCCGCTCAAACTGGTCACCGAAGCGGAACCCAAAGCGGAAGCGCCGCCAGCTCCGCCAACCGCGGAGCAGATCCTTGCAGCGCAGCCGCCCGAGGTTCAGCAGGCGATCAAGGAGCACGACAAGAGCGGCGATTGGGCGATCTACAGAACACCGGGCTACACGCTCTATCCGTATAGCCAAGGCCCCCAGCCAGCAGTCGATTGCGAGCCGCTACGAACGTCTGACATTCAGCTGCAGCCAGGAGAGACGATCACCGACGTTGCGATTGGTGACAGCGAGCGCTGGATGGCGACGCCCGCTTCCTCGGGAGACCCGCGAAACCCTGTGCCGCATCTCGCAGTGAAGCCGCAAGCTCCCGGCATCCAGACCAACCTTACGATCTACACGACAAAGCACATCTACCACTTGCTGCTCCGCTCGCGCGGAAGCCACGCGATGCAGGAGGTCGAGTTCTACTACCCCGACGAGCTGATGACGGCGATGAAAAATGCCGACTCCGCCGCCAAGGCACAACAGGATATCGCGGCCGATCCGCCCGGCGATGACTCTGGCAACGTCGTAAAGGTTGCCAACGTCGATCCGGCACAACTCAACTTCGCGTACACCGTGGGCGGAGCGAACGTTCCGTGGAAGCCGATTCGCGCCTTCGATGACGGCTCGCACGTGTACATCCAGATGCCACCGGGAATGAAGTCGAGTGAGGCGCCTGCGCTGCTTGTGAACGCGGGCAGCGGAACCCAGATGGTGAACTACCGGGTCAAGGGAAACTACTACGTCGTCGACCGCCTGGTCACCGACGCAATTCTCGTGTCAGGAGTCGGACGCGATCAGGACCGCGTGACGATCAGCTACGCGGGAGCGGCGAGGTGAGAACCATGGCGACTGAGGATATCAGACTCGACGGCCAGGACGATCTTCGGGACGAACCGGAAGACTTGCTGGAGCAGGAGCATCCCGGAGGCGGCCGATTCAACCGGCTGATACTGATTGCCTTCGCGGCCGTCGCGATCGTGAGCGGCGTGGTGGTGGCGCTGGGCGTGGAGTCATCCGGTATCGGGCAGAGCGCGGGTCTGCAGAAAGCGGGTGAAGATCCCGGCGCATCGGCACGCAACAACGGGGAGATCGCGGACCTCGCCGCGCATGGCGGCAGGCCACTCGCGGCACCAACTTTCGTACCGCCTCCGGCCGTCGTTGCGCCCGTGCAAGCCCCATCCAACAGGCACCGCCGCGACCACCAAGCCGTTACGCGCAATGGGCGGAAGAGAAGTACATGAAGGCGCTCGAATCGCCGCAGATGGTCTCCGCGTTCCACGACGGCGGGACGCTGGAAATCGCCCGCGCGAATGGCCAACAGAGCACGAACTTCAACACTCGGCAATTCCACTGATCCCACCGTGACACTTCACCCGCCCGCATCGGCGTTCACAGTGATGACGGGAAGCGTGATTCCAGCCGTGCTCGTAAGCGGGATCAATTCAGACTTGCCGGGGCCGATCCTCGCCCAGGTCAGTCAGAACGTCTTCGACAGCGCCACCGGAAAATATCTGCTGGTCCCGCAGGGCAGCAGACTCATCGGCATATACCAGAACGCCTCCGCTTATGGTCAGCAACGCGTCGAGATCGCATGGCAGCGGCTGATCTTCCCGAACACCTCGAGCATGGATCTCCCGCAGATGCCGGGAGCCGATCAGGGCGGCTACGCCGGTTTCACGGACGAAGTGAACAACCACTACCTGAGAACGTTCGGCACCGCGGCGCTCATGAGTCTTATCAGCGCCGGCCAGATGGTCGGACAGATGGCGACGTTCGGCGGCGGCGGCACCTACGGACCCTACGGCTACTCACAGCCGAACCAGTGGGCGATGGCGAGTCGAGACGGCCGGGTCGGCTGCGTCGGGACAGTTCGGCGCCGTGGGTCAGCAGATGATCGGCCAAGGGATGAATCGGCCGCCGACGATCGAAATCCGGCCCGGCTACCAATTCAACGTGATGGTAACCGAGGACCTCGTATTCCCGGCGGCTTACAAGGGCTGAACGTACACAAATCGTACACGGAGCGCATGCGCGATTGTGCACGAAACGTACACAAAACCGATTCAAGGAGAAGGGCGATGGGAGTGCTGAAACGCAAGGAAGAACCGACCGAGACGATGACGTTGCGCGTTCCGGCTTCGGTGAAGGCGGAGATCGATCGGCTGCGCGAGCGCACCAGCGAGGCGGGCTTCGATCTGAACGCGACCATCTGCGAATCGATCATCCGCCTGACGCGACAGATGCGCGACGAGATGGATGCGTTGGACGGGAAGACCGCGGGGAGAGACCGTTCTCGAAAGCCTGCGAGAGCGAATGGACTCGCACATTCAGATCGGATGGTTCCGGGCGGCGCTGCTGATGGTCAGGGCGAAGCGTGAAGCGATGCGCGTCGGAGTTCAGGATGGAGTGCGATCTATGATCGAACTGCAGAGATTTCGTGCGGGCGGACGGAGGGCTCTGAGTGGTGTGTTCGGAGTGGCGAAGGAGTGGGGGAAAGGCCGTTCGTTCGTAGAGCAAGATAAAGCATCTGCGGTGCAGTGCCGCAGATCCGCCGTTTTCTCCAACATTCTCACGGCCTTTCCCCCACTTCAGAGCATCCTGGTCGGCCAACTGCACAGTACGGCGAAAAGCGCCTCAGAGCGGGTCGTTCCAAGGCTGCATTTCGAGTGTTTTCGGCACGCTCGCAGACCCGTCTTGGCGATGCTCGGACCAGCGATCGCAGTGGCCTTGTTGGTCGCGCTGGGCAGGGTCCTTGGCCTGCGCATTTCACTCACCGACAGCGCCGCGCCGGCAGGGATTTACCGGATCGTACCCGGAGTATCGGTTGAGCGCGGCGAGCTCGTTGGCGCCTGCCTACCGGCCTCGATCGCACAGGAAGGACTCGCTCGCGGTTACCTGCGGAAAGGCGATTGCCCAGGCGGAGCCGAGCCGGTCGCCAAGATGGTTGGAGCCCTTCCCGGTGACGTTTTGGAAGTGCAGTCCGGATGGGTTTCCGTCGACGGACAGGCGTTCGCCGACAGCGCCGTCGCAGCACGCGACAGCATAGGCCGACCGCTGCCGCATGTGCCTTGGGGCAGCCGCCAGGTCGCGCCGGGCGAAGTCTGGCTGTTCGGTTTCCATAACGCTCGGAGCTGGGACGCCCGCTACTTCGGACCGGTTCCGCTGTCGGGAGTTCGAGGGCGTTCTCAAACCGATTCTCACGTGGTGAATCATGGCGGCAAACGGACACAGCCACGAGCAGGGACTCAGGGTCCACCACCTCGCCAATCTGGGCGGATTGGTCGCATTGGCGGGCCTCGACCGCGAGCCGCCTGACTTCCTGCTTGGAGCGTTAATCAGCGTAGCCCACGAGAGTGCGAACCTCGGCGCCGGCCAGCGCGCACAGGTCGCATCGGTGGGACGGAAGCAGCTCGAAGAGCGGGCGACCAGCAAGCGCGCGTGGAAGTCGTGGAGCCGCGCGCGAGAACTTCATTCGGTCACCCTCAGCAGTGGCGCAGGTCAAGGAAATCATCGAGGCTCTCGGTGCACACGCGCCAGAGAATTCGGCGCAACTCATCGCCAGCTTGCGCGCCTTGCTCACGGAGTCGAGCCATGAGGCGTCGTAGGTTCTTCGGCCAGAAGGAAGTCGATATCAAGCTTCGTCCGGCGAAGACGGAACGTCCGCGTCCACTGATTCCGTGGTGGGCGGTTGCCTTACGGCGAGTGAGAGTCAGGTGGGGAATTCGGCGCCAATCGTGGGGCAGTCTCAGCGGCGGACAGACATGGCGGCGGGTCGCGCTGGACCCGCACGCCTACTCTCGCCGTTCCGTGGTCAAGGCGTCGTTCAAGCGCAACGATCATACCGGCGGTTGGGCGGCCCATGCCCGCTACTTGTCACGCACAGGAGCGCAGCGCGAGCAGGGCAAGGGTCAGGGCTTTGATGCTGAGCACGACGCTATCGATATGGTCGCGGTCGTGCGCGATTGGGAGAAGAAGGACGAGTTGCTGTGGCGCTTCATCGTCTCGCCGGAGGACGCCTCCCGGCTGGATCTTCAAGAACACGTCCGTGGACTCGTCGAACAAATGGAGCGCGATCTCAACTCGAAGCTTCAATGGGTCGCAATCGATCATCACAACACCGACGACGGCCATGTCCACCTGCTTGTGCGAGGGGTTCGCGATGACGGACGGCCGCTGCAGATCGACCGCGAATACCTGAAGCTCGGCATGCGCGGACGAAGCCAGGAGATCGTGACGAGGGAGCTCGGCCCGCGACTTGAACCCGAGGTCCTGCATGCGCGCGAGCGCGTGATCAGGAAAGAGCAATGGACCGAAATCGATCGAACGCTGCAGCGCAAGGCGAATGTGTCGGGCCTCGTAAGTTACGAACAGTTCCAACCGCGCAGCGATGCCTCCCGCGTGAGAGCGGAGCAGGAGCTGGCGCGATTGCAGTTCCTCGAAGGCATTGGACTCGCCCGGCGGGTTGGTGAGGCAAGCTGGGAGCTATCGCAGGACCACGAGCGGAATCTTCGCGAGCGCCAGCAGTCGAAAGACATCATCAAGAGCCGGGCGCGCAGCCAGCGGCATGACCGTGATCATGGACTCGATCGCGGCTTCGACAAACGGAGGGATCGCCATGGCTGAACAACGTCCCTATCGGCTGTCGGGGACCGCCTCTGACGCGAGTCTCAGGCAGACCAAGATTCGTCGCCATGCTCGCGCTTGGAGCTGGCCTTCGTGGTGGTCAACTGGGTGACGACGCAGCATGCCGCACGACTCTTCGGTTACTCGCCGGCTGCTCGGCGAACCGTGGGGTGCTTTCCCGATGGCCGGAACGCTCTACCGTCCGTGGGACTGGATGGTCTGGTGGTGGCGCTGGCACTCGGAGCCGACCCTCACGCCGCTATGGGAGCTATGTGCGCGCGAGGCGGTCTACCCGATGATTGCCCTGACCGTAATCGCGATGGGCGCGATAGCGGTCGCCCGGCATAGATGGTTTCGCAATCCATCCGACCTGCATGGATCGGCGCGCTGGGCCAATACCAGGGATCTCCGAGCGGCCGGATTCATAGACAAAAGCCGGTTGCTGCCGCGGCGGCTACGCAGAATCGCCGAACGCGCGAAAGTTCTGAAACCCTTCTCGCACCGGGCAGGCGTTTACCTTGGCGTATGGCGCCGATGGGGCCGGTTCTTCTATCTGCGCGACTGCGGACCTTCGCACATCCTGGTCTTCGCTCCGACCCGGAGCGGCAAGGGCGTCGGGATCGTGATTCCGACGCTGCTCACGTGGCCGCATTCGGCCTCGATTCACGATCTCAAAGGCGAGAACTGGGCGCTGACTTCAGGTGCACGGAAACGGATGGGGCAGATCTGTCTGAAGTATGCGCCGGCGTCACCTGACGAAGACGGCGCTCGATTCAATCCGCTGGCCGAGGTCCGGTTGCGCACGCCTCACGAAATTCGAGATGTGCGCAATATCGCGCAGATGATCATGGACCCGAATGGCAAGGGCCTTCCCGACCATTGGCTGCGCGCAGGCGTGGAAGGCTTCACCGGGTTCACCCTCGCCCAGCTCTATGAGAACCGCGATCCAACTTTGAGCGGCATCGAAGCGAGGCTTTCGGATCCGGCTCAGCCGATCAACCAGACTCTGGAAAAGATCATGACCACGGTCCACGACCCTGAGGGGTCAATGGGCTGGAAAGACTCGCAGGGCAATCCCACGAAGACACATCCAGTTGTCGCCCGCGCGATGCGCAGTCTGCTCGACAAGAGCGACAACGAACGATCCGGCGTCATTTCGGAAATCAAGGGGTTTCTCGAACTCTACCGCGACCCGGTCATCGCAACGAATACCGCGATCTCAGACTTCCGCATCGAGGATCTGATGAACCATCGGCGGCCGGTTTCGCTCTACGTCGTCGTGCCGCTCGCTCACAAAGACAGTCTGCGGCCGTTAATCAGGCTGATGCTGAGCCAGATCCTTCATCGTCTGACCGAACGTCTCGAGTATCGCAATGGGCGCGCGATGACCGGCTACCGGCACCGGCTGCTTCTGATGATCGATGAATTCGCAAGTCTCGGACGGCTCGATATGTTTGCGGACTCGCTTGCGCTGATCGCCGGGTACGGGATCAAGGCATGTCTCATCGCCCAGGACTTGAGCCAGATTCATGCGGCCTATGGGCACGACGAGGCGATCACCTCCAACTGCCATACCCGCGTCGCTTTCACGCCTAACCGTATCGAAACTGCGCGGCTGCTTTCTCAGATGGCTGGTGAAGCGACCGTTCGCCATGCGCACCGCACTTTCTCCAGCACGGGCGCGAGTCTATCGGAGCCGGAGGTGGCGCGGCCTCTGGTTACGCCAGACGAGGTCACACGTCTCGGCTCCGACGAAGCCCTGATTTTCACAAGCGGTCAGCCTGCGATCCGCGCCACCAAGATCCGCTATTACACCGAGCCGTTCTTCAAGCAGCGAGCGGCCATCCAACCACCGTCGAAAACTGACCGTATCGCGAACTCAAGTGCCAACGAGAAAGCGAGCGAAGCGATGCCATCGCCCATATCCAATCAAATCACGCCGGATACGGAAGGTCTTGCCGGACGTGAATCACAGCGGGAACCCAACTTTCTCGCAAAGGCAGCTCAACCGCCACCGAACGGGCAGCTCACGTTTTTGAAGTTTGCCGTCGAGCAGGGTGGCAGTACAGCAGCTGCAACCAACCGCGGTCGAAAGAAGGAGAGACTACTTTGAGGCGACAACTAACAGCGTATGTCGGCGGCGACGACTTCGCGCGCTTGAAGGAAGAGGCTGAAGAGGCAGGCCTTTCGCTCTCACGTTACATCCAGGAGCGTCTGGTCCATTCAAACGGACATTCAACCGTAAGCCTGTCCGAGTCCAAGCTGGTCGCAACCGAAAAGAGAATCATCGACGCGAATCGATCGTTCATCGCCCAAGCCATCCGGCCGCTGAGCAAACAGGTGACGATGCTCCTGGCCATGCTCGATCAATTCGCGCTGAGCATGCTGACCCATCTGCCGGAGATTCCCGAGGCCCAGCGCGAGCAAGCCTTGGCCAGTGGAGAGCGGCGCCACCATGGGTGGCGGCTCGAAGTCGAAGACACCATCAAGCAGATGGAAACTCCGGGCGCGAGTGGGAAGAAGCCTGCAAACCCCGACGAGCCTCAGAACGAAGCTCGTCGCGAAGAACACAACTCAAACGCGGAGTCTGACGGAGACAACGCATGATCTCGGCGCAGCAGACTCAGGAGCGGCGGCTGGACGAGTTGCTCCGAAGGCAACTTGGCCCACGGATTCTCGCGGCGATCGCCGATCCGAACGTCACCGAGATCATCGTCAACGAAGACGGGCGCGTTTGGTTCGAATCGTACGCAAAGGGAATGCACGAAGCCGGTCTGGTGCTCGCGGCTTCGCAGGTCGAAAGCCTGATCGGCACCGTCGCCTCGTCACTCGGCAGCGTGGTGAATTCAGTCAATCCGATTGTTGAAGGCGAACTGCTGATCGGAGGAATCCGCTTCGAAGGACTGCTTCCGCCGGTTGCCCGAAAGCCCTGTTGCGTCATGCGCAAGCCAGCCCAGGTCCTCTACACACTCGACGATTACGTGCGCGACGAGATCCTGCGCGATGCGCAGGCCGGCATCCTGCGTGAAGCAATCGATTCGCGACGCAACCTCGTAATCGCGGGCGGAACCGGCTCGGGCAAAACCACACTGGCCGGCGCGCTCATCAACGAAATGGTCGAGCGTTCCGATCCGAACGAGCGCTACGTGATCATCGAGGACACTCTCGAAATCCAGTGCCGCGCGAAGAACCTCGTCCAGCTTCACACCGCCGAGGCCGCCGACATGACGCGACTGGTTCGCACCACGATGCGATTGCGGCCCGACCGCATCATCATCGGCGAGGTGCGCGGCGCCGAAGCGCTCGCACTGCTCAAGGCGTGGAACACGGGCCATCCGGGCGGAGTTACGACGATCCACGCCAACAGCGCCAAGGCCGCGCTCACGAGGCTTTCCAGCCTCGTGCAGGAGGCCGGCGTTCCGCCACAACCCGAACTCATCGCCGAGACCATCAACCTGCTCGCCTTCATCGTCCGCACGCCTGCAGGACGGCGCGTGAAGGAGCTGGTTCGCGTCGACGGATACAGCGCGACCGATGGATTCAAAGTCACTTCCCCAGACAACGCAGTCAAGCACAAGGACTCAGGGCAATAGCGTTTTGAAGTCATCTGCGAATTAAGAGGAGGTACGCGAAATGAAGCGGTTGGAAGGACAAAAGGGTACGTGGAGAAAGTGGGCGTCATCGATTGTTTACGCCTACGGAATGGTCACTTTTGTGTGGCCGGTCAGGGCTTTCGCAGCGATCGCCGCTGGCGGAGCGCTGCCCGTGGGATCACTCCGCTGACGACGTTACAGACCGACCTGCAGGGACCGGTCGCCCACGCGATCACCACCGCAGCCGTCATCGGCACCGGGATCATGTGGTCGGTCAGCGAGCACGGAACCGGCGTGCGCAAGATGTCCTCGCTCGCCTTCGGCGGGGCCTGTGCGCTTGGGGCCACCCAACTGATGACGACGCTATTCCCGATGGGCGGAGCGCTCTTCTAGGCGGAGGAGGATAGGCACCATGGCTGAAGAGCGAGCGGCGGGTAAGCGCGATTCATCGATCGCTTACCCAGCCGATTCTGCTGGCCGGAGCCGAGCGACCGTTGGCGATCGCCAACTGGATAACCGCCGCAGCTTTGATCTTCGGCGGCGGGCTCCACTGGTACACGGTCGCAATGGGGGCGTTCCTGCTGACCGTGGGGCACTGGGCGTTGGTCCAGGCAGCGAAGTTCGATCCGCAGCTGAGCCAGGTCTACGTCCGCCACATCCGCTACCAGGACTATTATCCGGCACGCGCTCCAATCTCGGCATCGCCACCCCGAATCCGCGTATCTGTACCGACGCCCAAGGAGATGCGCGCTTAGGAAGAGGAGGGAAGAAGTATGTTCCTCAAAGAGTTCAAGGACTTGAGACGAAAGCGCGGCAGGTTGCTCGGGCTGCCTGACCAGCTCAACTACGCAATTCCGATCGACGACTACACTATCGCGATGAAGGACGGCGCGTTCCTGTCTTCCTTCGAGTGCTCGGGGCTTGATCTGAATTCCGCGAGCGTCGAAGAACTCGATGCCCATCGCGCGCAGGCCAATCGCGCTCTTGCGCGCCTGGACGACGGCTTCATGTACAACATCGACCTCATCCGTCATCCGAGCATCGATTACCCGAGCCGTACGTTTGCCGATCCCGTTAGCGCAACGCTCGATCGCGAACGAGAGATTCAATACTCGGCTGAGGGCCAGCACTTCGAGACGAACTGTGTTCTCACGATCACGTATCGCCCGCCGGCCGACACGCAAACGCGGATCGCCGGTGTCTTTCTGACGGGCACGCCGTCGCGCGCTGACTGGCGACGACAGCTCGAATGGTTCAAGCAGCGACTCCGCGAATTTGAAGATGCGATAAGCCCCGTGTGGAAATTGACTCCGCTCAATATGCCGGTCCTGCTGTCGCACCTCGCGAGCTGCATCAACGGGCGAATGTGCGAAGTAGCTGCGCCGAGAACACCAACTTATCTGGACGCGGTTCTCGGCAATCAGGATTTGATCGCTGGCTTCAAACCGCGCATCGGCGGAAGGCACATCCGCGTCATCGCGCTGGCCGGCTTCCCGCCCTTTTCCTACGCCGAGATGGCCGCGTTCTTGAGCGAGTTACCGATATCTTATCGTTACTCGACGCGCGGGATTCCCGTAGGGCCGCGGACGGCGATCAGCCAGCTCACCGTATACCGGCGCAATTGGTTCCAAAAGCGACTCGGACTTCGGGGCGTCATCAGCGAACACTTCGGCTCCGGCGCCGGAGCTGCTTTCCAGAACCAGCACGCGCTCAAGATGGCGGCCGACGCCGACCAGGCGATCACCGAGGCCGAGGGCGGCGCGGTCCGATATTGCTACGTAACGCCAAAGGTGATCGTCACCGAGGACCGAGCCAACGTCGCCGACGAAAACGCGCAGCTCGTCTTCAAGGTCTGCCAGAACATGGGCTTCGATCCGCGGATAGAGACGATCAACGCGGTAGAAGCATGGCTCGGATCGCTTCCAGGACACGGCTGGTACGACGTGCGGCGTCCACTGGTCAACACGCAGAACCTTGCGGACATTCTGCCGCTAACGAGCATCTGGGCGGGCCTCGCGACCAACCCTTGCCCTTACTACCCGAAGAACACGCCCGGCGCTGTGTTACGGCGCGACCACGGGCAGCACGCCGTTCCGTCTCAATCTTCACGTCGGCGACACCGGCCACACCGGCATTTACGGTCCGACTGGCAGCGGAAAGAGCGTCGCGCTCGGCGCGATCGCAGCGAACTTTCGTGCAGTCCCTGACGGGCAAATCTTCTTCTTCGACAAGGGCTATTCCGCATACGTTCTCACCAAGGCTCTGGGCGGGCAGCACCTCGACCTCGGAGAGGAGGAGGTCCCACTTTGCCCGCTCGCGCAGATTGACGATGAGACCGACCGCATGAAGCTGCAGGGTCTGCTCGAAGATTGGCTCGACCTTCAGGGCGTGAGGCTCGTACCTAGCCAGCGCAAGGCCCTCTGGCGCGGCCTGACTCTGGTAGCGGAAGGTCCGGCCGAGCAGCGCACCATCAGCAACCTTGTCACCCAAGTCCAGGACAACGTGGTGCGCGATGGACTGGCAGCCTTCTCGCTCGCGGGACCACTCGGGCGTTTCGTCGACGCGGACCATGACGTGATACTCGAAGAGCGATTCGTCACCTTCGAGCTCGAAACCCTTATGGCAATGGGGCCGAAGGTTGTAGTGCCCGTCGCGACCTATCTATTTCACCGAATCGATCAGCGCCTCGATGGTCGGCCGACGCTCATCATCCTCGATGAAGCGTGGATCATGCTCACCAACAGCGTCTTCGGAGCAAAGATCGAGGAGTGGCTGCGTACGCTGCGCAAAAAGAATGCGGCAGTGGTACTCGCCACCCAGAGCTTGAGCGAAATCGCCAATTCTCCGCATCGCGACGTAATTCTCGAGTCCTGTCCGACCAAGCTCTATCTGCCCAACCCCGAGGCGACGAACAGCGCCACACGGGAGACCTACCGTCGATTCGGACTCTCCGACCGGCAGGTCGAAATCATCGCTGACGCCACGCCAAAGCGGCACTACTACTATGTTTCGCCGCTGGGGCGCCGACTGTTTCAGTTCTCGCTGGGTCCCGCCGCACTGGCCTTCATCGGAGCGGGATCGAAAGACGACATACTCGCCGCGCGACAGATGATCGAACAGCACGGCGAGCGCTGGACCGTCGAGTGGCTTCGCGCGCGCGGATTGCACGACTGGGCCGAGTATCTCGACAGACTGAACGGTCATGTCGAAAAGCCCACCGACGCGATCTTAAGTGTGAACGGCATCCCGCCGTTC
>CAWBYV010000008.1:0-400447 GCA_963793115.1 uncultured delta proteobacterium
CCGCAGCAGAACGGGCGTCACGAACGGATGCACCGCACGCTCAAGCTCGAGACTGCCAAACCGCCCGCGGAAAATCTCCAGGCCCAGCAGCGCCGCTTCGATCGTTTTCGCGCGGAGTTCAACCATGAGCGTCCCCACGAGGCGCTGGGCCAGACCCCGCCGGCGGAGCATTACAGGCCCTCGCCGCGGTCCTATCCCAAGCGGCTGGAGGACCCGGTCTATCCCGCCGATTACCAACCGCGCCGGGTGCGCAGCAACGGCGAGATCAAATGGCAGGGCGAACTGGTCTTGATCGGCGCGGCGCTAGTCAATGAGGTGATTGGACTTAGAGAAAATGCTGACGGAGAGGCCGCCGCCTACTTCGGGCCGATCGCGCTGGGGGTGATCGACGGCGTGACCTTTAAGCTGAACCGAGGCGCGCAATGAGCAGCGATTCACAGCCAGCGGCGAGGGGGGCTGCCCCCCTCGCGCTCCTCCCCGCCAGCAGCAAACCGGCAAAAAGTGTTACCTATGTTGCCGGTCTAAAGTGTTACCTATGTCTCCGGTCGCTCAAAATCTTCGCGGGTTCCTCTCCTGCGAAGGAGCGGGCGAGGGAGGAAAAGAGGCGAAGGCTAACTTTTCTTTGCGGCGGCGCGCGGGCGCCATTGCGCGAACGACCGCAGGTCTACCGTGAACGACCACGAGCTCTTCGGCTGGCCGATCAGATGCACGATCTCGTTGCAGATCGCCTCGGGCGAGACGAAGTGCGACAGGTCGGCCCCCGGCATCGCTTCGCGCACGCGGGGGCTGTCCACCGCGCCGTCGACGTTGAGCGTGGCGCAATGGACTCCGCGATGCATGTACTCGTAGGCGAGCGATTCGGCGATCGCGCGCTGCGCGAGCTTGGAGGCGCTGTACGCCGAATACATCGCGGGGCCGCCGCGGCTCTCCGAGCCCAGCACGAAGATGACTGTCCCGCCGCCCCGCTCAGCCATCGCTTCGACCACAGCCTGGGCGCAGAAGAACGGACCGTAGGCGTTCACCTTGAGCTGGAAATCGAATTCCTCTTCGCTGATTTCGATGAAGCGCTTGCGCAGGTATGCGCCGGCGTTATTGACCAACACCGAGATCGGTCCCAGTTCCCGCTCGACCGCGGCGACCGCTGCCAGCACCTGTTCGCGTTTCGACACATCGGTCGGCGTGACCAGGGCGCGCCCGCCGCTTTTTCCGATCAGCCCGGCAGTCTCCTCGAGTTGCGAGCGGGTGCGCGCGATAAGTCCGACCGCGAATCCTTCGCGCGCGAGTCTCTGCGCGATGTCGCGGCCGATCCCGCGTCCCGCGCCGGTTACCAATGCGACTTTGGAGTCTGACATAGCCGGCGATATTAACCTGACCTCTGACGCGGGAAAACTGCCTTAAAAATTCTTTTGCTCCAGCCATGCATGGGGTGATAGCGTCTGATTGGGAGGCGGCGTTTACGGACCGGTCGTGGCGCCGCAGTCATCCGATGGACCAGCGTATGTCAGCGATCGCTTCATGGGCTTGGCCAGCGGCCTTATCGACAGCCGCCTTCTCGCTGGCGGTGCTGACCGTGGTTACGATCGCGCGGGCGGACGGCGCTTCATCCACGGTCTCGGCCGGTTCATCCAACGCCGCAGCCGCGCCTGCCAACTCAGCCAATATTTCAACCAACTCAGCCAGTTTGGCCAATTCAAGTGGGTCCGGCGCTGCCGACAATGGCCAGACGCTCGAGGTTCCGGCCGTCACGCCGCCGAGCGCTTCGGCTCCCTCCGGCGACGGTTCGGCTCCGGGAGACTCGATTTGGTCCGACGGGACTCACACCTACATCTGGAAGGACGAGAGCGCGAGCGGCAATGACGAGGGCGACACCGCGATGCCGGCGCCTGATAGTTCGCTGCCCGACCCGTCATATGCCAGCGTTGACGACTACATGAATCAGGGGATGCAGGACGAGGCGATGGGGCCTGCGTTCTCGCCCTTCATGGGCGCGCCGGTGCCGTTCCTGATGAGTCCTTACCCTTACGGCCCTTACTCTTTCTATCCGTCGCCGGGCGCGCCGCCGCCCGTCCCGCCGCCGTTTCACCATCACAGGCATCGGCTGGGCCTCATCGATTCGGCTCCCGGCGACGCGGGAACGGCGAAAGCACCACCTTCGGTCGGGATGAGCGGCTTCGGGCATGCTTCCCGGATGCACTGACACGCGCCGCGCGCTTGCACCGGAGGCCTGACGGGACACGTCATGCTGGTCGCACTGGATGTCGGCAACAGCCACACCGTAATCGGGGTCTACGAAGACCAGCGCCTGCTCCATCACTGGCGTATCGCGACCGAGATCAAACGGACCACCGACGAGCACGGCGCGCTGCTCGGCACCTTGCTCGCGTCGGCGGGCCTGACCGCGCCGCTCAAGCCTGAAGGGGTCGTGATCGCGTGCGTTGTGCCGCCGCTCAACCAGACGATGGAGCAACTGTCGCGGCGATACTTCCAATGCGAGCCGCTGGTGGTCGGGCCCGGAATAAAAACCGGGATGCCCGTTCTGTACGAGAGCCCGCGAGAGGTCGGCGCCGATCGGATCGCAAACGCGATCGCGGCCTTCGATCGATACAACACTGCATGTATCGTGGTCGATTTCGGCACCGCCACCACGTTCGATTACGTCACTGGACGCGGCGAGTACGTGGGCGGCGCGATCGCGCCGGGACTGGCAATCGCGATGGACGCGCTGATCGAGCGCGCCGCCAAGCTGTACCGGGTCGAGATGGTGCGGCCGCGCGAGGCCGTCGGGCGCACGACGGTAGCGGCGATCCAGTCCGGGGTGATTTTCGGCTACACCGGTCTGGTTGACGGATTGGTCGAGCGTATCAAGCGCGAGCGCGGGGAACCGGCGCGCGTAATCGCGACCGGTGGCCTGGCAGACTTGATCGCCGGCGAGTCCAAGGCCATCGAGGAAGTTGACGAGTTCCTGACGCTGGAAGGCTTGCGTCTGATTTACGAGCGCAACCGCCGTCAATAGCCGCGAGCGAATCATCCAACTGCAATCATCAAACACGATGGCAACCAACAGGGTCGTGACCGATTCGATGATCGGTCTCAAGCTTCCCGATTATGCGCGGCTCTCGCCGCGGGTCGCGACGGTGCTGGGCCAGAACCCGTCGCCGTTCACCGGTCCCGGTACCAACACCTACCTGCTCGGCACCGGCCGCCGCCCGATTCTGCTCGATACCGGTCAGGGAGTCGCGGTCTATCCCGATCTGCTGGCCCGCGCTCTCAAGGAACTGAGCGACACCGGCCAGATCGAGCGTATCGCGCTGACGCATGCCCACGTGGATCATATCGGAGGCGTCCGCCAAGTCCGGGAGAGATTCGGTGGCTGGGGGAAATCCGGCCCAATCGAGGTGCTCAAGAAACCGTGGCCGGGACACGACGAGGCCGCAGAACCGCTGACGCCGATCGAGGACGGTTCGCAGATCGAAGGCGAGAGCGTCACGCTGGTCGCGATATTCACGCCCGGCCACGCCCCGGACCACCTCTGCTACTATCTCAAGGAAGAGCGCGCGCTGTTCACCGGCGACGTGGTGCTCGGCGCCGGCACTACCGTGATTCCGGACGATAGCGGCGACCTCGTGCAATACATGGACTCACTGAGGCGGCTGCTGGAGCTCGATCTCGAAGTGATTTATTCGGCGCATGGCCCGGTGATTCGGGATCCGGTCAAGAAGATTCGCGAGTACATCGCGCATCGCGAGCTCCGCGAAAATCAGATCATCGGCGCGCTGAAAGACGGCCCGCTCGACGCGATGCGGATCGTCAAGCGAATCTATACCGACGTTCCCGAGTATCTGCATCAGGCCGCTGCCAGTTCGGTCCGCTCGCACCTGAAGAAGCTCCGTAACGAAAGACGCGTGAGCGAGCATGAGAATTGTTGGAGCCTCAACTGAGCGCTCGGCCGCGCTCGCGATCGGATTCGCGCTGCTGGCGCTGTCGCTCGGCAGGCCTGCTCCCGCCCGCGCCGGGTCCAACAGGCAGGTGACAGGCGCCACCGCCGACGCGGCCACCAGCACCGCCGAGATTCCGCCCGCCCAAGCTCTGACGCCGCCGCCGCAGACCACGGTTGAGCCGATGACCGATCCATTGGACGATCTATCCCAGACCCCGGGCGCTAATGTTCCATCCGAAGAACCGGGCGCGCCCGGCGAACTTAACCACGACGCCGCCACCAGCGGGCAGATCGAAGCGTACGAAGCGGCGCAGAATCCCGCTCCGATGCCGGCGCCGCATCTTCACAGCCTTCAGGAGTTCATGGCCGAGGGCAGCGACACCTCGGTGATTGGAGTTGAGCTGCGCGAGGATCGCCGCAAGCTCAGCGGCGGCGGGGAAGCCGACGGCCTGCTGATCCTGAAGGTCCACAAGGATTCACCGGCGGCCGAGGCCGGCTTGCACGGCTACAGCACCGCCGCCCACAGCGCGCTCGAGGGCGTTGCGCTCGCGGCCGCGATGGTCTTTCCACCGGCGGTGCTGGCGGTCGCGGTACTCGAAGGGACTCAGGTCGGCGAGTCCTACGACATGATTATCGGCGTGGACGGCAAGCGGGTGACCAACTACCTGGACTTCGAGGACGAGATGCGCGACGCCAGGCCCGGCGACGTGGTGTACCTGAGTGTGGTGCGCAACGGCAAGCGCAAGCAGATGCCGGTGCGTCTGCCGGGCACTACCACCGCCGCCAAAGCGGCCAACTGACAAACTGTCGGTTAACTGCGCTTACGGCTGCGCGGTGGGAAACATCGCGAAGGTCGAGCCGCCGCGACTGAATGAAATCAGCGTCTGAGGCTTGCTTTTCGCGCTCGCCCCGGGCGGGAAGACTTCCACCGTCGAGGCGTTCGCGGCGTAAAGGTTCCCTGCCGTGTCGACCGCCAGGCCAGTGATGCCGAATACCACCGGCAGCGCTGCCCGCGGCACCGCGTCGTCCGTAGCTCCCGGACCGTAAATCGTCACCTGCGGGACCGTGTTGGCCCCCGCGGCGGCACTATTGCCAACGTAGATCGTGCCCTTCGAGTCCACTGCGATACTTTCCGGAGTCCAGATCTCCGTACCCGCACCCGCGATTAGCTGGCTTGGTGTCGCGTTGCCGTCGTCGCTCGGGGAAAAGACGCTGACCGCCCCGTTATCGGTCCAGCTCGACACATAGGCATTGCCCGCCTGATCCACGGCTATCGCGGTGGGCAGTCCAATCCCCGTGCTGGAGCCCGAAATCGTACGTGTCGGTTGGGCGTTGCCTTCGCTTCCGGCGGCAAATTCAAGCAGGCTGCCTCCTGACAATACGCCCGAAGGCGGCGGCATCCCGACGTAGATATTTCCCGCCGTGTTGACCGCCAGCCCAAGCGGCGTGTTGTCAACGGGAGGCGTGAAATCGAGCGTGCCCAATGGCGGACTGTCGGTGGAACCCGCCGCCCATTCGCTGATGCTGTCGGTGGTTTCGGCGGTCCGCTGCAGCGCGTAGATATTTCCCGCTTTGTCGAAAGCCACGCCCATCAGGTCTCCCACGCCCGCGTCGCCGCGGCTGAGGGTGGCGACCGGCGATACGTTCCCGGAACTCCCAGGCGCGTACACAGTAACGCTGTTGGCGGCCGCGTTGGCTGAATATATTTTGCCTGCGGCGCTGACCGCGAGCGTGTTCCCGCCATCGGTGTTGTACAGTCCGGTGGCGTCTCCGGCGATCGTCGCGATGGGAGCAACGTTACCGTTGCTGCCCGCCGCGAAAGACTGAATCTGGAATTGCCTATTGGTTGACGCCAGCTTCCCCGTTCCAGATCGCGTGGTCAGTATGCTGCTGATATAGATATTGCCCACCAAATCGACCGCGAGGCCGGTAACCGTCTGGCCGATCCCGGTCGCGGAACCGCTGATAAACGCGATCGGCTTGACGTTGCCCGAGCTGCCGGGCTTGAACACGACGATGCTGCTGGTATCCGGGCCCAGGCCCGCGTTGCTGGCGATCGACCCGTCGTTCGCAACGTAGATCTTGCCCGCGCTGTCGACCGCGACGTAGCCCGGAGTAACGATCCCGGTCGCAGCGCCCGAGATGGTCGTCTTCGGGATTGCGCCCGACCGCGCCCCGAAAATTACTATCGAGCCCGGCACAAATTTGTTGACCGCGGCTCCAAGGCGATTCACCACATAGATGTTGTCTTTCGCGTCCGCCGTCATCCCCACCGCGCAAGTCAGCACCTGTGGACTTGCGGGAATCTTGATCGTGGGAGCTGCGTTGCCGGTGCTCCCGGCGGCGTACATGAGCAGGTTCAAACCGTTGGTCATGGTGAAGAGGTTGCCTTTGGGGTCGGCGGCGAGGGGGCCGAATCCGGTCAGCCCCGTGTCGGGACCGGCGATGACCGCGTTTGGCATCGAACCTGTGCTGCCGTTCTGCGGATAGATCGTGATGGTGTTAGTGCCATTGTTGGCGACGTAGAGGTTCCCGTTCGCGTCGACCGCGACAGAGACCGGGGCGTCGTCGGCGATCGCGGTCGTGAACTGATAGACGCCGTGCCGATCGGCCTCGTATCGCTGGAAGCCAAAGAGGATAAGCGGCTTGGAAGCAGTCTTGGGCGTGGCGCCCGGCAAACCGCCAATGCTGACGGCGAATGCCGCTGGGGAAGTCAAGAATGCCAGCATCAGCGCCAGCGATCCGATCGCATGGCGCCCTGAACCGACTCGACTCGCGAAACGTGGGTTCGGCCCCGTTTGAGCCTCCATCTTGCCCCTCCTCGGTCGGCGTCCGGCGCGACTGCGGTACGCAACCGATAGTTAACATAGCTCTACTCCCAAAGGCCATTTCGTAGCAACCGCCCGATGGCTCGGCCGATGGTTCGGGCGGGGTTCGGTCTGGCGCGGCTCGCAAGCCACCGGAGCGGCCGTTGCACCGTGGCTTGCGCCTCGGCTTCGGCGAAGCCGACGCAGCACTATGGCCCGGCGGCGAACCTTTACTCTGGCGGCGGATTCGTACTAAAAGAAAACTGGTCCGTCGAGGAAAATCCCGGCGAGACTGGCGTTAGTCAGAGGGACGTTACATAGCAGCTTGCACCGGCGCCCGGATCGATTCACGACCGGGACTCTTGAGGCGGCTGAGCTCGCGAACGCGCGGGCTTCGATGCGGGTCGCCGGATTTGGATGGCGGCCCGCTTTTGTTTCGCGGCAGGCTTGGTTTCGATGCTGAGCGTAGAAAAAGACAAGGTCCGGATCGCCAATTTGGCGCGCATGAAGGCGGCGCGCACGCCGATCGCGATGCTGACGGCGTATGACTATGCGTTCGCCCGGGTCTTCGACCACGCCGGCGTTGACGCGCTGCTGGTCGGCGACAGCCTCGGGATGGTCGTGCAAGGCGCGCCGAACACGCTCGCCGTCACGGTCGACGAAATCATCTATCACACCCGCATGGTGGCGCGGGCTCGGCGTCGCGCGCTGCTGGTGGCCGACATGCCGTTCCTCTCGTACCAGGTCAGCGTCGAGCAGGCGCTGCTGAACGCCGGGCGGTTGCTGAAGGAAGGCGGCGCGGAGGCGGTCAAGCTCGAAGGCGGCGTGAGCATCGCTGATACGGTCCGGCGGCTGGTCGCGGTTGACATTCCCGTGATGGGCCATATCGGGTTGACCCCCCAATCGATCCATCGGATGGGCGGATATCGCGTGCAGGGGCGCCGCAGCGGACGCGCTCCCGGATGCCGTGAGCGGCTGATCGAGGACGCCGCCGCACTCGAGTCGGCCGGCGCTTTCGCGATCGTGCTCGAAGGAATGCCGCCCGAGCTGGCCGAGGAGATCACCGCCAAGGCCGGCGTGCCCACAATCGGTATCGGCGCCGGCCCCGGATGCGACGGCCAAGTGCTCGTGATGCACGATCTGCTCGGGCTCTCCGGATGCCCCGCGCCGCGCTTCGCCAAGCCTTATCTGAATCTGTGGGAAGAAGCGGGCGGCGCCGCGTTGAGCTACATCCGCGAAGTCCGCGAGCGCGCCTTTCCCGGTCCCGAGCATTGCTATCGTTCGGGAAGGCGCGACTCCCAGCCGGAAAACGTGACTGCCCGAAAACGTGACTGACGGTGAAGATCGTCAAGTCGCCCGCCGAGATGCAGCGGCTGGCCGATGCGGCGCGTGCCCGCGGCGATCGAATCGCGCTGGTGCCGACGATGGGCTACCTGCACGACGGGCATCTGGCCCTGATGCGCGAGGGGCGGCGGCGAGCCGAGCTGCTGGCCGCCTCGGTGTTCGTGAATCCCACGCAGTTCGGACCCAACGAAGATCTCGCGCGATATCCGCGTGACTTCGATCGCGATTGCGAGCTGATGCGCGGCGTGCCGGTCGATATCGTGTTCGCGCCCGAAGCCCCGGCGATCTATCCCGAGCGGTTTCAGACCTGGGTTGACGTGACCGAAGTCACCAGGGGGCTATGCGGACAGAGCCGTCCGATTCACTTTCGGGGCGTGACGACGGTGGTCGCGAAGCTCTTCAATATCGTGAAACCGCAGGTCGCGCTCTTCGGCGAGAAGGACTTCCAGCAGTTGCGCGCGATCCAGCGGATGGTGGCCGATCTGAATTTCGATCTCGAGATTGTGCCGGTTCCGATCGTGCGCGAGCGCGACGGACTCGCGATGAGCTCGCGCAACGCCTACCTGACGGCGCCGGAGCGCGAGCAGGCGCTCGGCCTGAGCCGCGCGCTCAAGGCCGTGCGCGATCGGTTCGAGGCCGGCGGCGCAACGCCCTCGGAGTTGATCCATGTCGCGGCCGAAACGCTCGCGGCGACGCCGGCGCTCCGCGTGGAATACGTGGAGGTCGTGGACGCCGAAACACTGGCGCCCGCCACCTCGCTCGCGTCGTTCGATAGTCCCGTGCTGGTCGCGATCGCCGCCCGCGTCGGCAAAGTTCGCCTGATCGACAATACAGTACTGCACCCATCGGGCTGACGTTTCGATCGCTCGCGAACACGGGCCTGTGACACGTCGCTCGACAGATCGTGGCACAGCATGTTACACGTAGAAACATGTGATCAGGAGCTTCAGACATAAGGGGCTCAAGGAGCTTTTCACGGCCGGTTCCAGCGCGATAGTTGCGAAGAATCTCGAGCAGCGCTGCCTTCGAAGGTTGTCCGTGCTGGACCACGCCGCGACTCTCAGGAATCTGAATTTGCCCGGCTTCAATCTTCATCCGCTGCACGGCAAGCCGCAGCGCTATTCACTTCACGTGAACGGTCCCTGGTGCATAACGTTCGAATGGGCAGAGGGCGACGCGATACGAGTTGAACCTGGAGCAGTACCATTAGTTTTGCCGCTTTGGAGGGTCGATATGCCTCGCGAATATCTTGTGCGCCGTGAAGAAATAACCCGCCGGCCGATACATCCCGGCGTCATCCTTTCGGAGGACGTGCTGCCGGCCCTGCGCATGAGCGTCAGCGCCGCCGCCCGGCACCTGCGAGTAACCCGGCAGACCCTTCATCGCATAATCGCGGGACGGACGGCGATCACGCCTGAGATGGCTGTGCGTCTGGGGAAATTCTGCGGAAACGGACCGGAGCTGTGGCTACGGATGCAGGAGGAGTACGACCTCTGGCGGGCCCGGCAGAAGCTCAAGGGCGAGATCGCAAAGATTCCGACCGTCAACGCCGCATGAGTGATCGTGTCCACCCGGCCTGGCGGCGCGCGGCGCAGGACCTAGTCTCCCGCCACGCGCTATCGAGTAGCTATCTCAGTAGTAATCGACCGGGTCGATCTGGCGCTTGGCGCCCCAGTAAAAGAGCATGTTCTCGGTCAGCGCCTGCCAGGTGAAGCGGCTCGGCGGCATCAGCAGCCGCTTGAACATCGACTTGAGCGAGTAGAACTCGGTAGTGCATTTCCACACGCCCTCTTCAACGTCCATCGGAGACATGTTCTTCGGCACGAACATGCAGCGGAAATTGTTGGTGTACAAATCCGCGTCGGGGATTATGACGCGGCCTTCGGCCTCCAGCTTGGTGCGCATCGGCGTGCCGACTCGCGGCGTGACGGTGTTGAAGAACGCCTCGGGTGCCTTGACCTCGTGGAGGAAGTTCATCGTGTCCTCGAAGATCTTCGGATGATCCTCTTCGAGCCCGAACAGGAAATTGAGCGAGTAGTAAATTCCGTACTTTTTGAGCCGGGCGAGCAGCTTCTTGTAGTCGCTGGCGTGGTTCTGGATTTTGTTCATCGACAGCAGGCTGTCCTGGCTGATCGACTCGACCCCGATGTTGACGTGGAAGATGCCGGCCTTCGCGGCCAGCTCGAGCAACTCCTCGTCGTGATTGGAGTTGATCGTCCACAGCGCCGAGAAGCGGATGTTCAACGGCGCGAGCGCCTTGAACAGCTCGCGCGCGAACTTGTGCTTGCCGGTGATCTGGTCGTCGATGAACTGGAAGCGGCGAAACCCGGTCATCGCGATAGTCTGTTTGATCTCCTCGACGATGTCGCCGATCGGCCGCGTGCGATACGAGCCCTCGTAAAAGACCGGGATCTCGCAGAACGAGCATCGGTAGGGGCATCCGCGGCTCGCCTGAATCGGCACCGCCTTGAAGAGGTAGCGATTGAGCTTCAGCAGTTCGTGGCGCGGGCGCGGCAGGTTCTTCAGGTCGTGCAGCTTGTCGGCTTTGTAGATGCGCTTGAGCTTGCCCGCCTGCCAATCGCGGAGCAGCGGCTCCCATACCAGGTCGGCTTCGCCCTGCACCACGGCGTCGGCGTGCTCGAGCGCCTCTTCGGTCTGGAGCGTCGCGTGAAAGCCGCCCATCACGACCGGAATTCCGCGGCGGCGGAACTCGTCCGCGAGTTGATACGCGCGCAGCGAGGCGCCGATCGTGGTCGTCATCCCGACCAGGTCCCATCCGCCGTTGTAGTCAATATCCTCAAGCCGCTCGTCGCAGAGCGTCACGTCGAAATCGTCGGGCGTGAGTCCCGCCATCAGCGGGATCATCAGCCCCATGATCAGGCGCCATCGTGTCTTGTGCGGCGTGCCGTCGAGGTGGACGGTTGTGGGTTGGATCAGCAGTAAGCGCGGTTTCTTCATGATAGTCGCCACTTCCTTCCAGTTGGACTAGTGGGAGCCCGGAACGGATTGGCTGGCTTGCGCGCGGCGGCCGGCGAACCACCAGATGCCCAGCGCGAACGCGTACGTTCCAAACGCACTTCCCCAGGCGAAATATTCCAGATGATTGAAGAGCGCGAGGATCACGAGCAGGTAGGCGAAGTCACGGCTCGACAGCCGCTCGAGGCGTCCCAGCCAGGCCGCCGATGCCCCCTTGGCCTTAAACGCGAGGGCTACGCCGACCGCGCAGAAGACGAAGCCAACCAACAAAATCGGCAGCAGATAGAGGTACGCCGGGTTTTCGCTCGCCCGATAGCAGCCGACCATCAGGCCGACGAACAGCGCGACATGAACGATGTTGTCGGTGATCATGTCGAACTTGCCGCCCCATTCGGTTTCGCACATCTTGAGGCGTGCGAGCTCGCCGTTGACGCCGTCGATCGTGACGCCGGCCAAAAACAGGATCGAGCCGAGCAGACGCCACCAGTAACTCGGGAGCGAGAACATCGCGGCGCTGAGGAAGCCGAGCGCGGTGTTGAAGAGCGTCACCTGATTGGGCGTGATCGAGGTGCGCCCGAGGCGGTAGCTTATCCGCCATGAAACTCTGCGATCGAGCAGGCGCGCGAGTATCCCGTCCTTGCCCACGGTCTCGAAGCGCACCGACCGCGCCAGCCTGAGCTCGGCCTCGCGCCCATCTTCGGGGCGGCCGTCGAGAGCGTAGGGCAGAAGTGCGTAGGGACGGACCGCGCCGCTCGCCGCGATCGGGGTCTGCTTTCCGAGTTCCTCAAGCACGTCGCCGATCGGCCCCGTCGCCAGCAGACCGTTGCGATCGCCGCCGCTCGCAAGCTTGATCACCCGGTCCGGTTCGGCGGCGTGCGTCGCGATCATCCGGTCGAGTTGCGAGCGCGCAAAGACCAGATTCCCCGCCATCGCAAGGCAGGGCCGATCGCGCTCGATCCCGAACGGCGGCGCGAAAAGCTCCTCCAGCGAATCGACCAGGCCCACGTTTGGGTTGCCGCGGAAATCGCCGAGCGCTTCGTCCAGCGCGCGCCCTCGAGGACCCTCGATGAAGAAGCGCTTAACTCCGGCCCGCTCGCAAATCAGGATCAGACGCTCCAGAAGGGGCCGTCCGAATATGAGATCGGAGGCTCGCGAGGGGACGCGAATGAGGGCGGTCTCTATCAAAGCAAGGTCTCGGGCAAAGCAGATCTCGGAAAAGAAACTTTTGTTAAGTGTAGGTTACTAGATGAATCTATTGGTCTAGTCAACGCGCTTCAAGGCAAGCTGATTCACTGACCCTCCGGTTCGCCGCATCTGCTCCGCAATTCGCCGGACGACGGGACGGGTCAACGTGAAATCGCGCCAGGCGATCAATCTGCCAAGTCATCAACCTAATCTGCCTTGCTAGTGGCCTCGCCGCCGGGCTGATAAACTCAAAAGTTCGTGGCGACACTGCGCGCGCTTCTGTTCGATTTCGGGGGCACCCTTGATTGTCCCGTCCACTGGCTCGATCGCTTTCTATCACATTATCGCGCGTGCGGTCTGGAGATCGAGCGCGCCGAGCTCGATCCCGCTTTCGACCGCGCGACCGCGCAGGCCTATCGCGCGGCCGGGACGATTAGAAAGATCGGCCTGCGCGAGACGGTCGATTTTCTCCTGCGCGCCCAGATTGACTATATGAGTTGCCTCGGACCTGAGCATCTGGGCCAACGATTTCAGCAGATGGGCCCTGCGGGCGTCGTGGAATTACGGAATCGAATTGGCGCAGCTTTTGCTGAAGAGTCGCTTCGCGGCATGAAACGCAGCCGCGAGCTGATGGTGGCGCTGAAGCGCCGATTTCGCCTCGGGGTGGTCTCGAACTTTTACGGCAATCTCGACCGGGTGCTGGCGGAGGGCGGGATGCTGGAGCTGATGGACGTGACAGTGGACTCGTCAGCGGTCGGAATCTTCAAGCCGGACCCGCGAATCTTCGCCACCGCGCTCGCGGCCCTATCGTCACGGCCTGACGAAGTGGCGCCGGAGGAAGTCGCGATGGTGGGCGATTCGCCGGACAAGGATTGCACGCCGGCGCGTCGCGCCGGGATGAAAGCGATCTGGCTGTGCAGTCCGCCCGATCGCGCCGCCCCGCGAGACTTCGGTGACTTTGCGGATCTGAAAATTAACGCGCTCGAAGAACTGTTGAAACTTCGTTGAAACATCCGTTGAAACATCCAATGACCGACCATCCAGCGGGGGCAATACTTGCCGCCGGGACCGGCCAGCGCCTGCGTGCCGCCGCGGGCGGCTTGCCGAAGCCCTTGGTCGAGATAGCGGGTCATACCCTGCTCGCGCGTCAGGCCGAAGCGATCCTCGACACCGGCGCTGATACGGTGCTGGCCGTAATCAATTCCGAAACCGCGAGGCTGATTCGCGAACGCGGCGTGAAACTGCCTGATGAGCTTGAACTGGTCGTGCGCGACACGCCCAACTCGATGGAGACCCTTTTCGCGATCGGCGAGCGACTCCGGCCGGGGCGCTTTCTGCTCGCGACCGTCGATGCGATCGTGCCGCGCCTGGAGTTCAGGCGTTTCGCTGCTGAAGCGATCGAGCTTACCGCGTCCTCCGACGCGAGCGGCTTCGCAAACAGCTTCGATGGAGTGCTGGCGGTTGCGCGCTGGGGCGGTGACGCGCGTCCGCTTTTCGCCGAGCTTGGGCTAGACGGTTCAATTAGAGGGCTCGGAGGTCCCGAATCGCCGTTCGTGACCGCGGGCGTATACTTTTTTTCGACCGCGATATTCCGCTTTGTCGTGCAGGCCAGAGCGTCGGGGCTTGCGGCCATGCGGGAGTATCTGGCCTATCTGGTAAGAGCCGGGATGCGTTTGAAGGCGCTCGAAGTGAGCGGCGCTATCGATTTGGACGAAGCGCCCGACCTCGAGGCCGCGCGCGCGATGCTCTCCGAGCGATCGAAGCCGGCATCGGCGCCGGCGTCCGCGCGCAAAGGGCGGGACTGATTACCCGGGGCGAGACTGACTCGATGCGAGTGCTTGGAATATATCGCGAGCGGCAATTTTCGCCGGGCAAGGTCGATGCAGACGCTGCGATCCTCGACGCGGTGCTCGACGAACTCCGCAGGCTGGGCTTCGAGACCTCGGCAGTCGAGCCGGCGGCTCTCGGCGCATGGCCGGGGCCGGCGGTCGATCTCGTACTTGCGATGTGCCAGGGCGCGGAGCCTTTGCGCCAGCTCTCCGCGCTCGAACAGTTCGGCGCGGTCGCGATCAATTCGGCGCTCGCGATCCGGAACTGCTACCGCGACTTGCTGAACCCCGGTCTCGCCCGCGCCGGTGTCCCGATTCCGGCCGGGATCCTGGTCAGTACCGAGGCGCCGCTTCACGCGGGTTCGATGCTCGGCCTGGAGATCTCGTTGCCGCTCTACGTCAAGCGCGGCGATCTTCATGCGCTCGGCCCCGACGATGTCCAGCGCGTGGAGACTCTCGACCAGCTTCGCCGCGCGCTTGGGGGCTTCGCCGAACGCGGCGTCGCCCAGGCCTACGTCCAGCAGGAGATCGAAGGGCGGGTGGTGAAGTTCTACGGCGTGAGCGGCGGCGAATACTTCACGGCGCTTGCGGACGGTGACGAATTGCCCGACGCGGTTCATCGCGCGATCGCGATCGCAGCCTCAACCGCCGCTTCGGCGATCGGGCTGGAGGCTTGGGGCGGCGACGCGGTGGTCGGCGAAAACGGCGCCTTCGGGATAATCGACTTCAACGACTGGCCGAGCTTCTCGCGCGTGCGCGGGCAAGCCGCGCGTGCTATAGCACGTCGCGCGACATGGCTGCTCCAGCGTGCCCGTTTGAGTGCTTCGCGGGCCGGACTGCCATAGCGCGACGCTGAACATGCAAGAAAAGCTGCCGCAAGAAAGGCTACCAAGAGTTATGACCGAGATCCCCGGACCGCGGTCGCGGGAGATCTTCGCCGAAGAGACGCGCTATATAGCGCCGGGCCGCCAGCGAATCTCGTCGCTGGCCGGGGTGGCCTTCGAGCGCGGCGACGGCGCTACGCTGACCGACTCCGACGGCAACGTCTACGTCGATTTCTTCGCCGGAGTCGCAGTGGCCAGCCTCGGCCACGGCCATCCGGCGCTCGCGCAGGCGCTCGCGCATCAGGCGTCGCGCCTGATGGTCGGCACCTTCGCGACACCCGAACGCGCCGAGGCCCTCAAGCTGCTCAGCGAGGCCGCACCCGGCAAGCTCAAGCGTGCGCATCTATACAGCGGCGGCGCCGAGGCGGTGGAGGCGGCCTTGCGGCTGGCGCGCTCGGCGACCAAGAAACACGAGGTGCTCGGCTTCTGGGGTGGATTCCACGGCAAGACCAGCGGCGTGATCGGTCTTATCGGTGATGAGTTCAAGCAGGGCTACGGCCCGCTCCCCGGCGGCAACTACCTGGTGCCGTATGCTGATTGCTACCGATGCCCGTTCAAGCTCGAGTATCCCGAGTGTGGAATGTTCTGCGTCGAGTTCGCCGCCAAGCAGATCAAGAACTCCTCGGCCGGCGCGTTGGCCGCGGTGATTGTCGAACCGATTCAGGGCACCGCCGGCAACGTAGTGCCGCCCGACGATTACCTTCCGGCGCTTAAGGAGCTGGCGCGGCAAAACGATGCGCTCCTGATCGCCGACGAAATGATCACCGGCTTCGGCCGCACCGGCAAATGGTGGGGCGTCGAGCACAGCGGCGTCGAGCCCGACATCATGACGGTCGGCAAGGGGATGGGATCGGGCTTCCCGGTCTCGGGCGTGCTGATGAGCGATGAGCTGGGCAAGGCCGAGCCGTTTTCCAAGCCCAGCGCGTCGTCGTCGAGCTACGGGGGAAATCCGCTGGCGGCGGTCGCGGTGGCCGAAACGATCAAGGCCATCCGCCGCGAGAAACTGGTCGAGAATTCACGCCGGGTCGGCGCGATCCTGCTCAAACGGATGCTCGAGCTCCAGGAGAAATACGAGTTTATCGGTGACGTGCGCGGGCGCGGCCTGCTGATCGGTATGGACCTGGTGCGCGATCGCAAGAGCAAAGCGATGCTGAGCCGGCGAATCACCGAGACGATTTTCAAGCAAGCGCTCAAGCGCGGGCTGGTGAGCATGAGCTATTTTCCCCGCGTGCGGATAAACCCGCCGCTGGTGATCACAGAGCAGCAAGCCGAAGCCGGCGCCGCGATTATCGATGAAGTGTTCGCCTACGTGCGTGACCATCTTGATTGGCGGCAGCCTTGAGTCAAATATCACGGTGATTGGGAGGGCCCTATGCCTGCACAATCTATAGATCAGTTGAAGAGTTCTTTCCGTGGGGAGCTTATTCAGCCCACGGATGCCGCCTATGAGTCCGCGCGCAAAGTCTACAACGCGATGATCGATAAACGCCCACGTCTCATTGCGCGTTGCGTGGACGTTGCCGACGTCATAGCGGCGGTGGAGTTTGGCACGGGAAATAACCTGTTGACCGCGATTCGCGGTGGCGGCCATAACGGCGCCGGCCTGGGGACCTGCGACGACGGTCTGGTGATCGACCTTTCACGCATGAAGGGCATTCGCGTGAATCCCGCGGACAGAACCGTCCGCGTTGAGGCAGGGTGCGTTTGGGGCGACGTGGATCATGCAACGCACGCCTTCGGCATGGCCACCCCATGCGGCTTCATCTCCACCACCGGAGTGGCCGGGCTCACCCTGGGCGGAGGTATCGGTTATCTCACGCGCAGGTTCGGCCTGACGATCGACAATCTGCTCTCGGTGGACATGGTTTTGGCCGATGGGCGCTTCGTGACGGCGAGCAGCAAAGAGAATCCCGATCTGTTTTGGGCGGTGCGCGGCGGTGGCGGAAACTTCGGAGTGGTCACTTCCTTCGAATTTCGGCTCCATCCGGTCAACATGGTCCAGTTCGGCCCGACCTTCTGGCCGCTCGACGAGGCCGCGAATGTCCTCAGCGCCTATCGAGATTTCATCAAGAAAGCTCCCGAGGAGGTGAGCGGCTTTTTCGCTTTTCTCGTCGTTCCGCCCGCCCCAATGTTCCCCGCGCATCTCCACCATAAGAAAGTGTGCGGCATCGTCTGGTGTTGCACCGGGTCTGCCGAACAGGCGGAAGAATCCATGAAGCCGATGCGATCGCTGGGTACAACCCCTTCTTGACCATGTCGGGCCTGCGCCATTTCCGGCCGTGCAAAGTCTGTTTGACCCGCTGTTCGTTCCCGGCCTGCAATGGTATTGGCGGGCTGACAACTTCACGGAATTGAGCGATGAAGCCATTGCCCGGCACGTCGAGCACGGGTCCAAGATACCGACCATGCTCTCTACGATGCACCTCTATCCCCTTAATGGCGCGGCACAGCGCGTCGGCAAAAACGATACCGCATACAGTTTCCGCGAGGCGCTGTTCGCCGAAGTGATCGTGGGCGTGGACCCCGACCCCGCCAACAGCGAAAAAATCACGGCATGGTGCAAAAACTACTGGGACGCCCTGCATCCGTATTCGGCGGGTGGCGCGTACGTAAACTTCATGATGGAAGAGGGCCAGGACCGCGTTCAAGCCACCTATCGAGACAACTATCAGCGTCTGGCCGGCATCAAGAAGAAGTACGACCCCAAGAACTTCTTCCGGGTAAATCAGAACATTCGACCGGCCGATTAACCCTCAGCCGGCAAACAGACCGTCAGGAAGTTGGGCCCAAACCGGTGTTGCCTCCTTGAATAGATTGGCGGCAGGCTCAGGTCCGCTTCCGCACCGATAATCCCTGGATTTTCAGATGGCTGGTTCGAACGCTGCGCTGTTCTTCGACTTGGGCGGCACGCTGGTGGAACTCAACGAGCAACGGTCGCTGCCGCTGGATGCCAGCGGCAAAGTGATCGTCGAGTTGCTGCCCAACGTCGCCGAGATCCTCGCTCCGATCCACGATCACCTGTTTTTCATCGTCACCAATCAGGCGGGAATCAGGCGCGGGTGGTTTTCGGCCGAGGCGGTCGAGGCGGCGATCGCCGAGGTCGATCGGCAACTCGGCGACATCCTGACTGCGTGGGAAATATGTCCGCATACCGATGACGATGGATGCGAGTGCCGCAAACCCAAGGGCGGCATGATCATCCAGCTTGCCGAGATTTACGGTGTCGATCTGCCTGCTTCCACGATGGTCGGCGATCAGGAAGTGGACGAGCTCGCCGCTCGGGCGGCGGGAGTTGGAAAGTTCATCTACGCGAAGGATTTCTTCGGCTGGAAGTGACAAACGAACGGCAGCCTTCGTTTGCAATCGCATTAGCGCTCAACTTCCACGCGAGCGGACCGAGATGAAACTGCGCGGCGGAATCTCTGGATTCGGTGCGGTCGCCGCGCAGGCGCATCTGCCCGGATGGCGCACGCGACCCGATGTCCAAATCGTCGCGGTGCACGATCCGGTTCCCGAGCGGCGTCATCAAGCGCTCCGCCTGATCAAGGGTGTCCGCGTCTATGAAGACCTCGACCTGATGCTCTCGGGAGAGCGGCTCGATTTCCTCGATGTCGCGAGCCCTCCGGAGCTTCACGCCCGGGCCGCGCGCGCCGCGCTCGAAGCCGGTGCGCACGTTATCGTGGAGAAGCCGCTCTGTCTCGATTTGGCCGAATTCGACGCGCTGGCGAAGATTGCCGCCTCGAATGCGCGCGTCCTGATGTGCGTGCATAACTGGAAGCATTCGCCCGCCTACCGGCTCGCCCATGAGATTGTCTCGCGCGAGCTTGGTCCGCTTGGCTACCTCGCGTTCGAGCGGTCGCGGACCGAGCCTGCCGGCGCAGGTGCGTCCGGCGCCGCATGGAGGCTCGATCCTTCACTCGGCGGCGGAATCCTGATCGATCACGGATGGCACGTCTTCTATCTGATGCGCTGGTTGATGGGGGAATCGCCGATTGAAGTCTCCGCCCACCTTGGCTTGCGCACCCGCCAAGCGGTCAACGGTTTAGCGGCCGACGACTTGGCCGACGTGCGGGTCCGATTCCCGCACGATCGGATCGCGTACTGTCATCTGTCGTGGCGGGCTCCCGCACGCCGAACGTCGGCGATCCTGCATGGTGAACACGGGATTCTCCTGTTGGAGGGAGAGCAGGCGCGTCTGACCGATCGCTCAGGCGGCACTCGCGATTTCCTGGCCGTGGACGCTCCCGACGACTCCTACCATGCCGCCTGGTTCGCAGGCGTGGCCGGGGAATTCGAAACCGCCGTGACGCAGGGCGATGGAGGTCTCGCCACCGTCAATCTCGCTGAGGCCAGGGCGGCGCTTGCCCTGATAATCGGTGCCCGCCAGTCGAGTCTCACCGGAACGACCGTCGCGATAAGCGCCTGACCGAGCGGACGGGGAGTCTTGACTTTCTGTTCCAAGGGGATACAGTTCCCATTGACCGCTAGGTTAGGGAGGGAAGTGAGGCGGTCGCGACCGAATCCGGGGAAACCGGTCGCAGGCTTGGCTGTTCCTGGCCGCGCGCCCGTGCGGTGACGGAGGGTTTGGTAACGGGCTTGGCGGGACTAAATCGCGGGGCTCCTACATTACGATGATTTCAGCAGCGTCCAGAGCGTCGGCTCAGGATTCGCGCGACGAGATACTAAAGTCGGCGACGAATCTGTTCGCAGGCCGCGGATTTCACGAAACCTCGATGTCCGAGGTAGCGCGCGAAGCCCGGGTCAGCAAGGCCCTGATCTTCTGGCACTTCAAGACCAAGGAAGAGCTGTTTCTGGCGGTTTTGAACCGCCTCTTGGAGCCCTACGCCATTGATTTCGCTGAGGAAGCTGCGGCGCTGAACGAGCGCGACCAGATCTGGAAGCTGGTCGAGATGTACCTCGGGTTTGTTCGTGACAATGCAAGCTCAGTGCGCTTTTTTATCGCTCAACTACTCCATGGTGAGCGGCTCTCGGAGGGTCTGAACGATCAGGTGCTTAGGATCTACGACGGCTATCGAAGCCTGCTGATCGACCTCGTCCGCCGCGCGCAGGAAAAGGATCTCTGCGGGCGTGATTTCACGCCCGAAGCGGCGGCGGGATTCCTGCTCTCGGCGCTGAACGGCACGCTGGTCGAAATTCTCTTCATGGGCAATCGAGTCTTCGACACTGAGGCGACGATCGCGATGCTGCGGCGCTGGATGCTCCAGGAAGCCCCGCTCGCCGACCGCGGCAGCAAGGCTGTCGCCTGATTTTTCTCAATCGATACGGGGGAAGCTGAAACGATGCGCGTACCGCTCCGGCTGATGATCGACCTTTCCCGCTACATGATGCGCAAGAAGCGCGCGGGCGAACGATATTTTCCGCTGGTCCTGATGCTCGAACCGCTTCACGCCTGCAATCTCGCCTGTATCGGTTGCGGCCGGATCGTCGAGTACAAGGATACCATTCGCGATCAGATGCCGCTGGAGGAGGCGCTCGCTTCCGCCGATGAAGCTGGCGCACCGATCGTCTCGATCTGCGGCGGCGAGCCGCTGGTCTACAAACATATCGTGCCGCTGACCAAGGGGCTAATCGAGCGCAAGCGCCACGTTCAGATTTGCACCAACGCGCTGCTGCTCGAGCGGTTCGTTAAGCAGGTCGAGCCCAGCGTCTACCTGAGCTTCAACGTTCATATCGACGGGATGCGCGAGACCCATGACCGGGTGGTCAATCGCAATGGCGTGTTCGACACCTGCGTGCGCATGATCGAGATGCTCAAGAAGAAGGGCTACCGCGTCCAGACCAACAGCACGATCTTCCGCGAAACCAGCGCCGACGAGATCGAAGAGTTGATAAAGATGCTGGCGGGGCTGCGCGTAGATGGGATGCTCCTTACGCCGGGCTATCATTACCAGGTGCTTGGGAACGACATTTACCTCAAGAAAGAGGAGATGCCGCTCAAGTTCAAGCGGGTAAGAAAGCTGGCCGAAGATTACAAGATCATGAACACGCCCATTTACCTCGACTACCTGACGGGCGATCGTGACCTTACGTGCAGTCCCTGGACGACGGTGACGCGCAATCCTCGCGGATGGAAGGGGCCCTGCTACCTGATTACCAACGGTCACTACAAAACCTTCGCCGAACTGCACCAGGCGACCGATTGGGAGTACTACCGTACCAAGCAGGACTTCCGCTGCCGCGACTGCAAGCTGCATTCGGGCTTCGAGGGCACCGCCGCCCTCGAGGTAGGCAAGAACCTCAAAGATACTTGGGCGATGGCGCGTTACTACATGGCTTGAGGACTCGAGGGCGAAGCGGTCCGGCAGGGTTACCGGCCGCTCCACCGCGCCCCCGCGGAGGAGCTTTGCGCAGCTCGATCGATCACTACCTCAAGGAACGCGTGACGCTTATCGAAGCGGAGTTGGCGCGGATCGTTGCCGAATCCGACAGTCCCGCCGCGCGGCTCTTCGACGCGATGCGCTACAGCCTGCTTGCGGGTGGCAAGCGGCTGCGCCCAATCCTTGCTCTGGCAGCCTGCGAGGCGGTCGGCGGCCGGATCGAGGCGGCGATGGGTTTCGCCTGCGCGATCGAGATGATCCACACTTACTCGATGATCCATGACGATCTGCCCTGCATGGATAATGACGATCTTCGCCGCGGCAAGCCGACCAACCATAAGGTTTACGGCGAGGCGATCGCGACGCTGGCCGGCGATGCACTCTTGACCGACGCGTTCGAGGTTGCTGCGCGCTACGGTGCGCAAGTGAATCCCGCGCAAGTGAATCCCGCGCAAGTGAATCCAATGATCGTGTTGCAGAACCTGCGCGAGCTGGCGCAAGCGGCTGGCTCGGCCGGGATGGTCGCGGGGCAGGTGATCGACCTGCTCAGCGAGGGTAAGCCAGGCCTCGAGCAGCTCAAGTACCTTCACAGCCGCAAGACCGGTGCCCTGTTCGTCGCCGCGGTGCGATCCGGCGCCCGGCTCGGCGGTGCGAATCAACTTCAATTGGAGTCGCTCACCGACTACGCTCGCGCGCTGGGGCTGGCCTTTCAGGTAGTCGACGATTTGCTCGACGTTGAATCCTCGACCGAGCAGATGGGCAAGCGGACGCATAAGGACCAGGCCCGCGGCAAGGCGACCTATCCCGCGATTCTCGGAGTTGAACGATCGCGCGAGCTTGCTCGCCAGCTCGAACGTCAGGCGCACGAGGCGCTGGTTGCCTTCGACCAGCGCGCCGAGCCGCTGCGCGATCTGGCGAACTTCGCGGTGGAGCGCAACGCATGAGCACAGCCCGGCCATTGGTGGGTGGCGAACCGGGTCGCGAGCCGGGCCTTGCGGCTACATCGGCGGGCGCGCTGCCGCCTCGCGGGCGTCAGGCCGTGCTGGTCGCGCCGGCCGCAATCTGGAGTTGCGCGACTTCGATCTGCCTCATCCGGGACCGGGCGAAATTCTGATCGAGGTCCGCTGCGCGCTGAGTTGCGGCACCGACTTGAAGACCTTCCGCCGCGGCCATCCGATGTGGCCGATGCCGACCCCGTTCGGCCATGAGTTCTCCGGCGTCGTCGCTGAAGTCGGGCCCGAGGGCGTGCGGCTTCAAAGTAGGCGATCCCTTGATGGCTGCGCCGACCGCGCCCTGCGGCCGATGCTTTCATTGCCTGCGTGGCGAGGAAAATCTCTGTCCGCAGTGCATGGAAAAAATGCTGATGGGCGCGTATGCCGACTACCTGCTGCTGCCCGCGCACGTCGTCGGCTGCAACACCTTCAGGAAACCCGACGATCTGCCGTTCGAGGAGGCGGCGTTGCTCGAGCCGCTCGCCTGCGTCTTACATGCGCAGCAGATGGCGCGGCCGCAGAGCTTCGAGACCGTG
This sequence comes from uncultured delta proteobacterium, assembly GCA_963793115.1. Taxonomy (GTDB): domain Bacteria; phylum Desulfobacterota; class Binatia; order Binatales; family Binataceae; genus CAVVMA01. Next base: position 22,829 of record CAWBYV010000008.1, read on the forward strand.
CTGATTGTCGGTGCCGGCGCTTTCGGCCTGCTGCAAATGATCGCGCTCAGGGCCGGCGGAGTGCGCCAGATCGTGGTGGCGGGACGCGGGAAATCGCGCCTCGAATGGGCTGGTGAGCTGGGCGCGGACCAGGTGATCGACGTCGAGCGCGAGAGCCTCGCTGAAGCCGTCGCGCGGCTCAACGGCGGTGTCGGTCCCGACCTGGTGATCGAATGCACCGGTCAGGTCGCCGCGTGGCAGGACGCGTTCGCGCGAGTGAGGCGCGGGGGCCGGGTGGTTTTCTTCGGCGGATGCGTGCCGGGGACCGCGCTGAGCGTCGACACCCGCCGGATGCATTACGACAATCTCACCCTGCTCGGGCCGTTCCACTTCCGCCCGCGCGACGTGCGCGCGGCATTCGAGTTGTTACGCGACGGAAAGTCCGGCGCCGGACGGATCGTCACCCGGCGGCGGCCCCTCAGTGAGATTGTAGACGTGTTTGCGATGCTCGAACGGGGCGAAGTGCTGAAGTGCGCGGTCGTGCCCTGAAATCGCACCGGGAGCTTAATTCCATGAATCAAGCAATCGAAGTCGAAACCACCCACATAAGTCCGGCCGCGCTCGCCCGCGATGAGTTTGCGGCCAAATTGGACTTCACGATCGATCGCGCCCAGCGCGCGCTGATCGCGATCCAGCACAGCGAGGGCTACTGGCAGGCGCGCTCGAAGCCAATGCCGAGATGAACGCCGAGTTCATCATCTTCAACCACTTCATGGAGGACGTCGACCTCGAGCTCGAAGCCCGGCTGAAGAAGTATCTGCTCGACACCCAGCAGACCGACGGGAGCTGGAGCCTTTACGCGGGCGGAGAAGGCTATCTGTCGAGCACGGTCGAAGCCTACTTCGCGCTCAAGCTGGCCGGGATGCGGGCGGGCGACGAGCCGATGATGGCGGCGCGGCGATGGATTCTCTCGCGCGGCGGTATCGCCAACGCTGGTACGCTGGCGCGGTTCTATCTTGCGTGCATGGGCCAGGTGCCGTGGGAGCGACCGCCTCGCTGCCGGTTGAGTTCATGCTCGCTGCCCAACTGGTTCCCGGTGAACATCTACGAGCTCGCTTCGTGGGCGCGCGGCACGCTCGTGCGCCCTGATGGTGCTGCAGGCGAGCAGAGTGGCGCGCAAGGTTGACTATCGGCGAGGGCGCGCTCGAACTGTACATCCAGCCGCCGCACTTCACCAAATTCCGGCAGATGCGCGGCCGACGCCTGCTCTCGCTGCGCACCGCCTTTAACGGCATCGATCGCGTGCTCGGTTTCTACGAGCGCCATAACTTTGAGCCGCTGCGTGCATCGCGCGGTCTGGTCGCGGCGAGAAGCTGGATCCTCGAGCATCAGGAGGCCAACGGCTCATGGGGCGGGATCCAGCCCTGCTATCTGCTGAGCGCGATGGCGCTCAAGGCGCTCGGCTACCGCAACGACCATCCGGTGATCAGGAAAGGCGATCGAGGCCGCGCGCGAGCTGATCTGGGACCTCGGCGACAAGGCGCTCTGCATGCCGTGCGTGTCGCCCAACTGGGACACGGCGCTCGCGGCCAAGGCGCTGCTCGAATCGGGGATCGCGCCGGACCATCCGGCGCTTCAGAAGACGGCGCAGTGGTTCTTCGACCAATCAGATCTTCAAGCGCGGCGACTGGTCGGTGAAGCGGCCCAATCTGGAGCCCGGCGGATGGGCGTTCGAGTTCTTCAACGACTGGTTATCCCGACGTGGACGACTCCGCGATGATCCTGATCGTGCTGCCGCACGCGGCGGTCGACGACCAGCAGACGAAAGAGCGCGCGGTTACGGCCGGCGCGAACTGGGTGATGGGGATGCAATCGAAGGACGGCGGCTTCGCGGCCTTCGACGCCGATAACGACTCGCACTGGCTGAACCATGTGCCGCTCGCCGACGTCGAGGCCGTCACCGATCCGACCTGCGCCGATCTCACCGGCCGCGTGCTCGAAATGATGGGCGCGGTTGGCTATCGCGCCGAGCATCCGGTCGCGCGCCGCGCGATCCGATGGCTCAAGCGAAATCAATCGAGACGACGGCGCATGGTGGGGACGCTGGGGCGTCAACTACATCTACGGCACGTTCTCCGCGCTGGCGGGCTTGCGCGCGGTCGGCGTCGATCTGAAGCAGCCGTGGATTCAGCGAGCGGTCGCGTGGCTCAAGTCCAAGCAGAACTCCGACGGTGGATGGGGCGAGAGTCCGCTCAGCGATAGGGATCCCGCTTGGCGCGGGCACGGGAGCCAGCACCGCCTCGCAGACCGCGTGGGCGGTGATCGGCCTGCTCGCCGGCGAGGACGACGTGAGCGAAGCGTAGTGCGCGGTGTCGCATGGCTTGTGGAGCGTCAGAACGGACGCGGGCGGCTGGGACGAGACCGAATTCGACCGGCAACGGCTTCCCGAATCACTTCTATCTGCGCTACCAGCCTGTATCCGCATTACTTTCCGCTGATGGCGCTCGGCCGCTTTCGCAGCCGCCGTCAGCTGGCGAATCGCTGACCGGAATGCGAACCTGACGGGACCACGATGAAATCGATCGCGATTCTCGGCTCGACCGGCTCGGTCGGCGTCACCACGCTCGACGTCGTCGGCCGCTTCCCGGATCGCTTCCGCGTCGTCGCGATGGCGGCCGGGCGGGAATCTCGATTTGCTGGCCGAGCAGGTCAGGCGCTTTCGCCCGGAGCTGGTTTCGGTCGCAACGCCGGAGCTTGCGCGCGAGCTCGCGCGCGCGTCTCGGGCCCGATCGTGTCGACGATCGTGCATGGCATGGAGGGCGCGATCGCGGTCGCGACCCATCCCGAGGCCGAGCTGGTGGTGTCGGCGCTGGTCGGCGCGCTCGGGCTTGCTCCGACGCTCGCCGCGATCAAGGCGGCAAGGATATCGGCTTCGCCAACAAGGAAGTGCTGGTGGTGGCGGGCGAGATCGTGATGCGCGCGGCGCGCGAGCACGGCGTGAAGCTGCTGCCGGTCGACAGCGAGCACAACGCGATCTTTCAGTGCCTGGAGGGACGCAGCGCTCGACGCTGAAGCGAATCATCCTGACCGCTTCGGGCGGGCCGTTCCTGCGAACTTCCGCTCGAGCGGTTCCAGTCGGTCACGATCGCCGACGCGCTCAACCATCCGACCTGGCGGATGGGCAACAAGATCACGATCGACTCGGCGACCCTGATGAACAAGGGCCTCGAGGTGATCGAGGCGCGATGGCTGTTCGATCGTCGGGCCCGGAGCGAAATCTCGGTGGTGATTCATCCGCAGAGCGTGATGCATTCGATGGTCGAGATGATCGACGGTTCGGTGATCGCCGAGATGGCGATTCCCGACATGGCGATTCCGGTCGCCTATGCGCTCGCATTTCCCGACCGCCTGCCGCTCGACCATCTGCGGCCGCTCTCGCTGGTGGATTGCGCGACGCTCACCTTCGAGCAGCCCGACGTGGAGCGATTTCCGTGTTTGCGGCTGGCTTACGAGGCGCTTGGGCGCGGGCGGCACGATGCCGGCCTGTCTCAATGCCGCGAACGAGGAGCTGGTCGCGGGGTTTCTCGGCGGGCAGCGTGCGCTTCGTCGACATCCCGCGCCATATCGAGACCGTGATGGACCGCCATCAGAATCGACCGCGCCGCGGAGCCTTGAGGATCTGCTCGAGACGCGACGGCTGGGCGCGGGCCAGGCGCTCGCGACCTGATTGGCGTGCAGGCCCAAGCGAACTGAACAACTGCGAATCGAACCACGCCAAATCAGGTAACGGATCGCGCCGCCGATCGGGCGGTTTGGGCAAATGACCGAGTATCGTGAAGCTGGTGTGAGGGCGTTGGCATCCATCGAAGCCGGAGCGGGCGAGCGTAGCGAATCGACCGCGCTGGCCGAGGCTTACGCGTACTGCGCCCGGCTGGCGCGGTCGCATTACGAGAATTTCACCATCGCGTCGTGGCTGATGCCGCGCGCGATGCGTCCGCACATGCATGCGATTTATGCCTACGCGCGGATTGCCGACGATTTCGCCGACGAGGAGCGCGATCTCGCCAAACTCGATGCAATGGGAGCGCGAGCTCGATCTCTGCTACGCGGGCGCGCCGCGTCATCCGGTATTCGTCGCGCTGGCCGACACGGTGTCGCGCTTCGACATTCCGCGCGAGCCGTTCGCCGACCTGCTGCGCGCCTTTCGCTCCGACGTTGACTTCCAGGGCTTCGAGACGCTCGACGATATGCTCGGACTACGCGCGCTATTCGGCGAATCCGGTCGGACGGCTGGTGCTGTATCTGTTCGGCTATCGCGACGCGGAGCGCCAGCGACTTTCCGATCTGGTCTGCAGCGGACTTCAGCTCGCGAATTTCTGGCAGGATGTCGCAATCGATCTCGACAAGGATCGCATCTACTTTCCGCGCGAGGACCTGGCGCGCTTCGGTGTGACGCGCTGACGATCTCGCGCGGCGGCATGCGACGCCGGCGTTTCGTCGCGTTGATGCGGCATGAGGTCGGCGTCGCGCGCGCGATTGCTTATCGACGGGCGCCGAGCTGCATCGGACTGGTCGATCGCCGGCTCGGCCGCGACATGCTGATGTTCGCCGGCGGCGGTCTCGCGATTCTGCGCGCCATCGAACGGGTCGGCTACGACGTTTTCAGCCGGCGTCCGAAGCTTGACGAAGCTGGATTATCTGAAGCTGAGGATGGAACGCGCTGCGCGGGCGGCTGGATGCCTGAGCTAGAGTGGCGGCGGAGCGGTGGGAATCGGCAGATCGCGTAGCTCGAGGCGACTACGCACGCTGCGCGGAAGTCACGCGCCGCTCGTCGTCGAATTTCTACTACGCGTTCATGCTGCTGCCGGCCGAGCGCCGCCGCGCGCTCCACGCGGTCTACGCATTCTGCCGTTTCATCGATGATATCGCCGACGACGAGCGCCGGTCGCCGACCGGCCGTGTTGCTCGCACGATGGCGCGAGGAACTCGGAACGCGTCTTCGGCGGCGCGCCGACTCGCCCGGTCTCGCGCGCGCTCGCCGACAGCGTCGCGCCGCTTCAACATTCCGCGCCGCTACTTCGAGGAAGTCATCGCCGGCGTCGAGATGGACCTGACGCGCAAGCGCTACGCCAATTTCGACGAGCTGCGTCTTTACTGTTATCGCGTGGCGTCGGCGGTCGGCCTGATCTGTATCGAGATTTTCGGCTACCGTAATCCGCGCCGCGCGCGTCTACGCCGAGAAGCTCGGCATCGCCTTCCAGCTGACCAACATCCTGCGCGACGTGCAGCGAGGATGCGGCCCGCGGCCGGATTTATCTGCCGCTCGAAGATCTCGCGCGCTTCGGCGTCAGTCGAGGAGGAGAATCTTGCAACGGCGTCCACAGCGCCGCGCTTCGAGCGGCTGATGGAGTTCGAGGCGATCGCGCGCGCTCAGTTTTATCCGAGGCCGCCGAGCGCGCGCTGCCCGCCGAGGATCGTCCGACGCTGCTGACGGCGGAGGCGATGCGCCTGATCTACGGCGCGCTGCTCGAACGGATCAGCGCGCTCGAGCTATCGCGTGCTTCGATCGCCGCCACAGCCTGTCCGCGCCGCGCAAGCTGTTGCTGGTCGGACGCGCCTGGGCCGCGGACGCGTTGTCGCCGCGCGCGAGCTAGCCGCGTCAATGGTCGAAGCGAAAGACGTCGTCATAATCGGCGGCGGATTCGCCGGCCTGAGCGCGGGCGTCGCGCTGGCCGAGCGCGGCTTTCGCGTCGCGCTGCTCGAAAGCAAGCCGGCGCTCGGCGGCCGCGCGTACTCGTTCGCGGATCCTGAAAGCGGCGACTTCGTCGACAACGGCCAGCACGTGCTGATGGGATGCTACAGCGAGACGCTGGATTTCTCGACCGCATCGGCACGCGCGACAAGCTCGTTTTCCATCACAACCTCGAAATCGAGATGCTCGACGCGGCGGCGCGCGCGCGACGGCTGCGCACCGCGCGCTGCCGGGACCGTTGCATATGAGCGCCGCGATGCTGCGCTATCGGCATCTGACGCCCGCGCGAGCGCCTGCGCGTGCTGGCCGGCGGGGCGCAGCTGCTCCAGATGCGCCGGCGCGATCGCGCGCGCGCTGCAAACGCATCACGGTCGCGCAACTGATGGAGCGAGTTGCGGCAGGGCGAGCCCGCGCGCCAGAGCTTCTGGTATCCGCTCGCGATTGCGACTCTCAACGAAGATCCCGCGCTCGCCTCGGCCTCGCTGCTGGCCGAGGTTATGAAGCGCGCCTTCTTCTCGCGCCGCGCGCGACTCGGCGTTCGTCTATTCGCGGGTCGGTCTCAGCGATCTCTATTGCAAGGCCGCCGCCGCAATTTCATCGAGCGCAACGGCGGCGTGGTTGCGTCGCATGCCGCAGTCGAGGGGTTGGAGCTCGACGGCGACGGCGCGATTGAAGCGCGTCCGGCTGCGCGACGGCCGGAGCCTGGAAGCCGCCAACTTTATCTCCGCGGTCCCGCCGGCGCAGTTGCTCGCGATGCTGCCCGAGCCGCTTGGCGCCGATCCGTTTTTCTCCCGCTTCGCGGCGCTTGGAACGTCGCCGATAATCTGCGTCCACGCGTGGCTCGATCGCGAGGTGACCGACTTTGCGTTCGTCGGCTTCATCGGCACCGCGACCCAATGGCTCTTCAACAAGCGCCGGATTTTCGAGCAGCACGGCGCGCGCCATCCGGGCTACTTGAGCTTCGTGATCAGCGGCGCGCGCTCGCTGGTCGAGCGCAGCAGCGACGAACTGGTGGAGCAGGTGATGAGCGACCTGCGTGCGATAATTCCGGCGGCGCGGCAGGCCCAGGTGGTCAAGGCGCTGGTGCTCAAGGAGAAGCAGGCCACGATGGCGCCCGATCCGCACTCGAACCAGATTCGTCCGCTGGCCAAGACCCCGCTGCGCAATTTCTTTTTGGCCGGCGACTGGATTCAGACCGGCTTGCCGGCCACGATCGAGAGCGCGGTGATTTCCGGGCATGCGGCCGCCGCCGCGATCGCCGCCCGCGTCGCAGGCCTCGCCGCCGCCTAGCGATGCGCTCAACGGTGCAAGACCGCATCTCGCACTTCTTCTGGCCGAGGATGTAAGTTAGGTTGAGTCTTTATGGACCGGCGAACGAAATGGAACGGGAAGATAATCACGGCGTTCTGATGGGTGGACTTGGGCGCCGGTTGGTGTACAGCCGGCCGCGCGCGTGGTTGGGAATGGCCGTACAGCTTCCGAGCCTGCTCCGCGGGGTAAGCATCCCGCGCGGGGCGAGTTGCCTCGATATCGCAACGGGCCTCGGATGGGCGACCGCGGGGCTTATCCGGCTCGATCCGTCCGCGCGGATCGTGGCGCTCGATTATGATGGAACGATTCTGCCGCGCACGCGTAAATATTTGCGCGAGCATGCGGCCGGAGGGCTCCGGGCTCTGTCGCGCCGACGGCAAGCGTCTGCCGTTCCGCGACGGTTCCTTCGACCTGGTGCTTTGCTTGTACGGGCTCCATCACTTTCGCGGCTATTTTGAAGCGCTGTGCGAGATCGCGCGCGTGCTTAAGCCGACCGGGACGTTCGCGCTGATTGATCCGATCCGGCGCCCCGGCAAGCCGCCGGGCGGACGCCACGGGATGGAGGTTCCGACGCGCGACGAATTGGACCGAATGCTCCGCGATGCCGGTTTCGAGATCGTGCGGTCTCGCGTCTCACTTGGAAGCGTGAAGGCCGTGACACACAAGGGGAAGCCGGTAACGGTGGCAACGTAACACCTGCGCGGTGATGCCGCTTAATCCCGGATTTCCGTTTTCCGAGGTAGGAGCAAAACAGCGCCAGCGCCTTACACTCCTTGTCCAGGAGCCTGTCCTGAGCCTGCCGAAGGAAGAGGTGACGAGCATTTGCGTCAACAAATGGTTCGGCGGGTGAGGATGCTGCTGCGGGATAGTCCCGCTCTCTCGATGGCGAACAAAACCGCACTCGTCACTGGAGCGAACGGCTTCGTCGGATGCCACGTCGTGCGTGCCCTGCTCGCGCGCGGCGATCGCGTGCGCGCGCTGGTGCGCGACGGTTCCGATCTCCGCGCGCTGGAGGGCCTCGATTGCGAGCGCGCGATCGGCGACGTGCGCGACGCCGCGGCGGTCGAGCGCGCCGCGCATCGATGCGCCGAAATTTACCATCTCGCCGCCGACTACCGGCTCTGGGTGCTCGATGAGGCGCCGATGTACACCACCAACCTGGACGGAACGCGCCACGTGCTCGAAGCCGCGCGCCGCGCCGGCGCCGAGCTGGTTGTCCACACCAGCACCGTCGGCACGCTCGGCATCCCGAAAGACCGGCCGGGAACCGAAGACAGTCCGGTCTCGCTCGCAGACATGGTCGGCCCCTACAAGCGCAGCAAGTTCATGGCCGAGCAGGCCGCGGTTGCCGCCGCGCGCGAGGGCCTGCGGGTCGTGATCGTCAATCCGTCCACGCCGATCGGCGCGCTCGACCTGAAGCCGACTCCGACCGGGCGAATCATCCTGGACTTCCTTAAGCGCCGGATGCCCGCCTATGTTGACACGGGCCTCAACCTGGTCGATGTCGAGGACGTCGCGCAGGGCCATCTGCTCGCCGCCGAGCGCGGCAAGCCCGGCGAGAGATACATCCTTGGCGGCGAAGACCTGACGCTGAAGGAATTCTTCGCGCGCCTCGCCGCACTCTCAGGCCTGAGCGCGCCGCTGGTCAAAATTCCATATCCGATCGCGTTTGGCTTCGCGCTCGGCGCCGAGGCCCTCGCGCGCGCATTCACCAAACGGCCGCCGCGCGCGAGCCTCACCGAAGTCCGGATGGCGCGCAAGAAGATGTTCTTCGACTCGGGCAAGGCGCGCCGCGAACTGGGCTACTCGCCGCGCCCGATCGACGGCGCGCTCGACCGCGCGATCGCGTTCTTTCGCCAATCCGGCGCCGCGCGCGCTGCGGCCTGAACCCCAAAATAGAAATTCTGCGATGGAAGTCCTGCTCTCGACTATCGCGCTGCGCCCGTATGTGTTCGTATTTCTGGGCGCGTATCTGTTCATTGCGATCGTCAACTTCGGCTTGCGCACGACGATTCTGTTCACCGCGCTGACCTATGCGGTCGCGTTCGCATGCGAGGCGAGTTCGACCAGCAACGGCTTTCCGTTCGGCCTGTATCACTACGTTGAAGCTACCCGCGGCCGCGAAGTCTGGATCATGGGCGTGCCTTTTTTCGACTCGCTGTCGTTCACATTCCTGAGCTTCGCCAGCTACACGGTAGCGATCCTGATAAGCTCGCCGCTCTACCGCCGTGGAATCGATCTCAGGCTGCTCGACACTTTTGCGATTCGCCGCGCGCCGCGCGTCTGGCTGATGGCGGCGCTGTTCATGGTGATGGTCGATTGGGTGGTCGATCCGCTCAGCGTGATGGGCGACCGATGGTTCCTCGGCAGAATCTTCTGGTACGACCCGCCGGGGCCCCATTTCGGGGTGCCGATCGCGAATTACCTCGGATGGTTTCTGGTCGCGGCGATCACGGTTGCGATCTTCCAGCAACTGGATTCGCGGCTCAACCGCGGTGCGGCGGCGAAACCGGCCGGCGTGATGCCGGCGCTGCCGTCGCGCGCGCTCTACGGGCCGGCGCTCTACGCGGGAATCGTGGTGTTCGGGATCACGATGCTGTTCCGCATCGGCGCGAGCGAAATCGGATGGGCGAGCATCTTCATACATTTGCCCTTTCTGGTGCTCGTGATCCATATCGTGACGCGCTCCGACAGCTACGGCGATTCCGCCGCGATTGCGCGCCACCTGGCGGACTTCCCGTACGAGCGGGGGTTCTACAAACTGGCGGAAAAGATGGACCCGTAGGCTAGTTCGCGTGGCTGACGATAGCTTCGATCGCGCCGGCGATCGATTTCGACGCCATCGCCAAATTGCGCGCGATTCGCGAGAACGTGAGTATCGCCGCCGGATGACGGACGATGAAGCCCGCGGCCTTTATCGGCCGCACGTGCCCGTCCTGGTCGGCGAGATCCGCGCCGACGACCTCCTCGTCAGCGGTGTCCAGAATCGCCCGCACGCACGCGAATGGAATGCCGCGGCCTTGCGCCGCCTCCGCGAGCACGGCGCTTTCCATGTCGACCGCAATCGCGCCGGTCGCGGATTTCGCGCGCCGCTTTTCCGCCGGGGTCAGCAGCGGGCGGGCCGAGGTCAAAATCGCGCCGGTCGAGAAGCGAACCGCCGCCGCACGCAGGGCGTCCTTGACCCGATCCAGATCTCCTGCGCTCACGCTGGAAATCCGACCGCGGCCGGCCCCAGTCGAAGAGATAAGCCGCTCGGCGACGACCAGATCGCCCGGCAGGAGTCCTTCCGACAGCGCTCCCGCGACCCCAGTCGAAATCGCGAAATCAACCCGCGGCAGGCTATCGCGCGAGAGGCTATCAAATGCTCGGCGGGCCGCCTCGCGCGCTCGATCGGTTCCGATCCCGGTTGCGATCGCCGCCACCTCGGCCGCGCCCAGCTTGCCGCGAAAGCCGGTTAGCCCGGCCACTTCGAGCGCAGCGCGGGTCTCGAACTTGCGTTTGAGGGCGCCGACCTCGCGGCTGAAGGCATAGAAGATGACGATCACGACGGCTATCTCGTCACGGAACCGGCCAACGCTTGAGCGGCGGCTCGGCTTGCGAGCACAATTGCTTGCTCATGCGTATCGATCAAGCGAGGCAGGCGGGGCGCGGTTGAAAGCGGTCATTATCAACGGCGACGACTTCGGCTTTTCGCCCGAGGTCAACGCCGGCATCGTCCGGGCGCATCGCGAGGGCGTGCTCAACAGCGCGAGCCTGATGGTTGCGGGCGTGGCGCGCGACGCCGCGGCCCGCGCGGCGCACGAGAACCCGGCTCTCGATGTGGGGCTCCATCTGGTGGTGTGCAAGGGCTACAGCGTGCTTGCGCCGGAGAAGCTCGCCGGGGTCGTAGACGCCGCCGGGCGCTTCGTCGAGAATCCGGTCCTTGGCGGCCTGCGCTACTTCTTCAATCGCTCGATCCGCGACCGGCTCCGCGACGAATGCCGCGCGCAGATCGAACTCCATATGAAGTTGATCGGCTATCTCAACCATATCGACGGACACCTCAACTTCCACGTCCATCCGGTCCTGGCCGATATTACGATCGAGCTGGCCGCCGAATATCGCGTGCCATGCCTGAGATTGCCGCGCGAGCCGGTCTTCACCACGCTCGGGCTCGCGCGCGACCACGCGGCGCGCAAGCTGGCCGAGTCGGTGATCTTCCGCGCGCTGTCGGCGCGCACGTATCGCCGGATGGAGGCCCGCGGCCTCAAGTCGAGCGATTGGCTGTTCGGGCTTCATCAGAGCGGCAATCTGAGCCAGCCGTACCTGATGGGCGTGATCGATCGATTGCGCGAGGGCGTGACCGAGATCTATTTCCATCCCGCGGCCGACTTGGGCGGCACGCCGCCGCCCGCCGCCGCGCAGCTCGAGGTCGAGATTCTGACCGGCGCGAACCTTCGCCGGCGGCTCGACGAGCGCGGCGTGCGACTCACGACCTTCGCCGAGCTCGGGCGCGGCTCCGGCGCACGCGAGTTGCGCGCTTCAATCGCGCCCCCCGGTTGACATACTCTATCGCTCTATCAAGCGCCGGGCCTGTGCCCGGACCGGAAGGAAAGGTGCATTCGATGTTCGATCAGCAAGAGGCTGCCGCCGGAACGATTCAGGATTACCGCCTGCCCAGCATCGTCACGCCCGAGCGCTACCTGCTCAGGCTGACGCCCGATCTCACGGCCTTCACTTTCGACGGTGAAGAGACCGTCGCGATCAAGGTCCACGAGCAGACTTCCGAAATCCAGCTCAACGCGCTGGAGCTGGAAATCGTCCGCGCCAGCGCCGAACGCGGAGGCAAGGCGCTGACCGGGGCGGTCGAGTTCGTTCCCGCCCGCGAGCGAGCCAAACTCACCTTTCCGCAGCCGCTCGATCCCGGCGAATGGACGCTCAAGATCGCGTTTCGCGGAACCCTCAACGACAAGCTCCACGGGTTCTACCGCAGCCAGTACAAGGACAACGCCGGCAAGACCCACATCGTCGCGGCGACCCAGTTCGAGGCCACCGACGCGCGCCGCGCCTTCCCGTGCTGGGACGAGCCCGCGATGAAGGCGCGCTACAAGGTCACGCTGGTGATCGACGAGCCGCTCACGGCGATCTCCAACGCCGGCATCGAGAGCGAGCGCAAGCTCGGCAACGGCAGGAAGGAGGTCGTCTTTAAGGAGACGATCAAGATGTCCACCTACCTGGTGGCTTTCATCGTGGGCGAGTTCGAGGCGACCGAGCCGGTCGACGCGGGCGGCACGCCGCTGCGGGTGCTGCACGTTCCCGGCAAACAGGGACTGACCAGTTGGGCCCGCCAGATCGGCGCGTTTTCGCTCAAGTGGTACGCCGATTACTACGGCGTCAAATATGCCGGCGACAAGCTCGACCTGATCGCGATTCCGGACTTCGCGGCGGGTGCGATGGAGAATCTCGGCGCGATCACTTTCCGCGAAACCGCGTTGCTGGTTGACGAGCAGAAGGCCTCGCGCGGCGAACTCGAGCGCGTCGCCGATGTGGTGTCGCACGAGAACGCCCACATGTGGTTCGGCGATCTGGTCACGATGAAGTGGTGGAACGGAATCTGGCTCAACGAGGCGTTCGCCACCTTCATGGAGATGCTCGCGGTCGACGCGTGGAAGCCACACTGGCGGCGCTGGGACAGCTTTGCGTTATCGCGATCGGGGGCGATGGCGATCGACGGGCTGCGCAGCAGCCGGCCGGTGGAATACGCGGTGAAGAGCCCCGAGGATGCACGCGGAATGTTCGACGTGCTGACTTACGAGAAGGGCGCCTCCGTGCTCCGGATGCTCGAGCAGTACCTGGGCGCCGAGGAGTTTCGCAAGGGAATCGCGCTCTACCTGCGCAAGCATCAATTCGCCAACACCGAGACCGGCGATCTCTGGGACGCGCTCGGCGAGTCCTCGCACCATCCGGTGCGCACCGTGATGGACTCATGGATTTTTCAGCCCGGCTTTCCGATCGTGCACGTAGGACACAGCGCCGACGGGCGCGGGATCGAGCTCAAGCAGCGGCGCTTCCTCTATCTGGACAACCAGGACCAGGCGCAGGCGCAGTCATGGCACGTGCCCGTGATGGTCCGTGCCAAGACCAACAGCGGCGTCTCATCGCGCAAGCTTCTGCTCGCCGAAAAGGAGACCACGATCGACCTGGGCGGCAAAGTGCAATGGGCGGTCGTGAACGAAGGCGGGAACGGCTATTACCGCGTGCGCTACGAGCCCGCGATGCTCGCGGCGCTGACCGCGAATCTCGGCGAGCTCAAACCGGTCGAGCGCTTCGGCCTGGTGAGCGATACCTGGACCGCGACGGTCGCGGGACTGACGCCGCTTGCCGAATTCCTCAAGATGACGCGGCTGTTCGCCAACGAAACCGACATCAACGTGTGGCGGATTTTCATCGGCGCGTTCAGCTACCTCGACATGGTTATCGACGACGCCGACCGGCCGGCGCTCGCGGCGCGGGCGCGCGGCATGCTCGGTCAGGCGGCGGCACGGATGGGCTACGAGCCGCGCCCCGGCGAGGACGAGCTGCAGCGCCAGATGCGCGGGACGCTGATTGGCGCGCTCGGCACGCTCGGCGACGACCCCGTCGTACAGGCCCGCGCTCGCGAGCTATACCATCGGTACGAGGACTCTCCCGGCTCGGTCGATCGCGACCTGGTGCCGCCGCTGATCTCGATTCTCGCCTTCTCCGGCGACGAGGAGCGCTACCGCGAGTTCAAGCAGAAGTACAAGTCGGCGAAGGTTCCGCAGGAAGAGCAGCGCTACCTGTATTCGCTGGCCGGCTTCCGCAAGCTGCCGCTGCTGCGCGAGACCATGGAGATGACGATCAATGGCGAAGTCAGGACCCAAAACGCGCCCTACCTGTTGGAGTCGGTGATGATGAACACCACCGGCCGCGACGAGGCCTGGGAGTTCATGCGACGCAACTGGGACACGCTGGTGAAAAAGTTCCCCGACGCCGCGCTGCCCCGGATGTGCGAGGGGATCGTCGGCCTGCTCAAGCATGAGAGCGAGGTGCAGACTTTCTTCGCCGCGCACAAGGTGAAGATCGGCGAAAAGACCATCGACCAGCATCTCGAACGCCTGAGCGTCGCGGTCGCGTTCAAGAAACGCGAAGGCGCGAACCTGGTGAGCGACCTGAAGAGTCTGACGCGATTCCCGGGACTCTCAGTCCTTCGGCAGGCGGATGAATCGCGCCAGGAAGCCAACCACGTAGAGACTCAGGATCATCGTCGGCATCCCGAGCATCACCAGCGGGCTCGGCGGTTGGATTACCGGATCGGTAACCACCCAGAAGAACAACAGCAGCACTATCGTGGCCAGGACGATGAGGACGTTACCGAGCAGCCTCATTGGTTCTGCTTTCCCCTCCTGCCCAAGCTCTCCGGCCCGCGCGCACAACCAGTGCCAATATGGCAGCCGGTAGCAAAAGCTGCAATTAGCCCGGGGTTGCCAAGCCGGAGCGTTCGGCAGGCGGCGTCAGCGCGGAATCAACCTCAAGTAACGCTTTAGTATCGTTCGAGCTTGGGCGCGGCTGGATCGAGCAGCCCCTTGCCGGGCACGTGATTTACTTCGATCCGGATTCCATCGGGGTCCTCGAACAGCACCGAGTAATATCCCGGCGCCCATGGGCCGTCTTCCGGCGGATGGACGATCTCCGCGCCGGCTTCTTTCAGGAATCTGAAGATCTCGTCTACGTCGCCGCGCTCGCGTGCTCTCAGGCATACGTGATGGAGCCCGACTCGGCGCTGTACGAAGCGCCCGCCGCGGTGTTCCGCCTCGGCCGGCACGATTCCGATCGCGGTGCGCCCGCCGACGTAGTAGTAGAACTGCTCGCTCTTCATCACCGGCTTCAGCCCCAGGAACGGCATCAGCTTCTCGTAGAACGGGACGCTGGTCTTGAAGTCGCTCACGGTCAGTATGATGTGCGCGACGCCGTTTATTTCCATCATTTCACCATCATGGCCGCGTTCGGCTGCGAGTGTCCCAGAATCGGATGCGGCCGGTAGGGCTTCTCCAGTTCAGCGACTTCCTCTTTGCTGAGCTTCAAGTCCACGCCCGCGAAGGCCTCGGTCAGATGGTTCAGCTTGGTTGCGCCGACGATCGGCGCGGTCACGCCGGGGGCCTGCAGGATCCAGGCGAGCGCGACCTGCGACGGTGTGACGCCGCGGTTGCGGGCGACTTTCTCGACCGCGTCGAGCACCGCGAAATCGTGCTCCTGGAAGTACATGTTGCGAGCGAAGTCGTCCTGCTTCGCGCGCGCCGTCGAGTCGCGGACCTCGCGTTTGCGATTGCCCGACAGAAAGCCGCGCGCGAGCGGACTCCACGGGATAAGCCCGACGCCTTGATCGACGCAGAGCGGAATCATCTCGCGCTCCTCTTCGCGGTAGACCAGGTTGTAATGGTTCTGCATCGTGACGAACCGATGCCATCCGTGCTCGCGCGCGAGATTGAGCCCCTTGGAGAACTGCCACGCTGCCATGCTGGAGGCGCCCAGATAGCGGACCTTCCCGGCGCGCACGAGCGAATCGAGCGCTTCGAGCGTCTCCTCGATCGGCGTGGTGTAATCCCATCGATGGATTTGGTAGAGGTCGATGAAGCCGGTCCTGAGCCGCCGCAACGAGGCGTCGCAGGCCTCGATGATGTGCTTGCGGGAAAGCCCGGCACGATTGTGCCCGGTGCCCATCGGACCGTGGACCTTGGTCGCAATCACGATTTCATCGCGCGAGGCCATCTCGCTGAGCCATCGTCCGGTTATCTCCTCGCTCACGCCGGTCGAGTAGACATCGGCGCTGTCGAAGAAGTTGACGCCCGCCTCGAGCGCGGCGGCGAAATGCTCG
Source organism: uncultured delta proteobacterium (assembly GCA_963793115.1). Classification (GTDB taxonomy): domain Bacteria; phylum Desulfobacterota; class Binatia; order Binatales; family Binataceae; genus CAVVMA01. Next base: position 38,743 of record CAWBYV010000008.1, read on the forward strand.
CGCGCCTCGTTGGTGTCGAGCACCCAGTCGCGCCATTTCTTGTCGCCATAGCTCATGCATCCAAGGCAGATGCGCGAGACGGTCACTCCGGTCTTGCCAAGCTTGGTGTACTGCATCGTGGTCTTCCTCTTAATCCACTAACCTGAATCGTATCCGCCAGCAGGACTGGTGACGATGAGCGCGACGCTTTCGGCACCGGCGAATCAGGAGCGCGGCGCTGAGCTCTCGACCGCTCGGGCGTGCGCGATTTCGCGACGGCGAATCGCCCGGACCTGATCGCGCGACAGAGACGCTACTGTAAGCGTTTCTCCATCGAGCGTCATGAACTCGACCTCGTAGCCTTTGCCTTCGTGGACCAGCACCACCGTGCCTACGTCCCCTCGTTTGAGGCCGTACTCGCTCAGGTCACAAACCAGGACTGCGCTGTCTCCCTCTTGGAGCACGCTTCCAAGAACCCTTCCCATACTCTATCGCGTTCCAAAACATAGATACTGCGGATACGGGGCGACGGGCAATCTCTCCCTTCGTTTGCCCAGCGCCGGTCTGCGGGCGCACAATTTGCCCGAAGAGCTGCAGAGGCCCGGAAAGAGCCGGAGGTGACGATTCGATGGCCGAGCGAAGGCGCAAGTTCTGGGGATGGGGCTACGAGGATCAGGGTCCCACTGCCGACCAGCAGAAGCGAATCGCCGAGCGGATGGCGGCGCGCTTCGGCCTTGGCGAGCTTGCGATCGCGCCGCCGCCTCGGGTCGAGGAGCTGAACCTCCGCGCGCCGCGCGTCAAGCCGCCCGACTCGCTCGCCGCGATTTGCCTGAGCGACGCCTACGAGCGCGCCTTTCACAGCTACGGCCGCAGCTTTCGCGATATCGTACGCGCGTTCCGCCGCTATTATCCCAATCCGATCGACGTGGTGGCTTATCCGCGGATCGAGGCGGACGTGGTCCGGGTGCTCGAATGGTGCGACGGCGCCGGGCTGGCGGCGATTCCCTTTGGCGGCGGCTCGAGCGTGGTGGGCGGCCTGGAGCCTCCCGCCGGCGGCGACTACCGCGGCGCCGTGTCGATCGATCTCCGCTATCTGGACAAGGTGATCGAAGTTGACAGCGTGTCTCGCGCCGCGCGAATCCAGGCGGGCGTGCTCGGACCGGCACTGGAGGACCAGCTCCGCCCGCACGGTTATACGATTCGCCACTTCCCGCAATCGTTCGAGTTCTCCGCTCTGGGCGGATGGATCGCGACCCGGTCCGGCGGCCATTTCGCGACCAATTACACGCATATCGACGATTTTGTCGAGTCGCTTCGGATCGTGACGCCGACCGGAATCGTCCAATCGCGGCGGCTGCCCGGCAGCGGAGCGGGTCCGAGTCCGGATCGGATGTTCATCGGGTCGGAGGGAACGCTCGGCATAATCACCGAAGCCTGGATGCGATTGCAGGACCGGCCGACGTTCCGCGCCGGCGCGTCGGTGCCGTTCCCCGATTTCACCGCCGGCGCGCAAGCGGTCCGCGCGATCTCGCAAGCCGGACTGTTCCCGGCCAACTGCCGCCTGCTCGATCCGGGCGAGGCCGTCAACTCCGGCGTTACCACCAAAGACGAGGCCGTGCTGGTGCTGGCTTTCGAATCGGCGGACCATCCGCTGGAGCCCTGGATGGCGCGCGCGCTGGAGTGCTGCGCGGATCACGGCGGAGCCGTTCCCAAAGACGCGGCGAAGACTCGCACCGACACCGAGGCCACCCATGAAGGCGCCGCCGGCGCGTGGCGGCAGGCTTTTCTGAGCGCCCCGTACCTGCGCGATACGGTGATCGCGATGGGAATGGTGAGCGACACCTTTGAGACCGCGATCACCTGGGACCGCTTCGCGGATTTTCACGCCCAGGTGATGGAGACCGGGCGCGCGGCGATCGCGCGGGTCTGCGGCAAGGGCACGCTCACCTGCCGCTTCACGCACGTCTATCCCGACGGGCCGGCGCCGTATTACACGGTGCTCGCGCCGGGGCGTCGCGGCGCCGAGATCGAGCAGTGGGACGAGATCAAGCAACAGGCCGTGGACATGGTAATGAAGCTCGGCGGCACCGTCACGCATCATCACGCGGTCGGCCGTGACCATCGCCCCTGGTACGATCGCCAGCGTCCCGACGGCTTCGCCCGCGCGCTTCGCGCCGCCAAGCGCGAGCTCGATCCGCACGCGATCCTCAACCCCGGCGTGCTCTTCGATCCATAAGGAGGAGAACCATCGATGGCGGAGCCGAAGCATCGCGAAATTGCCGCGGTGGTTGGCGTCGGGCCCGGATTGGGCGCGGCGCTGGCTCGCAGGTTTGCAAGCCGCTACGCGGTCGCGCTGATCGCCCGCAAGCGCGACTATCTGGAGTCGCTCGCCAAAGAGATTGAAGCCGAAGGCGGGAGCGCGCTTGCGGTTCCTGCCGATGTCGCCGTCGCGGAGCAGATCAAGTCCGCGTTCGAGAAAATTCGCGCCGCGCTGGGTGCGCCCGACGTGTTGCTCTACAACGCCGCGATGCGCCCGTTCGGAAAGCTGATGGATACCAAGGCCAGCACTTTCGAGAACACCTGGCGCGTGAGCACGTTCGGCGCATTCCTGTGCGCGCAGGAGGTGGTGCCCGCGATGCTCGCGAAGGGGAGGGGGGTGATCCTGTTCACCGGCGCGACCGCCGGCATCAAGCCGTTCGCGACATCCGCCGCCTTTGGTCCCGCTAAATTCGCGCTGCGCGGCCTCGCGCAGGTGATGGCGCGCGATCTCGGGCCCAGCCGCATCCATGTGGGCTACGTAAATGTTGACGGCGCGATCGACATGCCGTTCATCCGCGAGCGATTTCCGCAGCTCAAGGACGAGGACATGCTCAAGCCTTCCGCGATCGCAGACGCCTACTGGTACATGGCGCATCAGGATCCGAGCGCATGGACTCACGAGGCTCGACGTGCGGCCATTCAAGGAGAAGTTCTGACCCCGTTAGAGCCGGCACGGAGGCCGGCGCTACGAAAACAGAAGCTCTTGTCTTTGTAGCGCCGGCCTCCGTGCCGGTTCCGACCGTGGCCTTTGTGCCGGAGGGCCTCTATACTCCCGCGCGATGGCTCGCAGACGTCCGAAGCGCATCGATCGCCCGCGCCTGCCCAGAGGCCGCGGCGCTCTCAACGCGATCATTATCGGACTGGAGCGGCATCGCTTCACCGATCTGTATCACGCCTTTCTGGAAGCGTCGTGGCTGGCGGCCCTTGCGTTCGTGGGCGTCATCTTCGTCGTTGCGAACGTGGTGTTTGCCCTCCTCTATCTGGCCTGCGGCGACTGTATCGCGGGGGCGCGCAGCGGCAATCTTCTCGATGCGTTCTTCTTCAGCGTCGAGACGATTGCGACCATCGGCTACGGTCAGATGGTGCCGCGGACGGCGCTGGCCAATGTGCTGGTCACGGTCGAGGCGTTCTGCGGGCTGCTGGGCGTTGCGCTGGTGACGGGGCTGGTGTTCTCGAAGTTCGCCCGGCCGACCGCACGGGTGATGTTCAGCAAGGTCGCCGTGATCGCGCGGCGCAACGGCCAGCCGTGCCTGATGTTCAGGATGGCCAACGAGCGGGCGACCCGAATCGCGGAGGCGCAGGTGCGCGTCTCGCTGGTCCGCAACGAGGTCACCCAGGAAGGCGAGCGCATGCGGCGCTTCTACGATCTCCAGCTCGAACGCGACCACAGCCCGATTTTCGCGCTGTCGTGGACGGTGGTTCATCCGATCACCGAACAGAGCCTGCTTTACGGCGCGACTCCCGAATCGCTCGCCGCGCAGGGAGCGGAACTGAGCGTCTCAGTGACCGGGCTGGACTTGACCTTCGCGCAGACCATCCACGCGCGCCATTCGTATGCGTCGGCGGACATCATTCCCGATGCCCGCTTCGTTAACGTTTTCACGCCGCTCGCGGACGGCACGCCGCAGATCGATTACCGGCACTTCCACGAATGGGTCCCGATCGATTCGGAGCGTGAGAAGGGGTAGGGGGTTCGAGCTTATTCCCGGACTGGCGGGGTCACCGCCTGACCGCTAGCTCGCGGTTAGCCTCCAGGACGAGCGCGACCGCTTCCCGCAGGTTGGTCCGGGTCTCTCTCAAGGTTCTGCCCTGCGTATTCGCGCCGGGAAGTTCCTCGACGAAGGCGATGTAGCCTTCCTTAACCTTGCGAAAAACCGCGGTGAGCTTCACGCGTCGGCGTCCCCCGCCTTGTGTGCTAACCCTACTGCGCGCCGCCGGTAGAGAAAACAAATGGACCTCGTAGCCCCTCACTTCACCCGGGCGCGCCGGTGGATTCGGCGACGATCTCGATGAGGTCGCGCACCCGCATCTTATCTTCCAGCGAGCGCGACTTCAGCGCGTCCTCCATCATCGTCATGCAGAACGGGCATCCGACCGCGAGCGTCTTCGGCTTGGCCTCGCTTGATCTGATCGAACCGCTTCTGATTGATCCGCGTGCCTTCGTGTTCTTCCTTCCAGAAGCATCCGCCGCCCGCTCCGCAACAGAAAGTACGATTTTTCGACTGATCGACGTCGTCGACCTCCGCGCCCGGAATCGCGCGCGAGCGCGTCGCGCGCGCCGTCCCATTTGCGATTGTGGCGCGCCATGTAGCACGGGTCATGATACGTGATCCGCTCGTTGACGGCGTGGCGAGGCTTCAGCCGCCCGGCCTTGATCAGCTCGGCGAGGAATTCGGCCTCGTGCATGACCTGGTAGTCGCCGCCGAAGTCCGGATACTCGTTTTTCAGATTGTGGAAGCAATGCGGGCATTGCGTGACGATCCGGCGCGGCTTGTAGCGATTGAGCGTCTCGACATTCTGCCCGGCCACGGTCGCGTAGAGATATTCGTTGCCGAGCCGGCGCGCCGGGATCGCCGGTGCAGCATCTCTTCGTTGCCCAAAATCGCGAATTTCACGCCCGCCTGTTTCATCAGGCCTGCGAACGAGCGGCTGACCTTCTGATTGCGCTCATCGTACGAGCCCGCGCATCCGACCCAGTACAGCACGTCGATCTCGCTGGGTCTTCGAGCTCGGCCATCTGCGGGATCTCGAGCCCCTCGGCCCATTCGGCGCGCTTCTCCTGCGCGAGCCCCCACGGATTGCCCTGGTTCTCGATTCCCTTGAACGCGCTGGTCGCCTCCTGCGGGAACTTGATCTCCATCAGCACCTCGATAGCGGCGCATGTCGACGATTCGCTGGATATGCTCGATTCCGACCGGGCATCCCTCCTCGCACCATCCGCAGGTCGTGCATCCCCATATCGCCTGCTCGGTCGCGACTTCGGTGATCATGTCGGGGCCTTTGTATTCGCCGCGCGGCAGTGCTCTCACCGGCCGCTGCGCCTGCGCCGTTTGCCGCGGCTCGCGAGGCGAGCAGACTTGGCGCCTTGTCCAGAAGATGCTCGCGCTGCTCGATCACGAGATACTTGGGATTGAGCGCCTTGCCGGTGTTCACGGTCGGGCAGTTGATCGTGCAGCGCCCGCACTCGAGACACGACGCCATGTCGAGCATCTGCTTCCAGGTATATTGCTCGACCTGCGATACGCCGAAGGTCTCGGCGTTCTCGAAATCCTTGATTGGCGCGAGCCGTCCGCGCGGCTTCAGGTTGCGGAAGAAAAAGATTGACCGGCGCGATAAAGAGATGGCGCAGCTTGGTGAACGGAAAGCAGAAGAGCAGCCCGAACACCAGGATCACATGGACCGACCCAGAGCCATCGATGGTAGATCACGCCGGCGCCGAGCGACTCCTTCAATCGCGCGCCATCGACGCGCCCGACATAGGCCCATTCGGTAAAGTCGGGATGCTGTGCGTTGATTCGCGCGCCTTCGAGCATCAGCCCGGTTATCGCGACCAGCACCATCATTATCATCGGGAACCAGTAGCCGAGCCGATTCTCCAGGTTGTCGAGCATCTTGGGCGCGGGCGGCAGGATGCGGGTCGACGGGCGTACGAAATTGCCGGCGCGCGCCCTCTGCCAGCACTGCGAGGATCAGCATCAGGAAGAAGGTGTCCATCGCGGCTTTGAACACCAGGTAGAAATCGCCGTAGTAGAAAGTAAAGCGGGATTCCAAACAGAGCGAGAAGTTCGCGCAGGTCGCTGTTGATCAGCACGATGGTCGTGCCGATGAACAGACCCACGAAGCCGGCGTAAAAGCTGAAGTGCATCCAGCCCCACGATTCGCGCACCACCACGCCCTGGCCGAAGGCGTCGCGCAGCGCGGACATCGCGCGATACAGCGGGCGATCGAAGCGGTCATCCGCAGTGCCCAGCCTTACGATGCGGTACCATCGGAAGATCGCGTACACGATCGAGACTGTCCACAAGGCCGTCAGCGCGTACATGATCACCACGAAGGCGGCCGGTACGTTCCACAGGATCGGGCGAGTGATTTGCTGGTTCATCTGGCGCTCCGCTCAGGCGCGCTGGCCGATTCGAATCCCATCAGAGAGGTTTAATCAGAGAGCGTCGGCGAAATCCACGGCAGCCCAACGCCCCAGCCGAGCGGTCTTCGTGTTACGATGATGCCACGGGTGAGATGCTCCGATGGGCGCACGGTCCGGCAATAACTACCTGAGCGCTTTGCGCAAGCTCAAGGCGGAGGTCTGGATCGGCGGCGAACGGGTCGCCGACGTGACGCAGCATCCGGCCTTCATGCGCTGCGCGCGGTCGATCGCCTCGCTCTACGATTTGCAAATCGAGCACCCGGCGGCGATGACCTTCCGCACGCCCGAAGGCGACCGGATCGGCTACTCGTTCGTCCAGCCCGCCAGCGCCGACGAAGTCCGCAGGCGCAGCCTGATGATGCGGAGCTGGGCGGAGTTCAGCGGCGGGATGCTGGGCCGCACGCCCGATTACCTCAACGCGAGCATCGCCGCGATGGCCGCCGCGCGCGAGTTCTTCGCCGGCAGCGATCCGCGCTTCGGCGACAATATCTCGCGCTACTATCAGGACGCCCGCCGGCACGACTGGTGCGCCACGCACACCCTGGTGAATCCGCGCGCGAGCCGCGCCGCAGGATGGGCCGGTCAAACGGACGCCGACCTTGCGCTGAGGCTCGTCGATCGGACGGGCGACGGAATCGTGGTCAGCGGATGCCGGATGCTGGCGACGCTGGGCCCTCTCGCGGAGCAACTGCTGGTGTTTCCCTCGACCGTGCTCAAGGCTGAGCCGGCGGCGGAGCCGTTCGCGCTTGCCTTCGCGGTGCCGTGCAACGCGCCGGGGCTCAGGTTTCTCTGCCGCGACCCGTTCGATATCGGGCGCTCGCGCTTCGACCATCCGCTCGCCTCGCGCTTCGACGAGATGGACTGCGTCGTCTTCTTCGACCACGTGACGGTGCCGTGGGAAAACGTTTTCCTGTGCGGCGATGTGAATCGATGTAACGCGATGTACGGGGCCACCAACGCGGTCGTCCACATGATGCATCAGGTGGTGGTCAAGAACGTGGTCAAGAGCGAGTTCCTGCTCGGGCTGGCGGCGAGAATCGCCGAGGCCAGCGATGCCATGAGCCTGCCGCATGTACGCGAGCGGCTGGCCGAGATGATCATGACGACCGAGACCATGCGCGCCTGCCTGCGGGCAGCCGAAGCCGACGCGACCCCCGACAATTGGGGCACGTTCGTGCCGGCGCGGGCTCCGCTCGATACCGCGCGCAATCTGTTTCCCCGGCTCTATCCGCGGATGGTCGAGATAATCCAGCTCAACAGTTCCTCGAATCTGATGGCGACGCCGTCGGAGCGTGACTTTGACAGCCCGCTTGCGCCCGCGATCGAGAAGTACCTCGCAAACGGCGCGCCGCGCGATCGCGTTGCGCTCTACCGGCTCGCATGGGACGTCGCATGCAGCGCCTTCGGCGGCCGCCAAGTTCTGTACGAGCGATTCTTCTTCGGCGATCCGATCCGGATGGCGAGCGCGCTGGTCGATGCGACCGACTTGAAGCCGCTGATCGCGAAAGTTGACGCCTTCCTCGCGCGCAAGGACTAGGGAACCCCGCGAGTCAATCGCGTGACGTTCAGGAAGCCCAAGGGCGCGAATCCTACGCGAGCAGGACCGCGACAATCCCGGTCAGGAAAATCCCGTCGAACGTGCCGGCGCCTCCGATCGAAGCGACCGGAGCACCAAGGTCGCGAATCTTCCGCAGGTTCATCAGGTCGGCGCCGATCAGCGTTCCGAGCACGCCGCTCACATATGCAACCGCATCGGCATGATTATGCACGCCGGCAAGGAATACGCCCACCATCGCGGCGACGATCGGCGGGATGAACATGGGCGTGGCGATCCCAACGCCGGGCACCGGCCGGGCAAAGCGATGGACCACGACCGCGACGATCGCGGTCCCGAGCAGCGCCCACAAAACGATCGATGGCTGTTGCACCAGCACGTAAGCGGAAATCAGGATCGGCATGATGGCGCCGCCAAGATTGATCGCGAGCGTGGTGGGCGCTCCGGCCAGACGAACCGGGATCCGGTAGCGCACGCCGAACCTGGTCACGAAGTCCTCGAGATGGAGCGGGCCGCCCTCGACCTTTGAAATCGGGATGTTGACGTAGCTCCCGATGAGGCTCAGCAGCAGGGCCAGAAACGCGCAGTCGGGCGGCAGCCCGATCGTCACGAAAACGTAGCTGATCAGGTTGATCTCGATCAGCGTAAAGACGAACAGCAGCGCGGCGAACAGGATAATGACGTAGATGAACACGAAGGGCGGGAAAAGCATTTGCGCATGATACCATCGCGGACCCGCCAGGACAGCCACAAAAGTCGAGACCCCGGCGCTGACCGCTCTTGTGCCGCATCGCACCATCGGCTTAGATCGCGCGCAGGCTGCCATGAACTCCGATCATCGCGCCGAGCTGCTCAGAATTCTCGCCGGCAAATCCTACGTCGAGCGCGATCTCACTCTTGCCTCCGGCCGCGCGTCGAATTTTTACGTCGATTGCAAGCGCACGCTCTACATTCCGCGCGGCGCCTACCTGGCGGGCGAGTTGATGCTGGAGCTGGTCAGCGCGAATCGAATCGAGCAGATCGGCGGGATGGCTGCCGGGGCGCTGCCGCTGACCGATGCGATTATCGCCGCCGCATATCGTCACGGTGTCGATATCACCGGTTTCTTCGTCCGCAAGGAGACCAAGGCGCACGGCCTTCAACAGAAGGTCGAAGGAGCGTTCAGCAAGGAGCGGCGCACGGCCGTGCTCGACGATACGATCACCACCGGCGGCTCGACGCTCGACGCGCTCGCGGCGGTGCGCGCCGCCGGCGCTGAAGTGACCTTGGCACTCGCGTTGGTTGACCGCAACGAAGGCGGCCGCGAGGCCTTCGCGCGCGAGGGCTTGCGCTACGCCTGGGTGTTCTCCGCCGACGAAATCCGCGCGGCGGCTCGCCCCGGATGAAACCGCACGACATTTTTGCAACCGCGAGCAGCGATTTTTTCCACCTCACCAGCTCGCTCCGGTCCCCTCTCCCTGACCAGGGAGAGGGTTAGGGTGAGGGTATCCGCGCATGGCTCTCACCGGACGGACGCTGATCGCCGCGGTCTACGGCGATCCGGTCGCGCATTCGCTGTCGCCCGCGATGCACAACGCGGCTTATCGGGCGCTCGGGATGGATCGCGCGTACCTCGCCTTTCACGTCAAGCCCGGGAATCTGCGCGCTGCGATCCGGGCGATCCCGGCGATGGGACTGCTGGGCGTGAATCTCACGCTGCCGCACAAGGAGCGCGTGCTGCGGATGCTCGACGGGCTGAGCGGCGAGGCCCGATCGCTAGGCGCCGTCAACTGCGTGGTGAACCGGCGCGACGGTCTCTACGGCGACAACACCGACTCACGCGGTTTGGAGACGGACCTTCGCGAGCGTGGGATCGTCGTCGCACGCCGCGGCGTCGTGATCGCCGGCGCAGGCGGCGGAGCGGCGGCGGCCGTGCTGGCCGCGATCCGAATGGGTGCGAGCCAGGTGCTGATCGCCAATCGGACCCGCTCGCGCGCGATGCGGCTGGCCCGGCGTTTCGCAGACCGCGCCGGGCGAATCATCAGGGTGAGGGGACTCGACGCTCTGACCGATCGAGGCGCGCTCTCCGCGGCGGCGCTCGTTGTCAACGCCACATCGATCGAGCTGAACAAGGCACGCGGGCCCCGCGCAGTAGGGTTTCCGGAACTTGACTACGAGGCTACACCGCAAGACTGCTTTTTCTACGATTTGCTTTACGGCGCAAAGCCGACGCAGTTTCTGGAGCGCGCGCATATCGCCGGCCGGAGCACTTCGGACGGCGCCGGGATGCTGCTGAATCAGGCTGTGCTCGCGTTCCGGCTCTTCAACGGCGTCGCGCCGCCAGTCGATGTGATGCGCCGCGTGCTGATGGAGCATCTCGGCCGCCCGATTTGAGGCCGCTCGAAGTGGGGCGACCAACCCAGCAGTATTGATCAGTTAGACCGTCCCCAACCTGGCAAGTCCGAATGGAAGCGAGAACGACTGTCGTTGCCGAACGGATCGAGCGGCGCATATTCCTTCTGCGCGGCCAGAAGGTAATGCTCAGTCCCGATCTGGCACAGCTCTATGATGTCGAGCCGCGTGCGCTGGTGCAGGCCGTCAAGCGAAACCTCGAACGCTTTCCGGTTGACTTCATGTTCCAGCTCAACGGTCGGGAATTCCGCGGCTTGAAATCACAGATTGTGACTTCAAGTTGGGGCGGCCTCAGGCGCGCAGCGCCATACGCTTTCACGGAGCAAGGGGTCGCGATGCTCTCGAGCGTTCTCCGCAGCCAGCGCGCTGTCCGGGTCAACATCGAGATCATGCGTGCTTTCGTCCGGCTGCGGCAGATGCTCGCTTCCCACGCTGATCTTGCCCGGAAGGTTGCCGCACTCGAAAAGAAATACGACGCTCAATTCAAGGTTGTCTTCGATGCGATCCGCGAACTTATGACACCGCTGGAACCCAAACAGACCCGTATTGGCTTCCGCCACGACTGATCGCCAGACAAACGCCCGTGGAAGACCGGCTTGCGCCTGCGGGTTGGTCCGCAGGCGCAAGCGTTGCGAGGTAACGGTCGGACGGGAAGCCTTAGCCGAACATTTCCTTGAGCTTGTCCACGAAGCCCTTGGCCATCGGATGGTTCACGTCCTCGCCGGAGAGCTTCGCGAACTCCTCGAGCAACTCGCGCTGGCGCGCGCTCAGGCGGCGCGGAGTCTCGATCAGGATCTTCACCAACTGGTCGCCGCGTCCGTAGCCGTGCAGATCGACGATGCCCTTGCCCTTGAGCCGGAAGACCTTGCCCGACTGCGTCGCAGAGGGAATCTTGAGCTTGACCTTGCCTTCCAGGGTCGGCACTTCGATCTCGGCGCCGAGCGCGGCCTGCGGGAAGCTGACCGGCACTTCGATCACAACGTCGTTGTCCTGCCGCGCGAACATCGGATGCTCGCGCACATGGATTATGACGTAGAGATCGCCCTGAGGGCCGCCGGCGAATCCCGCCTCGCCCTCGCCGCGCAGCTTGAGCCGCGAGCCGTTATCCACGCCGGCCGGAATCTTGACCGAGATCGACTGTGGTTTGCGGATCCGCCCCTGGCCTTGGCACTTGGGGCACGGGTCGGCGATGATCGAGCCTTCGCCGCGGCATTGCCCGCAGGTGGTCGAAATCGAAAAGAAGCCTTGTTGGGTTCTGACCTGGCCGGTGCCTCGGCAGTTCGGGCAGGTCTGGACGCCGCCTGCGCCGCCGCGGGCGCGGCTTCCGTCGCATGCGTCGCAGTTGGCCAGGCGCTGGAACTTGACGACTTTCTCCGCGCCGCGCGCGGCTTCCTCGAATTCGATCTCGAGATCGTAGCGGAGATCGTCGCCGCGCCGGGTGCGCGATCGCGAGCGGCCGCGCCCGGTCCCGAAGAAATCGCCGAAGATGTCCGAGAAAACTTCTTCGAAGCCCTGCGTGAAGTCGAAGCCGCTGAAGCCCCCGCCCTGCGCGCCCTGAAAAGCGGCATGCCCATAGCGATCGTATTGCGCGCGGCGCTCCGGGTCGGAAAGGACCTGGTAGGCCTCGTTCAGTTCCTTGAAATGTTCCTCGGCCTGTTTGTTGCCGGGATTGCGGTCGGGATGGAACTGTATCGCGAGGCGGCGATACGCCTTCTTGAGATCGTCCTCGCCGGCGCCGCGTGGGACGCCGAGGACCTCGTAGTAGTCACGTTTGCTGCCCGCTGGCATTGGAGAGCAATCTTATTCGAGCGCAGGCGATGAAGTAAGCGGCAAGGAACCGGGGCAGCGGTCACATTTGCCGCTGCTGTTTTGAGCCTGTTGAGAGGGGGTCAGGCGATCGAGGCTCTGCCAGCGAATGGCAGGAGATTCTTCGACTTCGCTCGGGCAAGCCCTCGCTGCGCTCAGAATGACGTTGGAGAGAGGCTCTCTCGAATCCACCGAACAAGACCCCATTGACGTCATTCTGAGCGGAGTCTGCGGAGCGAAGAATCTCGTGCCACAAAGTTTCGCTTCAGCCGGGAGCGGAAGTTCGCTGCGCAGACTCCACTCGACGCCACGGCCTCAGTTCTTGACTTCCTTGAAGTCGGCGTCGACCACGTCCTCTTTCTTGCCCTCGCCGCCTCGGCGCGCTGCCGGGCTGCCCCTGGCCGTCGCCCGCTGAACCCTGCGGCACCCGCATTGCCGCCCTGTCTCTGACGCGTCTTGCTGTACATCGCCTCGGCGAGCTTGTGCGAGGCGGTGGCCAAGGCTTCGGCCGCGCGATTGATCTCGTCGGGGTCCTTGGATTCGAGCTTGCCCTTGGCGTCCGCCATCGCGTCTCTCGACGACTGGCGCGAGGCCTCGTCGAGGCTGCGCGCCATAGTCCTTGAGCGTTTTCTCGGTGGTGTAGACCAGGTTGTCGAGCTTGTTGCGCGACTCGGCCTGCGCGCGGCGCTTGCTTGTCGTCATGGGCGTGCTGATTGGGCCTCGCGACACCATCCGCTTGATCTCGTCCTCGGTTCAGGCCCGAAGAAGCCGTGATCCGGATCGACTGCTCCTTGTTGGTGCCGAGGTCCTTGGCGTGGACGTTGACGATTCCGTTGGCGTCGATATCGAAGCTGACCTCGACCTGCGGCAGGCCGCGCGGGCGCGGGCGGGATTCCGACCAGGTCGAACTGGCCAAGCAGCTTGTTGTCGCCCGCCATCTCGCGCTCGCCCTGGAACACGCGAATCGTTACCGCAGTCTGATTATCCTGCGCGGTCGAAAACACCTGGCTCTTGCGGGTCGGGATAGTGGTGTTCTTCTCGATCAGCTTGGTGAATACGCCGCCCAAGGTCTCGATGCCGAGCGAAAGCGGCGTCACGTCGAGCAGCAGTACGTCCTTGACCTCGCCCTTGAGGACGCCGGCCTGGATAGCCGCGCCCATCGCGACCACTTCGTCCGGATTGACGCCCTTGTGTCCTTCGCGGCCGAAAGAGCTTGCGCACGCGCTCCTGCGCCGCCGGCATCCGGGTCATTCCGCCGACCAGCACGACCTCGTTGATATCGCTCGTGCGCAGCCCTGCGTCCTTGAGCGCGGTAATGCAGGGGCCGTCGAGCCGGTCGAGCAAGTCTGAACATAGCGCCTCGAGCTTGGCGCGGGTGAGCTTCATATTGAGATGCTTGGGGCCGGACTGATCGGCCGTGACGAACGGCAGGTTGATGTCGGTCTCGGTCACGGTCGATAGTTCGAACTTCGCCTTCTCCGCCGCCTCTTTCAGCCGCTGCAACGCCATCCGATCTTTGCGCAGATCGATTCCCTGATCCTTTTTGAACTCATCGGCCAGATAATCGATTATCCGCTGGTCGAAGTCCTCGCCGCCCAGGAAGGTATCGCCGTTGGTCGCCTTGACCTCGAAGACGCCGTCGCCCAGTTCGAGGATCGAAATGTCGAACGTGCCGCCGCCCAGGTCGAAGACCGCAATCTTCTCGTCCTTCTTCTTGTCGAGGCCGTAGGCCAGCGACGCGGCGGTCGGTTCGTTGACGATTCGGAGCACGTTCAGCCCGGCAATGCGGCCAGCGTCCTTGGTTGCCTGGCGCTGGCTATCGTTGAAGTAGGCCGGAACCGTGATAACCGCTTCGGTAACTTTCTCGCCGAGGTAATCCTCAGCGGTCTGCTTCATCTTCTGCAGGACGAACGCGGAGATTTCGGGCGGGCTGTAGCGCTTGCCGCGGATTTCCACCGCCGCGGCGCCGTCATCACCCTTGACGACTTTGTAGGGCAGCACCTTGATCGCCTTTTGAACTTCGGGGTCCTCGAACCGGCGCCCCATCAGGCGCTTGATCGCGGACACCGTGTTGGTCGGATTCGTGATCGCCTGGCGCCTGGCGATCTGACCGGTGAGCCGCTCGCCGGCGTCCGTGAACGCCACCACCGACGGAGTCGTGCGACTCCCCTCGGAATTGGCGATCACCACCGGGTCCCCACCTTCCATTATCGCCACGCAGCTATTGGTGGTGCCGAGGTCTATGCCGATAACCTTTGCCATTTCAGTGCCTCTCCTGGCCGTTCTCTGCTCGCAACTCGGACGGCTCTAATTTGCCGTCGTGAGTAGAAAATAAGCACGCTTCATTCGTTTTCAACGTCACCCGGCCAGGATTTACCCGGCCCGCCGTCCTCGCGATGCCGATGCTGCTGCGGCGCGTCATCATGGGCTTTGGCTTGATGGGCTGCTTTCGCTTGCTCTGAAGACGCCTTGGCAACGGCGACCCGTGCCGGCCTCAGCACGCGATCCCCGATCTGATAGCCGCGGCGATACTCGCGCACGACCGTGTTGGGCTTGTGCTCGGGGCTTTCGAGGTGGTCGACCGCTTCGTGGAATTGGGGGTTGAAGCTGCGGCCGACCGCCTCTTGAGGCGTCACGCCGTGACCGCGGAGAAGGTCGTGGAGCGATCGCAGGACCATCTCGATTCCCGCTACGATCGATTCGCCGTCTCCGCCGCTGCGTGCCGCTGCGACCGCAAGCTCCAGGTTGTCAACGATCGGCAGAAGATCGCGCAGCAGGCTCTCGCGCTGGAGCCGGATACTCTCCTCGCCTTGCTGCCGGATACGCTTGCGCGAGTTCTCCTGTTCCGCCAGCGCGCGGAGATACTTGTCGTTGATCTCGGCTATCTCGCGGTCTTTCGCCTCGAGCTGGGCTTGGAGCGTTTCGAGCGTTTCGGTCGATCTCGCGCCGCTGTCCGGGCCGGAATCTCCGGCACCGCCCGGATCTGCGGGCGCCGAAGCTTCGCTCGCCTCGCCGTCGGCGGTTCGGTTCTTCTGTTCGTCGTTGAACGGTTTGCTCATGTTGCGAAACGCGCGGGCATCGTTCTACCGGAAGTTAAGCACGATCAGGCGGTTTGCCAATGCCGAAAGGAACAAAAATGGCAGCCGGATAGCGGAGTTAACCGGAAACCCAGCGAAAGCTAGTGCTCCAGAATTCGCGACAGTGCCTTGGCGGTATAGTCTACCAGCGGTATCACCCGCCCGTAGTCCATCCGCACCGGGCCGACGACCGCGAGACTCCCCAGCGGTATCGCGCCGCTCGCGTATGACGTGGCGATCACGCTGAAGGCGTTGAGGCGCGAATCCGGGTTCTCCGAGCCGATCGAAACGGTCAGATTCCCCGACTTGACCGTCTGCTCGAGCAGGTCGAGCAATGCGCTCTTGTCGTCGAGCACCAGCAACAATTCGCGCAGCTTGCCGGCGTCGCTGAACTCGGGCTGTTCGAGCGCCTTGGCGCCGGCTTCGACGTACACCTCCGCCGCCGCCGGAGGGACCGCGATCTCGCCGCCGATCGTCAGCGCGGCGCGCACGAAGCGATCGTAGGCCGCGCGCTCTTCCTTGAGTTGCCGTTCGATCCATCGCCGCGCCTCTTCCAGCGTGCGGCCGTGGAGCGATTCGTTCAGATAACGCGCCATTCGATCGAGCTCTTCCTGGTTGTAGTCCTGGTCGGTCTGGACCAGCCGATGGTGCACGCCGCCGGCGACGGCCGCGAAAATCCCGAGCACCTGGCGCTCGCGCACGCGCACGAAGTTGACCTGCTCGAGCTTGGCCTCCTCCAGCCGCGGCGCCATCACCAGCGCCGCCTGCCCGGTCAGGAAAGCCAGCAGACGCGAGGTATCGCGGACGATCTCGTGGAGGTCGCGCGTGCCGCCCGAGTAGTGAAGTTCAATTTGCGCGCGATCCTCGAAGCCGATCTGGCTGCTGCCCATCAGATGGTCCACGTAATGGCGAAACGCCTTGTCGGTGGGGATGCGCCCGGCCGAAGTGTGCGGCTGATGCAGATAGCCGGCTTCCTCGAGCTCGGCCATCATGTTGCGGACGGTCGCGCCTTTGACGCCCAGCGAGTAGCGCGAGAGTATCTGCTGCGATCCGACCGGCGCGGCGGTGGCGATAAACTCCTGCACCGTGGCGAGCATCAGCGCCTCGCGCCGGCGCGCCAGTTCGCTCGCTTCGCTCACCTTGGCCCGATCCGGTCGCGGCTCCACAGGCAGCGATCGCTTGAGCATGTCAGCCGTGAGCTTTTCAACTCAGCCATGAGCTTTTCAACAATGTCCCGCTGTTTCTACGCTTCTCTAACCTGATCTTGGCTCGCGTCGGCCACTTCATACAAGCGCCGAATATCTGCAAACAACGTTTCCCTTTGATAGATTATGGCTTGAGATTGCACATCTCGATGGCCATTCGATCCAAAGTCCACAGAGCAAAGACCGTCAAGCCGAGGCGCGTATACGTGCCTGCCGTGCCTGCCGGCGCGGGATGGATCGAGAGCGATAGCTACGATCGCCGGGCCTGGACCGACCTCGTGCAAGGCGCTGTTTCAATCGACGAGCTGATCGAGGCCGGCGAGCGGCTGGTGCCAAACTTCGCCGCGCTGCTGCAGGATCTGTTTCTCGCCCTCTTCAAGTACAACCTCGTGTGGCTGAAGCCCGATCAGGTGCGCCGGAGCGCGGCGCTCAATCGCGCCATCCTGGCCCGCCTGATCCCGTCGCCTGCTTTCGAAGTGCTCAAGACCCGCACCCTGCTCGAAGAGGACAAGGCGGCGATCGCGGCGCTCGTGATGGGCGAGCAGGTGATCGAGATGGTCCGCTCGGAGCGGTTCGTCAATCGCAGCGAGATGCTGTCCCTGTGGGACTTGAAGCATCAGGAGGAAGACCTCGAGGCCAAGGCTGCGGCGCTCAAGAACGCGCTCGAAATGAACGAGCAGCAGCGCCGCGATCCGGGCGAACGCGAATCGCGCGACCGTGATCTCGAGAACGATCCCGGGCAAGATCTCGGGAAAAAGATCGAGCAGCTCACCGCCGCGGCCGAACGCGCCGCGCAGGTTTCGGAAGCCAGGCTGAAGCAGAAGGCCTCGCAGGTCGAGGATCAACTCCGCCATGCCGACGATACCGAACTCAAGCGGATGGAGTTGCGGAGTGCGCAGTTGGTCGGCGAGATCGATCGCGTCGCGCAGGACGCTCACGACTTCAGCCTCGAATTCGGCCAGGGCGGCCGGATGTCGGCGGGCGAGCGGCTCGAGCTGGGCAGGAGGCTCGCGCGCAACCGCAAGCTGGGCGAGCTGGCCCGGATGGTCGGGCGGTTCAAGCTCGACGCGCGCGCGATTCGGCGCAAGACGCTCGATCGGGGCGCGTCCGAAGCTTACGACGTCGAGCGTGGCGCCGATATCGGCCGGCTGATTCCCGCCGAGCTTCTCGCGCTGCATCATCGCGGCCTCGCGCGCGACTTTCGCCGCCGTCTGCTCGAAGGCCAGGTGCTGCAGTATCGGCTGCGCGACCCCGAGCAGAAGGGCAAAGGCCCGATGGTGGTGTGCGTGGACGTGAGCTCCTCGATGGAGGGTGAGAAAGAGCTTTGGGCCAAGGCGGTCAGTCTCACGCTGGCGGATATCGCGCGCCGCCGGCGCCGTCTGGTGCGCGCGGTGCTCTTTTCCTCGGGCGAGCAAAGCCTCAAGGTGCTGGACCTCAACCGCGAACGGCGCTATCAACCCGATCTCGCCGGGCTGCTGGAGCTGGCCGAATATTTTCCCGGCGGCGGCACCGACTTCGAGCGGCCGCTCAACGCCGCGATCGAATTGATCGAGCGCAAGCAGCTCAAGCGCGCGGACATCGTGATAATCACCGACGGCGAGTCGCAGGTCAGCGCGCAATGGCTCGCGCGCTTCAATGAGAGCCGGGAGCGGCTCAAGTTCAAGATTTTCGCGGTGCTGGTCAACACCGGATCGAGCGAGCTTTCCACGCTGGCCCGGTTCGCCGACAAGCTGACCTCGGTGACGAAGCTCACCACCGAGAGCACGCGCGAGATCTTCCTCGCCGTTTAGCGGCCCCACGGCCTGCCAGAGCAACCCGAATTGCCATAGGAAACCGAATTGGAGAAGGAGCCGCGTTGAAAATCACGCTCAAAAAAATCGATCGCTCGAACTGGCGCGAAGCGATCGAGATCAAACTGCTGCAGAGCCAGGAGAGTTTCGTGTCCCCACCCGTCAAATCGATAGCCGCGGCATACGTGCAGCAGCATGGCGAGCACTACGATTACGCCCCGATGGGCATCTACGACGGCGATTCGATGGTGGGGTACGTAGCGACTCTGTGCGATCCGAACACGACCAGCGACTACTGGATCGACGACATCATGATCGACGCGCGCTACCAGGGCAAAGGGCTCGGGCGGGCGGCGGTCGCCGAGACTATCGCGTGTATCCTGAGAACCTACCCGCGATGCGAGGCGGTCATGCTCAGTTGCCATCGTAACAATCGCGTTGCGGCGGCACTCTATGGGCGCATGGGATTCGAGCCTACCGGCGAGATGAACGCGATGACCAACGAGCCCAACTACAAGCTGGAAGGCGAGCCGCTGCGCAGGTATCGGTGAGCGCCGCCGTTCATCACTCGGCCTTGCGGAAGAGCTTCAGAATCGACTCGAACGACGCGGGCGGCGTGTTCGCGGTCGCGAGGATTTCGCGCACGTGCTCGACTGACTTCATGCCGACCAGCGCGACGCCGACTCCCGGGGTCGAACGCACGAACTGCACCGAGCGCTGAGCGTCGGAGCGGAGGCCCGGCAGCGCCTCGGCGACGATCGGCGGCAGGCCGCGGGAAAGACGCCCCTGCAAAAGCGACGCGCTCGCGCATACCGCGACGCCCAGCGAAATCGCCGCCTGAAGCATCGTGGATTGCCCTGTGGCCACGCGCTGATTCGAGGTTGCCAGCGCCTCCGGCATCGCGAAGTTGTACGGGAGCTGCACGATCCGAAAGTGATGGTCCTGACCGCCGACTTCGGCGGCGATCCTGACCAGGCCGTCGAGCGACAGGTAGCCGCGGTCGCGCGGGTCGGCGCGGTAGCCGTTCCAGGTCGCTGTCCCGTAGACGCCGATCCTTCCCTGTGCGGCCTTTTGCTCGAGCAGCTCGAAGGCCGCGCGCATCCGGGCCATGAACTCTGGGCGGTCAATACTCGAAAGCTGACTCTCGGGATTGTGCAGGTAGTAGATGTCGATCGTCTCGAGCCCGAGATTGGCGCGGCTGGTCTCGATCATCGCGTCGATGTATCGCGGCGCGATGCAGTGCGAGCCTTCGACGATCTCGCCTGCCCGGATGATTCCGGTCTTGAGGTAGCGGTCGGAGAACCACGCGCGCGGATCGGCGGGCACCGATCCGTCGAACGTGATGTAACCGCCCTTGGTCGCGACGAGTACCTCTTCGCGCCGAATCTGTCCGTCGGCGACCAACGCGCCGATCGCCTTGCCGATCGCGCGCTCGCTGCGCTGCAAGCGATAGTTGACCGCGGTGTCGACGAGATTGATCCCGCCGAGGATCGCCGCCCTGACCGAGGCCTCGTAGGCGCGATCGGTTTCTTCGTCGGGCTCGCCCAGGTACGTGCCGATACCGATAGACCCGATGCTAAACCCGATCGTCTCGCGAAAATGGCCGGGAAGCTTGGCGAAACGCGCGGCGTACGCCGACGTGCCTTCTGCGGTCGCACGATTTGCGAGCATCAGGTGACTCTATGCCCCTCCGGAGCTGTCACACTATAACAGGACAAACGCCCAGGTCGGGCTGTCCGATGGCGAGATCGCCCAATACCGCCAGC
The DNA here is from genome assembly GCA_963793115.1 of uncultured delta proteobacterium. Classification (GTDB taxonomy): domain Bacteria; phylum Desulfobacterota; class Binatia; order Binatales; family Binataceae; genus CAVVMA01. The sequence goes on from CAWBYV010000008.1 coordinate 58,775, forward strand.
CGGCGAAAGTATTGACGCGCTCCATGTCAACATATGACACTCCGCCCGAACCCGCGCAGACATCGGAGACTCAACTATGGCAGACGACTATCGTATCTTTGGGGTTGAACTGTCGCCCTACTCGGTCAAGGTCCGTTCCTACTTTCGCTACAAGGGAATCCCTCATCGATGGATCATCCGCAACGCGGACAGCCAGGCCGAGTACCAGAAATACGCCAAGCTGCCGCTGGTGCCGCTGGTGGTCACGCCGAATGGCGAGGGGATTCAGGACTCCACGCCGCTGATCGAACGGATCGAGTCGGTACATCCCCAACCCACGATCTATCCCGCCGATCCGATCGCCGCGTTCATCTCCGCGCTGCTCGAGGAGTTCGGCGACGAATGGGGCAACAAGTGGATGTTTCATTACCGCTGGGCGCGCGATGTCGATCAGATCGGCTCGGCGGGGCGCCTCGCTCAAACGATGATGCCCACGGCCGACGAAAAGACTTTGGCCTTCGCGACCGCGCAGGTGCGCGAGCGGATGGTTGGGCGAGTCTGGTTCGTCGGATCGAGCGCGCAAACGGCACCGCAGATCGAGGGGTCGCTCGCCGACACCCTCGCAATTCTCGAAGCCCATCTCGGCCAGCGCCCTTATCTGTTCGGCGCGCGGCCGGCTTTCGGCGATTTCGGGATGTGGGCTCAGCTCTACGAAGCGTGGTCCGATCCCACGCCTGGAGCGATGATTGGCGGCTGCTACCCCAACGTCCTGGCGTGGATTCAGCGTATGTTCTTTCCGCGCGCGGAGGGCGAATTCGAGGCGTGGCCGAGCCTGGAGTCCACCCTGATGCCGCTGCTCGAGCGGCAGGTCGGCCGCCTTTTTATCCCGTGGACGATCGCCAACGCCGCCGCGATCGCCGCCGGGGCCGAGGAGTTCAGCGTCGAGCTCCCCGGTGGAACGTGGAAGCAGAAGCCACAGAAGTATCACGCCAAATCACTCGCGGCGCTGAGAGAGAAGTACGCCGCGATTCCTGACAAACGCGCCGTTGACGCGGTGCTCGAACGCGCCGGATGCCTCAAAGGAATGCGTGGCTGAGGCCGCCGGAGAAATAAAATGATCGAACTCTACACCGCTCCAACACCCAACGGATGGAAGGCCTCGGTCACGCTCGAGGAACTCGCGATCCCCTACAATGTCCACACCATCAACCTTACCAAAGGCGAGCAGAGGGAAGAGTCGTACCTGAAGCTCAACCCCAACGGGCGTATCCCGACGATCGTCGATAGCGACGAGGGCGGCTTCGCGGTCTTCGAGTCCGGCGCGATCATGATCTATCTGGCCGAAAAGGCCTGGCTGCTGCCGCGCGACGTCAAAGGGCGCTCGCGCGTGATTCAATGGCTGATGTTCCAGATGGGCGGAATCGGCCCGATGATGGGGCAGGCCAACGTTTTCTTCCGCTACTTTCCGGAGAAAATTCCGGCCGCTATCAGCCGCTACCAGAACGAATCGCGCCGGCTGTTCGAGGTTCTGGATCGCCGCTTGGGCGAAAGCGAGTGGCTCGCGGACGACTATTCGATCGCGGACATCGCCAACTGGTGCTGGGTGCGCACCTACAAATGGTCGGGCGTGCCGATCGACGGGCTCGGCAATCTGCGGCGCTGGCTGGATGCGATGCGGGCGCGCCCCGGATGCCAGCGCGGAATCAAGGTGCCCTTCAAAATCCCGAGCCTGCAAGGCGACGAGAAAGCCGCGCAGGAGTTCGCAGAGAACGCCCGAAAATCCCTGCAGCGATGAATCGCGCGCGCTGCGCCCCTTCATTTTCGTCCCGTTCGCTTCGATGACTACAGCGGATTTTCGAAGTGATCGCTCGGGTGGCGATTCTGCCAGCGGGTCGCACGTCAGAAAGGCTAGCGAAAACAAGTAGTTAGCCGGTTTCCGTCTCTCGCGCCCGATTCATTGACACTGTTTGCCGAGCGGGCCTAAACTAAAACACCATTCCAAACGGCGTTCGTAGTTCGTAATAGGCTTGCTGATGATGCGATTGACGTTGGTTGGATGACTGTGGCGCGATGGTCCGGCGAGATAAAACAAACTACGTTATTCAATCTGTCGCGCATTCTCTCGACGTGCTCGAGCAGTTCTTCGGCGAGGGCGACGAGTTGGGCGTTACGGATCTCTCCAAGCGGCTCAAGCTCCACAAGAACAACGTCTTCCGGCTGCTCGCGACGCTCGAAGCGCGCGGTTATATCGAACAGAACAAGAGCACCGAGAACTATCGCCTCGGGATCAAGTGTCTCCATCTGGGCCGCCGATACATTGACCACATGGGACTGGTAAGGCAGGCGCGCCCGATTTTGGCCGAGGTCGCGCGCAAATGCCGCGAGAGCACCTTCGTCGCGATCGCGCGCCGCGACGGCGTGGTGCCCCTGGAGTCCGCCGAGCCCGAAGAGCGCGCGGTGAAAATCACGGCGCCGATCGGGCAGAGCCTGCCGCTGCACTGCACCGCGGCCGGCAAGGCGCATCTCGCGTTCGAGCCCGACGAGCAACTCAACACGCTTCTGCCCGAGCATCTCAGGCGTTACACGGCCCGGACGATCGTCGAGCGCGCGGAGCTGCTCGAGCAGCTGCATTCGGTCGCGCGCGACGGCTACTCGGTTAACAGCGGCGAGTTCCTCGAGGACGTATCGTCGGTGGCCGTGCCGGTTCGCGACTACACGCGCACGGTGGTCGGCTCGCTGGCGGTGGCCGGTCCTGCGTACCGGATTCCCGGCGAGCGAATCAGCGGCGAGATCGCGCCGCTGATTCTGGAGGCCGGCAAGGAGCTTTCCTACCGTCTCGGCTACAACGAGTAGACCGACCGCGAAAATCCCCCAACTCCCGCGGTCCCCGCGACATTGACCGGCTTGTGGTTCGCTGTTAGTTTCTTCGCGTTTCCAGCCTGCGATTTCAGAACAATCCGGGTGCCAGGGCTAAGTGCCAGGAGTCAACTAAACTGCCGTGAAAATTCTCGTACCGATCAAACGCGTTCCCGATCCCGCGACCACGATCCGCGTCCTGCCGGACGGTTCCGGAATCGCCACCGACAACGTCAAGTGGGTAATCAACCCGTTCGATGAAATCGCGATCGAAGAGGCGCTCCGAATCAAGGAAAAGCAGGGCGCCGGCGAAGTCGTCCTGGCCGCGATCGGCCAGAGCGCATGGCAGGAGCAGCTTCGCACCGGGCTCGCGATGGGCGCCGACCGCGCCATCCTGGTCATCGCCGACGCGCCGCTCGATTCGCTCGCAATCGCGCGCGTGCTCAAGAAGCTGGTCGCCGATGAGAAGCCGGAGCTGGTCCTGATGGGCAAGCAGGCGATCGACGACGACTCGAATCAGGTCGGCCAGATGCTGGCCGAGATGCTCGGCTGGCCGCAGGCGGCCTTCGCGTCCAAGGTCGAGATCGCCGACGGCAAATGCACGGCCGTGCGCGAAGTTGACGGCGGCCTCGAGACCGTAGCGTTCGCCTTGCCGGGCCTGATCACGAGCGATCTGCGTCTGAACGAACCGCGCTACGCGTCGCTGCCCGGAATAATGAAGGCGCGCAAGAAGGAGCTGAAGGAAATTACCGGCCGCCGGCCTCGGAGTCGATTTGACGCCGCGCCTTAAGTTGAAGGAGTTGAAGGCCCCGCCCAAGCGACAGGCCGGACGCAAGCTCGGCTCGGTTCAGGAACTCGTCCAGGTCCTGCACACCGAAGCGAAGGTCATTTAATGCTTAACAAACCTCTTCCCCGGCCCCTCTCCGACACGGAGAGGGGGAGCATCGGCTGCCCCTTCCCGTTTCGGGAAGGGGTCAGGGGTTAGGTCTCCTTTTTTCGTCGGAGTGAAATCACGATGGGTGACGTTCTAGTCCTCGCGGAATATACGCACGGGCATTTCCCCAAGAGCACGCTGGTCGCGGTGAGCGCTGCGATGGAGCTGGCGCGCAAGCGCAGCGGCAAGTGTATCGGCGTGGTGGCGGGCGAGAAGGTCGATGAACTCGCTGCCGAGCTCGCCAAATACGGTCTCGACAAGGTCGTCGCGCTGGAGCATCCGGCCCTCGCGCATTATCTGGCTGACGCGCACGCGCAGGCCCTGGCCGCACTGGTGAAGAAGCTCGGCGTCGAGTACGTGGTCGCAACCGCGACCGCGATGGGCAAGGACCTGATGCCGCGGCTGGCGGCGCGCCTCGACGCGCCGATGGCGTCCGAGATCGTCGCGCTCGGCGATGACGGCAGCGTCGTCCGCCCGATGTACGCGGGAAACGTGCTCGCCACCGTCGTGATGGACGGGCCGGTGAAAGTGATATCGCTGCGCGCGACCGCCTTCGACGCCGCGAAACCTTCCGGCTCGGCTGCCGCGGTCGAGAAGGTCGCGGCCGAGCTCGATCCGGCTTCACTCAGGATGCAGTTCGTTTCGTTCAACGAGACCAAGAGCGATCGCCCGCAGCTTACCGAGGCGCGAATCGTGGTGTCGGGCGGGCGCGGGCTCAAGTCGGGGGAAAATTTCAAGACCGTGCTCGAACCACTGGTCGATGAGATGGGCGCCGCGATGGGCGCGTCGCGCGCGGCGGTGGACGCCGGCTTCGTACCCAACGACCTGCAGGTCGGCCAGACCGGCAAAGTCGTTGCGCCGGAGCTTTACGTCGCGGTCGGAATTTCAGGCGCGATCCAGCATCTGGCCGGGATGAAGGATTCCAAGATCATCGTCGCGATCAACAAGGACGAGGAGGCGCCGATTTTCACCGTCGCCGACTACGGTCTGGTCGCCGACCTGTTCAAGGCCGTGCCCGAGATGGCTGAGGAACTGAAGAAGCTCAAGCACGCCTAGCGCGGCCGTCCCGACCGGCTCGACAGGCCAGACGCCCGACCCGCTTCAGTCCAGGCAAACTCGCGCGGCGCGCTGATCAACGTTCACTCTCCGCCGCGCGGGCGCGACAGCATCTGGAAGCCGAAGCGAAGGCGCTGGACTCCGGTCGCGATCTCCATCGCGGTGAACGCATAGCAGAGCCAGGGGCCGAGCGGCGCGAGCGTGGCGGCATGCTCGACCGTCGCGAGCACTGCGAAAAAAATCAGCGCCTCGGTACGCTCCAGGATTCCCGGCGGATACTCGATCAGCTTGGGGCCGCGCCGCTCGAGCGCCGCACCGACCGCGAGAAAGACCGTGATGTTCAGGTACCAGCTTCCCACCAGCACCAGGGCGGGAAAGTACAGACTCCGGATGCGGCCACGCGATTCCGACTATCACCGCGATTTCCACCAGCCGGTCGGAGGAAAGGTCGAGCACGCCGCCGAACGCGCTCGGCGCCGCGCACTCGCGCGCGATCGTGCCGTCGAGAGCGTCGAGCGCGGCACTGATCGCGAGCGCCGCGAGGCCCCATCGGAGCGCGCCTGCGCCCAACGCGATCCCGGCGGCGACGCCGATCGCCGCTCCCGCGATAGTAGCCTTGTTCGCGTCGAGGCCAGGCGCGGAAGAGTGCCCGCGCGCCGAGCGACTGGATTCGCCGGATCGCCGGCGTCGCGCCCATGACGCTATCGAGCATCGCGCTTCATGGGCAATCCTGGGCGCTGCTCTGGAAAAACGACGGAGCCGGCGAACGAAGCTTCAGCCGCGTTTGGAATCTTCATCGCGGGATCGCAACAATAGAGAGCGTGACGACCAAACCTCCCAAATTGGGACGCCGCGGGCAAGCCGTATTCGCGTCGATCTTGCTCGCGATTCTGAGCAACTCCCGCGCCGCCGGCGCGCCCGCGACGCCCGTACTCGGCCTGATCGGAGGCGACTTCACGATCCTGCGTCCCGGCACCACCGAAGTCCTCGGGCACGCGCGCTATGCTTTCGAGCGCGTCGGCACCGGCGGGGTGCTGCGCGGCGAAAACCGTTACCTCGACGGCGAGTACGATATCGAGACCGGCCACCTCAAACTTTCAGCTTCGACCGGCGCGCCGACTCTGGCAGCTTACGAGCATTGGTTCTACGCGCGTGGCGGCGCGCCCCTGCTGAGTGTTGGTCTGGACATCAAGTCCGGCATCGGGCTGTGTGTCCACTACAACGGCGCCAATGCCGAGACTCAATCGCAGAGTTTGAGCTTTCCCGCCGACACCTACGCCGGCGCCAGCCTGCTGATCCCGATCGCGTACGGCCTGCTCAGGGATCAGGGCGATGAGATCAGCGCGCACTTTTTTACTTGCGCCCCCGGCCCGCGATTAATTGCCTTCCGGGGCAAAACGCGCAGCGGCATGCGATGGGTACACTTTGACGGCGAGGCGGTCCTGGTCGAAGTACGGCCGAAACTCGGCTGGTGGGACATTCTGATCGCGCCGTTCGTCCCGAAGGTCCGCGCGTGGTTCGATCCGGCCGACGGCTTCAGCTATCTCGGCGGCGAGTTCCAGCGCTATTACCGCGGTCCCGCAGTCGAGTTGGTGCGCGATCGAAAGGCGCGGGGCAATCCGCCTTCGAATTGACGCGATCTGCGAGCGTCGCTTTTTCGGTCTAGCAGGCTGTTGAAAAAGGATTTTCACAGCCTGCTCCCTCACTCTTATCTCTCCCAGGGGGAGAGAAGATTAAGGAAGGAAGCCAGTTTTCATGCAGGGTGTTGAGAGCGTATATTTCTCCAACTCACTTGGTCGTACTTTCTCAACACCCTGCTACGGCGTCTCGGGTGTGTGCCGGGCCGGTGAGGGCTTCGGCTTGCGATACTGGAAGGCGGTCTGGCACGTGGAGCACGTCCCTTCCGGCTGCTGGGCTCCGTGGCGACGCACCAGCCTGACGTATCGTACGCTGCCGTCGCTGCAAAGGTGACCCGCTACCGGAAAGTCGTACACAGTACGCACGGTTATTTCGTCCATCTCGCTAGGCTAGCTCTCCCTTCAAGCGGACTAAGCCCTTTTCTCGCGCTCGGTGCATCGGGGTCTTGATCAAACATATCGAATTTGAGCCATCGATCAATCTTTTGGGCCGGCTTTTGGGCCGCAAACGAAAATTTTTATCGCGCCGGGCCGCGCACTTCGAGTGTGACGATCTGGAAGGGCCTCAGCTTCAACTCCAGCGCTCCGTCGCGCCGCCGCTTGGGGATCGCGCCTTTGATCGGCCGGCCGCTCAACTCGACCATCCTCGCGGAGCAGCCGGTTGCAAACCTGAAACAAGCGCTCTCCGGTTTCCCGGACGCGCTGAACACGCGCAGCATATAACCTTCGCCCGATTGGGCGGGCCGCGCGGTCGAAAAGACCACCCGCGGATTGTCGCATTCACAAAGCGCGACCGGCGCGGAGCCCGGAGCCGAGCGAGCGTTGAAGAGCCGCGGCGGGAACGCGTAGGCCTGGCTGCGCTGCAGCGCGTCCGAGTCGCTGTATGAGCCTCGCCAAGTCGTCAGGCAGAACTCGAAACGGTAGAGCGCGAACTCCTGCGCCCCCGGCGTTTCCATCTCGGGCCGGCCCCGCCGCGACGGGTGCGCAGATCGGATCGCGAGAGCCATCCGACGCATCTGAGCAGCGTGAGCAATATCGCAGCGCCGTCCGGATTCCGCCTCACTTCGGCTTCGTACAGCCCGCGGCTGACGAGCGCCGCCGAGAGCCCCGGCGATTCGACCGCGGTCAGCGTGCGATGGGGCGCGGTTGGATAGGTGTCCTCAGTGCCGGGCGGCTCGGCCCGTTCGAGGCTTCGCCGGACCATCCCGAAACTGGTATCGGACAGCGCCTCTGACGCAGCGACCGGCGTCGCGAGCGCGGCGCGCAAGCGATGGTCTCTCGCGCGATTGTCCAGCGTCACCTCGAAATCGACGCGGTCGAGTCCGGCGTGCAGCGTGGCCAGCAGCTCGATCGCGCTGCGGACGGTCAGGTCCGTTCTCGCGCTTCGGTCCGACACGAGCCCGGCGGGAATCCGATAGACCAGCGACAGACTGATCCGGCTGCGGACCGGGCCGCGCTCGAGCACCCAGGCAGTCAGCGATTCCGGCTCCGACAGTGCGGTCGCGCCCGGCACGGGATCGAAATTGTACTCATCGCCGCGGTCGCCCTCGTCCTCGAAGCAGAGGCTCGAAGCTCTTGCCGCTTTGGAGATCGTGTATCGCGAGCCCGCGCGCCGACGGAGTCAGCCGGTAATGTTCGTTCTGGATCGATTCGCTGGCGGGCGTTTTGGCAGGCGGAGTTCCGGCGCCCGAGGGATCCTCGATTTCGTAGCGATGCTCGCGGGCCAGGCGGTAGAAGCTGAATCCGGCCTGCGCAAGATCGCCGGCCACGAATCCGATCTGCGCTCGCGACGGCGTGGTCGCGTGAATCTTGAGCGTTGCCTCGTTGGGCACCTGCGCCACCTGGCGCTTGAACTCCGCGAGGTCGAGGTCGCTGAGCGCGGTGCGGCTCATGAACAAATCGAGCTCGAAGCGGTTTGCGCCCGCCGATCTCAGCTCGAAGCGGTTGATGAACCGCCCCATGAATTCGGCGCTGCCGAGTCCGGCGGCCATCCGCTTGAAATCCGCCGCCGGTATTTCGGCGTCGGAGTTCCGGCCGGGGCGCGCGATCTCGACTGCGGCGCGGATCCGCCGGCCTTCGGCGTCGATCGCCACGAAGTGCTTGCCCGACTCTTCCAGATCGATCTCGCCGGTCACCAGCGCCTTGCGCGCAAAGGTCGGATTGAAGACCGCTATCAACCGCTCGCCGCCGGCGCCGTCGCGCAGAATAGCCTTCGAGGCGCTGCGGACGACCATCTCGGCGATGATCGCGGCCTGATCGAAGCGGTACCGCATGTCCTGGTGGACCTGGTCGATGGAGCATCCGCAAATCGAGTCGTGCGGATGGTTCTGGAGCTCCATCCGCCACGCCAAATCGAGGTAGCCGTCGAGATCCTCGCCACGGCGGCAAAGCCTCGCTAGCGCGGCGAGCGGGTCGGCGAGCCGTTCCAGCAGGTAGCAGTTGAGAAAGTCGCGCTGTTTTATCCAGCTCCGCGCCGAGGTCACGCCGGGCAGCAGATGCGCGCGCGCGGGCGAGCGAAGCTCACTCGATGGCGCGCGATGTCACCGAGCGGAATCTCGGCCAGCCGCTTCACGTAGGTTTCGAGCGTGCCGACCTCGAAGTTGAAATCGGTGCGCGGCGCTTCGTTGAGCCGCTCGAACAGGCGCGGGTCGGGACGCGCATGGTCGGTGCCGTTCATCACCAGAATCGGGGCGCCGACGGCGAATCCGCGCTCGCGCGCTGCGATTTCGCCCGCCCGGGCAATCATCGCGTCAACCGACTCGCTCGGAAAGTTCGCGCCGTTGGAATATCCGAACGGCAAGTAAGTGGTGAAAATCTCGGTGCCGTCGAGCGCCTGCCATACAAAACGGTTGCGTTCGATCTCGCGGCCGACACCGCGCCATACGATCGCGGCCTTGAGGCCGAAGCCGGCCAGAATCTGCGGCATCTGCGCGATATGGCCGAACTGGTCGGGCAGGTAGCCGATCTCGATCGGCTCGCCGAAGCGCCGCGCGACCCGGCCGCCGATTTCCAGGTTGCGGATCAGCGACTCGCCGCTGACCAGAAAGCTGTCGGCGAGCACGTACCACGGGCCGATCTGAATCCGGCCGTCCTTGATCAGCTTGGCGATTCGTCTGGCATTCTCCGGCCGGACCTCCAGATAATCTTCGAGCACGATGGTCTGGCCGTCGAAGTGGAAGCAGGGGATTTTTCCCTCTTCGACCAGCTCGAGCATCCGATCGGTCATCGCGACCAGCCGCGCGCGCATCCGCTGGAACGGCTCGTACCATTCGCGATCCCAATGGGTGTGAACGACGAAGTAAAGATGATCCATTGCTATCAGGTCGGGATTAGTCCAAGCGCAGTCATCTTGCAAATGACCTCCTAAACGGGTGCTCCGCTTTCTCAGCGAGGACTGGTCGCTTGGATCGCGCTCGCGCGGATGCGGGAGCGGTGGCCGGGGCTGCGATCCGAGATGGGGTGCGAGTATTTGCAGCAAGCACGCGCAGCGTGCCGCCATGGGGCAAAGAAGAGTGGGCAATGGCAACTCTGAGTCGGGAGTTGTTGGAGTTTGCGTCTCCCCATGGTGCCGTCAGACTGACCCTTGGTCGTCATCGCGGGCTTTGCTAGCCGGAGGATCATTGCTAGCCGCTGCTTTCGCGGCGTCCTTTTGGTGATGTTGGCCCATGTCTAGGACAAGAAATATAACCTTGGTTTCGCCGAACTCTGCCGCATAGCGCGCGACAAATCCCGTGGGTCGAGAGTCAGTGAATGCTATATCTTCACTACGAAGGTAGATGAAACCTGAAGGAGCCTCCTTCTCCGCGACCTGTCTGAGGTGTTCCAAAATTGAGGCGGGGTTTTCGATGTACGCGTATGTAAGGTGGAAAAACAAGCGACATGTGGAGTAAGCGAGCAGCTTCTGGAAGTGCGACTTCAGATTCTTGCGCATCCACTGATGCGTAACGGGACGGTCGCAAACAACCGCCTCAACGACCGCAAGTGTGGTGGGGAAGTATGCGCCTGTTGACTACCGTCCTCATTTCCGCTAATATTTGAAGCATGAGGAAATACGAGGAAACCGAACCGAAATTCACGCGCCAAATGACCCTTGCTGAATTTGAGGCGCTGTTTCCCGACGAGCGATCCTGTTGGACGTACCTGTTCTCGCGGCGCTGGCCCGATGGCGTTGCGCATTGCCCGCGATGCGACAACGATCACGTATACGCGAGCAAAGCGCGTCCGTGGCACTGGCAATGCAAGAAGTGCGGCGCGAACAACCGCGCGCCCTACCGCTTCTCGCTCAAGACCGGAACCATTTTCGAGGAAACGAAGATGCCCTTGCTCGCGTGGTACAGGGTTCTGCACTTGATGCTGACGAGCAAGAAAGGAATGAGCGCTCTCCAATTCCATCGGCTGCTCGGAACCGGCTCCTATCGGTCGGCTTGGTATATGTGCATGAGGCTGCGAGCCGCGATGAAAGACCCTGACTTCAAGACGCTGATGGGCGTGGTCGAAGTTGACGAGACTGGCATCGGCGGAAAGGACAAAAATCGCCACTGGAACAAGAAGCGCCATATCAAGGGCTTGAGCGGCAAAGCGACCGTGATTGGCGCGATTGCCCGCAAGGGCAACGTGGTCTGCCAAGTGATCGAGAATACCAACGCGGCGACGTTCGACAGTTTCGTCCGCAAGGTTGTGAGCGATAAGGTTGATTTGGTCGCGACCGATGAGGCTCTCGGCTACGAGCATCTGAGAAAGCTTGGCTACAAGCACAAGGCCGTCAATCATTCGGCGGGCGAATATGTACGCGGTAAGGTGCATACTGCGAATATTGATTCGTTTTGGGCTTTGCTCAAGCGCGGAATCATCGGCACGTACCACAGCGTCAGCAAGAAGTATCTCCCCCTGTACCTCGCAGAGTTTCAATTCCGGTTCAACAACCGGAGCGAAGCCGATATTTTCGGCAAGGCGATAGCAGGATGCTGAAGCGCACCGACTGGCGGGCGCTCCAGCAGAGCGCAGACGACGCCAGCGAGCCGGGGCAATTGTTCCTGAGATTCCCGAGAGCGAAGCGCTATGAGTAAAGACGTGCTTCAACTGCTCACCGAAATCAGCGCCGAGTTCACTGAACTTGACCAAATAGCGATTGACAGGCAACATATAGAACAGCAAATTGAGCTTCTACTCGCAGAATTACGTGAGTTCGCCCACAAGCGCGTTGACTTAGACCTGATGCGAAGCACTACAAATCTTACTCTACAGGTCGCAGATGCCGTTGGCGGGGAAGCTGATGCCTCCGGTAAATTCCAAGAAGCATTCGACACCGTCAAAGAGCATATTCTGCAAGAAGTCGCTGAGGATAATCCTGCGCACGTAGCGGCACTGGAACATGTTCTTGAAATGGCAAAAAAGGCCACGGCGGCTTCGCGCGCTGCGCGAGATGCTATGCTTGATATCCTGCAAACCTTGAAGCAACTGAAGGCCGACAACCAACCCAAGCCTTGAAGCACAGAGCGGTGCTGGAGACTCATGCTTGATTCGCTGTTCAGGCTAGTCGGCTCCTTTGGGTTCGTGGGGGTCGTCTTGGGCGCGGGAATCGTGGCCTGGCATGGGCTGGCAAATCTCTGGCCTACTGCTCGCAAATGGTTCGGAGATGGACTCGGCTCCTTCCTGACGGTACTCGCGATTCCAACAGGGTCTTGCTTGGTGATTTGGCTAATATCCATCGCGCCTAATCAAGAGGATTTCGTCTCAGGATTCGGCTTCGCGCTCGTCGTGTTAGCGGCACCTTTTCTCTTAGGCTGGGCCATTTTACGACTTCTGAGATTGATCAAATGGCGCTGAATCCAGTGGTCCCCGTTTCCAAATCAAGCAGCATGTTCGACCATGTACCTAAAGACGAGTTTGGCTGTGGCAAGGCCGGTGTCGGTTAGACTATAGAAACCACCCTGCGACAGGCCGTGCTTGTGCAGGAGTTTTTGGGCGATGCCCCATTCCGCGATCCGATCTACGTCTGGTCTTGCGTCGATAAAGCCGGTAGCGGTCTGCCAGATGGACAGTTCCCGTCTACAACCGGATCGCGCAAGAGATGTATTGAGTGCTGCGACCGGGACCTCATCCATTTCGCTTAGGTATTTGTAGCCATAAAGCAGTAAATACAGTGCGTCCTCGTTTTTGTTTGCCCGATCAGACGGGAATGTGAGAATCAGAAGACCGTCTGTGTCGAATCCGTAAAGCACAGCCAACTCTTCGTGGGAAGGAGCGGCTTCCTGCTGCTTCTGCTCGCTCACCAGCGCATTGAGTTCATTCGCGGCAGCCTCCAAGTCGGTGGGCGTGGGCCGCGCCGGTATTTGTTCCGCTGGTGTTTTGCCTGACGCTATTGGCACGGTCTTTAGCGACGGCGTTTGGGTAAGTCTCTGTAACAGCCATTGGGCGAACGCGATGCAACCGACACCGAATGCAAGAGAGGCTAGGCCAACATACCCCCGAAAGGACATCACCATCGTTACTAGAAGGATCGCCATCGACCATCGCGCGTCCGATGCCATCCGAACGACCGTCTCGGAGATGCCCCGAGGGAATCTGGTTTTAAGCAACGGCCAGCCCGGACCGAGAATCGCAAACATGCCACCAATGACGGCAAAAAAGACCATACGTGTGTCGATCGGGTCGCGACGATAAAGAGCCTCGCCTGCGGGTAAGCCGAGCATCAGAGCGGCCCACTCGCAGAAGCCGAAGACGACGGCATTGTTGGTAGGGGTCTTCTCGCCTTCAACCATAGCGGTTCTCCAGGCGAAGAGTACTGCGCTTGACGACTACCCGCAAACTGCGGAAACTTGGGGCATGGGTGCCAAATACGCGCAACCGATCCTGTTCTTTTTCTGCCATCGATGTCGCGAGTACGAGGAAAAAACGAGCCCGCACTACAGAGCGCAGAAGCAGCGGGCGTACCGGCGACGGAAGAAAAAGGAAGTCGCGCAAGCCGGCCCGACCGAACAGCCCGCCCATCAGGCAGGCTAATCCGAGATTGATGCGGTTCTGGTTCTGACGGTTCATCGGACCCGCCAGAATCATTACGCTTTAGAGGCTGGTAGTCAACAGGCGCATACTTCCCGTGTGGTGCTATCTTTTTGCAGCAGGAGGTCGCGCTCGCCCGGGTTCTCCTTGGCCGTAAACCCTCCTTTCGACTGGTCTGGCACTGACCAGCCCAAGAATTGGAACCGAGCGATTAACAGCTCACGGACAAGCGCAGTGAGGTCATCCTCGCGGGAAGTGAAGTCTACCGCCCTCATCATCGGCACCAACGATGTCACGCTCGCGGTTGCCGACCGCACATGGCGCACCACGAATGTATCAAATGGTTCCGGCGATGGCTCCAACACCTCAGCCTGCCGGATGGGGTCCATCCGTAACAGGTCTGATAGCGCAGCCTTGACTCGCGGCAAGGGGTCGTTCTCCGACGAAATGCTTGCGTAGGCCGCAAAGGGTTTTCCACTTTTGATATGCGCCCGAGCCGCGTGCAGCAGGTCAGTGCCTCCGAGCGCCTGTTCCGCTTGGTCTAGGATGGCCATCGCTTCCGGAACTCGCCCCATCCTGGCGACAGCGACCGCAGTATAGGCCGCTGCGTTGTCGCGAAGGCGGGTTACGTGCAGCGACGTGAGCAGTTCGTTTGCCTCCTCCGGTTGGCCCAGCGCGAGCAGTAGCAGCGCCTTATTGCAAATGAAAATCTCCGCGTCGGAATCGCTTACGGCCGGCACATGAAGCATCATCTGCTCTGCTTCAACCAACACTTGGCAACCGCGGACTAATACCGCGCCATGAAGCTGCCGGAATAAATCGCCTCCAAGAAGAAGGCTGATGCGTGCGGCAAACAGGTTTATCGCATAGGCGACAACGTCGGGACGACGCTGTTGAAGCTGGGCGAACATCTGCTCAGCCACTTGCCGGTCACCATTGGGATTAGTTACTGCAGCGAGCGCCTTGTAGAAGGTTATGGTTTCGACCGCTGAAGACTGCTCGGCATGAGAAAGGTCTGACGGCGGCTGGGTGTTCGCGATCGCCGTCCAGTCGCGGCGTAATAGTTGCAGCCGTAACGTGCCCCGAAGACGCGTCATCACGCGCCCTGGAACAGTTCCCAGGGTCTTAAGGTTCTGCTCAGCCTCCATGAACCGCGCAGCGGCATCCGCAAGGCCCGCCGATAACAGCACTTCAACGCGAGCCTGCGCCTCGGTTAGGGAGAGGACTTCACCAGTTTCGGACGGGGTAAGGTCGGCAATACGCTGCTCAATTCGGCGCCGCGCGGCGTGCGGGGCAAAGGATAGCAATTGCGCGAGAACCATCGGCTCATCGGTTTCCAGAATTGCGGCTAACAGTCGCTCTCGATGGTCATCGGCGAGCGCGCTAAGCACTGCGCCGAGGTCTGCGGCGATGGGGCGGTCAAGAGGCCCGCGAAATGGGTCAGTTTCATACCGTGCGGAGAATGCAGCGATGCGCCCCTTTTCCTCGTGCTTCAAGGCACCGGCACGTACGGCGGCGGTCAGGGCATCGACCAGATCGTCGGGGACGGTTTCTTTCCAACCGACGGCCGCGCGACTCAGTATGCGAATATGCGCGCGGATGGAGCGAGCGATGGCGTCGGCGACCGTGTATGGATTCTCGTCGGCGGCTACGGCGGCGGCCAGGCGAGTCTTAATATCCACCGGAGAGAAGAATTTCCGGCGAAGCTCGGACGGTGTACGCAGCGCCAGCTCCAACAGCGATGCGGCTCCGCTGACACTCACCCTGTTTGCCGACAAGGGGTGGTTGCCGGCCGCAACAGACTGGACGTAAGCGGTGACCAGCGGCGCCGGATCGATGTCGGCGGCAAGTTTTCCGGCGTCAACAATGTCCAAGGCTGCCGCGAAGGTTGAGGTTCCGAGTCCTGACCGCGGCGTCGATGCGGTCAATGCCGCGACCATTTTCAGCAGTGTTTCTGGCGATTGGCCCGCGAGCTCGCTGCTCAAGGTGGCGAGCATCGATTCGCTGTTCCCTAGATCGTCTATGAAGCCAGGCCGCGCGTTCTTATGAATCCAGTCCAGCAGTGATGCCACTTCTTCTGGACGCACAGAGCCCAGCTCTAGAAAATGCCCCATCACTGATACGGCGTCGGCGAAGGCGATAGCTTTTGTGGTTTGGTCATCGCGGGTGCTCAGTTCGCGGTCCCAAGCACTGGAGGGTGAGTGCCATTGCGCGATCAGGAGGCAGGCCAAGGCCGATGTCGCGGGATAGAGGAGCAAGTCCGCGAGCAGCACCGAGTTCGAGCGGACCGTACAGAGTAGGGTGAGGAGAAGTTCCGGGCGTTCGATGGCCAGCGCAATTAGCCTGCTGGCGATCTTATGAGGGGCTGGCGCGTGGTCTTCCGCCTGAACGTCGGCCAGCAGGAGGCGGACGAGGCCGAAGATATCACCACAGGCCTCTAACGCCCACATTACGGCACGTTCGAGTCTGTGGTCATCAAGCCAGAGGGCACGATCGACAAGTGTGGCTGGAATGGGCGGAACGTATCCCTCCATGCTTGACGGGGGCTGTTTGCTCGCCAGGGCCATTTGTTTGACAAAGGCAGCTCGCATTTGGTCCCAGCCAACCAGGCCTGGGTCCGACCCGAGCACCTCCATCGCAGCTTCACGGAAGGTGTTGGCTGCGGCTTCGTCCCACACACGTCCGGGCACGAGCGGCGGGCATCCCAATTGGTCCCAGCGGTCGACCCACCCCCGCAGCGCCGTAGGAAGATCTGTAGAGGCCCGGTCCCATAGACGAGCGGCAACCCATTCCGGGGTCTGACACCCTATGTCGCGCGGCGCAAGTTCCCCCCGCTCGATCGGCGTGACCACGGCGGCGAGGTCCGCGCTGCTGCGCGCTGAAGCAGCCAGGCGATAGACTTGCTCGTGCCGTTTCGCGAGCAGAGAGGCGAACGCAGTCATTGTTCCGGCGGGCGCAGTCCGGGCTGCTTGGGCGATCTCAAGCGGCGTTGAGATTCGTCCCCATACCACGCGAACCTGTCCGGCCACGACCAAGTCTTCAAGACTTGGCTCACCGGAACTTGCGGGAAGCGCTGCCTCGTAGGTGGCGTGCGCTCTCTCCAAGTCACTCTCGAAGTCAATGGTCAGGTTCAGCAGAAGGTGAAGCAACGATTCGTCAGGGAGCGTAACGCGTTTAGCCATGCGGACGGATGTGACCTGTCGCGATGCGAGATACCTTGTGAACCGGTCCCGCAAGAGGCGGCGAGTCTCGGCAGGGACGTGCTTCAAACTTGAAAAGCGTCGCATGAATTCTGATCGATTGAGCCCGGCATATTGGTAGTCGCACCATCCGGCGAGCGCGCCGTCGTTCGATACCCGCCTGGCGCTGGGACCGCCTCGGCGAGGTCGGGCAGCAGGGAGATATAGGAGATATATTAGACGTTTGGGACGAATGCGCAATCAGCGAGCACACGTCCGAACGATCTTGCAATCGCCGCCCGTGTGGTAGGCTTCGCCCGATGGCTCGGCGCGGGCTTAAGAAACTGCTGATCGCAAACCGGGGCGAGATTGCGCTCAGGATTATCCGCAGCGCCCGGCTGATGGGTCTTAAGACCGTCGCGGTCTATTCCGACGCGGACGCCGGATCGGCTCACGCCGCCGCGGCCGACGAGGCGTGGCCAATCGGACCCGCCGAGGCCGCGCTGAGTTACCTCAATATCGAGGCGATTATCGCCGCGGCGAAGTCCTCCGGGGCCGACGCGATCCATCCCGGCTACGGATTTCTGTCCGAGCGTCCCGAGTTCGCGCGGGCCGTCACGAAGGCGGGAATCACTTTCGTCGGTCCGACCGCCGAAGTGATGGCCGCGCTCGGAGACAAGTTGGCCGCGCTCCGGCTCGCCGCGCAAATCGGTGTGCCGACCGTGCCGCGGAGCGAGATCGCCGGCGCCGATGCGGCGCGCTCCTTCGCCGGCGAGACCGGCTTTCCAATTCTGATCAAAGCGGTGGCAGGTGGCGGCGGGCGCGGGATGCGCGTGGTCGCGGATGAATCGCAGCTCGACGCCGCGCTCGAAGCCGCCGCGCGCGAGGCCAAGGCCGCGTTCGGCGACGGCCGCATCTTCCTGGAAAAATACCTCGCGCGGCCGCGTCACGTTGAGGTCCAGGTGATGGGCGACGAGCACGGCAAGCTGGTCGCGCTCGGCGAGCGCGAATGTTCCATCCAGCGGCGCCATCAGAAGATAATCGAGGAGTCGCCCGCGCCGGGGCTTCCCGACGCGACCCGCGACCGGATGATCGAAGCTGCGATTCGGCTCGCGCGGACCGCCGGATACCGGAGCGCCGGCACCGTCGAGTTCCTGGTCGAGGAGAAGGACTTCTACTTCCTTGAAGTCAACGCTCGCCTGCAAGTCGAGCATCCGGTGACCGAGCTGCGCTTCGGATGCGATCTGGTTGCCGAGCAATTGCGGATCGCAGCCGGAGAGCGCGTGAGCGAGCCGCACGCGCCGCGCGGAGCAGCGATCGAGTGCCGGATTTACGCCGAAGATGCGGCGCGGGATTTCCGCCCCGCGACCGGCCGCGTCGAGCATCTCAATCTGCCGGCGGGACCGGGCGTGCGCGTCGATACGCATCTCGCGCCCGGCACGACGATATCGGCCTATTACGATGGGCTGCTCGCCAAAGTCATTTCGGCCGGCGAAACTCGCGAGGACGCGCGCCGCCGGATGGTCCTTGCGCTCGATGAATTTGCTCTTCTCGGCGTGACCAATACGGCGGCTTTTCTCCGCGACGTAATCGATAGTTCAGCTTTCGCCGAAGCGAAGCTCACGACCGGGTTCTTGCGCAACTTCTTTCCCGCATGGCGGCCACCGGATCATGGTCTCGAAGCTGCGCTGATCGCCGCCGCACTGGTTGCCGGCGGAGCCTTCGGCGCAGCCATAGCATCGGACTCCCGGTCATCGAAGCCCCAACTTGGGCGCGCCGCGCGATCGCCGTGGGACGATCTGAAGGGCTTCAATCTTTGGAGCCGGCGATGAAACTCAGGAATCCGGGCGACGGCTGCGAGTTCGCAGTCGAGTTGCTCTCGCACGAGAACAATTCGGCCAAGGTGCGAATCGATGGCCGCGAGGTTAACGCCGGGATCGATCCGCTTCCGGACGGCGGCGCGATGCTCAGGGTCGGCGCGCGCCGGATGCGCACCTACGCGATGCGGCGCGGCGATTCGATCCTGATCGCAATCGGGCCGTATCAGTTCGAGCCTGATTGCGCTCGAAGGACGCTCGGCTGTAGCCGCGCACCAATTCGCTGCGCCCGAGGTCGTCGCGCCGATGCCGGGCAAAGTTCTTGAAGTTCTGGTCAAGCAGGGCGATCAGGTCGAAGCCGGGCAGCCGTTGCTCGTGATGGAAGCGATGAAGATGGAGACCACGCTCTCGGCGGAGGGCCGCGCGATCGTCGGCAAGGTCCGCGTGGCGGCGGGCCAGATGGTTGGACACGGCGACGTGCTGATCGAGCTCACTCCGGCTGCGAGTCCATCACCGAGCGAATCCGCGCCCCGAGATCCTTGATCCATTGCGCGAAGTCGGCGTCGCCGTCTACCACGATCTCCAGTTTGCCGCCCGCGATGATGCTGACGCGTCCCGGATGCCCGGTGCGAAGCGGGATCACGACCGCCTCGCGCGAGATTCCCATCGGCTCGATCACCGCGAAGATTTGCTCGATCTCTTTGAGCCCGACCGCTTTGAGCATCGCATCAGAATGAAACCATAGATGAGCGCGGATTCACAGGAGATCGCGGACAACCCTCACCCTCCGAGACATTTGCTGGGGCAAATGCTCGGCGACCTCTCCCTGGTCAGGGAGAGGTGAAGAAGAGTGCCGCCTGATTCACGCCTCTTCCTGACCAGACGATGGAGGGGGAATAAGAGTCGAGTGCTGGCGTCCTGCACCTCTCCCTGACCAGGGAGAGGTCGTCGTGGGCTTGATACCGCAAGCCCGCGACGGGTGAGGGTAGCCTGCCATCGGGCCCCTCGTGAGATCGCTGGCCCGCGTCGGCGTCCACAGGTAGCCCCGCGCGGAGTGTGCGAAACGGTCTGCGAGGGAGTAAAAGAAAGGTAATTCGCTCGGGTGCTTTGGAGGGGCTTTCGTGTTTGGAACTATCAAAAAGATTGTGAAGGACAAGGGCTTCGGCTTTATCATTCCCGACGACGGCGGCGACGAGGTTTTCTTCCATCGCTCGCGGCTCGACCCAAAAGTCTTGTTCGAGGATCTTCGGGAAGGCACCGAGCTGCAGTTCGAATGCCGGCCGGGTGAGAAGGGCTGGCAAGCCTTCAACGTGAAACTGCGATAGGCGCGCTGCCGACGCCTGGCCGGTCCTGGAATTATCGCAGCGTCGATTCCAGCGGCGCCGGGTCTGCATCCGGTCTGGAGCCGCGACCCGTAGCGCTGTCGGTTACTTCGGTGAGAGCGTCGGTCAGGGTTGCCTTCTTGATCGGCTTCGCGACGTGCATCTGGAAGCCCGCGGCGAGCGCCCGTTGCGCATCTTCCCTGAATGCTGACGCGGTGAGCGCGATCACCGGGGTCTCGCGAATCTTCTGCTCGCGCTCCCACTCGCGAATCTCGCGCAGCGCCGCATAACCGTCCATCACGGGCATATTGATATCCATCAGCACGGCGTCATAGCCGCCGGCCTTGAACTTCGCTACGGCGACTTCGCCGTTCTCGGCGGTGTCGAGATGGAAGCGCGTATTCCTCAGGAACAACTCGATCAGCATCGTGTTGTCGCGCGAGTCCTCGGCGAGCAGGACGCGGATCATGCGCGAGTCGTCCACCGGCGCAGTCACCACCGGCGTGGCGGCCACCGGGCGCGAGCGAGGCGCGGCGGCCGTCTTGCGGCGGGCTTGTGCCGCGCCCAGCGCCATCTTCACCGCGCCGAGCAGCTCCGCGCGCTTGATCGGTTTCACCAGGTAGGCGTCGAGCCCGATTTGATGCGCGCGCGACAACTGTATCTTCAGGTCGTCCGAGGTCAGCATCACGACCACCATGTGATGGGCCAGGCCTTTCGCGCGCAGCATGCCCATCAGCTCTATGCCGTCGATAACCGGCATCCTGTAATCGAGCACCAGCAACGCATACGGCCGGCCGTTAAGCGAAGCGTGCTCGATCTCGGCCAGGGCGTTGGGCGCGCCGTCAGCCTCGCTGACCTCGGCGCCGGTCGCCGAGAGCATCTCGCGGACGATCAACCGGTTGATCGGGGTGTCGTTGACCACCAGGGTTCGCACGCCGTGCAGATCGACGTCCGCAACCGACCGGTCGATCCTGACGCCGTCGTCCCGGTGCGGCTCGAAGCGGGTGGTGAAATGGAAGGTGCTGCCTTGGCCCAGCTCGCTCTCGACCCAGATCCGCCCGTCCATCATCGCCACCAAGCGCTTCGCGATCGCCAGGCCGAGACCGCTGCCGCCGTACTGCCTGGTGGTTGAAGCGTCGGCCTGGGTGAAGTTGGAGAAAATCGATTCGGCCAATTCGGGCCTGATTCCGATTCCCGTATCGGCGACCGAAAAGTGCAGGAAGCGCCCGCCGGAGTCGCCCGGCTCGAGACCGACGCTGGCTGTGACCGACCCGCGTTCGGTGAATTTGACGGCGTTGCCGACCAGATTGATCAGGATTTGGCGGATTCTCAGCGGATCGCCGACCAACTCGACCGGCACCTCCGGTAGAACGCGAATCGCCAGCTCCAGGCCTTTTTCGTGCGCGCGCACGGCCAGTGCTTCGCCGACCTTGTTCATCAGATCGTCGAGATCGAAGCCGACCTCTTCAAGCGTCAGGCGCCCGCTCTCGACCTTGGCGAGATCGAGCACGTCATTGATCAGCTGCAGCAACGAGTTGCCATTATTCGTCATCACGTCGAGGAACTTGCGCTGCTCCTCGTCGAGTTCGGTTTCGCCGAGCAGATCAGCCATCCCGAGGATCGCCGTCATCGGGGTCCGAATCTCGTGCGACATGCTGGACAGAAATTCCGACTTGGCGCGCGACGCGGCCAGCGCGGCCTCGCGCGCGTCGATTAGCTGCCCCGAGGTGCGCTTGAGCTCCGCGATCGCGGCTTCCCGCCGCTCCGCCTCGTCGTGCAACCGGATCACGGCGGAAGATATTTCGCGCCGCCGCCGGTTGTTGAGCACGACGCAGACCTGAGCGATACTGCCCCCGATCAGCAGCACGACCCAGCGCGTCGATCCGTGAGTGTCTCCAGCCCCCGGCAATCCCGCCACCAGGGCGTATGAAATGACGGACCCGCCGAACAACGCACCCTGCCAGGCCATCTCCCAGGGGATCAGGGCGCCCGTCCCGGTCATCAGCAGAACGATCTCGTAGCACAGCAGATCGAAGTTATGGTCGCTGGCCGCGATCCAGACGCTCGCGATCACCCAGCTACATACCAGGACAAACGCAAACGGACGCCAGTTGCGGCGAAACATGGCGGTGAAAGTGAACAGAAATCCCAAGGCTGCGATGACGATACTGAAAATGTGGGCCGGGTATCCCTCCCGAGTGAGATTTCCCGACAGGCTCGAAACCATCACCAGGACATTGAACAGGGCTACGAAAAGCGTGCCGGCCCGGAACAGGAGACCGGCGTTATTGCCCGAATCGACGAGCGATTCTTTGGTTTCCCGCGGCGCGGGAGTCACCGCTGCGGCCTCGCCGGGTCGCGGATCGCGCATTCGCCGGGCGCACGGGGACTGATCGGTCTCGCTCGATGCAATCGGTTCAAACGTAGCCATCATGCTTTCCGGGTTACGACCGGGCTGGGATAGCTCTCCGCAAAACCCGTGCCTCGGTGCGAGACGCGCCAAGATACGTTGTGTCATCTTCTGGCGGGCCGCCGGTCGCACTTATGCAACACCGGGCGCATCGCCACTAACGCAGTGCGGGACACGCGGCCGCAGCGGGTACGGGCAGGCTCAACGAAGCGTGGGGCAGGGGACCGATGCTGCACCGGGCCGTATTGACAAGCGACCTCAGACGTAGCGGCGAATCGCGAGCCACCCCTTGAACATCCGATGCACGAACGGAGTGAGCCGAGCGCGGTTCCAGGCGTCGCCGGTTTTGCGAATCGCTTCGGCCTGGGTGGGATAAGGATGGATCACGCCGGCGAGCGCGGACATGCGAACCCCGGCCGCGATCGCCATCGTCAGCCTCGGAGATCATCTCTCCGGCGTGGCTCGCGACTATCGTCGCGCCGACGATCCGGCCGGTTTGGCGGTCAGCGTGCAGCTTGACGAATCCGTCGCTCTCGCCGTCGAGTATCGCGCGATCAACGTCGGCGAATTCCTGCACGAAGGTCGCGACCTCGATACCGCGCCCGCGCGCGTCGGCCTCGTACAGTCCGACGTGCGCGATCTCCGGGTCGGTGTAGGTGCACCACGGAATCGTGAGCGCGCTCGCCGCAGCTCGTCCGGAGAACAGCGCGTTGCGGATCACGATCCGGGCCATCGCATCCGAGACGTGAGTGAACTTGTGAGCCGAGCAAACGTCGCCTGCCGCGTAAATTCGCGGGTTGGTCGTTTGCAGACGATCGTTCGCCGTTATTCCCCGGATACGATCGTACTCAACGCCGGCTGCTTCGAGACCGAGTCCGTCAACCGCAGGCGCGCGCCCGACGCCGACCAGGATCTCGTCGGCGGCAATCTGCCTGGTCTCGCTGCCGCATCCGAGATTGATGACTTTCTCATCGCCGTGCGTCGAGACGTTCTTGATGTTGGCCGAAACGATCAGGCTAACGCCGTCGCGCACCATCGCGCGCTCGACGCGCTCGGCTGCGTCGCGGTCTTCGCGGATCAATATTTGGGGCGCGGCTTCGAGCAGAGTGACCTCGGCGCCGAAGCGTTGGAAGGTCTGCGCCAGCTCGCATCCGATCGGTCCCGCGCCAATCACCGCCAACCGGCGTGGCAATCCGGTCAGCGCGAAGACGGTTTCGTTCGTCAAGTACCCGGCTTCCTTGAGCCCTGGAATCGGAATCGAGGCGGCGCGGGCGCCGGTGGTGATCGCGGCGCGGGCGAATCTCAGAGCCTTGCCCGCGACCTCGAGCGTGTTGCGCCCGGTGAATCGCCCATCGCCGATAAACACGTCCACGCCGAGCGACTTGAAGCGGGCCGCGGAATCCTTGGCGCTTAACTCGGCGCGAATCCGCCGCATCCGCTCCATCACGAGGGGAAAATCGACTCGCGCGCCCGGCGGAACCTGGACCCCGAACCTTGCCGCGTCGCGCACTTCGGCATACGAGCGCGCGGCGCGAATCAGCGCTTTGGAGGGCACGCATCCGAAGTTCAGGCAATCGCCGCCCATCAGATCGCGCTCGACCAGCGCGACCCGTGCGCCCAATCCCGCCGCGCCGGCTGCCGCGACCAGTCCCGCCGTGCCGGCGCCTACCACGACCAGGTTGTAACGGCCGGCCGGTTCGGGATTCAGCCAATCCTCGGGATGAACATTCGCGGCCAGCGCGCGATCGTGCACGTCGATCGGATCGATAGCGAGACGCGCCGCGTCATCCGATCCCACGGGCGATGCCACCGCAGCCTCTTTCACGCCGTCTTCTCCCGAAGGGCCTTCGCACCGATACGCGCGACGTAGACCGCGATCGCGGCCGTCGCGGCGAAGCCCACGATGTTCAGCGCCCAGCGGCCGGGCGCGTCGTTCGTTCCATGCGGGCTGGAAGCCTTGGCGAGGTCGCCGGCCAGCGACCCGACGTAGACATACATGACCGTTCCAGGCAGCATCCCGGCCCACGACGCCAGGATGTACTCGCGAACCGCAATGCGCGTCACGCCAAAGGCGTAATTGAGCAGGTTGAACGGGAACACGGGCGAGAGCCGCGTGAGACCGACGATCTTCCATCCCTCACGCGCCACCGCCTCGTCGATCGCCTTGAAGTTCGGGTTCGCCTCGAGCCTGGCCGCGACCCAATCGCGCGCCAGGTAGCGCCCGATCAGGAAGGCGCAGGTCGCGCCGAGCGTCGCCGCGATCGAGACGTAGATCGAGCCGCGCACCACGCCGAATACCACTCCGGCACCGATCGTGAGGATCGAACCGGGGATGAAAAAGACGCAGGCGAGGACATAGATCGCGATGAAGATGATAGGGCCAAGCGGTCCGAGGCCTTTGGTCCATTTCAGTGTGAAAAGCAGCAGGCTCTACGGCGCCCAGATACCGCGCGATCACGATTGCCGCGATCGCCAGACCGGCCCACAGGCCGAGCCGCGCCCGCCCGCGCGCGTCGCCAGGCCCTGGAGCGTCGCTTGCCTGAGGTGAAATCGGGGCAGTCACTTGAGATCTTACTTCCTTAATAACAGCATCGGAGATGTTATAATTCCTCATCATGGCGAGCCATCAGCATCCGAGCCATCAGCATCAAGCTCATCAGGATCGAAGCCATGCGCATCATGACGACCCGCGAAAATGTCTCAAGCTGGGCGTGATCACCGCCAGCGACACGCGGACGCGCGAAACCGACCTGAGCGGCGCGCTGGTGCGAGAATTGGCCGAGGCCGCCGGACATCGGGTGGCGCATTACGAGATTGTCCCCGACGAGGCCGCGCGAATCCGCGAGGCTATCACGGCGAACCTGCCCAGGCTCGACGGGATCATTATCGACGGCGGCACGGGGATCGCGCCGCGCGACACCACCGTCGAGGTGGTGCGCGCGCTGCTCGACAAGGAGCTGGAGGGATTCGGCGATCTGTTCCGGATGCTCT
Organism: uncultured delta proteobacterium; assembly: GCA_963793115.1. GTDB lineage: Bacteria > Desulfobacterota > Binatia > Binatales > Binataceae > CAVVMA01. Next base: position 83,955 of record CAWBYV010000008.1, read on the forward strand.
CCTATCAGGAGGTCGGGTCGAAGGCGATGATGAGCCGGGCGGTTGCGGGAGTGAGCGGCGGCAAGCTGCTGGTCGCGATTCCGGGCTCGCCGGCGGCGTGCAGGCTCGCGCTCGAACGACTGATACTGCCTGAGCTGCACCATATCGCGGCTCAGCTCGGCCTATGAAGCGGCTGCGGTTAAGACTCTTCGCCGTGTTGCGCGAGCGCGCAAGGCACGCCGAGCTTCAGCGCGACTTTCCCGACGGCGCGACCGTCGGCGAAGTATGGCGTACTCTGGTGGAGGAGTTTCCCGGGCTGCGCGGCGATCGTGACGCGGTCGCATTCGCGGTGAATGAGGAATACGTCCAGGCGGATTTCAAGCCGCGCGACGACGACGAAGTCGCCTTCATTCCGCCGGTGAGTGGAGGGTCGGATCGAGCCGCGCCGGAGCGAGTGAGATCAGATACGCCGTGGGTGGGGACGATCGCGATCGGGCGCGAGCCGATCGATATCGCTGCGCTGGAAAACTCGGTTGCCGATCCAGGCGCGGGAGGCGCGGTCACTTTCGTCGGCAGCACGCGGCGCGAGAATGCAGGGCGAATCGTGACCCGGCTGGAATACGAGGCTTACGAACCGATGGCGATCCACGAGCTGCGCAAGATCGCCGAAGAGGCCGGCCGCCGCTTCACGATCACCCGCATCGCGATTCAGCATCGGATCGGCGTGGTGGAGATCGGCGCGGCGTCGGTGGCGATCGCGGTCTCGGCGCCCCATCGCGGCGGCGCCTTCGACGCCTGCCGCTTCGCGATCGATCGCCTCAAGCAGGTCGTGCCGATCTGGAAGAAGGAGCACTTCGAGGGCGGCGAGGTGTGGATCGGATCGCAGACCTCGCATCCGCCGCGCACGTGAAGATCGTGATATACCTGGCGCCGGCCGCCGATCGCATCCGTATTGACCGGGAAGCCGCTACCCGTTAATCAACCCTCGTATGTCCGTCGAACAATCAGCGTCCGCTCCTGCAAAGTCCATGAGCCGTCGTAATCGGATACGCCGTCGTAACTCTGGAAACTCGGCCCAGTCGATGCGAAGATGGCGCGCCGCCAGCCCGGCAAGAGCCGGGGCGAATCGGAGGGCTACGCCATGAAGAAGCTCGCTTCCTTCTGTTCTGTGCTTTACCTGCTCTGGTCTCTGCCTGTCGGAGCACAGACCGTAACAAATGGGGGTCTCTCGGGTACCGTGGTGAGCAGGTCCGTAGCAGCCAACGGTAGCGACGAAGCCACGATTTACACCACGCCGAAGAAGGGCCACTTCGTGCTGACCCAAATCGGCTCGGTAGGAGCCTCTTTCACCGCAACCGGCTTCGGAGAGATCGGCATCACTGACGAGGCTGAAGGCTTACAGCCTCTCACGTTCATTCCTGGAATTGCGCTTCCGCCACAAAGTTCAATCCAGTGCCTGTTCAATGGGAATGTAGCCCCCTCCTACTGCATCATCACTGGCGTCCTGGAAAAGTAGGGCAACTCCAGCGGAAGAGCCGTTGGCGCCCGTTCAGCCCGCACCGCCTTCCGGCGCGGGCAGGACAATTCGTCGCCGTCGATGCCGTTTCCGACCCCTCGATTCACAGGGGTTTTTCAGCCTTGAGCGCGCGCCGTGGACGAGGCACGAAGGGATCGATCCAGCCGGTATTGGTCCACGGTGTTTTTCCAGCGGCGCGCCCTTCTCCAGGGACCGCCGCTCTTGTGCGAATCGAATCGCGCCGTTTACGCCGCCGCAGTCCGCAGATCGATCACTTCGCCGCGCGGATTCTCGCCGGTCACAATCTCGCGTAACCGCGCCCCCTGGGGGAACGTCCAGCGATTGCGCTCGGGCGTCGCGGGCGTTACCGTTCCTCATGGGTCAAGTCGCGTGCCGCCGTTCAAAGCCTAGACAATTACAACCACTCGCCTCGCAACGTCCTGGAACTCCGTCCCTCCAATGCTGTTTGCCCGAGTGTAGACAGCACCTACAGTTTCCTTTCTTGAGCACGTTGTAAGTCGGCTGTAGTCGCTCGATAAGGCGGGTTTCCTCTTTGTTGAGCTGGTCTTTCGATACCCCTGGCATCGGCCGCCAGGCGACGTAAATGTCGAGCGGGTTGTGACCATCCTTCCGGCAGTATTCCCTGCTGATCGTAATTCCCTCCGCATGACGACCGGCAATATCCCCATGAAAACCGCATAGCGAGGAAATGAGAGCGTCGATTCGGCTGCGCAGGCCACCGGACTTTTCCGCATAGGCTTTTCCCGCACAAAGCGGTGGCGGGTCATCCGGTGGCCGCCGCCCGCTCCAGCTTTCTTCTGTGGTCACGTATAGCCCCGGTACCTCGGGCGGCAGATCGGCCTTCGGCCAGCCACCTGGTCGGTTCAGACGGTCGCGCAATTGGAACGGACCTTTCCACGATTCGTCTTTCACGTCCTGACCTCCTCTCCGCATAGCCGGAAGAGCAGCCGCTTCGGCCAGCCGGTCTAGACTCGGTACAAAACTGCCAGCCCTCACCGCGCTTCACAAGAACGCCACGTGGCTTCTCGCCGGTGACAATCTCGCGCATCCGCGCGTTCCCACTTGAGCGGCGCCGCGCGTTGCGCGGACTAGACCCCGCGCATAATATCCCCGACGATGGCCGCTGGCATCGTCATAACCGACCGTTGCGCCGCCGAACTGATCGGCGCATGGTATAAAAACATACCGGACGCATACCGGACAACAAAAACGCGGAACTAGAAAATGCTTGAAGTCCTTGTGGCAGTAGGATAAAGCGTTCAATGGAGAAATTGTCCGTCGAACAATCAGCAGTCGAGAAAATAATCCTGGCGGAGCCGCGCGGCTTTTGCGCCGGCGTGGATCGCGCGGTCGAGGCGGTCCGCAGCGCGCTTCGCACCTTCGAGCGCCCGCTCTTCGTGCGCCATCAGATAGTTCACAACCGCTTCGTGCTCGAAGCGCTCGAGGCCGAGGGCGCGATTTTCGTCGAGAGCCTCGATAAAGTTCCCCCCGGCCAGCGCGTGATTTTCAGCGCTCACGGCGTCGCGCCCAGCGAATGGGAGCGCGCACGCGAGCGCAATCTGCGCGTGATCGACGCGACCTGCCCACTGGTCACGAAAGTCCATGACGAAGTCGAGCGCTATGCCAACGAAGGCCGCACCGTCATCTTGATCGGCCACGCCGGCCACGAGGAAGTGAAAGGCACGCTGGGCGTATCGCCCGGCCAGGTGCTGCTGGTCGGCACGGTCCAGGAAGCGGAACAGATCGCGGTGCCCGACCCGGCGCGCGTCGCCGCGGTGACGCAGACCACGCTCAGCGTCAACGATACTCGCGAAATAATGGAGACTCTCAAGCGCCGCTTCCCCGGCATCTCCACGCCCAAGACCGACGATATCTGCTACGCCACGCAAAACCGCCAGAACGCCGTCAAAGAGCTGGTCGAGGTCACCGACGCGATTTTAGTGGTCGGCTCCCGGCAGAGCTCGAACGCCAACCGGATGGTGGAGGTCGCCGCGATGGCCGGCGGGCGCGCCTATCTGGTCGATTCAATCGCCGACGTGCAGCCTGCGATGCTCGACAAGGTGCGCGCGCTGGGACTGACCGCCAGCGCCTCGTCCCCCGAATGGCTGGTGGAAGAGATCATCGGCACGTTCGCGTCCCGCGGCGCGACCGTCGAGTTGCTGAGCGTCAAGAAGGAGCGCGTCCACTTCCCGCTCCCGATGCCCGCGGACTAGCGGACTGGGCTGTTCGCGCCTCGCCCGCGTCTATTGGCCGGTCCGATCTGACAGGTATGATTCAACCATGCCATTCCCTCCCGCTCCCGGCCCCTCCGTTCTCCGAATAGCCGCGGGGCTTGCCGGCGCGCTGTTTCTGGCCGCGATCCTCGTGCTGACGGCCGGTTCGGGCGGCGCCCAGGGTCACCCGGAACCTTCTGCAAGTGCTTCGGCCGCAAGTGCTTCGGCCGCAGGCGCTTCGGCCGCAGGTGCTTCAACCTCCCATGCTTCCGCATCGCCCGCGCTCTCCGTGCCGGACGGAAGCGCCGTCCTTTCGCTGCTCGATGCGATAATCGGCTGGTGCCGCGGAATCGATTCCGAGCAGCAGCTCGTGGAGGAGCCATCCGAGGTGCTGTTCGTTTCACGGGACCGCGCCCGGACCGCCGATATCCTGAAGGTCGCCTTTCAATACGCCCGCGCCGAGGCCAACCTGCTCGCAAGTCTCAAGCTGGCCGAGAAGGCGCCGGAGAAACCCGCCGCTGCGTCAACTGCAGCCGATCTCCTGGCGCATCCGGAGCTGATCCAGAGCCGGCGCGCGCAAGTTGATAGCCAGATCGCCGGCCTGGAAAAACAGGCCGCTCAGCCTGAACAAACAGATCGCTTCGCCGCGCATGAAGAATCGTGCGCAACTGACGAGCCAGCTTGCGTTGATCGAAAACCAGATCGATCTCGCCCGCGCCCGCTCCGAGTTCCTCAATACGATGGCCCAGTTCGGAAGCGGGGCGTTGAAGACCAATCGCCCCGAGGGCGCTTTGCTGGATCAGATCGACGAGCTCGAAAAGACGCTCCCGCAAACCGGCGACAACGCGGTTGCGCCGCCGGCCGCTCTCGGCAGCGTCGAGGTCTCCGGACTGATTCCGCGCGCGAAGGCCTGGTTCGCGCTGAGAAGCAAGATCGACCAGATCTCCGAGCGCGCACAGGCGACCACGCAGCTCAACACGGTCGTCGCGAAGGCGATCGATGCGCTGCACGGAAATCTCAAGCAGATCGACAGCCAGGCCACCGCGCTGGCGGGGAACTCCGATGCCGGGGCCGGAGCCGACACCGCGGCGATCGAGGCGCGCAGGAAACAATTCGTAGACCTGCTCGCGCGCAACAAGCTGGTCGGCGCGGCGATGCTGCCGCTGCGCGAGATCGCGCTGTTGCTCACGCGCTATCAGGCCAACCTCCAAGAATGGCAGGACAGCGTCAGGCAGCGCGCCTCCTCCCAGCTCTACGGCCTGGCGGAGAGCGCGGCGGCACTCGCGATGGTGCTGGTATTCCTGCTCGGGGTCGGTACGGCCTGGCGGAGGATAGCGTTCAGCTACATCGAGGACACCCGCCGGCGCAGCCAGATACGTCAGATCCGCGACTTCGTGATCGGCGCCTTGATCGCGATCGTGATCGCGTTCGAGTTCGTGACCGAGGTGGGCTCGCTGGCTACCGTGATCGGACTCGGTACCGCCGGTATCGCGGTCGCCTTGCAGGACGTGATCCTGTCGATCGCGGGATACTTCCGTATCGGCGGACGCTTCGGGATCAGGGTCGGCGATTGGGTCGAGGTGCAGGGCGTGCGCGGCGAGGTAATCGATATTGGGCTCACCAAGCTCACGATGATGGAGTCGGCGGCGAAGGCCAGCGCGAGCCGACCGGGCGCCTGCTGGTGTTTCCCAATTCGGTGGTATTCCGCGAGAAGTTTGCTAACCGCGCCTATGGCACCAGCCTCGGCTGGGCCGAGCTGGAACTGACCGTCGCGCCCGACTGCGACTATCAGCTCGCCGAGAAGCTGATGCTCAAAGCGGTCGAAGAAGTGTTCTCCCGTTACCGCGACGCGGCGCGCAGCGGTTCGCGCGAGATGGAGCGGCGCTTCAACTTGCGCCTGGAACCGCCGCGCCCGCAAAGCCGCCTCAGGATTGCCAGCGACGCGATTCACCTGACCGTGCGCTATCCGGTTGACGTGCGGATGCAAGTCCAGGTGACGGATGAGATCTCGCGCCGGGTGATCGAATCGCTGATGCGCGAGCCGAGGATTCGGCTCGCGCCCAGCGCCGCGGCGGCGATCCTGCGGGCTGAGCCCGCCGACTCGGGCGTGGCGCCGTCAGTGGCGACGCCACTGACGGTGGCGACGCCGGCGCTGCAAGCTGCAGTCTCGCAGGCCGCCGGCGTCGCTGGCGGGCAAGGGGTAGCAGGGTGTTGAGAAAGTAGGACTAAATGGGCCGGAGAAATGTACGCTCTCAACACCCTGCATGAAAACTGGCTTCCTTCCTTAATCTTCTCTCCCTCTGGGAGAGATAAGAGTGAGGGAGCAGGCTGTGAAAAATCCTTTTTCAACAGCCTGCCAGCGCCGGCGCCTCGCCTTGACAACTCCAGAGCATATCCTCAACACTCACACCCAATTCGCCGGATTCGGTCGCCCGGCAATCAAAAGGAAGCGTAATTCGATGCGTAGCGGAATGCCGCGCGGGCTGTTGCTGCTCGCGCTCACGTTGATAACTGCGCCGTTCGCCCTGGGCGGCTGCATGTCCAAGGGCCAGCGTCACTTGGTTGCCGCCAACGACTTGGCCAAGAACGGCCTCACTGCAAAGAAGGCAGGAGACACGGCCTCGGCTCTCAACGATTTCAAGGGGGCGCAGGCCGAGCTCCAGGAGGCGATCAAAGCTGATCCCGACCTGCTCGACGCCCATAAGTTGTTAGCCCAAGTCTATGAGGTTCTTGGCGACGACGACGGCGCCGGCCAGGAATACGATAGCGTGTCGCGCCTCGATCCGACCGACACCAAGTCGCTCTCGAAGGCCCGCTACTATCGCCAGCTCAAGCAGACCGCGAACTCGATCGACGATGCGACGGGCAGCATCAAGGCCGGGAGTTTGAGGAGGGGTTGAGCGTGCTCAAGGACGCGATCAAGGACACCAGGTCAAAAGAGGTCCGCGAGAAGGCCATCCAGGGACTGGGCAGGGCCGCGCCGATGATCGCGCAGGATGGCGACGACCTGATCGCACAGAAGAAGTACGACGAGGCGTACAAGGCGTATGACTCGGCGATTCGCGCGTACATGCTGATGGCGCAGGCCAGCGGCAAGAGCTCGCTCGATCCCGCCAGCGACAAGATTCTTCATTCGGCTAACGACGCCGCCAAAGCCTCGGGCAACCCCGACGCCGCGCTGGGGCTGCTCAACGATATCCTGGCGATCGATCCCGACAACAAGACCGCCAACCTCGAGCTCGCGCAAGTCTACCTGTCGCGCAAGCCGCCCGAATACGACACCGCCGCGGATCTGATGGAGCGCGGCGGCGCTCCCGATGCGGAAGTAGCCAAGCTCCGCAAGAAGGCGAAGCATCAGTAACAGGTCAGGAGAATAGCAGCGTCCGATGCGGCAGCGGGGCGGCTATATCGCAGTCGAAGGGCCGATCGGAGTCGGCAAGACTACTCTGGCGCAGGCGCTCGCGCCGCGGCTCAACGCGCGGCTCATCCTCGAAGACGCCACGGGGAATCCATTCCTCGAGCGCTTTTACGAAGATCCCGACAAATACGCTTTCCCGGTTCGACTCTACTTTCTGTTGACCCGTTACCATCAACAGCGCGAGCTGGCGCAGCATGAGCTTTTCAGCCAGGCGACCGTTGCCGACTATCTGTTCGCCAAGGACCGGATTTTCGCGCGCCTGAACCTCGCGCCCGACGAGCTCGCGCTGTACGAGCGGGTCTATACCCTGCTCGACGCCACCATGCGCAAGCCGGACCTGGTGGTTCACATCCGGGCCAGCACCTCGGTGCTGGCCGCGCGGCTGCGCAAGCGCAACCGGGACTTCGAGCGGAACATCAGCTACGAATACCTCGAGCAGGTCTCCGCCGCCTATCGTGATTTCTTCTACTATTACGACGAGGCACCGCTGCTGGTGGCCGACACTTCGGAGATCGATTTTGTGTCCGACCCCGGCGACCTCGACGATTTGATCCGCGAGATCGAGAACGCGGGCCCGGGCGTTCAGCACTTCGTCCCGCGCAAGAAGTGATCGCCCCGCGCGGGTGCCCGGGACGGATCGGCCTGAAGGCTGGCGTTGCCCGGCCTTGCAACTATTGGTAGAGAAATCTATACTATTGGTTACAAGGCGCCGGCCAAGGCAGCTAGCGGAACGCGCGAAGCAGAGAATACGACGATGAGCCTCGAGTTCGGTACGCTTACCAAAGTTGATCCTGGCACGCTCGCCGGAGACGGCAGCGGCGCGCTCACGAACTGGCTCGCAGGCCATCTGGGCGTGCTCGGTGCGACCCTGGGGATGGATCTCGAGCTGGTCAATCAAAACGGCTCGGTGGGCGGCACGAGCGCCGATATCATCGCGCGCGACACGGGCCGCGACCGGATCGTGATCATAGAGAACCAGCTCGATCCGACCGACGATTCCCGTCTGGGACGGATCATCACCTTCGCCAGCGGCCAGGACGCGCGCGTGGTGGTCTGGATCAGTCCCGAGTTCCGCGAACCCCATCGCCAGGCCATCGAATGGCTCAACCGCAAGAGCGCCCAGGCGGCCGAATTCTACGCGCTCGGCTTCGATGTCTTCAGAGTTGACGACTCCAGGCCCGCGGTCGTGTTCCGCGTGATGTCCGCTCCGAGTCAGCATGTGGTCGGAGCCCCTGCGCAGGCCGCCAGGAGCGGCGCGGTTTCGGTCGAAATCGAAAGCGCGAATGTTCCGGTCATCGAGAGTGCTCCCGCCATCGCGGCCGGGACCAGCACCGCGAGCAGCAATGGCATCGCGAGCAGCAACGGCGGCGCGAACGGTAATGGCAGTATCGGCGACGGCGATCAGGTAAGCCATGCCAAGACTCATAGCCAGGAAGCCGGCAACGGGCCTGCGAGCGGCAAACCGGCCTCGGACAGCGACCATCAGGAGGCGTATCGCCGGTTCTTCCAGCGGCTGGTAGACGACTTGCGCGAGAAGTATCGCTTCACCACCGCCAAGATGGGACAGCCGCAGAACTGGTACTCGTTCGCCTCGGGAACCAGCGGCGTAGTCTACTCGATTTGGTTCTCCGGCGCGGGACGGGTGCGGGCCGAGCTCTACCTCGATGTCGGCAACCGCGACCTGAACCGCACGATCTTCGATCAGTTGCGCCAGAATGCGAACGCGATCGAGAAAGAGTACGGCGAGAAGCTCGAGTGGGACGCGGCCGAAAGCCGGCGCGCGTGCAGCGTGGGGACGTATCTGGCGGGCAAGATTGACGATCCGCCCGAGGCGCTCGAAGCGCTGCTGAGATGGGCGATCGATCGCCTGTTGCGCTTCAAGAAGGTGTTTGGCCCAAGACTTCCAGGAGTGACGCGGATGTTGCAGCAGGAGGCGAGGTGAGCGGAGCGGCGAACGGACGTGGCGGGGGATCGGTCGAATAGCCGATCCCCCGGCTTTTCACGACCGGCGGCTGCTGACGAGGGCAACCCAGCCCTGGGTGGTGGGAGGTTTCGAGAATCGGATGGCCGGCAGGGACGCCTGGCGACTACCCTGAATCAGATCACTCGAAGGGTAGGGGGCCGACCTCCGTGCCGGCCCTTTTTTTGGTCGCGAGACTTCACAACCCTGCGAGCGGCCTTGTTTTAGATTCCTCGCTCAAGGATCGCCGCCCGGCGCCCGTTCACAGTGACGTTCAGGCAGAGTCTCGCACCGGTGCGGGAATCGCCCGGCTGTAGTAGCCTCTGAGCCGGCTTGCAGTCGGCGAGTCGTTGCGCGAAGAGATCTCTTCGCGAGCCGGGATCATCCTCGGCAAGGGGCACCAATGGACGACCGGGTTAGAGAAATCGACGCGCCAGCGGAGTACCAGCCGCCGAGCGGCCCCATGCCATCGCCGGCGCCGCTACCGGCGCAGCGCCAACCCGGCTCGCCGATTGTCCCCGATTGGGAGGCAGCCGACCTCGCGATACTCGCCGAGTTGTTCACGCTCGCTTTCGGCTGCTTTGCGTTTGAGGTCACCTCGGGCCAGCGCCTCCGCAGTCTGCATCAGGTCTTCGACATCTGGAACTGGTGGGACACCGGCCAGTACATCAATATCGCCTTACACGGCTACCAGAAGGGCGGCGAGCTGCGATGGACGATCGTCTTCTTTCCGCTCTATCCCTGGCTGGTGAGGATGACGGTCCTGTTCGTCCGCGACCCGCTGATCGGCGCCTTTATCGTGTCGTTTTTCGCCTCGATCGCGGCCGCGATCGCTCTCGCGCGCCTGGTTGCGATCGATTATCCGGAGCCGGTCGCCTACCGCTCGGTGTGGTTCATGTTCATTTTTCCAACCGCCTATTTTCTGCATATCGGCTACACCGAGAGTCTCTTCCTGGCGCTGGTTGTCTGCTCGTTCCTGGCGGCGCGGCACGATCGATGGCTATTGGCGTCGATTCTCGGAGCCGGCGCAAGCCTGACCCGGATGAACGGCTTGATTCTGGTTCCGGCGCTGGGCGCGGAGGCGCTGCATCGGCTCTGGATAGAGCGCCGATGGGAGTCGCGATGGCTGTGGCTCGGGCTGATTCCGTGTGGCTTCGGCATCTACCTGCTAATCAACTATTTCGTCACCGGAGACCCGTTCACTTTCGCGAGGTATGAGCGCACGCAGTGGAGCCAGGGGCTGGGATGGCCGTGGCATGAAGTCCGCTATATGTGGAACACGGCCCGAACGTTCGACGTGTATATGGCACAAATGATCGGAGTCCAGGTTTTGCTCTTCTTGATGATCGGATTGCTGGCCACGGTCGCTTCATTTTTCACACTGAGGCCGTCATACAGTGTCTGGATGGCGGCCAACTGGTTGTTGATCGCGAGCCTGACCTGGAACTTGAGCGCGCCGCGCTACGTCTTGGCCCTGTTCCCGATGTTCATACTGTTCGCGCGGCTGGCGCGGAGCCGCAGCTTCAACGCGATCATCACCATCTGGTCGCTGCTCTTGATGGGCTCCTTTATCACGAGCTTCCTGAGCGACAAGTGGGCATTCTGAGCGCGCTTGCAGGATCTCGCGCCGCGCGTGAGCGGCGGCTCTTCGGCCTTGCAGGGCGAGGCCGCGACTTAACCCGCCGATCGATTTCGCGCTTCATGTAGGTCGCAAACGATCGCAGCTCTCTCTTGTCGAAGCGTGCGGGACCGCCCCCGCCGTGGTATTCGCTGAGCGCTCGCTGCACCAGGTTTGCGTGGCGCGGCGGAATTGTCTCAACCACGCGGGCGGCGCCTTCTAGCTTCGAGCAGATCTCTCCGCTTGCCGCGAAAACATCGATGCGGCACGCGTTGAGGACAAAATAAACCGGAATTCGCGCGATTCGGCGCCTGCTCCATGAAAAGTCGCGCAGCACGGAATTCAGGTAATCGTCCCGTGGCACCGCTGGAAACGCCGTCTTGATTGGCGCTCCGGTAAGGCCGATGCCGCGGGCGCGCGTGACTCCGATATGAGCGGCCAGATCGGGATCCTTCATTGCGCGCTGAGCGGCGATCGCGCGCGCCGGATTCGCCTCGAAGCGCCTCCGCCAGTTCTCGCTGAAGTGCAGATCGAACCGCGTTGGATAACGCCACGGACGCAGGCTCCGCGCGCTCAGGAACGTGACTTCGATTGGACTGGGGCGCCGCGACACTTCGAGCAGCAATCGCACCAGTCGCAGTTTCGAGGAGTCGCGAATCACCCGCCGCGTGACGACCAGCAGGTCGATGTCGCTGGTAGCGCGATTGAAGCATCCCATCGCGAGCGATCCGTGCAGGTATATACCCGCGAGGTTCGGTCCGAGTAACTTTCGAACCCCGGCAACGAATGCATCCAGGAGCCGGCGCACGTCGCGCGGGCAATCGGGGATCGCGTGGCGCATCGTGATCAACCGGTAACCGTTCGCATCTCGAAGTTGTGGCCTCGTATAGTATGATGATCAACAGGCCGGATCGTTCTATGCTGGGGAATCGCGCTATGCCGGGAAATCGCAGCGTTCTGCTCAGCCGCAGGTTCGTGCTCGGCGCGCTGGCCGCAGTACCCGCAGCCGTCGCCTGGAAACTGCGCGAGACCGGCGGCTGGTCGGACGCATCGGCGGGCTCGGCGCAGTCATCGGGGATTGCAGGCAAGGTGCAGATCGCCGAGTTCTCGGACCTCGGTCAATTCAGAGGCATTTTTATGGAAGACAAGGTAGTAAAGTCGGACGCGGAGTGGCGCGAGATCCTTACGCCGCAGCAATATGAAGTCGCCCGCCGCAAAGGCACGGAGCGTCCCTTTGCGAACAAATATGACGAGAACCACGAGACCGGAATCTACCGCTGCGTTTGTTGTGGGAGCGCCCTCTTCAGCTCGGACACGAAGTTCGACTCAGGAACGGGATGGCCGAGCTTCTACCAGCCGATCGCGCCGCAGAACGTTCGCACCGAGACCGACCGCTCTCTCCTGATGACGCGAGACGAAGTGCTCTGCACCCGCTGCGACGCGCATCTGGGACACGTGTTCAACGACGGTCCGGCGCCGACGGGCCTTCGCTACTGCATGAACTCGGCGGCGCTGAATTTTGTCGCGGGCGAGAAGTCAGGCGCCAAATCAGGATAGATCGGTTGCTGGCGCGATCGCGTCCGGCCGGTAGACGCTCCGGCTGCCCGAATAGCAGGAGATGTCGCGAGGCGCGGCGTTCGTTCCGTACGGCGCGACCTCCTTGAAGCCCGGATCGGCGTAGCGCTGCTGCAGGTCGGGCGGCTCGATGACATGCACGGAGTCGATGACTCTACCGTGCGCCATCGCGGATAGCGATCGAGCCGCCCGACTGCGAATCTAATCTTAACTTCGGGCCTTAGCTTCTGGGCTCAGGTTTTGGCGACGTTGAGCACCTGAATTTCCGTGAAGCCGAGCAGGCCCCAAGGGCCGTTCTCGACGCCGATACCCGACCACTTCGCGCCGCCGAACGGAAGATTCGGCCCCATCGCGAGATGCTGATTCACCCAGGCCGAGCCGCACTCGAGCTGCCCGGCAACTTCGGCGGCGCGCTCCGGATCCTTCCCCCACACCGAGCCGCCCAGCCCGTAATGGGTGGCGTTCGCGCGCCGGAGCGCATCGTTGACATCCTTGTACGGAATCACCGGCAGGGCGGGCCCGAACTGTTCCTCATCAACCAACCGGACGCCGTCGGAAATTCCGCCCACGATGGTCGGCTCGTAAAAGTAGCCGTCGCCCTCGCGGCGCTTCCCGCCGGTGACGATTTTCGCGCCGTGCTGCTTCGCGTCCGCGACCAGCTCCGTCACGCGCTCGAATTGTGGCTTGTTGTTGATCGGTCCGATCTCTGTCCCGGCGTCGAGCCCGTTTCCGACCTTGGCGCCCTTGGCCAGCTCGCCGAGCTTTTCGAGCATCGGGGCGTACATGCTCTGGGGGACGTACACGCGCTTGATCGCGCTGCAGATCTGCCCGCAATTCTCGAACGCGCCCCAGAAAATCTTTGTCGCGACGTCATCTACCGAAGCATCCGGCAGCACGATCGCCGCGTCGTTGCCGCCGAGCTCCAGCGTGATGCGCTTCAAGTCGGGCGCCGCCGCGGCTGCGACTTTTTTGCCGGTCGCGACCGAGCCGGTAAAGGAAATCTTGCGCGGTATCGGATGGCTGGTCATCGCGGCGCCGAGGTTGTCGCCGCCCGAGACCACATTGAGCACGCCGGGCGGCACGATCTCGCGGAGAATCTCGCCGAGCATCAGCGTGGTGATCGGCGTGAACGGCGACGGCTTGATCACGACGGTATTTCCCGCCAGCAGCGCCGGCGCGATCTTCCAGATCCCGAGCAGCAGCGGATAGTTCCACGGCGTGATCGCCGCCACCACGCCCAGCGGCTTGCGGCGAACCTCGATATGGCCCTGCGAGTTGTCTTGCAGGACTTCAACCGGAATCTGGAGGCTCGCGGTGTACTGCAGCCATAACCAGCTTCCCATGATCTCCTGGCCGGCCTTGTCGAGCGGCTTGCCCTGCTCCTGCGTGAGCATCCGGGCGAGTCCCTCGGGCGGGCTCTGGAGCGCCGCCGCGCAATCGTTGAGGACCTTGCGGCGCGCTTCGAGGTCGTGGCTCCAGGCGGGAAACGCCTTCTGCGCGGCCGCCATCGCCTGATTGAGCTCCTCCGTGGTGCAGTCGGGAACCCGGGCGAACTCCTTGCCGGTGGCGGGATTGATAACGCCAACGCTTTTGGTTCCCTTCACCGCCTTACCGTCGATTGTCATCGTGAATTCTGGCATCGGATGCTCCTTTTATTCCGCCGAGTCCCTGCCTGGAGACCGCGGCCTTGGTCTATTGATTCGATTCGACCTTGCGGCCTGACGCAATGGTAATACACCGAATCGGCCTGACGGTGCCATCGCCGCCGAGTAGCCGGGTTTCGCGGGTTCGGCGGGTGTGAGCAGGCGCGCCGGAGTCCTGATGAGCGACGGCGAATGATCGACAGACAGCGCGCGATCATTGTAAGTTTAATCAAGTATAGATTGCTCGATGCGTGATTTCACCGTCGCTGTTCTGATAGTCGTGACGCTCGCTGTCGCTTCGCCGGTCCATGCGCAGCCGATCTGGCTGCGCTTGCCGCCTACACCTGCGCTGCCGAAACCCGAACGGAGCGGGATCGCGACGGTGAACGGCGTGCGACTGTGGTACGCTGTTTACGGCGACGGCGCTCCGGTGATCCTCGTACACGGCGGCCTTGCCAATTCGAACTACTGGGCGCTTCAGGTCCCGGTCTTGGCCCACAAGTACAAAGTCATCGTGCTCGACAGCCCCGGTCACGGCCGCAGCGCGAGCCCCGACGGGCAGATTACCTACGACGCGATGTCATCCGATGTGCTTGCGCTGATGGACTACCTGCACGTTGGTAGGGCTGCGCTGGTTGGATGGAGCGACGGCGCGATCATCGGGCTGGACATCGCGATACATCATCCCGAGCGCCTGACCAAGCTCTTCGCGTTTGCCGCCAATTCGGATCCCTCGGGAGTGCTGGACATCACCGGGAGCCCCGTATTTGCGGCCTACATGGAACGCGCCTCGCGCGAGTACCAGAGACTCTCGCCCACCCCGTCGCGGTTCAAGGACTTCGTCGCCAATATCGAGAACATGTGGGCGACGCAGCCGCACTTTACCGACGAGGAACTGCGCCACATCAGGGTGCCGACCTGGATCGTGGACGGTGACCATGACGAGGCGATCAAGCGGGAGAACACCGATCACATGGCTTCGCTCATCCCGGAGGCCGGCGAACTCATCCTACCCGACGTAAGCCATTTCGCCTTCTTGCAGGATCCCGTTCAATTCAACGAAGCCCTGCTGCATTTCCTGGCCGCCAGATAGAGGCGCGCATCGCGTAGCGGCTCGCAGGAGTGTCAGCTTGAGCACGACCCCCGTTGTCAGTCAGACTCCGATCGTATGGCCGCGCGCCGCCGGCTCTTTGCCCAAACCGCCCCGCATGCCGCTGACGCCGAGGTTGGAGCGCCTCAACGTTCATGGCGCGCTGCCTACGGTGAAATAGGGCACTGCGCCGGCGGCGGGGCGGTCGAGCTCTCGAGGAAGGCGACGGTGGCCGAGGCCAAAGCACTTCACAAAAGTGCCGGCTGGCGCAACCTGTTCATCAAGATTCCCGGCTCGAGGCCAAGCGCAAGGCCTTGAAGTAATCAGCACCAGGAGGAACGGACCAATGCTGGAAGGCAAGCCACTAATCGAGACTCCTGCCTGGGGTGCCCTGCAGGCGCACTACGAAAAAATTAAAGCTATCCACTTGCGGCAGTTATTCGCGGACGATCCGGACCGTGGAGAACAGTTTACCGTCGAAGGCGCAGGCTTGTACCTGGACTACTCCAAAAACCGAATCACCGATGAAACGGTTCGATTGCTCGTGCAGCTCGCCAGAGAGCGCGGGGTCGCGGAGCGGCGCGACGCAATGTTCCGCGGCGAGAAAATCAATGCCACCGAAAAGCGAGCGGTGCTGCATGTGGCTTTGCGCGCCCCGCAAGGAACATCGATTGTCGTGGATGGCGACAACGTGGTGCCTCAGGTTCATGCCGTGCTGGACAAGATGGCTGAGTTCTCCAACCGCGTCCGCGGCGGCGAATGGAAGGGCCACACCGGTAAGGCCATACGCAACGTCGTTAATGTCGGCATCGGCGGCTCCGACCTCGGGCCCGTAATGGCGTACGAGGCGCTAAGACATTACAGCGATCGCTCGATCGCGTTCCGCTTCGTTTCCAACGTCGATGGCACCGATTTCTTCGAGGCTACCCGCGACCTCGATCCGGCCGAAACGCTCTTCATCATCTCGTCAAAGACGTTCACAACGCTGGAGACCATGACCAACGCGCACACGGCCCGCCTATGGTCGATCGCAGGGCTGGGGAACGACGAAAGATCGGTCGCCAGACATTTTGTCGCGGTCTCGACCAATGCGGTGGAAGTCGCGAAGTTCGGCATCGATACCGCCAACATGTTCGGCTTCTGGGACTGGGTTGGCGGACGCTACTCGATGGATTCCGCGATCGGCCTCTCGACGATGCTAGCCATCGGCCCCGAGAACTTCCGCGCGATGCTGGATGGCTTCCATCAGATGGACGAGCACTTCCGCACCGCACCACTCGATCGCAACCTGCCGATCCTGATGGGGCTCCTGTCCGTCTGGTACAACGATTTTTTCAGCGCGCACACAGTTGGAGTCTTTCCGTACGAGCAATACCTCAAGCGCTTCCCGGCCTATCTCCAGCAGTTGGCGATGGAGAGCAATGGCAAGCACGTCACGCTCGCGGGAACCGAAGTAGGTTACGAGACCGGACCCATCTACTGGGGCGAGCCTGGAACCAACGGTCAGCACTCCTTCTATCAACTGATCCATCAAGGGACGAAGCTGATTCCTGCCGATTTCATCGCGTTCAGTCACTCGCTCAATCCCCTGGGCCGGCATCATGACATGCTCGTCGCGAACGTCTTGGCCCAAGCCGAGGCACTCGCGTTCGGCAAGACGCGCGAGCAAGTAAAGGCCGAGGGCTCGCCCGATTGGCTCGTTCCACATCGGGTGTTCGAAGGTAATCGGCCATCCAACATCATTCTGATGGACCGATTGACGCCGGCCGCCCTCGGTAAATTGGTTGCGCTTTACGAGCACAGCGTCTTCACCCAGGGGGCCATATGGAACATCGATTCCTTTGACCAATGGGGTGTTGAGTTGGGCAAGGTCCTGGCCCAGCGCATCATCCCCGAACTCGAGAGCAAGGCTGAGCCCAGGCTCGAACATGATAGTTCGACGAATAGCCTGATCCGCCGCTACCGCAGACTGAAGGAGACTTCACGATGATCCAACGCGGGTAATGTGGACACTATCTGCCCGCAACTCCCAGTCTGTGGGAGATCTCTTGAGCGAGATCGTGTCTCCAACCCGTCTGTCGAGCTACGATTTGCCGAGGCAGCACTTCTTGTACTTTCTGCCGCTGCCACAAGGACAGGGTTCGTTCCGAGCTGTCCTGTGAGAGGCTGCGCCGTCCTCGAACCGCATATGGTGCGCGAGCCGCTCCACAGGTTCGCCTGACCGCGTGAGCGATGCCATCCTTTGCAGGTATGGCTGGCTATAGGCGAAGAAGCGTTTGAAGCCCGCGCAGAGGTAGTTCAGGCCTTCTTCGCCGTCGGGTGTCCGGGCAAATCGGTCCTTTGGACATCCACCATTGCACGAGTCGAGGACCTCGCACTCCCGGCAGTATCGAGGCAGGGCATCGCGTTTCTGGCGTCCGAACTCCCGCTGGGCCGGGCTCTCCAGCATTTCCACGAGCGGTGTTTCGAGAATATTCCCAATGCGGTGCTCGGGGTTGACAAAATGATCGCATGAGTAGAAGTCGCCGTTGTGCTCGATCACTAGGATATCGCCGCAGGTCTCCCTGAACACGCAGAGCGCGTGCTCGATCCCGAGGAAGGGTCTTAGCGCCTCATCGAAGTTCTGGATGCCGATCTGGCCGATATCGTGCCTGACCCATTCGTCGAAAATCGTGCATAGGAACGCCCCGTAAGCTTCCGCCGGCGCCGTCTCCGCGGTTACCCCGTCCCTGCCCTGCCGCGACACCAGCGGAAGGAATTGCAGGAACTCCACGCCAAGCTCCTTGAAGAAACGGTAAACCGTGGTGGGCTGCCCCACGTTCCAACGATGAACCACACAGAGCACGTCGTAGGCGACCCGATGCCGCTTCAAGAGCCGAAAGGACTGCATCACCTGCCTGTGGGTCGCATGTCCGGCCTTGGTCCTCCGATAGCGGTCGTGGAACTCCTTCGGTCCGTCGATGCTGATTCCGACCTGGAAGCGTTCCGCTGCAAGGAAGCGGCACCATTCGTCGTCTAGCAGGATGCCGTTGGTCTGAATGCCATTGAGGATCTGCTGTCCCGCAGGTCGGTGCTCGCGCTGGAGCTGAACGATTCGCCGAAAATAATCGAGGCCCAGGATGGTAGGCTCGCCGCCGTGCCATTCGAACAAAATCATCTCTTTGGGGCAGGTTTCGATGTGCTGGACGATATAGCGCTCCAGCACGTCGTCGGTCATGTGAAACGATTCACCCTTCGGATAGAGGGCCTTCTTGTTGAGGTAATAACAGTACCTACAATCAAGGTTGCAGACTGCGCCCACCGGCTTTACCATAACCTGGAATTCGCGGGAAGCCTTGGACATTGCTCGCCACCTTAGCGCGTAACAGTATCGCGAACGAGACCAGACCCATACGACGTAGGCGGAGGCCCCCGCCGAGGCGAACGAGGCGGGCGTGAAATTGCCGGTGCTGAGCCACATCGGCCCGCCTACTCCGAACGGCGTCGCGGCGGTGCGCTCGCGCGGCGTCCCTGGGCTATGACGGCATACTGCTAACGATGCCGGCCTGCTGGAGGCGACCCACGTCTCGAGCGTCGAATAACCTGATATGCCCAAGCCATCAGGATCGACAAGGCGGCGGCGCCCAAGTCGAGGCAAGGGGCATCACCGAGGTCATCGCGGCGCTTACATCTGAGGCCCAGCCTTCTCGAAGGCGACGTTGGTCTGCCGGTCGGACTGCGACGGGGCCCAGTTCCACAGCGTGTACTCGAAGTGACGGTAGCCGCCGGCAAAATGCAGGCCCTTGGGAGGTCCCGGCAGAATCCCGTCATATGGCATCCCGTTCCGGTACTGGTAGGGCTCCCAGGCGTGGTAAATCACGACCTGATCGGGGCGCGTGCAGGAGCTTAGCTTCGCCCTCACAATGAAGGAGCCGTAGTCGTTGAACACGCGGATATAGTCGTGATCGCTGATTCCCCTGGCCTTCGCGACATCCGCATTGATGAACGCGAAAGGCTCTCCGCGATGAAGCTTGAGCATCTCTTCGGACACGACCCAGTTGGAATGGATACTCCAGCGCAGGTGGCCGCTCGTAAGTCGCATCGGTTGCGAGCCGCCGATGTCGGGCGGCTGCTTGTAGCGCACCAGATGTTCGTCCGCTTCGACGAACCACGGATGGTCGATGTAGAACTGGATTCTGCGCGTAGTAGTTGAGTAAGGAACCTTGCGCTCAACCTGATCGCGGAACGGCGCGTGGATCTGGCCCGGCACCATATCGGCGTTCTGCACCACGCTCGCGTGCCAGGTAGGCCGGCCGCTCAGCCATGCCTGGCCGTTCTTGCGCAGGTTGGCCAGGCTCAGCTCCTCTCCGTCCATGCTGGTGAACCATCCCATCTGTCCGAGCGCGTGGTAGGTGTCGTCCACCAGCCGTTCCTCGTCTTCGTTGGTCTCGCCGTAGTGATCGCCGAACGTGGCGCGCCAATAAAGATCGCTGACCAGGATTTCCCGGTCCTCGGACTTGTAGCGCTCAATTCCGCGCTTGCGGAGGCTAGCCTGAACCTGCTTGAGCAACCCGAGCATAATCTGGCGATCGCTCTTCGATTCCCCGAGCATCGGCACGCTCTGGTCCGTGAAGGCGCTCAGGCGGTTCGTCGGGCAGGAGTAGCGGAGCTCGGCGTATTCGTAGAACGACGCGGCAGGCAGGACATAATCGGCGTAAAGCCCGCTCGTGCTCCATCGCGAATCGGCCACCACCGCAAGCTCCAATTTTGACCAGAAGTTCTTGAGGTAGGTATTCATTCCGCCGCGATGGCGCCGCAGCGGATTGCCGCCTGAGACCAGGACCGCCTTGGGTGGGACGTTGCGGGCCGGGCGCTCGAACCCCTTCCACCACCCCTTTGCCACAGCTTCTGCGGCATATTCGCTCACACTGCGCGGCGCGTTGGGATCGTGAAGGTGCTTGTCCCACGCCTCTTTGTAGCCCGCGTGGTAGAGCCAGAGGAAAACCGGCGGCGCGAGCGTGCCCACCATCCGCAAGCCCTCGCGCATCGCGCCCAGGGCCGCCTCAGCCGGCGGCATGGTCGGATCCATCTTGAACTGCGAGCGGTAATCCTCCTGCAGCTTCTGGGTCACGTTCATCGCGTTCAGGATCGGGTCGGCCGCTTCCAGCAACTGGTTCGGCATTGCGCCGACGAACGCCGAGCTGGCGACCGACTCCGTACCGGCCGACCAGCCCGAAATGCCGGTGCCGGGTTTGCCGAGGTTGCCGGTCAGGGCCAGGATGTAGCAGTAGGACCGCTCCAGCAAATCGCCGTGGTAGAGCTTGCCGGCGTTGGCGTGCGACGCGAAGAGCACCCTGCGCGGCGGCCTGACCAGCTCCGCCAGGCGGGCAAGATGGTCGGGATGGACTCCCGCAAGCTCGTGGACCTTCTCCGGCGTGTATTCGGCCACCCGTCGCTTGAGCAACGAGTATACGGTGGTGACGGCAAGCTCGCGGCCGTCCTTTAGTCTTACCTTGCGTTCGGCCTCGAGCGCGTAATCGCACGCCATCGCAAGCGTGCCTTTGGGCAGCGCCGCGAGGCTCGCCGGTCGCGCTGTCAACCGCGAAAAACTGCTCCGCATCGCCGCCTTCGCGCAGGTCCGCATCGCGCAGGAAGGCCCCGCTGTCGGAGCGGACCAGCACCGGAGCGTCGGTCTGCTCCTTGATGAAATGCGTGTTGATCCAGCCCCTGTCGATGAGGATCTTTGCTACGCCCAGCCACAGCGCCGGGTCGGCCGACCAGTTGATGGGCACCCACATGTCGGCAAACTGGGCGCTGGGATTCTTGTCGGGAAGGATCGCCACGACCGTCGCTCCGCGATAACGGGCCTCCAGCGGGTAGTGGATGTCAGAGATCATGGCGTAAACCGGGTTGGCCCCAGTGACCAGCAGGGTGTCCGCAACAAACGAATTCTCGACTCCCGGGCAGTGCTGGGACTGGCCGAAGGTCAAGTATTGACCGGGAGCGAAGTCGCCGATCAGGAAGTTGACGTTCGAGCCCGACGCCTCCCAGGCGTCCGACGAATCCCGGCATGGACCCTTCACCGCCACCGCGCAACGCTCCGGCGCCGTTGGTGCCGCCGTCACCGATGATCGCCTGCGGCCCGTTTTGCTGGATAATATCGGCGAGCTTCGCCCCAATCTCCTCGAACGCCTGCGCCCACGAAATCTTCTCCCATTGGCCGCTGCCGCGTTCTCCGATCCGCTTCATCGGATGGAGCAGGCGGTCGGGACCGTACATTGAGTGCGAGTGCTGGTAGCCTTTCTGACATCCGCGCGGATTGAAATCCGGCACCCTAAACTCAGGGTCCTCGAATTCCGGGAAGCTGCAGGCGATCTCCTCGCGGATGACCCTGCCGTCACGGGTGTAAACGCGAAACGGACAACTCCCCGGATAACAGTTGACCCGATGCGTGCCCCATCGGCACGCATCCCACTGCCAATAGCGCTCGTCCGCCATCGCTGCCTCCCAGCAGGACTATCCTGCGATTCGTGACTTGGCCCCCTTTCGCTTTCGAGATCGTTCTCAGGGCTTAGGTTGTAGGCCAGTTGGGGCAAGCATTGCGCATGCCGGGGAAAGCTCTTCGCTTTGGCGCGTGCGCTCGCCTGTGCGCTGGAGCTTCCGGTTACAGTTGTTACTTTTGGCGTCAGAATCAGACGGTTCGCGCGGTGACGCCCGTGCGTATCGACCGGCACGCCTGCACCGAAGATCCTCGGTGAGGGCGAGGGGGCAGCACTCATTTCGCTTCTCGACTACGGCCACTTCGACCCCAGCCTAGGTACGCTCCACACGCGAGCTAACGAGACCCGGCTGAGTCGGCAGTCGTGGCCTGTAGCCATCGGCTACAGGCTCGTATACGGTTGCCACCAAGCGGGCCGGCTATTTGGCACGAGCCTCTGCTCGGGGTCTCGACGGCTCTGTGAGGAGAGAACGCATGGACACCTATTTGGAATTGGAAACCCGCCTGCCCGACGAGTACCGAACTCTCAAAGAAACCGTTCATCGATTTGCGAAGGAGGTCGTACGACCGACCGCAGCCGCACTCGATCAACTGGCCGACCCACAGGAGGTGATCGCATCGGGCTCGGTTCTATGGACCTTCCTGAAGGAAGCCTATCGGCTCGGCTATCACGCGGCCGGGCTTCCCGCAGAGCTGGGAGGACTCGGGCTTAGCGGCCTTGGCATGCACATCTTTCTGGAAGAGATGGGTTGGGGGGGCGCCGACCTTGCCCTTACCTTGGGGGTGGCAAGCTTTCCCTTCGGCGCCTTGGCAGCCACCGGGAACCGGGAGTTGATCGATCGGTTCGTCAAACCCTTTGTCGCAGACCGCGAGGCGCGTTTCATCGGCTGCTGGCCGGTGACGGAGCCCCAGCACGGTTCCGATTGGGCGACAGGGCTGTTCGGCGGGGATGGGGAGCCGGACATGTCGGGACACGTCGTGGCTCAGCGTGAAGGTGATTCCTACGTAATCAACGGGCAGAAGGCCGCGTGGGTTTCCAACGGCACTATCGCGACGCACGGCCTGGTCATCTTGATCGCGGATCCATCGCGCGGCGCGATAATGGGCCGCGGCGTCGCGTTCGTTCCGCTCGACTTACCCGGCGTCTCCAAAGGTAAGCCGCTCAACAAGCTGGGCCAGCGCGCCTTGAACCAGGGCGAGATTTTCTTCGACAACGTTCGCATCCCGCGACAGTACATGCTGGTAGCGCCTGACAAGCCGGCCGATATGGTGAGCGCCAGGGGCGGCGGGCCGAACGGAGCGGTGGGCGCGGTCTTCACCGGTGTGGCGCGGGCCGCGCTGGAAGCCGCGATCGACTATTGCAAGACTCGCATCCAGGGCGGCAAGCCGATCTCCCAGCACCAGCTTGTCCAAAAGCGGTTGTTCGAGATGTTCACCAAGGTCGAAGCCTGCCGGCTCTTGTCTCGTGCGGCGATGACCTACAATACCGAAGCTTCCATTCCTGCGATGGAGTACGCGATTGCGTCCAAGACGTTTTGCACCCAGGCGGCCTTCGAAGTCGCCAGCGATGCTCTGCAACTGTTCGGCGGCAACGGACTTAGCAAGGAGTATCCGGTGGAGAAGCTCTTCCGTGACGCTCGCGCCGCACTGATCGAGGACGGCACCAACGAAGTGCTCAGTCTGGTCGGCGCCCATCTGGTGTTGGCTCGGGCCTAGCTGCGCACGGAGTCGAAAGGGGAAGTTTGATCGGCGCGATGCCGGACCGCTAACCTTTGGGCAGGCCCAGCACGCGTTCGCCGATTATATTGTGCTGGACTTCGGTCGTGCCTCCTCCAATAGTGAGTGCGCGTGCAGCCAGCATCCGGTAGCTCCATTTGCCTTGATCGATGGCGTAAGGCGCCCGGTAGTTGAACTGGCTATAGGCACCGAGCAACTCCATCGCGAAACTGCTGATCCTTAAGTTGAGTTCGCTGGCGGCAAGTTTGAGCAGCGATCCTTCGGGACCGGGCGGGAGGCCCTTCAATTGGCGCGTGAGCTGACGATAGCCGATGTATTTCAGTGCCCGAGCCTCGCAGAGGAAATGAGCGATCCGATCCCGCACGTAACCGTCCTCAAGTGCGGGCCGGCCGTTGCGCTCGATCGATTTTGCAAGGCTTGCCAGTTCCATAGGGTCGATTAGGATGCGCCCCCCCGCGACCACGGTGCGCTCGAACATCAGAGTAGTGATCGCTATCTGCCAGCCATGATCCTTCGAGCCGAGCAAGTTCTTCCTCGGGATTCTAACGTCCTCGAAGAAGACTTCATTGAAGCTGCGATCGCCGGTTATCTGGGTCAGTGGCCGGATAGTAATTCCGGGGCTGTGCATGTCTGCCAGCAGGTAGCTCAGGCCCCTGTGCTTCGGCGCCTGCGGATCGGTCCGAACCAGCAGGATACACATGTCAGCGTGATGGGCCTCGGAGGTCCACACCTTCTGCCCATTGACGACGAAGTAATCGCCATCCTCGACAGCCTGGGTCTGCAAAGAGGCGAGATCCGAGCCGGCATTGGGTTCAGAAAACCCCTGGCACCAGATCTCGCCGGCGGAAAGAATTCGGGGCAGATAACGACGCTTTTGCTCTTCGCTGCCCCAGGTCATGATCGTTGGGCCCGCCATCCCGAGTCCGACCCCGTTTACCATGTCCGGCGCGTGGGACCTGCCGAGTTCCTCGCCGTAGACGAGTTGCTCCAAAAGCGTGGCGCCGCGTCCTCCGTATTCGCGGGGCCAGCCGACTCCGATCCATCCGGACGCGTGCATCTTGCGATGCCATTCCAGACGCTGCTGCCACTCCCCCTCGTCTCCCTCGTACATGAAGCCGAGCTGCGGCCGGCGCATTTCGTCTTTGAGATTTTCCTCGAGCCAGGCTCGAAGCTCTCGCCGGAAAGCCTCGTCTTCGGCGCTGTAGTTAAAATCCATTTGGAAAATCCATTTGACTGGAAATATTTTCCCGGCGCGCACCGCTCAGTGCAGGCACACGGGGAGCCGACAGCTTCACTTCGTCTTGGGGCGTTCCTGCTCCGCTGGACCTTCGCTCTGGGGCACGAAGTTCGGCGTGATGTCGAGCGCCTTGTGGAGAAATTCGAGTTCGCGCTGGCGCCAGGGAAGCGGCGACGGCGCACATATCATCTTGTCGCTTTTGAGCTCCTCCACTACTTTGGGGTCGCGCTCGAACGGCTTGCCGTGCTCGTTGATGAAGAAGATCTGCTCGAACGGACGCTTGGGCCGTTGTCCTCCCGCCTCGCGACGCTCCAGCGGATACCCCACGGCCATCAGAACCAGCATGTGGGCGCTATCGGGCAGGTTGAAGGCCTGGCGCATGCGACGCTCGCGCGGCCCCTCGGCGGAGCCGGTCCCGATACAGCAGGTGCCGAGTCCCTCCTCATAGGCCACCAGCGTGGCCTGCGCGATTCCCTGGCCGCAGTCCATCTCGGTCAGGCCGGACTTGAGCAGGCCTTCGGCGTTGGCGGTGAAATAGGGGATCAGGAGTTGGTCGAGCGCCTTGTGCTCCTCCTCTTCGTGCAGTCCCATCGCGCGCGCAGCCACCAACTCGTGCAATCGATCGCCTTGTGTCAGCCGCCCGGTCTTACGATCGATGATCGCATCCTCGACCCAATACCAGAGGATTACGACCGGGGCGTACTTGAGCTGCTGCGTTCCGAGCGGAGCGATCATCGCGTCCCACTTTTCGGGCGGCGACGATTCACGAAACATCACGATCGCTCGCAGCGCCTGCACGTTGCCCCAGAACGAGCACAACCGCGCTGCCTCGAGCATCTTTTGGATTTTGTCGCGCTCGACCGGCCGATAGGGGTTGTAGAAACGAATCGTACGCCTGAGGCCGATCACTTCTTTGAGTTCCATCGTCGATTTCTCCGCCTGACTCTCTACGGTGTTGTCACTGGCCGCGCGTCTTTGCGCGCCGTCGGTTTTTCCCTGTCCCATGTTGTGGAGGTGATTCCATCCTTCTTGAGCGCAGCTTTCTGGACGCGATGGGTTTCGGTCTTGGGGAGACTCTCGCGAAAGTCGATGTAGCGGGGGACCATGAACTTGGCCATGCGCTCCTCGCAGAAGCGGACCAGTTCCTCCGGCACGGCGCGCTGGCCGGGCTTCAGTACCACCGCGATCATCACGTCGTCTTCGCCCAGCTCCGAGGGCACGCCAAAGGCGGCGGATTCCAGGACCGCGGGATGCTGGTTCACGATTTTCTCGACCTCGTAGGACGATATGTTTTCGCCGCGCCGGCGCATCGAGTCCGTTTTCCGATCCGCAAAGTAGAAATTGCCATCGGCATCCTTGTAGGCGAGGTCTCCGGTGAAAAACCATCCGTCGCGGATCTTCGCCTCCGAGGCCTCGGGATTCTTGAAGTACTCGACCCGCCGTGCGGCAGGGTTGTCGATCTTGAAGACCAGGTTCCCGGCTTCGCCCGCGGGCATCTCGATCCCCTGCTCATCGACGACTCTCGCCTCGACGCCGGGCGGCGGCTTGCCCATCGAACCTTTCGGCGCGGTCCCGGGGTTGAAGAGACTGAATCCGCCTCCGTCAACGGCTCCATAGCCTTCCACGATCGTCAGGTTGAATCGCTTCTCGAACTGCTCCCACGCCCACGCCGGCGTAGCCGCGCTGAAGACTATCCGCACGGGGTTGTCCGCATCGTCGGGCCGTGGAGGTTGTTTGAGCAGGATCGGGATCATCGCTCCGAGCGCGTTGAAGGTCGTAGCACCGTAGTGCCGAGTTTCGTCCCAGAACCTGCTCGCCGAGAAGCGCCGGCTCAGCGCCACAGTGAACCCGCCGGCCAGTCCCCGTAACACAGTCAGAAAAAGTGCATTGCCGTGAAACAGGGGGAGGCAGGTGTACATGATGTCTCCCTCCTGGTAGCCGGCGGAGAAGAGCCCGAACTGCGCCATCGCCCGGTAACGCATCACGACTCCTTTTGGCAGCCCGGTGGTGCCCGAGGTGTACAGGAGGCAGGCGATCGCGTTCGGATCGATCGCGGTACTCAACTCCGTGGCCGGTGCATTCATCAGGCGCGCAAACGTGGTGGCCTCGGCAGCAGGGGGCAAGACGCCGCGGGGCGCCTCCGAAGCATCAGCGATAATCACCTGGCGCAGCCCAGTCAGTTTCTCGCGGATCGCGCCCAAGCTCTCCAGCAACTCGGCCGCGACGAACAAAACCTTCGCTTCCGAATGATTCAGGATGTAGGCGAGCCCCTCGCCCTTGAGGGCTATATTGACGGGAACGACGTACGCTCCAAGCTTCTGGATCGCGAAAAAGACGTAGAGCCATTCGGGCCGATTGGGCATCATCAGCGCCACGCCGTCGCCCGGCTTCACTCTCAACTCACTCAGCCCGTTGGCGACGCGGTTCGCCCGTTCATTCATCTGGGCGTAGGTGATTCGTTGCTCCTCGAACAGCACAAAGACGCGATCGCCGATCGCGCGCGCCTTCTCGGCCAAAACCGTGGCGGGACTAGAGAGTTGCTCTGCCATAATCACACCTTACGCAGACCAGGACGCACGCCGCGCTCATGCTTTGCCCTGCGTGTCCGAGCCTCGCGGCCACTGTCTCATACGATGCCGCGCTATGCCAACCGTTGATGGGGTGTCTCCGAGCCTTATGAGCCGACGAATGGGCCGAGATTTCGTATGTTTCGATTGTTGCGTCTGTTACGTTTACCGGCTATTGTAGGGAATTGACAGGGGCAACGAAGATGCGAACGATTGCCAAAAAGGTGACTGCTCCGACGCCCGAGGATTCAACGCTGGCTGCCGAAACGCTCAAGTCGCTACCCTCCGGCTGTCCGCAGTCAGCTCAGTTCAAACTTCAGTTTCGCACGAGCCGAGGATCGTCGCAGAGCGTTCCCCTGCCGTCGTTTTCCGTGAAGCTCTTGATGGAGATCATTCAGCAGACGGCAGCGGGAAATGCCGTAAGCGTAGTAACACTCCGCAAGGAACTCACAACCCAGGAGGCTGCAGAGATTCTGAACGTTTCGCGGCCTTTCTTGATCAGCCTCGTAGAGAAAGGGGAAATTCCGGCGCGAATGGTGGGCAGTCACCGCCGGATTCCTCTTCTCGCATTGCTTGAATATAAACGGGAGACGGCCGCGATTCGAGAAGAAGCCCTCGATCGGTTGGCGGCCGAAGCTCAGGAACTCAAGCTCTACTAGCGTCGCGTGGTCTGCGTTAGGTGTATAATTTGCGCCAAGACCCTGGATCGTCTGGCCCGCAACAGAAGACGGCGGAAGTAGACTGGGGCGTTGCTCTATCTGCAATAGCGCACAAGCCTCCATTTTTGCTATTCTTGGTTCTGTAATCCCCTCCATCGTAGGCGAGAGCTTTTCCGAAGCGGCCTCGGCTGCCGCCAGCGGAGACTTGTAGAAATGGCACTTTCGGCTCCTGTTCGCCAGCGCATTAAGGTTGCCCACGTCTCGGGGATCGCTGATCCTGCCGCGACAATTACCGCGGTACTGGACGCTTGCGTCCTCTATCCGGCGCGACTCCGGGACCTTCTGCTTAGCCTTGCCGCGGCGGATCTTTTCCGCCCCATCTGGTCGGACACGATCCACGAAGAGTGGATGGCAAATGTCCTCACGAATCGCCCTGATCTAACGCGCGGCCAGCTCGAGAGAACGCGCAACCTCATGAATCGGGCCTTCCCCAGCGCGTCAGTTCAGGGGTTCGAACCGATCATTGCGAAGCTCACGCTGCCCGACCCTGATGATCGCCATGTCCTCGCGACTGCCATGTACGCGCGCGCCCACTTGATCATCACGATCAACCTCAACGATTTCCCGCCCGCCGCTTTAAGGGCCTACGGGATCGCGCCGGCGCATCCTGACCAGTTCGTCAACTACCTTTTCGCGCTTGACGAGAACGGAGCGCTTGCCGCAATCGCAAAAGCACGCAGACGGCTACGGGCTCCGTCCATGACCCCTACGGAATTCATCGAATCCATCGAGAAGGTGGGCATGCTGTTGACCGCCTCAAGGCTCCGCAACAAGGCGGCGAGACTATAGGTCGGGCGACAAGCTTCCGGATCGCGAAAAAGACGTAGAGCCCTTCGGGCCGATTGGGTATCATCACCGCCATGCCGTCACCCGGCTTCACTCTCAACTCACTCAGCCCGTTGGCGATCCGGTCCGTCCGTTCATTCATCTCGGCGTAGGTGATTCGTTCCTCCTCGAACAGGACAAAGACGCGATCGCCCCCGAGAAGCGGAATGTCGCGCTCCCGAATGTCGAGGCAATCGTGATGGCCTTCGGCCTTCCGCTGTCACAGTTGCTCAAGGGTGTTTGAGCACCAACTTTGGAGCAGGACGGTGCGCGCGCCGCGCCCAACTTTTTTCAACGGCCGCTCGCTGGGACTGTGCAAAGACGGGACCTTCTGGTGTATACATGTAGGAACGGCGCAAGAATGGCTTATTTCCTCGACCTTTTCTCTCCGGAGACCTACGAAGCGTTTAAACGCACGCCTCGGGACACCTCCGGCTTCAGACTCAGGCAAAAGAATGCTGCTGAACGGGTTCGAGCCGGCGACAAACTGCTGTGCTACCTAACCCGGCTTTCCAGATGGTGTGGTCTCTTGGAAGTGACAAGCGGGCCATTTATGGATGACTCGCCGATCTTCTATCCCGAGGCGGACCCCTTTGTCGTCCGCTTCAAGGTCCGCCCGACGATCGTACTGGACATCGAGAAGGCTGTGCCCATTCACGAGGATGCTGTTTGGCAATCGTTGTCTTTCACGAAGAATCACGACAAGAACTCGTTAACGTGGACCGGCAAAATACGGGCAAGCCTGGTCCAGTTCGACGAAAGCGACGGCCTCTTCCTCGAAGAATTGTTGACACGCCAGCGCGACAACGGTGCCACATATACCTTCGACCGCGAAGGGTACGAGAAGCTTATCACGCACACGGTCAGGCGGGTCGAGAAGTCCATCCCTGTGTCTGTCCCTGATGACGTTGAGCGCGAACCGGAAAAACTGTTGACAGAGGTCGAGGCAAGAGAGTCCATTAGGGTCCAAGCGCTTATCGCAGATATAGGATCGCAAATGGGCCTACGTATTTGGATTCCGCGGTCAGATCGAGCCTGCTGTTGTCAGAGAAGCGCCAAGAGTCCAAGAGGCTGTGCTTGATAAATTACCTTGAACTACGACGAAGTTACGCTTCGCACTATCGAGCAGATTGACGTGCTTTGGCTCCGGGGCCGTTCGATTGTTCGCGCATTTGAGGTCGAACATACGACCTCAGTTTACTCCGGCCTACTGCGGATGGCAGACCTTCTTGCCCTCCAGCCAAACATGGACATCAAGCTTCACATCGTTGCGCCGGCTGCGAAGCGCGACAAAGTTTTTCAAGAGATTCGCCGCCCCGTGTTTTCTCTCTTGGAGCGGGGGCCGTTGTCCGAGAGCTGCACGTATGTTTCGTACGATAGCTTGCGAGAGCTGGCCGACCAGAAGCATTTGGCCCACCTCTCTGACGATGTTCTTGAGGAATATGCCGAAGAGGCTCAGTGATCACTACTCGACTCGACCGCCCGGTCTTGGCCTTCCCCGTCTATCACCGAAATTTGCTGAAATCGGGTTTGCGCCGCTCCATGAAGGCGTTGCGCCCCTCCATCGATTCCTCGGTGCGATAGTACAGCCCGAGCGCGGTCATCCCGAGCGCGCCGATCCCCTTGATATGGTCGGTGTCGGCATTGAAGGAAGCCTTGGCGATTCTGATCGCCGTCGGGCTCAATGCGAGCATTTCGCGTGCCCATCCGCGCGCCTCGTCCATCAACTGGGCGGCCGGCACCACCTTGTTCACCAACCCCATCGCGAGCGCTTCCTGCGCCGAGTACTGCCGGCACAGGTACCAGATTTCGCGCGCCTTCTTTTCACCGACCACGCGCGTCAGATAGGCGGTGCCGAAGCCGGGATCGACGCTGCCCACTCGCGGGCCGACTTGGCCGAAGCGCGCGGTATCCGCCGCGATCGAGAGATCGCAGATCACGTGCAGGACGTGCCCCCCGCCGATCGCGTAGCCGTTGACTGCCGCGATCACCGGCTTGGGAATGTCACGGATGATCGCGTGCAGCTTCCTCGACGTTCATCCCGCCGCGGTAGCCGCTGCCGCCGCGCACTGATTGGTCGCCGCCCGAGCTGAACGCGCGGTCGCCCGCGCCGGTGAGGATCACCACGCCGATCGTGCGGTCGTGCCAGGCGTCCCTGAACGCCTCGATCAGCTCATCGACGGTCTGGCCGCGGAAAGCGTTGAGGACCTCCGGCCGGTTCATCGTTATGGTCGCGATTCCGTCCGCCTTCTCACAAATGATGTCCTGGAATGCCATCTGCTCTCTCTCCCTGAGATTTTTCTTCAGCTCGACACTAAAGCGCGAACGAGTAGCCGCCGTTGACGGGAAAGGTCTGGCCGGTAATCCAACTGGCCGCGTCGGAGGCGAGGAACAAGATCATGTTGGCCGCGTCCTGCGGCTCGCCGAAGCGCCGAATCGTATATTGTCTGAGCATTCGCTTGGCGAGCTCTTCGTTGGAGATAAAGCCTGCGGTCGCAGGCGTGCGCGTCGTGCCGAGTGCGACGCAATTGGCGGTAATCGTATAGCGGCCGAGCGACTTCGCGATCGCACGCATGAAGCCCGCGGCCCCTGCCTTGGCCCCCGAATAGACCTCGAGGTTGGGCTCGCCGACGCGTCCGGCGTCGGAGACCACGCTCACGATCCGGCCGTAGCTTCGCCGGATCATTCCCGGCGTGGCGGCCCGGACGCAGTTGAGGACGCCATAGAGATTCGTTCCCAGAAAAGGCTGCCAATCCTCAGGCTGCTGCTCCCAGAAGGGTTTGCGCGCGACTAATGAGGGGTCAGGACCGGCATTGCCGGCGTTGTTGACCAGGATATCGACCCGGCCGAAGGCTTTCTCAGCGCGGTCGAAGACCTGCATGACGTTGCGGAAGTCGGTCACATCGCACTGTGCCGCCAAGGCCTTGCAACCCAGCTTCTCGACTTCGGCGGCGACCGCTTCGGCGCGGTCGAGACGGAAGTCGTTCACGATAACCGCGCCCGCATGGTAGGCGGCGAAGTGAAGCGCCACTTGCCGGCCCACGCCTTGTCCAGCGCCGGTTATCAATCCGACGCGCCCGTTCAGGTCCAGAATGTCAGCGCCCATGTCTTCCCTCCCGGCCTGTTCTGTTGCCTCTGGAAACCGTCGCGACTCAATTCCACGCAGCTTCTCTACGTGCCTCGCTGGCGCGCGTTGCTTGTAGACCGCGGCGAGATGATAGGATGGCCAGCGGGAAAATCCTACCCTCTGAAAAAGGGACATTTCCGGGCGTTGCCAGATGCGACGCTCGCCCCTCCCGGCGCCACTGGAAACACCGTGGACCAGTACCGGCTGAACCCCTTGCAGAGAGAGGTCGTCCGGCCTATACGGGAGCTGGACTCGGGGAGCAAAAACGGAAATCCCGGATAACCAGGAGGAGTATCTTATGATCCACCCGGAACGGCTTGGTCACGTAGTCATCAAGGTCCGGAACCTGGAACGCTCGCGCAAGTTTTACGCCGAGGTGCTGGGGATGGACGTGATGATGGATGTCCCAAGTATTCCCGGAGTGTTTCTAGCCAACAATCGACGCGACCATCATGAGATAGCGCTATTCGAGGTCGGATCCGAGGCAGAAGGATTGCGGCCCAAGCAAATCGGGCTGTCCCATATCGCCTTTCGCCTACGCAATGAGGGGGAGTTGCGAGCGGCTTACAAAGAATTCAAGGAAAAACACGTCCCGATCTCCTTCACCGTTGACCACGGCATCACCAAGAGCATTTATTTCCGCGACCCCGACGGACACGAACTCGAGGTGTACTGCGATAGTTCACCCGAGGAAATTGCCAAATTTCCTAACCCCTACCTGGGGACGAGCAAGTTGGAGTTTGCCCGCGAAGAGCCAAGTATAAACGAGGCCATGGCCCGGCTGGGCATCGAAAACTTTTGACCTGAATCCGGCGGAAAAATAGCCATCTCAGTTTAAGCGCATGACCGCGGAACTTCCGGCTTAGAACCCCTCCGCCCATCAAACCGACCCACTACCAAAAGGGGACCGCTGGAATTAGAGAACATCGGGATGCGATGTCCTGAAGCGTAAGGGGGCATCGCCTTCACTCAAATAATCCAGGCGATTGATAGCGTCCGACAAGCCTATCGGTCGCTAGGGTCGATGCTACGCATCCGTCCGAGCCGATGCTGCGCATCTGTCGGAATTGACTACTAAATGATTATCACAGTTTTCCCTGACAATTGTATTCGATTGGCGCTTCGTCACATGAAGGCGCTCGGGACTCGGCGAGAAGAGGGCACGGTGTAGCCGGAAATCGCGGGAATCAAGGAGGGACCCATGTATAAGCGCATCGCGACGATTTGTCCCGTACTGGCGCTCGCGCTTTCGGTCGGACAGTGGGCTGCCGGGCCAGCGCAAGGTGGCAAGCCGCCGCAGGGTGGATGCGGCGAGGGTGAAGACTGCAAGGACCGTGAATGCAGCAACTCCCAAAAGCGCGACCGCCCCGATTCGTGCTTTTCCCTCGGAACCAACGATACCGCCGGGTGGACCTACGTTGCGCCGATGCGCACCGCGCGTATGGAGCGCTTGACGCGTGGCCTGGTTGCGTCGCGCGGGGCTGTTCTGATCGGCGCCGCACCCGTCATTTCGTAGGCAAAACCGTCTGAGTGGAGTGTTGCTATCTTTGGTTGTCCTTGACATTCCGGCAGTTGGTGGTAGGCTCCCTTGGGCTTGGAAATTTGGATTCGCGCCTCAGGAGGGGCATCGATGGGAAACCGAATAGCGGGAAACCGAATAACGATTGAGTGCAGGCGGTTCTGGTCGGGCGCAGCGCGGCCGGCGTTCATCGTCGCGCTACTCCTGCTGCTGTCGGTCTGCGCGCTGCTGATTCAGCCCTCGCTGAAGGCGAGCGGGCCGATAATCGTCAACACGACGGCTGACCCAAGCCCAGGCGGGGCCGGCGTTTGCTCCTTGCGCGACGCGATCAGCGCATCCAACAGTAAGGGCACCGTTAACGGATGCGTCTCCAGCGGCACCGGCACGGACATGATCAATTTCAACCTCAGCGGGACGATCACGCTGAGCAGCGCGCTTCCCACGATTCCGAGTCCGGACACTCTGACGATCGATGGGACCGGGCAGACGATCACCATCGACGGCGACAGCTCTACGAGATACTCGTGGTGGACTTGGGCGCCACGCTCGACCTGAATGACCTGACTCTTGCCGACGGCGAATGGTTGAACGGCGGAGCCATCAAGAACTCGGGCAAGCTGACCGTCACCAACAGCACCTTTTCGAAAAACGCCGCGGTCACGGGGCAGGGCGGCGCCATCTGGACCAACGGGGGCCCTTTGACGGTGACGAACAGCACCTTCTGGGGTAACAACTCCCTCCTCGGCGGCGCCATAATTGACGCGGACAGCAGCCCGGGCTCCGTCACCAACAGCACCTTTTTGGCCAACCAGGCGGACATCGGCGGCGGCGGCGGCATCTACGTCAGCCCTGGCACCACGCTTACCGTCGCCAACTCGATTCTGGCTGGTAGCGACCCGGGAGGGAATTGCGCTGTCGCCGATGTCTACATTGGCCCCGTTACCGACGGTGGCTACAATATCTCCGACGACGACACCTGTGGTTTCAGCGGCACCGGCGCCAACGCCGACACGATCGGCGATGGCGTCAGCGATAGTAATCTGGCGCTCGACCCCAGCGGGCTGCAGAATAACGGCGGGCCGACCGAGACCATTGCGCTTGAATCGGGCAGTTATGCGATCGCCGCCATTCCAAAGGCCTCGTGCCCCGCCACCGACCAACGCGGTGCACCGCGCCCGGCATCCGGCAGCGATTGCGATATCGGCGCGTTCGAGTATGGCGGCGTGGTTCCCACTGCTACGCCGACTGCCACCGCCACACCGACCGCGACGCCGACACCGACGCCCACGCCGACAGCGACCCCAACTCCAACCTGTCACTGCCAGAACAATGGATGGCAGCAGTTCGGCTGGTTCAAGAACCAGAGCACGTGCGTCACGTTCTGCCAGCAGCACAAAGAGCAAAACTGCGAAGGCGGATGGCACCTGTTTGGCTTCAGAGACATGGGACAGTGCAGTGCGTTTTTCGGCACTCACCAGGAGCAAGAGTGCAACCGCTCTGGATGGCAGCAGTTCGGTTTTGGGAGCCAGGGAGAGTGCGGCTCATTCTTCGGAAACTGATGACCCGCCCCAGGAGGGGCGAAATAACCGGCGGACTCTACTTATAACTGGCCGGAAATTGGGGTGCAGGCCAAAGCTCACGGACTTCTGTTGCGTGGAGCGTCACCTTGTGATCGAGCTCGATGGAGGACAACACGCCGAACAGGCGACGCGAGGAGGACCAAGTACCTCGCCGCGCGGGGCTACAAAGTCGTCAGGTTCTGGGACGATGCCGTGCTGACCGGTATCGACGAGGTGTTGGAGCAGATCAGAATTTCTCTGTAGGACCCTCACCCCAACCCTCTCCCGAACGGCGGGAGAGGGCTTCAAACTCGAACGCGGCGTTGCGAGTGCTTTCGCAGCACCCTCACCCGCCGCGCGATTTGCTGACGCAAATGCTCGCCGGCCTCTCCCTGGTCAGGGAGAGGCGCCGGAGGAGCGTCGCGAGTTGATCTCTCCCGCGCCTGCCGATCAGTTCGCAGGCGGGATCCCTGTTCGCGGCGGTGCGATTCGGGCTAGGTTGTCACCATGCGTATCGCAGCTCATCCTCAGCTTTACTCTCCTGACGGGCCGGCGCCGCCTGACTCAAAGGCGGGCGATGCCGCTCCTGCGGTTATGTCTTCTTTCCGCCGCATCGATATGGATGCGAGGTCTGCGGCGCGCCGCCGGACGGTCTTGAGCCAGTCTCGCTAGCCGGCAGAGGCGTCCTGCATTCCTTCGCCACGGTCCATTTTCATCAGGGCCCCGGGATCGAAGCTCCGTTCACGGTCGGCTCGATTGTGCTGGACGAGGGCCCCGCGATCCATGCAGTGCTGACGTGCCGCACCGATGAGGGGCTAAGAAGCGGCGACCGGGTCCGCTCGATCCTCGTCACACAGGGCCAGGACGGAAGCGGCAACGAGATTGTCGAGCTCCGCTTCGAGAAAGCTTAGAGTGTGGTGTCTTACAAATAACTTGAGGAACGTCGTGACGTGGAATGAGATTCTTCGCTTCGCTCAGAATGACAGAAATGGCCCATTTCATTCGTCATTCTGAGCGTAGGCTGCCGGAGCGAAGAATTTCATGCCACCGGCAATCGCTGTAATGGGACAGTGCACCAGGAGCGTTAATGGCGAAGACACTGCTTGATATGCGGCCGGTGTATGTCGTCGGGATCGGACTGCATCGTTACCAGCGGCTGAGCGATACGACCTACGTGGAGCTGGGTCTCACCGCAGTGCGCGAGGCGCTCAACGACTGCGGAATTCGA
Organism: uncultured delta proteobacterium; assembly: GCA_963793115.1. Classification (GTDB taxonomy): domain Bacteria; phylum Desulfobacterota; class Binatia; order Binatales; family Binataceae; genus CAVVMA01. The sequence goes on from CAWBYV010000008.1 coordinate 119,984, forward strand.
TGGCAAGCGCTAGAGTCCGTCTACCACGGCACGGCGTTGCTCGGTATGGCAGCAACGCGGCCGATGCTGCGCTACCTCGGGGCGACCGGTATTCCGATGGCGCAGGTCGAGAACGCTTCGGCCTCGGGTTCAAGCGCGTTTCGCTTGGCGTGCCTCGAGGTCGCCGCCGGCGTGAGCGATGTGGTGCTCGCGGTCGGAGTGGACAAGCCGGACATGCCGCGGCTGGCGGCGGCCAAGGCCGGCATCCGCGATCTCGTCGGCTCGCGGATCGTTCCCTTCACGCATTTCGCGCTGCTCGCCAACGAGTACATGTCGCGTTACGGCGCCACTGCTGAGCAGATCGGCGCGGTGGCTGTGAAGAACAGCCGCAATGGCGCGAACAATCCCTACGCCCAAAGACAGAAGGCCCGCAGGCTCGACGAAGTTATGGCAGGGCCGCCAATCGCCGGCTCGCTGACGCGGCTGCAGTGTTGCCCCATCGGAGAGGGCGCGGCGGCGGCGATCGTCGCCTCTGACGAAGCGATCGACCGGCTCGGGATCGACCGCGCGCGCGCAGTCCGCGTCATCGGATCGGTGGCGCGGACGGAACGGGTTTACGGGGACGGGAAGAATTGGGACGCGGGGCTGACGGGCGAGACCGTCGAGCAGGCCTATCGGGAGTCGGGAATTACGGCACGCGACCTCGACGTAATCGAGTTGCACGACGCGTTTACGATCGAAGAGCTGCTTTACATCGAAGCGATGGGCCTTTGCGGCGCCGGAGAGGCGGCTGGGCTGCTCGAGCGCGGCGAGACGGACATCGGCGGCAGATGCGCGGTCAGCCCGTCGGGAGGCCTGCTCGCCATGGGCCATCCGATCGGGCCCACCGGGGTCGGCCAGATCGCGGAGATCACACGCCAGCTTCGCGGCGAGGCCGGCGTGCGCCAGCAGCCTAAGGCACGCACCGGACTCGCGCACCTGGTCGGCCTCGGCGCCGTATGCGTGGTTCACGTGCTGCAGAAGGCCCAGTAGGCCGGGGACAGGAGGGTGGTGCCCTGATTCTGTCACCCTCGCGCGTGGTTGCCGCGCGAAGGGTCCCGGAGTCCGGAGCCGGGATTCCTCGCGCGCCAGACAAGGCAGACGCGCGGGAATGACAGCAGAGCAGGGCGGTGTCCTACTCTGATTTCAAATTAGAGCACCACCGAAAGGAGAAGGAGCGATGGATTTCGAGTTGGCGGAAGAACACCGAATCTTCCGCGACAGCCTGAGGAAGTTCCTCGAAGCCGAGCTCCGGCCGCTGGACGACCGATGGGGCGACGAGGAGATGACTTCCGAGCGCGCGCGTGAGCTGCAAAAGATGCTGCTCCCGTGGGGCTACCTCGGCGCGCATCGCTCCGACGATCCGTTCATCAATTGCATCATGACCGAAGAGCTCGGGCGGGTCTTCCCGTCGTTGGCAGGCATCGTGGGGATGACGGCTGGCGCGGGATGGGCGATATCGCGGCGCGCGCATCCCGAGGTCGCGGGACGGCTGGGACCGCCGCTCCTGGCGGGCGATCTGATCGGCGCCAACGCAATCAGCGAACCCAATGTCGGCTCTGATCCCTCGGCGATCCAATGCCGCGCCGAACTCAACGGCGACCATTATGTCATCAACGGCACGAAGTGCTGGATTAGCAACGGGCATATCGCGGACGTCGCGGTGGTAGTCGCGCAGACTGACCCGGCACGCGGCCCCGCCGGCATCCGCCAGTTCGTGGTCGAGCGGCGCGAGTCGCCCTTCAAAAGCCGCGACATCGAGACCATCGGGCTCAAGGCTTTCCCAACCTCGGAGCTTTACTTCGAAGACGTGGCCGTCCCTGCGATACATCGGCTCGACGGGTGGGGCGAGAGCGAGCGCGTGGCGACCGATCCTTCGAAATCCTTTGCCCAAGTGCTGCAGTTGATTGCCGGGGCGCGGGTCGGCACCGCGCTCATCTCGGTCGGCATCGCGCAGCATGCCTTCGAGATGGCGCTCGATTACGTCAAGGTGCGAAAGCAGTTCGGCAGGGAGATCGGCCGCTTCCAACTCGTCCAGGAGATGGTCGCCGAGATGGCGACCGACCTCGACGCGGCGCGCCTGCTCTGCTATCGGGCGATGCAGCTCTCCCGCATCCGCCGATGCGAGGCCGAGGTCTCGATGGCCAAGGCGTATGCGACCGAGATGGGGGTGCGGGTGTGCTCGAAGGCGATCCAGTGCATGGGGGCGTTCGGGCTGGCGGTCGAGAGCCGGGTCGAGCGATGCCTGCGCGACGCGCGCATGCTGACGGTGCCGGACGGGACCACGCAGATCCAGCAGCTCATCATCGGCCGCGCCCTGATCGGAATGTCCGCCATCCGCTGAAATAAATCGGCGCCCTGGCGGTGCCGTTGGCATTGACAGGCGCGGGCTTGGGATGTTAGTGAGTAATCACTAGCGCAGACATCCTTCGCTTTCTCTGCCTCTCCGTCGGACCGCGGCAGGGGACCTGATCGGAATTGGAGGAAGTCCAGTGGATTTCAATTTCAGCCCTGAGGACGAGACCTTTCGCCAGGAGTTGAGAAGCTGGCTGGAGGCCAATCGGCCTGCCGATGAACCGGGCGACGAATGGCAGCGGCGCCTTGGATGGCATCGCAAGATGCACGCGGCCGGATGGGTCGGCATCGGCTGGCCCAGGGAGTATGGCGGCCGGGGCGCCACCATGATGCAGCAGGTCATTTACAACCGCGAGATGGCCCGGGCGAAGACGCCGCAGTTGGTCAACATGCTTGGCATCGGGCTGGTCGGACCGACTCTTATCCATTGGGGCACGCCCGAGCAGAAGCAACGCTTTGTCGCGAAGATCCTCTCCGCTGAAGAGATCTGGTGCCAAGGGTACTCTGAGCCCAACGCCGGTTCGGATGTCGCTTCGCTGCAGGCCCGCGCAGTTGAGGAAGGCGACTACTTCGTCGTCAACGGACAGAAGGTATGGACCACCGACGCCCATCGCGCCGACTGGTGCATCATGCTGTGTCGGACCGATCCCGCGGCCCCCAAACACAGGGGCATCAGTTATCTGCTGGTCGATATGCACAGCCCTGGCGTCACGGTACGGCCGCTGGTGCAGATCACCGGCGACAGCGGTTTCAACGAGATGTTTTTCGAAGACGTCAAGGTGCCGAAGCACAACCTGATTGGGGAGAAGAACCAGGGTTGGCAGGTGGCGATCACCACGCTGATGTTCGAACGGGCCTCAATCGGCGGCGGACTGAGCATGATCGACCAGGTCAGGGAACTGGTCGCGCTGGCCAAGGCGGTCAGGCGTGACGGAGGGACGGCATGGGAGGACTCCAGCGTGCGGCAGAAGCTCGCGCAATTTGCCTGCGAAGCCGAGGCGCTCAAATACACCGACTACCGGCAATTGACGAGGCGGCTCAAAGGAATACCGCCCGGCCCCGAGGGTTCGGTCCTCAAGCTCAACTCGAGCGAGCTCAACCTGCGGATGAACGCGTTTGCGATGGAGTTGCTTGGTCCGTACAGCCAGCTCGCCGAGAAGGCTCCCCTGGCGATCGACCATGGCAAGTGGTCGTATCGAATGTTGGCCTCCCGCGCGCTCACGATTGCGGGCGGCACCAGCGAGATCCAGCGCAACATCATCGGCGAGAGGGTATTGGGACTGCCTAAAGGCTAGCGATCCTGCGGCTTCCAAGCTAAATGGAAGGAGCCGGTCCAGTCGGCGCGCCGCTATGCCCCGCAAAGCAAGAATCAGCTTGTCGGCCGAAGAACGCCGGCTGCAGATTCTTCACGCTGCGATCAAGGTCTTTGCCCGTTCCAACTATCGCGTGGCGGGCACAGCCGATATCGCCCGTGAAGCGGGGATAGCAGAGCCCACCATATACAAGTACTTTCCGAGCAAGAAGGATCTGTTCGTTCGAATTCTGAATCGAATCGGCAATCGCATCCTCGAAATTTGGCAGCCGATCGCCGCTGAGGAACCTGATGCCATGTCGGTTCTCAGGCGCATCGGCAGCATCTATTTAGAGAGCCTGCGAACCCATTCCGACGACCTAAAGATTCAGTTCCAGGCACTCGCCGAGTCGGACGATCCGGAGATCGGCCGCCAGTTGCGGCAAAACCACGAGGCCTACGTTCGGTTCTTTACCAAGCTAATCGAGCGCGGCAAGAGAGAGGGGGTTATCCGCGCCGACGCCGACCCGTACGCGGCGGGATGGTTCCTCAATGGCTTTGGCTTCACACTTACGCTGGTCAATCTGCTGCACTTCGATCGAAAGGTCGGCGAGCAACGAGTCGAGAAGATGATCAATGGCTACTTGGATTGGCTTGCGGGAGTCGGCGGGCGGCCAGCCGGGCGGCAGGCCCGGCATCGCTGACCAGCGCGGATCGTTTTCTCACACACTGCACACGTACCGGACGCCTCGGCAGATCCGTAACCTGCGTCGGCAAACTTGCGCATTTGCGCCGAGGGATGTCAGCGCGCCGCGCCGGCGGCCCATCACAAGCGTTGCGGCACGAGTTCTATCTCGGGTGTCCCGGCTGAAAATGTCGTCGCAGTCACCTTACCGTCACCGATTCGGCCACGGGTTCCCGGGCGGCTCTTCCGAATTCCTGCGCATCGACCACCGCGATGGACGCCATATTCACGATGTCATTCACTTCGGCGCCGCGCTGGAGGACGTGCATCGGCTTGGCCAGTCCCATGATGATGGGGCCGATCAATTCCGCGCCGCCCAGACGCGCCAGCAGTTTGTAAGCGATATTGCCGGATTCGAGGTTGGGGAAAATGAGTACGTTCGCGCCGCCGCGCAGCGTGCTGAAGGGATACGTCTGTTCGATGATCTCCGGGGTGACCGCCGTATTGGCTTGCATCTCGCCATCCACCATCAAGCCGGGCTCTCGGCGCTTCACGATTTCGGTCGCGCGCTGCACCTTTTCCGCCAGCGGGTGCCGCGTGCTGCCGAAGTTCGAGAATGACAGCATCGCCACGCGCGGCTCCACGTCGAACCGGCGCGCCATGTCGGCGGTGAGAATGGCGATCTCGGCCAAGTCTTCGGAGCTGGGCTCGATGTTCACGGTCGCGTCGGCCAGCAGGTAGATGTCGCCGCGATGCGTAATCATCGCGTAGCATCCGGCCGCCGTGCGCTGCCCTTCGCGCATTCCGATGATGTGCAGCGCGGGCCGTAAGGCCTCCGGATAATGCTTAGTGAGGCCGTCGATCAGCGCATCGGCGTGCCCCAGCCGCACCATCAACGCGCCGAACACGGTCCGATGCAAGACGCGCTCGGCCGATTCGTTGCGGGTGAGGCCCTTGCGCTGCCGGAGCACAAAATTCTCGTCGGTGAAGCGCTCGCGCCACTCGGATTTCTCGGGATCGATGATGCGGGCACCGCCCAGGTGCAGATGCAGCTCCGCAATCTTGTCGCGGATTTTTTTCTCGTCGCCCAGCAGAATCGGCTGGGCGATCTTTTCGTCGATCAGGATCTGGCACGCCCGCAGGATCTTGTCTTCTTCTCCTTCGGGGAATACCACGCGCTTGGGATGCGTCTGCGCCTTGTGGACCATGACCCGCATGAACTCGTGGGCCTTGCCGAGGCGCCGCTCGAGCTGCTCGCGGTATTCCTCGATATCGATGGGCTGCTGCGCGACGCCGGTCTCGATGGCGGCCTGCGCTACTGCCGACGCTTCCCAGATCAGGATGCGCGGGTCGAAGGGCTTGGGGATGATGTAGTCGCGGCCGAATTCCATGCGTTCCACGTCATAGGCGCGGCGCACGGAATCGGGGACGTCCTGTTTCGCCAGTGCCGCCAGCGCGCGCGTCGCGGCGAGTTTCATCGCGTCATTAATCGTGGTGGCCCGCACATCGAGCGCTCCGCGGAAGATAAACGGGAACCCGAGCACGTTATTGACCTGGTTGGGATAGTCCGAGCGGCCGGTCGCAACGATGGCATCCGGACGCGCCTGCACCGCCACGTCGTAGGGGATCTCGGGATCGGGATTCGCCAGGGCGAAGATCACCGGATCGGGAGCCATCCCTTTCACCATTTCCGCGCTCACGATATTCCCCGCCGACAGCCCGAAGAACACGTCGGCGCCCGTCAGTGCGTCGGCGAGCGTGCGCGTCTCGGTCTGTTGTGCGAAACGCTCCTTGTAGGGATTCATCCCCTTGGTGCGGCCCTTGTAGATGACGCCGCTGGTGTCGCACATGAGGATGTTTTCGTGCCGCACGCCCAGCTTCACATAATGTTCCGCGCACGAGATCCCGCTGGCGCCTGCGCCATTGAACACCACCCTCACCTGATCGATGCGCTTGCCCGCCAGCTCCAGCGCGTTGAGCAGCGCGGCGCCGGAGATGATCGCGGTGCCGTGCTGGTCGTCGTGAAAAACCGGGATTCGCATCGTGCGGCGCAGCTCTTCTTCGATCAGAAAACACTCAGGCGCCTTGATATCTTCCAGGTTGATGCCGCCGAAGGTGGGTTCCAGCAACTGGCAGGTGCGGATGATCTCCTTGGGATCTTCAGTGGCGAGCTCGATGTCGAAGACATCGATATCGGCGAAGCGCTTGAACAGGACGGCTTTCCCTTCCATCACCGGCTTGCCGGCCGCCGCGCCGATGTTGCCGAGGCCCAGCACGGCAGTGCCGTTGGTGACCACTGCGACCAGGTTGCCCTTTGCGGTGTATTTGTACGCGAGGCTGGGATCCTTCTCGATCTCCAGGCAAGGGACAGCGACTCCCGGTGTATAGGCCAGACTCAGATCGCGCTGGGTCCGGCAGGGCTTGGTCGGCACAACGGCGATTTTGCCCGCGGGTGACGAGGCATGATATGCAAGAGCATCTTCCGGACGGATCTTCATCGGAGTGTCCTCAGAGGACAATTATAATTGAAGAACAGGGATGGCCGCTAATGAACACGAGCTATTACCGAAAGTTGTGGATCCGCTGTCCCTGCTGAAAATGTCATCGGAGCCGAATTGTGAGCAGCGTCGTTATCGAATCGACACGATGAAATGAGACCTGTCGCGATCCGTGATTATCCAAGCGCGGATGTCCAGCCAGCAGTCTCGCCGTTGCGCCATTCGCGGGAGAACATCGCGATATGGCCCACCTTTGCGGCGCATTTGAGCTCCCAACCCGACCAGAGAGAGGCGCGCGGGGTTGTGTGGGGCGGCATGACAAAATAAGCAGTTCGCGACATGGCCAGACGATCGAAAACCCGCGCTAAGAGCATCCGCCCCGTACGTCGCATGCCCGACCGCAGACCCGCTGCGGCGGTCCCGGTGGTTGAGCCGAAAAGCCGCTCTCAATGGCTGGCGCTCGGCAGTATATTAGCGATCACGGCTCTCGTCTATCTCAGGAGCCTCGGCAACGGGTTCGTATCTGACGACCGCTTCATGACCGAGGGCAACCCTCATATCGGCGAGTGGTCGTTTCTGTGGAAGTCTCTGATCAGCGAGGAATGGTGGTTTCGTGCTACCCCGGGATCTCGTTACAAGCCGCTGGTCGATATCTGGTTTGGGCTTGACTATCACATCTTCGGACTGAATCCGCCGGGATGGCACGCCACTTCGATCGCGGTCCATCTGATAGCGGTATGGCTGGTGTTCGAGATCGCCGCGCGTCTGACGCGGGACCGGCAAACCGGCCTGCTAGCCGCGCTGGTTTTCGCGCTGCTTCCGGTCCATACCGCAGCCGTGGCCTGGATATCCGCCATTTCGCTGCTGCTCGGCGCGGTCTTCGAGTTCGCGGCCTTCTATGCCTTCATCACTCGCGACGTTGCTCCGCGCCGCAATCTGATTCTGGCGCTCACACTTTATGCAGCCGCACTGGGTAGCCACGAAAGCGCCGTCGCGTTTCCCGCGCTCGTCGGACTGTACGTCTTTTTCTTCGAATCGCGCCGACCAACGGCGAGCGACTCAAGGACGGCCGGCGAGTTATGGCAGCAGCTTCAACTCACGCTGATGCGGACCGCGCCGTTCCTGGCCGAAGCGCTGCTCTACATGGTGGTCAGGCGTCTGGTGCTGGGATTTTTCGTGCTGCACACGGTCAGCGGAAGCACCACCCAGACTCTACTGACGATTCCCCGGGTATTGATGACGTATCTTCTTGTCCTCCCGGCGCTGTCGACCGCCGGTTTCGCTCATCGCCAACTGATGGTGACCGACCCGCAGCAGGCGATCTTCGTGACGAGCGCCTTCTCGCCCGATTTCTGGGTACCGGTTCTGGCACTCGCGACGCTTGCGGCGGGCTTTGTCTTTCTGGTGAGGAGATCCGGGCGGCGCGGGCTCTACCTGTTCTGTGCGGGCTGGATCCTAATTGCGATAGCGCCGCTGCTCAATCTGAAGGGAATCGTACACGAGATGTTCGTGCAGGATGACTATCTTTACCTGGCGTCGCTCGGATGGTGCGTCATGTTTGCCGATTTTGTCATTCATGCGGCGCGTCGCTGGGCAGGCGCACGACAACGATTGGTTTGGGGAGGCGCCGCGGTGCTGCTTGCGCTCTATGCCGTCACGGTTTGGTCCGCACAAGGACTGTGGCACGATAACGGCGCACTCTTCGCGCGCTGCGTGAAAGTTTTTCCTGAAGCGGTAAGCTGCCATTCCGCGCTGGGCGCTTTCTATAAGCTGAACGGCAACCTGACCCTGGCCGAGCGAGAATTCAGCGAGGCTATCAGGCTGGATCCTGAAGCTTCCGCCTACTCGCTATTTCATCTCGGTGGAACCCATGCGATGCAGGGAAAGTATGCACAGGCGAGCGACGAGATGGCCCGCGCGATCGGTCAGACCGGGGGCGCAGGGATTGCAGACTACTTGATACTGGCTCGGACCGCTGACCTTGCCGGTGAGCTCGATCGAGTTGAAAAGGCCTTGAATGCGATCGAAGCTCTTCCCGGCGGGCGCGAGGAGGCGGCTTTGGCCCGCGCCGAAATGAAGATCGCTCACAACGATCCCGCCGGCGCGGAGACGATTCTCCAGGGACTGACTGCCAGCAATCCCGCTGACGACGAGGTGTGGTCCACCTTGGGTCTGGCGCTTCTTTCGCAGAAGCGTTACGAACAGGCGCTGTCGGCCTATCAGCGCGCTGCAAAACTCAGCCCCAACGACAATTTGCCACATTTCTTTCTGGCGAAGATTTTTCACCTGATGGGTCGCGACCAGGAGGCGCTCGCGCAATGCCGTTTGGCGTTGGCCCTGGAGCCCAACGATGGAATGACAAAAGCGCTGATGGCTCAAATCGCGCCCGGCCTCCGAAGTAGCAGGTAGCTGTACGCCGCATCCCGTCGTCGGCTGAGACGACACTTAGGGAACCTCTGTACAAGCAATTCGATTTAGCGGATAGCGGCTATCGAGTCACCCCCGTGCGGCGGACTTTACGAGGACGGCGAGCCCGCGCTCGGCGGCCTTGTTCGACAAGTCCGATATCGCCTCGAGAAAATCGCGCTGGCCGCGCCAGAAGGGAAAGCTTCCCAGCCGCCGGGCGAGCGGCGCCGCCTCGCCGGAAAGCGCTACTTGTCCATAGCGATCGTCGGGAAACGGATGCCCGCGCCAAAAGACTTCCGGGTTGGCCGATGGAGCGCGGGTTTCACGAGCCGGTTCCGATTCGCTGACATCGCCGGCCGTGCGTTGGGTCCGGCCGCTCTTGCCGAGCATCGCCACGAATTGCTCGCGCTCCATACCACGCAGCCTGAACAACAGAAACGGATCGCGGTCGAGCTGCTCGGCCAACAGGTAGTAGACCGCGGCGATGTGTTTGCATGGATTGGAGAAATCGGGGCAGTCGCAGGAGGTGATCAAATCTACGTCGCGCGCGGGAAACAGCGCGACACCCGCTTTGGCGAAGCTCTCCTCCGCCTCCGGCGGCAGTACGCCGGCCATCAACCGGGCTGCGATCGCAACCCTCGACGCCATCGCCTTGCCCACCTTGCGCCATTGGGCGATCGGAATCCGTCTGAGTTCGATAGTGACGTTGTAGGGAATCGGGATCGAGCCCTGAACCGTAGCGGTCGCCTTTTGGTTGGCGATCTCGAGGTGCAGCACCTGTCCGCGCCGCGCGTACGACCGGCCCCGGTTAAGCCGCGCGCGGACCTGAAACGACTCGAGCGTCTGGATCCATCGCCGCCCCCACCAACTGGTTGCGAACTCGCCAATCCGGCTGTGCGCCCGGATACCTCCCCGCGCGGGAAGCGGGATCGAGGGCGCAAAGAAACGGTCGAAATCGCCCCATCGTGATCTTGGAAAGAAACGGTCGAGTTCGACCCGTCGTGATCTTGGCCGGTTCCAGCGCGCCATCAGTCCTTATCTCCCTGGCTCAGCTCCTCGAATCGTTATTGATCCGCGACCGCGCCGGGGCGCAGCGCGAACAAATCGCGCAGTTCGGCGGTCAACAGCTTTGTCACCCACTCCTCGCCGCCCCCGACGATGGTTTCCGCGAGTGCGCGCTTGCGCTCGATCATCGCGTCGATCTTTTCCTCCAGCGTTCCCGCGCACAGGAACTTATGGACGAAGACGTTGCGGCGCTGCCCGATGCGAAAGGCCCGATCGGTCGCCTGTTGCTCTACCGCCGGGTTCCACCATCGGTCGAAATGAAATACCCGGCTCGCGGCGGTCAGGTTAAGGCCGGTGCCGCCCGCCTTGAGTGACAGCACGAAGATCGGCGGTCCCGCGCCGTCTTCCTTCTGGAAGCGCGCGACCATCTCATCGCGCCGCGCCTTGGGCACCGCGCCGTGCAGGAACAGCACCTCGCGCCCGAACGTTGCCTCGAGATGGCGCTTGAGGATCTCGCCCATCTCGGCGAACTGGGAAAAGATCAGCGCACGCTCGCCGGCCTCGATTACCTCCTCCAGCATCTCGGCCAGCCGCGCAAGCTTGCCCGAGCGGTCGGGAATCGCGGAGTTGTCCTTGAGGAACTGCGCCGGATGATTGCAGACTTGCTTGAGCTTGGAGAGCGTCGCGAGCACCATCCCCTTGCGCTGGATGCCGCTGGCGGACTCGAGTTCGGGTATCGCCTCCTCGACCACGGCGGCATAAAGCGAGGCCTGCTCCCTGGTCAGCGTGCAAAAGACTTTCATTTCGAGCTTGTCGGGCAGGTCCGCGATTACCGCTTTGTCCGTCTTGAGCCGGCGCAGGATAAAGGGCGCGGTCAGCTTTTTCAGGTGCTCCGCCGCCGCCCGGTCGCGCGAGGCCTGAATCGGCACGAAGAACTTCCGCTTGAACTCCGCCTGAGTACCGAGCAGGCCCGGATTAAGGAACTCCATCAGCGACCACAGGTCGCCAACGTTGTTCTCGACCGGAGTGCCGGTAAGCGCGATGCGATAGCCGCCTTTGAGCGCGCGCGCCGAGCGCGCCTGCTTGCTCTCGGGATTCTTGATGTTCTGCGCCTCGTCCAGAATGATTCCCGACCAGACGAGCTTAGCCAGGGTCGCGAAGTCGCGATGCAGGAGACTGTAGCTGGTGATCACGAGATCGTGCGCGCCGGCGGCCGCGAGGAAGCGGGCTTCCTCCTTGGCGCGGGCGGTCCCGTGATGCACCAGCACGGACAGCGCGGGTGTGAAGCGCGCCGCCTCATGCTGCCAATTGCCGATTACCGAAGTGGGGCAGATCAGGAGAACGGGCGGTCTTCGCGCTGGGGCTGCTTCGCGCTCGCGCTCGAGGTGAACCAGGGTCTGTATGGTCTTGCCGAGCCCCATGTCATCCGCGAGACACGCGCCCAACCCCCATCGGCCGAGGAGACCCAACCACCAGTAGCCGCGCTCCTGGTATGGCCGCAGCACTCCGCTGAAGCCGGATGGGGCCGGCAGCTTCTCGATGCGGCCGTGTCCTTTGAGCTGCTCGAGAAGCCCGCTCAACCAGCCGTCGGCAGCTACGCTGGCGACCTCGACGCCGTCAACGGCGGTCGCATCCAGCGCCATCCGCACCGCGTCCTGCGCGGTCATCCGGCGGGTTCCGCTCGCGAGCAGAGCGGTCGCACGCACAATTTCCTGGGCGTCGAGCAATACCCATTGGCCTCGCGCCCTGACCAGCGGCGCTTTGAGTTTTGCCAGCGCCCGCAACTCGTCGCGCGTGATTAGCTGCTCGCCCAGCGCAGCCTCGAAGTCAACCGCTACGATCTCGTGCAGAGAAAGTCCGCCTCCGCCCGCCATCGCCGGCGACTTTACTTTGGCATGTACACCAAGACGCAGCCGCGATCCCTTGCTGGTCCAGCCGACCGGGAGCATTACGCCAAAACCGGCCTGGTCCAGAAAGTTCGCGTGCTCGGTTACGAACCTGACCGCATCGGCGGCGTCGATTTCAGCGCTCGCCGGCATCGCGCCGCGCAGACTTTCCTCCACCAGCGGACAGAGCCGAGCCGCCTCGCCCAGCGATTGCAGCAGATACTCCCGGACGTTGAATCCGCTCTGCTGACGGAACAGCCTCGCCGCCTGCCCTCGAGCCGACCACGCCTCGGAAGCCGGCAGCAGGAGGCTGGGATCGCGATGCGCCTGGAGGAGATAGCGGATGCGCCACGATCCTGCGGTGGGCACGATGCGATCGTTGGCGCCCTCGGCATTCGCATCCGGCAGCGCCGCTTCGGGCTCCTCCAGGCGAAAGCAGAGTCGGAACGGACTGGACGCGTTGAGCGCAACCGGGCGCCACCAATCCTGGACCCGATGCCTGAGCTGCTCGAGCGCCGCGCGGTCGCCCTCGAGCCTGCCGTCGGGTTGTGTCAGCGCGGCCAGCCATTGTTCGTCGAGGCTGTCGATCGATGCGCGAAGCGATGCTGACTGCGCCGGCATGCCTGCCGATCGCACCATATGGTCCACAGCGCCTTCGACAAACCTCGAGAGCAAGATCTCCGCCGACGGCCTTGGCGTGGCTGGGTCCGCGACGATCGCGCGGCATGCGTCCGGCATCGACGCCGCAAGCTCCATCGCCCTGGATTCAGCATGCGACGGCACCGGGCGCCATCGCGCAACGAACTTGCCCCGCTCCTCGACGACATCCGGCAGGAAATGCTGGCGCGCAACCATCGCCCCGGCCAGCCGCAGTGCCGCCACCCAGTACGCCAGATCGCCGGCCACGACCACGCCGGGGGCAAGCGTCCGCTTGCCGGCGCACGCGCAGAGAAAGTCGATCGTGGCAGGCCAGTTGAGCGCGACCGCCGTGACCCACCACGGACGCAAGGCCAGACTATCGGAGTTCGCGAGCGGCTCGGCGACCAGCGGACTCGATGCGTACGGCCGGTGCTCGAGCGACGGCAGCAATATGAGCGCGCTTTCCGTCCGGCGGCCCCCGGTCGGAATGCCACTGGCGTGAATCGCGGCGACCAACGCCTCGCGCGCATCGTAGGGTGAGAACGCAAATCGGTTCTGATCCAGCGCCGCATGAGCAAGCGCCGGGGCTTCGCGACGCTTCGATCGCGGCGTGGGAGCGGATGAAGCAGCGCGTGTTTCACCCCAGAGCATGAGACCCTCGGCCGCAAACGCGCCGTGAAGAAGGATCGTTGAGGCGATTGATTCCTCGTGCACGCCGCGGCCCGCTCCATGCCGCAGACCTTGCAACGCCAACTCTTGCCTCGAAACATTCGCCTGCACTTTCACCACTCGGCAGCTCTCCAAAATCGTCAGCTTGAAGGAACCGGCCGCGATTGACAATTGCAGAACGCGGCCGCGAGGAGCGCGTTATCAACACGCGACGGCTCGCGCAGAATGCAAAAGCACTTGCGATGCAAAGCGAGCCCTCCGGAATCGCGCGGGTCGCGCTTCCGGCACGGAGGGAGCCGCCTCACTCTCCAACAGAGACTTTAGCCGTGTTTGCGCACGAACCGCCGGAAAGTGGGTTTCTCCGCTGCCGCGCGGTACGCAAATGAAGCCGCACGCGCGGACGATTTCGCCGATTCGGGCTGAGACTTCGCAGAGACAGGACTCCCTGGCGGAGAGGGAGGGATTCGAACCCTCGGTACCGGTTGCCCAGTACGCCAGATTAGCAATCTGGTGCCTTCGACCACTCGGCCACCTCTCCGCTCGATGGAATCAAATATTTATGCGGCATTTGCCTCGGGAGCAATCGCTGAAGTGTCCAAAAAGTGTCCAAGATTTTTGGCGCCCATCAGACTCTTCGCCAGCCTGTCCACCGAATCGTCGAGAGCGATTGACCTTGGTGGTATGGGCTTGTCCGGCACAACGCTCCGCGTGCAACAACCTGCTAGGGAGTTTTCACGCGCGCCGCGATGGTAGGACCGAGGCGCTGGAAATCTTTCACGTTCCAAGTATAGATGCTTTGAGCCTCGGCCTTCATCGCGCAATAGCCAAGCATGGCATCGTAAATCCCGCCGCCGGCAATGCCAAGCGGTGCGGAAGCTTCGAGAGCCGCAAAATACTCCTCCGGATCCAGGGCGATGGTCGTGAGACGCTCGCGGACGTTGCCGAGGAAAAGGAGCGCCCCGTCGCCGCTGACCCGGTCCCTGCCGGTGCGGCCGGTCAGGACCGAATAGATTTCGGCGAGGCTGTGCGCGGCGCAGCAGGCGTCGTTCTTGTCGAATCGAAGGAACAACTCGATGCTCGGCGTGTGGTGCTCATGCTGGGCGTAGAATGTCGCCACCAAAACGGAGGTGTCGAGAAACGCTTTCATCGGTCTTGCCCGAGGTTGCTACGATCGCGCTGCTGCCGGGCTTCGTGGACCAGCTTGCCGGCTTCGGCCAGGGAAAGCTTGTCGCGGCCATGAAAAACCCACACGCCACGTTCCTTCCTGAGGGGGGGGACGGGATGGAGGGGGCGCAGTGTTACCCGGTCACCCTCGGTTTCGAGTTCGAGGGCATCGCCGGGCTCGAGATGGAGTTCGTCTCTAAGGGTCTTGGGAATGACGACCCGTCCGGCCTTGTCCAAGGTTACAGTCGCGTTCATAAATGCCACCATAAAATGGGTTGACCCAAATGTCAATACCATTTCTTGATGGCACATAAAGACCGCTGGCTTTAGGTGTAAGGGGCTGCAAGACCTCGGTTTCAAACTCGCCGGCTCCGGGGCGTCATGCCCGTTGAGCGCCTCGATGACGCCGACCGCATCCCAGCTTTGGCGAGAAGATAGACCGGTCCGTGTTGGTAGCGCAGGAAGCGAGCCGACGCCGCGTATTTTTTGTGGAATATGATGCGTCCCGCGATGCGGAACCCTGCGGCACGCCAGGCGGAGATGAACAAAGTCGGCCTTGTTCCAGGCTAACCGGCGTAGTTGCAGATTACAGATTGTTACTACAGCAGCCTAACAGCTATATGCAGGGGAATAATAACCACCTGTTAAGTATCTACACTAAGTAGATATTTGACTCAGTAAGTAGATATATACGATAAGCTATGAGTCTGGTCTGTGTAGAGAGAACGCTTGATGTCTTACCGACGCGCCAGCCGCTCCACTATCGAAGCCGTATCGGGCTCGCACCGCGAACGGGTGTGCGGGTTTCGCGCCGGCCGGAAAAGCCTCGAGCAACGACAATTCTAATGGAGAGTGTATGAAGTTCCACATCGTCACGTCCCTGGGCCGCAGCCGGATTGCTTTGATCGCCGCGGCCGCCCTTTGGTTGATCGCCGCATCGCCGGCGCAATTGCAGGCCAACAGTCTCCCGTCGGACACTGACGGGAAAGCGTCCACCCCCTACTGTGCGACCCCGACCCCTACTCCTACTCCGTGTAGGAGCGGCAAGGATGGTTCGTCGCCGTGGTCCAACAGCGGTTCTTCATGCCCAGCGCCGACGCCAACTCCGAGCCCTTGCCCGACCAAGAAGCCCACCTCGACTCCGTGTCCGACGCAGAAGCCGACGCCGACACCAACGCCGACACCAACGCCCAAACCGACCCCGACATCCGATCCGCGTGCTACGCCGACACCAACGCCTAAACCGACTCCGACCCCGAAGCCGACACCCACTCCTACGCCGAAACCGACGCCAACACCGACACCTTCGCCTACGCCTACGCCGACACCGACGCCGACGCCAACACCGACACCTTCGCCTACGCCTACGCCGACACCGACGCCGACGCCAACACCGACACCTTCGCCTACGCCGACACCGACGCCGACGTCTACACCGACGCCAACACCGACGCCGACGCCCGCGATCCCCAAGATCGTCACCTTGTATGCCGCGGACACTTCGTCAGGCGGCGACGTCTTCCTTCCGCTGATGTTACCGAGCGTCGCGAGCGGCCGATTCCTGTTTGCAACGGTCGCGATCGAGACGGCTTTGAACTCCGATTGCACCGATGCCGGCGTCCCGTTCACCTGCTGTACCGGCTCAGCGGTTGGAACCTGCCAGGACGCGAGCTCCGCCAGCATCGAAGTTCCGGCAGGTTGGACTGAAATCCAGCACGACACCTGCGGCAGCGATCTGACGATGTCACTTGCCTACCGAATCGCTCAGCCGGACGACGTTCAGGGGATGCAGTTCCTTTGGAACTTCCTTGGCGCCGGGCAACCGTCCGACTCCAGTTCCTGCACCGGGTTCGGCACGCCATACGCGTGCTGCACCGGAAGCGCGATGGGAAGCTGTCCATACTCGCCGTTCCTGGGCGCAGGAGGCATAACCGAGATTTCCAATGTGGACACCTTGACGCCGATCGAGAACGTGTCGTCGCTGTGCACGCCCGACAGCGCGACGCTGACCGCGCCCTCCATCGCCACGACGCAGAACAACAGCCTCGTCTTGCTGGCGTATGGAATTGTCGGTAGTAACGATCTGACGGAGCCTGCCGGATTCTCGCTGGTCTACACACACGACATCGGCGGCCTCGGAGTGGACATGGCGAATTTCGTTAGCTCGGTCTACCCGACATCTGGCACAGACACCGGAGATCAGAATCTCAACCGCGAAGACACCAGGGAACAACCTCGGCTACCAGATTGGCTTGTCGCCACCGCTCCCTTGAGCGAGTCCGAGGCAAAGCCGAACCGGGAGTGCGCGTGAGACAGGAGTCTCAGCGCACTCTCGCGAACCGGGTACTGCCTCGCCGGCAGTGGCTGGTTTGGCCAGGCGGGCCAGCACCGCGGCCGGACCTCCGAGGGTGGATCGGGCGAATTTCTACCCAACCCTTTCAGGGCAAGGGGGATATGGCCAACTGAAAGCCCAGGTTGTTTCCGGGCGCAGCCGCAGTTGCCACCTGATGGCCGGTCGCTCTCGGCGTTTTGATCGACAACTCGTCCGCCTGGGCGTCGGGGCCGTACCCCTCGACCGCGTGCTGGTAGACGAGCGAATATCTACTCGGGGTTGTGACTGAATTGTTCCCACCGATTGAGTAGAACAGCAGGTCGAGCGTGTTGTTTCTCGTCGTCCTTACGGATGGGGCGGTCAACGCCGTAGTGTTGAGGTTGCATTGATGCGCAATGGCATGCACCGGAGTCGAGCCCGGGTTCAAGACCCCGATTAATCCCATCACGCCCAGGAAGGTCGATGGATTGCCCGCAACGGTGAAATTCCAGGTGTAGTTGGTGCTGTTCTCGCCGGCCTCGACGAACTTCCCGTAGATCGAAACCTGCAAGTCGTTGCCGCAGGCTCGCGTTGCCGACCAGCGCCCAATCGCAAGTCCCGGTTCCATTCCCGGTGCAGCAGCTATCGGGAGTCCCGCTTCCGGTGCAGGCGGCGTTCGAGGGAGGCACAATCGTTGCCGTGTCGGCGTCCGGACAGGTCCCGGTCCCTGCTCCGGTACAACACGCGAACGGAAGACCGGATGCCGCGCAATTGGACCCTGGAGCAGTCTCGATAGTAATCGAGGCCAACAGGTATTCGCCTGCCCTCGCGGCGCTCGGCAGCGTCGCCGTGACGCTGGTGGCGCCGGTGCTGCTAGTGTCCGATTGCGCGGAGGTCGCAGCTTGCGGAGGTTCTGGCGTGGGGGTAGGTGTCGGAGTTGGCGTCGGGGTCGGAGTCGGCACGGGCGGGGATGCCGGATGGGGGTCGCAACCCGCCGCTAGAGCCGCCATAAGCGCCACCGCCAGAGTAAATTGCGCGATCAGGGTTCTGGCCACGCGTGTAGTATTTGTTGAAGGCTCGGATGCCTGCAATAGGCCCAGGGGGCGAATTCCGCGGCCGCGGGGGATGCCGATGGGGATCCTACACCCCGGCGGAAGCGGCTGAACAGCGGAGAAAGCCCGTGTCGGCCCGGATGTCGGGCCGCGATTCCTCAGTGCGGGGTCTATAGCTCGATCCGAAAGCCCGAGCGCCTTCCCGCGGCGTTGGCAGAGGACGGTGCGCCTGGTCAGCGACGGCGCCTATACGGAGTCGTCACGACAGCCGTCTGGTGCGGCTCGATCGGGCCGACGCATCATCTACCAAGTCATGAATAGCTGTTCCGGGGAGTATGTCCATCCCGCGTGGACCTGGTTGGCTTGCACGCTGCTAGAGGACTCCCCCGACGCAGGAACCAACATGACCTGATAGCCGAGGCTGTTACCCGCTGCGGCAGCGGTGAGGGTTTGAGTACCGGTATTTGTGTAAATCACCGGGATTAACTTGGAATCCACTTCAACGTCTGGACCTACTCCAAACACTCCGTGTTGTGAAATCAGTGAATATCCCGTTGGGAACGACAGTGAGTTATTCCCCGATATCCCATATGCCAATAAACTCATGTCATTGCTGTTGAGCGTCACCATAGCTTGCGCCTTCGGCGCGGTAGTCTGCATTATGCAATTGCTGGGTGTGATCTGTTCGATTGGATTGGTGGTGTTGACATTTGAGATGCTTACGATGGCGCCTGTGCCAACCACCGGCGTGAGAAACCCGTTGCTAAGGAATCCCCATGTGAATTGAGTGCCACGCACATCGCCGGAGGTGGCTATTCTCCAAGCAATCGACATCGCCAAATCCCGGCTATCCCCCGGATTCAGCCCACAGGCGTTGGGCTGGGTCGTAAGCTCGGTCCATCCGCCCGCAGGCAGGATGACCGACCCCCATGGGTTTATAAGTGGATTTGAGCCCTGAATCGCGACCACAGCAACAAGGAGTTGGCCGGGGCTCACGCCGTTGGGCAGCGTCATGGTGAGATAGGGTTGGCCAGTGTCCCCGGTGTCCGTTGCCGACGAGCTTACTATTTTCGGCACCAGAGATTGCGCGAGAGTCGGGGTTGCAAAACCGAGCACTGCCAGAACTGCGCCAAGAGCCGCAGCAAGCTTTCCATGAACGGTGTAGAGTTTCATCTTCAGGCTCCCCGACCCGGTGCCGTCAGGATAAAATAACCCGCCTGCCACCGGACCATCGGGCAGACATTCAAGCAAGCGCCGGGCCACGAGGGCGCTCTCTAGGCGGACCTACATAAAGCTTAAAAATCCTACAATCAGTTGCACCCTCCGAAACGCAACCCGCCGACGGCCGCAGGAGAGCCGACGCTTGTAGTGTCGCGGGCGCTACAAGCCAGTGCGCGCGTGCCATATCCGGACACCACCCGTCCGCGACGCGTCCCGCCCGACATCCGAATCCCGGATACACCTACGCCGGCGCCTGACGGAAAAACGAGTGAGTCACGAGCGGTTCGCGGTTCCTGGTGAAAGCCGTCGCGCCCCGGAGCAGGCCGTATGTCGATGTCCACGCGTTGGCGAAATCAGGCGAAATGGGAAGTTGTGGTTCGACCGTTTTGCGCGCCGCGTACCGCGGCCGAAGCGCGCGCTGCAATTTCTCCGGCAGGATCGGGCGTTCGCCTCTTCGGGCGTGGGTCGTCTCGAAGCGCGGCCCGGTGTTGCATGGTCTCGTATCGTCCGTCGCGCGAATCATAACCAGCAAATGATCCCTGGCCGCCCGCTGCCCGGCCGATAAGATAGCTGAGGATCGCCGATGATCCCTCCCTAGCATGCCCGCATCGTCCCCCTAACGACCATCCAACCCGACTATACGCTTTATCGCCAGCAAATGCGATGCTCGTTCCGCGCTCCGCTGGAAGCGCAAACTCCACACGCGACGAGTCGAATAGCATCGCGCCTGTGGCGGCCTAACCCCTACCCGTATCTCGGGCGCCTGGAAGGGTGCGGTGAACCCGCCGCGTTGTGCGCCCTGAGCGTTCGACGCCGCGCCATTAGGAATAATTCAGTGGCCTCGGGCGCCACCGGTCCAGCTTCGCCTAAGCCTGCGAGAGGGCGCCGCCGCAACGCAGCACCTGGTTCTGGCTCGTCGGGTCCTTTCCAAACGAAGACGCCCCGTGTTTGTCCAACCCGATTGCATTCGGGTGGACAAAGCACGGGGCGTCCGAGTGTACTCGGCTAGCTGGGCGCCTCAGGGCAATGGAGACAGACCCACGCTGAAGCCGAGGTTGTCACCGGCAGTGCCGGATGTCGTACTTACCGTGCCGGTAGCACCGCTGAACGGCTTTTCGAAGTTGGCAATGTCCGGACCGGTCCCGGCGATGTTGTGCTGATCTATTACAAAATAACCGCAGGCCGGCGCGTTGATAGAATTGGTTTGGGTAATTCCATACATCACTACGCTTACACTGTTGACCGTGGGAATACTTATGGACGGCGCTATCAGTGTGCTAGCCGCGGTAGTGCACTGCGCTAACTCTGATTCGATAGGCGTCGGGCCCACGCCTGAGTAGAGCGTTATCCTCGCCACGCCCAGGTAAGTCGAGTTGAAATTCCAGGTGAACAGCGACGCTGACGTGTCGCCTGGCTGGACGTACCTCTTGAAAATCGACTCTTGGAGGTCACCGCACGTCTGATTGTCAACCTGGACCCAACTTGGATCCGCAGATGTGATCGTTCCCGTGGACGCGGGCGCGCAAGTTCCCACCCCCAACCCCGTGCAGCACGAGAACGGCGAACCCGCTACTGCCGAGCAAAGGGTATTGTCGGCCCCTTGGATAGCGACCTCAGCCAGCAAGAACCCACCGCTCGTCGTCGGCGGGCCGCCGAAGATTGGCACGGTCGACACTTTCGAGGGCAGGTTGTCGTCAACGAAAGTAGCTGTGTCGGTGGTGGTATCAGCCGAGGTTGCGCCCAATGCTCCCGCCGGAGCCGGGGTAGGCGTCGGTGTCGGTGTAGGCGTAGGCGTAGGCGTTGGAGTAGGCGTCGGGGTCGGAGTCGGCGTCGGAGTAGGCGTCGGAGTAGGTGTCGGCGTCGGCGTCGGAGTCGGCGTCGGAGTAGGCGTCGGTGTCGGAGTTGGCGTCGGCGTCGGAGTTGGCGTCGGCGTCGGAGTTGGCGTCGGCGTCGGAGTTGGCGTCGGTGTCGGAGTAGGCGTCGGTGTTGGAGTAGGCGTCGGTGTTGGCGTCCGGGTAGGCGTCGGCGTTGGTGTCGGAGTAGGCGTCGGGGTCGGAGTGGGTGTCGGCGTCGGAGTAGGCGTCGGCGTCCGGGTAGGCGTCGGTGTCGGCGTCGGCGTCCGGGTGGGCGTAGGCGTCGGAGTTGGCGTCGGTGTCGGTGTCCGGGTAGGCGTCGGGGACGGAGTAGGCGTTGCGGACGGAGTAGGCGTCGGTGACACCACGCACGAGCAGGCCCCCTGGCCGCTGCCATTCCCGATCAACTCGCCGCATAGCTTGACCAGATTGCTGGAGTCGGTCGGGCCCGCCGGCACTTCGGAAAAGGCGGTTTCGGTTACGGGTGTATTTCCAGAAAATGGATCATGCTCGGGCCCTGTGTGGTCTGCCCAAGCGCGCAAAGTCGGAATAAGGCTGACGGCACTGCTCGTCCTCAGGTTGAGTCCCCCCGACGGGTCGCAGCAGAGTCCTGTGCCGGCGTCGCACCAGACACCGGAAGCCTTCATTTTGAAGGTCTTGTCGGGTATCGCGGTGGTGATTTTCGTGACGGCGTTGGTGTTCGCGGAGAGCAGCCTCAGCACGCCGTCGTAAAAAAACGGCCAGGCACCAACGCCGGGCACGCCGAAGACGCTGAAGGGGTCATAGCTCATCGAGACCGGGTTGGAGGTCAGCGAAGTAGTAAGGTTCAATACCAACAGGCCGTCGCTTGACACCGGACATCCGCAGCATTCCTGCAGATTCTCGCGCGTATCGAAGACGTAGAGCATCGCGCAGATTTCTTCGGGCTGGGGTGGTGTGGCCGACGGATTTCCCTCAAGCGGGTCCGTGATGTAGATGTTCGAACCATTGGCAGCCGCGGTGTGAGCGTTGCTGAAGTAGTTGAAGAATTCCACATCGTAGACTGGCGGCGGAGCTGCCGCGGCCCTGGAACTGATTATCAGTGGGAGAGCGATTGCCGCTGCGATTGCGATGAAAAGCCTGCCTGCTGACGCTCTTCTGCCAAAATGCATGATCTTCATCTCCCCGATCCCTGAGGCTCAGACACAGAGCCTGTTTAGGGAATGCTCCCCGCTCATCATTCGGAACCGCTGAATAGTCCTACGCGCGCACATTGCCGCCCCATGTACTTAACCAGAACGGTCGATAGAGTCAAGCGAGACGCGCGTTTCTTTTCATGAAATTCCGGTTTCGTCCTGTTGATAACCCGGTCCTCACCGCCAAGCTCATCGCGGCGTGCGAGGGCGAAGGCAGAAGCGCAACAGGGCGAATCGCCCACGCTGCCGTGATCTTCACCACGTATCGACGCACGGACGCTTCTTGCCGGCGCGCGGCACATTTGCAGCGGCGCTACACAAACCGGCCAGGATCCAGCGGCGCGACTCGACCGGATCGATCACGTCGTCGATCTCGAAGTGCGACGCGGTGTTCACTGCCTTTCCGTGCTCGTACATCCGGTCAACCATCTGCTCGAAAAGCGCCTTGCGTTGTTTGGAGTCGTCCACCGCCGCCAGTTCCTTGCGATAGCCGAGTTTCACCGCACCTTCGAGTCCCATCCCGCCGAACTCTCCGGTTGGCCACGATACCGTGAAGAACGGCGCCTTGAAGCTCCCGCCCGCCATCGCCTGCGCGCCCAGCCCGTAGCCCTTGCGCAGGACGATCGTGAAGAAGGGCACCGTGATGCTGGCGCCGGTCACGAACATCCGCGCCGCGTGGCGGACGAGCGCGGTCTTCTCCACCTCCGGCCCGACCATGATGCCGGGTGTGTCGCACAGGAACAGGATTGGAATGTCGAACGCGTCGCAGAGCTGCATGAAGCGGGCGGCCTTGTCGGCGCCGTTGCTGTCGATCGCGCCCGCCAGATGGGCCGGGTTGTTGGCGATCACGCCGAGCGGCCGTCCTTCGATGCGGACCAGCGCGGTCACCATGCCCAGCCCGAAGTGCCGGCGCAGCTCCAGTATCGAGCCCGTATCGGCCAGGGTTTCGATCGCGGCCCGCACGTCGTAAACGCGCAGCCGATTCTCCGGGATGATCGTGCGCAGCAGGCGCTGGTCGGCGCACTTCCACCCGCTGACGGCGCCCTGGAAATAGGCGAGGTACTTCCTGGCGATGCGCACCGCCTCGCGCTCGTCGGCCGCTGCGATATCGACCACGCCGTTTGGCACCTGCACGTTCATCGGGCCGACCTCTTCGGGACGGAAGACGCCGAGTCCGCCGCCTTCGATCATCGCCGGGCCGCCCATCCCGATATTCGAGTTGGCGGTGGCGATCACAACGTCGCAGCATCCCAGCAGCGCCGCGTTGCCGGCAAAGCATCGGCCGGAGTTTATTCCGATTAGAGGCACCAGCCCGCTCAGTTTTCCCCAATAGTTGAAGGCCCAGCAATCCAGCCCGGCGACGCCGACGCCGTCCGTGTCGCCCGGTCTGCCGCCGCCGCCTTCAGTAAAGAAGATCACCGGGATACGCGAGTTGCGCGCGATCTCGAACAGGCGGTCTTTCTTGCGATGGTTCTGCAAACCCTGCGTGCCGGCGAGCACCGTGTAGTCGTATGCCATCACGACGCATCGTGCCCGCGACTCATCGAAGAGGTCGCGATTGACGGTGCCGACCCCGGCGATCATCCCGTCGGCCGGCGTATTCCTGATCAGGTCGTCGAGCGAGCGGCGCCGGCGCTGGGCCGCGATAACCAGCGGGCCGTACTCGACGAAGCTGCCGGGGTCGCAAAGCTCCGCGACGTTCTCGCGCGCCGTGCGCTGCGCCGTCTTCCGGCGGCGGGCGACCGCCTCGGGCCGCGCCGCGTCGAGGCCCATCGCATGCCGCTCTAGGGCCTCGGCCAAATCGGGGCGCACGCGATCGAGGTCGAGTTTCTCGGCCACGGCGACTTCCGCGGTCTCGGCCTCGCCTTCCTCTATATATGCGAGTGGATAGCCCTCGAACACGGCATCGCCCGGCGCGACCGCGATCTTGCGGACGATCCCGCTGGTTTCGGCGCGGATCACATGCTCCATCTTCATCGCTTCCATCACGAAGATCTGCATGCCGCGCCGTACGAGGTCGCCCTCGTGCACATCGACCGACACGATTGTTCCCTGAATCGGCGCCGCAACTGCGACCGTGTTCTCGGCCGGCGGTTTCCGGATGCGGTGCGACGGCGGCGATAGCGGGCGCCTCTTGCGCAGATGGAGCCGGACCCGTGCTCTTGCCATGGGCGAGCACCGCCAGCGGATCGCTCGCGTCGATCTGAGCCCCTGCTAGCTGAGCGCCAGCAAGCCTTGCGGATGAGAGTGTCCCGCGTGGCGGCGTGACCGGCGCGACCTGATCGAAGAACAAGCGTCGATGGGGTGAATCGCCCGCCCCGGCCGGTTCGGCCAGTTCCGCAGCATGATCCTCGACGAAGCGGGTGTAGATGCGATTCGCAACGAACTCGGGATGCCGCAACAGGTTCTGCAGGAACCCGATATTGGTCGCGACGCCTTCGATCCTGAACTCGCACAGCGCTCGATAGGCCTTGGCAACCACATCGGCAAATTCCGCCGACGGCGAGTGCGCGATCAGCTTGGCCAGCATCGAGTCGAAATTGGGACTGGTCCCATAGCCGGCGTAGGCGAACGAATCGACCCGCAGACCCGCGCCGGACGGCGGCTCGAAGGCGGTGATCGTCCCACCCGCCGGCTTGGCCGCGCCATCGGCGCCCATCGATTCCATATTGATCCGGACCTGCATCGCGAACCCGCGGGGGCGTGGCACCTCGGATTGCAGCAGCCCGAGCTCCCGGAGCGATTTGCCGCCGGCAAGCTGCAACTGGAGTTTCACCAGGTCGACGCCGGTCACTTCCTCGGTCACGGTATGCTCGACCTGCAAGCGCGGGTTCGCCTCGATGAACGCGAAGGCGGCGTCGCCGTTGTTCTCCGACGCATCAACCAGGAACTCGAAGGTACCCAGATTGTCGTAGCGGACTTCCTCGGCGAGCCGAATTGCCGCGTGAATGAGCCGATCGCGTAGCGCGGGGGCGAGTCCGGGGCTGGGCGCGGCCTCGACCAGCTTTTGATTGCGCCGCTGGATTGTGCACTCGCGTTCCCAGAGATGGCTCACGCAGCCTGATCGATCTCCGATGATCTGCACCTCGAGGTGGCGTGCGCGCGGCATCAACTGTTCGACGTACACCTCGCCATTGCCCGTAAAGGCCGCGCGCGCCTCGGACTGACATCGCTGGTATGCGGCGTCGAGCTCGTCGAGCCGGCTTACCACTCGCATGCCGCGTCCACCGCCGCCGGCAATCGCCTTGATCATCATCGCGCCGCCGGGGCCGAGCGCCGCTAGAAACTCGCGCGCCTGCTCGAGACTGGCGGGGCCGGCGCTGCCCGCCATCACCGGCACTCCGCAACGCTCGGCGAGCGATCGGGCCCGCAGCTTGTCGCCCAAGAGTTCGAGTATCTCCGGGCGCGGGCCGACGAAGGTGATTCCGGCCTCGGCGCATCGCCGCGCGAATCCGGCGTTCTCGCTGAGGAAACCGTAGCCGGGATGGATCGCGTCGCATCCGGCGGCCCTGGCTTCGGCCACGATCTGCCCAGCGTCCAGATAGGCCGCGGCGCCGGCGCCACGCAGCGCGCGGGCCTGATCGGCCTTGCGCGTGTGGAGCGAGCGGGCGTCGTCCTCGGAAAAAACCGCCACGGTGCGGATACCCATCTCGGCGGCGGCGCGAATGATCCGAATCGCGATCTCGCCGCGATTGGCGATCAGCAGGCTCTTCGCAATCATGAGACTGGCGTTACCCCGTTGCGCTTGCAGGCGCGGCTAATCCGAATTGAGTATACGGCGGCCGGCCTTCGATCGGGTATGATGCCCCGAACTTCGGCGCAAGCGGGAGGGAATCGCTCAGGCGCGGCTGCGGACGCCGAGTTGTGTGATGAGCAGGGCGCATCCCGTCATCGCCAGCCCCTTTAGAAACATCGAGACGTTTACGGCGCGCATCACCGGGTCGGACAGAGTGACCATCGCGGTGCCGTGCACGACGATGGTCACGGGAACCAGAAACAAGACGATCAGCCATCCGCCGAGCCGCGGCCGGTAGTTGAAAAGGATCAGCGTTGCGCCGGCGAGCTCGACGAGCCCCGAGATGCTCACCCAGAAAGCGCGCCACGGAATCGCCGCCGGCATCAGGCTGATGTAACCCTGCATCCGCGTGAAGTGCGTCACGCCCGAAAGGAAGAAAATCAGGGTGAAAAGGATGCGTGCCGCGATACCGATGGCCGGGCTGATGATCATCAGGTCGTCAGCTTGCATGGCGAGAGCCTCCTGCATTGGGTCCTGGGACCCCGGTCGATGTCGGCGGGTTTCGTAGCGCAAGTTTCGCAGCGATCGCCCGGCACGGCCTCAATCTCCGCGCTCACCGCAACGCTCGGGCGAAGCGCAGCAGCGCGAACGCATCATTGGAGCCTCCGGATGGGGCGCCGTCGGGCGACGCGTTGACTTCCTGAAGCTCGGCGTGCCCGACCAGCGTGCGCCACATGCTTGCGGGGTCGGCGCTGAACACGAATTTCGCCTGCACCGGAACGACATACCATGAGCCTTCGAGGATCTCGGCGTGAAGTTGATCCGGCGTCCACTGCGCTCGCCCCAGGAAAACCCGCAGGTCCCTGGCCGGTTTCGGATCCTTGAGAAGCCCTGCGACCGAGGTCGGATCGATCGTCACGGAGATATCCTCGAAGACCGGCGTGGCTTCGCCGGCCTGCCGCGAGCCGCGCAGCAGCAGCGACGGTTCCGTAAGCTCGACCGGACCGCCGAAGAAGGCCGCTTCAGTGTGTCGCTTGAGCGCGGGCGCGGAGGGGAAAAGCTTCTGCACCGGGATCGCGGTCGGTTTGTTGATGATAAGTCCGACCACCAGGGGAAGATTCGCGGACGGCGGCAACATCAGGATGACGGTCTGCTCGAAGATTGGGTCCGCCAGGCTGCGGGTCGCAACCAGGAAGGCCGGCTTCGCGCCTGCGCGCCACGGTTCCTGCGCTATCGCCAGTACGGGGGCGAAGGATATGCACAGAACCAGCACGACGATTGCGGTCCCGATGCGGCGGCGGCATTTGCGGAGTTCCATCAGTCCGAGTTCCAGAACGACGCTTAGGTGCTTGGACGAGTGCGCGTCAAGAGCGTTCGCACATCCGGTTTAATTCCGCAACCCAACGCGCCGTATCGAGCCGCGCCCCACGATGGCTTTTCTGTTGCAACAGGCGGGCATGGACGCTAATCTGGGTAGAGTTTGAGGAATGCCAGCTTCGCGCCCAGCAGAGCTATGATTATGCAATCAGTTCGTTTCTCTCGGCCCCTCTCAACTCTTGCCGTGAGCCCGGTTCTGCGGCTGATCCCGATCACGATCGTCGCGGCGCTCGTGCTGGCATGGGCTGTTCCGTCGTTCGCCGGAAGCAAGGACAACCTGCTGCTCAATCCGGATTTGACCGAAGGAACCGAGGGCACGCCCGATTACTGGCATCGCGGGGCATACGTCCAAGGCGCCTCGGAGCTTACCTGGAATTTGAACCAGTGGCCGGGGCAACTGGAAGTATCGAACGCACAACCCAACGATGCGGGATGGGACTACGACTTTCACCTCGATGCGGGCTGGTACCATTTCACCGCGAGCATCTCCACCAGGAACGTTCCCCAGATCGGCGCTGGCGCTGGAGCCAGCCTCTGCCTGATGGGAATCGGGCTATGCGCGCCGTCGTTGCAGGGTACGAGCGACTGGCAGACGCGCGGTTTCTATGTGAAAGCGGGCAATGACGGACTCGACGCGACGCTGGCGTGCCGGCTGGGCGGCTACTCCCAGATGAATACCGGCGAGGCCCTCTGCAAGGACATCAGCGCGGTTCAGGTTGAACGAGCCGATTCCTACGGACGGCGATCCGGCCTACGACCTCGCTCCGGAAGACGGCCTGACGCCGATCCAGGGAGTATGCGACCGGTTGATCGCTGGTCCTGCTATCGTGACGATCCCCTGTCGCTGATTCAGCTCCGGGGCGCCATCGGCAGCACGATCTCCATCGCGGTCATCGCCTCGCGGATCGCGGCGAGCAGCGCCCGAATCGAATCCGGGAAAATGCGCCCGATGCTGCCGATTCGGAAGCATTGCGCCGCGCTCACGATTCCCGGGTAGATCACGTAGCCGCTTTCGTTCAGAAAGGCGTAGAGCTTTGCGAAATCGAATTTCGGATCGGCCGGATAGCGGAACGACGTAATGATCCAGCCCTGATCCTCCGGCGCCAGATATTCCACGAAGCCCATCGCTCTCATTCCGGCGACCAGGGTCCTGTAGTTCGCCTGGTAGCGCGCGGCCCGCGCTGCGACGCCGCCCTCTTCATCGAGCTCCTGAAGTGCGCGCCGGAACGCGAGTATCGCGTGCGTCGGGGGCGTGAAGCGGAACTGCCCGTTAGCCTCGAGCCCGCGCCATTGGGCCAGCAAATCGAGACTCAGGCTGCGCGCGAAGCCTTCGGTCTCGAGCAGGGCCGCGCGCTGCGCGAGTACGAACGCGAATCCGGGAACTCCCTCGATACATTTGTTCGCCGAGGAGACCAGGTAATCGATCTTGCACTCCTCGACGTTCAGCGGCACGGCGCCGAAACTGCTCATCGCATCGACCAGGTAGCTCCGCTTGCAACTATGAACCGCCGCGCCGATTGCGCGGATCGGGTTGAAGATGCCGGTCGAAGTCTCGCAGTGGACGGCTGCAACGCAGGTTATCGCAGTATCTAGCCGGATCGCTGCGGCGATCGCCTCCGGATCGAGCGGCCGGTGTTCGGGGCAATCGACGATCGCGCGGTCGATCTTGAGGACCGAAGCGATCTGGGCAATCCGCCTGCCGTAGGCTCCGTTGGCCGCCACCAGCAGTTTCCCGCGCGGAGCGATCGTCGAGCCGATCGCGGACTCGATCGCGAAGGTCCCGCTGCCCTGCATCAGGATCGCTTCGTAGCCGCGGCCGGCGACGCCGCCGATCTCGAGCAGCTTGCGCCGAATTTCGCCGACCGCCGCGATGAACTCGAAGTCCCTCGATCCCAAGTCGAGCAGCATCGCCTCTTTCACGCTCGCGCTGGTAGTCAGGGGCCCCGGCGTAAACAGCAATTTGTCCTTCATCGGAGTCGAGATCGCCAGTCTATCCGCGCCGGCTTCGGAAACAAGATGGTCCGCGGCGCGCCGCTCGCGGGCAGGCTTTCGCGGGCGCCCGCAAGGCTCGCGACAGACCGATCCGGTATGCCGTGGGCTTACCTTTACAGATAGTATTTGTTTTGCTACTTTAAGTAACGACGAGTTGTCAAGGCTTGGTGAATGCGCACTGAAGCGGGACAAACCCGGAACCCTCCTGCTGGGCCGGGCGTCGCCGACGGGCGACCGCCGCCGCAGACGCTCGCGCTGAAACTCGGGCAGGATGTGACCGGACCGGGCAGCGGCGATGCGCTCGATCCCATGCCGGTTATCGGCCTGCTGCGAATCGGCTTCGGCGTCTCGATCATCACCGTCATCCTGCTGATCGTGCAGTCTTTCTGGGTCGACGCCGAGCAAGCGGCTTTGGCTCTGCCGTACGAGATGCTCGAGCTGGCCGCCCTGATGCTGGCTGGAGCGTTGAGCCTCAGAGAGGAGTTCACCCGCCATTGGAGAGCCGCGACCTTGTCCTTCTGTCTGTTCGTGGTTGGCGTCGGGACGCGGAGCTACGCGATGCTGGGGCAGCAGGTGCCGGTGTTCGTGACGATCCTGGTGGTCCTGACCGCGACCTGCGCGCTGGTGCCGTGGGAGCTGGAATGGCAGGCCGCGGCGATCGCGGGACTGATGATTGCCGCGGTCGCGGACACGATGCTGGTGCGGCCGCACAGCCCCTATATCGCGGAGCTTTGGCTCGCGGTGCTCACCGAGCTCGGTGCTCACCCTGACCGGCAACAAGCAGTGGGCGCGATGGCGCAACGCGCTGTTCGAGACCAATCGCAAGCTGCGCGAAAGCGAAGCGCGCCAGCGCAAGCTGCTGGACGCCAACCTGGACCCGGTTTCCCTGACGCGGCTCTCGGATCACCGCTACATCTATGTCAACGACGCATTCCTGAAACGCGGCTACAGCCGCGAGCAGGTGCTGGGACGATCGATCGAGGAGCTTAATATAACCGACCCCGCATCGTCGGCGGCGATGGAAGCCGAGCTCAGGAGCAAGGGCTTCGTGCGCAACTTTGAGAGCAACATCCGCATGCCGGACGGCCGGCTGGCGCCGCATCTGATCTCAGGTGTGCTGGTCGATCTGGACGGCGAGCCCTGCGTGCTTTCCTTCCCGCGCGATATCTCGGAGTTCAAGGAAATCCAGAACAACCTGATTGCCGCACAGAATCAGCTCAAGCAGAGCGAGACCAAGCTGCGCAAGATTTTCGAGGCCTGCCCCGAGGCGATAAGCATCAACAGCCTGCGCGACGGCCGCTTCATCGACGTCAACCCGCGCTTCTCGAAGATCGGATATACGCGCGAGCAAGTACTGGCCGATTCCTCGCTGATCGCCAACCTGTTGGCCGATCCCGCCCAGTTCTACCAGCTCGCCGAAAAGCTGCAGGCCCAGGGCTTCGCCGAGAACGTTGAAGTTGACCTCAAGACCGAAGACGGCAGCCCGCATACCTGCCTGATGTCGGCCGCGATCATCGAGTTGGACGGGGAACCCTGCTCGGTGACGTTCAGCAGCGACATCAGCGAACTCAAGCGCGTGCAGCACGAATTGATCGCGGCCCGCGAAGCCGCCCTGGCGGCCTCGCGCGCCAAGTCGGAATTCCTCTCCAGCATGTCGCACGAGATCCGCACGCCGATGAACGCGATTCTGGGCATGGCCGACCTGCTCGCCGAGACCGAACTTACGCCTGAGCAGCGAAGGTTCACCACCACCATGACCAGGAACGGCAACGCGCTGTTGAACCTGATCAACGGCATCCTGGATCTTGCCAAGATCGAAAGCGGCCGGCTCAATCTCGAGCAGACCGACTTCGACCTTGAGGAGCTGGTCGAGCACGTGGCCGATACGCTGAACACTCGCGCCTACGAGAAAGGGCTGGAGCTGACCACCCGGATCGCCCCGGACGTTCCGCCGCGCCTGATCGGCGATACGCTGCGCCTGCGCCAGGTGCTGATCAATCTGGTCGGCAACGCGATCAAGTTCACCGAGCAGGGCCAAGTGTCGGTGACGGTCGAGAACGAGCCGGGCCATAACGGCGACGCTTACCTGCGCTTCGGCGTGCGCGACACCGGAATCGGGATTACGCCCGAGAAGCTCGGCTACATCTTCGAGAGCTTCACGCAGGCCGACTCTTCGACCACCCGCAAATATGGCGGGAGCGGGCTCGGTCTCACGATCGCCACGCGGCTGGTTCAACTGATGGGCGGGCGAATCTGGGCGACCAGCGAACCCGGCAAGGGCAGCGCCTTCCATTTTGTCGCGCGCCTTAAGGCCGCGCCCGCCGAGGGTCCGGCCACGGCCGGCAAACAGCCTCAGGACCTTCAAGGCGCTCGGATCCTGGTGGTCAACGACAATCCAACCAGCCGCCTGATTCTCAAGGAAATGCTGGCCGCGCAGGGCGCGCAGGTTGACCAGGCCGGCGGCGGGCGCGAGGCGCTCGCGCAAACCGAACGCGCCCGCGCCGGCGGGAATCCCTACCAACTGATCCTGCTCGACTGCAAGATGCCCGAAATGGACGGCTTCCAGGCCGCCCTCCAGTTGCGGCGCGGGAAGGGTCCGGCGATCATCCTGATGCCCAGTTCCGAAGAGCTCAATCAGGCACTCGCCACCATGCGCGAGATCGGGCTCGAGGTCTATATCTGCAAGCCGCTGAAGCGCGCCGAGGTGTTGAGCGCAGTCGCGGTCGCGATGGGCAAGAAACCAGGGGCCGCGGCGCCGCTGCGGTCTCCAAACGGGCCGGCCGAAAGCGCCGCGCGTGCGCTCAAAATCCTGCTCGCTGAAGACTCTCCGGATAATCGCCAGCTAATCGAGGCCTACCTCAAGCATTTGCCCCACACGCTCGACATCGCAGAGAACGGACAGGTCGCGGTTACCAAGTTCATGCGCGCCAGATACGACCTGGTCCTGATGGACGTGCAGATGCCGGTGATGGACGGCTACACGGCGGTGCGCAGGATCAGGCAGTGGGAGCGCGAGCAGGGCCGCCCGCCGACGCCGATCGCCGCGTTGACCGCCTCGGCCCTGGAAGAAGACATTTGCAACAGTTTCGACGCCGGCTGCACGGCGCATCTGAGCAAACCGATCAAGAAATCGGTCTTGCTCACCGCGATCAGCGATCTGACGATGGCGCCTGCGAGCGCCATGGCCAACGGCAATCGCAAAGGCAATGGTAATGGCATGAAAACGGTCATCGAAACGGATCCCGAGTTAGCTGAACTGGTCCCCGGGTTTCTTGCGCGCAAACGCGAAGATGTAGCCGCGCTCATGACCGCCGTCGAGGGTCTCGACTATCAGGCGCTCCGCGCGATCGGACACCGAATCAAGGGCGAGGGCACGGGCTTCGGATTCAACGTCATCAGCGATATCGGCCGTGCGCTGGAGGACGCCGGGCGCGCGCAGGACGCCGGCGCGGCGCAGCGCCTGGTGCGAGCGCTCGCCGACTACCTCGACACCGTCGAGGTCCGCCCCGCCAGCAACGGCCATCCGTAGCCCCGGCTCGAACCGGCCGGCCCGGCGATCCGTCTCCGGTCTATCGCGACGTAAGAAACAGCCGCCGCCTGAGCGCGCGGGACTGAACAGAAGCGCGCTACTTGCCGCGGCCGGTCAGAGTGATTGATGCCGACGGATGTGCCGGATCGTCGCTCGCAACGGTCAGAACAGCGCTGACGGGGCCGGGCGCGGTGGGCGCGAACTGCACGACGACTTTCAGCTTCATCCCGTGCTTGAGCGTGAAGCCGCCTGCGGCTCCCACGATGCTGAACGGCCCCGGGCCAAGACCGCTCGTATCGATGCTGCCGTGGAGCACGCCGAGGCCGGGGTTCCTGATCGTGAAAGCATGCTTCGGGGTTTTGCCGGTGCGCACTTTGCCGAAGCTTAGAGATTTCGGCGCCCTCAACGAGCCCGGCTTCGCCACGCCCTTGACCGGCAAGCTCACGAAAGGCGCGTTCGGGTCGCTGCTCGAAATCGCGACGGCTTCCGTGTAGTGCGCTGGCGAGGTAGGCGTGAAGTGAACGACGATCTGCGCGTTCTCCTTATAAGCGAGCGTGAACGTACCGGATCCCGATCCGCTGAAGGGTGGGCTCAGGCCGCTCAGATCCACGCCGACGACGAGCGTGCCGCGGCCCATGTTCCTGATCAGCAGGTCGCGCGTGAACGGTCCGGTGTCTGAGCCAACTTCCCCAAACCCGATCAGGGCGCGCGAGATGACCAGCGTTCCGCCGGGTATCGCCTGAATCGGAGTCGGCGTCGGCGTGGGAGTCAGCGTGGCGATTGCCGTGGCGGTCGGCGTCGCGGTCGGACTCGGCGTCGGGGTTGGCGAGGGGGTCGCCGTGGGAGTGGGAGTCGGGGTGGGACTCGGAGTCTGAGTAGGTGTTGAAGTCGGCGTGGGAGTGGGTGTCGGGGTTGGCGTCGCGGTTGGCGTTGGGGTCGCGGTCGGGGTCTCCGTGGGTGTTGGCGTCGGGGTCGCGCTCGGGGTCGCCGTGGGAGTGGGGGTTGGGGTGGGACTCGGAGTCTGAGTAGGTGTCGAAGTCGGGGTTGGTGTTGGTGTTGGCGTCGGGGTCGCAGTCGGAGTGGCTGTCGGCGTGGGCGTTGGTGTCGCGGTCGGAGTCGCCGTGGGAGTCGGGGTCGGGGTGGGACTCGGAGTCTGAGTAGGTGTCGAAGTCGGCGTCGGTGTGGGAGTCGGGGTCGCGGTTGGCGTTGGCGTGGGGGTGGGCGTCGGCGTCGGGGTTGGCGTTGGTGTTGGCGTCGGGGTCGCAGTCGGAGTGGCTGTCGGCGTGGGCGTTGGTGTCGCGGTCGGGGTCGCCGTGGGAGTGGGAGTCGGGGTGGGACTCGGAGTCTGAGTAGGTGTCGAAGTCGGCGTCGGTGTGGGAGTCGGGGTCGCGGTTGGCGTTGGGGTTGGCGTTGGTGTTGGCGTCGGGGTCGCAGTCGGAGTGGCTGTCGGCGTGGGCGTTGGTGTCGCGCTCGGAGTCGCCGTGGGAGTCGGGGTCGGGGTGGGACTCGGAGTCTGAGTAGGTGTCGAAGTCGGCGTCGGTGTGGGAGTCGGCGTCGGTGTGGGCGTCGGCGTCGGGGTTGGCGTGGCAGTCGCCGGAGCCAAACCGATCTGGTATCCGATGCTGTCTCCCGCAGTCTGAGCCGTCGCGCTTTGATCGCCGGTCGGCGTCCCGGACGAAGCGATCAACAGCGAGGCGTTTGAAATATCGGGACCGCTCCCCGAGACGTCGTGCTGGAATGACTCCGAGTATCCCGCCGGCTCGGTAAATGAATTGTCTCCGGTTATTCCATAGACCAGCATGTCCAGGCTGTTGTCGATGGTCGTGTTGATCGAGGGAGCGGTCAAAGTGGAACTGCCGGCGCCGCATTGGGGTAATGACTTGATCTCGATCGGGGCGGCGGTGTTCACGCCGTTGAACGAGACGATGCCGCCAGAGCCGGTGAACGAGCCGCTGAAATTCCACGTGAACGTGCTGTCCGACGTGTCGCCGGTCTGGGCAGTCCTGTAGGCGACCGACACCTGAAGATCGGTGGGGCAAGTGTCGTGGCGCAGTTCGGTCCATCCGGACGGAACCGTGATCGCGGCAGCGGTCGCGTCGGCGCCGTTGAGGCTCTGGATCGCGACCGTGGCCAACATGAACTGGCCGGGCATCACCGAGGGTGGCAAGGTAAGCGTGAGAGAAGATTGTCCGCTGGGACCGGTATCCGCCACGGATGAGTCGACCGCGGCGGGCACCGGCTCCGGATCGGTGGAAAGCGGCCCGTACACCGTCAACTGCTGCACGCCAGGAACATAGACCTTCCCGTTGGCAACGGTTGGCACGGTAAACTTCACTGCGGTCCCCGCAAGGTCGCGCGCTCCCGATTGGTCGCTGCAGTCGAGCTGCTGCGAGAGGTCGTTCGCGTTGAAGGCGCATAGCACCGCCGGCATGTCGGTAGCCTGGCCCGAATTGTCGAGCACCCAAAGGATTGCATTGGTCGAGCCGCTGGCCGAGATCACCGGCGAGGCGCCCGGGTAGCTAAGGATCCGCGCGCTTTGCGAGGTCGGCGAGCTGGAAAGCTGGCTGCCGCTCAATCGAAACGCCTTGACCGCGTCGCCGGCGGCCGAAAAGTAAACATTGTCCTGCCAGTAGGCCGCGCTGCCAAAGAGCCATCCAACCGCGCCAGTCAGGTTCTGCACGATTTGGCTGTTATCGCTGGCTTGAAATCCGCCCAAGTTGTCGCGATTCAGCACGTAGAGGTCGCCGGTCTTGTCGCCGACGATCATGAGGTGTGCAGGGCCCGTGCTCTGGTCGGGCAGCAGCACGGGCCCCAACGTGCCGAAGTCCAGGTCATAATCGTTGAGCGTCTGCTGGTCGAAAGGCGTAAACGAGTCGAGCGCCGAGAGCGTGAAGCCGGGTGACGGCGCGTTGCTGACAAGCTGGAGCTTGAGCGCGCTGTCGCCGCTGTCGTCGCTGTCGTTGTCGGCATCGAAGGTGCCGTTGCCGACTCCCACAAAGATGTTGCCCGCCGAATCGGCCGCCGGCCCGTTGCCGCTCTCCCAGATTCCTCCCTGGGCGCCGTTGGGAGTGCTGTTGTAGGCCGCGATTTGCGCGAGCGTCGCCGCATCGTAGGCGAGGACCCAGCCGTGGTAGGCGCCGAAATCGCAATGCGAGGCAAACGCAATGTACACCACGCCGTTGTTGAGCAGCAGCGCCGCGCGCTGATTCTCCCACAGCGGCTCGAACAACACGTTGCCGTTGCCGTCGTTGGGCGCGGCGGAGCCCGGCGCCGAGGCCTGAATCAGGACGGGCCCACCGAACTTTTCCGCTCCGGTCGCGAGGTCCAGCGCGTGCAGCCGCTGCGCCCATCCGCTGCTCTCCTTGGTCTTGGCCACTACGTACAGCGTGCCGGTCGCCGGATCGATCACCGGCGTGCTTGTGATTCCGATCTCGGGCACGAGGTCGCCGCAGCTGTCGAGGTCTGTGAAGGGAACGGTTGTGATGCCGTTGGGAGGATCGATGAAGCTGACCTGCCACAGCGGCGCCATCTGCGCGTCAGCGTCCAGGGCGTAAACACTGTCGTGCTCGGTGGCTACATAGATTACGTTGTGGAGGCCCTGACCGGGGATGGTCACATTCGGGACGTAGAGCGGTTCCGCGTACACGTAACCGTCAACGCCCGATGCGAACAGTCTGCCGAAACTGTTGCGGTTGACGTTCGCGGGCGAGAGCGTGGTCTCGAACAGGTTCTGGCCGGTGCGGCCGTTGTCGTTATAGTAAGTGAACGTGCCTTGGTAACCGGCAGGCGTGGCCTGCGGCTGAGCCGCATCCGCCATCGCAATCCGGCCGCTGGACCGCCCAGGCATGGAAATGAAGCGCCCCGATGGCAGCGCGGCCACAAGCCAGACGGCCGCCGCGATCAGCAGGCAGTATACGGCGCGTCTCAACACTTGTAGTTTTCCACCGACACGGGGCGCAGCAGCCAGGGCAAGTTACAAAACTTATCTGGCCGAGCGCACTCTTCACAAGCAAGCAATTGGCGAGAGCGAAACATCGCTCCACATCCGCTGCCGCCGACGATTCGCTGATCCGGGAATGCCGGCGACAGCAGCGCTTTTCCCAGGGTCGCTGTTTGAACCTTAGCGCAGCGTTATGATGCAAGCTGTTGCAGGCGGTGACTGCGCAGCGATCGGCTGATCGACTTTGGAGGGCCGGAGAGCATCGAGCACGGCCGCTCGCTAGAGCGAGCGCAGCAGTTTCGGCGTAGCGAGCCATCGGAGGATGCATCGCGTGGTGTCCTCCGCAAGCTCGGCCTCGATACAGGCGACGCCGCCCTTCTTGAAATCCACGTAGAGCCGTCTTTCCGAGCCGGTCAGGAGCAGCGAGGCCAACTCACTCAGACCCGGCTGATGTCCCACCAGCATCACGGTTTTCAGCCGCGCGTGGGGACGCAGCGCCGGTGCCACCGTTTTGAGGTCGGCGGCCGGGCTCAACTCGGCCGATACCTCGACCTTGGGGCGGTTCAGCCCCTGCGCGAGGATCTCGGCGGTCTCGCGCGCCCGGCGCAGCGGGCTGGTCAGGATTAGATCGGGCCGGACCTTCAACTTGCGCAGGCCCTGGGTGGCGCGGATCATCTTCGCCCTTCCCGTTTCGGTAAGCGCGCGTTCGTCGTCGCCGGCGTCGGCGCGATCCTCGGCAATCGCATGGCGCACCAGATAAAGCTCCATAGGCCAGCATTCTCTCCTCAGGGCAATTATGCCCGCAAGCCGCGAAGGTTTGTCCATCGCTGGCCCAAGTCCGGCCGCCAGCGGGGTCCGGACCACCCGCCGCCGCCCGGAGGGGCTTGAAACAGCCCGCGCAAGATAACAAAATGTATAGAAAGATGACTGTTAAATGCCAAACGGGCGGGGTGGCCTTTACGGCTGCGCCTGCGGGGAAGGGCAAGGGCACGGGTGCGGCGCGGATTCCCTGGGAGCGCGCCCGCCAGGAAGTGCTGGACACCCTGCGGGCCCTGATCAGGCTCGACACCAGCAATCCGCCCGGCAACGAGCGGATCGCGGCCGAGTACCTGTCGGGCGAGTTCAGCCGTTACGGAATCGGCTCGGTGGTGCTCGAAAGCCGCCCGACCCGCGCCAATCTGGTCGCGCGGCTCAAGGGCCGCGACGCCGGCAGGGCGCCGCTGATGGTTTCGTCGCACACCGACGTCGTGCCGGCCGAGCCGGGATGGAGCCACGCGCCCTTCGGCGCCGAAATCGAGGACGGATGCGTCTGGGGACGCGGCGCGCTCGACATGAAGTCCAAGTGCGCGATGGACGTTCTGCTGATGACCGCGATCAAGCGCGTGGGCGTGCTCCCTAACCGCGACCTGATCGCGGTGGCGGCCGCCGACGAGGAGTGTGGCTCGGAGCACGGCGCCAAATTTCTGGTCGAACAGCATCCCGATCTCATCCGCGCCGGTTACGTGCTAAACGAGGCTGGCGGTTTCACCTGTTACGTGGGCGGCAATCGCTTTTACCCCGTGCAGGTGGCGGAGAAGGGCTACGTGACCGTCAAAGTCACCGTTACCGACGCTCCTGGGCACGGCTCGGTGCCGCGGCCCCGCACTGCGATCACCAGACTCGCGGAGTTGATCCTGAAGGTCGCGAACACGCCGATGCGCCTCAATGTGACGGCCATGATGCGCACCTCGCTGGCCGACATCGGCGTATCGCCGGAGAACGCGCCGGCGATGCTCGCGCCGGTGATCGCGAACACCGCCTCTCCGACCATGCTTCGCGCCGGCTACAAGGACAACGTGATTCCGGGCGAGGCCTCGATGGTGCTCGACGGGCGAATCCTGCCGGGCGAAAACCCCGAAAGCTTCTGCGCGGAGCTTCGCTCGATTATCGGGCCGGAGCCCGCGCTCGAGCTGGTCAAGACCGCGCCCGCGGTCGAATTCGGTATCCAGACGCCGCTCTTCGAATTGATCAAGCAACACACCGAAGCGGCCGATCCCGGCTCGCGAGTGTTGCCCTGGATGATTCCCGCCGGGACCGACAGCAAGTATTACAAGCAGTTGGGCGCGACCTGCTACGGCTTTGCGCCGGTCAAGCTGGAGCCCGAGATGCCGTTCGGGTCGCTGTATCACGCTCACGACGAGCGGATGCCGATCGAGGGGTTGTTCTGGGGCCTTCGACTTTATGCTCAGGTGGTGCTGGAGTTCCTGGGGCTCAGGTTCGAAACGTCTTCGCGTGAGGCCCGCGCCCCGGGCTCACATGCCCGAAGTGAGGGTCTGCGTCAAGCTGGTGATCGCGCGGCGTGAAGGTGACCAGGAGGCGCGGCGGCTCATCCAGCGGTATGATCGCGAAACGCGAGACCGGCAGCGTGTTGACTCTGACGACGGTCTGGTGCGACTCGCTCTCCACGTCGCAGTCCTTGAAGATCGATCGGTCGAACACCAGATGGCGCTCGAGCTTGACGTCGGGTGAGGCCTGCTTGAGCGTGACGGTCAAGGTCGAGTAACCGTTCCCGTTTTCGATCTGCCGATCGAACTTGACCGGCCCGCTCAGATCGAAGATCACTGAAAGCGGCGGATCTGACGCGCCCAGCCGGATAGTCCTCAGCGTCACGGGACCGCTTGCGGCGGCTGCCCCGGCGCCCGGTCGCGGCTTCGGATCCAGGATCGGCAAGCCGTCGGGCCCGTAAGCGTCGACCGCCGATGCGGTCTCGGGTGCGGATTCTCCGTCACGTTGTCGGACCAGCACGTGGCCCCGATCGTCGTTTTCGGCGGGTCCGAAGCCGCTCTCAGCGAGCACCAGGCGCAGCGGATCCTCCTCGTTATCGATGGGTTGGTTAAGGCTCTTGAGCTCGCTCTCGGCCTGCGCCGCGTAGGGAGTGTCGGGAAAATGGCGGATCAAGGCGGCGAACGCCTGCGCCGCGGAATACTTCTTGCCTTCCTTCTTGAGCGTGGTGCCGAGCTCGTAGAGCGCCTCCGAGGCCGACCGGCGTGTCCGGATACTTCTGCATCAGCTCGGCCAGCCGCGATTCGGCCGCGCGGTAGTTGGCGCGCTTGAAATAGAAGTCGCTGACCACGAGCTGGTTGCGCGCCAGCATCTCCCGGCAAATCGCGATTCGCTCGTGCGCCAGCTCGGCGAACGAGCTTTCCGGGAAGCGCTGCTCGAGCGCCTCGAACTGATGCATCGCGTTCACCGTGGCGGTCTGATCCTGGTCGGCGCGCCCGATCTGATCGAAGTACGACATCGCGAGATAATACGACGCCAGATGCAGGCTCTGGTTGGTCGGGTGCATCCGCTGGAAGTCGTTGAGCGCGCTTACCGCCTCGCCGTACTCCTTCTCGCGGTAATAGGCGAGGCCAATCTTCAGTTCCGCGTCCTCGGCGTAGGGACTGAACGGAAATTCATCGATCAGGTGCTGATAGTTCTCGATCGCGCTGTTGTAATTGCCCTGGGCGAACATCAGGTCGCCCTGCGCGTAGTAGTCTTCGACCGAAGGAGCCTTGTGAAGACTACAGCCGGCCATTACGGCCGCGCAGAAGGCCACGAAAATGACCCGGTAACGATGCATAGGGAATTGCCAACGAGGTTAGACGCTCGCCCCGGTCAAGGCAAGGCCCGCCCCAAAGCAGCATGCACAATCGCCGATTCCCGCGAAGAAGAAATCGGCGCAGCCGCGCGGATTCCCGGTTCAGGAGCGAGCGGGCGGCTGGGTCCGTGCGCTCAACCGCTCGCGGGACCCGAGCAAGCGGACGGGCGGCACGGTGGAGTTTTTCCTGCGCGGCATCAAGCTTTGACCGGCGGCGCACGGCCGAATCACTTGGAACGGCTGTCCTGCCGCAGATCGATTTGCCCGCCTGCCGCCCGCTAGCGCGCGGCGCTATCGGTCGATCACCATTTGAGAGGTGCTGCTCATGGCGATCGGGGGCGGATTGATGAACGGCATTACGAAGGTGAATTGGTACTGGACCTTTACCTTGACCGTGTTTCCGGGAACGTTGCTGTTGCTGGACCACGTGGGGGTGACCGAGACGGTGCCCGTCAGGCCCTGCGCGATGCCGGTGACAACGCTGGTCAGCGCCGAGTAACTGGAAGGACCGACGGGGCTGGAGCTGGTGCTGCCGTGAACAGAGGCGTAACGGGTCGCCTCGCGCGCTGAGTACGAGACCCAATTGTAGGCGTAGACCGCGCTTCCCATGTTGATGATCGCGAGTACCAGCATCAGGAACGCGGTCATCGACATCGCGGTTTCCAGGAGGGCCTGGCCCGAGTTGCGAGATCGCCTGCGGAGCCTCTGCGCGGTCATAGCTCTGGCGGCACCGGGAAGCACGTGCTCGTTACTGCTCGCGCATCACGGCCTGGCCGGTGAGCGCGACGGTGTGGGGAATGCCGGGATAGTTGAACAGGGTCGTAAACGTCGCCGAGGTGACCACCTTGACGTACACCCGTTTGTCGGAACATGAATTCGAGACGCTGCACGCAAAAGACGCGCCGGTGGGACATTGGCAATATTCCGACGCGGTGGCCGTAATCCCCGATATTCCCGCCGCGTCGTTGGTGGCGGCGGTTTGCATCCCCGTAGTGTCCGCAGCCGTGGTCGAGCTCCTGAACGCCATACTGCACGCCCGCGCGTGCGGCATTGTTAAGCGCGATCGACAAATAGTAGACCCGCGAGAAGTCCGCAGCTCCGAGCAGGACCACTACCAGCACCGGCGCGAGCACGGCCACTTCGACCATGGACTGACCGCGCTGCGCCGCGAATCGTGCGGCGCGGCGGACTCGGCCGCCGGATCCCGGGCGGTATTCTCGCAGGCGTGTGGCTGGATCTCCCATTACTCACCCAGGCTCACAGGTGACAACGGATTGGTGGCCGTTATGGGGCTGCCACTTGGCAGCGACGTATAGTTGGCGCCGAGAGTGGTGTTCCCGGTGAAATGTACGGTGTCCGCGACCAGTATCGTATAGGTAGCTGATGTATTGCCGACGTAGGTGAGCGAAGTAGTCGGGAAATACAGGGCGCCCGTGTATACCGAGGAAGAATTGCCGGTAATGGTGTTTGGATTGTTCGACGCGGTAGTGCCGGTGATGCTTCGATCCTGGAAAAACAGGATGCCGGCATAGGTCCCGGAGGTCGGTGCGGTGAGCGATTGCGCACTGTTGCCGTTAATGGTGACGCCCTTGTAGGTGCTGGAGGTTCCGGTCAAGTAGAACGTGACATGCGAGCCCGTTATCGCGGCGTTGCCGCCCACGCTCAGCCCGCCGCCGTTGATTATGTAAGTTCCGGTGTTGAAGGTAGCAACGGTGTTTCCCTGAAGGTTGATGGCCGGGTGCGTTGCATCCCCGCAATAAACGCCTTGACTGAGCGCCACCGTGTTGTTGCCGGTCTGCGAGTAGTCCGTGATAGTGCAACTGCCGACGCTGGGCGCCGCCAAGCCGGAGAGCGGGTCGCTTTGAACGGCTATTCCGGTGACGGGCGTCGGGTTGATGCTGATGTTGCCGGTCAAGCTGTCGCTCCCGACGATGCCAATCTGAACGCCGTTTACAGTGATGTTCCCGTTTGCGTACAGCGCGGAATTGCTGCTGGAATCGTCGAGCATTCCGCAGCCTGTGGCCACAGTGGCATTGCCAATAAACGAGATCGTCTGGGACGCCGAGTGGTCGAGGGCATATATGCAGGCGGGCTGCCCCCCGGGGGCCGCGGTCGCACTTGCCTTGATAGTCACCGTCCTGGTTCCGAGCGCTGCCAGGAGGAATGATGGCGTGGTCTGCGAGATATCCACTTCGATCGCGCCCGACGAGCCGTGGAACGGGCCGCTTGAGGGTGCCCCGATGCTGATGGCCGTGGTGGTGCCGTTGGCGGTCCCGGCCGTGAAACCGTTGGTGGTCGCGTCGTTGGTCGCGGCCGTATAGCAATTGCTGCCGGCGTTACAATTGCTCGAATTGCCCGAGGACAGTTCCCGGCCGGCCGCGAGCGCCGCGGCGTCGGCCGCAGTCTGCATCTTGCGCCGGAGGCTCTGGAAATATCCCACGTCGATGGCCAGCGCGGCGAAACCCAGAATCCCGGTCATCATCATGACTACCAGAATCATCGACTGGCCCGACTCACTGCTTTTTCGAAGCTTCATTTCGATACCGGGCGGCGTGCCGCCCGCCCCTCTCGATCCGATCTGCCTGCATTGCGATCAATCAGCCGCCGGGCGAGGGCTGCGCGGAAGAAGCCTGGTCTGGTGGCCGGTGGCCAAGCCTGATCCCCACTGCGGTCCGGCCCAATACTCTATGTCCTATTTTGCGTCAGATTGTTACAAGAGTCAATCCGGTCCCCGCGCTAACCTGAGCGGCGGAAAAATCCGAACGCGCCCTGGAATACGCGCCGGCAGGCTTCGCGGTATTTGCGGCCGAAGTTGCTGCGATCGGATCCGGGCACGGGCTCATCGACGCGTGCGAACCCCGCCGCCTCGAGAATCGGGAAAATGCCCCGCGCATAGTCGCCGACATCGGTCGCGACGAAGACTCGCCCGCCGCCAGCGCAGAGCGTGCGCTTGAGGCTGCCGGCAAAATGCGTGGTGAACAGGCGATGCTTGGCGTGGCGCTCCTTGGGCCACGGATCGGGAAAGTAGATGTGGTACGCCGCGACGCTCGCGTCGGGCAGCAGCAGATTGACCACCGTTCGCGCGTCGGCGCGCAAGACGCGCAAGTTGCGCGACTCGCTCTGCCCGGCCCGCACGGCGAGCAGCCGCGCGACCGAGCCCGACAGCTCGATCGCGAGAAAGTTCCGCTCGGGCATCAAAGCCGCCCGCTCGATTATGAAATCGCCCTTGCCGGCGCCGAGCTCGATCTCGATCGGGGCCTGGCGTTGAAAGAGCGCGGCGGGATCGACCGTGAAGACCGGCGCGTCCTGCGCAATCGTCACGCGCAGCGCAAGCGCCCGCGCCGCGGGATTCCGCCAGATGCGCGCCGCTTTCCTTAACCGTGCCATCGCTGCGTTTCCGGATCGCAGTGTTGCACAACTCGGCGACAGACGGAGACGGCCACGCTGTACGAATAGCAGGGAGTCTCAGGGCAGACGGAATGCCTCTCGCGTAGGTTCCAATTCTCTGGGCCGACCGAATCTGCTAATGTTTGATCGGCTTTCGGATTCGGCGGGTGCGTCATGACGGAATTGTTGAGACAAGCATTCGAGAAAGCGGCCCAGCGGCTGCCGGAGCACGAGCAGGATGAGTTCGCTCGCTGGTTGCTGGATGCGATCGAATCGGACGAGCGAGATTGGGACGTTGCCTTCGCCGGGACACCGAACAAACTCAAGCGCCTTGCCGACCGCGCGCTTGAGGACTTCCGCGCGGGCCGCACCGAGCCGCTGGATCCTGAAAAGCTCTGAAGTCTCACGCCACCCGAGACAAACTGATTTAGAGTTGTCGTGGCGGCGGGACTCTGATATCCGAGCGTTATGAGATTTCCCGATGGATTCCTGTGGGGCACCGCGACTGCCGCGCATCAGGTCGAAGGCGGCAACGTCAATAGCGATTGCTGGCTGCTCGAACACGTAAAGAGCACCTTCTTCGTCGAGCCCTCGGGCGATGCCTGCGACCAGTACCATCGCTACGCCGAAGACTTCGCGCTGCTTCAGCGCCTGGGCTTCAGCTCGTACCGCTTCGGTATCGAATGGGCGCGCGTCGAGCCGGAGGAGGGCGAGTTCTCCCGCGCCGAGATCGAGCATTACCGGCGGATGCTGGCGGCGTGCCGCGAGCGCGGCCTGCTCCCGATGGTCACGCTGCATCATTTCACGTCCCCGCGATGGATCGCGGCGCGTGGAGGGTTCGAATCTTCCGATACCGCTCCGCGCTTCGCCCGCTACTGCGAGCGGATCGCAAAGGACCTGGGCGACTTGATCGGCGCGGCCTGCACGCTCAACGAGCTCAACA
This sequence comes from uncultured delta proteobacterium, assembly GCA_963793115.1. Taxonomy (GTDB): domain Bacteria; phylum Desulfobacterota; class Binatia; order Binatales; family Binataceae; genus CAVVMA01. Next base: position 164,738 of record CAWBYV010000008.1, read on the forward strand.
GCGTCAGCCTTCTGCAGCAGGTGGGCATGCTCCCCTCCGATGAACATATATTGCACTCGGGATGGCGCGCCGAAGCGGCGCATGCGATGGGCGTGGCGCCCGAGAGCTTCTCGGCGTTCCCGTTCTGCGCGCCGGCGGCGATCCGCGACAATATCCTGCGCGCGCATCGCGAGGGCTGCGCCGCGCTTCATTCGGGGCGCGGCAAATTCCCGGCCGGGATGACGCTCGCGCTCGAGGAGCTGGTTCCGGCCGCGGGCGGCGAGGATCGATGCGCCGCGGCGCAGCGCGAGTCGCAGGACATTTTCCTCGAGGCCGCGCGCGGCGATGACTTCGTCGGCGTGCAGACCTATACGCGCCAGTTCTTCGGGCCGGAAGGACCGCTGTCGCCACCTAAGGGTGCGGAGTCCACGCAGATGGGCTACGAGTTTTACCCCGAGGCGCTCGAAGCAACCATCCGGCGCGCCGCCGCGATCGCAAAGTGCCCGATCCATGTAACCGAGAGCGGAATCGCCGCGCTCGACGATTCGCGCCGGGTCGAGTTCATCCGCCGTGCGCTCGCCTGCGTCGAGCGATGCATCAAGGATGGTATCGACGTTCGCGGCTACTACTACTGGTCGATGCTCGACAACTTCGAGTGGATTCTCGGCTACGGACCCAAGTTCGGGCTGGTCGCGGTCGATCGAACGACGCAGGCGCGTACCGTCAGGCCGAGCGCCGAATATCTGGGCCGGATCGCGCGCAGCAACTCGAGCGATCCTGTCACGTCGAGCGATCCCATCACGCGGGCTTGAACTTCACCAGCGTATGGTCGGGCGTCACGTCGTCGAAGTAAACCTCGACCGGCGTCCCGATCCGGACTTCTTCAGGAGGCGCGACAATATTGGTCGTCATCCGCGGACCTTCCGCGAGCTCGACGATCGCGAGCACGTAGGGAGCGTCGGCGAACGCGCGGCTCGAGGCGCGGCGCACGACGGTATAGCTGTAGACGGTCCCGCGGCCGCTTGCGCGGCGCCATTCGAGGCGCTCGGAGAAGCAATTCGGGCATCGCGGGCGCGGATAATAGATAAAGGCGTCGCACGCCGCGCATCGCTGGAGCGTCAGCTCGTGTCGCCGCGCCGCTTCCCAAAACGGGCGGCTGATCGGCGTAGGCTTGGGCAGCGGTTTCAAGTATTCGCTCATGATCGGCGCTCCAGAATCAGGCTGGCCTGCTCGCTCATTATTCCGCCGTTGCCATTGACGTAGCCGAGCGCGGCGTTCCTGACTTGCCGGCCGTCGCTGCGTCCCATCAGTTGGCGAATCGCCTCCGTGACATGACTCATCCCGCCGGCCAGACCGGCCTGCCCGAATGAAAGTTGACCGCCATGCGTGTTGCACGGGAAGTCGCCGTCGTAGCCGAGATCGTGCTCCAGCACGAACGGCCCACCCTGGCCCTTCTTGCAGAAACCGGCGTCTTCGAGCGTGACGATCACCGTGATGGTGTAGCAATCGTAGGGGCAGACGAAGTCCATGTCTGCGGGCTTGAGGCCGGCCATCGCGAAGGCGGCCTCGGCCGCGGGCTTGATCGGCGAAGTGGTGAGCGAGGGCGCGTAGGTGATCGTCGAATGGTTCGAGTATTCGCCGGCGCCGAGGATCCAGACCGGCGGATGCTTCGCGCGCCGGGCAATCTCCGCAGACGCCACCACCACCGCTGCGCCGCCGCTGACCGGGCTTACGATTTCATAGAGATGAAGCGGATCGACGATCATCCGCGAATTCAGCACCTCGTCGATCGTGAGCGGCTGCTCGTTGAACGTCGCAAGCGGATTCTTGAGCGCGCTACGACGCTGATCGACCGCGACTTTCGCCATCTGCCGGGCGGTGGTGCCGTACTCGTGCATGTGGCGATGCGCGATCATCGCGTAACCGCAGTTGGCGCCGATATTGCCGTAAGGCAATTCGAACTCGCGCTGCACGGAGACTGTAGGCATGCGCTGATCGCCAGCCTTGTTGACGTCCGCCATCAGGCACAGCACGGCGTTGCACATCCCGGCGTGAATTGCGGCCGCCGCGCGCCAAAGCATCCCGGCCGCGCTTGCGCCGCCGATATCGACCTGGTTCAGCATCCGGGGATTTATCCCCATCACTTCGGCGGCGACACCCGGATAGATCATGCCGGGATCGGAAAACGGCACGCCCACCAAGAAGCCGTCGATGTCGCGCTTGTCGAGGCCCGCGTCGGCGATCGCTTCGGCGGCCACCGTGCCCATCAGCGCGAGCGCGCTGAGGTCGCCGGGCTCCTTGACTGGTTTCAGCTCGCCGATTCCGATCGCGGCCGCCTGTCCCTTGAGGCTCATGATGAAAGCTCCCGCATGATTACGCCCATGACTCCGCCCATGCCTCCGATCGTTACCACAAAAGCCGCCGGCGGCGGAAAGCCGCCGGCAGCGGCCCTTTTTTTGAATGGGGGCGGGCCAGACCCGATCGTGATGGTGACAGAGGCCGCGCCGTCGGCTAACGTGGCACTAACTTTGGGGGCGTCAAGGTGGTTTGCCGGATGGCGTTCATAATCTGCGACGATCACAGCCAGAGTGTCGAGGCCGACGGGATGGATCCGAAGGCCGCCAAACAGCACATGATGGGCGAGGCGCAGCCGAATCCCACACCGATCGAGAAGGAAGTGATCGAGTTCGGCAAAATCCATCGCGACTGCAATATCCGGATTCTCTCCGACTGACGCGATCGCGTCGTCGGCTTCGGCTCGGCGCGCACTCGCGCGGGTTCGTATTGACCCGCTCTTGACGCGGCGGATAGACTGCCCGCGCGGGGTGGAGCAGTCTGGTAGCTCGCCGGGCTCATAACCCGGAGGTCGAAGGTTCAAATCCTTCCCCCGCAACCAGCAATTTTCCAATCGCATGGTGTGAGAAATTCCGGGATGCGTCTCTTTCCGATCGTTGTCTGATCGCACGCCGGGTTCTGTTCCCTCTCTCCCCGGGCCCAGCGGGAGAGATAAGAGTGCGGGCGCAGGCTCTGAAAATCCTTTTCAACAGCCTGGCAGGCGTCGTCATTTGTGCAAGGGCGCCTGAAATGCGCGCATGCACTTGATGCGGAGGATTGAGAAAATGGCCGAGTTGCCGGTTCACAAGCGCAGCCTCTTCGCCGATATGGGGTTTTCCCCTACCGAAGCCGCAAAAAGTGGGCGTTCGCGCCGTACTGGTACGGCCACCGCAAATCAGTCCATGTTGCGCCGGGCGCCGAAGATACCTGATAAATGAGAGGCATTTGAGAGATGCGAGAGGGGGACTTGAACCCCCACGCCTTGCGGCACCGGATAAGATGTGTCCCGCGGCTTTTCCTACGTCATGTCAGGTTACGGTGTTAGCAAAATTGCGCGATTTTCGGCGGTCGAGGTTACGCTGGGTCACGCTGTAGAAGCTGAGAGTGGGCACTCAGTGGGCACTCGAAGCGATTTCGGTGTCGATTCGTCCGCCGACATCGGACAGAACGGCCGTCAGTCGCATCCAATGGCTCGGAACGCGGTCAGCCCTTCTTGCAGGCCTTACCGTCGGCGGGGATTGACGTAATTGAGAACGTGCCGTTCGATGCGCCCGCATGTAGGATCGCGCGACTGGCTGCGGCTCAGGCGTTCCAGGCGGCTTCGCGGTCGCCCGCACTCATCGAGCCGTAAGCCGCGATCATCTCGCGGACGTGATGCGCCAGGCGCTCGGCCTGGCGTCCCGAGTCGAATTCCGCCTCGATATGCTTGCGCCCCGTTAAGCCGTAGCGACGCCGAAGGGCGGGGTCGGCGGCTAGGCGCCCGAGCGCACGCGCCACACCATCGGCATCGTGCTCCTCAACCAGCAGTCCACTTCGCTCGTGTAACACCGCCTCCGGGATCCCTGCGTGGCGAGTCGCCACCACCGGCAGCGCTGTCGCCATCGCTTCCAGGATCGTGTTGGGGAGCCCTTCAGCCGAACCATCCTCGGAAATGAAGACGCTGGTCTGGAGACAAATGTCGGCGCGGGCAAACTCTCGGGCCAGGGCCTCAACAGGCATCTGGCCGCGAAATCGGATCGTGGAGCTGAGCCCCATCCGGTCTACCATCACGGCGAGTTCCTCGCCGTACCGCTGCTGCTCAGGTGTCTTGCCCGATCCGATGAAATCCAGCGACGCGCCCGGAAAATGGCGGGCGAACTCGGCGAAGCCACGGATCGCCAGCTCGTGGCCTTTGTGCCGGCGGAAGCGCCCGGCCATCACGACCTTTACCGGTCGCGCTCTCTCCGACCGGTCCGACACCGGATAGCGGGCGAGATCGATGCCCAAGTGGCACAGAAACGTGCGTTTGCGGGGCATCCCGAATTCGATCAAGCGATCGACCAGATTCTGGGACACCGCGAGGAAGAAGGCGGCAGGCGCCGAACGCAGCCGGACAAAGTCGGCCGTGTACTCGGGCGCGCGAAGCTCGAGGTTGGCGTCGGCGCCATGAAACACCGAAAGGATGGGAACGCCCAGATGGCGCGCAAGGCCCTGGGCGCGCATCCCGCAGCGGAGATGCCCCACCAGCGCATGAATAGGCCCATAGCGTCGCGTAAGCATCCGCGCCACTGAGGCGGCTTCTTCGGGCTGCCTTAGCGCTGAGATGGACTGGTCCGCAAGCACCTCGATAGCCGCCTTTGCGGCCGGCTGCGAGTCGTCGGGATCATCCTGTGAAAAGTAGCCCGGGTTCTGGTCGCACAGGACGACGTTTTGAAAATGTCGACCGAGGCCGACGATCGTGCGCCAGGTCCCAGGATGGTGGCGGCGGCCGAACCGGAAGGCGCTGACGTGCAGTATTCTGGGGACTCCTTGTGCTGTGAGGTCCACCTGGCTTCGAGTGCTCACGCTTGCCACGCTGCCGCGCGCGCGCCCGGACTCACTGATGAATACGCTGAGATCATATGGCGGATGAGGCTGGCGAGACGATCTCCCTGGCGGAGGTAATCGAATTCCCGCTCGACTCGTTTGCGCCCGGCCAGACCATATCTGCGGCGGAGTTCGGGGTCGGCCGCTAGGCGAGCAAGCGCGCGCGCCAGGCCGTCGGCATCGTAGGGGTCCACCAGCAGGCCGGTTCGCTCGTGCGCCACCGCCTCGGGAATCCCGCTGTAGCGGGTGGCCACCACCGGCAGGCCGGCCGCCATCGCTTCCAGAATGGAGTTGGGAAGCCCTTCGGACGGTCCGTCTTCGGGAATGAAGATGCTGGTTTGCAGACAGATGTCAGATTGAGCAAACTCCTCCGCCAGCTTTTCGACCAGCATCGTATCGTAAAACCGGACCGAGCGGCCGAGTCCCATGCCCTCGACCAGGGCGACGAGCTCTCTGCGGCAGTTTTGCTGATCCGGATCGCCACCGGCTCCGACCAGCTTCAGCACCGCCTCCGGAAAGTCGTTGAGCAATTTTGCGAAGCCCAGAATTGCCATCTTGTGACCCTTGCGGGGAAAGAAGCGGCTCGCCATCACGATCTTGAGCGGTCGTTCGGACTCGAGTCGGATCGGCACCCGGTAACCCGCTAGATCGATTCCCAGATGGCATAGAAACGTACGCTCGGGCGCCATTCCGTACTCGAGCAGCCGATCGACCAGGTTCTGCGACACGCCGACGTAGAAGGCCGCCGGAGCCTCGCGCAACTGTGCGTAGTCGGCCGCGTATTCGGGCGCGCGAAGCCAGAAATTGGCGTCCCGGCCATGAAAGAGCGTCATGAGCGGAACCGACAAGAGCCGCGCCAGAGGCAGCGCCCACAACGCCGCATGGAGATGGCCCACTATCGCGACGATGCGGCCGTGGCGCTGCGTCAGGTTCCGCGCGGTTGAGGCTGCCACCGATGGTTCGGCCAGGGCAATCAGATTCTGCGGTGCCAAGACCTCGATTCGATCGGTGCGGGTGTCGCCCGGATCGTCATCTTGCGAGGAGTAACCCGGCTGGCCGCGAGTCAGCACGATGGTGCGGAAGTGCCGATCGAGGCTGACAACTGTGCGCCAGATCGCCGGATGATGGCGGCGCCCGAAGGCGGGATTGCATACATGCAGAACGGTAGGCGCTGAAGGCGTCCTGCGGGGCTCGTGTGCGGCTGTCACTTCGCGGATCGTGCCGGCGATTGGCGGGCCGGCGGTCGCGCCCGCGCGCGCCTGCTCAAACATCGCCGCGGCTAGCGGAACGTAGTGCTCTGCACGCGTGATCGCGCGCGTTACCGCTCCGCGCTCGAGAAGCATTTTCGCCCGCCAATCGTAGCGCAGAGTCTGGTCGCTGTGCGGCTCCATCAGTGCTGTTGCGGCCGGTCCGATAATTTCGGTCGCGAAATGATCGGCCGGGGTGCGCTCAAGCAGGGGCTTGAGCAGTGCGCGCAGCGAGCCATAGATCCGGTCGCGAGCGGCAAGCTTTTCGGCCAGCTCCTCTTCGCTCAGGTGGAACTCGATCTGACCGTCGCGGCGGCTCGGCGCAAAACGCTGAAGCTGGTAACTTTCGGGACTTCCGGCCTGCTGATAGATGAGCGGAGCTTCGAAGATCTGCACCCCGGTAGCTGCCCGCAGCGCCGCCCTCACGATCGGCAGGGACAGATCGTGCACCGGGTTGTAGAATTCCACCGCGTCGCAGATTACCTGCTCGGGCGCGAACGCCTCCACGGCGCTGCGCAGCCGCGCGATCACGGTCTGGAAATAGGCGAGGTCGCGATCGAGTAGCGCGCCGTAGAAGTCATTCTCGCGGAAGTCGAGAAAGGTCGCATGATCAAGCAACCCCGCGCGTTCGAGAGCCCGGCGGCTTTCCGAAGGACGCGGCTCCGCCTCCGCCGTCGGTGAGAATTACCAGCCTCGGCCGCAGCCGCTGTACGATCCCGAAGATTGCGGCTTCGTGGTTCGGATGGCTCAGCACAACTAGGCGCCGGACACCGGATTGGTCGAGCGTCGTCACGCAATGATTCCGTCCCGATCGTGGCGTCCTGCGTAAAGCCGCAGGAACTCCTGCGTTACCGCGCCGCAGTCAGGCATGCATCGTCAGCCCCCGGATTTGTGCCGCCGAGCGGGCGCTCGCCACCGCCGCGCGGTCGTGAAGGACTTTGCACAGCGCGCCGGCGAGCTAATCGAGATCGCCGGATCTGAAGAGCACCGTAGCATCGCCAACCACGGCCCGGTTCTCCAGTATTTCGCTCGTAACGATACAACCTGGGATTTCCGTTTTGCCTCGCCGATTTCAATTCGACTTGTAGACCAAGCAGCCTCGCTCGGCAAGCTTTTATAGGTCGCAGTCGGTTGTCCGGCGTCACAACCGACACCGCCGAGCACTCTACGCAGACGAAGTTGTCGCCAGGTCGGCCTGCGTTCCGAGCGAGAGGTGGGAGAGGGGGTCCAGGGCGTGTGAGATAAACCATTATATAGCTTTTCTCCCTTGCGGCCGCTATGCTCTGCGAGTTTTGTCTGCCCGAGTTGTCAGGTATTAGGCCGTTTCAGACGACGGCCGAACTCAGCAGAGGCGTGTCGAAAGGAATAGCGCCAACAGTCAGCAGGAGCGCCATGAAAGAGAGACCTTCAGCCGAATCCGCGGCCGGGTTGCGCGTCTCGATCTGGCGAGCGCCAACGATCCGGATCCGCTTCGGAACTCGTATCCTTTCGTTGGCACTCTTCACGTTTCTGCTCGCGGTCTTCGCCGCCAGCCCGGTAATTACCTCGACCGATTCGCGCTGGGCGATCCATACCGCCATGAGCTTCGCGAAGCGCCACGGTGGTGACCTGACTGAGTATCTCCCGATCATCGAGAAGCAGCAATTCTATTCCATAGAATACCCGGATCGCCGGCCCCGCACGCGCTACCCCATCGGCACGGCGCTTCTGGCGATGCCGGCCGTCGTCGTCATCGCGTGGCTCCGCCCGGAATGGGCGAAAGGGTTGCCTTACGGCACCCCAATCAGGACCGAGCAGTTCATCGCGAGCATCATCGGAGCTGCGGCCGGCGTCGTTTTCTACTGGGTTATTCTTTCCCAGTTTCAAAGCCAGGCGATCGCGTTGGCATCCACCGCCATCTTCGCCTTCTGCACCTCGATCTGGTCGACGGCGACGCGCGCGCTGTGGCAGCACGGGCCATTGGTGCTGATGCTGGTGATTGCCATGCTCCTGCTGGTTCGCGCGCGGCAGCGGCCAGAGTTGATTCAATACGTGGCGCTTCCGCTCGCGATGGCTTATCTCATCCGGCCCACCGCCATTGTATCGATCGTCGTGCTCAGCACCTACGTGCTGCTTTTTTATCGCGCGTGGTTCATGCGATACATGTGCTGGGCGATGTTGGTTGCGGTTCCATGGATTGCGTACAATTTCACGATCTACCGCCGTCCGTTCCCCCCTTACTACCACCGTGAGGCGTTCTCGGTGTTTACGCGATTCTCCGAAGGAATGCTGGGCAACCTGTTCAGCCCGTCTCGCGGACTGTTCGTGTTTTCGCCCGTCCTGCTTTTTGCGCTGAGCGGATTCGTTCTTGCGCTGCGCGATCGAGAGCAGCGTCCGCTGAACCTCGCCTACGACACTATCATTGTCGGAAATTCGATCATCATCGGCGCGGCGTCGAGGTGGTGGGGAGGTCACACGTTTGGACCGCGCTTCATGACGGATATCGTTCCATTTCTCGTGTATTTCACGGCCTTTAATTTCCGATTGCCGGAAACGGTCCGGCCCCGTACGCAGATCGCAGTTTCCACCGCCATCGCGGTGCTGGCGATGGTGAGCCTGACGATTCACGCGCAGGGAGCGCTTCGGTACGCGACGTGGCAATGGAACGTAATTCCGCACAGTATCGACGACGACCCCTCCCGCGCCTGGGATTGGCACGATCCACAGTTTGCCCGGATCTGGCACCCTTGAGGACATTAGGCCCTTGCCCGACGCGTTCCAGTGCCACGTGCGATCCATCAAAAGACCGGGCCACCATCTCCGTGACACCACACGCGCCATCGTCCCGGAGTAGGCTCGCCAATCTCGTAGAGACGAAGTTGCCTTGGCTGTTCCTCATCTACGCACTGCCCTCCGTAATCACTCTCTCCATCATCATGCCGCCGTTCCAGGTTGCCGACGAGCTGGCGCATATTGAGCGCGCCGACCAGATCGGCCGCGGCAGGATGATTTCAGATCGTTTCGGCGGCACCGTCGATGGTAGCTGGGTCGCGATTGGCGCCCTGTATCAAAACATGTGGTTTCATCCGGAGGTGAAGCAGACCGTTGCGTTGGCCCGTGAGGGCGGGGCAATCCGATGGTCGGGACCCAAGGACCACGTTAACTTCCAGGGGATCGCGCAATACGGCCCGTTTCTCTACCTACCCCAGGTGATCGGGGTGCTGTTCGGCCGCCTAGCCGGTATCAGCCTCGCCCGGACGCTGGTGGCAGCGCGCGTGATCAACGGGTTTGCGGCCTGCGTCGTCGGCTTCCTCGCGCTCTCGATTTGCCGTCGCGGGCGGGCCCTGACCTTCGCGGCACTCCTGTTGCCCATGACCCTGTCGCAGTTCGGCTCGGCCTCACAGGATGCGTTGCTCATCAGCCTCTCGATTCTCGCTGTCGCTATGGCTTCGCGCGCCCTCAGCGAGCAGCGACCGGCCGGCACGGCAGAGTTCGCCGTATTCGCCTTCATCGTGGTGGCGACGACACTAGCAAGGCCGCCGCAGTTCGCGCTTGCATTCCTGGCGCCGGCCTGCGTAGGCCAGCGAGATCCTGCGTGGAGAAGCAAAGGCCTGATAGCCGCGGTCGCGGTCGGGACGGTCATCTTCTGGATGCGAATCCTCTCGGGTTTGACACCGCCCGTGCTGCCCGAACTGTCCCTGTCTGGCCAATTCCATCGTCTCCTCGCGGATCCACTCCTCCTGCCGACGGTCATGATCAATTCCTTCGCCAAGGACGGACTCTGGCTGCTGAAGACGCTTGTCGGCTATCTGGGATGGACCGATACGCTGATGCCGCACTGGTATTATAGGACCGCCGCGGGCGCACTGATTGTGGCCTTGATCGCGCCGGGAAATCGCGGCCCCGTTCTGTGGCCGGGCACGCTGGCGCTACTCACGTTCGTTGCGCTGCTGACCGCATTGTGTGCCGCCCTGTATGTGACCTGGACGCCTCTGGGCCAGGCGACGATCAACGGAATGCAGGGTCGCTACATCCTGCCCGTGCTGCCGCTCCTGGCCTGGGCAATTCCCGAATGTGGCCCACGGCTTGAACGAGTGCTGGCGCCGACCTGGTATCTGGTCCTTCTCTTCCCGCTGATGACACTGGCGGTAACCCCTGTCGTCATCATGGAGCGCTATTACGGCAGTTGGACGGTCATGGCGGAATCGCTCAAGGCGCTTCTGATCCCGTGACACACGCCTTCGTGTCCAGCGGACTCTGAATGAACCTCGGCATCGTCACACCGCAGCTCAGCCACTACGGGGGCTCGGAGGTTTACCTGCTCGAATGCTTGCGCCGCTGGCAGGACGTGATCGAACGTCACGCTGTACACGCCTTTCTACCGGCGCGACCTGCTGGCCGAATTCAACGTCGGACCGCGGGTCAAGGTCGTCCGGCTTCCGGGCGGACGCACGGGCCCCGATGCGTTCTTCTACAACACCGTGGTGCTTCCGAGGATCTGGGAGCAATGGATCCGGCCTCACGATCTCTACTTCCTCTACTTGTTCCCGACGCACTTCATTCAGCGGCGGCCCTCCGTTTGGTTCGCCGCCGAGCCGCTTCGCACCCTCTACGACCTGCGTCGAGAGCCTCACGGGGGCGACGAGGTCAGCATTCATCTGTATCCGAAGATGCGTTACGACCGGGTCAGCGCGTCGGAGCTGGACGTGTTGCTGCACCTCATCGAGACGATCGACTCCCATGCCGGTATCGATCGGCTCGCCACTAACAGCCGCGCCACCGGCGAGTACCTGCGAACGATCTACGGTCGCGCTCCCGATCGGGTGGTCTATCCGGGGGTGAGCCTGCCCGCGACGGTATCGCCGCCGTCGTCGTCGGACCCGCTTCTGTTCGTCGGCAACCTCTGGCAGCACAAGCGCGTCGCTCTGGTGATCCAGGCGTTGGCCCGGCTACCGAACGGCAGTCTCCAGATCGTCGGCGAAGGGCCCGAGAAGCAGAACCTGCGACGGCTGGCGCGCGGTCTCGGCCTCGATGGGCGAGTGATGTTCAGCGGCCGCGTCGATCAGAAGACGTTGAGCAACGTCTACGCGCGGTCCTCCGTCTGCGTCTACACTCCTGAACGCGAGCCGTTTGGAATGGTGCCGCTCGAAGCAGCGGCGGCCGGGAGGCCGGTGATCGCCACCGAGGGCGGCGGATACAGCGAGGTCCTGAACGAGAGCTGCGCCCGCTTCGTGCCCGCTCATCCCGACAAGATCGCGGAGAGCATCGCTACGTTGCTGGGCGATCCGGATCTCGCCCGCCGCATGGGGGCCGCGGGACGCGAGATCGCCGCCCGCTACAGTTGGGAACGGACGGCGGGTGAGCTGCTCGACCTCTTCCGCGAGACCGTCTCACGTCGCGTGGCCCGGCCACGGCGGCCGCTGCTCGGTGCGCACTACTATCCCTGGTACCGCGCAGGCGGCCAGCCGCAGCACTGGAACGAGAACCGGGAGTTCGCCGCGGTCACGGATCCGCCGCTTGGGGGCGCCTATTCCTCCGGAGATCCGGGCTTGATCCGCAGGCACTTGCAGATGGCCGCCGATGCGCAGCTCGACTTCCTGGTGGTCAATTGGCAGGTCACCTTTGCGGGACTGAACCCGACCGAGGTCGAGGCAACGCGAAGGCTTTTTGCCGCCGCGGAGAAAACGTCCCGGCCGCTGGCACTCGCCATCCTCCTGGCGATCAATACGGAAGACCCGAAGATGGTGGAGGGAGCGTTCCACACGCTCCGAACCGAGTTCATGCGGTCTCCCGTCTACCACCGCCTGCGGGGTCGTCCACTTCTCTGGTACTACCTGAGCGGCCCGTTTCTTGGCTTGCTCTTCTATCATCACGACCTGCTGTCCCGGCTCACGCGTGGCTGCCACGCGATCGCCACCGGTCAGCTCATCTTCAACCAGTTCGTTCCGCGCCCGCTGCGGGAGTTCTTCAGCGGCTGGTGCGTGTACTCGCCGCTGCAGGTCGGCCGCCGCACGGTGCGCGAAGCGATCTGGACCAGCAGCTACCGTTCCTTTGCCGAGCACAGCGGCGCCGTTCGCGTCTTCACCATTTGCCCAGGCTACGACGACACGCGCCTGGCCTCACCGCAGCGCAGTCAAAGCCGTTACCGAATCACCTCGCGGCTTGGAAAGCGCACCTACGAGCACATGCAGAAAGTCGCCCTCGACCTCGATCCGTCTCCGGACCTGATCGTGGTCACGAGCTTCAACGAGTTCCACGAGAACACCCACATCGAGCCGTCGCTGGCGTTCGGCGATACGTTCCTTCGCTCCACCCGGTCTTTCAAAGAAGCCCTGCGGCACCGCCGAGCGAGGCCCTGATCCATGAAGGAATGGCGGCGTTGGATTCGCGCGGGGATCATCCGCAGCTCGCGAGTGCCGTGGATCCGCACCCTCTATCGAAGGGCATGCCAGCTCGGCACGTGGATGGTCGGCCGCCAGCTCGCGAGCATGCGGGGAGTCGAAGCGGTCTACGCGCGACATAGCCATCCCCGCTCTGTCACGTTCGCACCCGGCCAGAGCGATCTCGATCTCACCCTGGTGCTCGACGACGGCGCCGCGCAGGACGCGGCGCTCGTGCGCGCCTGCACGGACCGAGTTGACGCCTTGAGCCGGGTGTTCTGCTTCGTCTGGCCGCAGGACGCGCGCTTGGTCGCCCGGCGCGAGCTCGCGCAGATCGAGGCCTGGCCCGGCGCGGCTGAGATTCTGAGTGCGCCAAGCGGGTGGATCAGGATCGGCGGTCGAGAGGTGAGGCGAGCAGGCCAGCTTCCCGCGATCGAGAGCAATCGGATCCCGTTGCACCCGGAGTTCAACGCCTGGTGGCTCAACGTGCTGCAGACCCACGTGCTGACGCCCCAGACGAGCCTCGCCGAGGGTCACATGCGACTCTGCTTCCGCGCCGCGCTGAAGAGTCAGCGCCACCTGCAAGCCGGCCGCGGCCGCGTGGCTCCCTCGGCGGAAGCGTACCTGCCCGATTCGGAGGCGGCGTCGTTGTTTGCGGAGGACGCGGAGATGGCAGGGCTTCTCGGCGACCTCGAGCGCAAGGGCTTCTGGGCGCACAATGGCGAAGAGTTAAAGGCCAAGATACTCCACTGCTCTCTCGCGCGGGCGGCAGAGTTCTATCGCGACCTGCCGGTTCCTCCCGACGCGGCGTGGGTGGCTCCCGCCGCCGGTCGATCGGCGGCGCTCACCGAGGCGCATCGCTCCGAGTTGCGGGATCGGCTCGACGGCGAGGAAGCGCTGCGCTCGATCGCCGGAACCATCCTTGTCTATCCAACACCCCACTGGGCTTCCTGCGAGTATCAGATCGACCTCCTCCTCCACGACGACGTGCCACCTGCAGCCTTCGGTGATGCGGTGCGTGCGATCAAGAGATCGTTCGGCGGCCGCACATTCGGCATCGGCGGAACGCACGCGCAGCTAACGTTGGTTCCACGAAGCGCGTTCGAGCATCCCTGGTACTTCCTGGGCACGCCGTTTCCGTTCCTTCACGAGCATGTCGCCACTTTCGCAGAGACTCTCTTCGGATCGCCGCCGCGCATCCCCGCGCCCCCTCCGAGCGCCGAGCGTCTACGATGGTGCGCCCGATATTACCTCTTTCATCGTTTCACCCTGCGCTACCGGCCGCGCTACGTCTCGAAGGATTGCAACTTCTGTCAGCTCGCCGCCATTCGCCTCTTTCTGGAGCACGGCGCGGTCTTGACCGATGCGGCGCAGGTTCGGCGCGCGTATCTGGACGCATTCGTGAAGCGCAGCGAAGAAAGGCAGGCGCTGGACTTCCTCCTGCGCGGCGACGGTGGGTGCCCTGACGAGATAACGTTTGCCGCCGCCCTCCAGCTTCAGTCGCGAGAGTACGACTCCGTCGAGGCTCTGCTGCACCGCGATGGGGTGCTTTCTTGACGCGTCGCCGGTGTTGGGTGCTTCCGTATTTTTCAGACGAGTGCGAGAGGGGGGACTTGAACCCCCACGCCTTGCGGCACCGGATCCTAAGTCCGGCGCGTCTGCCATTCCGCCACTCTCGCGCGAGCTTTAAGCTATCAGAAAGTCGGCTCTGTTGATCATCATAGACTCCGCCGGCCTTCGGGGCCTTGGCCGCCAGATTGACCGGCACGCTTCGATGTAGCTACTGTGGCCACATGCGGCCAGTGGCTGTCCGGGTCGGGGTACGGAACCTCAAGAATCACCTGACATCCTATTTGAAGCTCGCCAAGAACCAGCAGGAAGTCATCGTGACCGAGCGCGGGAAACCGATCGCCGTTATCCAGCCGGTGCAAGCGACCTCCGCGCTCAAGAGCCTGGAAGGCCGAATCGCCGCGTTGGCGGCCAGGGGAGAAATCAGCGCTCCCGAGCGCGGGCTCGTTCGCCGCGTCAGGCGAGTAGAATCGCCGGCCGTCCGATCTCTGACGAGATCATCGCGGACCGGCGATGAACTACTTTGACAGCAGCGCGCTGATCAAGCGTTTTGTGGAAGAGGCCGGATCGAAGCGAGTCGAAGCATTGATCGAAGCCGAGCCTCCGCCGGCAACGTCGAAGGTAGCCTATGCCGAGGTCCACGCCGGATTGGCGAGGAAGCTTCGAGAACGTGGCCTTACGCCCGCCGCCCATCGCAGCGCATCGCGGACTTTCGATGCTGATTGGCCGGCCTACGTTCGGGTCGAACTGGTTGATCCGCTCCTGATTCTCGCTCGCGACCTGGTTCAGCGCCGGCCGCTCCGAGGCTTCGACGCGATCCATCTGGCCTCGGCGCTGCGCTTGCGGGATCAGATCGGTGACGAGGTCCTGTTTGTCGCTTCGGACGATCGGCTGCTGGCCGCGGCCGCCGGCGAAGGTCTGGCCACGGTGGACGTTCGGCGCTGACGAGTCAGCGCCCGCGCGCGCGGCCAGAGGGGCCTGCCGAATCGCAGGATCTATTCACTGCGGCACATACATGCGAGTTCTGTGATCGCAGGGCCGCGTGTGGGGCGCGTGCGAGCGAACGATCGCGGGGATGCTGCCGGGAACCCCAGCCGCCAATCGAGTTTTAGTGGAGGGGGCAGGGGGGGTCGGGAGCCGGGAGGCCGATTCGGGGACCGGACGCTACCTGTCCAAGGCCCCATTCACGCAGTTAGCCTTTGTGTAGTCTCCATCGAATCCGACAAGTAAAATGCTGCTCGTTCCGCGCATTGGCGGGGCCATCAAATACCAGCCTGTGAGCGCGAGCGCGGCGGCGTGGCGAAGATTCTAGAGCCGTGGATCGTCCGCTGCGACACATTCGGAAAACATTGCTCTCTGCGTGGCCTGTATCCTGACCATTCCGGCCATAGTGCGGTGGAGCAAGGATTTGGTCTTCTCGTTGTCAAAGGACTTTTGCTGCTTCAGTTCATCGATTTGTCGATGAAGAGCGTCGTCATCGTCGCTCGCATCCCGTTCGCTCGCTTGGGCACGCGCAAGCCGTTCGCGCTTGTCTTGTTCACACTCAGCTTTCGATTCGTAGCCCCCGAGCTTGTCCCAGCTAGAAAGCGGCGCTTTTAAGTCCACGAACAACCCCGAGTCTTGCGTACGAGGGTCGAGCAGGGGCGGCGCCATCAGATACCAACGCCCCTTGATTTCGACCCCAACGAACGAAGTTATCCAAGGCTGGACCTGACCCCGCACCCATACCAGTTTCTCCGCCAGCTCGAAGTCGGGCATGCCCTTGGCGTTCTTGAAACTCTCTATCGTTGGAGATTTGTAGGGGCTGTTTGGGTCAAAGGCCAGAAACATCAACGCCGCAAACATCTCCACTGGCGCTTTTACACGGTTGCCATCGGGCGTCGGAATTGAAAACTCCTCTCCGCCCTTGACCCATATTTCCCCCGCAGTGTCCAATTTCTCCATCCAGAAATCGAACGTCGATGCAAAGGACCCTTCACCCGTTTTTAGTACGTCCGCTTTGACAAGACGGACTTTTGCATCTTGGAGAACGCGGCTGGCAAACTCTTCGCCATGTGCTTTTAGTACCCCCATTTTGAAGACCCATGCCGCATAGAAAACCGCCCACACTTCGACAAGTCCGGTCAGGTTTGGCGGTAAGCCATCTGTTAGTTTGGCGAGGTCGATGCCGAAATGGTCGAAGGCGATGCGATAGGACAGCACATCGCCGAGCAAGTCGGGGGTCTTTTCTAAAGGCTTCTCTGTCGCGCTAGTGGGGCCGACCCTCGTGATCGCGGAACGCTTTATCCAACTAACGAGCTTCGAGGGAATCAACATACCTGTCAGCAAGACGGCCCCGGTCACAATTCCCGACCAGATCAAAATCATTCTGGCAAACATCAATCCAATGAACGGGTACAGCAGAGGGCCAGCCGGGAACAACCCTGTTAGGACCGGAAGCCACATGATGACTTCTATGATAACCGCAAACCAAACATATCGCCGCAGCCAAGGAGATACGTGATGCCAGCCGCGTCGATAAGCGAAAATACCGATCACGGCCATCGCCACAATCCAAGCAGTGAGTGTCATAGAGGTCTCACGAAGTCGAGCGCTTCTCGAAGAAGGCGGGAAGGCGGGATCATCAAATACCAGCCCACAAGCACGAGCGCGACGGCGTGGCAGAGCTTCACTTTCACCATCTCCTGCCCTCGATCCTCCCCCTCGCCGCGCCCGAAAGAAAGCGCGGCCCCGGATCACTCACCCGAGGTCGCCGTGGAAGCGCGCGCCGGGGGGCGAGGAATCGTGACTAAGCGAGCTTTGCGCTAATGAACAAGGCAGTGTTCACGTACTTCGCCTGTGCTCTGGGCTCAAGTCTTTGGAAAGGACCGAAGATTCGCTCAAAAGCGGCAGAGTAAAGCTGCTCAGCGCTAATCGGTGGGCGGACCTTGAAATCACTCTTGTGTGAGCCCGGCCAATTCACAACGTTTAACCGCTTCGGTTCCGACTGAGATTTGACCGGAACGTTCCATTCACATAACGGTGGCACTTGCGGGGAGCCATCGAGGAATTCTACCAGTCTCTCCGATACCACAGAATCAACGGTTACGCCCATCCATTGTGGGTCTTCCGCTGCTCTGTATGCCATGACTAAAGCGGGGCCTGAGAACAGGTTGTGTTCGAAGTTGAACCAGAACTCCCCATGCGCAATATTTCCTCGAAGCGGAACGCACTTATGGAAAGCGTGCGCAAAAAACTCCGTGCAGAACGATACCATCGATAGAAGATCGAGCGGGGTCTCTCCGCTCGTGAACAAGAGTATTGAGTCGGAAAACGTGAAGTACTTTATGTAATCCGCATTTGTGAAACGCCTAACGGCACTGCCGTCAACTGATGATATGTCGAATTGTTGCTGTTCCATGCCAGCGATCATCTCGTGTCGAAGCCGACTTAATATTTCCCATGCCTTCTCGTGATTGTGGAGAATCAGATCGCTCATCCCCAAGATATCGAAGAACGCAACGTAACGAAGGCCGCTACGGTCGTCCGTCGTTTCCACAGTTGTCATCAACCTTTCTCCACACCCATCCTGCCCCTCGCAGCCCCCGAAATAAAGACGAGACCGGAAGCCCGAAAGGCCCCCGACCCCGTGATCCGCGATCGCGCCGAGCTTACTTCTTCTTGCGAACCTTCTTCACAGGCTTCGTCTGATATCGGGATCGAAAGCACCGGGCGCAACGCCGATCGTTCCGGGCGACAAAGCTGGGAGAAAACCTCTCCGGGTCGGTCGTCTTACAGTAGCGGGGGCCAACTCCCTTTCTTATTCGTCGGGACCCCGGCAATCCGCCGTCGCCCATCGTCCAGCGGATCGAAACCGGCGGTAAACGTTTTCACTTGACGCGTTCGAGCGCGATGACGGGTATCTGACGCGTGGTCTTGTTCCGATATTCGTTGAACATCGGCATTTGCGCCGCTTGCGCGTTGAACAGCCGCTCGCGCTCCGCGCCCTTGGTGACGACCGCCTTGGCTTTGAACTGTTCGGTCCCTATCTCCAGTATCACCTCCGGGTGAGCGATGAGATTGTGATACCAAGCCGGGTTGTTTGGCGCGCCCGCCTTCGATGCCACGATGACGATGCGAGCGCCATCCTTGCTGTAGACCAGCGGCGTCGTATAGCTCTTGCCGCTTCTGGCTCCTTTGTGAGTCAGAAGAACCATCGGTGCGCCGGCGAATGCGCCGCCGACCTTGCCGGCGTTGGCGTGAAACTCCTCGATCACCTTCTTATTGAACTCGGCCATCTGATCCGCCATTGGTCTTTCTCCTCATTGGGCTTGCGAAAAGTCAATCCGGTATTACCAGGCGAGGCTGATCAGGTGTTGTTCCGGCCGATGGCCGGGTTCCTGACGGCTCGCGCCAAGGCAGCACGTAAAACAATACGGCCGCGCCGCTCACGCAAAACACATTGATCGCGATCTCGACCGATACCTGTCCCCGTTCCAAAAGATAGACCCCGTTTTCGAGGTCGAAGGTGATGTCCATCAGGGCCAGATACAGGAGCGCGCTGGCCGCCGCGACCGCCATCGGATAGCCGATTCGCCATCCGCGCCGCATCCCGATCGCGCCCAGCGCCGCGGCGGATGCCATCCAAAGGTCGGCGGCGGGAAATGCCAGCTCGAAGCGCATCCCCACGTCGGTCGGCGCGGGCGTCAGGTTGCCGGTGGCGAAAAACACGATCCAATACAGCGGCGTTACGATCGCCGCCATCCACAGCACCACGTATGCAATGACCGGACTCTGCCCGCTATGGTTCATCGGCGCCTTCGACTGCGAGGCTCACGGCTTGCCATGGGACTGGCCTTAACATATTTGATGGCGCCGCGACTTTCATAGACTCGCCGTTCGACACGTGAGAGCCTGAGCGCACGCACGATGAGCATTACCGGGAAGTCCCCTCAAGCCGGGATCGCAGAACCCGCCGCAGACTCAGTTATTCTGGAGCGCCCTTGGGCGGATGCTGCCAGGCCCGCGCTGACCGCGGTTGCCGACCGCACTACGGTCATCTTCGCTTTGCTCGCCGTCTATCTGCTCTGGGGTTCGGGATATTTCGCAACGCGCGTGGCGGTCGCGAGCATGCCGCCGTTCCTGATGACCGGAGGGCGGCAGCTTTTCGCCGGCGCGATACTGTATTGTGCGCTCAGAATCGGCGGCGCATCGAATCCGACCCGCGCCCAATGGCTCTCTTCCGCCGTAGTCGCGCTGCCGCTTATGTGTGTGGGAAGCGGCGGTACGGCGTTCGCAGAGCAATGGGTGGACTCGGGCCTGGCTGCGTTGCTGCTGGCTACCTCGCCGCTCTGGACCGTAGCGTTCGCCGGTTTCGTCGAGCGATGGCCGCATCGTCTGGAATGGTACGGGTTGGCCTTGGGCTTCGCCGCGATGATCCTGCTCGACGCTCAGTCCGGTCTGCGCGCGCATCCGATCGCTGCGCTCGCGCTGTTGGCGGCGAGTCTATGTTGGGGGCTTGGCTCCGTATTGAGCCGGCACATGGAGCCTGCCCGCGGGCTCGATGGCGAGCGCCACGCTTCTGATCTGTGGCGGCAGCATCTTGTTGATAGTGGGCGCGGCGACCGGAGAGCACATGGATGCAATCCCGCCGTTGAAGTCGATCGCGGCTTGGGTCTATCTCGCGATCTTCAGTTCGTTGCTCGGCTTCAGCGCCTTTACCTACCTGATCCGTCACACCCGCCCGGCGCTCGCGCTGAGCCACGCCTACGTTAACCCGGTTGTGGCGGTCCTGGTCGGCGCCTTGTTCGGGGGCGAAGCGGTCAGCCGCCTTGAAGTCGGTGCGATAGGAGTGACGATCGCCGCCGTATTCTTTATTACCAGCGCCAGGATTGAGAGTGTGGCAGAGCCCGCCACTGCTGAGGAGCCCATCTAGCAGGCTGTTGAAAAAGGATTTTCACAGCCTGCTCCCTCACTCTTGTCTCTCCCAGAGGGAGAGAAGATTAGGGAAGGAAGCCAGTTTTCATGCAGGGTGTTGAGAGCGCACATTTCTCCAACTCACCTAGTCTCACTTTCTCAACACCCTGCTGCTGCCTCGCCAGCGCGATCAAGATCGCGGGCCGATGAACGGGCGCTTTACCCAGCCGTCGGCCAACGGCGCCAGGTAGAAGATTTCGGCGTTGCGTTGCTCGAAGCGCCACCGATTGTCCACCCGGCGGTAGCGATCGATGTAGCGCCCGGCGCCGATGATCGCCTCGCCGGCCGCGGGGCTTTGGCCCGTGACCTCGAAGTAACAATCGCCCCAAGCGCGATCGGCGTCGATCGCGATCCGGTGGTTGTGGACCATGTGACACATGTCGTGCAGCATGGTTGGCACAAGCTGCGAGAAGAATTTACGGACCTCGTCGCGTCCCTTCGCGGCCACGGCCAACGCGCCGCCACCCCTGACCGCCCGGAAGTCGCACGACGCGTCTTCGGTGAAGCAGCTATCCACGAGCTCGTCGAAGCGGCCATCATCGACCAGGAAACAGTACGTCGCGCGCAGCTCTTCTATTTGCTGCCGATCCTCCAGTATCTGCAGTCGCCTGGCCAGGTTCTCTTCCATGGTTCTCCTCCTTGGTCGCCTATAGGAACGCCGAACCAAGCTGGGCGAGAAAGGCGTTCTCGCCGTCGGCGATAGTGTAAGTCCTTTGGCGGCATCCCGAAAGGGTAGTGGGCGGTCCTGCGAAGAGCGCCGGCACGGAGGCCAGTTCTACCCCAGAAGTGATCTCATTCAGGGTAGTGGCCGGCGTCCCTGCCGGCCATCCGACCTCAAGATCGCCCACTACCCCCGAAAGGCTCAACTGGACAGAGCATCGGACTTCGGATTAGGTGGATTGGGGCTTGGTACAGGGAGGGTAGCACGATGCCAGTGAAAGTTCCGCTGCCCGACGACTCGCAACTGTCGCCGGAAGTCCTCGAGACGCTCAAGCCGCTGCCGCCGCTCAACGTGTTCAGGATGATGGCGAACGCGCCGGCCAGCTTCAAACCGCTGCTCGAGTTTGCAACCTCGCTCTTGTTCCGCAGCGAATTCGACCCCCGCAAGCGCGAGATCGCCGTGCTGCGCGTCGCGCACGTGACGCGCTCGAAGTACGAATGGACACAGCACGTCGCGGTCGCCAAGCGCGTCGGTCTTACCGGCGACGAGATCGCGAAAATCGAAATCGACGGCCCGGTCACGGCGCTGGGTGAGGAAGGCAATCTGCTCTGCCGGGTGGCCGACGAGATCAGCCGCGACGTGCGGCTGAGCGACGAAGCGCTCAAACAGATAATGGAGCGCTACGGCGTGCGCCAGGCGACGGAGCTCATCCTGTGCTGTGCCTACTTCAACATGCTGAGCCGCTTCCTGGAATCGACCAGGGTCGAGCTCGAGCCAAACCCGGTGCTCTGAGCGAATCTCTCCGAGCAAAGAAGGCCCCGGCTACATCTAAATCCGCTGTAGCGTTTCTTGGGCGCGCTCCAAAGGCGAGGACATCCGGCCGCGCTACTATCCGCCAAAGACGCGAGCAGGCGTGCGCCGGAAACCCATACGCCAGCCCGGCCATCACGCCCAGGATTTACTCGCATTGGTTCAAGGCTCAGGATAGCGGGGCCGTGGACAAATTGAGCACCCTGATTTTAGGATCGAAAAAAAGCGGGCAAAAAGTGGACAAACGGGCGGGCACGAAGGGCCCTGCGACCACGGAAGGCGCTTGATTTATAAGGCTTGGAGGGGTGGCCGAGTGGTTGAAGGCACCGGTCTTGAAAACCGGCAGCGATGAAAGTCGCTCGTGGGTTCGAATCCCACCCCCTCCGCCGGTATTATCGGTCGATATGAGTGAAACCTCGGTACAGATGAGGGAAACCTCGGTACAGCGAGCCTTCGATCAGGCGGCGCGGGATTACGACCGCACGCGCCGCAAGCTCATCCCGTGCTTCGACGACTTCTATCGCGCCGCGATCGACGCGCTCCCGTTCGATCGCAGCGAGCGGATTCGCGTGCTCGACCTCGGCGCCGGCACCGGCCTGATGTCCTTTTACGTCGGATCGTCGTTCCAGAATGCGGCCGTCACGCTGGTCGATATTTCCACCGAGATGATGGCGCAGGCGCGCGAGCGCCTCGAAATCGGCGGCGACCGCTTCCGCTTCGAGCTCGCCGATTTCGCCGAAAGGCCGATCGAGGAAAAATACGAGGTCATCGTTTCGGCGCTGTCGATCCATCATCTGGCCGACTCGAGGAAGCAGGTGCTGTTCGGCAAGATCTTCAGGGCGCTCGAACCGGGGGGCGTGTTCGTCAACGCCGACCAGATCCGCGGCGAGACCGACTCGATCGAGAATCGAAATCACCAGCAGTGGCTCACGCGCGCGCGCGAGCACGGGGTGGAGGAGCCTGCGCTGCGCGCGGCGCTCGATCGGATGAAGCTCGATCGCGCGGCCACCCTCGACGAGCAGCTCGGATGGCTTCGCGACGCCGGTTTTCGCGAAGTCGCCTGCGAGTACAAAAACCTGATCTTCGCGGTATACTGCGCCCGCAAGTAGCACTCCGCGACAGGGCGCGGCAGGACGCCGGTCCTACTACAGAGGCGACGGCCTGCTACGGAACCGGCCCGCCAGACTTCGGGACCGCCGAGTGCGGGCATCACGATTGCTTCTGCTTAATAGCTGACGCCGCGCGGTGCGGGCCCGAGGGCGCAAGCGCAGGCAATCCGCGCAGCGAGCGCTATCGCATGAGCATGACTGCTGTCCAACTAGGCAAGCCGCTGCCCGTTTGGGCGGCGTATCGCGCCCGCGACGGGCTGTTCGACGAGATGCTCGAGCTCGCGAACCGCCGCAACTCCAGATCTCTGCCGATAACCGAAGCGCTGCTCTCGATGCCGCCGGAGGCGCTCGCGGAATTGTGCGCGCGAGCCGAGGCGATGTTCCGCCGAATGGGCGTCACGTTCAACGTATACGGCTCCGAGGACGGCACCGAACGAATCTTCCCCTTCGATCCGATCCCCAGAGTTATCGACGCCGAGACCTGGGCCGGGCTCGAAGCCGGCCTGATCCAGCGCGTCCGCGTGCTGAACGCATTCCTGGCCGACGTTTACGGCGAGGGCTGCATCTTCAAGGACGGCGTGGTGCCGCGCGACCTGATCCTCGGATGCCCCCAGTTCAGGCGCGCCGCGGCCGGAATCCGGCCTCCGCTCGGCAACTACGTCACGGTCGCCGGAATCGATCTGGTGCGCGGACCCGACGGCCGCTTCCACGTGCTGGAAGACAACGTCCGCACGCCGTCGGGAGTTTCGTACGTGCTGGAGAATCGGGTCGTGATGACCCGCCTCATCCCCGATCTGATTCGCGCCTGCCGCGTCCGCAGCGTCGAGCGCTACCCAACCGACCTGCTCCAATGCCTGTGCGAGATCGCGCCGGGCGGAAAGTCGCGTCCGACGGTGGCGCTGCTCACGCCGGGTCCGTACAACTCCGCATTTTTCGAGCACGTCTTTCTCTCGCAACAGATGGGCGTGGAGCTGGTCGAGGGCCGCGACCTGGTCTGCATGGACTTGAAGCTTTACATGAAAACCGTCCACGGGCTGCGCCAGGTCGATGTCCTCTACCGCCGGGTCGATGACGATTTCCTCGATCCGATGGTCTTCCGGTCCGACTCGCAGCTTGGCGTGCCGGGGCTCGCCGCGGTGCTGCGCGCCGGCCACGCCGCGATCGCCAATGCGATCGGCACCGGCGTCGCCGACGACAAAGCCGTGTACGCCTACACGCCGGCGATGATTCGCTACTACTTTGGCGAGGAGCCGATTATCCCGATCGTCGAAACCTATCTGCTGCGCGATCGCGACGCGCGCGAGACGGTGCTCAAGGACCTCGATCGCTACGTGGTCAAACCCACCGGCGCGTCGGGCGGCTACGGCGTCGTGATCGGGCCGCACGCCGCCGAGCACGAGCTGGCAGAGGCCCGTTTGCAAATCATGCGCGACCCGGCCGCGTTCATCGCGCAGCCGGTGGTGTCGCTGTCGGTGCATCCGACGGTCGTGAACGCGCGGCCCGAGACCGCGCCCGCGCTGGCGCCGCGCCATATCGATCTGCGTCCGTTCGTCCTGCTCGGCGCCAAGCCGCGGGTGCTGCCGGGCGGCCTGACGCGGGTGGCGTTGCGCGAGGGGTCGCTGATCGTCAACTCGTCGCAGGGGGGCGGCAGCAAGGATACCTGGGTGCTGGAGGCTTAGGTGCTCAAGCGAATCGCCGATCATCTGTTCTGGACCGCGCGCAACATCGAGCGGGCCGAATGGCGCGCCCGGCTGGCCGAAGTGAACTACCAGCTCCTGATCGAGACTCCGCCGCGCGACCTGCAACCGTGGGAGCCGCTGCTCGCGATCTTCGGCGAGCGCGAGGAGTTCAGCCGGCGGTACAAGACCGCCGATGAAACCTCGGTGCTGAACTTCTTCACGCTGGACGCCGACAACCCCAACTCGATCCGCAACTGTATCAATGTCGCGCGCAGCAACGCCCGCGCGCTCAGGAACCAGATCTCCTCCGAGTTGTGGCTCGGCCTCAACACGCTCTACCTCGCGGCCCAGGAATGGACCCCCGAGGTTTTCAAATCGCCGGGCGTGTTCGCCTTTTTCGCCGAGCTCAAGGACAGCTTCTACCAGCTCGCCGGAATCAGGCGTGGCACGATGCCGCGCGATCTCGCCTACGATTTCATGGAGCTCGGGAGCATGCTCGAGCGGGCCGAAGACGTCTCGCGGATGCTCGATGTGAAGTACCACTTCCTGCTCCCCAGGCTGGAGGACGTCGGCGGCGCGATCGATCTGCTACAATGGGCGGCGGTGTTGCGCAGTGCGTCGGGACTCGAGGCTTATCGCAAGCGCTACGGCGGCGCGATTCGGGTCGGCAACGTGGTCGATATCCTGCTCTTCGATTCGACCTTCCCCCGCTCGGCGCTTTATTCGGTCGAGCGGCTGCGCGCCTTCATCAACCGGATCGCCGCCGCCTCGCCGGATGCTTCGCTCGCAGCCGCGGCGGCCGGCAAGCTGCTGGCTGAGATCAACGCCCGCAAGCCCGCCGAGATTATCCACGAGGGGTTACATCAGTTCCTGCTGCGGATCCAGGATTCGTGCGCGGAAATCTCCGAGTTGGTGTTCGAGGAATATCTGAAAGCCGCCTGATGCTGTTTCAAATCCGCCACACCACCCGCTTCAAGTACGAGCAGCCCGCCTACGAGTCGCACAACGAGCTTCGGATGCGGCCGCTGGAGGGACCGCGCCAGCGATGCATCAGCTTCGGGCTGGAAATCGATCCAGTTGGCGCGATCATGGAGTACCAGGACTTTTACGGCAATTCGGTCCACGCGCTCTCGGTCTATCCGCCTCACGGCGCGCTGGCGATCGCGGCCCAATCGCTGGTGGAGCGGCTACCCGAAGCCGGCGACGCCGCCGGCGCGATGAGCTTTCGCGAATTCCTGGCCCGCGATTTGTCACGCAACCGGCTCGAGTACGACTTTCTGAATCCGAGCACTTACGTTCCCTTCAGCGACCCGCTCAGGAAGTTCTTCTGGATGGTCCATCCCGCCAACGACGAGGATGTTTTCGAGTACGTGCAGCGCGTGGTGGTTTTCGTGCGCGGTCAATTCGAGTACGAACCCGGCCTGACGCAGGTCCATTCCACCGCCGACGAAATCCTCACGATCGGCGGCGGCGTATGCCAGGACTTCGCCCATCTTACGATCGGCGTGCTGAGGCTGTCCGGCGTTCCGGCGCGCTACGTCTCGGGATATCTTGCGCCGATGGCGAGTTCCGCGCCGGTGACGGGCGCCGCCTCGAGCGCCAGCCACGCCTGGCTCGAGGCGCAGGTGCCGCTGCTCGGCTGGGTGGGCTTCGATCCCACACATGGGTGCCGCACCGACTGCCGCCATATCAGGGTCGCGATCGGACGCGACTACGCGGACGTCCCGCCGATCAAGGGCGTTTTTCGCACCGCCGGCGGCAAGCAGAAGATGACGGTTGAGCTCGATATCGAACCGGCCGACAGTGCCCAGACCGGGCCACCCGGCTATCCGGGGTAGTCTCAATCGCAGCAGTAGCACGGGGAGGCGATTCGCCCATCAATTCGGGACCAGCGCCCACGAGATAGACCATTCGTAGCCCGTGCATGAGTTGCTGCCGCCTGGGCCACCTGCGTACTGCCCGACCGTGAAGAAATTTGAGTCGTTATTCGGATAGTTCAAAGGATCGATCGTCGTGGCGCTGGAGCCACCGGTGGGCAAAGACGCCGGGGATTTACCCGCGCAGTTCTGGTACGGTCCCTGGCCGAAGAGGTAGAAACTCGCTGGACCCTCGGAGCTACTGTTGGGAGTGAGGGCGTACCCGGAACTCATGTAGCCGCTGGTCGAAGGCAGCGGTATCGCGGTGAAACCTACCAACACGTCGCAGGTCGGGCCGCTCCCGCCATACGCGGGGCAGTGCGAGTTCGCCGCGATGCTGGGATTGACGACGTTCTGGTTGATCGATTGGCCGCCGCCAATTTGATTGAAGGCATAGACCTTGCCGGCCGTTAGGCCGTCCATCAGGCCGATTTCCCACCATTGCGCCGCCAACGAAGGGGTCGAACCCGTTAGCCCGACGGTCTGGGCCGCCCACATCGCGCCGTTCCTGACCATACACGACGCAAAACGCGTGTCGCCTGGGCTGAAATTGACCCTGGTGGAGGTTCCGTTCTGAGAGACAGATGCGGTCGGTTGCGCCAGGGTGACGGCGCCGGCACAGTCATCGCAGCGGGAACCAATTTCGGCGTACTGCCGGTCTGCAGCGTGCTGATCTCGACCGTTGAGGTCGAATTGTTGGGGACGTTTATCAGGTAGAGACTGCCCTGCGTGAAATCTTGACCGACCGGCGAAGAGTAGGTCTGCGCCGGGCACGCACTCTGCAGCGCGACATCCCAAGCGGGCTCCGGAATCTGCGGAGTCTTCGCGACACTCGGGTCATTTGCGAAGACTTGAAACCGGAGCGCCGATTGAGACGTAGTCTGGCCGCATTCGAGCGCGTCATGGGAAATGGTCAGCAGTGCAGGATGCCACTTGCCGGCGAAGTAGTAGTTGTTCAAGGCGACCGCAATGTTGGAGGAATTCCAGCCGAGTTGCGGAGAATCGGCGCAACCCTGCTTGCCTGTACAGTCAGCCGGCAGAAAAACTTTATACCACGTCGATGGATCGGCGAGTGCCTCGGGGCCTGGAGACGAAGCTATGAGCACTCCGCGTGTTCCCGGGAGCGGGCGCCTGCCGTTCCCGCTTGCCGTCG
This sequence comes from uncultured delta proteobacterium, assembly GCA_963793115.1. Lineage (GTDB taxonomy): Bacteria > Desulfobacterota > Binatia > Binatales > Binataceae > CAVVMA01. The sequence goes on from CAWBYV010000008.1 coordinate 192,074, forward strand.
CCTTCGCGCCAGCGGTACTGAGCGCGACAAACAGCCACCGGCCACCCGGCGCGCAACCCGGCGTCGAGGGACCATCAGGGTCGTAATAGATGCGGCTCTGGTTGGACACGGGCGCTTGATAGAAGGCCGGTACAGCAACAGCGCCAACGGGCGTAATGAACTGGGAGTCGTCCCGCCATCTCCCGCTGAACAAAGGATCGTACGGCGGTTGACCCAAAAGGACCATTGTGTTGCTGGTCTTTATTATGAACTCGTTGGGACCTTCCGCTCCGCTGACTCCGGACGGATTGACGTAGTCGCTTTCAATACCGTCGCTGTTACCACCCCAGCTTAGCTGTCCCGACCCAGCGACCACCACGGGCGTAGGCGTTACGCCTTGGCTCGGGGTAGAGGCCGGAGTAGGGGTCGGCGTCGGTGTTGGCGCCGGCGTTTGGCCTGGTGCCAGCGTCGGCGTTGGTGTCGGTGTCGGAAGTGCGAGGAGCGCTTTGGCGAGGATCGCTACATCCGGCGAGCCCCAGCCGGTCGCCTGATCGTAGAGCGGCCCCGCATTGAAACCCGTTACTTTATCGAAGCTGTTGTTGCCCTTGGTGACATCGCGCAATCCGATATTGGATTTATCCTCAAGTGGTCCGAGCTGATAGAGCCGTGGGTTGACATTTCCCAGCCGGCCGCCGTTCAGTTGAGCGATCAGCGCGGTGAACCCCGCCCAGACGGGCGCGCTGGCGCTGGTGCCGCCCACGCAGCAATGGACTCCCCGCCCCGTGCCAGCGCTGAGGTCGAGAAAGTACCCCCCGTTGTACTGAGCGAGTGCCGCCACATCGGGTAGGTCGCGGGCGCCGTCGTCGGCTGTCAGACCTTGCTGGTAGGCTGGCTTCGAGTATGCGCCGCTCGCGCCTCCCCCACTGGCGCCGATGCCCGGCTCGTCCCAAACTTGCTCGGGCACAAAGCCAACGTCGTTGCCCGATGAGTCGGTCTTAAAGATGGCCTGCGTGCCACCCACCGCGGTTACGTTGGGGCTGGCCGCCAGTTCGTTCACGCCCCGGGTTGCCTCAGGCCCGCAGGAAGCCGTCGTCGGGTCGCCTCCAGATCCGGCGGCTCCATAGTCTCCGGAGGCCACGAATACCGACATGCCCTGGCTGGCCGCCTGGGCGGCCTGCGCGCCCGCCACTCCCGGAAAGAAGCTTTCAGGCGTGCCGCACGATCCGATGCTGACGCTCGATATGCCGCAAGAATTGTCATTGATGGCTCTCTGGCCAGCGTCCGTAGTTGCGGCGATGTATCCGACCGAAGTCGGGTCTCCTATGTAAACCGTGAGTGGCACCCCGGGGGCGGCCGCGTGCGCCCATTCAACATCCAGCATCGCTTCAAGTATCGTCAATGCGGAGAGCTGACCGGGAGTCGTGGTGTCAGCGAACACCCGCGTAATCGCGGCATCGGGCAATGAAAAAGTCTGGTCAAACTGGTTCACTCCGAAGTCCGGAAAGTCCGAAAGTTCGAGCAGCGCGATACAGTCGCTGCGGCTGCCGTCGATACCGGCGTTGAGCAGCGGCGTCTCGTCGTAAAAGGTGTGCAAGTCGGCCGGTCCAATTCCGATGCTGCCGCTCTTGAAATCCGGCTCCGTTTCTACTGAAGAGGAGATCCCTCCGCTCAGGAGCGCGGCCACTTGCAGCGGCGGAAGTTGCGGCTCGCGCGCCCGATCGGATCCAAGCTGCGCTTGATTCACGTGAGAAGCGGGAACCACCACGCGCAGATTGTCGAGGCCGTCGATGAACGCGATCACGTCCTTAAATCGCTCCGGGATCGAAGGCTCCCAGGCATTGCCGAAGTATCTCCCATCCTCGGAGCTGAAGATCCGGGTGCTGAACATCTGCTCGGTGTGCGCGACCGTATCGGCATACCGGATCTCGCGCAACTTGATATCCGCAGAGACGATGCTGAGATTTTGCGACTGAAGCCAGTCGAGGGCAGCGCTGAAGTCGGTCTCGGCCGGGCCGAAGCGCGCCGCGAATTCATCCGGCGTCAGCCATCGATGGTATTCCGGCGAATTCGGGTCCTGCTGATCGGCCAGCAATTTGTCGAGCGTCGCGCGATCGCGCAGCGCGAAATAGATCCTGAGGTCGAGCGGCTTGTCTGGCGCGGCGCGCCGGGTGAGATGCAGATGCGAGATTGAACTGGAGACATTGCCCCGAAGCTGGACGGTGCCCGCGTTGGCTGCGCCGAGGTCAAGGCACACGAACACCACAAGCATCAGGATGACCACCGCCCGTCGTGTACTTCCCGCTAATGCCGGGAAGAATCCAGCCGTCCCTTGCCGGTCTTTCACTGCGACACCCAGTGAACAAAGCGGTTACTTGCTGAATAGGACCATAGCGCGCCTCAATACGTCAACCTTGGGAGAAATTCAGGCCGAGTCGAGCGGCGACTTTTCCTGCTTCGTTTTTTTCAGCAATCTCCGCCCATGTCATTGAGAGCGCAGTCGGCTTAAGCGAAGACTCGCCCGCCAACGCAGCGTGCGGCGCCGCCGCGCTGAATCATCCATGGGCCGGTTGCGAACGCACGATCTATTGCCTTGTTGCTCTCTCTACTGTTAGTAGGAATTCATGTCTATCGGAAGCGGGGCGGCAGCTCAGGCCAGAATTCTGCTGGTCGAGGATCACCTTATCAATCAGAAAGTCGCCCTGTCGCAGCTTCGCAAGCTCGGTTATCAGGCCGATCTTGCCCCCAACGGCGGTGCGGCGCTCGAGGCGCTCGCCCGATCGCCTTACGACGCAATCCTGATGGACTGCCAGATGCCCGACATGGACGGTTACGAAGCGACCGCGAGGATTCGCGGCCGCGAGGCCGGCTGCCGCCATACGATTATCATCGCGATAACGTCTCATGCGATGGAGGGCGACCGGCAGAAGTGTCTTGGCGCCGGGATGGACGATTACCTGGCCAAGCCGGTCACGCTCCGCGAACTCGGCCTGATGCTGGAGCGATGGCTGGCCGTCGCACCGGCCCCGCCGTCCGCGTCCGCGAGCCACAATGAGGCAGCGGTCCTCGACCCCGCGACGGCCCGGGAATTACGTTCGCTCGGCGTGGAGCTGTTCGACGAATTGGTCGTGCTTTTTATGCAGGATGCGAGCGAGAAGATGGCAGCCCTGAAGCGGGCCGGCGCGAGCCGCGACTCGCAAGCCGTGGAGAAGCTCGCCCACGGGCTCAAGGGATCCTCGGGCGCTATAGGTGCAAACCGGATGCAAACGCTTTGTGCCGCAATCCAGGAAGCGGCGGCCGGCGGACAGGTCGAGACCGCCGGCGCTCTCGCCGCCCTCCTGGAGACCGAATTCGCGAGGGTCCGGCTGGTGTTCGAGCAGGACAAGACCGCGCACCGGCCGGTTTCCTGAGTCCCTGAATCCCGGGGGCCATTAGCTGCCTGCTTCTCTTCCCCGTCTCATCCGGTCAGAGCAGCCGGGCGCCCTTTGCTGCCCGCGCTGGACTTTAACAAGCAGACGTAATATCATACAGTCTGTTAGATAAGGCCGAAGCAAAAGGAGAGAGAGACTCATTCGGCCGCAGGAGCAGTCGTCATGGCATCGATACAGGCGCCGGAAGCGCAAGAAAAACACTTCGAGGTCCCCAAGCCCGTAACGGGCGGGCTTCACCTGCTCGACAGACTGAGCGCCTTCGAATCGCCGATCGTCCAGATTGCCGTCATAATTCTGGCGGCCGCCCTGGCTTCGGTGGTGGGCGGCGCGATCATCAGGATGCTGGCCGACGGCCTGGCCCAGTCCTGAGGTTAACGGCCCGCTGAGCATTCGCATTTCCCGCCGACCGGGACTGTCCGCGTCGCGTACCCCGCGCCTGCGACGCAGTCGCCAGGCGCAAGCCGAGATATTCTGTCAAACCCTGTTGTAAACTGGAGTCCGATCGGATAAGCATACCTCACAGTACGTGCGAGGGTGCGGTGGGTTGATTAAGGTGGGATCAGGCGGCGAGGTCGGCGGAAGGGCGGATGTACTGTCGTTATTTTTCATCTGAATTCTTTCCCGGCGAATGCGCACGCCTTTCTGCCTTCCACATCAGGAGGCTAAGCGCATGTCATTAGAGTCGGAACCGAAGCGGATTCTGGTCACCGGAACCGGGGGCTTTGCCGGCAGCGAACTCCTGCGGCAACTCGAGGAAGACGATCGGGTCGAATATGTCGCCGGCGTGGACTTCAGGGAGCCTCGGTACGCATTCAAGCGGGCTGAAGTGATCAACGCGGACTTACGCACTACCGGGTTGAAGCACCTGATCGAGAGCATCAGGCCCGACACCATCGTCCATCTGCTGCATCTGGGCTCCGACCGGGAAGCGGCGAGCATCGACGGCGAAGCGCACGAGATCAACGTGATGGGCACGATCAACCTGGTCGCCACCGTGCAATCGATGGCGTTCGTGCGTAAGTTCGTGCTGATGAGCGGGCTGCATGTGTACGGCGCCGACCCGCTGGACGCCGCGGTTCTGACCGAGGATACCAGGCCGCGCGTTCCTGCCAGGACCAGATACGCCGGCGACCTGATCGAAATAGAAAACGCGGTCAACCATCTCGGACGCTCGGGGCGCAACATACTACTAACCTGCCTGCGCGTCGGCGACATCATCGGTCCCAGAGTCAACAACTCGATATCACGTTATCTGGCGATGCCGGTGGTGCCGACGGTCATGGGTTTCGATCCCCGCCTGCAGTTCTGTCACGAGGACGATGCCGTCGGCGTGCTGAAACGCGCCGCGCTGCTGACTCTGCCGGGACTGTACAACGTCGTCGGCGACGGCGTGATTTACTTGAGCCGCATTTTGCGGCTCGGCGGGCGCTTTCAGTTGCCGGTAGCCGCGCCATTTCTGGGGCTGGTGTTCGACGCGCTCAGAACCCTCGGGCTGACCGACATTCAACCCCATCACGCGCTGATGCTTCGCTACGGGCGGGTGGTGGATAATCGCCACCTCAAGACCCGCTTCGGATACACTCCGCGCTATTCCACGGTCGAGGCCGTGCTCGATCTGTACAACAAGAGCACGCCCAAGCTGGCGGTTACGGACGAGAGCGAGCAGCTTCCAGCGCGGAGAGTTGCGGCCGCATAAGCGTATCGCACATAAGCATATCGATGGGAGTTATTATCCAGTTTGCGAGCTAGTCAGATTAGTCAGATTAGTCGGATGAGGCAGCGAATCACAAGATAAACGAACCTGCGGGCAGGGGCCCTTGGGGCCAGGGGCGTGTGGTGGCGGCGGTGGTGCGGATCGGGGCGAAAGCACTCACAGCTAAAGAACCTTGCGGCGACAGCCCGGGCGGATACCATCGGGTCCGTTCGGAGCGCGCCTGCGTAACGCGCGAGCGGGGCGGCCCTCGCGAGGCGCGCTGGTAGGCGTCGCGATGGGGCCGGGGCTCGCAGGTCTGCTGCGCGAGGCGCGCGTGATACGCGAGCTGCTCGCTTTTGCCGGCGATACGGCGCGCAGGCGAGCTGAGCGGACACCCCATCGAGGTTCAAAGCCGGTCCTGCTGGTTCCCGGCTTCATGGCCGGCGATACCTCGCTATATGGAATCGCGGGGCGGCTCCGGATGGCGGGCTACCGCGTGTTCTTCCCCGGCATCTGGTTCAACGCCGACTGTCCGGTGAAAACGATCGGCCGACTCGAGCGCGTGCTGCGCGACGCGGGCCGCCAGACCAACGCCAAAGTAATCATAATCGGGCACAGCCTGGGCGGAATCTATGCGCGCGAGCTGGCGCGCCGCTTCCCGCTGCTGGTCGAACGGGCGATCCTGCTGGGCTCGCCGCTGAAAGATCCGGTCCGCAATTCCAACCATCTGCTGCGCCTTGGCGCGGCGATACTCGGGCTTGGGAATCATCGATGCCTGACGGCGCTCGGCGATCCGTGCGGGCCGTGCGGGCTGAACCTGCCGGGCAAATCGCCCAAGGTTCCGGAGACTATCGTTTATACCAAGAGTGACGGGATCGTGGACTGGCGCAGTTGTCTGGAAAGCGGGCCGAACGTGGAGACGATCGAGGTTCAATCGAGCCACTGCGGCCTCGCGGTGAGCGCGCCGGTCTGCGATTTGATCATCGACCGGCTGGCGAAAGTACCGGTCCGCACGGTCGAAACGCCAGGCGTGGGTGCGGAGTTGAAGTATCGCCTGTTCCGATTGCGACGGCGGCCCGGCTCGTCGTCTGTGGAAGCCGGCGGGCGCATTGCCGCACGGCCCGCAATCAATCGGGTCGAGGTGGCGGACCGTCTGCGATGCGGAATTTGCGGCTCGGAGTTTACCGCCGATCCGGCGGGCGACCGGACGCTGGTGCTGAACATGAGCGCGGCGCGGCGCCCGTACTACTTCTGCCGCGAGTGCGGCGACAATATCACTCGCCGGGTGCAATCCAACGACGCCCGCAAACGCTATGCATGGTACTGGGCGATGCCGTTGGACGGGGCGATCGCTTCCGACGGCGCCGCATAGCTTCTATTCGTCCGCCCGCCCGTTCGCCGATCTGTTGGTTGTCTGCGGGGCCGGATCGAACGCGCCCAGGCCGGCTATCGCGCTTGCCACTTCGGCAGCTTCGATCGTGGTCAGGCAATTGTAGTGACCGAAGCGGCAGGTCCTTGCCAGACAGGGACTGCATTCGATTCCCCGATATATCACCGCAGTCTTCGGCCCGAGCGGGCCGGTCCGCTTCGGGTCGGTCGATCCGAAAACCGCGACCGTCGGGATTTTCAACGCCGCCGCCACGTGCATGCATCCGGAGTCATTGCCGGCGAATCCGTTGCACAGCGACAGCAGGGCGATCAACTCGCCGACCCCGGTCTCGCCGGCGGCCATCAACGCGCGATGGCGGCTGCCGCGCGCCACCAGCTCGCATCGCGCGCGTTCGCCGGGCGAGCCGATCAGGACGCACTCGGCGCCGAACCGTTCGCCGAGCAGATCGATCAGCGCCGAGTAATGGCTGGGCGGCCATTCCTTGGCCGGGCCATAGGCGGCCGCCGGTGCGATCGCGATAAGCGCGCGGTCCGGAGACCGCCGGCGCGTCGCGAGCCAGGCGCGCATCCTGGCGCGATGAGGTTCGTGCACATCGATCGTAGGCAGTCCTGGCGTTGGCAGTCCCGCGTCGCCTTCGATTCCGAGTGTGCCGCGGAGCATCGCGAGCCAACGGTACATCTGATGCGATCGCGCCGCGTCGGCGGCCGGTACGCTCTTGTGCGTCAGCAGTGGGCCGCGAAGGTCGGCGGCGTAACCGGCGCGGTTCCTCACGCCCGCCAGCGTTACCCACAGCGCCGCGGAGAAACTATCGGGCAACAGGATCGCGAGGTCGAAGCGACCGGCGCGAATCCTTGAAACGATCCGCACGGTATCAGCATAGCCGCGCAGCCCGCCGGATATGGAGTACGGGATGACTTCGTCGATCCATCGCGCGCCGTCGAAAAAGCCGGCGAGATCGCGCTTGCACAGGACCGACAGATGCGCGCCGGGCCACGCGCGCCGAATCAGGCCAAGCACCGGCAGACTCATCACCACGTCGCCAAGCCAGTTGACTTCCCTGACCAGCACGCGCCGCGGCGCCGCGATTCTTATCGCTCGGTCAGACCCGTCGGCAATCAATCGCCGCCTCCACTTGTCATTGCCTCCGCTTGGGCTCCGCTTGAGAAAAGCCGGACTTGCCATTAGCTTGGCGACCGCGCGGCCATAGCTCAACCGAGCATCGGACTTTGCAACGCAAGCGCCATTGAACTGTGGAGCATGGTTATTACCGTGCGACCGTCTTCGAATAAAGTGAAGGTTCCGTGCTGACCGAACCTGATATCTCCGACGACGCCGTTGTTAGCGTGCTAAACGGCTTCGGACTGAGCAATTCCGAGGCGTCTTTTCTGCCCAGCGGCGATGCTAACAGTGCAGTCTACCGCGTCACCACCGACAATCGCGCACGGTACGTTCTCAAGTTGCGATGCGGAGACTTCGACGAAATCGCAGCAGCCCTTCCGGCCTATCTCCACTCGAGAGGCTTGCTCCGCGTCATGGTGCCCATCCCGACCACCGCAAACCACCTATGGATCCATGCGCATGGCTTCGACTGGATGCTCTATCCGTTTTTCGACGGAAAGAACGCCTTTGAGCGCCCGCTATCAAGGGCACAGTGGATCGCGCTTGGCGAGACGATCGCGGAAGTCCATGCGGTAATCCTTCCACCCAGGCTAGCCCGCCGTGTGCCGCGTGAATCGCACTCGCCCCGCAGCCGCACGATTGTGAAGGCATTGGACAGCCAGGTGGACCGGCGAAGCTTCGACGACCCGGCGGTCGCACAACTCGCCGCGTTTTGGATGAGCAACCGAGCCGAAATCCAGGCTGTGATCGAACGCGCCGAGCGGCTTGCCCAAAAAATGCAGAGGCAAACCGTCCCCTTCGTCCTATGCCATTCGGATTTGCATGCCGGCAATGTCCTCGTCGGCGCCGATGACGAGCTAACTATCGTGGATTGGGACAATCCCGTTCTCGCGCCCAGGGAACGCGACCTGATGTTCGTAGGCGGGGGTGTCGGCGGCTCCTGGAACGATTCCCGCGAGAGAGAATGGTTCTTCCCCGGGTACGGTCCCGCCGAGATCGATTCACTCGCGATCGCTTTCTATCGCTATGAGCGGATCGTGGTCGACATCGCGGAATACGGGCAGAGGATTCTCAAGGTCAAGGGGACCTTGAGAGATCGGCAATCCGACCTGCGGAAGCTCATGGATCAGTTCGCCCCCAACAACGTGATAGACATCGCGCACAGGTCTTATTTGAACCTTCCTTGAACTGAACGTTCACCCGCCCCAGCGACAAGGCCCTCTATGGGGCCCGCCGCGGCCACGGCATTGCTTTCGGGAAGCTCGCGGACAACTGCCGGCACCTGCTTTCCAAGGAAAGCCAGAGTCTATGTCGAGGGACCGCGTCCGCTTGTCATTGCCTACGCTTGGCCTCCGCTTGAGAAAGCCCGGACTTGCCACTAGCTTGACGACAGCGCGCCCATAGCTCAACCGCACAGAGCGTCGGACTTCGGAACGCAAGCGTCATCGAACCGGAGGAGCATATAGATGATTACCGTTCACCACCTCAACGACTCCCGATCGCAACGAATTTTGTGGCTGCTGGAGGAGCTCGGTCTTCCGTACGAGATCAAACGGTACCAGCGCGACGCCCAGACCCGGCTCGCGCCACCGGAGCTGAAAGCGGTCCATCCGCTCGGTAAGTCACCGGTAGTCACCGACAACGGACGGACGATCATCGAGTCGGGCGCAATCGTGGACTACATCATCCGCCGCTACGGCCGTGGGCGGCTGCAGCCCGCGCCTGAAACGCCCGCCTACGACGATTACGTGCAATGGCTCCACTACGCTGAAGGCTCCGCGATGCTCCCGCTGATGCTCAACCTCTACGCCACGCGGCTGGGCGCAGCCGCTGCGCCGCTGATGCCGCGTATCGAGAGCGAGATCGCCAATCACCTCGGGTACGTCGATAGCGCGTTGAAGGGGCGGCAGTTCCTGGTCGGAGATAGCCTGACCGGCGCCGATATACAGATGAGCTTCGTCGGCGAGATAGCCGGCGCGTTCGGCAAGCGCGCCGCATACCCAAATCTCGATAAGTGGGTTGCGCGCCTGCACGAGCGGCCCGCTTACAAGAAAGCACTGGAGCGAGGCGGCGCCTACAGCCTCGCGGTCTGAAAGCACCGCCGCCGGCGGGTAGCCCTTGCGACCCGCGAGCCGATATCGTATTGGATTGCGCCAGACTATTATCGCGCGAAACGAGACTGACACTGGGAGGAGGGGACCATGATCAAGGTTGGAGCCATTTGCGATAACGTCGCGATGGGTGGCCAGGAAATCGGATGCATCGGGCTGCTGCGCGGACTGGATCGCTCGCTGTTTTCGCCACATCTATATTCGTTCCGCGCCGGGAGGCTCCTGCCTGAGGCACAGGCCTTGGGCATCCCGATCGTTATCGGGGCCCCCGAGCTCGCGGTCGGCGAAGGCGCGTTTCCCGATTCGGCCGATTCGACCACCAGTCTCGCGGCGCCCCGAAGCGGCATGCTTCGCGAGCGTTTCCGCGAGCAACTGGTCGAGCATCTTCGGGACGACGGCATCGACGTTGCCCTGATCTATGCGGCCAACTACATCCGGGGAAGTCTGGCGGATGTATTGGCCGCGGCCCGCGAGGCCAACGTCGCCGCGATCGTCGAGCGCACCGACGGAGTCGCGGTGGCTAACAATCCGCGCGAGAACTCTACCTTTGATAAAGTCATCTGCGAATCGAAGACGATCCGCAACATGATTCTCGCCCAGCGCCCGGTACTCGGCTATCGCCGCGATCAGTTGGTCGTCATTCCCAACGGCGTCGATCTGCGCCGCTTCGATCCGAACCGCTACGACCGCGCTCAATGCCGCGCCGCGCTGGGACTTGAGTCCGGCGACTTCGTTATCGGGACCGTCGCGCGGCTGGCGCCGGAGAAGAATCTGGTCCATCTGCTTCGTGCGATAGAAATTGTCGTGAAAACCGCGGCACCGTTAGGACGCCGGGTCAAAGCGGTAATCGCGGGACCCGACGGCGGCTGTGAAGCGGAACTCAAAGCGCAGGCGGCGCAGCTTGGAATCGCCGATCGCGTGGCGTTCGTCGGACCGCGCTCCGATGTCCCGGAGGTGCTCCGCGCGTTTGATGTTTTCGCTCTCACCTCGATAACCGAGGGCACCCCTTTTGCGGTTCTGGAAGCGATGGCGATGGGCCTGCCGATTGTTGCGACGCCTGCCGGCTCGATTCCCGAAATCATCGACGGCAACGGTTATCTGGTGAGCCTGCTCCAAGCCGAAGACCCCGCCAATGCGATGATCGCATTGATGGAGCATCCAGAACTCGCAATCCGGCTGGGCAGGCGCAGCCGCAAGCTGGCGCTCAAGCACGATCTCGACCTGATGATCCACCGCTACCAGGAAGTTCTCGTGGAGGCAGTCGAGAGTTCCATATAGCGATCTTCAGATTGGCCGGGAGACTTCCCTGTTCCCGGTCATCTCATAGGCCGCGAGCGCATCACGGAGGCGGGGGAAGATTCGCTCGGAGCCGATGGCCTCGGTCAGATGGTGCCGGTCCAGGTCGGCCTTCAGTTCCGGCGATACCCGCGCGAACGCCAACTCGACGCCGCAGCCGGCGAGGTCTTGCTGAAGTTGCAGCACTACGCGCGCGGCGGTGTAGTCCACATTCGTGATCGCTTCGGCATCGACGACCAGCCAGCGCACCGGCGAAGGCGCGGGCCCCACCAGCCCTCGAACCTCCTCTGAAAATCTGTCGGCATTGGCGTAGAACAGTGCCGCCCCGAAGCGATAGATCACCAAGCCTGGTTCAGTGACCACATCCGGAACCGCAGGGCTCGACCGCCATATTCCGCCCTCGTCTTCCACCAGGACGCCAGTGTGCGGATGATAGCTGTGCCGCACGATGCGGAGCAGGGAGAGCACCATCGCCAGCACGATGCCCTGTTCGACGCCGATCAGTACCACGACGGCCGCGGTCGTCAGGGCCAGCACGAATTCGCCGGGACTCTCGCGGCTGATGCTGTGCAGGCCGCGCAAATCGATGAGCCGGATGGCGATGATGAATACGATCGCGCCCAGCACGCAGCGTGGCAGGTACTGCAACGGCCCGGTCAGAAAGAACAGTACCACCGCTACCACGCTCGCCGTGACAACCTGTGCGAGCTGGCTTTGCCCGCCGGCGCCTTCGACCATCGCGGTTTGGGTGGGACTTCCGTTCACTACGAACGCCCCGCTTAAAGCCGCCGCAGCGTTCGCCGCGGACAGGCCGACAAGGTCGGCATTTTCATCCAGGCGTTGATCGTGGCGTAGCGCGTAGACACGGGCCGTTGCCGCGCTCTGGGCAAGGATCATCACGAAGCACGATCCCGCCACGGAAATCAGCGGTCTAACGTCCCCCCAATTCACATCGGGCAGCCCCGGATGCGGCAGGCCTCCGGCTACCGGCCCGATGATTGCGATGCCGTGCCCGGCAAAATTCCAAGCCTCGCTCGCCGCCACTGCGCCCGCTACGGCGATGAGCGAGCTGGGCACTGTCGGTGCAAGCCAATCGAGGGCCAAGACGCCTCCCACAACCAACGCGGCGAGAATCACGGTCGGTGGATGCGCCTGTGGCAGACCTCTGAGGACTTGAGCGAGTTGTCCAACCGTTGCGCGGGAATGAACCTCCACGCCGAGCATCTCACCAAGCACCGCGATCCCGACCTGAAATCCCACCCCGGTGAGAAACCCCGCCAACACCGTCTGCGAGAGAAAGTCAGCCAGGAAGCCTAGCTTGAGCATCCGTGCCAGGATCAGAAACCCGGCAGTGAGCAGCGCCACCATTCCCGCGAGCGCCACGTATCTCGCGCTGGCCAGCGGCGCCATGCCGGAGATTCCGCCGGCCAGAATGGCAGCGGTCGCGGAGTCGGCGTTTTTTTTTTTTTTTTTTTTTTTTTTTTTTTTTTTTTTTTTTTTTTTTTTTTTTTTTTTTTTTTTTTTTTTTTTTTTTTTTTTTTTTTTTTTTTTTTTTTTTTTTTTTTTTTTTTTTTTTTTTTTTTTTTTTTTTTTTTTTTTTTTTTTTTTTTTTTTTTTTTTTTTTTTAAAAAAAAAAAAAAAAAAAAAAAAAAAAAAAAAAAAAAAAAAAAAAAAAAAAAAAAAAAAAAAAAAAAAAAAAAAAAAAAAAAAAAAAAAAAAAAAAAAAAAAAAAAAAAAAAAAAAAAAAAAAAAAAAAAAAAAAAGCGACCACCAGATAGCGCGAAGAGCCGAACACCGCGAACGCCAGGAGCGGCAGCAGCAGCGTGTAAAGCCCCGTGACTACGGGCATGCCGGCAATCTTGGTGTAGCCGAGCGCCTGCGGGATATTCATCGCCGCCAGCTCGAATCCGGCCAGGGCATCGCGAACCGCTCCCGCGCGGCTAAATGGCCGTATGCCCTGGAATAAGGTCAGCCGGCTCCCATCGCGCCGCGATGCACTGCGCAGGCCGGCCTTGCTGAATTCCATCGCGCATCCCCTCGATCTTCCTTCTCGTTAGCGAAAATTCGATCGCTATGACAGAGCGCATGGATCAACGCTGGTCCGCAGGAGCCGCGATCTCGTACCCCTTCATTCGTTCGACTGCGGTCGGATGGAAGGGCGCGGTTCGGTTCCAGTTGACATCTGATGAGTGATGCATGATGATCGCGCAGTGCGAACCACACTGGACATCGACGAGGACGTTCTGGAGAGTGCCAAGGAGCTCGCGGCGCGGCGTGGAACTACCGCAGGGCGTGTTCTTTCCGAGTTGGCCCGTAGCGCGCTGGCACCTCGAGAATCGCTCTCCGCGCAAACGCAATGGCGTGCCGCTGCTGCCGGAGCGACGCGGGGCGCGGCTCGTCACGCCGGAAATTGTGAACCGGCTCCGGGACGAACCTTAGGTGGTGCGTGATCGCTCTCCTTGACGTAAACGTCCTGGTCGCGCTGTTTGATCCCGCCCACGTGCATCACGAGGCGGCTCACGCCTGGTTCGGACACAATCGGAGCCGCCGATGGGCGACTTGTGCGCTTACGGAGAACGCGCTGGTCCGTGTATTGTCGAATCCGGCCTATCCTGGCCGGCTCACCACGGTGGAGGATGCCGCCTCACGTCTGCGAACCTTCTGCTCGGATCCTCAGCATGTGTTCTGGTCGGACTCGATCAGCGTACGCGATCCCGGGCGGTTCCGCTGGAATCGCGTTCAGGGCCATCGCCAACTTACGGATGTCTACCTTCTCGCGCTTTCGGTATCGAACCGGGGCCGACTGGCGACCTTCGACTCCACGATCTCGTTGAAGGCGGTCGAAGGTGCGGCGGCACCGAATCTCGAACTCCTTGCGGTGTGACCGCGGCGATTTAGCTACTGCACGATCGGGAAATCGTTGGGTCGGCAACGCGCCGCCGAAACGCACCGGCACCCTTCGGTCGGACTCAGGGCAGGCTCCGGCCGGCGCTACGAATTGTGATCGCCGCGACGAGCGGAGACCGCTTCGGTCACGGCCGCCACGACTCGATCCTGTTCCTGCGCGGTCATCTGATGGAAAGCCGGGAGGATGATCGTGTGATCCTGGGCCGCCTCACTTTCGGTCAGCGAGCCTGCCGCGCGATAGCCACCGCCGCGATATGCGCCCTCCCGATGGGAGCACATGACGCCCCGGCGCGTGGCAATGCCGCGGTCGAGCATCAATTGCATCACCGCCAGTTGGCTGCATGCCGGCGGCAGCCGGATCCAATAGCTTTGCCAATTACTCCGGGCAAAGGGCGGTTCATACGGAACGGTGACGCCCGGGACTTCCGCGAACAACTGCTGATATCGGGCGGCCTGTTCGCGGCGGCGCGAGATTATCTCGGGCATCCGTTTGAGTTGCTCGCGGCCTACCGCGGCCTGAATGTCGGTCAGGCGATAGTTGTAGCCCAGCTCGGGATACTGCTCGAAGGTTACCTGCCGGGACTGATGCCGATCGGCGGCGGAGATGCTCATGCCGTGCTGCCGGAGCAATCGGCACTTGCGGTCGAATTCGGGATTGGCAGTGGTCAGCATCCCGCCGTCACCGGTCGTAAGGAGCTTGCGCGGATGAAACGAGAAGCAAGCGATATCCGCGTGCGGCTTGCCGATCTTCTGCCACTCGCCGTCCCATCGGATCTCGCTGCCGATCGCGCAGGCCGCGTCCTCAATCACCGCCAACGAATGCCGGCGCGCCACGCGCAGCACGGCCTCCAGGTTCGACGGCATGCCGAGCTGATGCACGGCCAGAATTGCGCGAGTGCGGGCCGTGATCGCCGGTTCGAGCAAGTCCGGGTTCAGGTTGAGCGTTGCGGGTTCGATATCGACGAACACCGGCACGGCGTTGCAGTAGCGGATGCTGTTGGCAGTGGCGATATACGAGTGGCTGACCGTGATGACTTCGTCGCCCGCCGCTACGCCCACGGCGAGCAGAGCCAGATGAAGGGCGGTGGTGCCGCTGGATACTGCGCAGGCGTGCAGCGCGCCAGTGAAGGCGGCGAATTCGCGCTCGAAGGCAGCTACCTCGGGACCTTGCGTGACCCAACCCGAGAGAATCGCTCGCCCGGCCGCCGATGCTTCACGCTCGTCCATCCAGGGCTTCGCGACGGGAATGAAACCGGGCCTGTCACTCATCCGCGATTCCCGGCACGCGCGGCGCGCGACTCGCTGCGCCACCACGCAACCAGCCGGCGCAGTCCTTCCTCGAGGCCGACAGTCGCCTCGAAGCCCAACATTTCACGCGCCTTCTTGGTGTTCGCCAGACGGCGGAGCACCATGTTCACCTTGCGCTCGGGGCCGTACTGCGGCGAGAGATCTGAGCCCATCACGCGAGCAAGCATCACCGCCAGCTCATTAAGACTGGTCTCTGTTCCGCTCGCGATGTTGAACACTTCATCGGTAACGTCAGCCTTGGCGGCAAGAATATTGGCCCTGGCGATGTCTTCGATATAGACGAAATCCATAGTCGGACTCCCGTCGCCGAAGATCAACGGCGGCTGCCCCGCCTCGATTCGCTCCATCCAGCGGACCAGCACCTCGGTGTAGACCCCGAAGATGTCCATGCGAGGACCGTAGACGTTGAAGTAGCGCAGTGCCACGTAGGGGAAGCCGTACATTTCGTTGAAGCTGCGGAGCAGCCCTTCATTAAAGAGCTTCGTCGCGCCATATATGGTGCGATTGTTGTAGCAATGATGCTTCTCTGTGGTAGGGAAGTTCTCGGCGAGACCGTAGACGGAAGCGGACGACGCAGCGACAGTCCTTTTGACGCCGGCACGCAGAGCGGCTTCCAGCACGTTGAACGTGCCTGTCGCCATGACCTCCATTGCGAGGCGGGGATCCTCGGCGCACTGGGTGATTCGGATCGCTGCCTGGTGAAAAAGAATGTCGATCCCCTGCATGGCGGTGGCCAGCAGTCCGCTATCGCGAATGTCGCCGTCAACCACCGTTACCAGGCCGCTCGAAATGACGTTGGAGAGATTTTCGCGCCGCCCGCGGACGAAGTTGTCCAGAACGACAATCTCCGCGACCCCTTCATGGATCAGCAGGTCAACTATTTGGGAGCCGACGAAGCCTGCGCCTCCAGTCACCAAGACTCTCTTTCCCGAAATGTTCACCGGCGGGCAGCATCCTCCACTCCCGGGCGGCATCGCACCGCTGCGACGAGAATTCGGAACTTGGTCAACATGAAGCCTGTTTTGTATGACGGTCCGATTAGCCAGCGCCGACTATACGAAGCCGCCGGCGCGAAGGCAAGATTAATCCGCAAAATAGCGCGACGCTTGATCCCACTACCGGCAACGAGTCGGACCTCACGGGGCGAGGTTGCGGCCTTTGCGAACTAACAGATAGTAGGGCGAGGGCATTCCGAACGCTGTGCGATCGACAATCTCGAAATTGTCCTTGATGTAACGCACCAGCGGGAGCGCGCTCAGATCGCGATTGCCCTTGTTCCAGAATGCGACCAGGTCCGGGCTATAGACGACACACGCGTTGGGGTGGGTGGAAAGCGCTGATACCACCTCCGACTGTTGCTGGTCGTTGAGGCCATACATCCAGTTACCGAAATTAAATCGCGTGGGCGGATCTTCGCCGGTCCAAAAGTAGAGGCTCGGAAGGCCGGGCAGACCCATGAAGGTGTCACAATGTTGCCGTAGATTCTGCGCCAACCACTGGTAGGTTTGCGCCCAATAGCCCGGCAGGTGGATTCTCCCGGCGCCGGGCAGCGCCAGCGACGGGAGCGACCAATATTGTCGGCGCGCCTTGTAGGCGACATTCAGGGAATATAGCGGAACGCAGATCAAAACGGCGGCTGCGAAGGCGCGCACGAACGGGCGGGCGGCAGTTGGTATCCGGCCGGTTCGTGCTATGGCCGGCAAAGAGTCGCCGATCGACACCGCTGCCACCACCAGGAGCAGGACGCGAATGAAGCTCTCCTGGCTGCCCGCAATCGGATAGGCATAGAGCGTCTGCAACACCGCGGTAGCAGCCAGCAGGCCCCTCGGAGAGGCTTGCTCCGATTGCACCTCCTCCGAGGGCGCATACAACACCAGCCAGCAGTACGGGGTGACGAAGCCCGGCAGCATCGCGAGCCACTTTGATTCGCCGGCGCAACACAATTGAAGGTGCAACCCATGAGTCAGGAGCGGACCGGCCATTAGCAACATTGAAATGCTACCGAATGCCAACTTGATGACCGCGAGCAGTTGGTAACCCTTCGCCGGCGCGCGGTCCATTGCGCGGGCAAACACTACCGCGGCGGCCAACCCGCCCAGCGCCCACGGAATCCAGATTGGCTTGAGCGGCAGCGGAAGATACCAGAACCGCTGAGCGACATTGACGCGAAGGTTTGAAAGCACCAGCGAGTCCAGGATCGCGTATGAGGGTACTCTCTGCGCGATGAGAACCAGCCACACCGCTGCGATCGTGGCTGTGAAAGAAGCCAGCGCTACCCAGCAATCCCGGAACGAGAGCGCGGCGGACCGACGGGTACGAAACAGGCCCGGAAGCAACGCCGCGGTCGAAGCCGTCACCACGACACAGTAAGCCCGTGCGAGGTTGTCGCCGAGATGAATCCACATCATGGCGAACGGAAGAACCAGGGCGGCGGCCGCCGCCACGACGGCGGATACCCGTGAGAGTAGAGTCGCCGGCGATTGGGACAAGACTGCGAGCGCAACCGCGAGAATCGCAAAGATGCCGACGTTTACTTTGATCAGAAGCAGTGCCGCGGCTAGGGCTCCCACCAGGACCATTGCGATACCACGGCGTCGCGATTTTTTCGCCAGCAGACCGCTTGCCGCCAGACCCACAAGCAGCAGGATGCACAACTCCTGGGGATGGCCGGATTCTTTGCTGAAAAAACGGAGCCCGCTGAAAATAAGAATATACGCGCCGGCCGCGACCGGAACGGATTTCGCAAGCCGGTGTACGATCCAGGCGCAAATCAGTGGACACACAATCCACACAACCACGGATGTCATCCGCGTCGCGTCGCGGGTGACGGCGGTCCCGGAAGCGGATCGTACGAACCAGTTATAGAAGTAGTAAACAGGACCTTAGCTACTGAAAACGTCGTCGTAGAGTCTGTGGCCGCTCAGGTACTCCTTGACCGACATCATCATCGCGCCTTCGTCATCCCAGTAACTGAATCCAGTGAACATCTGATAGTAGGCCGTGACCGTGGCAGGACAACTCAGGAGAAGAAAATAGGCTGCGACATACCATCTGGTCTGCGCAGGGAGCGGGCCGCTGGATTCGGTTGAAGTCACGAGCGGCGGCTATGCGAGAGTGAACGCTCCGGGATGATAAGAGCAGCGCTCAGGTTCGTGCCTTCCGGGTGCGGACATCGCCGACAACTTTGGCGGGTACTCCGGCCACTATCGCGTAGTCCGGCGTGTCGCGGGTAACAACCGCGCCCGCTCCAACCAGAGCGCCCGCTCCGATCGTGATTCCCGCCAGGATGGTCGCGTTGCTGCCGATGGACGCGCGGGCCTTGACGCGCGTCTTCACTACGGTCCAGTCGGCCTCAGTCTTGAGGCCGCCCTTGGCATTGGCGGCCTCAGGGTATATGTCGTTGATGAACATCACGCCGTGCCCGACAAATACGCCGTCTTCCACCGACACGCCTTCGCAAACAAATGAATGGCTGGAGATCTTGCAATCGTTGCCGATACGGACACCCTTTTGAATCTCAACGAAAGCGCCGATCTTGACGTTGTCGCCGATCGTGCAGCCGTACAGGTTCACCAAGTCTGGCTGAAAGATCCGGACGTTTTTCCCCATCACAACGTCGGGCGCAATCATTCGATGGTCCCTCTGGTAACGGTTACCGTGGCAGGGCTGCAAAAGGCGGACGCGGAATATCTGCTCATGGAGTGTTGGCCTGTCCGATCGGCGCGGTAGTCACATTAGGGGCAGTGCGGTGCTCGTTTCAATTGACGACAGTTTGGAGCGCTCCGTGGCAGGAATGTCATACAGATCGACTTAGGTCAAGAATGAGGCTGCGAACCGCGCTCCTGTTTCCGCGCAGATTCATTTGGCGGCGGCTTTCGCCGGGCGCAAGGCCGGAGTTTGAGTCACCAGGGGCCAAGCCGCAGAACGCCATGCTTCGGGAATTTCAGCACGTGGTCTCCATTCTTGAAGCGCGGGCGGTTTTGCCGCGAAGCCTCCTCCACCAGAACCGACACATGTCCTGCAGCGAGAGTATGATGACCTTGGAGTTGCCGGAGGTCGCCTCTCCCTTGGATCGAGGATGGTAGGGGATCTGGATTTCCCTGATCCGAAATCCCATGTCGTGTGCGCGGACTAGCGCTTCCGGCGTGAGGAACGCCGTACTGCGCGCCTCCACGTTGATATTTTCCCAAACCGACTTGGGGAAGAGTTGGACGAAGTTGTAGTCCCGCAAACGCAGCGGAAAGAGGATACGGAGCAGCATTCGATTCACGACGGAAGTGATGATCCGATATGGCGAGTATCCGGCACGGCTTACTCGCGACCCGACCACGATATCGGCTTCCTCCAAAAGGGGCAGCATCTTGTCCAGGTCCCTGAGGTCGAACGGATAGTCCATGGCGTTATGCAGGACCAAGTCGTAGCGGGCCTCCTTGAAGCCGCGAACTATGCTGGCGCCTTGCCCCATATTTCGAGGATTGTGGAGCACGCGAATTTCCGGATGAGCGATCGCCAGTTCATCTGCAATCCGGCCAGTTCCGTCCTGTCCGCAGTCGTTGACGATTACAATCTCGAAGCGGTCGAACAGGGAACGTAAGGCTTCCAGCGCTTTCGCTGTCGTCGGTCGGATATTCTCTGCCTCATTGTAAGCAGGAAATATTACGGATATTTGTGTGCGCTCCCCGCGTTGCCAAGGAACTCCCGGCCGTAGCGAAAAGTCAGTTTTTGGCGAGCACATTCTTCAGCGCCTCGATCACACACTGCTGTTCCTTCTCTGCGAGGCCCGGGAAAATCGGCACGAACATCGTCGAGCGGGCGGCTTCTTCCGTCTCCGGCATGTGAACGCCCTCGTAACGGGCGGCGTAGTAGGGCTCGCGATGCAACGGCTGAATCCCGACCCGGCATGAAATACCGCGCTCAGCCATACCGCGAAGCAGGGCATCGCGATCGACGCGACATTTCGGCCGAATTCGGATGAGGTACGAAGAGTAGGCATGAGTCGCGCACGCAGGCACGTAGGGAGGCTCCAATTCGTCGATCGCGGTCAGCGCTGCGTCGTAATACCGCGCTTGCGCAGTACGTTGCTCGAGGATCGCCGGCAGCTTTCGCAATTGAACCAGACCGATCGCCGCCTGGATATCGGTCATTCTGTAATTGTAGCCTATGTCAGCGTACTTCTGCACCAGCATACCCTTGGCTTTGTGACGCTCCAGGTCAGAAATCGACGCTCCGGTGGCCCGCAAGACGCGAGCCTTTTCAGCGAGATCGGTGTCGTCGGTAGTGATCATGCCGCCCTCGCCGGTGGTGATCATCTTGCGCGGATGAAAACTGAAGCAGGTGGGAGACGCTATGGCCCCAACGCGTTTGCCACGAGAAGTCGCGCCCAGAGAACAGGCGCCATCCTCGACCAAAACGAGTCCATGGCGTTCCGCGAGGGCCTGGAAAGGCCCCATGTCGGCGGCGAGGCCGATCTGATGGACGACCAGGATCGCTTTGGTGCGCGAAGTGATCGCTGCTTCGGCTGATTTCGGATCGAGATTGTAGGTGCGGGGGTCGATATCAGCGAAGACCGGTTCGCCCCCGGCATGGTGGACTGCGTTGGCGGTAGCCATGCAAGTGAACGACGGCATGACGACCTCTGTGCCGGGCCGCACGCCGCTCACATGGAGAGTCAGATGCAGGGCGGACGTGCAGGAGTTCGTCGCGACACCATGTTTGGCGCCGACGTACCTGGCTACTGCGTCCTCGAACTCGGCCACTCGTGGTCCCTGAGTCAGCCAGCCAGAGAGGATTACTTCGGCAGCCGCGCGAACCTCTTCCTCCCCCGTCCACGGCCTCAACAGCGGAATCTGATCCTTGAATAAGTCCATGGTGTTTACAAGACTCGGCTCCAGTCGAAACCTTTCCTCAGGTCTTCCTGGACTCGCGCGGGCAAGCCCAAGGCAAGCACGCGTTCAGGAAGGTCACTGACTACTACAGCGCCGGCGCCAACGACAGAATGCGCTCCCACGTGGACCCGCGAGAGCACAATCGCGCCGGTCGCGACGAAAGCACACGAACCGAGGCTGGCGCGGCCGCCCAAGTGCGCGCCCGGACCGATAGCGGAGCCTTCAGCCAACTCGCAGTCGTGCTCAACGACAGCACCAGTGTTGATTATGACGTCGTTTCCCACGCGAGCGTTGGAATTCACTACGGCGGTTGCCCCGACCACGATACCCGTCCCCATCGATGCGCTGGGCATGACCACCGCCGAGGGATGAACCGCGTTGATGACGGCGACGCCAGCACGGCGAATGTCGGTGGAGAGCGCCATCCGCAGTTCAGGATTTCCAAGCGCCACGATCATTTCCAGGCCCTGCGGCTTCTGAATTGCTTCTTGAAATCCGCATTCTACAGGGGCTCCGTTTACATGCTTTCCCCGAAGTTCCGGACGATCATCGACAAACCCGATCGATTCACATCTGCCCCCGGCGCGGAGGATATCGAGAACCACCCGGCCGTGGGCGCCGGCCCCGACGATCAACGTTCTCATCCGGTGGCTTCGACCGCGATGGGATAGTATTGGGCCCGCACATCGGCCAACGGAATCACGCCCGTACCCCTCCTCCCTTTTTCAGCTCCACCAGGCGGCCACGTTGCGCCAGCGATTCGGTGGCGGCCTCCAGGACGCGCACTACCGAGAGCCCGGCTTCGCCGTCGGTCAACGGACGGCGTCCCTGTTCGATGCTGTCGATGAACTCGTTAACTTCCAGTTTCAGCGCCTCGGTGGGATCGAGATTAGGAGCCCACATGTCGCCGGCCCGATAGCTGATTCGCATGCGGTAGATGTCGTCGCTATCGCCGTCCAGGTCGATGCCCTTGTCGTAGACCTTGAGCTTTTCGCTGCCCTCCAAATCGTCATAGACGATCATTCGCCGGCTCCCGCCGATGAGGGTGCGCCGGATCTTCACCGGCGCCAGCCAGTTCACATGCATATGAGCGATGAAGTTGTCGGCGAAGAACAGAGTCAGGTATGCAATGTTCTCGGTCTTGCCGCCTACGTGGCTCAGGCCGGTGGCCGAAATCCCCAATGGCTCGCCCGGCAGAACATAGTTGAGGATGGAAAGGTCATGGACGGCAAGATCCCAGATGACATTAACGTCGTGCTGGAAAAGTCCCAGATTGATCCGAACCGAGTCGTAGTAGTAAGCCTGCCCCAAATTGCCGCCGGCGACCAGCTCGCGGATTTTCCGCACCGCGCCGGTGTAAACGAAGGTGTGATCCACCATCAGCACGCGCCGGCTTTTCCGCGCCTGCTCGATCAGGCGCAGGCCCTGCTCGGACGTGGCCGTCATCGGTTTCTCGACCAGAACGTGTTTGCCGGCCTTGAGGACCTCCATCGCTAACTCGAAGTGGCTGGAAACGGGAGTCGCGACGGCCACGGCGCCCACTGCCGGGTTACGGATGACTTCGAGCGCATCGGCGGTCGTCTGGACCCCGGGTAGCGCGCGTTCACCAGAGACAGGCGTTGGAGATTGAGATCGCTGACGCACGAAACTTGTGAGCGCCCGGACTCGACAAAATTGCGGACCAGATTCGGTCCCCAATAGCCGTAGCCGATCACTCCAACCCGTATCATTTGCGCCCTCCGGGGCCAGTCTGCCAATCGAAGGCTGCGGCCAGTATGGACTGAAACCAACCGAACCGTCAAAGGCGGATGCGGGGGGTGCTCCGACAAAGCTGCCGGGATCTCAGCCTGCCAGAGATGCAGGCTTCTACGTTTCGGGAAGGTCCGCCGGATTCAAGCCGCGCGGTAGAGCCGGCAGAAGACGCCAAACCGATACCACCACAATGTAAAGGACCAGCGGAGAAGTCGGCGAAAAATAGCGGGAATTCTCGGGCCCACCAAGTTCCACCAGCCCCTGAGCCACCGAAGAGGCAAGCACAATCGCAATCACGGATAGATCGAATCCCCAAGGCTCTCTGCGCAGGAGAAACCGCAGCGTCAGGTAGGCCGCGAACAGCAGAAACATCAGGTTCGCCGCTCGCAGCATCCAGATCTCGACCGTCCACAGAGCTTCGAACCAGGGTTCCGGTGTTATGGTGAACCCGGGCGATTCGTTCTCCTGAATTCCGGCCGTATGAACGCTGAACAGCGTCGGACTCGTGTCCCGTAGACTAACTAACTTGCGTTCAAGATCAAAGACCGCACTCTGTATCGGGCTACCCTCGGGCGACAACCCATCAGCCTAGAGAGTGCTGGTGGAACCAGTTGAGCCACACCTTGCTCCGCGTTCCTTTCGTCGCCACTCGGAATCTCAGCGGGTGCCAATACAGCCATGGCTCCCAAAAGCCCATCCACGCTCGCCCGACTGCTTCTGCGTAGAGAACGGGATGAGCGGCGAACAACTCGAGGGACATCCTGGTCAGCTCCCGATCCAACTGCAACACGGTGTACCCCGTCTCCGCCAGGATCTCGGGATAGGCTCTGAAGATGGTGTTACAGTAATAGCCTCTTTCCGCAATCTCTTTCGCACGCGCCCTCAGATATGGATCGCGAATGTTCGCGTACTTCGGCGGCCCGAGCTCGATGAACCCTCCACTGATACTGGTCATGTTCGCCCCGTTCCTGGTCGTAAGGCCGAAGCTCCCGACGGTCCACCAATTGAGCAGGCACCAGCCAAGGAGCAGTACTCCCGCGGGAGCGGCAAACGACGAAAGACCCCTGATCAGATCTCCGAGCCGCAAAGGCGCGCGCCGGCGGATGAGGGCGAGAAATATGAAGTAGAGCGGTGCCAGACAGGCGTACAGCGGTCGGGTAAGACAGGTCATCGCTGCCAGCGTGCCCAGAATTACGTGCGCGCGCCATCCGAATTTCCTTTCGAGCACCATCCACTGAAACACAAAAACCGACAGTATCAGCAGGAAGGTGCACAGCGTTTCCGTCAGGAAACATTGCTCGAAACCAAGCTGGCTGAGGTCCACGTTGTAGATAACGCCGGCGATAACCGCAAAGGCAACGCTCCGCGTCCTCCGGTAAACCATCGCAAACAGGATCGAGGCAATCGCGATGCCGAGGAGATTCTGGGAAAAGTGGACCACATATGGGTTCATTCCGCCAAGCAGAAGGAACAGCGGGTAAAGCGGAGTGACATGGCCCTGGTAACCGGTCATTCGCCACGTCCGGATGCGCCGTGCGAGATCCACATAGGTTGGGGTATCCTGAAAAAACCACGGCGGGTAATTGAGCAAGATCGCGCGCACGGCGGCGCCGACGAGGAGCACTAGTAGAAATGCCTTCGCGATCCGATTGCCGCGAAAACTGTCCTCGACGCGGTCGATCATGCCACCAAGTTCGTCCGTGGTTCCCCCATCAGGATACCGCGCGCTCAGTCGTCAGCAAACCCGAGTCTTGGCGCACCCTCCCGCATGTTGCTAACCGGCGTTGGTTTGAGCGAAGCTTGGGCGATGCCACCGGTGCCGGAATTGACCGCGAGCATTTTGGACGGTTTTCGGAAGAGCGGCTCGACCGATCCGATCGAATGCTACCGGCTTCCGCTGGTTGGACACTTTTTCCGCGAGCGAATCAACCTGGGCCTGCGTATGCTCGGCGAGCAACGCTACGGGAAAGCGCTCGAAGTCGGTTACGGCGCCGGCGCGGTGCTCACCGCCATCGCGTCGAGCGTGGATGATCTGCACGGCATCGACCTGGACGCGGATGCGGCCGCAGTGGAGGCACTCCTGCGCGCGCGTGGGCGCTCGGCGAAACTCATTCGGGGCACCGTGTACGAGATGCCTTACGGCGCGGGCGAATTCGACCTCGCGATCTGCTTCTCGGTCTTCGAGCATCTGCACGAGTACAAGCGGGGCTTGCGCGAGGTGGTACGGATCATGAAGCCAGGCGGCTCCTTTCTGCTCGGCATGCCTGCGGTGAACTTGATGATGGAGGCGGGCTTCCGGGCGATAGGATTCAAGGGCATCGGCGACCATCACGTCACTACGCCTCAGGCGGTGGCCGATGCTTTCGATGAGGCCGGGCTGCGTGTGGTGCGTAAGGCTCGACTACATCTGATTCCCGGTGTCCCGGTGTACTTCGACTGGCTGCTCGAGAAAGTTCAGCGATGAGCGTGGGGGAACTTGCCAGCCCGCAAGTGGCGGGTCGCCCCCCGATCTCAGAGAGGCTCCTTGAGGCGGAACAGTACCGTCTCGCCATCGTTGTAGAGCACCTTGGATTGGTCTGCTGAAGCACCGAGGAGCCTTCGAAAGCTGATGCAAAGCGCCGCGCCTTGCCGAAGAGGTTCATCCGGGCCGGCCGGGCCGAAAATCAAGGTCCGGCAAGTTGCGCTTGTCGGCACGCCAAATCCGCGATAGTCCCAGAGCACATATCGTGCGGGTGGCAGCTCGGCCCATGAATTTCCCAGACCCGCTATGTTGACATCGATGATGAGGTTGCGCCTGTAATCAAGATCGAAAGGGATTCTGTTCCAGGCCAGCAAAGGTTCCTTTGCCGGGACCATCGATTGAATGCGCTGAACCCTCGCAAGAGTCTGACTAGACAAGGCGGCGCGGTTGTAATCGAGGTATTGCTCCGACGTGGCCAGAGGCCGAAAGGCGAGTATAGAGCCGTACTCCGCGGCCTCGGCCATCCGAGCCACGAAGGACCGGGAGAAAATGAGCAACACTACAAGCGCAAATGACATGAGCACAGGGTGCGCGAATCTTATCCGCCGCACCCCCAAACCACCTGGCCAGAATCTCCAGCCCAGCAGGGTCGCGATGGGCGTAACGGCAATAACGGTCGGACAGAACAGCCGCAGCGAGGTATCGGGATCGCCGACCACCCTGCTCAGGCTGCTGACAAAAAAGGCGTATGCGCCGACAGCAGCAAGACACGCAGCGGCAAGAGCGCAAATTGGTCTGCGTGCATCTTCTGCAAGCCGGCCGCGAGCGAGCATCGCAGAACCAACACCAAGCGCGGCGATTCCGGTCATCACGATCGAATAGTGCAGGAAGCTGTCGCCGTAAAAGAGAGTCGCAGACGCGAAGGGATTCCTGCCTGAACTGACATGGGCCGGCAGCGCTACCGTGGCCCCGTCGCTCAAGACCGTAGCGAGGTTGCCCGAATGCAGGTAATGCGGCAGGTGGAGCAGGATCCATGGAGAAATGAACACCATCGTCGCGATGAATAGGACGAGCCCTCGGAGGACGGTACTCAGGATGCTTCCCCCTCTTAGCCAGTCAAACGTCAGCGAGAGTATGACAAACAGGCCAGCGAAGGGAACGGCGCTTGGTTTGAGTGCAATCAGCGCCGCATAGATCAGCACGACTGTGACAATCGGCCGACATTGCTCCCAGCCCTTTAGATCATCCTGTTCACCGGCCTCGGTCAGTATCAGAGCCATGATCAGTGCACTAATTGAGTAGAGCGGCGAGGTGTTCACATATTGCGGATTAATAACGGTCAAGAGCAGAATCGAGAGCAACGTCGGAACCAAAGAGGATCGATATTGGGCGCCCAATGAGTAAATCATCAACAGGCAAAGGAGCAGGCAGAAGACGGCATCAGCGCCGTTAACATATTGGATTGAGAAATGAGCGAGTATTAGGCTATGCAGCACAGCCTGGCCGCCGAGTGTCTCTCGGCCAATCGAACTAAGAGCGCTGCCGTAAAGAGTCCCCGTCTCAATCATTCTCACCGGGAAAGTCAGGTATTTCTGGAAATCGTCGGAGTAGTTATAAGCGCGAGGCGGCAATTGCGTCGCGATTGCGAAAATGACGATCGTTCCTATCAGGAGCCAGAGCACGACGCTATCAAAGCGGGCCGGGGAGGCAATCGTCCCCTTGAAATGACTGGGCAGGGAATGACGTTGGGACCGGGCGCGGAGCGCGCATAAGCCCCAGCCGCATACCACGATGGCATCCAGTGCCCCCGTGTAGGCGAACCCGAAGAGGTTGAGCAAGCCGCCTAAGAAAGATCCAGCTTGCCAGTCCAATTGTGGCAACGACGGCCCAGGGCTGCTGCCGAACGTGCCCTAGCCCGGCAGACCAAGTTGCCCCATCCGTAGAGCGACAGGATGTATAGCGTTATCAGACCCAATGATACGATCAGCTTACTCATCGCCCTGCCGTGTCGCAGGCGGGACATGCCGCCTGACCTTTGAATAGTTGTGCTCTATCTCCCGGCTGCTCGAAAGATTCGGCTATGAGCGGAGCGCCTGGCCGGGAATGCTCGTGCCGCCGGAAAACCGGTAACATCGCCGGTCACATTGGATTGAGTCTCCAGATGCGGATCCGAGGGCCGGGCCGTTCCATGCTTGAGATGTGCTGGATCGGCGCGTAGAAGGCGTCTTCCTCGTCGAAGACGGGGGCCGGCGCGCCCTTCCTTACCGGATTGAGGTCGAACATCAGAGTGGCGCCGGAATTCAGCTCGGCCAGAGCCGCGTCGGAAGGGCGGGGCGACCAGAAGATTGGTGGAAGGCTGTCCGCAATAACCCAGAAGACGTCCTTTGCCCGCAGTGCCGCCAGGTCTTGCATCGGAACAAGTTTGCAGCCAGCCGGTCCTAGTTGCAGCTTGCCATAAGGTGACCAGGGTGGGGTCACTGCGATCGCAGTCCCCTGCGGAATGTGGTCGGCAATCCAGTGGCCCGCGAGCGTCCGCGTGTCGGTTTTGAGCAGAAGCCGGTTGAGCTGCAAGTCACGAACCAGCGAAGGCGCAAGTATCATCGCCAACCCGATCACCCCGAACGAGACCCCGCGCCTCGTTCCCAGCCGTGTAGAGGCGAAGCCAATCAGATCAGCGGCAAACACGCCGGGCAAGCAATGCCATACCCAGCAGCGGGTTCAGGACGTATCGATACACGAGCAGCGGATTGCCGACGATCAAGCTCAAGAACGCGGCGGCGATGAACGCGAGTAGGGCAATCACGCCGGGCCTGGGGCGAAGTATCGCCCAAACCACGGAGACCAGCATGAAGGTCATCAGCGAGACTCCAAGGCTGTCCGGCACGGCCCGCATGAACAGCCATCGCCAGCCATGCGCCGCGAGCAAGCCCGCCCCCTTATAGATGGTTGTCACCCGCCTATAATCGTGGACGGTCTGTGCCCAATCGAGAAAAACATAAGGCGTCGCGCAAAAGAAAGTGAGTACGGTCGCAACGCCGGCTACGTAAATTCGCAGGTCGCCGAGAGCACTCAGGAGCGGCCGATTTTCACGGTGCCGAGCTTCGAAGTGCGCGGCCAGAATGCCGACCACTACGACGGCGGATCCGTAGTGGGTGGCTGCGGCGAGACCGGAAAACAACCCGGCAAGGGCGTAGTCCACGCGGCGGCCACGACAAACAATGCGCAACATCATGGCAATAGCCAGCGTAAGCCAGAAACCCGAGGGTACCTCCACCTTGGCGAACTTGGACTCGCGCACATGGATAGTAGCGAAGGTCACGACCGCCGCGGAGGCAAGTGCGGCGGTTGGGCCGAATACTGATTCAGCGGCCAGATAGACTGCCGCTACGGTAGCCGTGCCCATCGCTGCCGAGATCCCCCGGGCGACGAGAAGCGCCAAAGCTTGATGGTCGGGGTCGAAGACCGCGTGAAGGTCCCCGCCGATGACCGTTGCGTAGGCGCGCATGACTCCATGGAGCAGGTACAACTGCGCCGCTGGATAGTCCGCAAGATGAGGGTTCCAGTCCTTCTCAAAGCCGAGCGACCGGAGGACGGCGAGGCTTTCATCGGGACGAAACCGCTCGGGCAGGCCGAAGCTCGTCGCAGTAAACCTCAACCAGCCCGCCACAAAGACCAGGGCCAGGAGGACAGGAATTCGGAGACCAACACGAAGATTGCTGGTTGCCCGTTCCACGCATCCCCGCCGCCGCCACCTCACGCCAGGGATAACCATTATCCTATTAATCAAGCGAGAGACGACCGTTTTTCCGCAACCTGTTAGGGGAATTGACGCTGGATCGCGCTCAACTGCGGAGAGAATAATCGACTGCGCTTCGTGGCCGACCCGTTACGTGATACTCGCTTGGGTCCTTCTGAGCGATCTGCGCGCCGTGTCGCCAGCGCTGGGAGCGTACAAACGACAAAGGCGATGTAGACCAGCAGCGACGCGAGCGATACCCATTTCCCGATTACCCATCCGGAGGGAGCGTACTCAAGGCGGAAGAGGTGGTGTCCGGGACCGAGCGGCACCGCGATCAGGGTGTAGTCGGCCGGCATCACTTGATACTCACTTTGGCTACTCCCCCTCAAAGCGACCGCCCGCCAGTAGCGGCTATAGCTGTCGGTGACTAGCAACAAGGCCGGCCGCGTTACGTCCGCCGCTATCGTGAGCGAATCGGTAGTGGTGCTCAGCAGGCGCGCGGCTCCCGACTCCGCGCCTGACACCGGCGGCGGCTCGGGGTCACTCTCCAGAATCACGGTTTTGCTCGCATCAAATGAG
Organism: uncultured delta proteobacterium; assembly: GCA_963793115.1. Lineage (GTDB taxonomy): Bacteria > Desulfobacterota > Binatia > Binatales > Binataceae > CAVVMA01. The sequence continues at coordinate 221,721 of CAWBYV010000008.1, forward strand.
GGCGCGCTCAGCGCCGCCAGAATGCGGTCGCGATCCCGAATCTGCTGCCATCCGCTGACGAGCAGAAGGTGGGGCAGACCTCCCGGCGTTTCGACCCATTTCAGCCTATCTCCCTGCGGCAGGAACACAAAGCGCAACCGCACCAAGCGAAGCAGCGGGCGGACATGATGGAGAACCGAACTAACGCCATTGTACTCGCCGCCGTCTCCTTGCGAATACGCGATGAACTGCGCGTATCGTTGTGGGACTACAGGGTCATAGCCCCAGAACGTCATTCGCCCCCAATACGATCGCGCTGTCCAACGCGGGCAGACCAAAGCCAAGAATCCGGTAGTCGCCGGGATGCGCGGCAAGAAACTGGGGCACCGCTGCAGGAGCCGTCGTTGCGAGAGGAAAGGTGGTCACCGTCAAACGGGCGAACGCAAAAGCCTCAGCGACACCTAAAACCGCCAGGATGTACGCCGCTCGAGGATGCGTCGAGCGCGCAAATACCAATGCCGCAAGAACCAGGCATATGCCGGCGGCGATCAGGCATCGCACGCCCGCGAACCGCTCGGCCGCGGCCACGAAGCCAGGATCGCTGTAGGACTGCGGCTGCCAAATCGGCTCTGAGAATGTAGCAACGGCCTGGACTAGGGCGTGCCAGATCCCGTTGAAAGTCAGGCTCACACCGGTACGGGCGGCCGCGCCGAATGCACCGAGCGCCAACCCGACGATCAAAAGTCCGACGGCGGTGGTCTTCGCCGCTGCGGCCGAGCGAATCAGCGCGTCCGTTCCGAATGCGCTTAGCATCGCCATGAATAATACCAACTCAAAAGCGAATGATGAGGGTCGGCGGAAAAGATTGAAACCCGGCACAACGCGATACAGCAGGGCGAACAACGGTGTACGGTGCCCCAAGGCGATGCATAGGAGCACGACCACCATGATGATCCAGGTGCCCCGATGCGGAGATTTCACACTCGTCCCAAGGATGGCCATGGTCAGACCGGTCAGCCCAAAGAACAGAACTCCTTCCCAACCTCCCCAGGACGGAAACCTGATCAGGTCGCCGAAAAAATCTGGGACCAGAAGCGTCAGGAGATTGTCGTACGAGAGCGAGAAGCCGGAGGCGAAAGCGAAAGAGGCGCCTCCCTGGCGCGTACCCTCGATGGCGGCCTGCCACCCGGCCCAGAGCTGCGCAGCGCAGATCATCAGCGCGCCAATGCCCACTGCCGAAGGCGCAAGCACGGTCCTCACAGGGCGAGGGGCTCTGACCAACCGGATAGCCACGTAGATCGCGCCAGTAACGACCGTATTGAACAGCACTTGCGGATAGCCGGCTAGGACCTGCATTGAAAAGGCGAATATCCCGACCATTACCCACTTGGTCCGCGGCTGGTCGAGCAAGGCGTCGATGCTGAGAAGAATCAACGGAACCCAGGCCATCGAATCCATGTGCGGCAGGTGACCTAAGAGAATTTCGCCGAAGAACGGGCGGCCGAACATTACCGCGGAGCTCGCCAGCAGAACCGCCAGAGGATGAAGGCCATAGCGGCCAACCCAAAGGGCCATGAAAAACCCCAGCAGGGACACGTGCAGAGCGATTTCCCAATCGATCGCCTTAGCCAGCGGGAGGATCAGGTAGATCCAGTTCAGCGGGTAAAACAACGCCTCTTCAAACCCGCCCATGAATGGAACGCCGCTGAAGATGTGCGGATTCCAGAGAGCGATACGACCTGCTCGCAGCTCCTCAAAGCCAAACTGCCAATAATAAACGAATAGCCTCCACACGTCCATTCCCCGCCGCGATAGGACCTGATCGCCCGGCACGAAGAGGAGGCGCGCGAACATCGCCAGCGTCATGCCGAGCAAAGCGACCGGAACCAAGAGAGGAGAATACAGCCAGCGCGCAAGGGCCGTTGGGTTGGTCGATCCCTTTTTCGCTCTCAGAGTTAAGATAACGCACCCCTGCGGATGGATTTGCGTACGTGGACGGGCGAGAAGGCGACGATCGCGGCGGAGGCGAGCGCGGCAGTGGGACCAAATGCAGGCTCTGCCGCCCAATAAGCCGCCGGCATTGTAGCTGCGCCCATTGCAGCCGAAACCGCTCGGGCGATCCAGAACGCCAGCGCCTGGTGGTCGGTAGCGTAGACCTCGGGGAGATTCGTACCGCTCCCCGTGACTGTCGCGTATGAGCGCAAAACCACGTGCAGGAGATGTATCTGCGCCGCCGGGTAGAACAAAGCCGTAGAACGGGGGTTCCAGTCCTTCTCGAGGGCCTTGGGAGCGAGAAACACTTCATCGGGACGAAACCGCTCGGGCAGGCCGAAGCCAATTGCAGTAAACCTCAGCCAGCCCGCCACAAAGACCAGGGCCAGGAGGACAGGAATTCGAATTTTCCTGCTGATTTCGGGCAAAAAGCCTCCCCTGTGGACAGGTGCCAAAGGTCGTACGCCAATTCCGCGCCAAGCCGGAGAGAGGACGACGGTCGCTCCGTTTATGAGCCCAAGGCCCATTATGCGCATAGCATAGTCGCGGGCCATGCGCTAAATCCTCTGGCGTGAGCCGAAGCCTTCCAAACACGAGCGGGCGAGCCACGTACGGAGATGGCGCGCAAGTTGAGAGTCTTGCATCAGGCGGAGATGCGGCCGTAGCGAACGGTCCAGCCTCGACGCCATCGTCGGCGGCACTCGATGGCGGGGCGTCGGTCGCGCGTCGGTCGTACCGAGGGACGGCCGGCTACTTGACAATCTGGATGGAGTAGCCGATGGGGCGCCATTGCCCGTCCTTGTCTAAGGCCGCCGTGATAATCTCATCACCAGACTTTCTGTTCTCGAAGGAGTCTGCTGTACCGGATGATAACGTATCGGCCATCGGGCAGGCCCGGGGCATTCGTCGCATAAGTCGCGAACCTGGCCTTTCTCGAAACAAGCGGCCCCAGCAGCCTGCGCGTGGCGTCCATCGTCTGTTCCCACTCTCCCTCGCTGACGCGATCTTTGGCAAGGCTGCTCGCCTGATTCCAACTTTCCCGATAGCTACCACGGTCAACCAGCTCTAGCCACACGTCCGTCGCTTTCGTCGCCTGCTCCTCTGCAGCCTGCTCTGCTGCCGGCCGCGCACCACGGCAGTCGAGAACTAGGTCTCTCAGGCCGGGCACGTAAACGGCTGACAGGCCATCTACGCTCAGCACCGAGGCCGCACTCCGGTTCGCCAGCGCCTGACGGCACTCGCCATCGTCCGGCAACCGATTAGTCTCGTCGCAAACGATCGAGCTCGGGTGGCTTCCACGCATTCTGCGGGAAATCGGGCCAAACAATATCTTGCCGATGGAACCGCCCGAAGAGGCTTCTGTTGCAGCCGACCGCCGTCGCGTGCGGGAGGGCTCCGCCCAAGCACCTGAGGAACGCGTCTTCCCGATCGGTTAGCACATCGGCAATGAAATGGCGCCGCGGCGAAAAGGGCGTGAACCGCGCAAGGACATCGTAGCGAGCCGCGACCGCCAGTGCGAGCACTTGAGCGACGATCGCGGCTGCGAGCGTGAACGCGCCGACCTGCCTGCGCGGCATTCGTGGCGCACGGGCAGCCCGGCTTCGCATAGTGAATCGCCAGCAGGCAGTCAGCGATCAGGAGGGCCCAGAACATCACCATCCTTGGCGGCCACGTGGGGCCCAAGCCCACGGGGCCGAAGCCCACGGGGCTGAAGTTGGCGCTCACCCCGTAGGCAAAACCGCTGACCGCGGCCATCGCAAAGAGCGGAAGCCCGCAAAGAATGGCGATCCATGCGCCTCGGGCAGGGATCCCCGCCAAATACACGACGCCGCCCGAGAGGAGTAAAATGCCGAGGTCCCGGGCCATTAGCAGAATCAGGCCGGCGAGGTCCCCGTTTCGAGCGGCCAGCAAGATGTTGTCGAGAGCGCCTGCCAACCTGCCCTGAGTCACGTCACGCTGCAGTGCCAGGAGCAACCCCATTCCGGCGGCGAAAACCAGCAGCCAGCCCGCGCTGATGATGAGGAGACGCCGGAACATTCCCATCCGGATGCCCCGCCTTACCTCGAAAAGGGTGTGTACTGCCCAAGCCAGGACTGCACCCATCTCTTGGGTGGACACGAGGAGCACCGCTGGGATCCACACCCAGCGAGAGCCTTGCATGAGTTGCACGACGAACAGGATAGAAAGCGGGAGGAAGCAGACTGCGCGTGCCAGCCATAGTGCGCATCGTCCCACAGCCAGAAGCTCACGGGCCCGAGCACGAGGGCGAGGGTCACGATCCAGTAGAGTTCTCGTTTCCAGGGGTCGGCCGTACCAGCGAGGCGGCGTATAGCAAGCAGCGCCAACAGCCAGAGCCCCGCCAGACCGGCGAACAGCCCGTAGGCGCCGAGGATCGCGGTGAGCGGATAGAATAATGGGACGATGTAGTAGTTGTGAATCGCCGGAGTGTTCCCGTAATTGTTGTCATACAGGAGCGGGCGCCCTGCGGCGAAGCTCCGTGACATCTCCAGGAAGTCGAACAGATCCGACGTGTACTCCAGGCGCTCGAACAGAACCGCCTTGGCGAGCATCCAATACGCCAAGAGGAGCAACGTCAGCAACAGCGGGAGTGCCCGTTTCAAGGTACGGATGCTTGTTTTCACGCTGCCAGGATCGCATGCAATGTGGTCGCGCGGCCCGTACGGAGGTCTCTTAGCACAATCAGAAGACATGCGCTAAGCACTATTGTGTGGGTTCGGGGGGGTTCCGACGGTCCTGAAAACGGAAACGGCCGCAGCGCGGTTGCGGAGAGCGGTCTGATAAGCCGATCCGCCAATTTCCGGATCGGACAGACGCGCTCATGAGGCGGCGGCAAGCCCGGCCAGCGCCGTGTTGGCGCTAATGCCGGTACATGCGCTAAATAGTCTCGCGTGAACCGAGACTTTCCGTCACATGGGGGGGTAGCGCACACGAATCTGCGATCAGATGGAGATGCGGGCCTGCCGACCGGCACAGCTTCGCTGCGGCCGGGCAATCGTCCGACGGTCGCGCCCCTGCCGGACAATAAGGCGGCCGGCGGCGCGGAGAGCTATCGCAGGGACCGGATCGAGCATTGGGATCGAAAGGACCCTACCAGGACGGGCCATTACTACCACGACCGGCTGGCGCGCATCTATCAAAATATCGTGCCGCCGCATCAGCGCGTTCTCGAATTGGGCTGCGGCCGGGGAGACCTGCTGGCGGCTCTGAAACCGTCGCTCGGGGTCGGGATCGACTTCTCTCCGAAGATGGTGGAGGCCGCTTCGAGGGGGCATCCCGAGCTGCGAATAATGCTCGGGGACGTCCATGACCTCTCCCTACGGACCGGGTTCGACTATATTATCCTGTCCGATCTGGTAAACGATCTATGGGATGTGCAACGAGTCTTCGAGCAGATAGCCGGCGCCTGTTCGCCCTCCACCAGGATCATAATCAATAGCTACAGCCGCTTGTGGGAGTTTCCGCTCGCGGCAGCGCGGCGCGTGGGCTTGGCGGCCCACGTCACTGGGCCGAACTGGCTCACCGTAGAGGACCTCGAGAATCTTCTCTATCTGGCGGGCTTTGAACTGATCCGAAGCTGGCAGGAAATTCTCTGCCCCGTTCGTGTGCCGGGAATTGACGCGCTCTGCAACCGATATCTGGTCAAGATTCCACCCTTCGGTTTCGCGGCGCTCGCGAACTTCATGATCGCGCGTCCGGCCGTTCGCCAACCGGCGCCGCGCGCTGATTCGGAACCGCTGGTAAGTGTGATCGTTCCCGCCCGCAACGAGGCCGGCAACATCGAGCAGGTGTTCCAGCGTGTGCCCGAAATGGGCGGGGGAACCGAAATTGTCTTCGTCGAGGGCCATTCGCGCGACGATACCTGGGGAGCGATCGAGCGCGCGATGGCCAAGTATCCCGAGCGGCGCTGCAAGCTGCTTCGCCAGACCGGCGAGGGCAAGGGCGATGCGGTGCGGCTCGGATTTGCCTCGGCCGAGGGCGACCTCTTGATGATCCTGGATGCCGACCTGACCGTAGCGCCGGAAGACCTGCCGCGCTTTTACGCCGCGCTGCGCTCGGGCGTGGCCGAGTTCGCCAACGGCGTGCGCCTGGTCTATCCGATGGAGGGGCGCGCGATGCGCTTTTTCAATCTGGTCGGAAACAAATTATTCAGTTGGGCGTTCTCCTGGCTCATCGGTCAGAAGATCAAGGACACTCTGTGCGGGACGAAGGCTCTCAGCCGCAGTCGCTACCGGGAGATTGCCGAGAATCGGCCATACTTCGGCGACTTCGATCCTTTCGGCGACTTCGACCTTATCTTTGGCGCAACCCGGCTGAATCTCAAACTGGTCGACATACCAATCCGCTACCGGGATCGTACCTACGGACAAACCAATATCCAGCGCTGGAAGCACGGCTGGGCGCTGATAAAAATGTCGATCTTCGCGTCCAGGCGGCTCAAGTTCATTTGAATCACCGCCTTCCCGCGATTGTGTTTGTCACGCGCCTTTGGCCGGTCCTGCAAGGGAATCGCAAGGTCTGGGCCGGCCCTGAGCCTGAGTGAGATTCGATCTGATGGCGAAAGAACAGTTCAGCACCTACCTGGAGGAGGTCCAGTTTCAGCGCAGTGTGTGGGAGAGCAAACCTGTCCTTCGCGAGTTGTACCGTAGGTGGTATGCGGACTGCGCCGCCTGCTTCTCACCATCGAGACCCGTATTGGAGGTGGGCGCCGGTTGCGGCAATTTCAAGCAGTTCTTCGGGGACGAGATTGCGTCGGACGTCTTTCACAGCGGGGATTGGATCGATCTGGTGATGGACGCCCAGGACTTGAGCCTGAAGCCGGACACCATCGGCAACATGCTGGCCTTCGACGTGTTGCATCACCTGCCGCGTCCGCTTGAATTTCTGCGGCGGGCGATGGCGGCGCTGAAGCCGGGAGGCCGGCTGGTGATGTGTGAGCCTGCGGTGTCGCTTTGGTCGCGGTTCGTGTATGGGACTTTTCATCACGAACCGCTCGACTTGAGCTATGACGTGTTCCGCCTGGACGGCGTTCCCCGCGCGACAGATCCTGGGCGGACGTTTGCAAACATGGCGATCCCGGAATTGCTTTTCTTCAGAGGCCGCGACCGGACGCTCGAACTCCTGCGGTCCGCGCAAATGACGACCGCTCGCAAATTCGCGTTCATGCTTTACCCGCTAAGCGGTGGATACGGCTATCGATGTTTTATGCCACTGCGGGGCCTGCCCTTTCTGATGAAGGTCGAAGATGCCATCACCCGAGTGCTGCCCGGTTCGCTGATCAGTCTGCGAATGCTCGTTGTGCTGGAGAAGAGAAACAACTGAGCGCCGTTCGACGTGGGCCGCGAGTGCCGGACTAGAAGCCGAAGCTTTCTGGCGCTTCGTCTTCCGATCGCGCGGCTCGCAACAGGCTGGAAACGATCAAATGCCGGAATCACCGCGCCGAGAGCCGACGAGCCCCGCCACCGTCGCGACCTGATCGTTCGTCAGTTCGGCGTATATCGGCAGCGACAGGACCTCAGCCGCCGCCTGCTCGGAAATCGGGAAGTCGCCTTGCCGGTAGCCGAGATCGGAATAGGCGGGCTGCAGGTGTACGGGGATCGGGTAGTGGATGGCGGTCTGGACGCCGGCCGCCTGCAAATGGTTCTGCAAATCGGCACGCCGCGCCGTGCGAATTGCGTAGACGTGGTAAACATGCCGGGCGTAAGGCAACTCGATCGGGACTCGCACGCCTGCCGGACTGAGCAGCCGTCGATAGAGCCTCGCCATGCCGCCGGCGCGCTTCGTTCCAGGCTTCAAGGCGGCGCAGCTTTACTCTCAGGATCGCGCCCTGCATCCCGTCCATCCGATAGTTGTACCCCTTGAGCAGATGCTCGTATTTTTTTCCGCCGCCCCAGTCGCGGAGAATTCGAATCGTGCGGTCGTAGGCCGGGTTGCTGGTGACTACCGCGCCGCCTTCACCGTAAGCGCCAAGATTCTTGGCGGGGTAGAAGCTGAAGCATCCCATGTCACCCAGCGATCCGGCACGCCGGCCCTTGTACGCGGCTCCGTGGGCCTGGGCCGCATCCTCGATAACCACCAAGCCTCGCCGCCGCGCGATCTCCAGGATCGGATCCATGTCGGCCGGCTGACCGTAGAGGTGGACCGGGACAATGGCTTTGGTGTGCGGCGTGATAGCCGCTTCGATTCGGCTGGCGTCGATCGTGAACGAGACCGGTTCGATATCGACGAACACCGGTCGCGCGCCGGTATATATGATGGCCGCGACCGTCGCGACGAACGTGAACGGTACGGTAATCACTTCGTCTCCCGGGCCGACGCCTGCCGCCAGCAGCGCCAGATGCAGAGCACTGGTCCCGGAATTCAGCCCGATACCGCAGGCGGCGCCGCAATAGGCCGCGAATTCCGCTTCGAACGCCGCCACCTCGTCGCCCAAGATGAACTGGCTGCTTTCCAGGACGTTCGAGATGGCGCGGTCGATCTCGTCCTTGATGCTATGGTACTGGGCCTTCAGGTCCGCCAGGGGAATCATGTCGCCGTCTCCGTCGCGCAGGCTACTTGATCGCGAGTGCGTTGGGTGGCGAGCCGACGCCGCCGGGAATGTTGAGCGGCGCCGAAGTCAGGAAGAACTCGTAGCGCTTGTCGGCGGCGCAATCGGCGGCAAGCTGCTCGAGGTTCCACATCTCGCCGATTGGCATCCCGAACAGCCCGAGCAGATGAAAATGCAGAAAATTCAGATCGTCTGGCGCCTTCGGCAACGCCTCCAGCGCGGGCGAATCGGAGGCGACCGCGGCCAGATGATTCTCCCAGAGCCATCGCGCGGTCCGCTCCGTGCCCTCGATTCCGGGAACCTTGGTCTCGCGCGCCAGCTCCTCCCTGATCTCGGTGCTTGCGCTCAGATAGAAGCGGGTCCATCCGATCCGGATCAGCAGAATATCCCCGGTGCGAAGCCGCGTTCTCTGTTCCGCGAGCGTAGCCTGAACATCCTCGAGCGGAATGATGCCTGGTTTGTTGAAATCGATGGTCTTGCCGTGGCGATCGTAATGACCGGCCAGGTCGGCGAGCACGCCGCGTCCGGCGATACCACGGCGCGCGAGGTTGTCGATTCCCAGCCGCATGCCGCCGCGCGCCGCCATCTCGGAATCCGCGATTCCGTTGTACGCCCCGGCCGGATGTTTCACATGGCATAGTGCGTCCCATTGCGACGACGCCTGCGGATAGAAGTTGTCGAGATAATCGTCGGCGGCTATCGCTTCGGCCCCGGGAAAGGGGAAAGCCTTGTGTACGTGGCGGCCGCGGCGGAACAGCGGCGGGTCGGGAATATTGATCGGAAGATTGAGCGCAAAGATTTTGCCGGTGCGGATGCTGGCTGCGGCCTGCCGCACGCGCGCCGGCGTCAGCAGGTTGATCGTCCCCAACTCGTCGTCGTCGCCGAACACGCCCCACGCCGCCCCCTTCGGCGCGCCCGGCCTGAGCGGAAGAGCGTCGTAGTTGGGCAGCTTGACCTGCGATTGAGCCGGCGATTGAGACCGTCCGGCCCCGGACGCATGTCCCCTGCGCCCGGCGGCGGGCTTTGCAGCTAGGCGTTTCGGCCCGGATGTACGTGCGTTCAGCTTGACTGCAGACGCCTTCGGCTTGGCTGTTTTCCTGGCCATGTTGTCTCCGCGAGGCCGCGTTTGCGGTTGGCGGTGCTCGCGCCACTCTCATAGCAGGTCGCGCGCGAATCGGGAAAGGCGCGGGCCTTGGCCCTCTTCGCAGAACCGCCTCCCTCGCCAATCGCGGGTGGTGTCCTGATTTGAAATCAGAATAGGACACCTGTCTGCCATGCTGTCATTCCCGCGCGTCTGCATTGTCTGGCGCGCGAGGAATCCCGGCTCCGGGACCCTTCGCGCGGCATCGCCCCCGGCGGATGCCACGCGCGAGGGTGACAGAATTAGGACCCTACGCAATCGCGCCGGGACCCTTGAGACGCGCGCGGCGTCATGTTATTTTGGCACGTTACTCCTTGCTCCTACGGGGGCTTTATCCATAAGGAGGTCCGCGGATTTGCGGCGTTACGAGACTGTTTTTATCCTTCGTCCTGACTTGGGCGAGATCCAGGTCAAGGAAACGATCAAGCGTTTTGAAGGTATCGTCACCGCCGGCGGCGGCGAGTTGATCGAGACCGAGGAATGGGGAGCGCGCGAACTCGCCTACCGAATCGGCACCGAGCGGCGCGGCTACTACGTGCGGCTCGACTACACCGCCCCGACCGCCGTAGTCAGCGAAGTCGAACGAAACCTGAAACTGTCTGACGGCGTTTTGCGCTACCTGTCCGTGATGCTCGAACAGGAGGCCGACGCGGCCACGGTTCGCGCGGAGGTCGAGGCGCGCAAACACCGGGCCGAGCAGGCGAGGGCCGCGGCCGAGAGCAGGGCTGCCGCCGCCGCTGAGCATGTTCCCGACTTGGCGGACGTTCCCGACGCGCCCGAAGAGTTGCTGTCGCCGCCGGACGAGGGGCCCTCAGAGCCTTCCAACGGTGAGCAACAGGATTGAGTTATGCGGCCGAGTGCTGAATCAGCCCGAGCTTCGAACCGCGCCCGGCGGCATGGCTCTGTTGCGCTTCGCCGTGGAATGCGGCGCCGAGGCCGAGGAGCTTCGGCTTGAGGTCGTGATGATCGGAGAACAGGCGCGGGATGCGGCTCGCGGGCTTCGGGCCGGGCAGGAGATTAAGATCGCGGGCCGGCTTCGACCGGTCGCGCGCACAATCGGAGCGGGCGACCAGCATACGCGCGGAGCGGGCGGCCTGCGTACGCGGCAGATCGAGGTTCTGGCGAACGAAATCAAGCCGGCGGGAGACTGATCCGGCCCGGCATATCGCGGTCACAGGTTCGTGACGACAGGTTTGTGATGGCAGAAAACGAGTCACAGCAGTTCCAGGAGCATCAAAGGCCCTCGCGCGGCGGCGGCGAGGGACGTCCCGGCGATCGCGGTGGCCCACGAAGGCGCCCGGGCAGCGGCCGGCGCAAGGTATGCCGCTTCTGCGCCGACAAAACTCTCAAGGTCGATTACAAGGATGTCCGCACGCTCCAGACCTTTATCACTGAGGGCGCCAAGATCGTGCCCAGCCGCACCTCGGGGAACTGCGCGCGACATCAGCGCCAGCTCGCGGTGGCGATCAAGCGAGCCCGGATTATCGCCTTGCTGCCGTTCTCGACGCTCGGCGTGTAGCGCGCGATCGATGCGACTGAATCGACGCGATTGAAATGACGGGAGTGGGTCTGAACTAGATGGGTCAGAGCTGTCCGTGTGGAGACCGTCGGTGACTCTCAAGGCGGTAATCGGACTGATTCGCGCCTCGGCGTTGTCTGCCGCGCTCTTCCTGGCCGGCGGGGCGATTCCGTTCGCCGGAGCGTTCCTGCTGCTGCTCACGCCCGCGCCGATAATCGGCCATGCGGTCGGACGTCCGGGCGCGGTGTGGCGCACGATGGCGGCCGTCGTGCTGACCGCGACCGTGGTGGGGCTGGCGGCTGGTCCGTTCGCCCTGATCACCTACACGGTATCGTTCGGGTTGGCGACCGCGATCATCTGTTACATGCTGGAGCGACAGATGCGCTTCGAGGCGATTGTCGCCGTCACGACCGGGGCGGTGCTGGCCGCCGGGTCGATCATGCTGGTGATAGCGGCCGGATCGCCGGCCGCGCTGGTCGCCACGTTCCGCGACGGTTTGTCGGCGGCGCTGGCGCGCACTGACGAAATCTACAAACTGATGGGAATCAGCCCCGGAACCGAGCTGGATTCGCGCGCCAAACTGACTGGCATGATCGTCCAACTGGGCCGGCCCTTGCCGGGATCACGGCGGCGTCCACGGTGCTGATCAATCTGGCGGTCTTCTGGCGATGGGTCGGCAAGAAGCGGCTGTCGTACAAGCTGTTCGGCGATCTGGCCCGATGGTCAACGCCGGAGTGGCTAATCTGGGTGCTGATTGCGGCCGGGTTCGCGCTGTTCGTTCCGGCCGAGCAGGCGCGCACGGCCGCGTTGGACGTGTTCATCGGTGTCGCGACGATTTACTTCTGCCAGGGCTTGGCGGTGATGGCCTTCTATCTCAAAATGCTGTCCACACCGGCGCCGTGGCGTGGCGTAATCTACTTCATCGCCGGCGTTCAGCCGGTGCTGGCGGCGCTGGTTTCGGCGGTCGGGGTGTTCGACCTGTGGATCGACTTTCGCCGCCTGAGGCCGACCAGCCCGCAAGCCGATAGCTTCAGCGATTTGACGTAGGCGCCTGGCGAGAGAGGATCGAATCATGAACGTGCAGCTTATACTGCGAGAGGCAGTCCCGAACCTGGGACGGATCGGTGACGTGGTCAAGGTGCGGGCCGGCTTCGCCCGCAACTACCTGCTGCCGCGCAAGCTGGCGGTCGAAGCCAACCCCAGGAATCTGCGCGAGTTCGAGCATCAGAAGCGTCAGGCGATGGCGCGCGGCGAGACCAGGAAAGGCCTCTCGATGGCTCTCAAGGCGCGAATCGAGGCGATCGCCCTGGTGATCACGGCGCGCGCCGGCGAAGAGGGCAAGCTGTTCGGTTCGGTCACCAATCTCGACATCGAACGCGAGCTGCGCCAGAAGGGCGTCGATGTCGAGCGGCGCAAAATCCACCTCACCGAGCCGATCAAACAGCTCGGCGAATTCACCGTCACGGTCAAGCTCGACCCTGAAGTGGAGGCGAGCATCAAGCTCAACGTTGTGGCGGAATAAGGCGGTCCATGATCAAGCTCTACGACTTCCTCCCGTGTCCCTTCGGCCAAAAAGTCCGGATCGTATTGGCGGAAAAAAGCCTCACTTACGACCTGATCGAGGTCAACCTGCTCAAGGGTGAGCAACGCAGGCCCGAGTTCCTGCGCCTCAACCCGTTCGGCAAGGTCCCCGTACTGATCGACGAGGACACCACGATCTACGAGTTGACGATAATCAACGAGTATCTCGACGACGAGTATCCCGACCCGCCGCTTTTGCCGGCGGTGGGGGCGAGCAGCCTGCGCGCGCGCGCGCGGCTGTTCGAAGAGCTCGCCGACAGCTCCTTTACGCCGCAGGTCGGCCAGTTGATGGCGGAACTAGCCAAGCCGGAGAGCGAGCGCGACCCCACCCGCGTCCAGCGCTTCCGGCAGGCGGTCGAGCGCCTGCTCGACTACCTCAATCACGAGCTCGACGCGAGACAGTTCCTGGCCACCGAGTTTTCGGTAGCCGATATCGGCTTCGCGCCGCGCCTGGCGGTGCTCTCACGTCTGGGAATCGAGGCGGGAAGCGGGCGACCCAACGTTGACGGATGGATCAGGCGGCTGCTCGAACGGCCCAGTATCCAGAGCCTCCAGGGAGTCTCGGTCGATCCGGTCCTGGGAGCGTAACGCCCGGTCGAGCGCCGCAAGCACAGGGCGGAGTATTCGTTGGCGCGAGACAAAGCGCCACCCGGGCACTCCCGAATGGCGCTTTTTTCTTATCGGCCGGGTCTATGGATTACGGGATACGGCAGCGCCTGCCATGCGTAAACCGGGGCTTGCGGTACCGGCTCAGTAGCTGGAACTCGCCATCTCGGAAAGCGAATCCTCTTCGTCGCTGTGAGACGGAGCCGCGATGTTGGCGGCTTTGAAGTTCAGTTTCGCCGCGAACAGCTTGTCACCCAGTCTGCCAGAAGGCTTCAGCATGCCGCCATGCCGTTTACATCGCGGACATTCGAGCGTACCGCCCAGCAGTCCAGCGTTCTTAGGCGTGATTCTCAGGTCGAAACTGAAACCGCAGCCAGGGTTCTGGCAAATCGTCCTGTAGACCACCCCCGGAACGTCGTCGGTCCGGATATCCTGTGTGCTTGCAACTGATTGCATATTCATCTCCTCCCTTCCCTGAGAGGCCTCGCCGGGAGCCCACTCTCTCTCCTCAGCAGTTTTAGACGTAAAACACTGATGAACGTTTCAAGCAAGGCCCATGCCTCGGCCCTGGAACCGTACGACCTTCAAAAAAACACCGGAAATCAAGGCTGTTGCCGTGATCCAACCGGTTTGACCGATTCGGAGAGGCAGGTGCATATCCCGAATTCCAGTGACTGATTTGAAACAGGCGGGTGGGATAACTGCCCCTAATCCGCCATTCAGTCGCCCGCTGTTCGCCTTCGGGATGGCTGCCACGGCCGGCTTCAGACCAGATCGAGCGCGACTCCGGCGCCGGTTCGTTCGCAAAATAGACAAATAAAGCGCGGCGAGGCTTCCCCGCTTGGAACGGCGCTTTTATACTGCCGGATGGGTATCTACGATGGCGAAAGGTTTTAGCGGGTTGCGATGAGAACGCTCGCGTTCATAATGGCGGGCGGGCAGGGCGTCCGTCTACATCCGCTGACCAGGGAACGCGCCAAGCCGGCAGTCCCGTTCGGCGGCAAGTACCGGATCATCGACTTCGTTCTATCCAACCTGGTGAACTCGGGGATTTACTCCATCTACGTGCTCGTGCAGTGGCGATCGCAGTCGCTGATCGAACATCTGAAGGACGGATGGCAGTTCGGTGGGATGCTGCCGGGGCATTTCATAACCCCGGTGCCCGCGCAGATGCGGATGGGCGAGAGCTGGTATCAGGGCACTGCCGACGCGATCTTCCAGAACCTGAATCTGTTGGAGGATAGCAAACCCGATATCGTGGCGGTATTCAGCGCCGACCATATCTATCGGATGGACGTGCAGCAGATGCTCGATTTCCATCTCGAGCGCAAGGCCGCGGTCACACTCGCCGCGTTGCCGGTAGATATCGAGCAGAGCAGCGAGTTCGGCGTGATTGACGTCAACTCAGGGCTCAGGATCGTCGGCTTCGAGGAGAAGCCGCAAAGTCCGCACTCGATGCCGGGGGCGCCGGGCAAGTGTCTGGCCTCGATGGGAAACTACCTCTTCGACCCGCAGGTGCTGAGGGCGGCGCTGATCGAGGACGCGCAGGAGGTCAACAGCCAGCACGACTTCGGCCACAATCTCATTCCGGGCCTCATCGACCGCGTTCCGGTCTATGCGTACAACTTCATGACCAACCACATCCGCGGCGACCTGGAGGAGAACCTCAGCTACTGGCGCAACGTCGGTACGCTGGAGTCGTACTTCGACGCCAACATGGATCTGCGCGACGCGCGGCCCCATCTCAACCTGTACAATCCGAATTGGCCGCTGCGGACCGCTTACTACGGTCAGCCGCCCGCCAAGTTCGTGTTTGCCGAAGACGGGCGGCGCGGACTGGCGCTGCATTCGACGATCTCCGAAGGATGCATCATCTCGGGCGGCGCGGTGCGCAATTCGATCCTGGGACGCTCGGTCTTCGTGCATTCGTACAGCGAGGTCAACGATTCGGTAATCATGGATTACGTGGAGATCGGGCGGCACGCGCGCGTGCGCCGGGCGATCATCGACAAGAACGTCTGTATCCCGGAGGGCGATGAGATCGGCTACGACCTCGAACGCGACCGCAAGCGCTTTTTCGTTACCGCCTCGGGCCTGGTGGTGATTCCCAAGGCTCCCAAGCGCGACCGCCTCGCCGACATCGCGCTGCCGTAGGGTTAGGCTCACGTCGCGCGTGATCGGATTGAAAGCAGATCAACATTTGGCCGCAGGACCCTCACCCGCACGCGCTCCCATCGGCGATATCCGGGAAAGCTCGGACCCCGCCGGCGATCGAGCTGGCAAGCATCAGTCGGCCGCGCGCAGGCCGTTAGTGCTCGGTCCGGGCAGCCGCGCGCTGTATTACCTGATGGTCGCGATGTTGCACGCGCTCAGCCTCATTCCCGACTTCATCCTCTATCCGATCGGAGTCGCGGGCGGATTCATCGCCTATCTGCTCGATCGGCGGCACGTGAAGATCGGGCTCAAGAACCTTTCATTCGCGTTTCCCGACCGCACCCTCGACGCTCGAAAGCGAATCCTGCGCGCCTCGTATATCAATCTCGGCCGCGCCGGAGCCGAATACATCCGGTTGGGCGGCTTTTTCTACCGCAGACTTAGGAGGCGCGTGGACTACGACCGCCTCGAATACTTTCACGAGCTGCAAGCCCGCTATCCGAATCGCGGCATTCTCGTCCTGAGCGCCCATTTCGGGAACTTTGAGCTGCTGGCGGCGGCGCACGCGATGCACGGTTACCCGATCAGCCTCGTGCATCATACCCAGAGCTTTCTCGCGGGCGACGCGCTCACGACGTTCGTGCGCCATCGCGCCGGCGTTGACACCCTCCGCAAGCATTCGGCCGCGCGTGCCGTGCTCCGCGTGCTCAGAGACGGCGGCCTGGTCGGGATTCCGTTCGATCAGAACGCCAAGCGTAGCGAGGCGCTGTTCCTGCCGTTCTTCGGCGAGCCCGCCGCGACCACCAGCGGTCTGGCGCGAATCGCGATGATCTCGGGCGCGGCGGTTGTGTCGGCGTTCATCGTTCGCCAGCCCGATAATCGGAGCCATCGAATCATGATCCACGATGAAATTCCCCTGCAACGGAGCGGCGAACCGGAGCGGGATATCGAGGAGAACACCCGCCGGTTCCTCAACGCGGTCGAGGACACCGTGCGCCGCTATCCCGAGCAGTTCCTGTGGACGCACCGGCGCTACAAGACCCGCCCGCGCGGGATGGAGCCGGTCTACGACGACACTCCGCGCCATCGCCATCGCGACGCCGCGAAATCGCGCACCTGACGGCGTGCGTCAACTCGATCTCACCGTCGCGCGCGCTTCAACAAGACCATGCCACCCGTGTCGTCGAGCTGGGTTGGGCCGCTGGTGAGGACCAGGCTGAATCCACGGCTCTGCGCCGCGTCCATGCGATCGAAGGCGTCGCTTGCGCAAAGCAGGTAGTCGGGCTGATCGCGATCGCCGAGCCGGACGATCGGGATACTCCGGCCGCTGTAGAAGGCCACGTCGTAATTCAGGCTCTCAAGGTAGGCGACCGGGCCGTCGCCAACGATCCGCATCGCGTCGGCGGTGAACGCCCTAAGCCCGATAGTGTTGGCGATCGCGGGCTGTACGAACAGATTAGCCATCAGCGTGATACACGCGACGCCGGCAGCGATCAAGGCGACAGTCGCCTCTATCGCGGGCCGTGCAACCATCAGAAAGACGCCCAGACCCGTGACTGCAACCGCCAGGACGATCGCCACAATCCAGCGTGCGCCGATAGCGTGCCCGAGTGCCGGCATGAAGCCGGCGGCGGTGATATCGAAGCGTGCGAGCAGGCCGGCGCACGCGGCCGGATTCATTTTGAGCATCAGCGGCGCCGCGATAGCCGCGCATCCAGCCACAGCCAACGTCAAGCCCGCGAGCGCAGCGAAGGCCGCCACCCACCGGGGACGGCCTTGATCGGCTGAAAACGCATCGCCCAGCGATACGGCGACGATCGAGGTCAGCGCGGGATAAAGCGCCAACAGGTAAACTCCGCGCTTGCTTTGCGCCAGATTGTAGAAAGTCAGTACCGTCAGGGACCAGACGGCAAGATAGCGCAGGCGCGGGCCGAGCGGGCGCGGCGCGCGCGCGAGCCGGATCGCCGGCGCCGGGATCAACAGCGACCACGGCATGAAGCCCGCGAGCAGGGCCGCTTCGACATAGTAGAACGGATGCGCGTGGCCCGCGCTGAACTGCGGACCGCCGGCGAAGCGGATGAGGTTTTCGGCGACGATCTGCTTGCGAAAGAAACCGGGACCCCCGGCGTACCCGGCGGCGAGGTACCATCCGCCGCCGAGGATTGCGACGATCGCCGCGCCGGGCAGGAGATGGAGCTTGCCGATCAGGTCCCATCTCTGTTCGATCCCGATCCAGATCAAAGCGACCGCCGCGGGCAGCACGGCACCCACCGGCCCTTTGGTAAGCACCGCAGCGGCGACGGCCAGATACATCATGAGCCAGCGGCGCGACAATCCCTCGGCGATCGAAATGAATTCGAAGAACGCGACTGTCATGAAGAACGTCAGCGTCGAGTTCGACGCGCGCGCCGCCGCCCGCTTGCAGATACTGCACCGAAGTGCCGAGCATCAGCGCCGACAGCATCCCGCTGCGATCGTCAAACAGCCGGCGTACGTACAGGTAGCAGGCGATCATCGCAGCGATGGCGAGGGTGGCGGAGGGCAGCCGCACCGTCCATTCGTTGACGCGCCCGGCCGCGATCGAGAGCAGCGCGCCCAGCCAGTGCATCATCAGCGGCTTGGAGGGAATCTCGACCCCGGCGCGCAGCGGCAGGATCCATCCACCGCCATGCACGATATCGAAGATCGTCACCGCCTCGCGCGGTTCACCTTTGGTATAGAGCGGATAGCCGCCGAGATTGACGAGATACAGCGCCGCGCCGGCGCCGAGCAGGATAGGGATCGCGAACCGGGGAGCGGCGGCGCGGGCGAACAATCGCGCGCCGATGCGCCGTCCGGGTTCCCGCAGCCCAGCGGCCTGCGAGATGGAATGGCGAGACGGAATGTTAGGCGATTGCGACAGTTCGGCTAGTACTGCTTGATCAGGCTCACGCGGCCGTTGTCATCGTAGCTGTAGATTTCATTCGGATTCTCGTCGCGGGTCTTGCGGTGACTGCCGTCGCAAAACGGCTTGTTCTTCGAGAGCCCGCAGGCGCAGATGTAGGCGGGAAGCTCGGTGCCCGCCGGAATTTCATAAGGAGCATTTTTATCGTGTCTGACGAGTCGTGCCATGACGAATTCCTCGCTGTGGAGTTCGGAAAAATCGGGCCCGCTTCGGTTCGTGCCCAGCGTCACTAAAGACCAGCCCTGACCCCTTAGTCAACCTGTTTGAACGAATCGGTGCTGAGTTCACGCCAGTGTCTGAATTGCGACCGCAAGTGATTTAAGTAAAATGCGTTCGGACAACACCCGGCGCAAGGCGGCGGTTGCTCGCGGCGGCGATATCGCGTATGTGGCGGGGATGCGGAAACTCCTCGCCGCGGTCTGCACGGTCGCGATCGTGATCGCCGCCGCATGCTCCAAATCGCCCTCCAAGCCGCCTAATGCGGAAGCGAAGCCGCCCGCGCCGGAAACCATCGGCGAGTTGCGCGCCGAAATCGCCAAGTCGCTCGGCAAGTATCACGTCCCGGGATGCGGCTTCGCACTGGTCGCCAGGGATCACGTCATCTATTCGGGCGGCGTCGGCAAAGCCGACATCGCTGCCGGCCGCGACGTCACCCGGCGACACCATGTTCAGGGTCGGATCGATCACCAAAGGCTTCGTCGCGCTGTCGCTGCTCCAGCTTCATGAAGCGGGCGAGGTCGATCTTAACGCCAAGGTTCACGACCTGGCGCCCGAGGTCGAAATAGTCAATCCGTGGGAAGCGACCGATCCGGTGCGACTGGCCAATCTGCTCGAGCACACCGCCGGCTTCGATGATTTCCCGCTGGCGGAGTTCTATGACTTCAGCGGAGGCCCGCCCACGCCGCTGGAAAAAGTATTCGAGATGTTCCCTGGTCCGCAGCACGTGCGATGGCGTCCGGGAACGTTCGGTTCCTACTCCAACCCGGACTACGGGCTGGCCGGCTATATCCTTGAGAAAATCAGCGGCAAGCCGTGCGAGGTCTACATCGCCGACAACATTCTGCGTCCGCTTAAGATGGCGCATTCCGACCTGCGGCTGACGCCCGAACTGAAAGCCGCGCTCGCCACCGGCTACGAGGGCATTCCGCCCATGCCTGTTCCCTACCTGCCGATTTATCTGAGGCCGGCTGGTGAGATGAAATCCTCGCCCAACGAGGTGGCGCGTTTCGTTATGATGATGCTCAATCGCGGAACGCTCGACGGCGTGAAAATAGTCGGTCCCGATTCGATCACGCGGATGGAAACGCCAGAGACCGGACTCGCAGCGCGCGCCGGGCTCAAGTACGGCTATGGACTCGGCAACGGCGCCGACCTGGGCCATCCGTTTATCGCGCACGGCCACGACGGCGGACTCGACGGCTTCATTTCGAGCTACGAATACATTCCCGATCAAGGCGTCGGATACTTTTTCTCGACCAACGCCAGCCCGTCGTTCAGACTCGGCGGCCCGTCGGGATCGGCTGCGGCCGAAATCAAGGAGTTGCTATTCGCCTATATGACGCGCGACTTGAAGCCGCCGCCCGTGCCGCCCACCGTGCCGCTCGATTCCACCATCGCTCAATGGACCGGATATTACGAGCTCGCAAGCCCGCGGCAGGAGAAGCTTCGCTTTCTCAGCAACCTGTTCGCGGCAGGATGGACTCATATCGACAACGGCAGGCTTCACAGCAAAAGCGTATTCCCCGGAAACAACGTAGAACTGGTCTTTCTTGGCAATAATCAGTTCCGCCTCGAAAAGGAATTCGCTGCCGGCGGCGTCTACTGCGCCGATCAGGACGGCACGAAATACGGATGCGGCGCGTTGGCCTGCTTTCGCCGCGCCAATCCTTTGTGGCCGATAACGCGGCTGATCCTGCTGATCGCGTCGCTGCTCGCGATGATCACCACGATCCTGTTCGCGCTCATCTGGATTCCGCGTAAAGTATTCGGCCGGATGAAGGGCGTCGGGCATCTGAGCGTGCGAATCGCACCGCTGATCGCCGTGATTGTGTTCATGGCCGCGCAGATCTCAGTCCCCTCCGATACGATCAGGCTAGCGGCTTTCAACTGGCAAACGGGTTTGCTGTGCGTCGGGACAATCGCATTCGCGATTCTGTCGGTCGTCTCACTGATCCTTGCGATCCGATCCTTTTCGTTCGCGATGAATCGCGCCGCGCGAATTCATTCGTTGATCGCGTCGCTCGGATGCTGCGGGCTGACGTGGTATCTCGCGTACTGGGGGACCATCGGAATCCGCACCTGGGCAGCGTGGTAAGACCGCGATTCAATGCTGACCCGCTACGCCCGTGATCTCGAGCGCGGCCGCACCCTCAATATCTGAATTCAGCAGTGCCAACAGGTCAGGCTCAGCGGGACGTGAATCGCTTCGGCGGCTTCGAGCGCCGGCGTCGTCTTGCGATGGGGGTCGGCGCCGGCGACCAGCGCGACCACCCCTCCCGCGGCGACCACGATTCCGATCAGCTCGCGCCGGCTGGCGTGTTCGCCGAGGAACATCACGGCGAAGACTATCGACAGCAGCGGGATACCGGGCACCACCAGCGCCGTCGTCCAGGCCAGCGAAAGACGGCTGATCGCGGCATACCACGACGAGGTGCCCAGAAAGTACACGACCACTCCGGTCGAAATCACCACCGCCAGCGCGCTCCAATCAGCCAACTGAACGACCGCGCCCGGATGAATTGCGATCAGGATTCCGCACAGCACGAAGGCGGCATAGATATAGCGCGCGCCCGCCAGGCAGATCGGACTCAGCGGCGGCATCACCTTGAGCGACAGCACGTGCGAGCCCTGCCAGAACAGCGGCGTGAGGGCGACCAGGAGCGCCGCGTAGGCCGGTGAGAAACCGCCGCCCGCCAGCACCACGACGATCCCGGCGATAATCGTCGCGGTCGCGGCGAGCTGGCGAAGCGAGGGGCGCTCGCCGACTATCAGCGTCGCGAGCAGCAGCGAGTAGATCGGTTCGCTCTGCAACAGCAGCACGCCCGCGACCGCGTCGATTCGCCGCAGGCCGTAGATCAGCGCCAGGCTGGTCAGGACCGTGCCGGCGATCGAGATCGAAAACAGACGGGGCAGGTATTCGGGGTCGATCAGGAGGCCGAGCTCGCCGCGGCGATAGAGCGTGAATGCCAGACAGAGCGCGGCGATGGAAACCGCGGCCGCGCAAAAGAGCAGAGGTTCCAGGTTGAGCGCACCGTAACGCGTGATCACCGGCAACACCGCGCCCGTGATCACGTTGAAGACGCAAAGCGCGAGCCCGATCGCGAAGCTTCGCCGGAGCGAAACGGCGTCGTCGAGGGTGTCGGCGAAGCGATCGGCGGAATGGCCTGCGGCCCTGGACGGTTGGGACTTCACAGCGTGCCGCGCGTGAAATATATCAGCGCGACCAGCGCCGCGAACGCCAGCCGATACCATCCGAACACCGCGTAGCTGCGGCTGCGGACGAAACGCAGCAGGCTCGCGATCGCGAGCAGTCCGAATGCCGTCGCGGCGAGGAACCCCAGCATCATCGGTTGGTTGAGTCCCTCGTGAATGATCTTGCGCGCCTCGACCAGACCGGCGCCGGCGATTATCGGCGTCGCCATCAGGAAGGAGAAATTGGCGGCGTCCTCGCGCCGTATCCGAAGCAGCCGAGCGGTGGTGATCGTCGCGCCCGAACGCGATACTCCGGGCACTATCGCGAACGCCTGACTTACGCCAATCAGCAACGCGTCGGCGAGTGTCATTTCGCTTATCGTTCGCCCCTGTGGCCGGGCCCAGTCCGTGGTCCACAACACCACGCCGAACCCAGCCAGCGTCGCGGCGATCAAAAGCGGCGAGCGGAAGATTGTCTCGGCCTGATGCTCCAGAGCGAGACCGACGATCGCGCCGGGAACCGACGCGATGACGAGCAGCGACAGCAGACGCCGCTGGTCCTGTCCTCCTACGACCAGCGCGATTCCCATCTTGCTCCAATCGCGCCAGTAGTAGACCAGCAGCGCGACCAGCGTTCCCAGATGCAGCGCGACATCGAAGGCCAGCCCCGGATCAGGCCACAACAGCATCCAGGGAATGACCGCGAGGTGGGCCGAGCTGGAAATCGGAAGAAATTCCCCAAGTCCCTGAACGGTCCCGAGTACGATTGCTTCCAGCGATGAACTCATAATGTTTTCAACTACTTAGCGTCCTGTGGCGCCTTTGCGGTGGCGAAAACTGCGCTCCGATTGCTGAAGTTGATATCGTTCTACCCTTGACCGAACCTTGGCCGGCTCTAATATAGCGTTGTGGGTGAGGGGTGGTAGTCGGAGGTCGCGCATGGCGAGAAGTTCGAAGGCCAAGGTTGTGTCACTTTGGGAACGCGATGCGGTCGAGCAGCCTGATCATCGTGCTTCCGAGGCGTTGAAGAGTGTCCAACTCGGCGGGCCTCGCCAGTTTCCGGTCGTTTCAACGCTGCCACGGCTGCCCGTGATGATTCCCGATGAGATCCTCGACTACTACGGCTGGGTATTCTGCCAAGGCGGATTCCTGAACCTGCAGATGACCTTTGAGCAGTTCCTGACCGTGGTGGCGGCAGTGAGCCCGTCAGGGCTCTGCCCTGAGTACGAGGGCGACCCCGCCCCGGAGCCGGTCGATTAAGCCAAGTAGTCTACGTGAAGTCATCCGGCTTCCGGTAGAGCGCCTATCGTTACTGATTTCACTCGGGCTATCTCACTGGTCCGATGAGTTGGAAGGTTTGGATTGCTTCGGCGCGCTGCCCAGAAGGCTGTCACTTACCCAGATAGTCTGAAGCGGCGTCAGATCGGTGGGCGCGGAGAGCCCATTGTCCTTCGCGATCTGCCGCCAATTGCCGGCGTTTCCGGTCACTCGTTTGGCGAGTCCCCGCAGGTCTTCGCCGGGCAATAGCGCGAAGTTGACTCCGCCGGTACGCGGCAGCTTTGACGGTGGTGGCGTGAGCGCCGCGACCTGATCGATCTTGTTGAACAGGTCGAGGCGGGTGCTGGCCTTGTAGAGTGGCAGGTCCTTGTCCGGCACGTCCTCGGCCCGGACATTCACCACGATCTTGCTCTTCGCGCTGCCCTCGGAAACGGCCTGGATCTCGTAGCGATATCTGGGCTGCACGCCCGCCAGTCCGGCGAAAAATCCGGGTGCGTTGTCCGCCTTCTGCCAGAGCGTCACGAGCGACTCCTGCGGCCTGACCTCGAACAGAACCCCGGCGCCGTGTAGCGCGTCTTGCGTGAGCACGAAAGTGTCCGGCGCCGGGAAGTCCATCTGATGCTCCTCGCCGAGCGCGGCCTCGGTCCCGCCGCCATTCGCGCTGTAGTAGAAAAATCCCGCGTAGTAGCATCCCGGGAGCGCGGCCGCGAGAACGACCGCCATCGAGACGAAGCGTAGCAACGGTGCTGAGGCGAATCGTAGTCGCGGCGCCGGGGAGTCGTGAGCCATCGTGAAGACAACAAAACATGCGGGGGGTCTATTCGCAAGTTGGGCGCAAGTCGAGTGAAGGAAAAGGATTGTCTAATGCGCGGCGAACCGCTAAACACTTACTCTCGCATGGCCGAAATCGACACCTCGAAACCGCGGCATGTAGTTGCAGTGGTGGGCGGAGCAACCGCCGGCGCCGAAATCGCGTACGTCCTGGCGAGTCGCGGGGCGATCGTTGCGGTCTTCGAGCAGCACAAACGCCCATACGGAAAAATCGAGGACGGACTGCCGCGATGGCACGTCAAGCAACGCAAGGATGAATACGAAGAAATAAACCGGCGCCTGTCGCATCCGAACGTCGCCTACGTGCCGGAGACCCGGATGGGCCGCGATATCCAGTTCGACGAGCTTCGCCAACAGTGGCAGTTCAGCGCGATTGTGCTCGCGCATGGCGCCTGGCGCGATCGGCCCTTCCCGGTCGAAGGCGCCGGCCAGTTCGTCGATCGCGGCCTGATTTATCAGAACGCGCTCATCTACTGGTTCAATCACTATCCCGAACGCGCCTACCGCGGACCTCGCTACGAATTGCCGGATGGCGCGACGGTCGTGGGCGGAGGCCTGGCTTCGATCGACGTGGTCAAGGTGCTGCAAATCGAGACCACGCTCAAGGCGCTCCGCACGCGCGGGATCGAGGAAGACATGCTGCGGCTCGAGCGCGAGGGAATCGAGCCGGCGCTCGCCGCCCGCCGGCTCACGTGGGGCGGCCTGGGCGTGAAGCCCTGCAAGCTCTTCTACCGGCGCAGAGTGCTCGATATGCCGCTCTCGGACATTCCTGCCGATGCTAATCCCAAGCGCGCCGAGGCGCTTCGGCAGGCACGCGCCAAAATCCTGGACAAGGCGATGCGCAAGTACATGTTCGAGTTTCAGGAGCTGCGCGTGCCGACCGGGCTGGTAGTCGAAGGCTCCGGCCCGGAAGCCACGATGCGCGGCGTGATCTTTAGCCGCACGGAGGTTGTGGACGGGCAGGCCCGTACGCTCCTCGATACGGCAGAGACGGTCCGCGCAGTTCTGACGGTAAGCTCAATCGGCAGCACCCCGGAGCCGCTCCCCGGCATCCCGCAGCGCGGCGACGTTTACATCTACGCCGATCGCAAGATCGGTCTGCTGATCGGCGGCCCGACGCCCGTGTTCGCGGCCGGCAACGTCCTCACCGGCAAGGGCAATATCAGGGATTCGCTCGAAAGCGGGACCAAAATCGGCGTGCAGTTGGCGGAGGCGTATCTGGGGCTGAGCGGCGAACCGATGGGGCCGCTTGCCGAGGGCGCGCGCCGCGACGCGCACCAGCAAGGCGAGACCATCCAGGGCGTCCTGTCGCAGCGTGAGCCGCTGGCGCCGGACCATGTCGCTGCCGTGATCGCGAAAGTGCGCGAACGCCAGCGTGCGGTCGGCTTCGAGGGGGACTATCGCGCCTGGATCGCGCGCGTCACGCCGCCCGACTTGCAGTAGCTTGCAGTAGTCGCGCTCGCAGCGTTTTGCTTCGATACGTCCGCGGCGCTACCCTTCGCTCAGCATCAGAGCGATTGCTCGCCGAAGGCCGCAGGAGGGTGGACGTGGACGAGCTTAAGCAGACCGATCCTGAAATCTACGATCTCATCAAGCACGAGGAGCGCTACGAGTTCGATTCGATTCGCCTGATACCGTCGGAGAACTACGTCTCGAAGGCGGTGCTTGAAGCCACCGGATCGGTCCTCGCCAATAAATATTCCGAAGGCTACCCGGGCCGCCGTTACTACGAGGGTCAGCGCTACGTCGATCGGCTGGAGACCGTGGTCGTCGAGCGCGCCAAGGCGCTGTTTCACGTCGAGCACGCCAACGTTCAGCCGTACTCGGGCTCGCCGGCGAATCTCGCCGTCTACTACGCGCTGGCCAAGCCGGCCGAGAAGTTGATGGGTTTGGCGCTGCCGCATGGCGGCCATCTGAGCCACGGATGGGGCGTGACGCTGTCGGGAAGCCTGTGGACCCGGTGCCTTACGAAGTCGATCGCGAAAGCCATCGAATCGACTACGACGCGCTCCGCGACCGGGCGCGAATCGAGCGGCCGCGGATAATAATCGCGGGCACCACGGCTTATCCGCGCCAGCTCGACTTCAAGATTTTCGGCGAGATTGCCAGGGAGGTCGGCGCGTACCTGTTCGCCGATATCTCGCACATCGCGGGCCTCATCATCGGCGGCGTGCATCCCGATCCCGCGCCTTACGCCGACGTGATCATGACCACCACGCACAAGACCCTGCGCGGCCCGCGCGGCGCGATGATCCTGTGCCGCAAGGAGCTGGCCGGGCAGATCGATCGCGCGGTTTTTCCGGGGCTTCAGGGCGGCCCGCACAATCACACCACCGCCGCGATCGGCGTGGCGCTGCACGAAGCCGCGACTCCCGCTTTCAGAGAATACGCCCATCAGGTGGTGCGCAATGCCAAGGCGCTGGCCGCCGAGCTGACCAATCGCGGCTTCCGGCTCGTCTCCGGCGGGACCGACAATCATCTTGTGCTTATCGACCTGACCAACCGCAGCGTGATTGGCAAGAAGGCCGCCAAGGCCCTCGATGCCGCCGGAATCGTCGTGAATTTCAACACCGTGCCCTACGATCCGCGCAAGCCTTTCAGCCCCAGCGGAATCCGTCTCGGGACACCGGCCGTCACGTCGCGCGGGATGGGTGAGCCGGAGATGCGGCAAATCGCCAAATGGATGGACGACGCCGTTTCGCATGTTGACGACGAGGCGCGGCTCAAGCGGATCGCGGGCGAAGTCACCGAGCTGTGCCGCAATTTCCCCGCGCCAGGGATCACGATCGACTAGTTCGTCAACCGCCGACGATACCGGCCCTGCGTCCCGAGGCGGCGGTAGTGGGCGGTTTTGGGGTCGGATGGCGCAGGGACGCCGGCCACTACCCTGAATGAAGCTCCTACATTGGGTAGGGGCCGGCCATGTGCTGGCCCGTGCTGTCAAAACCTCCCACTACCGGGGCGGCGGCTTCCTTGACACGCGACCTTGTCCCCGGCGATAAGCGCTCCATGACGCTCAAGATCATCCCGGTCCACAATGAGCACGATCGCGGCGTACTGAAAGAGATTCTCCAGGACTTGCGGCGTCCATAAGCGCTCTCGATGTCCGATTCGGACCAACAATATTACGAGCGCGTTCGCGCGCTGCTCGAGGATTCGTACCTCGCTGCCGACGCGCGCGGCAACGTCTTCGGCGGTTCCGGATGCGGTGCGAAGAACGCGGCGCATTGGGAGGCGGGGCGTCGCGCGATCGCCAGCGCGTTCGATCGCGACGGAACGTGGCTGGAACGTCGGATGCGCCAATGGGCTCCTGATGGAAACCCTGACCGCGTGGGTTGCCGAAAAAGGCCACCGAATCGAACCCTATGGGCTCGATCTCTCGGAGCGAATCGCTGAGACCGCGCGCCGGCGCCTGCCGCGATGGGCCGATCGAATCTGGACGGGCAACGTAATGGAGTTCGAGCCGCCGATGCGATTGGACTACGTCACCGCGCTGGCCGACGCGGTCCCTGAGCATAGGGTTGCCGATATGATTCGGCGGCTCGCTACGCGATTCCTCAATCCCGGCGGACGACTGGTGTTGAGTTGCTACACGCCCGGGGCCTTTCTGGTAAATCGAACCAGCGATCCAACTTCGGCACCGGATCTCCTGCGCGCTGCCGGATTCGAGCCCGCCGGCGATGCGCAGGCGCGCGACGCGAAGACCGGAATCATCAAGGCCTGGGTCGCATGGACCGACATCGGCGCCCTGAGCTCGAGGAGGATCAATGCCAATCCCCGCGCCGAATCAGCATCGTGACCCTGGGCGTGAGCGATCTGAAGAGATCGACGGCGTTTTACGAACGCCTGGGATGGACGCTCGCATCGTCATCGAGCGAGCAGATCAGCTTCTTCAAGACCGCGGGCGGAGTGCTTGCATTGTATCCGTACGAGTTGCTTGCCGAGGATGCCAATCTTCCCACCGTCGCTCGGAGCGCTTTCGGCGGCGTGACGCTGGCAATCAATGTCGAGACGCCCGAGCAAGTGCAACCGGCACTCGACGCGGCCGCGGCGGCCGGAGGCAAGATCCTGAAGCGCGCGATCAAAGCGAGCTGGGGCGGAGTCTCCGGCTACTTTGCCGATCCGGACGGATATCCATGGGAGGTCGCCTGGGGCCGCAATCTCTCATTCGCCCCGACGGCTCGCTCGAAGTGCCGTAGTCGGCGCTACGGCTGGGGCGGATCGATATCCGCTCACAGGCGCATCATGAACTCAGCGCGCGCTGAGTGAGCCGACAGCCATTCGGAAGACTTCCTCCATGATACGCTCGCGCCGGCCGCCGTCCCGTGCCGGATCGTACCAGGTGTGAAACCAGTTCATCGCGCCGAACAGCAGCGAAGTGATAATCGCGCTCTGGCCGCGATCGAGCGTTGCGCCGCGTTTAGCCGCGACCTGCTCGAGGATCTTGCGACACAGGCCCGAATATTCGCGTTTGAGGCGGGCGATATCGGCCGCCTGAGCGCCGACCAGGGTGTCGCTCTCGCGCACGAGCACTTTCATCTCGGCCACGTTGTCCATGTGGTAGCCGAGATGGCTCTCGATGAAGAGCCGCAGCCGCACTTCGGGGTCCGCCACGCCCGCTAACCGCGTGTTGGCGCGCTGCTGGAGCTTTTCGAAAGCACGCCGGGCGATCAGATACAGCAGCTCTTCCTTGTTGCGGAGGTAATAGTAGATGCGCGGAAAAGAGATTTCAGCGCGCGCCGCGATATCGCGAATCGACGCGAGGCCGAAACTCTTCTCTGCGAACTCGAATGCCGCCGCGCGCAAAATATGATCAATATTCGCATCGTACCGTTCGGCCGGGCTGAGCGTCTTGCTGCTGGGCCTGGTTCGCCGGGAAGCTCGATTGCGGGCGGCGCTGGCGGTCTTTCTCAAGGAAGTTCCCGGAGGCTTGCGCAATTGTCTCAATGGTCTAACCGTATCGGCGGCCAGCGGTAGAATCGGGGATCGGAATCCCAAGCCGAGTCAGCAGCCTCCGCAATCCACCCTAACGCTTGCTCGGATAGCATCAGCGGCGGCCAACCGTCAACCGCGGGTTATCCCGCCATCGTCAGGCCCCCGCTGACGCTCAGCACCTGACCCGTAACGTAGTCGGCGTCGGCGGAGGCGAAAAATGCGACCGCGCCGGCAATATCTTCGGGACGGCCCAGCCGCCGAAACGGGATCGCGCGGGTCATCGCCTCGAGCATCGCGGCGCGCCCTGCCATCGCGCTTTCCAGCAGCGCAGTCTCGGTCGGTCCCGGACATACGACGTTGACGTTGACGTGACCGCGGGCAAGCTCGCGCGCCAGGGTCTTCGAGAAGCCGACGATCGCGGCCTTGCATCCGGCGTACACGGCCTCGCCGGTCGAACCTACACGCCCTGCGTCGGAGGAGATCGAGATGATCTTGCCATGCCCGCGCGCCTGCATCCGGGGCGCAATCGCTTTGCAGCAGTTGAGCACGCCGCGAAAATTGATCGCGATAAGTTTCTCCCAGGTCTCGGGGGTGCTGTCGGCGAACGGCTCGACCCGGTCCCATCCGGCGTTGTTCACGAGGATCTCGACCGGACCAAGCTCACGTTCGATCGCGTCCGCGGCGGCGACGACCTCGTCGAGGCTGGTGACAT
Organism: uncultured delta proteobacterium; assembly: GCA_963793115.1. Classification (GTDB taxonomy): domain Bacteria; phylum Desulfobacterota; class Binatia; order Binatales; family Binataceae; genus CAVVMA01. The sequence continues at coordinate 251,369 of CAWBYV010000008.1, forward strand.
CGAGCCGGTACGCACGCGCGTCGAATCCGGCCCGCCGCACTCGTCAGCGGTCCCTGATGCCGCCTCGGCCTGGATATCTCCGATCGCGACGCGTGCGCCTTCGGCAGCGAGCCGGCTCGCGATCGCGCGGCCGATTCCCTGCGCGGCGCCGGTCACGAGCGCTACCTGCCCCTTGAGCCGCATCGCTTCGACCACCATCGTGAGCCCTCCGTCAACCTCGTGAGCACAATAGCGCACGGCGGGCATCAGAGGTTAACCCGCCACTCGATCCAGAAGCCCTCCGGGGCGATTTAATCGATTTTACAAAAGCGCCATTTTACAAACGCGTCGCGGCTTGCTACGCGAAAAGCAGGGAGACCGGCAGAGATGGCTGATGCACGAACGAAGGCGGAAGCGATCGCGCAGGAAGCGTACGCGCGATGGCTGGGCGTCAGAGTCAACAAAATCGAGCCGGATTGTGCCCGCGTTGAGTTGCCGTACAAGGAGGAGAACAGCAACCCCGGCAGGCAGGTGCAGGGCGGCGTGGTAGCCTCCGCGCTTGCGATCGTGGCCCGAATTGCCGCGCGCGCCGGCCTCGAAGCGGCGGAGCCGTGCGCGTCGGGGATGCTCTCCCTGAACGTGGGTTATCTCGCCTCGGCCGTGGGTGAAGCGATTTTCGCTGAAGGGCGCGTGATGCGCCGGGGCAAGGAGCTATGCTACGTGCGCTCGGAGGCGGCCAATCCCGATGGAAAGCCGCTCGGCACCGCGACAGTCGTTTATCGCGCGGCGCCGGGAATCGATCCCGCGCCGACTCAGCCGCCGCCGAATCGAACGGCAATCGATCGATCGGGCGACGCGGTCGAGGGTATCGAAGCGCAGGCCGGCGCGTTGACCGCATCGCCGTTCATCTCGGGCGTCGGGATGGTCGCCGAACAGATGAAGGACGGACGCGCGCGGCTGCGCTTGGCGCATCGCGAAACCAACGCCGGCGAGGGCGGTGCGATCCACGGGGGAGCGATCGCGGCGCTGATCGACACCTGCGGCGCGCTGTCCGCGTGGTCGCTGGTGAAGCCGCAGCGCGGGATGCGCGTGTTGAACGGTCGGCATAGATGTGGAGTTCGTCAACGCCGTGAGAGATCAGGACCTGATCGCACGCTCCCGAACCGTCGGCCGCAAGCGCGAGATATTCTTCAACCGCGTCGAGATCGAATCGGCCGATGGAACGCTCGCCGCGTATGGGAGCGTGATCTATCGAATCGTGTTGCCGGAGCAATGAGATGAGCGCGAAGAGCCTTGCCATCGTTCAGACCGGCGCGCGAAAGCTTGAACTCCGCGAATTTCCGCTGCCGGAGATTCGCGATGACGACGCGCTGCTGAAAGTCGAGGCCTGCGGAATCTGCGGCAGCGACTACGAGCAGTATCAGGGCGCGTTCGCCGCAATTCGGTACCCTGTGATTCCCGGCCACGAGCCGCTCGGCTTCATCGAGAAAATCGGCCCCGTCGCAGCCCGGCGATGGGGCGTCAAAGAAGGCGACCGGGTCGCGGTAGAGGTGCTGCTGCCGTGCGGATTCTGCGAGAATTGCCGCGCAGGCGCGTACCGGATCTGCGTCGGCAAGGGCCGCATGTCCGCGTATGGATACACGCCATGCGAGATCGCGCCCGCGCTTTGGGGCGGCTACGCGCAGCACATGTACCTCGATCCGCAAACCATGATGCACAAAGTCTCGCCCAAGGTGCCGGCGGAGATCGCGGTGATGTTCAATCCGCTCGGCGCGGGAATCCGATGGGCGGTGCAACTACCCGGCACGACTATCGGCGACACGATCGTGATTCTCGGGCCCGGCCAGCGCGGTCTGGCGAGCGCGATCGCGGCGCGGGAGGCGGGCGCGTGCCAGATTATCGTCACGGGCCTCAAGCGCGACGCGAAAAAACTGGCGCTCGCGCGCGAGTTCGGCGCTACCCACACGATCGATGTCGAGCAGGATGACCCGGTCGCGGCGGTGCGGGAAATCACGCACGGGCGGATGGCGGACGTGGTGGTTGACGTTACCGCCTACGCCACCGCCGCCGTCACGCAGGCGATCGATATCGTGCGGCGCGGCGGGACGGTGGTGCTCGCCGGCACCAAGGGCCTGCGCCCGGTCGAGAATTTTCTGAGCGACAAAATCGTCGGCAAGGAGATTCGCGTGCAGGGCGCGATGGGCGTGGACTTCCGCGCCTACGTTCCGGCGATCCGGCTGATCGAGTCAAACCGCTATCCGCTCGAAAAGATGCATACCCATACGCTGCCGCTGGAACAGGCCGAACACGCGATCAAAATCCTCGCCGGCGAAGTCCCGGGCGAGGAGGCGATCCACATCGCGATCAAGATTTAGTCAGAGATCGCTTGGCCAGTAGACCGGTTATACCGTCAACGCGCTCGAAGTCCCGGTCGCTAGAGCCGCGATTCCAGTGACCCTCACCGCGCTTTTGGCGTTCCCGACCGCGCTTCGGCTGCCGGCTCCCGCGCGAGCCTGATTCGCGTTCGGACAACCATTCGTGACGGTGCCATGTAATCGCAGTCGATACTCACAACTATTCACACCGCTTTCACAAACCCCTAATCGTCGCGTTACCTACAAGGCTTCCTATATGGCTCGTTCTCTAGCACAATCGAGTCGAGACGTTGCGCGGCGCGGAAGCTAATGCCGGGAGGTGCGGTGATGTTGCAGGTCGGCGATCGCGATATATCCATTGAGGTCCGCAATCGGCCGGGCCGTCCACGACTTTACTCCTGTGTGGCCACAGACAACGGCGACATCCTGGCGGCGTTGCGCCTGCGCCACCGGGTGTTCGTCGGCGAGATGAACGCCCAAATCGGCCACGCAGAGCGAGGGATCGAACGCGACCGCTTCGACGAGCATTGCATTCACCTGCTCGTCCGGGAGGATGAGTCGCAGCGCGCGGTCGGAACATACCGAATTCTGTCCGGCGCTGCCGCACAACTGACGGGGGGCTTCTACTCCGAGACCGAATTCGACTTGTGTGGATTGCCGCAGAAACTCGACAGGGTAGTCGAGATCGGCCGCGCCTGCGTCGATCCTGATTATCGCAGCGGCGCAGTAATAGCGATGCTATGGGCCGGGCTCTTCCGCTACCTCGCCGGCCAGCAAGCGGACTACGTAATCGGCTGCGCCAGCGTGAGTCTTGCCGAGGGGCGCGAGAACGCGGCGGCGACGTGCAATCGACTCACGCGCGATTGGCTGGCACCGCCGCAATGGCGGGTCGTGCCGCGGCGGCCTTTTCCGATCGGCGATGCGGGTCACGCTCCCGATTCGTCCATACCGGCGCTGATCAAGGGCTACCTTCGGCTGGGGGCGTACGTATGCAGTCAGCCGGCCTTTCGATCCTGAATTCGGCACCGCGGATGTCCTGATGATACTGCCGATGGCGCGGATGAATTCGCGCTATCTGCGTCACTTTGCGAGGACGGCGTAATGGCTGCCGCGACCGGATTCCGTATCGGACCGTACGTTCCGTCCCGGCCCACCGGATATCGCTCCAAGCTCGGGCGGATCGGCCGCATGGCGGCGCAGATCTGCCGCGCATGGCTGCTGACACGCGCGCGCGGCAGCCGCTTCGATGCGGCGATCGCGAGCCTGGCGATTCGTGTCATGGTCGGAAGGCATCCTGAAGAGCCTCAACGTGACGACCATAGTAGACGGCGCGGGTCTCCGCGAAGACTCAGTCATGCTGCTCGCAAACCACCTCTCATGGCTGGATATCTGCGTTATCGGCGCCACCACCGGTGCGCGTTTCGTCGCCAAGCACGAGGTTCGCGGCTGGCCGGTGATTGGAGATTTGGCGGCGCGTTTCGGCAGCCTTTTTCACGTGCGCGGCCATTGTCGCGACGCCTGGCGAGTGAAGGAGGGCATCGCTCGCGCGCTCGCGAGGCGCGAGCGGGTGGCCGTGTTTCCCGAGGGCACCACTACCGACGGAACAGTGGTGGGATTTTTCTATCCTGCGATGGTGCAGGCGGCTATCGACGCCCGAGCTTGGGTGCAGCCGGTCGCGATTCGCTATCTAAGGCCGGACGGTTCGCCCAATCCGGCCGTCCCGTTTATCGGAAGCCAATCGTTTGCCGAATCTCTCAAGCTGATCGTCGGGGAGCCACAGGTAATCGCGCGGCTCACTTTCTGCGCACCGATCGACACGCTCGGCCTGGAGCGCCGCGAGGTCGCGGCCCTGGCGCGTTCGGCCGTCGCGAGCGTTCTTGGAGTCGAGGAGATTACCCATCGCGCCGATCCCGGCCGGCTCTTTGCGTGGGCTGGTGGGCTTGCGTATCGCGCACCGGCTTGAGGCGAAGTCCCATCTTCGAACGCCGATATGACATACCCGCTGACCCCGCGGCGCGCCTTTATCACCCCGCGCCCGGCGGTCACAGGCGCGCGGGAAGCCATCGAGGGACCTTCCCGCAGTATTCATCGTATTCGGGCCCGAAGGTTCGCCGCAGATGCGGCTCTTCGTACAAGATGATGAATAGCTGGAAGCAGAGCGCGATCGCGACCGCGTAGCAGGCATGCTCCGCGCTGCGATAGAAAACGGCCCACCCCAGAATCACGGTCAACACGCCGACGTACATCGGGTTTCGTGTGTAACGGTAGAGGCCGCGGACCACGAGCCTTCCGGGAGCGTCGGCCGGAAACGGCGTCCCACGCCCGAAGGTCGCGAAATCCACGACGCACCAGGCGTAGATGGCGCCGCCGACCGTAAGAAGGGCTATTGCGATGACGAGGGCCGCACCTGCCGCCGGAGATCGATTCCGCGCCATCAGCAGCGGTACGTAAACTGCGACGGTTCCTGGTACCAGCAACGTGAAGAGCAGATTCTTCAGCAGAAGCATCGGAAGTTCCGTTTTCGAAGACGCCGCCAAAACCAGCAAGCGCGGCGCGATCCCTCGCGATCGCGCCACTCATCTGCTTGGCTGTCACGATCGGCCGCGCCACGCCTACTGGCCGATCGGACCCTGATAGACTTCGGCGAAGCGCAGCATGAGCTCCATCGGAATCGCAGAATTAGCCTCGCGGCTGGTCTTGATGCACACGACCGATGGACCCTGCGTTGCGATTGCGGACTTCAGGGCCGGTTCGAGATCTTCCAGGCGCTCGACGTAAAAGCCCTTGCATCCCAGGCCCTCGCCAACGCGATCCCATCGCACGGTTCCCATCTCGGTACCGAAGGTCCGTCCGTACAGCATCTGCTCGTTGGGCTCCTCCATCGTCCACGCCCCTTCGGCGAACACGACGGTTGCGATCTTCAACCTTTCACGCGCCGCCGATTGCATCTCCATGAAATTGAATCCGGCCGCGCCGTCGCCGCTGACGCAAACCACCTCACGGCCCGGGTTGCCCAGCTTTGCTCCGATGGCGGAGGGAATTCCGGTACCGAGCATCCCGAGTTCGAGGATGTTGAGGTACGAACGAGGCCGCGTCGGCGGCAGGAACCAACTTGCCCACAAGCTGGTGTTGCCGCCGTCGGTGACGTAGATGCTGTCGCGTCCCCAGACCGCGCCCACCGCTTGCATCGCGTGCGCGGGATGAATCCCCGGTCCTTTCCAGGTCGCGACCGACGCGACTTGCTTTTCCCGCCATTTGCTGGTGGCGTCCTGGTACCGAGCCAAATCTTGCCCGCTCTTCGGCTGAATGTGCTTCGCCTGCAGCGCGCCAATCAGGTTCTCTAGCGCGGGTTTCAGATCGGAGATGATCGCGAGCGTGACCGGCCTGGTGACGCCCACGTTGCGCTGATCGATGTCGATCTGAATGAGCGTCTGATGGGCCGGGTCGCCCCAATATTTGTCATAGGGAGTATCCAGATTGCCAAGCCTGGAGCCGGCGGCCAGAACCGCGTCCGACTCGCGAAGCGCCAAGTCGGCGCCAGCGCTCCCGGCATTGAGAAAGTTCGGATGGTCGATCGGTATCGATGATCGTGCCGCCATGGTCCCGATTACCGGGCAGTTGAGGAATTCCACTATCCTGATTAGTGCCGCGTTCGCGTCGGCGCGATCCACGCCCCCGCCTGAGATGATCAGGGGCCGTCGCGCACTCGCGATGATCGCCGCAGCCTCTTCAAGCTGCGCCTGGGAAGCCTGCGGCCCTTTCGCACGATACTTCTCGGGCGGCAACACCCGAACCTTCGCGTCATCGCCCGTCGCGTACATCAAGGGCGCAGGAACTTCGATATGAACAGGCCCCGGCCTTCCGTTCCACATCTCGCGGAACGCCATCCGCATCACTTCCGGTATCCGCTCCCACAGCAGGATCGGCGCGCTCCACTTCGTGACCGGCTTGAAGACATCAAGCTGGTCCTGGCCCTGAAAGGTTGAGGGCGGCGACGGGTACACAATCCCGAGCCGGTGCTGCGCGCTTATAACGACCACCGCTACGCCCTCGTGCCGCGCGGTAATCACGCCGGGGAGCAGGTTCGCCGATCCGGGACCGGGATTGCCCAGCACCGCAGCGACTTGTCCGGTCGTCTTGTACAGGCCCTCTGCCATGTGGACGCCCGCCGCCTCGTGTCTGACGGGAACGAACCTGATTTCGTACTGCTCGAGTTTAGCGAGCAGAGGGTCAACCTCGGGGCAGGGTAGTCCAAACACGAACTTCACACCCTCGCCAGCGAGGCATCTCGCAAGCAACTCTCCTCCGGTAATTTCGCTCATGGGAACCTCCGTGCAGATCCTACGCTCAATCCGTCCAGCCGGGTTCGGAACCCGGATGGCGCCGGCGCTTGCAATCAAACGCACCTTACGCGCATCGAAACCGCATGAGCAAGAGCGGTGATGTTGCGTCGCGCTACACGGGCGCTCGCCCGATCGTCAGAGCTGGCGCGTTGGTGCCTTGAACGCCGCGCGACGATGTCAATTTTAATGGAAGTCGTGCGAGCGGGGGATCGCGGCGTCGAGGCGGAGCTCGGCGAAGCGCTGGCCGCGCACGTTGATCACGCCGTCGGCCTTTTGCAGCACGCCTTCGACCATCAGGATTTGCGCGCGATGGAGCAGCGCGCGGTGCCGCTGGAATACATCCGGGATGACTATAGCATTGGCTATTCCGGTTTCATCCTCGAGCGTGACAAAAAGGAAGCCCTTCGCGGTGCCCGGCCGCTGTCGCACGATCACGACGCCCGCGACTCTGACGGTCGAACCGTGAGCGGCGCTGGCCAATTCCGCCGCGCTCAGCACGCCGCGCGCCTTGAGCCTCGATCTGAGATGGGCCATCAGATGGGGGCCGGTCGTGACGCCGGTTGAAGCATAGTCGGCAACGGTTTCCTCGACCGGCGTCATCGTGGGAAGCGGCGCGGTTCCGGGAGCCGGCTCCGCACCGGCGAGCAGGCTTTGCGGGTCGCGCTCGACGGCGGCGACCTGCCATAGAGCGTCGCGGCGCTCCAGAGTGAATGCGCTGAACGCGCCGGCGTGAGCGAGCGCGTCGATTTCGCGCCGGTTGGGACCGACGCGCGCGCTGAAGTCGGCGATCGATCTAAAGGGCCGGATGGCGCGTTCGCGCTCGATCGTGTGCGCGGCTTCGTCGCGGAGTCCGGCGATGTATCTGAGGCCAAGGCGGAGCGCTCTCAGTCGGGGGCTTGTCTCCGCACTCTCCCTTCTGCACCTCTCCCTGACCAGTCGCCACCGGCGCGGGGAGAGGTCGCCTCTTGATTTGCTACTGCAAGTCGCGAGGCGGGTGAGGGTAAACGTGCGAGAAGACCATCGCCAGAAGAGTAGGAAGGCAATACCCTCACCCGGCGCGCAGACGCGCCGGCCTCTCCCGCGCCGGTGGCGACTGGTCAGGGAGAGGCGAAGAGCAGAGCGTCGGCTGATCCTCGAGCGTGCATTTCCAATTGGAGCGCGTGACATCGATCGGAAGCACCGTGACGCCGTGGCGTTGGACGTCTTTGACCAGAGTCGAGGGATGGTAGAAGCCGAGCGGATAACAATTGAGCATCGCGGCAAAGAACGCCGCCGGATGATGGCACTTCAGATACGCGGAGGCATAGGCGATAAGCGCGAAGCTGGCGGCGTGCGATTCCGGAAAGCCGTAAAGCGCGAATGAAGTGATCGATCGCACGATCTCGTCGGCGCGGGCACCGGTGATCCGGTTGCGCGCCATTCCGTCGCGCAGCCGCAGCTCGATCTTTTCCATCCGCGCCGCCGAGCGCTTGAACCCCATCGCGCGGCGCAGCTCCTCGGCTTCGCCGCCGCTGAAACCCGCCACGGTCATCGCCATCCTGAGCAACTGTTCCTGAAAGAGCGGCACGCCGAGCGTGCGGCGCAAAATTGGTTCGAGCGAAGGATGAGCATAGCGGACCGGCGCGCGGCCGTTGCGGCGATCGAGATACGGATGGACCATTTTTCCTACTATCGGTCCGGGCCGGATTATCGCAACCTCGACCACCAGGTCGTAAAAGTTACGCGGCTTCATCCGCGGCAGCGTCGCCATCTGGGCGCGGCTTTCGACCTGAAAGACGCCGACCGTGTCGGCCCGCCGCAGCATCGCGTAGACCTCTGGATCGTCCGGCGGGAGATGGGCGAGGTCGACCGCGACGCCTTCATGTTGGCGGACGAGCGGAAGAGCCTCCTCCAGTACGGCGAGCATCCCCAGCCCGAGCAGGTCGATCTTGATGATCCCCAGGTCTGCGCAGTCTTCCTTGTCCCACTGGACGACCACCCGCCCCGGCATCGAGGCCGGCTCCAGCGGCACGATCTCGTCGAGCGGCCCCGCGCCGATCACCATCCCGCCGCTGTGCTGGCCGAGATGGCGCGGGAGACCCTGGAGCGGCGCACCAGTCCGATCAGCAGCCGGATTCGCGGGGTGCGGGGATCGATGCCGCCATTGTGGAGCAGCGCCGCGATATCATCGTGATCGTCGCGAAACTCGTAGACGCGGTTGAGCTTCGCGAGGCGATCGACCTGAGCGAGCGAGAAGCCCAGCGCCTTGCCGGCCTCGCGCACGGCGCTGCGCGTGCGATAGGTAATCACGTTGGCGGTCATCGCGGCGCCGCGCTCGCCGTAACGGCGATAGACGTACTGAATCACCTTCTCGCGCTGATCGCCGCTGGGCAGGTCGATATCGATATCGGGCCACTCGCCGCGTTCCTCGGACAAAAAGCGCTCGAACAGGAGTTCCATCCTGACCGCGTCGACCGCGGTGATTCCGAGCGCGTAGCAGACCGCACTGTTGGCCGCCGAGCCGCGGCCCTGCGCCATGATCCGGTTTTCGCGGCAAAACTGCACAACGTCCCATACGATCAAAAAGTAGCCGGCGAGCTTGAGCCGCTCGATTACGCCGAGCTCGTGCTCGAGCTGCTGGCGCACGCGCGGCCCGGGCTCCGCGCCCCATCGTTCGCGCGCGCCCGCCCGGGTCAGTGCGCGCAGGTAGCTGTCGGGCGTTTCGCCGGGCGGGATCGGATAGTCGGGAAACCGGTAGCCCAGGTCCTTGAGCGTGAACTCACATCGCGCGGCGATTTCGCGGGTCGCAGCGATCGCGCCCGGCAGATCGCGGAACGACGCTGCGACTTCGGCCGGCGGTTTGAGATAGCGCTGGTTGTTGACCCACAGCGCCCGCCCGGCTTCGTCCAGCGTGGTCTTGAGCCGGATACAGGTGAGCACGTCGAGCAATTCGCGCTCGGTTCCGGTGTGACAGACGTCGTTGGTCGCGACGATCGGAACTCGCATCGCGGCGGCGAGCGCGAGCAGCTTGCGATTGAGCCGCTCCTGGCCGGGATCGAGATGGCGCTGGAGATCGATAAAGAGATTTCCGGCGCCGAGGCTCGCGCCGAGCCGGTCGCATAGTTGACGCGGATTTTCGCCCCGCAAGAGCATCCGCGAGACCGGGCTGAAAACGCCGCCGGCGATACAGATCAGGCCGGCGCCGAATCGCTCGAGGTCGTCGAGGCTGATGCGGCCCTCGCCCTTGGGAGCGCGCAGCTTCGAGCCGGTGATCATCCGGCAGAGATTTTTGTAACGTGCACGATCGGGAACCAGGATGTAGAGCCGCGACGGCGCGGCATCGCGCTCGCGCCCGGATTGCCCGACGTTATCTTCCAGAGTCAGCTCGGCGCCGACTATCGCCTTGATCCCGGCGCGGACCGCGGCGTGATAAAAGCGGGGCGCTCCGTAAAGTCCGTCGCGATCGCCCAGCGCGAGCGCGGGATAGCCGAGCGCGGCGGCGCGATCGACCAGGTCCTCGGGGGTTGCGGCGCCTTCGAGAAAGCTGAACGCGCTGCGCGCGCGCAGCTCGATATAGTCAGAGTGAGTAGTCATTACTATTACAACTCAGCGACAGACGACCCTCACCGGCGAGCCATTTGCTTACGCAAATGCTCGCCGACCTCTCCCTGGTCAGGGAGAGGTGTAGATTTGGCGGCGCTTTTCTTCGCCTCTCCCTGACCAGGGAGAGGCCGGCGCGGACGAGCGGAAGCTCGCTATACGCCGGGTGAGGGTAGCCTGAACGCACCGCTCCATCGTGTGCTCCTCCAACATTAGTCACGGCATTCCATGCGGGCGGTTGAATAGCTAGTCATAGAGTCCATCCACGAACCATTGATGAGAGCGCAGGTCGCAGAACATCCGGTAGACAGCGCCGTCGGCGAGCGCGACATCGTAGTAATCGCGGGCGAGGGGAGTGGCTATTGTTCTGGAAAAAGACCTCTCCCCGAACCCCTCGCCCGCAGGGGAGGGGCAGGAGATGGTTGCGCCATTTTCTCTATGGTTCCCCCTTTCCAGGGAGAGGGTGGGGGTGAGGGTTTCTTCGCGCCACCATTCGCCCTCACGCCGCCACGGCCCCGAGATCGAGACCACGCGCGCGCATACGGTTCGTCCCCGCACAAATTCCGGCACGCCGCCGCGGGTGCACATCACCTCGACTTCCTCGGCGGGGCGAATCGCGCGGATCACGAGCCGCGCGATATTAGCGGCTACGTCTTTTTCAGGTGGAAGAGATACCCTCACCCGGTGAGCGCAGCGCTCACCGGCCTCTCCCCGCGCCGGGGGCGACTGGTCAGGGAGAGGTGAAGAAGGAGGAACGGGAGAAGGCGGAGGGGGATCGAACGGGACGACTTCGATCGCTTCGGGGCGCCAGGAATTGACGGGCTTGAGCGTGCCGACGCGACCGGGGCCACAGATGGCGGCCAGGCGCGCGATCGTGGTCTGCAAGCGATCTGGAGCAGGCGAGGGCGGCAGGAACAGGTCGGTCTGCGCCGGGCGCGGGACTCGCGGCTCGGCGGTGATTCGGATCGTTCCGATCGCGGCGGACGGCGGCGCCGCTTCGAGACTCAGGATTATCAGCGCGAGTAGCGAGCGGACCTCGTTAGTGGGCGCCGCGATCGCAACCCGCCGATCATAAACGCCGTGCCCGTCAAGCCCGAGCGAGAGCATCAGGTCGCCGGCGACCAGGCCGCGAAGTTCGAGCCGCGCGGCCAGCCGCTCGACCATCGGGCGCATCACGAAGCCGAGCGGCTCGAGCATTTCGATTCCGTAATCCAGCTCGACCGTCTCGGCGAACAGCTCGGCGCGCGGGCAGGGGATGAACGGCGCATTATTTTCGCCGCGCGCGAGGCGGGCCAGATCCACGCCGCGTGCGCCGAGCCGGCTGCCGAGCGCGCAGGGTTCTATCCGGGCAAGCTCGCCAAGCCGGCGGATACCCCATCGCGCGAGCGTAAACACCAACTCGGCGCCGTCGGGATCGTCCGCGCCGGTGGCGAGCACGTCGAGCGGCATCCAGTCGAGGAACTCGCGCTCCTTACAAGCGGGGATCGCTCTTTGCCCGCCGCATCGCGCCGCGAGCCAGGCGGCCTCCTTGCTCGACGCGATTCCAATCGCGGCGTCGAATCCGACTTTCGCCGCGCGCCGCGCGAGTTCCGCCGCCATCTGCTCTTCCGTGCCATGGATTCCGGCGAGTCCTGCCAAATCGAGATACGCACATCCCGGCCCGCCGTCCTCGACTATCGGTGAGAATGACTCGGCTGCGTCCAGTATCGCATCATGGGCCGAGCGTTCGGCGGCCGGCGACGGCGCAACGGGAATCAGCCCGGATACGAGCGCGCGCGCCTGCGCGACCGTCATCCCGGCCCGCACGCCGGAGGTCCTCGCGCACGCGGAGACCGCGGTAAGCTCGGCGTGTCCTTCGCGGCCGGCGCTCAGCGCGACGGGCCGATCGCGCAGCTCGGGATTGGCGCGGACGATCGCGGCGACGGGAAAATCGCCAATCAGGATACATGCAATACGAGCCATCGGAGTCGCATTGGTTCAGGCGCACCTAACCCCTAACCCCTTCCCGACGCGGGAAGGGGAACCTTGCTCCATTTCTCCACCGCTCCCGTCCACCAGCGCGTGCCAGCTCGCGCGCGCGCCGACGCCGCCCAGCTTGTTGCGCGCGACCAGCGCCTCGATCGCGAGACCGTCGAACAGCGAGGGGGCTCCGATCGCGCGACGGCTGAAGCAGGCCTGGTTGCGGCTGAGCATGAGACTTTGCGCGGCGAACGTTCCGCACATCCGGAAGGTCGCGAGCACGATCACGGCGGCGCCGGTCCGCTCCGCGATCCGGGCGATTCGAAGCGCCGCGCTGTGCGGAATCGCGCGAGTGGAGTTGCCGAAGTCGATAACGACCAGGCCGAAGCCGCCCGCCTCCAGGACCAGTTCAGCGGCACGAACGGTCGCCACCGGCGCGGTCGCCCCCGGCGTCGCCATCGGCGCGGCGGCGGCATTCCATTCAAATCGAGGCGAGCGATCGACGCGCGGCGATGACCACAACACGCGCGTGAGGTCGGCGCCTGGCCGCCGCGACAGTCACAGGATCGAAACTGCCCGCTGAATCGATCCACGCCGCAGCTTCACCACCGCGGGTCGCTGACGCGACGAAGCAGGCGGCGAGCGAGGTCTTGCCGGCGCCGACCGGACCGACGATTTCGCTGATTCTGCCGCGTACGATTCCCGCGCCCAGCAGACGGTCGATCAGAGTGAGCCCCGAGCTTAGGCGGCGGGCTTTGCGGGTAAGTTCGCGGCCGGTAAAAACTCCTGTGATTTTAAGAGCTTGTAATGTTTTGACAGATCCGGCAAGAGGCGCCGAATTGGCTTGAGAAAGCCCGCTCAAAGTGCTGGAAAGCGACGCAGCCACGAAGGCTACTTTCGCTTTTTATTCGTCTTATGTCAACGCTAAAGAGTCAAGAACTTCATGGCCGACAGGCAGGCTGCGTGCAGAGTACCCTCACCCGGCGAGCGCGACGCTCGCCGACCTCTCCCTGGTCAGGGAGAGGTGTTAAAGAGCACATCCCAGTTGTACGTGCGGGTGTTCAGATTTCGCGGTCGATCTGTTCGTCGATCAGGATGCGCAGGCTGTCGCGATAGATCGAGGGCTTGAGCTGCGCGAGGATGTTGCGCGCCACTTCGACCTGCTCCGCGGCCATCGCGCGGGCCCGGGCGAGCAGGCGCGGACTGCGCAGGATCTGCATCGCGCGTGCGAAGTCGGCGCCGTCGAGCGCGCGGCCGTTGCCGAACAGGCCGCGCAACTCGGGGTCGGACTCGACCGCGAGCACTACCGGTAGCGACGGAATTCCTTCGCGCAGATCGGAACCGACCGGCTTGCCGGTTTTCGCTTCGGGGCCGAGGACATCGAGCAGGTCGTCGATCATCTGAAACGCGAGCCCGATCGCGCTGCCAAGATCCGCCATCGCAGACGACAATCGAGCGGGCGCTCCGGCGAGCTTGGCAGCGACTTTGCCACCGGCCGCGAACAGCGATCCGGTCTTGCGCCCGATCACTGCCATATAGTCGGTGAGGCTCACGGCGGGGTTGCGGCGCAGCCGCCCCTCCATCACTTCGCCCTCGGTCAACTGGATACAGGCCTGCGCGGCGGTGCGCACCAGATGCTCCTCGAAGCGGCCGCACAACTCGAAGGCGCGGCAGAACAGATAATCGCCGGCGACCATCGTGGGTCCCGCACCATATCGCATGAAGGCCGAAGGCTTGCCGCGGCGCAGCGTGCCGCCGTCGATGATATCGTCGTGAAGCAGCGTGGCCGAATGAATCAGCTCGAGCGCGATCGCGGCGTCAACCGCGTCAACGACCGTGCGTTCATTGCCGCCGCATCCGCGATGGACGAGCAGAATGAACAGCGGGCGCAGGCGCTTGCCGCCGCCATCGATAAGATAGTGGCAGATTTCGGAGATCAGCCGCTCGCGCGAGTCGAGCAGGCGCGCGAGCTTTTCTTCGACCGCCAGCAGGTCGGCCTCGACGATACGGGCGGCTCGGCGATACGAGCAAGCGGCTCGATCATCTCCGGGGCGGCCAGCACTACGGATTTTGCCTTCTCCATGCTCATCGAAACAGATCAGCTTCGGCCGGCCGAATCAGCGCCTTGGCGCTGCCCCCGGACGGATCGTATTTGTAGCCGCGCACTATTACGGCCGGAATCGCCGCCGCCTTGCCCATCAAGAGGCCTGCCGCCGACGCGATCTCGTCGGCGATCGCGACGACCGTGTGATGGAGCTCGCGGCTGGCCAAATCGGTGGTGCCGCGCAGATCGAGCATCGGGTTCATCCCGGCGATTCCGAGGCAGATTTCGGTCAGGCCGTCGCGCCATGGACGCCCGAACGTATCAGTGATGAGCACCGCGATCTCGACCCCCGTCAGCCGCTTCAACTCGGCGCGGATTCGCTCCGCCGAGGCGTCGGGATCGGCCGGCAGCAGAATCGCGCACCCGTCGCTCATGCTGTTCGATTCGTCCACTCCCGCGTTGGCGCAGACCCATCCCGGTCCGGTCTCGACGATAAGCACCGCGCGATCCATCCGCACGATCCGGCTGGTCTGTCTCAGCACGAGCTCGATCGCGCGAGGATCTTTGTCCCATCGCCTGGCGAAGTTGATCGCCAGCTCCGAGGGCTCGACCTCCTTGAGATCGACCAGCCGGCCCTCGGACTTCGAGACTATCTTCTGGCAAATCACGACGATATCGCCGTGGGCGAGTCCCATCGCGTCTTTTTCGAGCGCGCGCGTCAGAAGCTCGGCGAGATTGTCGCCCTGCTTGACCAGAGGCATCCCCTCTACCGGGGTCAGGGTCAGAGTAGCCACAAGAAGCCTTAAGCCTACACCTCGAGTGCACGCAGAACCACATCCGCGAGCCGGGCTGCGCGCGCCGGCGTGCTCATAACAGTATCAGTGGTTAGCGCACGCATGCCAAGCTTTTCGATTGGGGCTGCGTAACGCCAATCAACCTTGTCGAGCACGAAGACGCTCGCGATGTCGTGATACAGTTTCGCCACCCCCAGCGGCGAGACCTCATGCCCGAGCCCGCGCATCATCTTGTCGGCGGGTCCCTTGATGGTCTTGCCGCCGACGATCGGGCTGATCGCGGCGACGTGCGCGCGCACCGATCTCAGCGCCGCGCGCATCCCGCGCAGCGCGAGTATCGGGCCGATCGAGACGAAGGGATTCGACGGCGCCAGGATCGCCGCCGCACAGCCCCCGATAGCCGCGATCGCGGCGGGCAGCGGATGAGCCCGGTCGGCGCCGCGCAGCTCGATTCGCTCGACGCGTCCGCGTGCGCGGCCGCGCACGAAATATTGCTGAAAAGGAATCGCCGCGCGGCCGCGCAGCTTTACGAAAGTGCGCACGCGGTCGTCGCTCATCGGGAGGATTCTCGCCCGCACCCCGAACCGGCCGGCGATCTCGCGCGTGACCCGGCTCAGCGCGACGCCGCGGCTCAATTGCTCGGTGCGGAACAGATGGGTTGCCAGATCGCGATCACCGAGCGCGAACCATCCCCGGCCGTAGAAGCGCTCAAGCGCGCCGAGCGTGTTGAAGCTCTCGGCGTCGAGGCCCCATCCGTGCGCGCGGCTGACCACGTGGGCGAGTGTGTAGATGACGGTGTCGATGTCGGGTGATACATGAAGGCCGTAAAAATGTTCGTCGTCGCCGGTGTTGACGACGACGGTCAGGCGGCCGGGATCGACGCGGCGAACCAGCCCGCGTAGGAACCTAGCCGCACCCACTCCCCCCGCCAGCGTGATGATCGTGCTGGGGTTGGTCTTTCGGCCGTGCTCCATTGGGCGCCTTTTTTCCGTAGAGCTTCCTGTAAGTGGTTGTGCGCTCGACAGGGATGCGTCCAATCTCACGCGCCTTTTCCTCGATCAGATCGACCGGCACGAACTCGCCGGCGGTCCCGCCGGCCTGCGCCGTGATGCTCTCTTCCATCAGCGTGCCCGAAAAGTCGTTGCATCCGGTCTTGAGCGTGAGCGCTGCGAGATCGACGCCGAGCTTCACCCACGAGGTTTGGAGATTGTCGATCCAGCCGCGCAGAAAGAGCCGCGAGAACGCGTACATCCTGAGATCGGGAAGTCCGGTTTCGGATGGCGCGACCAATCCTTTGCGGTAGAGCACGGTGTTCTCGTGGATGAAGCGCAGCGGCACGAACTCGGTGATGCCGCCGGTCTGCTTCTGAATGTCGCGGATCAGGCTCAGATGGTTGACCACGTGGCGCGGACTTTCGAGATGCCCGTACATGATCGTGGAGGAGGTCGGCACGCCGAGCGAATGCGCGGTGGTGATGATATCGACCCACGCGGCGACATCGACCTTCTTGTGGCTCAGGATCTCGCGCACGCTGTCGTCGAGAATTTCCGCCGCGGTGCCGGGAATCGATCCGAGTCCGTTGTCGCGGAGCATCGCGATATACTCGCGATATTCCATCTGCACGCGGCGCGCGCCGTACATGATCTCCATCGGCGAGAAGGCGTGAACGTGGATCGCGGGGAATTCGCGCTTAATCGCGCGGAGCAGGTCGCGATACTTGAACGGCGGCATGTCGGGATTGATGCCGCCCTGCATGCAGATTTCGGTTGCGCCGCGCGCCTGCGCGTCCGCGACCTTGGCTAGAATGACCTCGTCGGCGTGGTCGTAGGCGTCGGACTCCCACTTCTGGCGCTTGAACCCGCAGAACTGGCATCCGACGAAACAGATATTGGTGAAGTTGATATTGCGGTTGACGACGTAGGTGACCTCGTCGCCGACATCCTCGGCGCGCGCGAGATCGGCGCACTTGATCACCGCACGCAGGTCGTCGCCGGCGGCGGTGTAGAGCGCGAGGCCGTCTTCGGCGTTTAGTTCTTCGCGCCGCAGGCTCTTTTCAAGCGCGGCGCGCACGCTCGCCGATACCGGGCGCATCAGGACGCTGAGCGGCGTCGCCTCGATCTCGTTCACATAGTCGCGAAGTTCGGCCAAGTCCATAGTTGAACTCACGCGTTACCTCCAGTCGCAGTTCCAGTGCCCGCCTCGATCGCAAGCGTCGCCAGCCGCGGCGCGAGCTGCGGGTCTACCCATTCATCATTGATATATTCGGGATAGATTGCCAGACGTTCCGTGAGCCGGAAGCCCGCGCGGGCGCATCGCTCGGCGAGCATCGCGATATGCGGCCACGGTGCTTCGGGGTTGACATAGTCCTTGCTGAGCGGCGAGATCCCGCCCCAGTCGTTGATTCCGGCGCTCAGGAACAGCTCGATCGAATTCGGCGACAGGTTCGGCGGCGCCTGCACGTTCATCTTGCCGCCCAGGACCAGCCGGGCGGTCGCGATCGCGCGCGCCATCTCCATCTCGCCGGGCTCGGGCGCGCCGGCCATCGCGATATCGGGCTTGGCGCGGAAGTTCTGGACGATCACTTCCTGGATATGGCCGTGACGCTCGTGCGTATCGCGGATCGCAATCAGGCTCTGCGCGCGCTCGGCCGGCGTCTCGCCGATGCCGAGCAGGATGCCGGTGGTGAAGGGGATCCTCAACTCGCCGGCCTCGTCGATCATCCGCATCCGTAGCGCGGGGTCTTTGTCGGGCGCCGCCTGATGGACTCCGCCGCGTTCGCGCAGATGGGGCGAGACATTTTCGAGCATCAGCCCCATGCTGGCGTTGAGCGATCTCAGCCCCCGCATCTCGTCGCGGGTCATCAGGCCGGCGTTGGTATGGGGCAATAATCCTTCTTTCAGGGCGATCCCGCACGCGCGCCCGACGTATTCGATCGTGCTGCGCACGCCGAGCGATTTGAGCGTCTCGCGATACTCGCGGAAACTCACTTCGGGCTTGTCGCCGAGGCACATCAGCGCCTCCTTGCAGCCGAGCTTGCGTCCCTGGCGCGACCACTCGGCGATCTCTGCGGGCATCATGGTCCACGCGCCGGGATCGCCGGGATCCTTGCGGAACGTGCAGTAGGAGCATCGATCGCGGCACAGATTGGTGATCGGCAGGAAGACCTTGCGCGAGTAAGTGACGTCGCGGCCTTTGGAAAGGTCGCGCATGCTTGCTGCCGCGCGAAGAATCGCGGGCAGCTCAGCGTCGGAACATTCGATCAGCGCGATCGCATCGTGCTCGGACAGTCTACCGCCGCAGAGCGCCCGATCGAGAATGTCGCGAATGATCGGCCGGATCGCCGCCTCGGTCGCGGCTGCGCCAGCGGCGTTCAGAGACGAGTCAAATTGCTCCAGCGCCATGACTGATCGCGGTTATAGGTCATCGGGTATGGTGAGGCAACCGAGGCGCTATCAGCCTTTCCCGCGCCCTGTCTCAGAGTTGAATCCGCATTTCTGGAGCGGGTGAACGGTTTCTGTCAGATCGTAATGAAGGCGTTCAGCTTGGCGCGGACGAGTTGCGCAACCTCAGTCGGCACGGCAGCGCCCGCGTAACGGACGCGGCGGGCTATCGCGTCGATACTGCGGATGTGGCTGGTCAGGATTTCGCCGGCGATCGGCAAGCCCGGCGGCAGAGCGACGCTGGTCGGAAATGGCCGCACGCGTGACGTGATAGGGCAGACAATTGCCAGCCCGGTGTTTTCGGTAAACCTGGCCGAAGAAACCACCAGAGCCGGTCGCCGGCCTGCCTGCTCCCTGCCTCTCGTCGGGTCAAAGTCAGTCCAGATCAGATCGCCTGCGCCGGGTGCGTAGGCTCGCCGGGTCATTCTTCGACGATCTCACGGCCCACGTCCGGTCCCCAATCGAAGGCCCCGGCATAGGCCGCCCGCCACTGCTTAGGGCTCTTGCCCGCGAACAGCTCGTCCAAAGTGAAATGCGGAACGCTGCGTCGGATCACGATCTCCCCGTCATGAGTCTCAATCTCGACACGCTCGCCGGCGCTAAGCGCGGCGGCCCTCACGGTCTCGCCCGGCAACCGGATCGCGAGATTTCTTCCCCATTTCCCGACTATAGCTTGACGCACAGTGTCTCCCATCGTGGGATATTCCTAGCATATCCCGTCGTGACGGGTCAAAATGGCGCGCGCGGAATTAGCCTGGAGCGGGTGAACGGTGTTTGGCAAGCTCTGCTTCTGGACCTTGGAATGGAACGAAGGGCCCCTTATTCTCGCGAGATTAGGGGCTGTTTTCAGGTCCGGGCGGGCAATCCCCCATTCCCATCTCTCAGCCATCTCTCATGTGCCAACCGATTTAAGGCTGTCTGAGACGGCTCTCGCCGGCCGTTGATTCTCCCCCGGCTTCGGCCGTTTCCGGGCCGTTCCGCCCTGATCCGGGCTCGGCTGCGGTCATCCATCGACACGGGGGACCGGGCTCGGCTGCGGCCGGGCTTCCCGGATCGGGACCCTTCAAAGGCCACTGGCGACCGAAGTCATCCGCTGACAGAATTAGATCGACGATCAAACTGGAGGCACCGGGTTGGACTGGCGGTTCTGACAAAGGACCCTATGACGGGCAGCTATGACAAGCAGTTTGAGGCTGCGGAGCACTACCTCAAATGCGACCGTTGCTCACGCCTATTTCGTGCTGCAGTAGAAGAATCCCTCAACCCCGTATTCGCACAATCAAATGGCCCACTTGGCCCGCTACGTTTTGACGAAGTTCTGCTGGACGAGTTTCGCAAGTGTCCCAATTGGCCATCGGGGCTTTAGACCGGATTCCCACGGCAGAGGAGTTCGCCGCATTTGATGGCGAACACTGCCGAACCTTGTGGACGACTTGTGCTGCTGATTGGCGGTGCCCCGGCTGCAACCGGACGAGATTTGAGCTTCTCAGATGGACTAAAAAAATCTGGTATCCGGGCATTGGACCGGATCGGACCAAGCCTTATTGGGGTTGGAAGGCGGCACTCCACCGGCACCATGATCACGCGCGCCCGGCGAGATTTGACGAGACCGTCGTCTGTGACCAATGTAATTCTCTCGACGCCATAGTGAAGCGGTACTTCGGCGGGATTCGGCCCGAGTTTTCATACTCGCCGGACGAGATTCGCCAAATCGTTTCACCCGCACCGCATCGTAGCCACAAAGTTGACTTTCAGAAGGCGAGGCGCATCTACAACGGGTGGCTGGAGTCGAAAAGAGTCCATCGGTGAGAGATGTATCTTTGACCGACCCGTCGAGAGGCGAGACGAGATGTATTTTGGCTTCGAATCTTCAGTCGCGAGGTTTCACGGTACCGACATTTCTACTTCCCCTTGAGGCGCGGATCGTCGGTCGCGATGCAGGCTGCACTCGTGAGGTCGTTCAGCCGTTGTTCCGCGCCTTTTGCATGGCGGTCTACGGCCTCTCCCCCTTGCTGGATCAGCTCATCAACTCTTTTCTTGCAATCGTTGGCAGTGTCGAAGCTACCGAGGAGCGTCCACTCAGAAACAGGAGTGCTTAGGTCAACATCCATTTCATGCGTTTGATGATCATACGGCATTGGCGGAACCATCAGATACCAACCCGTGAGCGCGAGCGCGGCGGCGTGGCGCAGCTTCACTTTAACCATCTCCTGCCCTCGATCCTGCCCCATCACCGCGCCCAAAGGAAAGAGCGGCCGACGATTTGTAGAGGGTCCCCCGGCCCCACGCGCCAGCAAAGGGGGGCGAAGCCAGCACGTCCTCGTCGTAGTGAGGGATGTGGCCTAACGGGCGTTGGGGTTGATTTCAGTTTCACCAATCGATCGTCAAGATCTGTGAACGGTGCCCACCCATATCTTCGTACATTTGGCGGTTGTGAAAGTTCAGTTGGCATTGACCCAAGTCTTCGCCCTCAATAGAGAGCCCGGTGAGTGGTGTGGGAGGGCCCTCAGGTTCTAGGAAAAGCAGGAACCAAAATCCACGGAAGGAGAACAACCCACCCTCAATGTGCTTGCCGTGCCTATTAATAATAAGAGGGGCAAACCCGACAGCATCTGAAGAATATCCCGTCATCCCTACGCGGACGATGGAATACAGACCTGCCCGATCCCCAAACCGCCCCAGTCCGTACGCGGTTTGAACGAGTCGGTCTGTTGGCCGACCAGGAACGTTGGAGTTACGCCCGATCGGGTAGATTTGATGGCAGCAAAGGTTGATCAGAGTCTTGAGGAACCAACGTTCCAAGCCAAGGCCATCTATCCTTCGCCTGGCGACCCTCCAGCGCCTCGGCTTCATTCGCCCACGCACATTTGACAGCCGTCCAATCTCTCTGAGCACGGAAAACGCTTCCGCGCCTGCCCTGTCCACGCAAGATAAGGCTTCGTTGTGATGCTTACAAAGAACCTTCGCCGTGAGGGCGGCGAGCCCGATCTCTTTCGCAGAGTCCTTACACCACGAGAATCCTTGCACGCGCACTGTATCAGTGATGAAGAGCGCGCCGGATACAAGGTGTTCTCTCGACAGCTTCTGGCTGCAATCTCCAAGACATGCCGCCCAGCACGCTCCCATACTAATCTCTCTCGACGGAGACCTCCGCCGGTGTCGTGCCTCTCGATCCGGTGAGTGGGTTGTGCGCCGACTCTTGTCCGCGCAGCTGCCGGCCATAGTGCCCAAAACCTCCCGCCCCGATCCTCGTTGCCTTCCCGCGTTCTAACTCCGCCGCGCCCGATGGCGCTCGGCCCGAGCCAGAGACCGTGTCGCAGTCGCGACGGAGACAGTTCTCCCACGGAGTCTCTTTTTCCAGCAATTCGCGGAAGTCCGGGCTTTGCTCGATTAGCTGATCGATCAGATCGTCGCCCTCTTCCAGAGGAACCGTGTGCTTCTCACGTTTCATCGCTTGGCCTCATCGCTTCGCCGGTTGGCGAAAGGTCCAGAAGCGGACGCCGGTCGCGCCTGCGGCTTGGCCATCGATGATCAGCTCGAAGCCGTGGCGGCGATAGAAGGCGACATTGCGTGGATTTTCGGTCTCCACGTAACACGGCACGCCTTCGCGACGCGCCCGCTCCAGCATCGGCGCGATCAGTTCGCCGCCCAATCCGCGCCCCTGGAGCGCCGGTTCCACGCCCAGCAGAAGCAGATACCAGTACGGCTCCGTCATGTCGCGTTCGCGCGCCTGCGCCTCAAGCCCGACCACTTCGCGAAATCTTGCGATCGCGTCTGCGCCGATGACGCTGGAAAGCTCATGGAGGCCCGCCGCCTGCACCCGTTCGCGCGTCCATTGAACGCCCGGCGGCAGCCAGAGCGCGACTGCTTCCATCGCGCCCGCGGTCGTATAAACCTCGCCGGCAAGCACGCCGAAGCGCAGCATCCGGATATAGAATTCCGGCAGCATTCGCGCGCGCTCGGCCGCGTCCGAGATGGCGTAGGCCATCAGCGGATCGTTCTGGAAAGCCCGTCCTAGTATCGCCGCCGCATCCCCGACCTGCGCTTCGCGTACGATTTCGCTTTGCCGTTTCACTCGATGTGTCTCTGCGAAGCAGTCTATCCGATCGGTTATCAACGCCGCGAGTTCCGGGGCGGGCGGTTGTGGCGGCCGGGGCGCCTATGTAAGGACATATTGACTGCGAGTTGACTGCGAGTTTCCGCCAAAGCATCAGGTGCCGACATGGATTGCTCCGCTCTTATCCATACTTACTCAATCGTGGCGCGCGATCCCGAAACCGGAGAGCTGGGCGTCGCCGTGCAATCCCATTACTTCGCCGTCGGCTCAGTCGTTCCGTGGGTCGAGGCCAACGTCGGCGCGGTCGCCACGCAGGCGATGGGAGAGCCGGGCTACGGCAGGCGCGGGCTCGATCTGATGCGCGCGGGAAAGAGCGCGCCCGAGGCTCTCGCGCAGTTGCTCGCGGACGATACGGCGCGCGAGACGCGGCAGGTCGCGATGATCGATTCGGCGGGGCGCGTCGGCGTCCATACCGGCGCGGCTACGGTCGAGTCGGCCGGCCATATCGTTGGCGGCAACTTCTCGGTGCAGGGCAACATGCTGCTCAACGGGAATGTGTGGCCTGCGATGGCGGATGCGTTCGCGCGAACGGCCGGCGATCTCGCGGCGCGGATGCTGGCGGCGCTCGACGCGGCCGAAGCCGCCGGCGGCGATATCCGCGGCCGGCAATCGGCGGCGCTGGTCGTCGCGAGCGCAAAACCCGGCGCGCCGAGCTGGGACAAGACCTTCGATCTCAGGGTTGACGACAGCCCCGAGCCGCTCGTGGAGCTGCGCCGGCTCCTCGGCATGGGGCGCGAGATGGTCCGTTTCGCCGCGGCCAGCGCGGCCGCATCGCGCGGTGATTTCGCCGCCGCGGCCGCCGAGCTCGCGGCGGCGGGACGGGACGCACCCGAGACCGTGGAGAATATGTACTGGCGGGCGATTCTGATGGCCGTGATGGGCCGCGTAGACGAGTCCATTCCGCTGTTCCGCCAGGTCTTCGCGCACAATCGCAACTGGGCAACGCTGACCCGGCGCCTGCCCAAGTCCGGGCTCTTTCCGGTCGATCAGCGCTTGCTCGACCGGATCCTCAGAGACTCGGAGGCGAAATAATCCGCACGGCGCGTTGCGAGTGCAACGCGCGTCATTTGCCCGATTCGCATGATCGGGTAGTCTGATCGAAGTACGCCACTTCCCACCGGAGAAGCTCGCCGGAGAGGCTCTAACGATGCCTGACCCTGATGGCGCATCCCCTAACGGCTCGCGCGTTGAATACGAGCTGCAACTCTACTACTGGCTGAAGCTGATCCGCTCGTTCGAAGATCGCGTCTCGAGGCTCCATCGGCAGAACAAGATTGTGGGCGGCGTTTACTCGGGCGCCGGACAGGAGGCGATCGTCACGGGAATCTGCGCGCCGCTTCGCGACGGCGATTTCGTCGCGCCACTCCATCGCGACCTTGGCGTCTTCCTGATCCGCGGCGTCGAGCCGGGCCGGCTGATGGCTCAACTGATGGGCAAGGAGACCGGCCTGTCGCGCGGCAAGGACTCGTTCCTGCACGGCGGCGACCTGGAGCACGGCATCTTCGGCTCGACCTCGATGCTCGGCGCGTCATTGCCGGTCGCGGTCGGCGCGGCGCTCAAGTTCCAGATCAAGCAGGAGAAGCACGTCGCGGTGGCGTTCTTCGGCGAGGGAGCGGCCTCGCGCGGCGACACGCACGAGGCGATGAACTTCGCCGGCGTGCGCAAGCTGCCGGTGATCTTCGTCTGCGAGAATAATCGCTACGCCTACTCGACGCCGCTGGAAAAGCAGATGGCGATCGAGGACGTTGCCGAGCGGGCCGCCGCGTACGGATTCAAGGGGCATATCTGCTCGGGCAACGATCTGCTGGCGGTGCTGGAGCCAGCGAGCGCGTGATCGGGCAGGTGCGCGAGGGGGACGGGCCCGCGCTGATCGAATGCAAGACCTACCGCTACCGCGGGCACAGCGAGCATGATCCGGCGCTCTACCGCGAGAAAGAGGAATTGCTCCAATGGGAGAGCCGCGACCCGATTCCGCAGTTCGAGTTCTACCTGGAAAAGAAGGGCCACGAGATGGCTCCGCTGCGCGAGCAGATCGACGAGCGCGTGCGCCAGGTCGATCCAGCAGGCGGTCGATTTCGCCGAGCAGAGCCCGTTTCCCGAACCTAAAGAAGCACTTGAAGATCTGTACGCAACCCCGGTCGGCCCCGGAGCCGCCAGGAACAGCCCGGTCAGGAACTAGAGAGCAATCGAGCCGATGGAAGCGACTTATCTCAAGGCGATCAATCAGGCGCTGCACGAAGAGATGCGGCGCGACGAGAACGTCTTGGTGATGGGCGAGGACGTCGCCGAACTCGGCGGCGCGTTCAAGGTCACCGAGGGCCTGCTGGAAGCGTTCGGCGAGACCGCGTGATCGATACGCCGATCTCGGAGACGCTGATCGTCGGCGCCGGCGTCGGCGCGGCGGTGATGGGGATGCGGCCGGTGGTCGAGATGCAGTTCGGCGATTTCATCTCGTGCGCCTTCGATCAGATCGTCAACATCGCCGCGACGCTGCGCTATCGGCACGGCGGCGCGGCGCGTCGTGCCCGATGGTAGTTCGTGCGCCGTCGGGCGCCGGCGTTCATGGCGCGATGTTTCATTCGCAGAATCCCGAGGCCTGGTTCACGCGGGTGCCGGGCCTGAAGGTGGTCGCGCCGGCCACCGCCTACGACGCCAAGGGGCTGCTCAAGAGCGCGATCCGCGACGACGACCCGGTGATCTACTTCGAGCACAAGCGGCTCTACCGCAGTATCAAGGAGGACATGCCCGAAGGCGAATTCACCGTGCCGATCGGGGTGCGCCGAAGTCAGGCGCGAAGGGCGCGACCTGTCGATAATCACCTACGGCGGCACGCTTCATCAGTCGCTCGACGCGGCCCGGATCGTCGAGAAGGAGGACGGCGCTCTCGGTCGAAGTGCTCGACCTGCGCACGCTGCTGCCGCTCGATCGCGAGGCGATTCTCGCCACGGCGCGCAAAACCGGCAAGGTGTTGATCGTGCACGAAGATCGCCTGACCGGCGGGATCGGCGGCGAGGTCGCGGCGATAATCGCAGAGCATGCCTTCGAGTTCCTCGACGGGCCGGTGCGCCGGCTCGCGGCGGCGGACACGCACAACGCGTTCAGCCCGCCGCTCGAGGAATTCATCCTGCCCAACACCAACAAGATCGTCGATGCGGTCCGCAGCCTGGCCGCGTACTGAGATGGCGCTCGAAGTGTCATGCCCCAGATGGGCGAGAGCGTGGTCGAGGGTACCGTCGCCAAGTGGCTGGTGCAAGGGGCGACCGCGTCGAGGAAGATCAGCCGCTCGCTGAAATCTCGACCGACAAGGTCGATACCGAAATTCCGTCGCCGGGCGCCGGCGTGATCGCCAAGATCCTGATCGCGCGAGGGCGAGACGGTGCCGGTCGGCGCGCGGCTGGCGGTGATCGAGCGGCGGCCGCGGGGCGGCGCCGACTCGGCCGCCGCGGCCGTATCCGCGCCGCCGCCAGCGGCGGCCGCGCAGTCGCCGCCGACGAGGCCGCGGCCGAGGCCGCGCAGCGCCGCGCGGCGGTCCGCCTCCAGCCGCATCGCTGTGCCGGCGAGTAGCGGCCGCGCGGACCGACGAGGCGGCGAGACGCTACTCGCCGGTGGTGATGCAAGATGGCGGCGGAACACGGGATCGATCTCGCCCGCGTGCAACGGCACCGGAATCGGCGGACGCGTCACCAACGCGACGTGGAGCGCTACCTGGAATCGCTGCAGCAGCCGGTCCCGTCGCGGCGGCGCGAGGCCGCCGCGTCGCTGCTCGCCGGCGGTCGCGCATCGCCGTCCGACCGGCAGCGTCGGACGCTTTCAGGCCGCCGATCTACCAGCCACGCGAGGGCGATGTAGTCGAGCCGTTCACGCGCCGTCGCAAGCTGATCGCCGAGCACATGGTCTTCTCGAAGACCCATGCGCCGCACGTCGGCACGGTCGCCGAGGTCGACATGACGCGCGTGGCTCGCCTGCGCGAAGCGCATAAGGAGAGTTCCGCGCTAGCGAGGGCTTTGCGCTGACGATTCTGCCGATCGTCGCGGCCGCGACGGTGCGCGCGCTCAAGGAGTTCCCACGCATGAACGCGTCGGTCGTGGGCGACTCGCTGGTGATCCGCAGAGACGATCAATCTCGGAATCGCGATGGACACGGAAGAAGGGTTGCTGGTGCCGGTGATCAAGTCGGCCGAAGCGAATGTCGGTGGTTGGCCTCGCGCGCGAGATCGAGAGTCTGCGCCGCAAGGTCGCCGGGAAGCACATTCACCGCCGACGATCTCGCCGGCGGAAGCTTTACCCTTTCCAATCCGGGACGCGAGGGAAATCGTCTACGGCTTCGCGATCATCAATCAGCCGCAGGTCGGAATTCTCAGGATGGGCGAGCTCAAAAAACGGCCGGTCGTGGTCGAGATGGACGGCGGGGACGCGCTCGCGATCCGCACGCATGATGTACCTCGCGCTCTCGTACGACCATCGCGTGATCGACGGCGTGCTCGGGAATCGCTTCCTCTATCGCGTCGCACGGATTCTCGAAGAAGCCGAGTTCGAACTCTGAACGTCGATTCTTATGAAAGCGATGGCCGTACATATCCCGGCGCCGATCGAGACCAATCCGCTGAGCGCGATCGAAGTCCCCGCGCCGGAGCCGCGCGCCGGCGAAATTCTGGTCCGCGTTCTTACTTGCGGCGTATGCCGCACCGACCTGCACGTCGCCGAGGGCGATTTGCCGCCGCGGCTACCGTGCGTGATTCCCGGTCACGAAGTGGTAGGCATGGTCGAGCGATGCGGCGCCGGATGCAAGCGCTTCGAGCCCGGCGATCGGGTCGGAATCGCGTGGCTGCGCGAGACCTGCGGGGCCTGCGTCTATTGCCTGCGCGGGCGCGAGAATCTGTGCCCGAACGCGCGCTTCACCGGCTACGACCATGACGGCGGCTACGCCGAAGCTGCGGTGGTGCGCGAGGAGTTTGCCTATGCGATTCCCGACGCGCTCGGCGATGAGGAAGCTGCGCCGCTGCTCTGCGCTGGGATCATCGGCTATCGCGCGATCAAACGCGCCGAGGTCAAGCCGGGCTCGACCGTCGGACTGTACGGGTTCGGCGGCTCGGCGCATATCGCGATCCAGGTGCTGCGCCATTGGGGATGCCGCGTGTTCGTGATGAGCCGCGGCGGCAAACATCGCGAGCTTGCCGAGAGCCTCGGCGCGGACTGGGTCGGCGAGGCGCGGAGCGGCCGCCAGCGCCGCTCGACGCGGCGATTTTGTTCGCGCCAGCCGGCGAGCTCGTCCTGCCCGCGCTGGAAGCGCTCGATCGCGGCGGAGTTCTCGCCATCGCCGGAATCTATCTGAGCCCGATTCCGCAACTCGACTACGAGCGCCATCTGTTTTATGAGAAGGAGCTCCGCAGCGTGACCGCGAACACGCGACGTCGACGGCGAGGAGTTCATGAAGATCGCCGGCGAGATTCCGATTCGCACCCACACCGCGGCGTTCGGCCTCGGCGAGGCGAATCGTCGCGCTGAACATGCTCAAGCACGACCAGCTCAAAGGCGCCGCCGTGTTGCGGATCGGATGACGAACCGGCTTTTACGTCCTACGTCATTTCGAGCGGCTGTGGTTCGGTTCCCGTCAGATTGACCGGCGCGCGCGTCGCTTGCTAACTTCAAATCGGAGAATCATGGCCGACGCGAAACGTATCAGCGAACTGAGCAAGGGCGAGGCAATTCTGCTCGGCGACACCGCGTTCCTGACCCGGCTCGACAAAGCGATCGGGTGGGCGCGGAAGTTCTCGATCTTTCCCTATCCGTTCGCGACCGCGTGCTGCGCGATGGAATATATGGCGCTGGCGGCAACGCCCTACGATATCGACCGGTTCGGCGCATTGCTGCCGCGCTTCACGCCGCGCCAGGCGGACCTGCTGATGGTGGTCGGGACTGTTTCGATCCGGCAGGGGCCCATTCTGCGCCGCGTCTACGATCAGATGGCGGAGCCGAAGTGGGTGATGGCGTTCGGCGCGTGCGCGTTGACCGGCGGCTTTTACGACAACTACGCCACGCTGCCGGGAATCGATCGGATCGTTCCCGTCGATGTCTACGTGGCGGGATGCCCGCCGCGTCCGGAAGCGGTGCTCGACGCCCTGATGGCCTTGCAGCGCAAGATCCAGGGGCAGAAGCAGAAGCTCGGCGCGCTGCAAGAGAAACATCAGGAAGATAAGCGTCAGGCCCCGCTCGGCGCCCGCTAATCACCTCATCTTCGATGGAGAAAATCCTAACCCGCTGGTTGGACATCCCCGACCTGCGCCGGATCGAAGTGTACGAGGCGCACGGCGGCTATAAGGCCTTGCGCAAGGCGCTCACCGAGATGACGCCGGAGCAGATCGTCAACGAGGTGAAGGCGTCGAATCTGCGCGGGCGTGGCGGCGCCGCGTTCCCAACCGGCGTGAAGTGGGGCTTTATTCCGAAAGACTCGAAGAAACCCGTTTACATGTGCTGCAACGCCGACGAATCCGAGCCCGGCACGTTCTGCAATCGCTACGAGCTGGAAAACGATCCGCACGGCATAATCGAGGGAATTCTGATCACCTGCCGCGCGGTGAATGCCCACGTCGCCTACATTTATTTCCGCGGCGAGTTCACCGTGCAGAAGCGCGTCTTCGACGCTGCGCTTGCCGAGGCGCGCGCTCGCGGCTACGTCGGGCCCGATGTGATGGGCTCGGGATTTGCCGTGGAGATTTACTCCCATCGCGGCGCCGGCGCGTACGTATGCGGTGAGGAGAGCGCCCTGCTCGAATCGCTGGAGGGCAAGCGCGGCTATCCGCGCAACCGGCCGCCCTTCCCGGCGATCCAGGGGGCGTTCGGATGTCCTACGGTGGTCAACAATGTCGAGACGATGCACAACGTGCCGCATATCATCGCGCGCGGCGCCGACTGGTATCGCTCGATCGGTCCCGAGAAAAGTCCGGGGCCCAAAATTTTCTGCCTGTCGGGCCACGTCAACAAACCCGGAATCTACGAGCTGCCGATGGGCTTTCCGCTCAAGGACCTGATCTATGAAGTCGGCGGCGGAATCCTGGACGGCCGCAAGCTCAAGGCGGTAATCCCCGGCGGCTCGTCCTTCCCGGTCTTCACGGCGGAAGAAGCCGTCAAGGTCAACATGGACTTCGACTCGGTGCGCGCCGCGGGCTCCCTAATGGGGACTGCGGGCGTGATGGTAATGCGCGATGGCACCTGCATGGTTGACGTGCTCCGCACGGTCGCGCATTTCTACCATCATGAGTCCTGCGGGCAGTGCACGCCGTGCCGCGAAGGCACCGGCTGGATCGAGAAACTGCTCATCGAGCTGGAAGCCGGGCGCGGCCGGATGGAAGATTTGGACACGCTGATCTCGGTCGCCACCAACATGGAGGGCAACACGATCTGCGTGCTCGCCGACAGCCTCTCGATGCCGGTCAAGAGCTTCGTGCCGAAGTTCAAGGACGAGTTTATCGAGCACGTCCGGCTCGGCCGGTGCCCGCTGCGCGATCGCAACGGCACGCCGGCGGCGCAGCCGGCCCACGCCGCTTAGCCATCATCACGATGTCCAGAGCAACGCGATGCCTAAAGTAACGATTGACGGCAAACAGCTCGACGCGCCAGACGGGATCAATCTGATCGATGCGGCCGAGCGGGCCGGCATCGAGGTTCCCCACTACTGCTACCATCCGGGGCTTACGATCGCCGGCAACTGCCGGATGTGCCTGGTCGAAGTCGAAAAGATGCCCAAGCTCCAGATCGGGTGCAACACCAGGGTGGCCGAAGGGATGGTGGTGCATACTCGCAGCGATCGCGTGAGGCAGGCGCAGGCCGCGGTGCTCGAATTCCTGCTGATCAACCATCCGATCGATTGTCCGGTCTGCGATCAGGCAGGCGAGTGCAAGCTCCAGGACTACTACATGGACTACGACGATCGCCCCTCGCGCTTCCCGCTGGGCAGGAAGAACCGCAAGGGCAAGGCGATCGATATCGGCTCGGGCGTGATGCTCGACCAGGAGCGTTGCATCCTGTGCGCGCGCTGCACCCGGTTCTTCGACGAGGTCACGCACACCTCCGAGCTGGCGATCTTCGGACGCGGCGATCGCAACGTGGTAGATACCTATCCAGGCGCGAAAGTCGACAACAAGTACGCTGGCAATGTGGTCGATATCTGCCCGGTCGGCGCGCTCACCGAAAAGGATTTCCGCTTCCGGATGCGGGTCTGGTATCTGGATCGTACGCCTTCGATCTGCGGCGGCTGCGAGCGCGGATGTTCGATCGATATCCATCACCATCGCGGACGCATCTACCGTTTCAAGCCGCGCTACAATGCGGAGGTAAACCGCTACTGGATGTGCGACGAGGGGCGGCACGGGTTTCCCGCGCTTCAGGGCGAGAGCCGGCTGGTCGCGCCGCTGGTCCAGGCGAAGGACAGGATGGCGCCCGTAGGATGGACCGCAGCTATCCGGCGCGCCGCCGAGACCATAACGGAGTGCAGAAATCTCAACGGCGCGGCGTCAATTGGCGCGATCGCGGCGCGCAGGCCACCAACGAGGAAGCGTTCGCGCTCAAGCGCCTGATCGCGGCTATCGCATCAAACGGATCAAAACACCTCGGCGGGTTTAGCTGGTCGCCGGCCGCGGCCAGCGGCAGCGACAATCTGCTGATTCGGGCCAACAAGAATCCGAACAGTGAAGGTCTGCGGGCGTTGGGGCTCCCGGCCGACGGCATCGATCGGCTCGCCGCCGCGGTCGCCTCGGGCGAGCTCGAAGGTGCTGATCGCGCTCAGGGCCGATTTGGCCGGTGCGCTCGGCGAGGCCGAGTTCGGCCGCCGGTTCGGCGCGCTCGACTATCTGATCGTGCTCGATACCGACGTGAACGAAACCGCTCAGATGGCCAACCAGGTGCTGCCGATTGGCGCGTACCCGGAGATCGACGGGAGCTTCACCAATTTCCAGGGGCGCGTGCAGCGCATCCGGCGCGCCTTCGATCCTCCCGGCGAGGCGCTGGCGGCGACCGAGGTGATCGCGCGGCTCGGTCACGCGATCGACGGCGTTACCCGCGCAGGCAAAGCCGAATTGGTCTTCGCCGAGATGGCCGCCGCCGAGCCGGCCTTCCGCGGCCTGTCGATAGACGCGCTCTCGCCGCACGGCACGATGCTGGCGACGACCGGCGCGGCTTCGTAGTCCCCGTCCCCGCTCAGCATTTCGCCAGCGCGCGATCCAAATCTTCGATCAAGTCGTCGGTCGATTCGAGTCCGACCGAGAGCCTGATCAGTCCGTCCGAAATCCCGATTCGGGCGCGATCCTCCGCCGACATCCCCGCATGCGAAGTCTTGGCCGGAAGCACTATCAACGTGTCGACGCCGCCGAGCGATGGTGCGCAGGTGGGAATCGTTACATCGGCCACGAATCGCTCGGCCGCCGCGACGCCCCCGGCCAGCTCAAAGCTCAACAGTCCGCCGAAGCCGTCGAACAGTTCGCGTGCGCGCGCGTGCTGCCGATGGGTCTCGAGGCCGGGGTAATTCACGCGCGCGACCTGCCGATGATGCTCCAGGAACCGCGCGATCCTGAGCGCGCTCTCGTTCTGATAGCGCACCCTCACCGCGAGCGTCTTGATTCCGCGATGGAGCAGAAAGCAGGCGTGCGGATCGAGCGAGCCGCCCAGATGATTGAGCTTGAGCGTGATGCCGCGCACCAGGTCCGCGCGGCCGATCACGGCGCCCGCCACGATGTCGTCGTGGCCGTTTAGGTACTTTGTGGCGCTGTGAATCGAAAGGTCGAAGCCGATTTCGGACGGGCGAAAATTCACCGGGCTCGCGCAGGTGTTGTCGATTATCGAAACCAGTCTCTGTGCCCTCGCGAACTGCACCGCCGCTTTTAGGTCCGCGACTTCGAGCAACGGGTTGGAGATCGCCTCGACATAAATCGCGCGGGTGTTGGGGCGGAGTTGCCCGCGCCAGCTCGCGGGATTGTCGCCGTCGATCGAGTCGAACGCGATGCCGAGCGCGGGAAAGTCGTCGGTGAGCAGGTTATGGGTGCCTCCGTACAGGCCGTTTTGCGCCAGCAGATGGTCGCCCGATTTGAGCACCGTCAGCAGCGTAGCCGATATCGCGGCCATCCCGCTCGCCGCGACCAGCGCGGCTTGTGCGTTCTCGATCGCGGCGAGCTTCTGATGCAGCGCCGTGTGATTGGGCGTGTTGTTCATCCGGATGTACTTCAGCTCGTGGTAAGACGCCTGCCCGCTATATTCGAACGTCGAGGACTGGAAAATCGGCATGCTCACCGCGCCGCCGATCCGCGGCTCCGGCTCGCCTGCATGGATTAGTCTGGTCTCGAGTCCCTTGACGATTTTTTCCATGACGCGTGTTTCTCCTGAAAAATCTTCCGCGATGGGCGGATCCTATGTCGCCCGGCCACGCCGCGCCATGAAATCCCTTCTTGAATGCGGCGCGATGTGTTAGCAAATTGGCAACGCTCGCGGCGTGCACGCCAGATCGGCGCGCGGCTCAGCCCTCGCCCATAACTTTCCGCTGCCACGGGCGTTATCAGGTAAAGGGGAGTCTCAGACGGAGAAACTATAGATGGCAACGCAAGAGAAAATCGCCCAGCCTTCCGCGATGCCGCCATCCCTGGCGCTCTACCAGATGGCGGTCGGACACTATTTCTCGCGGGCGCTCGCACTGGCCACCAAACTGAACGTCGCCGACCTGCTCAAGGACGGCCCCAGACCTCACGGCGAGCTTGCCAGGACCACCGGGACGCACGCGCCGTCGCTGCAATCGCCTGATGCGCCTGTTGGCGAGCGCGGGCGTCTTCGAGGAGCGCGAGGGCGGCAATTTTGCCTTGACCCCGCTCGGCGAATGTCTGCGCACCGATGCGCCCGGCTCGATGCGCGCTGCGGTCCTGCTGTTCGCCGGTGAGGGAATGCAGGAGTCGTGGAAGGAACTGGAATATTGCGTCCGCACCGGCGAGCCCGCGTTTCGCCGCACCTCGCCCGATGCGGATGCGTTCTCGAGCATGGTCAGGAATCCGGAGATGGTGGCGGCTTTCGACGAGGCGATGGCAACCTTCGCGCCGCTGACTGTGGCCGCGGTCACCGCGTCGTATGACTTCTCGGCCTTCGGCACGCTCGTGGACATAGGCGGGGGCAACGGCGCGATCCTGATCGGGATCCTGAAGGCGATCCCGAATTTGCGCGGAATCGTATTCGATCGCCCGCAGACCGCCGACAGCGCCAGGAAGAGGATCGCCGCGGCGGGTCTGGAGTCGCGATGCGAGGCGGCCGGCGGAGACTTCTTCAAGTCCGTCCCGGCCGGTGGCGACGCCTATCTGCTCAAGCACGTCATCCACGACTGGAACGATGAACGCGCCGTCACGATTCTCAAGAACTGCCATCGTGCGATGGGCCCGAACAGCAAGCTGCTGATCGTCGAGGGCGTCTACCCGCTGCGAATCGATCAATCGGACTTGAGCCGCGGCGCCGCCGCGAACAACGTCAACATGCTGGTCAGCACCGGCGGGCGGCAGCGGTCAGAAGCTGAATTCCGCTCGCTCTACGACGCGGCAGGATTCAAACTGACCAGGATTGTCCCGACTCCGGCGCGGGTGTGCGTGATTGAAGGCGCGCGCGCGTAGGTTACGTTCGCTCGCGCCAAAAGGAGCAACCGAAATGGCCAAGGACCTCTGGAAAACGCCCCGGGTGGTTCCTTCGCTCGCCTACGAAGACGTGCCGCGCGCAATCGAATGGTTGAGCCGCACGTTCGGCTTCCGCGAGCGCGCCGATGCGCGCCTTACCGGGCATGGATTCGTGCGCGCCTGGATGGAGGTGGGCGACGGGCTGATCACGCTCGCGACCTCCGGAGGCCACGGCGTGCAAAGCCCCAAGAGCATTGGCAAGACGACGCAATCGGTGAAGGTGTACGTCAACGACATCGATCGGCACTTCGAGCGGGCGAAAGCCGCTGGCGTAACGATCATCTCGGAGCTGGAAGACGGCTTCTGGGGCGGCCGCATCTATCGGGCGAGAGACCACGAGGGCCATCAGTGGGAATTCTCGCAGATCGATCGGGAATGGGCTGCGCAGGAGTGGAAGCTGCCGCCGGGCATCAAGAGAGGATCGAGCTGGAGCCGGATGGTTCCGCCGCGTGCGATCCGCCGCTAAGCTTGGGAGCGAGGGCGAAAGCGGCGCGATGAAAGCGATCGTAATCGGCGGCGGGATTATCGGAGCTTCGGTCGCATGGCGGTGGAGCAACCTGTGAAGGCGCTCGGGCTGGTCCGCGACTTGTTCTTCCGCGCGAAGATCGACGCGGTAGCGCGCGCGGCCGGAGCCGGCGTGTCCTATGCTTCGACACTGGATTCGGCGCTCGCACAATGCGCCGAGGGCTCGTTCGCGATCGCGATAATCTTCGCCGATTTGTCGGACGCGTCGCTCGCCGCTCCCGATACGGTCGCGCGCCTGCGCGCCGCCGCGCCCCACGCGCGCCTGATCGGGTTTGCCTCGCACCTCGACCTCAAGGCGCTACGCTCGGCGCGCGACGCCGGGTTTGATCAGACGCTCTCGCGCGAGCAGTTCACGGCCCAACTGCCCGAGTTGCTGTCGTCCGCCCGACCTGCCTGACTTTCAGTCGCTTTTCCCTGACCCGTTGGCGGCAGCCTGCCGCCCGGCGATCGCGCCAAGTTGTGGCTTCAGACCTGGGCTGTAACCTCGGCGCGCGAGCGTCGTCTTAGCTACTGACGCGGTTTGACGCGGTCGGGTAGAAGGGCCGCAGGAGGTAATTGGTCGTGCCTGAAGAAGGATCTCCCACTGGGGGAAGTCACAGCGAAGCGCAAGAGCGACTCGAAAAGCGCCTGGACCGGATCGAACTCGAAGTCCTGCGGGAGAATCGATGGTGGCGGGGCGGTTTGATTGCGGCGCTGGTGTTGATGGCGCTGGCGATTCTGGTCGCGGGGCATCATCGCAGGCGCCACGAAATGGGACCGATGGGTCCGGCGGGGTGGGGGCAAAGGATGCCTTACGGGCAATTCGGCGCATATCCTCCGCCATGGGCTTTCGGCGGTCGCTGCGGATGCGATGAAGGGCACGGTCGAGGGTTCAGGCCGGGACCCGGACCCGAAGCGGGGCCCAGATAGAGGCAGAATCGAAAAAGAACAGGCTGCCGGGACTTTCCCGACAGCCTTGGGTTTTGGCGGCCACGCGATGCGGCCGATTCAGTAGATCCACTTATCCTGCTTCTTGTCCCAGCGGAAGATCTCGGTGGTGTTGGTGACGGTGTCCGGCTTGGGCGTCGCGTGGCGCGCTTCATCGAGCGTCTTGCCTTCCAGCCGATACTCGAATTCCTGGTAGTACAATTTGCCCACCGGGATACCTTTGGACGACTGCTTGCACGTGCAGCTCTGGATACTGCCGTAGCCGGTGTAGGTCGAGGTCTCGAGTCCGTTGCTGTCCTTCCAGTTGAGGTGCGCGATATTATTGCGCTCGCGATCCCTCAGCTTTGACTCCCAATCGTGGCAGAAGGTGGGGAATTCCTTCTCCGCTTTTGCGAACAGCCGGTCTCCGAACATTCGCGGCGCAATCTTCGCCAGCGCCGCCTTCACGCGATGGACGGTCGATCCGTCCGCCGACTTCGCCGCCGCTGGAGTGGCGGCGGCGTCCGGTTGAGCGGGAGCGGCCCGGTAAACCGCGGCGGCGTCAGGCTGCGCCTCAGCGCACCAGGCGGCGGTTGCAGCGGACAGCAGCGCGGCGGAAGCGAACGCTAACGCAGTTGTAACTATCGGGCGCATATATTAACTTATCGCATACCTCCGCACGCGATCCAAGCCGCAATTTTTCGCCGTCGTTGCTGTCCCGCAACTTCGTTCGCGAGGACCCTTCAGCTCATTCCGGCACCAGCTCCACGCGCCGGTTCTGCGCGCGTCCTTCGTCGGTATCATTGGTGGCCACGAAGTTGGTCTTGCCGAATCCCTTCGCAACCATCCGGCTGGCAGCGAGGCCCTTGCCTTCCAGGTACTTGGCGACCGCCGCTGCGCGCCGTTCCGACAGCTTCTGGTTGTACTCGTCACTCCCAATCCAGTCGCAGTATCCGTCAACGTCGATCGTCACGTCAGCATGCGACTTGAGAGTCTCGGCGGCTTCGTCGAGCACCGGCTCGTCCTCGGGACGGATGTCCGATTTGTTGAAGTCGAAGTGAACGCCTCTAAGCACCAGCTTTTCCAGGGCGCGCGGCGCCGGCGGCGGCGGTGGTGGCGGCGGCGGTGGCGGAGCTTGTGCGACCTGCGGCGGCGGTGGTGGCGGCGGCTTGATTGGATCGCAGATGAAATGGCCCGTCACGGCTCCGAGAATCGCGCCGATAGCGGCGCCGGAGCCGCCCCATACGGCCCGCTCGGTATTGCCGGTGCCCTTTCCGTGCGTGTTGTCGTCGATCACGATGCCCGAGGCGGCGCCGGCAGCCGCGCCGGCCACCGCTCCGAGCCCTGCGCACTGGCCCCATTCCCTCGGTTGCCCCATCTGCGCGCATCCCGCGACCATCGCCAGGCAGCCGACGAGGCCGGCAAACGCCGCCGAAGACAATCCACTCCTGTGCCTCATGAAATCCTCCCTCCCCTAGAAAGTTCCGGGCTAAACCGGTAGCGATTTCTGTCCAAGCCCCCGGCGCCTCGCCAAGAGCGAGGCGCTGGCACTTTATTCCACAAAACGCGGCGATCGAAAAGGGGGGCCGAAAAGCTCTGTTTCCCGGAGAAAGACACCGGAACGCCGCCACAGGGCGGTGTCTCCCGGTCTCCCCCGACCATACCGACCATACTGGGGCAGCCTAAACCGGTCTGAACCGAGGTTCAAGACTTGCGGTTCAATCTTGCTAATATGCGATCATGCTCTCGCTGGCGCGCGGCAAGGAAGGCACTTTCCACCTGGTCTCCGGCTACCGGCCCCAGGGCGATCAACCCGCCGCGATCGACGCGCTCAACCGCAACCTCGTGGCGGGCGTCAAGCATCAGGTGCTGCTCGGGGTCACGGGCTCGGGCAAGACCTTCACGATGGCCAACGTGATCGCGGAGTTGAATCGGCCCGCGCTCGTGATCGCGCCCAACAAGACCCTGGCCGCGCAGCTATACAACGAATTCAAGAGCCTGTTTCCGGAAAACGCGATCCGCTACTTCGTTTCGTATTACGACTACTATCAGCCCGAAGCCTACGTTCCTTCCACCGACACCTATATCGAGAAGGACGCCAGCATCAACGACGAGATCGACAAGTTGCGCCATTCGGCGACCAAAGCCCTGCTGGAGCGCAACGATGTTTTGATCGTCGCCTCGGTCTCCTGCATCTACGGGCTTGGCGAGCCGGAAGTGTACTTCGACATGCTGGTGTTTATCGAGGAGGGGCAGACTCTCGATCGCGACCGGGTGTTGCGCAAGCTGGTGGATATCCGGTACCAGCGCAACGACTACGATTTCCATCGCGGGACCTTCCGCGTGCGCGGCGACACGGTCGAGGTGTTCCCGGCCTATGAAGAGAGCCGGGCGGTGCGGGTCGAGTTTTTCGGCGATCAGGTCGAGGCGCTGTACGAGATCGATCCGCTGCGCGGCAAGGTGATTCGCAAGCTCCAGAGCGTCGCGATCTATCCCGCCTCGCATTACGTAACGACCTCCGACCGGATGGAAATCGCGGTCCGGAATATCCGCGCCGAGCTCAAGGAGCGGCTCGAATTCTTTCGCGCGCACGACCGGCTGCTCGAAGCTCAGCGCCTGGAGCAGCGCACGCTGTACGATCTGGAACTGCTGGCCGAGATGGGATTCTGCCCCGGAATCGAGAACTATTCGCGCCATCTGACCGGCCGCGCGCCGGGACAGTCGCCGCCCACGCTGCTGGATTATTTCCCGGACAACTACCTGGTGTTCGTCAACGAGAGCCACGTCACCATCCCGCAGCTCGGCGGGATGTACCGCGGCGACCGATCGCGCAAGGGGACTCTGGTCGAGTTCGGCTTCCGGCTCCCGTCCGCGCTCGACAACCGGCCGCTGAACTTCGAGGAATGGGAGGGGCTGGTCAATCAGGCGATATATGTTTCGGCGACCCCCGGCGACTACGAGCTCAAGAAGTCCGATGGGCTGGTGGTCGAGCAACTGATCCGTCCCACCGGGCTTATCGATCCCGAGATCGAAGTTCGCAAGGCCGGGCACCCAGGTCGACGATCTGCTGGAGGAAATCCGCAAACGGGTCGAGGCGAAGGAGCGCGTGCTGGTCACCTGCCTGACCAAGAAGATGGCCGAAGACCTGACCGACTACTACCACGACCTGGCCGTGAGGGTCCGTTACCTGCACTCGGATATCGAGACCATCGAGCGCGTCGAGATAATCCGCAGCCTGCGCAAGGGCGATTTCGACGTGCTGGTGGGAATCAATTTGCTGCGCGAGGGTCTCGACTTGCCCGAAGTCTCGCTGGTCGCGATCCTCGACGCCGACAAGGAGGGCTACTTGCGCTCGGCCCGCTCGCTTATCCAGACCATCGGGCGCGCCGCCCGCAATCTGAACGGCAAGGTAATCATGTACGCCGACCTGATGACCGGGTCGATGCGCCGCGCGATCGACGAGACCTATCGCCGCCGCGCCAAACAGCTCGCCTACAACCAGGCCAACGGCATCACGCCCACCACGATCGTAAAGGCGATCGACGCCTCGCTGGTCGAGATGTACTCGCCGGAATGGGCGGTGGTGCCCGAGATCGAAGAGTCCACCCGGAAAGAGGAGTTCATTCCGCCGCACGAGCTTCCCGATCAGATCACCAATCTGCGCCGCGAGATGATGGAAGCGGCGGTGAAGCTCGAATACGAACACGCCGCTCAGTTGCGCGACAAGATCAAGCGGCTGGAGCGGATGGCGTTCGGGCTCGATAAACCGAAACCGGCCGCGCCGGCGAAGCCGCCGGGCAGC
This sequence comes from uncultured delta proteobacterium, assembly GCA_963793115.1. Lineage (GTDB taxonomy): Bacteria > Desulfobacterota > Binatia > Binatales > Binataceae > CAVVMA01. Next base: position 290,921 of record CAWBYV010000008.1, read on the forward strand.
GCCCATTCGGGCGCCAGCGACCAGGCGCGCGGACGGCACGAAGGTCACAAGGTCGTCGGAGTGAGCAGCGAGAAGCAGCTTCCGGGCCGGACGCGAGGAACGTCGCGGGGCAGGCACCACCGCTGCGGGCGGCACCGCCGCGGGCAGCACCGCTGCGGGCGCGTCGCAGAAGCAGGGCCGCTTGAAGCTGGTTCCAGATCGGCCGGAGTAAGCGGGAACGAAAGTTGCGAATCATCTCACTCGAACGGGTACTGATCGCCGTCACTGACTTCGGCCGATCGTGCGAGAACTGGCGCAACGCGGGCTTCTCGCTTGAGGTCGCCGCAGACTTGAGCGGCGGAATCCGCAGCGCACGGTTTGCCGCGGGCGCCGTGACCGTCGAGCTCTGCGCTTCGCAGGGCGAGCTCGACAGAGCCAATCCGATGGCGGTTCAGATGGCGGAGGCAGCCGCGCGCGGCGGCGGTATCTTCGGATGGCTCTGGGGCGTGGCCGATGTGGACGGCGAGCTGTTCGCCGAGCGCTCGCGGGCTCATGAGCTGCTCGATGGAGTCTTCACCGGCGCGGTCGCGAAGTCGCGCGCAGCCGGCCCGCGCACGATCCCAGCCAATGCCAACACGGTCGCTTACCTGGAGCACATGGTCGTGATGGTCCCGCAACTCGACGAGGCGATCGTGGCCTTCGAGCGCGTCGGCGTTCCCTGCAAGCGGATTCGCGAGGCTGGGCGCGGGATGCGCCAGGCGTTCTTCAAGCTCGAGCAGAGCGTGTTCGAGCTGGTCGGACCGTCGGGCTCGGAACCCCGCTGCTGGGGACTCGCGTTCATGTGCGACGATGCGTCCGCGGCGGTCGCAGTCGCGCGGCGCAACGGATTGCAGGCAACCGAGCCGAAGCCCGCGATCCAGGGCGGGCGTATCGCGCGAATCGTCGCGCCGCTCGACGCCGTCGCCGTCGCCTTCATGGACAAGGGCTAGCGTCGCCGGCGAGCCGGTTTGCCCGGCCCGGGCCCGCTGAAGGGAGGTGCCTGAGCCGGCGTCCCTGGCCGATTGCCTCGTTCCCCGCCTCGATGATATAAAATCCTACAGTATGTTATCTGGAGGAGGGGTGGGCATGCGCGGGCATACGTATACGCGGCGTTCGATCTCGCGGTTCGGGGGATTGCTGTCCGGATTTGCGCTGGTCGCAGTAACGGCGATGATCGCGATCGCGGGCACTCCCGGCAGCGCCGGCGACACGACCGCCGACGTGGCTCTGGGGCAGACCGATTTCGTCCATAACATGGCGAATTTCGGCGGCCTCAACGTGCTCAATGCGCCGGGCGGGGTCGCGATCGACGCCAGCGGTCATGTCTATGTCGCGGATGTCGGGAACAACCGCGTGCTGGGATTCGCGAATGTGGCCGCGCTCGCCAACGGCGCTTCGGCCACGATCGTAATCGGCCAGCCTGATCCCTTCTCGTATGCCTGCACTACCACGGCGACGGGCCTGTGCCTTGGTGCCCCGACCTGCACCGCCTCCAACAAGAATGTCGCGAGCGTCGCGGTCGATGCGAGCGGGAATCTATACGTTGCCGACGCTTGCAATAACCGGGTGCTCGAATTCAACTCGCCTTTCAGCAGCAACGGTGTTGTCCAGGGCGAGGCGGCCAATCTGGTGTTCGGCCAGGGCGGGAGCTTTACCGGCAATGTCTGCGCCAGCGATCCCAACGGCCTCTGCGTGCCCACCGGCGTAGCTGTCGACTCGACCGGCAACGTCTTTGTAGCGGACATGGGCAACAACCGCGTACTTGAATACGACCAGCCGCTGGTTGCCGATAGCGGCTGTACGCCCGATGCGGCCGGAAGGGGATGCTCCGGCGACACCAATGCCGACCTGGTCTTCGGCCAGTCCGACTATATTGATCCGGACGGAAGCCCCGGTTTCCAGGGCTGCAACGACGGCCTCTATCCGGGCGACGATGACGGGAATCATCCTTTCGGTCTGGGTCCGGACAGTCTTTGCGGTCCGTCGGGCGTGGCAGTGGACAGCGCCGGCAACCTCTACGTGGCAGATACGATCAACGCGCGAGTGCTCGAATACAATGCACCCTTTACTTCCGGACCCTATCCGATTGGGCCGGTCGCAAATCTGGTCTTCGGGCCGACCAACTTTTTCGCGGTAGGCACCTGCGCCGACGGCCTTTGCGGGCCAACGGGTGTAGCGGTCGATTCCAGCGGCCATCTGTACGTTGCCGATCCCGCGGGCAGCGTTACCAGTCCCCCAGGCAGCGACGTAGTCGAGTACTCGCCCCCGTTCATAGTTGCACCGCCGATAGACGTCGTTCCCAGTCCGACCGCAGGAAACCTTCCGGCTCAAGACTTTGGGCTCCTAAACCCCTACGGCAACCCCAATGGCGCGGCGAGCCCTCCGTTCCGCGCAGCCTTTTGTAACGGCAGTCAGATTGCGCTGAGCGCCAGCAGTCTCTGCACGCCCGCCGGCGTGGCAGTCGATCCAGCCGGCGATCTGTTCGTGGCCGATACCAACAACAATCGCGTGCTGGAGTACTTCACGCCGTTGTCGAGCTCGAGTGTGTCCGGCTCCGGCGATAATGTCGCCGACCTGGCACTCGGGCAGATCGACCTGATCCATAACATGGCGAATTTCGGTGGTCTCACTGCGCTCAACGCCGCGGCCGGAGTGGTCTCGGATGCGGCCGGCCACGCGTACGTCGCAGATATCAATAACAATCGCGTCCTGGGATGGAGCAGTATTGCCGCTCAAGGCGCCGGACTTCCCGCCGATATCGTCATCGGGCAGTCCGATCCTTGGTCATACCTATGCGACGTTCAGTACGCGACGTACTCTGCCAGAGCGACGACGCTCTGCTTTTCCCTCCAGGGGATCACGGGCGGCGGAGTCGCGGTCGATTCGGCCGACAATCTGTGGGTTGCCGACTTCAACAACAACCGCGTGCTGGAATATGACCAGCCGTTCGCGAGCGGGATAACCTGGGGCCAGCCGGCCAGCCATGTAATCGGGCAGCGCGGCGCTTTCTACACCGGTTATTGCGTCGGCGGCCCCCTTGAGCTGGATACCGGCGACGACGGCCTCTGCGCCCCTGCGGGCGTAGCGGTCAACTCCGCGGGCAATCTCTATGTCGCCGATTTCGCCAACAATCGCGTGGTCGAATACAATACGCCGCTCGCCCAAGCCGCGCTCGGTAACGACTACAGTATCGCCGACCTGGTCTTCGGCCAGCCGAACCTGTCGTCGAAAAATTGCGCCGACGGCGTCATCTCGACCGACGCGTCCGGGCTCGGGCCGGATAGCCTGTGCGGACCGATGGGAGTTGCGCTCGATTCGGCGGGCAACCTCTATGTGGCCGACACCGGCGACAACCGCGTGCTCGAGTACCATACGCCGCTCCTGGCGACTCAGACCGCGGGTTCAGGCGACAATGTCGCCGATTTGGTTCTCGGCCAGTCGGGCAGCTTCACCCAAAACGGATGCAGCTTGGGATCCGGGGGCCTGTGCGCGCCCTCGGGCGTGGTATTGGATTCGCTCGAAAATCTCTATGTCGCTGACGCCGGCGACAATCGCGTGGTCGCCTACAGCGATCCGATCGCGGCCCCGGTCGGAAATCCTCTCGGCGCCGCGCTGGTCTTTGGCCAGAACGGTTCGTTCTTCGGTAGCGTGTGCGGCAATGGCGGCACGACCGAGACGACTCCTCCCGTACCCGCATACGCGATACCCGGCACACTGATGGGAGTGCCCCTAGGGCAGCCGCCTGCGGCCCCAACGCCGACGCCGACCGCAACTCCGAGTGGCAACGCGCTCGATGCCCGTGTCGATTCTGCGGCCGCGATGGCCGGTCGCAATGTGGTAGCCGACGCGCAGGCGACCCACAGCCCGTTCAGCGCCGACAGTCTGTGCGATCCGGCCGGGGTCGCAATCGATCCCGCGAACAACCTCTACGTGGCTGACGCGGGCAACAATCGCGTATTGAAATTCGATCAACCGGTGGTGCCGACGCCAGTGCCCACCGGCAGTGCGGCGCCGGGCCCGACGCCGACGCTGGCACCCGGTCAGACCCCCGTGCCGACTGCAACCCCGACTCCATCCGGTCCGACCCCGACTCCGACCGCCAGGCCGATCGCTGAGAAGGTCACGGTCACGCCCGTGCTGCTCAAATTCGGAAAGGTCGCGCTGAACAAGCGCACCAAGGCGAAGTTCATCACGATTAAGAACGCCGGCGCAAAGAAGACCGGGCACACGGTGACGATCGCCGGTGGGACTTCAAGCCTGGCAGCGTTCACCGTTACGAGCCAGTGTGCTGAGGCTCTGGCGCCGGGGAAGAGTTGCAAAGTCGGTGTCGCTTTCAACCCGGGAGCGAGCACGGCCGAGCAGGAGGGGACGCTGATCATCAATGCGAACGGGGTGGGCTTCCCGATCTACGTCGTTCTGGAAGGCTCAGGGAAGTAACGAGCGGGCTTGGCCGCGAGAGCCAGGAGGCGGCGGGCCTGCTCCGCGGTTTCGGCGCGCCGCGGCGGCATCCCGGCCGCCGCCATCTGATCGAGTATCATCTTGTTGAATTGCGGTTCGCGCGGCATAGACTCGTCAAAATGTCAGCGGGAATCGGCGCCTGACGATGATATAATTTCACCGGATGCCAAAGCGATCGTACGACACGCTGGTGGAATATCCGGAGCAGCCCGCGACGGCGCCTCCTGCCGAGACGGCCGCGGTCAACGACGAAATCTGTCGCAAGCTCGACGCGATCGCGCCCAGGCCCGGCGTCTACCTGCTCAAAGACCGCGCCGGCAAAGTCCTCTACGTCGGCAAGGCCAAGTCGCTGCGATCGCGCGTGCGGGCCTACTTCCGCCCCGGCGACGAAGGCGACGGGCGTTTTCAGGTCCGCTTCCTGATGCGGAAAGTGCTCGATTTCGACACGCTCGTCACCACCAGCGAAAAGGAAGCGCTGATTCTCGAGAACAACCTGATCAAGCAGTACCATCCCCGCTACAACATCCGTCTCAAAGACGACAAATCCTACTTGAGCGCCAAGATCACCAGCCATCCCTGGCCGCGCATCACCGTCACCCGCAGGATCGTCAAGGACGGCGGGACCTATCTGGGTCCGTTCGGCTCGGCGGACGGCCTGCGCGAGACCATCGACGTAATCCGCAAGATCTTTCCGCTGCGCACCTGCTCGGACGCGGTGTTCCGCAACCGCGCCCGGCCCTGTATCGAATATCAGATCAAGCGCTGTCTGGGGCCGTGTTGCCTGCCAGTCGATCGCGCCGAATACGAGCGCCATCTGCGCGCCGCCCGGATGCTGCTGGAGGGGAAGAACCTCGAGCTGCTCAGGGAGCTTCGCGAGCAGATGAAATCGCATGCCGACCGGCTTGAATTCGAGGACGCCGCGCGGATGCGCGATCGGGTGCGCGCGATCGAGAAGACCGTCGAGCGCCAGACCGTCCTGCATCACTGGGGAATCGACCAGGACGTGTTCGGGCTCTACCGCGAGGGCGGCTCGATCGAAATCATCGTTTTGCTGGTGCGGGGCGGCAAGCTGACGACCACTCAAAGCTGGAGCTTTCGGGACCTCGAGTTCGCCGACCAGGACGTGCTGGCGGACCTCCTGACGCAATACTATTCGGGCGGGCGTTTCTTGCCCGACGAAGTTATCCTGCCGGCCGAGCTGGAGGACACCGAAGTGCGCGCCGAGCTGCTCTCCGAGCGGCGCGGCAAAAAGGTCGAGATATTCGTTCCGCAGCGCGGCGAGAAGCGCAGTTTGCTCGAACTCGCGATGGAAAACGCGCGGCAGAGCTTCGCTGCGCGCCGCGACAACCAGAAAATCCGCGAGGCGATGCTCGAAGACCTCCGCGCCAAGCTTCACCTGCGCAATACGCCCAAACGCATCGAATGCTACGACATCTCGAATTTGCAGGGCTCGATGGTGGTCGGGTCGCGGGTGACGTTCGACGAGGGCGAGCCGCAGAAGAATCTTTACCGGCGCTATCGAATCCGCAGCGTCGAAGGCCAGGACGACTTCGCCAGCCTCTATGAAGTGTTGAAGCGCCGCCTCGAGCGTGCGGTACGGGAGAACGAACACCCGGACCTGTGGGTGATCGACGGCGGCAAAGGGCAGCTCAACGTCGCGCTCACGGTCTTGAAGGAATTTAACCTGGCCGATCGGATCGACGCGATCGGACTTGCCAAGCAGCACGTGCTCAACGACGGCCACCAAGCCACGGTCGTGAAGTCCGACGAGCGGGTGTTTCTTCCCAATCGGAAGGACCCGGTTGTGCTGCCGCGCAACTCGGCCGCGCTCTTCCTGCTGGTTCGCATCCGCGACGAGGCCCATCGCTTTGCGATCACCTACAACCGCGACTTGCGCCGCCGCGCGCGGCTGCGCTCGGTGCTCGACGACGTGGAGGGAATCGGTCCGGTGCGGCGGCGCGCGTTGCTGCGCCATTTCGGCAGCTTAAAGCGAATCCGCGAGGCGAGCGTCGCGGAACTGGCGGCGGTCAAGGGGATGAACCAGGAGCTGGCGGCCGAGGTCCGCCGCCATCTGGACGCCCTCGGGGGACTGCTCGACGCGGAGGAGGCCGCCGCCGGCGAGGCCGCGCCATCTACGTGAAGAGGCAACGCTCATGCTGAGCGGAGCAGGCTGAGTCTGCTTGCCTCCGTGAGTGGCAGGAGATTCTTCGACTTCGCTCGGGCACGAGCCCTCGCTGCGCTCAGAATGACGTTGACTGAGGCTCTCTCGAATCTTCCAAACGGTACCAAATTGACGTCATTCTGAGCGGAGTCTGCGCAGCGAAGAATCGCCCACCACGTTCGCCGCCCTCCGCCGAACAGACGCGGCCTCTCCCGATGAACAACCGCACTTGACACATTTGTAGGATTCCACTACTTTCTGTATTGTCGCCAGCGCGAGCCGGGCGGATGGCAAAACACCGCCGCGCCACGCGGCCGGAACCCTCCAGCCGTCCGCCCGGCAAATTTTCCGCCACCCCGGAGTTTTCCCGAGTCCGGGATTGGAAAATCGCTCCATCTGCCGTGCGGCCGCGGCTACTTCCGAATCACCGTGTCGTGCAGCCAGTGGGCGTCGTCGCGCTCGCGATAATCGAGGTTGTAGTGCAACCCGCGCGACTCCTTGCGCGAGGCCGCCGATCGCACCACCAGCTCGGCCACCGTCACCAGGTTGCGCAACTCGATCAGGTCCGAATCGAGCAGATGATCCCAGTAGTAGCTGTGGATCTCCTCCTTGAGCAGCGCGATACGCCGCAGCGCCCGCTCCATCCGGCGATCGGTCCGCACGATCCCGACGTAGTTCCACATCAGGCGGCGAATCTCGTCCCAGCTCTGCGTGATGAGCACGCGTTCCTCGCTGCGAATCGCGCGTCCGGGGTCCCATTCGGGGAATTCGGGAGGCGGCCGGTCGCGCGCTTGCCGAATCTGCCGCGCCGCCGCGGCGGAGGCTCGCCGGCCCATCACGGCCGCTTCGAGCAGCGAGTTCGAGGCGAGGCGGTTGGCGCCGTGCAGACCCGTCATCGCGACTTCGCCGGCCGCGTATAGCTGCGCGATCGGCGTGCGGCCGTCCAGGTCGGTCATCACGCCGCCGCACATGTAATGCGCCGCGGGCACCACCGGAATCGGCTGGCGCGTGATGTCGATTCCGAAGCTCAAGCATCGCGAATAGATATTCGGGAAGCGCGAGCGGATGAAGTCCGGATCGCGATGGGTCAGGTCGAGACATACGTAGTCGAGGCCGTGGCGCTTCATCTCGGAGTCGATCGCGCGGGCGACCACGTCGCGCGGCGCGAGTTCGGCGTCGGGGTGATACTTCGTCATGAACGGCGTGCCGTCGGGCAGGCGCAAAATCGCGCCCTCGCCGCGCAGCGCCTCGGAGATCAGGAACGACTTGGCGGCCGGATGGAACAGGCAAGTCGGATGGAACTGGATAAACTCCATGTTGGCGATCGGGGCGCCGGCCCGATACGCCATCGCGACCCCGTCGCCCGACGCGATGTCGGGATTGGTAGTGTAAAGGTAGACCTTGCCCGCGCCGCCGGTCGCGAGCATCGTGGCGCGCGCGACAAACTTCCTGACTTCGTGAGTTTTCCGATCGAGCGCGTAAGCGCCCCAGCAGGCCGGAGCGCCTGCGACGCCACGCTCGACCAGCAGGTCCACCGCGACCTGATTTTCGATCGCGGCGATATTGCGCCGGGCGCGCACTGCCTCTCCCAGCGCGCGCATGATCTCGCGCCCGGTCAGGTCCTGAGCGTGCAGGACGCGGCGATGGCTGTGGCCGCCCTCGCGCCCGAGATCGTATTCTTCCTCGGACCCCTCCTCGGCGTGCGTGAATCGGGTACCAAGCCGAATCAGCTCGCGCACGGCTTCGGGTCCGCCCCGGATGATCGTCTCGACCGCGTCGCGATCGCATAACCCGGCGCCCGCGCGAAGCGTGTCCTCGATATGCGACTCGAACGAGTCGTCAACGCTCCACACGCTGGCGATTCCACCTTGCGCGTAACTGGTGTTGGCCTCGCTGCTGGCGGCCTTGGTGAGAACGGTCACGGTGCCGGTCTCGGCGGCCTCGATCGCGAAGATCAATCCGGCGATTCCGCCGCCGATCACCAGGTAGTCGCTGGAAAGGGCGCTGGGGTTCATCGCGGATCGAGCGCGCTTTGCGGGCTATTGCAATCTATGGGGAAGAATTCGGAGCACATGGCGTCGCTTCCAAAGCTCGGCGGGGCCGCGCGTGTTACGGATGTTTGAACGCTATGCGAGGGCCTCGCGCGGAGTCAAGCGAGCTTTGACGCAGGGCGTGCGGGCGGGCGCGCCCGCCGATCTTGATTGCTGAAACGATATGGTTTGCCCGAAGTTCGCGATTACCATATTCTCGAAATCGCAGACGGCATCGGCATTGCGAGGGCTTCGGCGTGGCTTTTACGGCTCCAAATATGCTGACCTTTTTCAGAATCGGTACGGCGCCGATTCTGATGTACCTGCTGATGTACACAGGACCGATTCCGTCGGCGATCGCGGCCGGGGTCTTTTTTCTTGCCGCGATCAGCGACTTCTTCGACGGCTATATCGCGCGCAGCTACAACTCTGGCACCACGCTCGGCAAGCTGATGGATCCGCTGGCCGACAAGCTGGTGGTCACGGCCGCGCTGATCATGTTGGCTGGGATTACGCGCCTGCCGAGAGTGCGCGGCCTGGATCGTCGTGGTGCTGGTGACGCGCGAGATTCTGGTGACCGGCCTGCGCGCGATCGCAGCCGCAGAGGGACTGATTATCGCGGCCGGGGAGTTGGGCAAGTATAAGATGGTTTTGCTGTCGATCGCGATTCAGGGTCTGCTGGTCCATTACACCTACTTGCACATCGATTTCTTCGCGGGCGGGATGTTCGTGCTGTGGATCGCGATGGCGCTGAGCGTGTGGTCGGGCGCGGATTACTTCGTCAAGACTGTGCGGGCGCTGCGGCCCGAGCCCGCGGCGACACCGGCCCGTCGCGCCGCCGTTTGACTCTCCTCGTTTTGGCGGATAAACGATCTGATTCGGCTGCCGCGCCGATTCGGTTGCCGTGTCCGGGGCTGGAGAGCGGGTGTAGCTCAGTTGGTAGAGCGCGTGCTTGCCAAGCACGAGGTCGTCGGTTCGAAACCGATCACCCGCTCCATAGAACCGTCAGCAGGGTCGGCGAGCGTCAGGTCGTCCGCGACCGAACCGTTGGTCGAAAGGGTACTCGGCCGCCTGCTTTCTTGCTGAGCTTTCCGGGTTCTTCTTCGCGCGGGGGCCGGTGCCCGGGGTCGCCGCCATTGCGTGCGCCGGAGGACTTGCCGACGTGACGCGGGCGCTTGGCTATCGCCCACAAGGCGTGCGCAACGGCTTGTGGCTCGTGTGCAATCACGGTGAGGTACGCTCGCGTAGCTTGATCCGGCTCCGTGCGTCCTTGTTCCCAATCCCGTAGCGTGCCCGGCGGGATACGATAGCGCCTTGCGAATTCCTCCTGTGTCAGTCCCAGGGCGCGGCGGAGCGTCTTTACCCTTGGTACGGGCCGAAGTCGTGCCCGCCGTGCCGGAGTGATCGGCGGATTGTCAGGGTCGCTCGCAGCGCGGGCTTCGGCTTGGGCAGAACTCATCGGAGGAATCGGCGTCACCCGCAAGCGCTTCTCCTTGCCCCCGGATTGAACGCGCACGATCGCGCCGTCAGAATGCACTCTGACTATAGTAGTATTCCTGCTCATCTTTGGTTGCCCTTCGAGCTGAGATCATCCGAATACGGTCCGCGCGTTCCGCATAAGCAATGGTCAACAACTGGCCTTCGCTATTTCCGACCAGCACGATTCTGTCTTCACCATACTCCGCCCGATCGTCCAGCCATTCGATCGCGAGAGGATCGCGGAATGCAAGAGTTGCCTGAACGAAGCTGACGCCGTGTTTGCGCAAGTTCCGGGCCGCTTTGTCATTGTCCCATTCGAACTCCACGTGCATCATAAGACTACGGAAAACCCGTAGTCATGTCGAGAGGCGCCCTGTCGGTGCGTGGCCGATCACCCGCTCCATAGAAGCCTTGGCCGCAACCTGCGGGCACGCGCCGCTTAAATCAGATCAAGGCCCTGCCAAACGACCGGCCTGCAAATCCACATCAGTCTGTCCGGCCGTCCGGGCTCGGCGGCCGCCGCCAGGGCCGAGGAACCCACGCAGCCGTGGCTGTCACTGCTCCGCGCCATCGAGGTTGGTCTTGAATACCAAAGGGTATTACTGATACTAGGCGGTATATATGGCGAAGCGGCCCAAAGTCATGCCCGGCAGCCGGTCGGGAATAAAGGCCAAGCGCAAGGCGCGCAAGCGCGAAGAGATTTTGAAGGCCGGGCTCAAGGTGTTCGCAAAAAGAGGCTTTCAGGGCACCAGCATGGACGACATCGCGCTGGAACTGGAAGCGACCAAGGGGCTGCTCTACTACCACTTCAAGACCAAGGAACAGATCTTGAATTCGATCTTGGCCGAGAACGAACTGATCGGTGGAATCGAAGCCGGGATGGTCGCGCCGCAAGGGTTGCCATTGAACGAGGCGGTGCAGTTGGGGGTGCAGCGAGCGCTTGCGCTCATGGAGGCGAATCGCGAGCTGGTGCGATTCATCCATGTACAGGCCCTGCTCTCCAGTAAAGAGGCCGAAACGGTCTACACCAAGGTCTTGAACCGGCTCTACGAGGCGGCTACGCGATGGCTGGAGAGTTTCAAGCAGGCCGGCCAGATAAGGCCTGACGTAAACACTCGCGTCTTGGGACAATTTCTCGTTCGACGCGATCAGCAATCACTTTCTCCAGCGTCAGATCTTCGGCTTGGAACCCGAGCCGGGGTATCTTGACGGGATGCTCGACGTTTTGAACCGGGGAATCGCAAAGGAGGTTGGGCAAAGCACGCCGGGGCAGAGCTGATAGCGAGTATTGAGACTCAGGGGTGGGCGCACAAGTTCCTCCTGCAAACCACCCGACTTAATCCGCTGGGGCGCGCGCCAGTTCGACATTGCCTGCCATCCTCGTAGGTGCGCCCTCACCCTGCACCCTCTCCCGGTGGGAGAGGGAGATTTTCGGACAAGAGTTGCCTCTCCCGCCGGGAGAGGCGGCGAGCATCGCGAGCGGTGAGGGCGCACACCGGCACTTTCTCAATTCGAAGCCGTCGCCGGGTCTACCGGGGTTGACCCTCTGATCGGGCTGTGGGAAACTCCGCCGCAGCGGGAAGGACGACCCCAAGCGCACCCCCTTTTCGCTTTTGCACCGAATCCAACCCAGACGCTTTCGGAGGATATCGAATGGCTGAGCAAGCGCAGGCAGCAACTGATTCGGGGCCGCGCCCGATCGTTTCATTTCTCAAACTGGCCCCCAAACCCCATCTGGTGGGCACCAAGTGTTCGTGCGGAGCCGTGTACCTGGACGCCAGAAAGGTCGCGTGCTCCAAGTGCGGGTCCACCGGGCCCTTCACGCAGATCGAATTGTCGAACAAGGGCAAGGTCTACGTCTTTTCGGTCGTGCATCAATCGTTCCCCGGTATCAAGACCCCCTACGCCACGGCGATCGTGGATCTCCCCGAGGGCGTGAGCGTCCGCAGCAATCTGAGCAGCGTAGATCCGCTCGACCTTCAGAAGGAACCCAAAAAGTACTTCGATATGCCGGTCGAGATGGTTACCGAGGTGGTGGCAAAGGATCGCGAAGGGCACGACGTGGTGGCCTTTTCGTTCCGGCCGAGCAAGAATTAGCCGCAGGAATTGTCGCAAGAATTATCAGGTGATCGCGGAGCTGAACAATTTTGCGCCGGGCTCGGCTGTCTGCCAGGCCGGTAGCGGGAGGCTTTACTGAGATGAGAAACGTATACGTTCTAGGCACCGGGATGATCAAGTTTGGGCGCTACCCTGAAAAGAGCGTACCGGAACTGGGCGGCGAAGCGGCGGAAATCGCGTTGAAGGACGCCGGCGTCTCGATCAAGGACGTGGAATTCTTCGCCTGCGGCAATCTCATGCAGGCCAACGCGATGGTGGGCCAGCGGATTCTGCAGCAGATCGGTCAGACCGGAATCCCCGTCATCAACGTGTCCAACGCCTGCGCGACCGGATCGACGGCGTTCCGCGAGAGCTACATGTCGGTCGCCTCGGGGATGTACGACATCGCGATGGCGGTTGGGGTCGAGCAGATGGGCAAGGCGGGCCTGCTCGGCGGCGGCGGCGGCGCCGGCGCCGATCCGGCCTACGGCACCGAGGGCAAGCTCGGCTCGGGCCTGATGCCGGCGGTCTTCGGCCAGGCCGGTATCGAGCACATGCGCAAGTACGGCACCACGCCGGAGCATTTCGCCAAGATTTCGGTCAAGTCGCACAAGCATGCGACCAAGAATCCGTTCTCGCAGTATCGCAACGAAGTGACACTCGCGGACGTGATGAACGCCCGGATGGTCGCATATCCCAACACATTGTACATGTGCTGCCCGACCGGCGACGGCGCGGCGGCTGCGATTCTGGTGTCCGAGGACAAGCTGAAGCAGCTCGCCGGCGGACGCAAGCGCGCGCGCGTCGCAGCCTCGGTGCTGACTTCGGACCCGTGGACCGATCGCGATCTCACGCTTCCCGATGTCAGCACGCTTACCCGCCGCGCGTCCAAAAAGGCCTATGAGACGGCGGGGATCGGCCCCAAGGACATCGCGCTCACCGAGTTGCACGACTGCTTCGCAACCGCCGAGTTGGTTCATTACGAGAATCTCGGCCTGTGCGGCGACGGCGAGGCCGGCAAATTTATCGACGAGGGCGGCGGGGTGCATCCGGGACTCGGCGGCAAATCCCCGGTCAACGTGTCGGGCGGCCTGCTGTCGAAGGGCCATCCGCTGGGCGCCACCGGAGTCGCGAATATCTGCGAAGTCGTGTGGCATCTGACCCAGGATGACCGCGCGAAAGAGCGCCTCGTGCCCAATGCCAAGGCCGGACAGGCGCACGTGATCGGGCTCGGCTCGGCCTGCACGATCCATATGCTGACCGTCTAAGACCGCCGGCGGCATCGGGCTGATTGAATTGGCCGGTTTTCGAATTGAAAGGGGCCGCCCGCAAGGCGGCCCTTTTTCTTTGCGGCGCGCCGCATTAAGGTTTCGGCTCACATGGATCGCGACTTCACCACGGCGCAGAAGCTTGGATATCCGCCTGACGCGCGGTTGCTGATCGTCAACGCCGACGATTTCGGCATGTGCCACGACGAGAACGAGGCGACGATCGAGGGTCTCAGCGCGGGGCTGTTTACGTCGTCGACTATCCTGACGCCCTGTCCGTGGTTCGAGGAGGCTGCCGAGTTCGCGCGCAATCGGCCCGAGGCCGACCTGGGCGTGCATCTAACGCTCACCAGCGAATGGGCGCGCTACAAGTGGGGCCCCGTGCTCGGAAGCAAAGCAGTCGCGTCGCTGGTGGACGAGCGCGGCTACCTGTGGCCGGACGTGCCGGAGGTATTTGCCAACGATCGGCTCGACGAAGCCGAGGCCGAGCTCCGGGCGCAAATCGAGAAGGCGCTCGCCGCCGGGATCGATGCGACCCATCTGGATAGTCACATGGGCCCGCTCCATCTGCGCGCTGACTATCACGAGATTTACCTGAGGCTGGCGACTGAGTATCGCCTGCCGATCCGGCTGACCCGCCGATCCGCGATGCGCCGGATGGGATTCGGCGAAATCCTGAGCGAGCTCGACCGCGGTGGGATTCTCTACCCCGACAACTTCTATGTTGGCGGTCCGGAAAATCCGGAGAGCACCGAAAAGTATTGGACCAATCTGCTGCGCGATCTCAAACCCGGCATCGCGGAGATCTATTGCCATCCGGCGCTCGCGCGTGACGAGCTCAGAAGCTGCGCGCGCGATGCCGAGCAGCGCGAAGCCGACTTCCGCTTCTTCACTTCGGAGCAACGCGCCGGCTGCTCGCCGATGAAGGTATCGAGCTGATCGGCTACAAACGTCTGCGCGCCGCGATGCGCGCCGGCTGAAAACATCACTTGGAACTCACCCGTCTAAGAGGCTTTCAGGACCTGCTCGGTCCCGATGCAGCCGCCGTCAGCCTGATCGAACAGCACGCTCGCGCGATCATGCAGCGCTACGCCGTGGATGAAATTCGCCTGCCGCTGCTCGAGCGCGAGGGGCTCTACAAGCGCTCCACCGGCGAGACCTCGGACATCGTGGAAAAGCAGATGTACAGCTTCGCCGATCGCGATGAAGCGCACACGATGATCGCGCTGCGTCCCGAGGGCACGCCGGGCGTGGTGCGCGCCTATATCGAGGCGCGGGCTCGACCGCAGCCGATCCCGAGCAGCGCTTTTTCTACTGCGGCCCGATGCTCCGCCACGAGCGTCCGCAGAAGGGCCGCTATCGCCAGTATCTATCAGTTCGGCGTCGAGATCTTCGGCCGCGCCGATGCCGGCCTGCGACGCCGAGCTGCTGATCATGATCGACGACTTGCGGCGCGAACTTGGGCTTCGAGCTGGAGATGGAGATCAACTCGCTCGGATGCGCGCAATGCCGTCCGGCGTTTCGCGCGGCGCTGCTCGAGTTCGGCCGCGCGCATCTGCCCGAGCTGTGCGAGGATTGCCACGCGCGGCTGGAGCGCAATCCGCTGCGGCTGCTGGACTGCAAGATCGACGCGCGGCTCATGGAAGCGGCGCCCAAAGCGCTCGACTATCTGTGCGAGGCCGTGCCGCAAGCATTTCGACACCGTGCATCGAGTTGCTCACAAGCAGGCGGGCGTTCCTTACGCGATAAATCCGCGCCTGGTGCGCGGGCCTCGACTACTACACGCGCACCACTTTCGAGGTGGTCTCGACGGCGGTGGGCGCGCAGAACACGGTCGCTCGCGGGCGGCCGCTACGACGGGCTGGTCGAGGAGCTCGGCGGCGCGCCGGTGCCGGGCATCGGCTTCGCGATCGGCATGGATCGGATGGCGCTGGCGTCTGGCGGCCTCCGGCGCCAGTTCCGAAGTCGCGACGACCGCGGTTGGCGATTATCGCGCTGGGCACCGCAGCGCTTCCCACGGCGATGCTCGATGGCGCGGGGCCTGCGTGTGCAGAATCATCTGCGCGTAGAGGTGCTTCGCCCGAGCGCGGCCTCAAGGCGCTGCTGCGGCGCGCGGACAGGATCGGCGCGCGCTTCGCAGTGATAATCGGCGACAACGAAGTCGCACGCGACGTTGCAGGTGCGCAGCTGCGCGAGCCTGCAAAGCGAGCAGTCAAGCGCGAAGTTCCCTCGGCGCTCGTGATGCTCGACACGAGTGATTTTTGCCACTTTGCACGATGGTTGACGGCATTTCGTACGCTGCGTCCGGTCACTGCGGTATCCTGCGGTAATCTAGACGATGCCGAACAACGATCGAATGGACATTACTCGCCGCTGCCGCCGTGGCGGCGAAGCGATTACTGCGGCACGTTGCGCGCAGGCGACAGCGGCCGCGAGGTCGCGCTGTGGGGATGGGTCGCGGCACGGCGCGATCACGGCGGACTGATCTTTATCGACCTGCGCGATCGCGAGGGGATCGTGCAAATCGTGTTCAATCCCGAGCGCGAACGCCGCCGCGCACGAGATCGCGCGCGAGCGTGCGCGCGGAATTCTATCTGGCGGTCAAGGGACGCGTGGTGCGCCGCTCCGAGGGCACGGTCAACGCCGAGCTGCCGACCGGCGAGATCGAAGTCGCCGGCGAGCGAGGCGGAAGTGCTGAACGCGTCGCGCGCCGCCGCCATTTGCGATCACGACGAAGACACGCGCCGCCGAGGAGGTGCGGCTCAAGTACCGCTACCTCGATCTGCGCCGGCCGCGGATGCAGCGCAATCTGCGCCGGCGCCATCTGGCGCTGCGCGCGGTGCGCGCTTATCTCGACGCCAGGGTTTCGTCGAGGTCGAGACGCCGATCCTATGGCGGCCACGCCCGAGGGCGCGCGCGACTACCTGGTGCCGAGCCGGGTGAATCCGGGCAAGTTCTACGCGCTGCCGCAATCGCCGCAGCTATTGAAGCAATTCCTGATGGTCGGCGGATTCGACCGCTATTACCAGATCGCGCGATGCTTCCGCGACGAGGATCTGCGCGCCAATCGCCAGCCCGAGTTCAGCCAGATCGATATCGAGATGACCGGGCCGCGTCCCGACGACATCATCGCGATCTGACCGAGGGCATGATGGCGTCGGTCTTCCGAGCGCGCGCTCGGCGTCAAGCTCGAACCGCCGTTTCTGCGCATGCCGTACGAACGAAGCGATGGAGCGCTTCGGCATCGACAAGCCCGACCTGCGCTTCGCCCTCGAGCTGAAGGACTTGAGCGCCGCGCTTCGCCGGCACCGCGTTCAGGGTTTTCGCCGAGGCGCTCGCGCGCGGCGAAGCGATCTACGCCATCGCGCTGCCGCCGGATGATTTTCAGTTGGCGCGCCGCGAGCTCGACGAGATGGCCGAGGCGATGCGCTCGCGCCAGCGGACTGGGCTCGCGTGGGTCAAAATGCGACCGAAGCGCCGGCGAATGGCTGGCAGGGGCCGATCGCAAGTCATCTCGGCGACGACGAGCAGCGGCGCGCCGTCGAGGCGGCCGGTGCTGCGCAGTGGCGACACGCTGCTGATGGTCGCGGGCCGCGCGCCAAGGTGCGTCCGGTCCTGGGCGAGTTGCGGCTCCAGTTGGCGGAAAAGTTCGCGCTGATCAAATCCGCGCAAGTCCGGGCGGGCCGCGCTTTCCTGTGGGTGGTGGATTTTCCGCTGTTCGAGTACAGCGAAGAGGAACAACGCCTGTTCTCGGTGAACCATCCGTTCACCGCGCCGCATCCAGAGGATCTGCGAGCTGGCTGGACGCGCGCCGCTCGACGGCCCGCGCGCTGGCCTACGACATGGTGCTCAACGGCGAGGAGCTGGGCGGCGGCTCGATTCGTATTCACAACCGCGAGCTGCAACTCAAGGTGTTCGAGCTGCTGGGCTTTCTCGCGCGAGGAGGCGATCGACAGATTCGGTTTCCTGCTCGACGCGCTCAGCTACGGCGCGCCGCCGCACGGCGGTATCGCGTTCGGCGTTGAACGGATTTGCGATGCTGTTGTGCGGCACCGACTCGATGCGCGACGTGATGGCGTTTCCGAAGACCCAGAAGGCGGTACGACCCGATGAGCGGAGCGCCTTCGGCAGTTGACCCTCGCCAACTCCGCGAGCTATCGATTAAAGTAGCGACATGAGCGCGCGCCGTTCGATGCCCGGTTCGACGTTCATGCTGGCGGCGCTGTCGCTTTTGCTCGCGATGCCCGCATGCTCGCTCCCGATTTTGGCTCCGCTCAATATATTCAGCAGCCCGGGCAAGCTTCCGATCATCGGCGGTTCCTCCAATCTTCAGACCAATTCGGTCGCCTCGATCAAGACGCTCGCCGAGAACCGGATCGCGGTGATGCCGATCCTGGAGACGCCGGACAAGATGGGCAACGTCGTGGCCGAAGGCGCCGGCGAGGCGATCAGCGCGGAACTCTACAGCGAGTCGTCATTGGTCGGCGGATGGCAAGTGGTGCCCGACGGCGATGTCGAGCAGGCGATGGCTAAGCTCCCGCCCAGCACACCGGGCAATTTGCAGGACAACGCCCTGGCGCTCGGCCGTGCGGCGTCAGCCGACGGCGTCATCTACGGCACCGTCGAGCGATACAAGGAACGGGTCGGAGTCGCCTATGCGGCTGCGAGTCCCGCCGCGGTCACGTTTACCCTTCATTTGATCGACATCAAGTCCAAAGAAGTGGTCTGGACCGCGAAGTTCTCCAAGTCGCAGAAGGCGCTCAGCGAGAACGTGCTGAACCTCGTGAACTTCATCCAGAACTCGGGCCGCTGGGTCCGGGCGCACGAGATCGCGGACGAGGGAGTCAAGGCGGCGGTCGCCGACTTGCGCAGCGAGATCGCGCTCAACCAGAACGTCAAGCACTTCGAGCCCGGCAGCTACGAGCAGATGAAAGAGATGTCGAATCGCTACAAGGGCGGCCCCGAGTGATCGGGCCTTGATGCGGGCCGGGAAACTCGCGCCGCACCCGAATCATCGGACGAACGCGTAGCGCCGCACGCGCACCCGGTCGAACTCCTTCTTGCTCACGAGCCGGCATCGCGGGTCTTGCAGTTCCTGATCGGAAGCAGGTTCTCTGCGGTCAACGACCAGCCAGAAAGATTTGGCGATCGAGGGGTCGAGGTTGCTCACCGTATCAGCGATCGAACTCCCCGCCCAGAACAAGCCGGGGGCGATCCGCTCGCAGTACACGCCGTCGCAAGGCGGCGGCCGGAAGGGATCCTGCGCCGCGCGGTCGAAGGAGATTTGGCGACGCGGCATCCGGGCGGCCAGCGAATTCCATTCCGCCGATCCGAGCCGGGAAACTCGCCAACGTAGTAGTAGTTGAAGACCCGAAGGCCGTTGCCAACGAAAACCAGAGGAAGATTGGGATCGGCCGATTTTATATATTCCGCCGCCCGATCGTACGGCGGGTTGGCGGCGTCATTGTAATAGTAGGAGAGCGCCGGAAGGCTCGATGCCAGCAGGCCGCCGATCACAAGCAAACGGACCGCCGACGGCCGAATTTCGAGCAGCCCTTGGCCGAGCAGCAGGAGCAGCGCCGGCGAGGCGAAGATGAAGTACTTCTCGTGGCCGAACGGAATCGGCGGCGAGACGCACCAGGCTAGAACCGGAGCGGCCGCAAGAAATCCGACCATCGCGAAGGCGCCGCGCAGTTGCGGCTGCGCTCGCAGTCGCCACGCCCCGAGCAGGATGATCGGAAGAACGCAGGCGGGGAAGAATATCGAAGAGGGGTTCGCGATCGTCAGATGCTCGTAGGTGTGCAGCAGGTTTCTGAGGTTTGCCTCCTGATGGACCCCTAATCCGCCTGCTTCGATCGATCGGCCGGCGCGCTCCGCGCGTGCGAAGGCGATCGCGGCAGGAGCGTAGGCCGCGGCCCAGAACGCCCCCAGCCGCATCACCAGCTTGGCCGCACGGCGCGAAGGCAAGCTGATGATCAGGTAAAGCGCCTGGGCGGCCAGAACGAATACGGCGTAGTCGTGCACGAATATCAGGAGCAAGGTCACGGCCCCATACAGCACCCACTCTCCCGAGCGGCCAGCGCGCAGGCTCCGGAGCAGCAGGCAGATCGAGGACCAGGAGAGCAGCAGGAACAGCGGGTACATTCGCATCTCCTGTGAATGCATGATCTGAAGCACATTCACCGCCGAGAACGCCGCCGCGATCAGTCCGGTCTCGGGTGCGAAGAGAACTGCGCCCGCCTCATAGATCGCCCCAACTCCCAGCGCGCCGAGGAGCACCGACGGTGCCCTCAGCGCGGAAAGCGTCGTGCCGAGCAGATGGGCGCCGATCCACGAAATCAGATGCTGCGAGACGACGAGTAGCGGCGGATTGTGCCTGGTCAGGCCGAAGGTGATTATCCGCCACGGATCGTCGAGGTAGACGAAGAATAGCGTCCAGGCTTCGTCGTCCCAGAGCGGGCGCTCGGCAAAGGTATGAAGCCTGAGCGCCAGTGCCAGCAGCACGATCGCCGCGGCGATCAGCCGAGCGCGCCCGGGTGGGAGGCCTTGGCCGGAACGCTCTTGGTGTGAACGCTTTTGGCGAGACTCTTTCATCGAGATGGCCTGGTCGGACGACGCGCGATCGTAACTGATCAGCAACTCCGGTCCCCCGGCCGCGGCAATTGCGCGCAAGCGCGTCGAACGAGCCGAGCAATTCGAATGGATCGAATATCGCGGCGCGCATCGCGCGGCGCTCTTTACCTTGGCCGTAACTCTGTTGATCATGATTACGATGTACGTGCAAGAGCGCGCGGGCTGTCATCTGGCGGGCAAGCGCTTGACAATCGCTCGGCGGCGCGGTTGATGAGCATGAAAGGATCATCCGCGCATGAGACGCCGCTCGCGGCGGCGTCCGATAACCGCGCAGCACTGCGGAGGAGGGTCATGGAGATCCCACCGGTACTCAAGTACTCCAAGGAACACGAATGGGTCGCGATCGAAGGTTCGGTGGCGACCGTCGGGATCACGGATTACGCGCAGGACCAGCTCGGCGAGATCGTCTACGTCGAGCTGCCGGCGGTTGGCGACAAGATCAGCAAGGACGACCCGTTCGGCGTGGTCGAGTCCGTCAAGGCCGTGTCGGATATCTACGCGCCGCTGAGCGGCACCGTGATCGAAATCAACGAAGACCTGCCCGAGAGCCCCGAAGTCGTGAACGAGGATCCATACGGAGACGGATGGCTGATCAAGGTGAAGATCAGCGACGCCGCCGAGCTGGACGATCTGATGGACAACGAGGAATACGAGGAGCTGGTGGCCAAGGAGAAGGAATGACGCTCAAGTGCCGGGCGGCGGAGGCTGGCGCCTCGCTGGGCGGCGAAGATCCCGAGCTGTCGCGCGCGGCCCGCTCGACCTGGACCGCAAAGCTGCCGGCGCCCGCCGCTGGCTCGACGAACACGGTCACGAACGGCGACAAACCCGACGGTTGCAGAACGAAGCTCTTCGGCGGCCCTAGCTTCTGATAGAAGTCGAGCTCGCGCGGCGTCATCTGGGAGATCATGCGTCCCGACAGGCTGTTGCCGCAGTAGACCTCCTGCCTTGCGAGTTCCCGTTGCGAAGCGTCCAGCAGGCTCACCGCGATCTGAACTTCGTGAAGCGGCTGATTGCCCACGCTAAGCGCCTGCCCGGTGATTACCAGGGCCTGGCGCTGGCCGTTGATGCTCTGGTAGCCGGCGTGGATGTCGCGGAGCGCGATCTGCACCGCCGCCGGGGCCGGGTCCACGAACCGATCGCCGATCGCGGGCAGCCCGGCCAGCAGGCTCGCACTGGCCGCGGGTTGGCCCGCTATCAGCAAGCTTACCGCGCCGAACGCGAGCGCCACGAAGAAGAAGCAGGCCAGGAAAAATCCGGAGGAATGGACCGGCGACCCGAGCCACGGAGCGCTTGCGTGGCCCGCAGGCTTTTTTTCCGCTTCACGCTCGACTCGCCCAGGCACCAGGACCGGGGGCTCGATCCCCTGCGTTGCGCCGGCATCCTCCGCAACGCCCACATGATGCTCGTGAGGCTCGGTGAAGTGCAGACCGCTTTCGCCGACCTCCCATGCGTCTTCGTCCCCGACTTCCTCCCGGGTCTCGTCTTCGTCGATCTCGTCTTCCTCGATCTCGGCGCTGAAATCGAAGTTCTCGTCGGGGTCCGGCTCCTCGATTCGATGCGAGAACGGGCGTTCCAGCGGGTTTATCTCCGCCGGCACGATCTCGGCGCGAGCTTCGGGCTCAGATTCGGGAACAGTCTCGGGATAGGAATCCGTTGCCGGTGCGGTGGTGCCAGGCTCCGGCGGCTGGATCTCGCGTGGCGCCTGCGGCGGGGGAACGATCTTCAGACTGCGGCGGACTTTGGGTCCCGCGCTCTTCGGAGCAGCCGTCTTGACGGTGGGCTCAGCCGCCGGTTGACGTTCAGCACTCGCAGCCGGCTGGCGTGCCGATTCGGCCGCTCTCGATCCAGCCGATTCGCCGGCTTTGGGTCTGCGCGGCTCGACGCTGAACACGTGCCCGCATCGCGAACACTTGAAGGTCGGGGTGTCTTCGGGCAAGACCCGTTCGTCGATTCGGTAGCGCGTGTGGCAACTGGAACATTGAATCTCGACCATCAAGCGCCCTCGTCAACCCCAACGGAACTTAGCATACGGCGCGCCCTGGCGCATCGTGGGGGGGGATGCCGCAAGCGGCGCGTGGAGGCCGCGGTCCGGTGCGAATAGCACTCCTGACCCGCCGCTTCGATCCGGCTGGAGGCGGCACGGAACGCGACCTGATCGTTACCGCCGAGACGCTTCGCGCCGCCGGCCACGGCGTCACCGTATACGCGGCCGAAGTCCGGGCGCCGTGGCCTGGAGGAATCGTCCGGCAGGTCGCGGTCCCGCGCTTCCCGCGTGCGCTGACGTTGATTCGTTTCGCCTATCTGGCGTCCGGCCTTGCCAGGAGCGCGGGCGCCGACCTGGTGATGAGCTTCGCCCGAGTCGTCGGCGCGGACATCCTGCGCTCGGGCGGCGGTGCGCACGTGAGCTATGTGAGAGCGGCGCGCAAATGGCGGGGCCGGCTGCGCGGCTCTGGGATGTGGCTCAGCCCGTACCATCGCGCCCAGATCAGTATCGAGCGGCGCGGGTTCACCCATCCGGGGCTCCGACAGGTCGTAGCGGTTTCCAATCTGGTCGCCGAAGATCTTCGACGCCAATTCGGCCTGCCGCCGGGAAAGCTGACTACGCTCTACAACGGAGTAGACCTGGCGCGATTCGCGCCCGCGGCCGACGCGCACATGCGCGAGCGAGTCCGCCACGCCCTTGGCATGAGGCCGGCGGAGCCGGTGGTGATTTTCGTCGGCAACGGTTTCGGTCGCAAGGGACTCGGCGCGATGCTCCGGGCGTGGCCATCGCTCAAAACCGCTCCGTGCCTGATGGTGGTCGGAATCGACCGCGCGATGACCGGTTACGCGCGGCTCGCGCGCAGGCTTGGGGTCGGCGATCGCGTTGCCTTCCTCGGCGCACGCGAGAACGTCGAGGACCTGTACCGCGCCGCGGACGTGATGGCGGCGCCGTCGCTGTTTGAGCCGTTTGGCAATGTCGTGATGGAAGCGATGGCGTGCGGGCTGCCGGCGATGACCAGCGCGCAATCGGGCGTCGCCGAGCTGATGCCGCCCGAGCTGCGCGATTTTATCGTGCACGATCCATCCGACCCGTCGGAGATCGCGCATCGGCTCGACGCTTTGGTCGAAGCTCGTGCGGGGTTGGCCGGGGTCGCCCGCCCGACCGCCGAACGATTCACCTGGAGCCGCTACGCGGATGAGCTCCTGCGGATCGTGAATTCCGCCGCCAGCGCCCGCTAACGCCGGCAGTTGGAAAATGCGTTGAAGCTGTCTGAGCCCTCCGAATGTCTGAGCCCTCTCCCATTGTCTGGGAGAGAGGGTGTGGGTGAGGGTCCTACAGAGAATTTTCTGATACTACTTTCTGTCTGACCCTCATCCCAACCCTCTCCCGGCTTGCGGGAGAGGGCTTAAGGCCAAGCCGTCGCCCATCCCGCGCGCGATCGCAAGCCGCTTCTCCTCGCGCGCGATCCGCGCCAACCGGGCGCCGAGCACGCGCGCGACTCCAACCCTGACGCTTGCGACCAGAATCTTGAGCGTCACCTCGAAACGCGAGTGCCGCTCGTGAATCATCCGGCATCGGCCCCGCTCGCGCGCCACGCGCAGGAACCGTTCGCGATCGGCGCGGCCGGGATCGACTTCATGGTAGACGACTGCGAGCGGCGCGTAGCCAATCTTCAGGCCCGCGCCGCGAATTCGCGCCGAGATCTCGGTCTCCTCTTCATGCCCGGCCGCTCCCGGCCCGAGCCGCTCATCGAATCTACCGACCCGATCGAGCGCCGTGCGCCGAAACGCCATGTTCGCGCCGATCACGCCGCGTACCTCGATCGCATGCTCTCCATGGTTGACGATCGGGAGATCGAGATAGACGGCCTTTGGCCCGGCTTTGCTCGCGGGATCCTCGGCGGGCAAAATTCGGCCCTTCATCGCGGCGAACTCGGGATGATCGTTGAAGAATCGCTCGATTTGGTCGAGAAAGCGCGGCGAAACGATCAGGTCGTCGTCGAGGAAAACGATTATGTCGCCGTGTGCGGCGGCGATCGCGCGGTTCTGGATGCGGCACTTGCCGGGCCGAGCGTCATGAAGATGCGTCAGCGGCGGCGCAACCTTGGGCATCGGCGAGGGCTCAAGAGTCCCGTTGTCGGCGATCAGCAGCTCGCGCTCAGGATCGAGCTGCGGAGCGAGACTTTCAATCAGCCGTGCGAGCGCAACCGGCCGCGCGTGAGTGGCGATAATGACGGAGAGCTTCACCTTCGTGGCAGGTCGCACCTTGAATTAGATCGCGGGGGCGACTAAACCCTTTCATCTATCGTACACTAGTGGCGCAAGAGTGGCGCGCGAGAGTGGCGGAACGGCAGACGCGCAAGGCTCAGGACCTTGTGAGCGCAAGCTCGTGGGGGTTCAAGTCCCCCCTCTCGCACCACGGAATATCCGCGAAACTGTTCACGTTTTTCTTCTTCACGAGAGCTCGGGAACACTTGGGGGACAGTGAATGCGGTTTTCGCGGCGGAAGGCTTTACCGATAATCGCATTGACCTTACTTCCCGCTCCGGTCTGAAGCGCAGGAATCCAGCGGCGGTAGTGCTAGTCGACTCTAATGACGATATTCGCCGTAGACGACCGGCTGCGCCTCGCCGAAGAAGTTGCAATTGGCCGAGCCGTCGAATTCGAAGCAGAGCCCTCTGTGCCGATCCGCGTAATGCGTCCACATCAGAATGTCGTCTCGAACCTTCGATAGCGAGAGAATACCGGCGCCGTCAACGTCTTTTTGGAGGTCTCTCCTCATACCATCGAGAGCTTGTTTCGATATCAGTTTCGCGATCACTTCCGCCTTTCGCGCATCGGAAGCGGTGGCAAATGTCCGATCGACAAATTCCTCAACGAATCGCTTCAAGATCAACCCGCAGGGCCGACTCCGCGCGCGAACTGCGTACCGCACTTCTCGCGGACCCCAATTCGCGCTGTGGGTGATTGTATGGCGTCGAGGAGCGGTCTATATAGATCGCTATGGTGGTGAAGAAGCGCGCGCGAAGAGCCCGCAGGGCTGAAAGCGGCTTGAGCGGCGGACGCAAGAGGGTCCTCCTGGTCCTGTTTGTGCCGAGCGTAAAACGCGACGGAGAGACGCTTATCGATCAAGCACGCTGGGTGGATCTGTCGCTGGAGATGTTCGGGCGGGTGTTCGGGGGCGCAACCGCCTATCCGAAGGCAAAGGGCATTTGGCGCGACGACGGGCGCGGTGGCGCCCTCGTGAAGGACGAGCCGGTGGTTGTCCACTGTTACACCACGCCGGCCGACATCGAAGATGAGCGCAACCTCGCCGAGCTTGGAAGCTTCTGCAGGAAGATGGGACGCGAGGCTCGCCAAGGGGAAGTCGGCCTTGTCATCGGCGACGAGTATTTCGCAATTCGTGATTTTGGAGAGTAGGCGATGAAGACGCAACTTGACATGAACAAGATCGCCAAAGGGCTCCGTGGGCACCGGCGCGGAAGGGTCGCGGCCTCGGGCGGCTACTTCGGAGCGATGCAACTCCTGGCGGACGTGGAGGCCCGCTTCCGGGTACCGGCGGGCGGCGGCCGGCCGACGGATCCAAGTTGGACCGAGCGGCGGCTCGTTCCGCTTGCACCGCAAACCCTAAAACGCCTCGAAGAGATCACGGCCAAGGTCCGCCAGCGCGGCGGCGCCAGCCTCGAACCGATGCAACTCGCAGCGCTGCTGCTGGAGAAAACGACCGAACGAATCAGCGAAACCGAAGCTGAAGGACTTGTCGGCCCGAGGCGGCTCACCAGCCGCTAACGCTCGTGAAAGCGAGCGAGCCCAAGACGATCATGCGGAGGAGAAGATGAGAAAATCAAAACGGCTCAGCCTGAAGTGCCCAAAGCCCGAATGCGAGCGTGTGCTTGGTGATCCACCCTTCCAGATCGAAGAGGGTCTCGTTCGCCGAGCCCGTCGCATATGAAGCAGACGCGCCGTGGCAAATGATGGCCTTTGCCGTGCGCAACATCGACCGCAAGTTCTGAGACAGTCGGCGAGTGGCGTGAGGTGCCGCTCGCTTTCGCTGCTGACTCACGATGGCGAAAGGGCGAAATGAGCATTCTGTCGAGGACGTACTGGGCGAAAACCCGCCGAAAAATCTACTTCTTTTTCCCGCCGTCTCCGCCCTCGGGGTTTTCAAGTCCCCCCTCTCGCACCATTGGCCACGCTTGGCGCAGCCAAGCCTGCGACGGCGAATTCGCTACGGCGGCGGTTTGCCGCCGGATGATTGATCGTCGCCTTCGCCTCCGCCCGAACCCTCGCCGCCAGCGCCAACAGCGCCGCACGCCGCGACATCGCTCTCGGTCACCCCAAGCGCGGAGGCGATATCAGAGTCGCTCCGGCCGGCCCCGCGCTGATTGCGCACGATATTGCAGTCGGCCCGGCCGGC
This sequence comes from uncultured delta proteobacterium, assembly GCA_963793115.1. Lineage (GTDB taxonomy): Bacteria > Desulfobacterota > Binatia > Binatales > Binataceae > CAVVMA01. The sequence goes on from CAWBYV010000008.1 coordinate 317,465, forward strand.
GCTGAGCGACGCGCATCCTGACAGAGCCACCGCGGCCGCCAAGGCACCTAATGCCGCAGCCGGCACGATTAATCCCATCAGCTTCAGGCGAGTGATGACCATCGCGTTCTCCTGTGTAGCGCGACCAGATTGCGGCAGGTTAGTACAGCGGAGGGCGAAAGGTCTACACCTCCGCGGCGCCTGCCGCACCCTGCGATCGACGGCGCCGGCGGCGCGGTGTCTTGCAACAGTTGGGGTCCGTATGATTTTGTGGCGAGGGCGCGCGGCGGTCTCTTTTCAACCCCTACTCCGCAGCGCAAAACGGCAAGCGCATTGGAACTAGCCAGGACATTCGATCACAAGGCGGCCGAAGAAAAATGGTTTCAGCTCTGGATTGATCGAGGTTATTTCACCGCCGATCCGAACCGCCCCGGCAAAGTATTCTCGATAGTCATTCCGCCGCCCAACGTCACCGGCGCGCTGCATCTGGGCAGCGCATTCAACAACGTCCTTCAGGACGTGATCGTACGCACCCGCCGGATGCAGGGTTACAACACGCTGTGGGTGCCCGGCACCGATCACGCCGGGATCGCGACGCAGAACGTGGTCGAACGCGAGCTCGCCAAAGACGGCAAGAGCCGCCACGATCTCGGACGGACCGCCTTCGTCGCGCGGGTTTGGGAATGGCGCGAAAGCTACGGCAGCCGCATCCTGTATCAGTTGCGCCGCCTGGGCGCCTCGTGCGACTGGAGCCGCGAGCGCTTTACGCTCGACGCCGGTCTCTCGCGCGCGGTGGCCGAGGTCTTCGTGCGGCTCCATCGCGAGGGTCTGATTTACCGCGATCGTAAGCTGATCAACTGGTGCCCGCGATGCGAAACGGCGCTCTCCGACCTCGAGGTCGATCATAAGGACGCCGACGGTCATCTGTACTACATCCGCTATCCCTTCGCCGACGGGCAGGTCGCACCCGGCGCGGTCGCCACCGGCGCGGGTTCGATCACCGTTGCGACGACGCGGCCCGAGACGATGCTTGGCGATACCGCGGTCGCGGTGAACCCGGAGGACGAGCGCTACACCGCGATAGTGGGCAAGCGGCTCAGGCTGCCGCTGGTTGGGCGCGAGATACCAATTATCGCGGACGCGGCGGTAGACCGGCAGTTTGGCACCGGAGCGGTGAAGATTACGCCCGGCCACGACTTCAACGATTTCGATCTCGGCCGGCGCCATCATCTGAAACAGATCTCGGTGATGGACACGCGCGGCAACATGAACGACGAGGCCGGCGCCTATCGGGGTCTTTCGCGCGACGCCTGCCGCCGCCGCATCGTGGACGATCTCAAGACCCAGGAGTTGCTCGAGAAGATCGAGCCGCATCGGCATACGGTGGGAGTCTGCTCGCGATGCGAGACGGTGGTCGAGCCGATGCTCTCGGATCAATGGTTCGTCCGCGTCAAGCCGATGGCGGAGAAGGCGATCGCCGCGGTTCGCGACGGCCGCACCCGGTTCTTTCCGAAGTTCTGGGAAAATACCTACTTCAGATGGATGGAAGACATCCACGACTGGTGCATCTCGCGCCAGCTATGGTGGGGACACCGGATTCCCGCGTACACCTGTCAGCGATGCAATCACATCACGGTCGCGGCCGAGCGCCCCGCGAAGTGCGAGGAATGCGGCGGCGTCGATATCGTCCAGGACGAGGACGTGCTCGACACCTGGTTCAGCTCGGCGCTGTGGCCGTTCTCGACGCTTGGATGGCCCGATCAAACTCCCGAACTGGCGCGTTACTACCCGACCAGCCTGCTGGTGACGGGATTCGACATCATCTTTTTCTGGGTCGCCCGGATGATGATGGACGGACTCTGGTTCACCGGCGAAGTCCCCTTCAAGGACGTCTACATAACGCCGCTGGTGCGCGATCAATACGGCAAGAAGATGACCAAGTCGCGCGGCAACGTCGTCGATCCGCTCGAAGTAATGGATGCCTACGGCACCGACGCGTTGCGCTTCACCTTCGCACAGCTCGCGGTCCAGGGCCGCGATATCATTCTGTCCGACGATCGCCTCGCCGCGTCGCGCGCGTTCGGCAACAAGATCTGGAACGCCGCGCGATTCCTGATGATGAACCTGGACGGCGCGGCTCAACCGCTCCCGCCGGTCGAGAGCGCGGGTCTCGGGCTGGCGGATCGATGGATACTCGACCGCCTGAATTCCGCCGTTGCGGCGGTGACCGCAGCAATCGACGCGTACGAGTTCAACACCGCGGCGCTCGCGGTATACCAATTTATCTGGCACGAGTTCTGTGACTGGTATATCGAGCTTTCCAAAGAGCCGCTGAAGGCGGGCGGCGCCGAATGCGACGCAGCGCGCTACGTATTGGTCCGATGCTTCGATCAGATGCTGCGGCTGCTGCATCCGTTCATGCCGTTCCTGTCGGAGGAGCTCTGGCAGGTGATTCGGCCCTACCTCAGCGAGCCCGGCCTGGCTCCCCATCTTGCGATCGCGAAGTTCCCGGTTCCGGAAGAGAAGGCGATTCTGTCGCCGGACGAAAGTCTCGCGATGCGCCACTGTATCGAGGCGACCGACGCCATTAATTCGCTTCGCTCGCTGCTCGGCAGCCATCCGGGAGAGAAGGTCACTGCACTGATCAGGCCGGCTGCTCAGTCCGATGGCGGTTCCGCGCTCGGCGCCGAGTTTTCGACCGAATTTCCAACTTGGTCGCGATACTGCCGAATCATGGCCAAGGCGGAGAGTTTGGAAGTCCTGTCTTCCGGCGCGAGGCCGGCGGGTATGGTCACCTACGTTCTCGAATGGTGCGAGGTTTCGGTAAGGGCTCCGGAGAAATTCGACTTCGAGAAGGCGCGTGGCGTGCTCAGGAAGAAGCTCGACGAAGTGAGCGCACATCACGAGCAGCACCTGAAACGCCTGAACAACCCGGACTTCGTTGCCAAGGCGGCGCCCGAGATGCAGGAACAGATTCAGCAGCGGGCCGTTGAGCTCTCAAGCCAGCGAAAACTTCTGGAAGAGCAGTTGCGGCTGCTCCAACGCGCCGGATGACGGCGACGCGAAAGGCAGTGGCATGAGATTCTTCGCTGCGCTCAGAATGACGTTGGGCAGGGGTTACTCTGAGAAAGTAGAAGGGCTGCCAATTTGTCATTCCGAGCGCAGCGAGGAATCTCGTGCCACGAAACGCCGACATGTCTGAGCCTGTGAACCCAAACGCGATCAATCACTTCGGTCTCGACGACCTCATCACTCGCGCGCTCGCGGAGGACGTTGGCCACGGCGATATCACGACGGCCGCGACCGTAATGCCCGAGCAGCGGGGCAGGGCGGCGATCACGGCCAAGGAGTCGCGGGCGCTGTTCTGCGGTGGAATCCTGCTCGAGAAAATCTTCTCGCTGAGCGGCGCCGAGCCGCGCGTCGAATTGCTCGCCTCGGAAGGGGAAAAGCTCGCGCGCGGCGCGAAGGTCGCCGAAATCGAAGGCCGGCTCTCCGGATTGCTGATCGGTGAACGGACCGCGCTCAATTTTCATCCAACTGATGTCGGGAATTGCGACCGCGACCCAGGAGTACGTTCGCGCGATCAAAGGCACGCGCGCCAAAATCGTTGACACGCGCAAGACCCATCCGGGACTGCGCGCGATCGAAAAGTACGCGGTCAGGATCGGCGGCGGCTTCAACCATCGCTTCGGACTCGACGGCGGCGTGCTGATCAAGGAGAACCATATCGCAGCCGCAGGCTCGGTGCGTGCCGCGCTGGAGCGCGCGCGGGCGGCGGCGCCGCATACGCTCAAGATCGAAATCGAATGTGAGAACCTGGAACAGGTTAAGGAATCATTCGAGGCCGGCGCCGACGTGATCCTGCTCGACAACATGCCGATCGGCCGGATTCGGCAGGCGCGCAAGCTGGTCGCCGAACGGGTGATGCTCGAGGTCTCGGGCGGAGTGACTCTGAAGAACGTGCGCGCGATCGCCGAGACCGGCGTGGACCTGATCTCGGTGGGCGCGCTGACTCATTCGGCGCGCGCGATCGATTTGAGCATGCGGATCGAGCTGGCCTGATGCCCGACAATCCATACCACGCGATCGAACGCCCGCGGCCGGGCACGATCGGATGGCGTATCCATTACTACCGCGAAGTCGGCTCGACCCAGGACGTCGCGGGCAGGCTCGCCGCGAGCGGCGCCGAGCACGGGACGGCGGTGATCGCCGAGACCCAGAGTGCCGGGCGTGGCCGGATGGGCCGCCGATGGCATTCACCGCCGGGCGCAAATCTCTACACAACGATAATCCTCCGCCCAAAGATCGCGCTCGCCGAAGGCCCGGCTGAGTCTGGTCGCAGGCGTCGCCGCGGCAGAAGCGCTCGAGAGCGTCGCACCCGGCATGGTGGCGCTCAAATGGCCCAACGACGTATGGCTCAACCGCAAGAAGGCCGCCGGAATGATCGCGGAAGCAGTGAGCGGTGCCGATCAAACCCTCGTTTGCGTGCTGCTGGGGATCGGACTCAACCTGAATCTGGCCGCGGACGAGCTGCCCGACGACCTTCGGGCGCACGCGACTTCGGTCTTGATAGAAACCGGCCGCGATGCGACCGTCCCGCGCTCGCTGCCGCGCTTTTTTCTGCGCTCAACAATCGCTATATGGAATTTGAGGCGCGCGGGTTCGAAGCCGTACGGCCGGTTTGGGAAAGCTACTCGGCGTTGACGGGGATGAAGGTCACGGTGGTCAACGGCGACGCGCGCGAGACGGGCGTGGTCAGAGGTATCGATTCGAGCGGCGCCCTGATGCTGGATACCGCCGGGGGACCAAGGCGGATCCTGGCAGGAGACGTAACCCTCGAAGGCGCCTACGATTGACGTAGCGCAGAACAGCATCGCGGAGGTGAAACGATTATGGCTGTGGAGGAAATCGGACGCCTTAGAAGTATCGCGATAGTCGGCCAGGGCGGCGCCGGCAAGACCCAATTGGCCGAAGCGATGCTCTTCACCGCCGGAGTCATAACCCGGCTCGGGCGTCCCGACGACGGGACCGCTGCGATGGACTTCGAGCCGGAGGAGCTTCATCGTCACGTCTCGATCAGCTCGGCGTTTCATCATCTGGAATGGAAGAAGAACGAGATCATTTTCGCCGACACTCCCGGCTACAGCGCATTCCTGCCCGACTGCTTCAACACGCTGCGGGCCGTCGACGGCCTGGTGTTCGTCGCCAGTCCCGGCGCCGACATGAAAGTCGAGTCGGAGAAGATCTGGGAGGCCGCGGGCGAGCTCGGCTTGCCCCGAATCGCGTTCGTGTCGAGGCTCGATCGCGAGCGCACCAGGTTCGACGCCGCGCTCGCCGACCTGGAGAAGCAACTCTCCGCGCGGCCGGTGCCGCTGGCTATCCCGATCGGTGAGGAGCTTGAATTTTCCGGGGTCGTCGATCTGCTCGCGATGAAGGCGCTGGTCTACACGGACACCACCGGCAAGCCCAAAGAGCAGGAGCTGGCGGGCGACCTCAAGGCGCGGGCCGAGCAGGCGCGCACCAGGCTCTGCGAAGCGGTGGCGGAGTCCGACGACGCGCTGCTCGAGAAATATCTGGAGAAGGGCACGCTCGAGGACGAAGAGCTTAGAAAGGCGCTGCGAGCCGCGGTGATGAAAGGAGCGCTGACGCCGGTCCTTTGCGGTTCCGGCGTGAAAAATATCGGTCTCGGGCTGCTGCTCGATTCGATCGTCGCGCTGCTGCCCGTCGCCGGCGGAAAGGCCGCCTCAGCAGGCCCACAACGCCTCGAACGGCGAGCCGATCGAGTGCAAGCCCGATCCGGCGGCGCCCTTCGCCGGATTGATTTTCAAGACCGCGATCGATCCGTTCGCGGGCAAACTCTCGATCTTCCGCGTGGTCTCCGGCAAGGCCGCCAGCGACAGCAACGTGCTCAACTCGACGCGCGAGTACAAGGAGCGGTTCGGGCAGTTGCTCCGGCTGGAGGGCAAGAAACAGTCGCCGCTGGCGGTCGCGATCCCCGGCGAGATCGTCGCGGTGGCGAAGCTCAAGGAAACCACCACTACCGGCGACACGCTTTGCGACGAGAAGGCGCCGGTAATACTGCCTCCGCTCGAAAAGCCCAATCCGGTAATCTCGTTCGCGATCCGTCCCAAGACGAAGCGGCGACGAGGAGAAGGCCCGCCTGGCGCTGCGCAAGCTGGTCGAGGAAGATCCCGCGCTGGAGATGCATCGCGACCCGCAGACTCACGAGATCATTCTTTCCGGCACCGGCCAGATGCATATCGAGGTGACGGTCGAAAAGCTCAAGCGCAAATTTAATGTCGAGGTCGAACTGCAGGCGCCCAAGGTCCCCTACAAGGAAACCATCAAGGGACGCGCCGAGGCGCAAGGCAAATACAAGCGGCAGTCCGGCGGCCGCGGCCAATACGGCGATTGCTGGCTCAAGGTCGAACCGCTCACGCGCGGCGGCGGCTTTGAGTTCGTCGATGAGATCGTCGGCGGCGTCGATTCCGCGCCAGTTTATCCCGTCGGTCGAAAAGGGCGTGCGCAACACGCTGGTCGAGGGCTACCTCGCCGGGCTATCCGATGGTCGACGTCAAGGTGACGGTCTTCGACGGCAGTTACCACGACGTCGACTCGTCGGACATGGCGTTCCAGATCGCCGCCTCGATGGGCTTCAAGGCGACGATGGAAAAGGCCAAGCCGATCATGCTCGAACCGATAATGTCGCTCGAAGTGAGCTGTCCCGACGAATGCATGGGCGACGTGATCGGTGACCTGAACGCCGCCGCGGCAGGGTGCTCGGGATGGACCGCAAGGGCCAGGGCGAAGTGATCAAGGCGCTGGTGCCGATGTCGGAGATTCTCAAGTACGCGCCCGACCTGCGCTCGATGACTTCGGGCCGCGGATCGTTCGAAGCGCATTTCTCGCATTACGAGGAAGCGCCCGCCCACATCGCCGAGAAGGTCATCAAGGAGGCCAAGGAGGCGCGCGAAGGCGCCAAGGCCGCTCACGCGCACGCCCACGCGTAAGGGGGGAGTCAGCGTCCCGGTAGTGGAGCGGCCACCGTCACCTGCCGAGCGACTTGCTTTTGGCAAGTCGCTCGGCGACTCCCAGCTTGCGCCTGCGGACAATCCGCAGGCGCGGGCGAGGTATTGCTCTGATCCGCGCCTTCTAGGGTGCCGCGGCCCCATTTGGAGCGCGCTCGTATTGGACTAGACTCCTAACGATGGCGCCGCTCGGAAAGTCCCTGGTCCTGCTGGGGCTCGTCCTGGTCGTGGCCGGGGCGGTTCTGTGGGCGAGTTCTTCGGTTCCGTTCCTCGGCCGCCTGCCAGGCGACATTTATATCCGGCGCGGGAATTTCAGCTTTTACTTTCCGCTCACGACCTGCATCCTGGTGAGCGCTCTGCTGAGCCTGCTGTTTTTTGCGCTGAGGCGCTGACGTGCTGACCTGCTGAGACGATGAGCGGCGACACAAAAGATCTGAGCCTCCGGCGCACGGAAGCGAAGCGGCGGCGGCGCGAATGGATCGCGGTCGCGATCGCAACCGTCACGCTGGTGGCGTTCGTCGATGGCGCAGACGGAGCTGCCGCCGCTCACCGGTCATACCTCGCTCGCCTCCAACCTGGCGGTGATCCTGCTGTTCGACCTGAGCTTCCTGCTGCTCGGGCTGATGCTGTTTCTGGTCGGCCGCAACCTCGCCAAGGTGATTTTCGAGCATCGCCGCGGTCTGATGGGCTCGCGGCTGCAGGCGCGGCTGGTGGCCGGCTTTATCGCGGTCGCGATCGTGCCGAGCGCCTTTCTGCTCTACGTTTCGGGGGCGTTTCTGCGCGCCGACATCGAGAGTTGGTTCAACCCCCAATACGAGCGCGTGCTCGACGATTCGCTCGAAATTGCGCGAGCCTATTACCTCAACTCGGCGAACAACGCGACCCATTTCGCAAAGGTGCTGGCCAAGGAGATTTCAGCCGGCAAGCTGCTCGCGCCCGGCAAGCGCGATCAGCTGCAAGCACCTGATCGAGGAACGGCAGCAGGAGTACAACGCCGGTACGATCGAGGTCTTCTCGCTCGATCGCAAACTGCTGCTGTTCGCGCTCAGTCCGAAGACCCCGACCGGAATCGGGGTGTCGCCGGAGTCGAAATTGCTGGCCACCACGCTGACCGGCGCGGCGGTGACGCGCACCGACGAGTTCGGCAAGGCCGACGTGATTCGGGGCAGCGCGCCGATCTACGCGTCGCCCGATTCCGACGCGGTGATCGGGGCGCTAGTGGTCGATTACTATCTTCCCGAAAGCCTGGCCAAGCGCGCGGCGGGAATCTCCAACACCTTCGAGAACTACTTCCAGTTGCGGATCCTGCACCAGCCGATCCTGCGTAGCTACATCTTGGCGCTTTTTCTGATCGGCCTGGTAGTGGTGCTGCTCGCCAGCTGGTTCGGGATCTATATCGCGCGCGGAATCACGGGGCCGATCAAACTGATGGCTGAGGGGACCCAGGCGGTTGCGGCCGGCAACCTCGCCCATCAGATACCTATGGCCGGCGACGACGAGATCGGCCATCTGGTGAGGTCCTTCAACCAGATGACGGTTGACCTGCGCGCCTCGGCTGCCGAGCTCGAACGCCGCCGCCTGTATACCGAGACCCTGCTGCGCAACGTGTCGGCGGGCGTGGTCGGCCTCGACGCCGAGGGCAAGGTGACCACTATCAACCCGTGCGCCGAACGGCTGCTCGGACTGAAGGCGCCGGAGGTGCAGGGGCATACCTATCAATCGGTGTTTCCCGCGCCGCTCGCGCACGCGCTCGACGAGCCTCTTCGGCGGCCAGCCCGCGGCCCCACGAAGCCTGGTCGTCGATCAAGCTCGAGCCGGGCGGAGGCGAGACCGAATTGATGATGAGCGCGAGCCCGCTCGGCGAGAACGGCGCCAGTATCGGCACGGTGCTGTTCTTCGAGGACGTGAGCCAGATCGCGAAGGTCGAGCGGATGGAAGCGTGGCGCGAAGTGGCCCGCCGGATCGCGCACGAAATCAAGAATCCGCTGACGCCGATCCAGTTGTCGGCCGAGCGCCTCAAGCGCCAGCTCATCACCCACTCCGAGGCCGACGCCGCCGTGCTCGAGGATTGCACCCGCACCATTATCGGCGAGGTTGACGATCTCAAACGGCTGGTCAACGAGTTCTCCGCCTTCGCGCGGCTGCCGCATCTGAACCCGGTTCCCGGCGACCTCAACCTGCTCGTGGAGGAGACGGTCGGCAGTTTTCAGATCGCGCACGGCGACCTGGAGTTTGCGATTCAGACTCGAACCCGATCTGCCGCGCATTGCGATCGATCGCGAGGCGCTGAAGCGCGCGATTGTGAACCTGCTCGACAACGCCGTCAACGCGCTCAAGTCGGCCAATCACAATGGCGAGCGCCCGCGTATCGAAGCGAAGACCCGGCTCGAAATCGGCAGCGGCGTGGTCACGCTCGAAATCTGCGACAATGGTCCGGGAATCAATCCGCGGCTGCGCGCCCGAATCTTCGAGCCCTATTTTTCGACCCGCAAGGGCGGCACCGGGCTCGGCCTCGCGATCGTCTCGGCGATCGTCACCGACCATCACGGCTTCGTCCGGGTGCGCGACAACCAGCCCAGGGGAAGTAGATTCGTGCTCGAGTTTCCGGTAAAAGGCTTGCAGCCTGCGAGATCGTCGGACGGATCTTCTGGCTGACTCTCTAACCTGGTTTGGTCATAATTCCTGGCCCGAGGTTTTCGGGCGCTCTTTCCGGAGAACAAATCGTGAATCAGACTGTGCTGGTGGTGGATGACGAGGAACGGATTCGCTCCTCGCTGCGGGGAATTCTGAGCGACGAGGGCTTTCGGGTGCTGGACACCGGCGACGCGCCGGCCGCGATGGAGATCGTCACGCGCGAGCAGCCCGCGCTGGTCCTGCTGGACATCTGGATGCCCGAGATGGACGGGATCGAGTTGCTACGCCGAATCAAGACCACGCAGCCCGAAACCGAAGTCATAATGCTGTCCGGGCACGGCAATATCCAGAACGCCGTGGCCGCGACCAGGCTGGGCGCCGCGGACTTTATCGAGAAGCCGTTCTCCGTCAACGGCCTCATGGGATCGATCTCGCGCGTGCTGGCGCGCGAGAGCGGCGGCGTGCGCGGCCCGGCACCGCTCGCAGTACGGATCGCGTCGCCGGCCGCGGTTAGCGGGACCGCCCAGGCTCAGCGCACCATCGCGCGATCGATCGTAATCCAGGGCCAGGGGCTTCATTCGGGCCTCAAGACCGGCGTGATTCTCCATCCGGCGCCGCCCGGATTCGGAATCGTGTTCTCGTCGCTTGCCGATTCGCACCGGGTCGCCGCGAGGCCGGAAAACGTGACCGACACCGGCTACAACACGACGCTCGCGTCGGGAGCGCATTCGGTCCGCACCGTCGAGCATCTGATGTCCGCTCTGCACGGTTTCGGAATCACCAATCTGCTCGTCAAGACCGACGGCGAGGTGCCCGCGCTCGACGGCTCGGCGGCGGCGTTCTGCAAGCAGCTCGCGGAAGCGGGAGTGCAGGAGCAGAGTCCCGCGATCGAGCCGGCCAGGATTTCGAAGCCGATCGTGATCGGCAATGAGGGCGAGGATCAGGAGTACATAAAGATCGAGCCCGCCGACCATCTGATTATCGACTACTATCTGGATTATCCGCCGCCCATCGGCAAGCAGCGGATGCATTTCGAACTGACCTCCCCGGATGCGTACGCGCGGGAGATCGCGCCGGCGCGGACCTTCGGCTTCGTCGCGGAGTTCCGCAAGCTCGCCGAGCTGGGACTCGCGAGCGGCGGCCGGCTCGACAACGTGATCCTGGTGGACAACGAAAAGGTCCTCAACACCACGCTGCGTTTTACCGACGAGTTCGCGCGGCACAAGGTGCTCGATCTGATGGGCGACCTGTACCTGCTGGGACGGCCGATATTGGGCCACGTGACCGCCTCGAAGACCGGCCATTCCGACAACCTCGCATTGGTCAAAGCGGTTCAGAGCCTGCTCTAGACATTCGCCGCCCTGCTGTGCCAATCGCGACGACCAGACGCGATTACGCGATCAGGCCGGTTGCGGGCCGGGTCGCGGTGCTCGCCAGCGGCGGACTCGACGACTCCGTGCTGCTTGCCGAGCTCGCGCATCAGGGCCGCTCGGTCTTTCCGGTCTATGTGCGCGCGGGACTCCGATGGGAGCGCGGCGAGCTCGCGGTACTGCGCCGCTTCGTTCGCGCGCTGCGAGGCGCGGCGATCGAGCCCATCAGGATCGCGCCGACTATCGAACAAATCAGGGTGTTGCACCTGCCGATGAACGATCTGGCCCGTGATCACTGGAGCGTGACCGGGCGTGGCGTGCCGGGCTATCGCGCCGCGATCTCCTCGAACTACATCGTGGGGCGCAACCTGAGCCTGCTCTCCAAGACCGCTATTTTCTGCGCGCAGAACCGGATTGGCGAAATCGCGATCGCGGTGCTTCGCGGCAATCCGTTTCCCGACGCGCAGCCGCGGTTCTTCCGCGCCTTCGAGCGCGCGGTGACATTCGGCGTGGGGTTGCGACTCAGGATCGCCACGCCCTATGCGCGCCTGACCAAGGCGCAAGTGATCCGGCATGGCCGCGATCTGCCGCTGCGGCTGACGGTATCGTGCATCCGGCCCGTCGGCATCCGGCATTGCGGAGCGTGCACGAAATGCGCGGAGCGTGCAGCAGGATTCCGCGCCGCGGGCGTCGCGGATCCGACGGCGTATCTTTAGGCGGCGTGACCCGGCGGAGCCATGAACTCGATCTTCGCCTTCTTCTTGAGTTGCCTGATTAGCGCGTCCACCACGTCTTGCTGGTTGTAGTCGAGGATCACGAGCGCGATCTTCGGCTCGACGTTCTTGAGCGGGGCATAGGTCGTGCCGCGACGCTCGGTCACCTTCATAAAGCTGTAGCCGAGATTCGAGGCGATAATCTGCGAAAGATGGCCGACGCCGGTGGCGTACGCGATCTTCTCCACGATCGGAGGAAGCTGCCCGGGGCGGAAATAGCCGAGGTCGCCGCCGTTGGGCGCCGATTGCGAGTCCTCGGACTTCGCGCGGGCGAGCGCGGCGAAATCCCTGGTCTTGCGGGCCTCAGCATAGAGCTGCTTGATCTTCGCCTCCGCCTGTTCCTTCTGTCGATCGGTGGGATTGGAGGGAAGCTTCACCGCGATATGCGAGACTCGGATCTCGCCGGGATCGACTACGAACAAATCCTTGTTTCGGTCGTAGTAACTTTTTATGGCCGCTTGCGCGGGCTTGACCGAATGAGATCGGAACTCCTGGTCGAGCATGTTCTCGATCTCCATCGAGCCGCGCACCGCGCGGATCAGATCGGCGTCCGGCGCCCCGCCAGCCGACAGATTCTGGCCGCTTGGACTAGCTAGCTGAAACTCGCGGGCGCGCGCCGCGACTTCCGCGTCGGGCAGAACGATCTTGCGGCGCCGAGCCTCCTCGATCAGCAGTTGGCGGCCGATAATGTTGTCGAGCGCGTCGCGCCAGACCGCTTTGGTCTCCTCGGTGGTGTTGGCGTTGATCAGGCGCGCCTCGGTCTTGGCGTACGAGTCGGCCTGGGCGAGCGTGATCGCGGTCCCGTTCACTTTCGCCACCACCGGATCGGCCGGGTTGGGCTTTACCAGCGGGATAATGCCAAGGTAGCGCTGGCGCCAGTCGAGCTGGTTCTGCTCGATCTGCGCGAGCGCTATCACCTGGAACGAGACCAAGGCCGAGACCAAAACGGTGATCGCGACGATCCGGAGCGCGATGGGTTTGAAAGTCATCTTGAGAATCTGGAGATCCTTTCGATAGCAGGGTGTTGAGAAAGTAAGACTAAGTGAGTTGGAGAAATGTACGCTCTCAACACCCTGCATGAAAACTGGCTTCCTTCCTTAATCTTCTCTCCCTCCGGGAGAGATAAGAGTGAGGGAGCAGGCTGTGAAAATCCTTTTTCAACAGCCTGCTAGCCGGCATTGCCACGATGAACCAGTTGCGCACAGTGAGCCTGGTGGTCGCGATCGTCGCAGCGGTGCTCGCGCTGGCTGCCGGCGCGATTCTGTTTTTCGTCATCGAGCCGCCATTTCTCGCGTCGATCTTCCTGGCCTGCGCCGCGATTGCGATCGCCTGCTTTGTGATCGCGGGCCTGGCCGCCTACTTTACCGGCTGAGCCGGTGTCAGCGCAGGCTGGTAGGGCGTAACGCACGGCGGGCCGGGCGCGAAGAAATGTTCCACCGGCGCTGGCGATACTCCCACAAAAATCAGACTCGAGGATCGCGTGCCGTATTCGCCGAGATGGAGGCATAGCGCGTTGGGCCGCCCGGAGCGCGGATCGAGCTGGGTCGCATGGTCGGCGAGCAGGCGCGCAAGATCGCCGCGCTTGCCGACCGGGTCGCGCGCGAAATCTTTATCTTCTAGGAGCTCAGCGAACCGGCGATAAGACCGGCTGATCTTCGGACACTCGAAGTCGTCCAGGTCAAGGTTGCTCAGCAGATGAAGACCGGGCGCCAGCGGCTCTATATCGATCCTACCATCGGGCGCGCCGGCGCGGTCGTAAGCGACGAAAGCTTCGGCCGGCGCCGCGACCAGCAGATTGAACGGGTTGTAGTCGGAGCCGCGCTGCGATCGCACCATCGCGGCCGCCTCGGCCACGGTCGCGCACCGGAGCGCGTCGAGGCAGAGCAGCCCGCGCGATCTTGCGTCGGGGTCGGCCTGCTCCGAGCGCCGGTTCAGCAGACCGGCGATCAGGCCGTATTGGTTGATCCCGAGCCAGGTGCCGCCGGCCTTGAGATCCTTCCCGCCGAAGACCTGCGGATTTTCCGAGAGCATCGTCGGAGGCAGGGCAGGGCGGGCCAGAAACTCGTCGCGATTCGCGGCTATCACGACCGGGTAATCCGCGAAGCTCCGGAAATAAATCGCCAGCGTACACACGGTGATCAAAGTTGGCAGGAGGGGCAGGGCGGAGACAAGGGGGGCCAAATCGCGCTGGCGCCAGGCGCGCTTCTGCTAGAATCGAGACGATTGTATCCGAGTTACAGCGCGCCACAGATTGAGGACGCGGGCACTGGTTTTCTCGACCGACGCCCTCATGATATGGAAATGGGACTGTCGTGGCGCTGTGAGTTGAGCGCTGGGGCAGGCTGCGAGGAGGCCGAATGTTCTCATCGATCGAAGAGGTGATCGAGCAATTCGCGGGTCAGAAGTATATCGCGAGCCGCCGCATCGCGACCGTGGTCTATCTCGCCTCGGCGCTGAAGAAGCCGATCCTCGTCGAGGGTCCCGCCGGAGTGGGCAAGACCGACCTCGCCAAGGTGCTGGCGCTCGCGCTCGGTCGCGACCTGGTGCGCCTTCAATGCTACGAGGGACTCGATGAGGGCAAGGCGCTGTACGAATGGGAATACGCCAAGCAGCTTCTCTACACGCAAATCCTGAAAGACAAGATCGGCGAAGTTCTGGTCGGCGCGAAAGGACTCGCCGAAGCGGTCGATAAAATCGCCAGCCAGGACGAAGTGTTCTTTTCCCAGCGCTTCGTGCTGCCCCGGCCGCTGCTCAAGGCGATCTCCAGCGAGCGCCCGGTGGTTCTGTTGATCGACGAGATCGACAAGGCCGACGCGGAGTTCGAGGCCTTCCTGCTCGAGCTGCTCTCGGACTTCCAGGTGACGATACCGGAGATCGGAACGATCGTCGCCAAGCAGATTCCGCTGGTCGTGCTAACCTCGAACAACGCGCGCGAGATGTCGGACGCGCTCAAGCGCCGCTGCCTCCATCTCTACATCGATTTTCCCGACCGCGCCCAGGAGTTGGCGATTATCAAGCTCAAGGCGCCCGAGGCCTCGCAGAAGCTCGCCGACGAAGTCGTCGGCGTGGTGCAATCGCTCCGCAAGCTTGACTTGAAAAAGGCGCCCGGGATCAGCGAGACGCTGGACTGGGTCAAGGCGCTCACCCTGCTCAACGTGCAGAGCCTCGACCAGGAACTGGTCAACGAGACTCTCGACACGATCGTCAAGTACGAGGGCGACGTGCGCAAGGCGCAGGAAGAATTGAAGGATTACGTGCGCCGGGTGCGCGCGCGCCGCGGCACCGCGGCGGTTAGCGACAAGGACTTGCTCAACTAGCCGGGCAACCGCGCCCTTCACTACGATGGACGACAAGCTGGTCGAATTCGCCAACCTGCTGCGCCAGAACGGCGTGCGCGTCTCGATGGCCGAAAGCCTCGACGCGATGGGCGCCGCCAGCCTGGTGGGGCTCGCCGAGCGCGAGGCGTTTCGCTCGGCGCTGCGCGCCACCATGATCAAGCGGGCCGGAGAGCTGCCGATCTTCGAGGAGCTTTTCGAGCTCTATTTCTCGGGCCTCGGCGAAATAATCAAGCAGGCCGGCCAGGCGGTGCAGGACGCGCTCTCGATGTCGGATCAGGAGTTCCAGAAGTTCCTGGATCAGGTCGAGGAGATGCTCAAGAAGGAGGGCAAGAAGCTCTCCGAGCTCGCGCGCCAGTTGCTCTCCAACAATTCGGGCCAGATGGAGAAGATGATCCGCGAGGCTGCCCGCGCGGTGCGCCTGTCGAATATCGAACGCACGATCGAGGAGAATTACTTCGCCCGCGCGCTCGCGCGCCAGCTCGGCCTCGAGCAGGTCGAGCAGGAAATCAAGGATCTGCGCGAGCAGATCGAAAAGATGGAAGTTGGCGGCGCGCTCAAGGCCCGGATGGAGGAATATCTCGAGCGCCGCCTGAAGGCCCTTCAGGACATCGTGCGGCGCTACGTCCGGATGGAACGCGAGAAGCGCAACGTCAAGTCGCGCGAGGAACGCCAGCTCCAGCAACTCGGCGAAAAGAGCTTCTACTATCTGACCGAGGAAGAGCTCCAGAAGATGAACGAGGCGGTCGCGCGCCTCGCCCAGCGGCTCAAGAACGTGGTCTCGGTGCGCCGCAAGCGCTTCAAGCACGGCCGCTTCGATATCAAGCGCACGCTGCGCAGCAACCTGGAATGCGGCGGCGTGCCGTTCAAGCTTCGCTTCGACCATCGCAAGAAGGAAAAGCCGCAGGTCGTGATTCTCTGCGACGTTTCGGATTCGGTGCGCAACGCGTCGCGCTTCATGCTCCAGTTCGTCTACGCTTTGCAGGATCTGTATTCACGGGTGCGAAGCTTCATATTCGTTTCCGAGATCGGCGAGGTGACCGGGCATTTCCGCGAACAACGACGCGGCACAGGCGCTGGAGGTCGCGCTCGAGGCGACATCATCAACGTCTACTCCCATTCCAACTTCGGCAACGCTTTCAGATCGTTCGTCGGCGACTTTATCGGCTCGCTCAACAAGCGCACCACGGTGATCGTGCTGGGCGACGCGCGCAACAACTACAATCTGCCGCACGACTGGTGCCTGCGCGAAATCCGCCAGCGCGCCAAGAGCCTGATCTGGCTCAACCCCGAGAGCGAGACCACCTGGGGTTTCGGCGACAGCGAGATGGATCGCTACGCGTTGCACTGCGACACGGTCGAGGAGTGCCGCAATCTGAACCAGCTCTACCGCGTGGTAGATCGCCTGGTGGTGCGCTGAGGCCGCAAAATCCTGCGGGCAGTTTTCCTTCGGTTGACGATGCGGTTGCTTTGGGCCAAGATTGATTTAGTGACGTTTGGGCGCTTGCAACGCGGGGTTTGAGGCCGATTGTCGGATGAATCGAGAGACTCAGGGCCATGGCCGGTAACAGAGACGACTTCATTCTGATGGTGGTCGGCGGATTGACGCTCGATCCGACCAGCAAAATGCCGATCGTGGTGCTGAAGGATCCGGACAACAAGTTCAACCTGCCGATTTGGATCGGACCGCTCGAAGCCACCTCGATGGCGACCGAGATCGAAGGCATCAAGCCGCAGCGCCCGATGACCCATGACCTGCTGCGCAACGTGCTCGGCGAGCTTGGCGTTACGGTCGAGTCGATCGAGATTACCGACCTGCGCGAGAGTACCTACTTCGCCCGCATCCGCCTGAAGGCCCGCGAGAACCGGACGCTCGAAATCGATTCGCGCCCCAGCGACGCGATCTCACTGGCGCTGCGCACCAAGTCGCCGATCTATGTCGCCAAGCGGGTGCTGGAAGCAATCCAGCGAGCTGCAGGAGGCGGCCAACGAGCCGGCCCAGCAGTCCGATCAGAATCTGGCCGGAGTCTCGCGCGACAAGTGGTCGGAGATCCTCGAGCGGATGTCGCCCGACGATTTCAAATACAAGATGTGACCTTCGCCCGCGCCTGGGTGCGCCGAGCACCGCCCGCGCGTGCCGCCCCGGCGTCCTGAATGCCCCCAGCAGTTCATCGCAAGCTTCGCCGCAAGGATCTGAAGGAGCCCGACGAGTTCCTGAGCTTCTTCTACGATCTGCGGGAGTTCGTCACCACGAACCTGATGCAGATCGTGCTGTCGGCGGCGGTAGTCCTGGCCGTCGCTTTGATCGTGGTAGGAACTTACTACTACGAGCGCCATCGCGATCACGCGGCTGCGGCGCAGTTCTACGCGGGATTTCAGGCGCTCGAAGCCAAGCAGTACAAGGTTGCCGAGCAGGACTTCAGCGCGCTTTCCGCCGCCGAACAGTCCCGCGAGCTCGGACGGCTGGCGCGATTCTATCTTGCGACTTGCTATCTCGGTGAAAACGACCTGCCACACGCGCGCGACGCGCTGGTCGCCTATCTGGCCGAGGCCCATGATGCCGCGTTCGAGGGGCTGGCCCTGATGGATTTGGGCGTCGTGTACGAGCGGATGGGCGACCTGCAGAAAGCCGAGGGGGCCTACAAGCAGGCTGCGGCGAATGGAAGTGCGCCGAATGCCGGCGCCGAGCTTGGGATCGCGCGGATGGAGCAGCAACTCGGCAACAGCAAGGGAGCGATTGAGGCTTATCGGAACTTCCTGGGCGAGCATCCGTTCGCTCCCGAGCGTCAGGAAGTGATCGAAGCCCTGGCGGCGCTCGGCTCGCAGCCGCCAGCGGCCGCGGGTGTTCCGCAGCACATATCGCCCGCGAAGATCGACGCTCCGTAGCGCCGTACCCTGAGCCGGCGAGCACCCACGCGCTCACCGCTGTCGGAAATCTCCTAACCGTAGCGCCGGCCTCCGTGCCGGTGCTTTTTCTTGAGGATAGAAGGCACCGGCACGGAGGCCGGCGCTACATAAGAGAGGACGCTGCGGTGGAAAAGATAGCGACCGCGCGCGGGTGAGGGCGCAGACGGAGTCCCTCAGGCCTTCGGCTGCCAGCGGAGCACCGGGTGGCGGGCGGCCTCGGCCTCGTCGACCCGGCCGAGCCTGAGCGATGCGGGGCGCGCTTGAGGTTGTCGGGAGCTTGCAGCGCCTCGTCGTAGATCCGTTCCATCGCCGCGACGAATCCGTCGAGCGTCTCCTTCGATTCGGTCTCGGTCGGCTCGATCATCAGCGCGCCGCGCACCACGAGCGGGAAATAGATGGTCGGCGGATGGATTCCGAAATCGAGCAGGCGCTTGGCGATATCGAGCGTGCTGACGTCGGCGCGGCTTTCGAGGTCGTGGGTCAGGACGCATTCGTGCATCGAGGGCTCGCTGGTCGCGCTCGGGATAGCGATCTTCGAGCCGCTTGCGGACGTAGTTGGCGTTCAGGATCGCGAGCCGGCTCGCGTGCGCCAGGCCGTCGCCGCCCAGCGCCAGGATATAGGCGTACGCGCGCACCAGCATTCCGAAGTTGCCGTGGAACGAGCGCAGGCGGCCGATCGAGTCGGGATGGTCGCCGTCGAGCATCCATTGATCGCCCTGCCGGACAAGGCGCGGATACGGCAGGAAGGGTTCGAGATGCTTTTTCACCGCGATCGGTCCTGCGCCCGGACCGCCGCCGCCGTGCGGAGTCGAGAAGGTCTTGTGCAGGTTGAGCTGCACGATGTCGGCGCCCATGTCGTCCGGGCTTGGCGACACCCATCAGCGCGTTCATGTTGGCGCCGTCGAGATAGAGCAGGGCGCCGCGCTCATGCAGCGCATCGGCGATGTCGCAGATTTCGGGCTCGAAGACCCCAGCGTATTGGGATTGGTCACCATCAGGGCCGCGACCTCGTCGTCGAGCAGGCGGCGAATTTCGGCGGCCTCCAGGAAGCCGCGCGCGTTCGACGCGCGCGACCACCACCTCGAATCCGGCCAGCGCCGAGCTGGCCGGGTTGGTGCCGTGGGCGGTATCGGGGATGATCACCTTGCGCGGCTGCGCGCCGCGTTTGCGATGATAGGCGCGCGCGATCAGCAAGCCGGCCAGCTCGCCCTGCGCGCCGGCCGCCGGATGGAGCGACACCGCGTCCATCCCGGTGATTTCGGCCAGCGCCGCGCTCGAGCCGCGCCATCAGTTCGAGCGCGCCCTGGCCAGATGCGCCGGCGTGCGCGGATGGAGCGGGCGAAGCCGGGCAGCGCCGCAATCTCGTCGTTGAGCACCGGGTTGTACTTCATCGTGCACGAGCCGAGCGGGTAGAACTGCAGCGCCTGCGCGAAGTTGAGTCGCGACAGCCGCAGGAAATGACGCATCACATCCGGCTCGCTGAGCTCGGGGAAACCGCTCAGCTCGTTGCGGCATAGCTCCGCGCCGAGAATGTCGACCGCCTTCGGTCCCGCAGGCGCCGCCGATGACAGATCGGCGCCGCGGCGGCCCTGCGACGAGCCTCGAAGATCAGCGGTTCGCCAGCACGTCGTCTGAACGGCCTCCCGATCGCTCGGGCGATCGCTTCTGGCGCGAATCCAGTTCCGCCATTGCCGTGTCGGTTTCGCCCGGTTCGACTTTTATCCTGCTCGCACTCGCCATCACCGCGCCTCCGCCGCTAACGACTCCGACAGCCGGTCGAGATCCCGGCTCGAGTTCATTTCGGTGACCGAGATCAGAATTGAATCTTTCAACTCGGGATAGTCGCTTCCGAGCGCTACTCCCGCCAGCACGCCGTTTTGCTCCGCAGCTTGGAGCGCGGCCTGGGGATCGGGAACCGTCGCGACGAACTCGTTGAAGAACGGCGCCGTGAAGCGCGCGCGGATGCCGCGCGAGGCCAGCCGGCTCGCGCAGTCGTGGGCGAGCTCGACGTTGCGCTCCGCGAGATCGCGCAATCCATTGCGACCCATCAGGGAGAGATACACCGTCGCCGCCAGCGCGCAGAGCGAATGGTTGGTGCAGATGTTTGACGTCGCCCGTTCGCGCCGGATGTGTTGCTCGCGGGTCGCGAGGGTAAGCGTGAAGGCGCGCCGCCGCTGGGCATCGCGGGTTTCGCCGACCAGCCGGCCCGGCATCTGGCGCACATTCGCCATCGCGGTGGCCATGAAGCCCAAGCCGGGCCCGCCGAACTGCACGGGGAGGCCGAAACTCTGCGCCTCGCCGACCGCGATATCGGCGCCGAGCGCGCCCGGCGGCTTGAGGATCGCGAGCGACAGTGCCTCGGCCGTCGCTGAGATCGCGACTCCGCCAGCGCGATGAGTTATCGCTGCGATCTTCTGAAACGGCTCGATCGCGCCGAAGACGTTGGGGTATCCGGTCACGGTGCAGAGCAGGCGATCGTTGGCCGCGCGCTCGAGCGCCGCCAGATCGGTCACGCCGCTGGCAGCGTCGAACGGCAATTCGATCATTTCGAGCTCGTCCAGCGCGCTCAGGTAGGTGCGGATCGTCGAACGATAGTCGCGCCACAGCGCGCGCGAGAGCGCCACCACGCGACGCCTGGGCTTCAGCCGGCGCGCCATCAGCACCACTTCGGCGGCGGCCGACGCGCCGTCGTACATGCTGGCGTTGGCGACCTCGGTCGCGGTGAGCTGCGTGATCAGGGTCTGGAATTCAAAAATCGCCTGCGTGGTGCCCTGACTCGCCTCAGCCTGATAGGGCGTGTAGCTGGTCGCGAATTCGGCGCGGGCGCAAATCGCGCGCACTGCGGCGGGCACGTAATGGCGGTAGTAGCCGGCGCCGAGGAAAGTCACGAAGTCATGCGCGCCGCGATTCGCGGCGGCCAGCGCCGCCATCTCGGCAGCCACTTCGGCTTCGCTCAGGCCGGGCGCGAGATCGATCGCGGCGCCTTGGCGCAGGTGCGCGGGGACGTGCGCGATCAGGTCCTCGACGCTGTGGGCGCCGATAATCGCGAGCATCGCGTCGATCTCTCGTTCAGTATGCGGAATGAATCTCATCATGCCTCCCCGTTCTTCATTCAAGCTGCATGGCGCGTGCTGCGGCGGTAGAACGGAAGCGCCGTCACAGTCGCGCCGACTCGCCGATTGCGGATTTCGACTTCGAGGCTATCGCCCTCGCGAGGCCAGGCGCCCGCGAGTGCCGGCGCGGTCACATACGCCATCGCGAGCGGCCGGCCGAAGCTCGGCGCAAACGTTCCGCTGGTAATAGTTCCAATCTCCCGGCCTTCGCGGGACAGCCGGTAGCCCTGGCGTGCGACGCTGCGCGAATCCGTAGTGCGAAGCCCGATCAGGCGCTTGCGCAGCCCGCCCGCCCGCTCTTTGCTCAGGGCCGGCTCGCCGACGAAATCGTGGCCGAACTTGACGAACGTGTCGAGTCCGGCCTCCAGCGGCGTGGTCGAGCGGTCGAGCTCGTGTCCGTAAAGCGCGAGACCCGCTTCCATCCTCAAGGTGTCGCGCGCGCCCAGCCCGCAGGGCTTGAGGCCCGCGCCGGCGCCGGCCTCGAGGATCGCTTCGAACAGGCGTACCGCATTGGGCGCGGGGGTGAACAGCTCGAAGCCGTCCTCGCCGGTGTAACCGGTGCGAGCGATGAAGCATCGCACGCCCGCCACGATCGCCGTCGCGGTCTTGAAGCGCCCGATCGCCTCGACCGGCGTGCTCGCGAGCGGCGCGAGGATCGCAGCGGCTTTGGGACCCTGAATCGCGACCAGCGCGGTCTCGTCGCTGTGGTCGGCAAAGGACGCGCGGCCGCGGTTGAGAGCGGCCAGATAATCGCGATCGGGTTCAATATTCGACGCGTTGACGCAAAGCATGTAGCGCTCGGCGCCGGTGCGATAAACGATCAGATCGTCGATCGTGCTGCCGTCATCCGCGCACAGAATCGTGTACTGCGCCTCGCCTTCCTTGAGCTGCGGAAGCCGAATTGGTGAGCGCCCGTTCGAGCAGTTCCAGCGCGCGCGGCCCGCTTACCTCGAATTCGCCCATGTGGCTCAAGTCGAAGAGACCCGCGGCGGACCGCACCGCCAGATGCTCCTCGATAATCCCGCTGAAGCTGACCGGCATCGCGAAGCCGCCGAACTCGGTCATCCGCGCGCCGAGCTTTAAGGTGTGGAGATCGAACAGCACCGTACGCTTGGGGGAATTCATCTAACCGCGAGAATTCTATCAACCGCCGGATTGCCAAACGAGACGCGCCGGGCACGCCTGCCCACAGAAACCGTCAACACTGTTGAGGAAGGCGCGGCGAAAGCCGTTGCCGGATGGCGACTCGCGGCAGCGTGCTATACTGCATATCTGCGATGGGAGCGATCATCATGGATGGGCGGGCGGTGAGCGAATCGCTGATGCCGGAGTTCCGGCGCTACGCGCGCGAGCTGGTCGAGCGCCATCGCTTCACTCCCGGACTCGCCGCGGTGCTGGTCGGCGACGACCCTGCCTCGCGCCAGTATGTCCGCAACAAGCGCAAGCTCGCCGAGGAACTCGGATTTCGGAGCGAGTTGGTGGCTCCGGCCGCGTCGGAAGCCACCACCGATTCGCTGGCGACGGCGATCCACCGTCTCAACCTGGACGAGCGCATCAGCGGGATTCTTCTCCAGCTCCCGGTGCCGCCCAGCGTGGACAAGTTCAGGCTCTTCGACGCGATCGATCATTTGAAGGACGTCGATGCAGTCTCGGCGCGCAGCGTCGGGGGCTTCTATCGCGGCGAGTGGGGGCGCTTCATCCCATGCACCCCGCGCGGCGTGCTGACCCTGCTGGATTATTACAAGGTGCCGGTCAACGGCGCGCGCGCGGCCGTAATCGGCCGCAGCGACATTGCGGGCAAGCCGCTTGCGCTGATCCTCGGTGGCCGGATGCGTAACGCCACCGTGACGTGGTGCCATCGCAAGACACTCGACCTGGCCGCGGTCTGCCGCGAGGCGGATCTTATCGTTTCGTGCGTCGGCGCCGACGTGGGGCGTCCGTTCCTGATCACCGCCGATATGGTGAAGAAGGGATCCTGCGTAATCGACGTGGGCTTTCGCCGCGTCGCGCCCGGAAAGTTCGCGGGCGACGTGGACTTCGAGGCGGTCAGGAAAGTGGCGGGATGGGTGACGCTCAATCCGGGGGGGACCGGCCCGATGACCGTGCTGGCGCTGATGCAGAATCTGATCGACGCGGCGCGCTATCAGTTGGGAATGGAACGGGCGAATTATTCGGTCTGATTCGCGCGTCACGCCTGTCATTTCATGCGCTTTTCCATCCACATCACGTCCCAGTAGCGGCCGAACTTGCGGCCGACCTCGGAAAACAGCGCGACCTGCTCGAAGCCGAACCGCCGGTGAAGCGCGACTGACGCGTCGTTCGGCATCGTGACTCCCGCCAGCACGCGATGCACGTCCTGGCCCTCAAGCCCCTTGAACAGCGCTTCGTACATCAAGCGGCCGATCCCTTTTCCGGTCGCGTCGGCGGCGCAGTAGATCGTGGTCTCGACGCTCGGGTCGTAGGCCGCCCTGTCCCGGAACTGTCCCGTCCCCGCGTGGCCCAGCACCAGCCCATCCCGCTCGGCCACGAACATCTGGTGACGGCCGCCGCGGGTGTGCTCCTCGAACCACGGCACGCGTTCTTCGGCGGTCACGGGCTTGATGTCGAAAGTAATCGGGGTGTTCACCACATAGTGGTTGTAGATCTCGGTCAATCGGGCGAGGTCGCTCAGGACTGCTGGGCGAACTTGGATATCGCTCATGGGGACTCCCCTCGGACGCATCTTCGATGCTATTTTGCTACGACACAAAGCGGCGAGTACAACCCAGCCGAGGCAGGAATCAAATGTCGCAACATTCTCCGGTCATCATCGGAGTCGCCCAGTTCAACCCACGCAACGCCGGGATCGCGCAGGCGCCCGAACCGCTCGAGATGATGGCGCAGGTGGCGCGGAGCGCGGCTGAAGACTCGGGCGCGCCCGGCGTGCTCGACTCGCTCGACGCGATCGCGGTGGTGAACATCATGTCGTTCCACTACCGGAATGCGCCCAACGCGCTGGCGGCGCGGCTCAAGATTCAGGCGCGCGAGCAGCC
Organism: uncultured delta proteobacterium; assembly: GCA_963793115.1. Classification (GTDB taxonomy): domain Bacteria; phylum Desulfobacterota; class Binatia; order Binatales; family Binataceae; genus CAVVMA01. Next base: position 341,636 of record CAWBYV010000008.1, read on the forward strand.
TCTACACGACGATCAGCGGCAGCTCGCCGCTCTACGCGATGAATTATCTTGCGGGCGAGATCGCCGCGGGCCGGATGCGCGCTGCGCTGATCGCCGGGGCGGAGGCGTTCCACACGCTGCGCCGCGCGATGAAGCAGGGCGGCGTTAAATGGGGCGCGGCAGGCGGCGACGGCGAGCCCACGATCATGGGCGATCCGCGCAACGGAAGCCACCCGATCGAGGAGCGGTACGGGATGCGGCTGCCGACGGCGGTCTATCCGCTGTTCGAAAATGCGCGGCGCGCGCGGCACGGATGGTCGATCGCGGAGCATCGCGAAAAGCTCGGCAAGCTGTGCGCCGGGATGACGCGGGTGGCGGCGAAGAATCCTTACGCATGGTTCCCCGAGGAGCACACCGCGGAGCAAATCACCACGGTCTCCGGCGACAACCGGATCATCTGTTTCCCCTACCCGAAGCTGATGAACGCGATTATCGATGTCAACCTCGCGGCCGCGATTATCCTGACCAGTGAAGCGGAAGCGCGCCGGCTCAAAGTTCCCTCCGATAAGATCGTCTATCTGGCGGGCTCGGCCGATGCGACCGAGGATCCATTTTTTGTTTACGAGCGCGAAAGCTTTCACAGCTCGCCCGCGCTCGAACGTACCGCAAAGCGATCGCTCGAGCTGGCCCAAATCGCCGTGAGCGAGGTTTCGTACTTCGATTTCTATAGCTGCTTCCCGTCGGCGGTCGGGCTGGCGCTCGACGCGCTCTCGCTCGACCAGGACGACCCGCGCGGCGTTACCGTCACCGGAGGCCTGCCCTACGCGGGCGGGCCAGCGAGCAACTACTGCGGCCATTCGACCGCCGCGATGGTCGAGCGGCTGCGGGCCAATCCCGGCAAGATCGGGATGGTGACGGGGCTTGGATGGTATTTCACCAAGCACGCGGCGCTGATCCTGTCTTGCGCGCAGCCGCAGAAACCCTTCGCATCCGAACACGACAGAAAACCCGCGCGCCAGGTTTCGCCCGTCCGCGTCACGGAGCAGGCCGCCGGAGCCGGCACTATCGAGACCTATTCGGTGGTTCACGGACGCGACGGCAAGCCGTCGGAGGGAATCGTGATCGGGCGTCTCGAAGACGGGTCGAGGTTCCTGGCCAAAACGCCGCGCGAGATCCTCGCTGGGATGGAGCAGGAGGAATTCGTCGGACGGCGCGGCAAGGTGCGAACCGCCGAGGGTTTCAACCTGTTCGAGCCGCGCTGATTCGCGCCGGCAATCTGCGGGGCCGCCCGCCGCGTGAAGGCGAGAGAGCCTTGAACGCACCGATGGGCGCGCTATACGCTACTGGCGGTAGGGTCGGCTTCAAGAGGGGATCGGAGGGGGAGTGAGCGCCAAGGCATTGAGTTCCAACAGTTCGGCGGTACCCGCAATCTCGATCTCTTCGGTCGTGATCGCCGGCAAGGATCAGGTCTCCTGCGAATTCGAGAACGAAGCGGCGATCCTGAATCTCAGGGACAGCTTCTACTACGGCCTCGACAACGTCGGCGCGGCGGTTTGGAAGCTCGTCCAGGAGCCGCGCCGGGTGAACGAGATTGTCAACCTGCTTCTCGAGCAATACGAAGTCGATGCGGAGCGCTGCACGCGGGATCTGCTGACACTGCTCTCGAAGCTTGCGGCCCTGGGACTGGTTGAGGTTCGCGATGGGTCTGCGAGCTAAGTTTCTGCAACTTCCGGGTTCCGAGCGACGGCTCGTGATCGGTGCAGCTTTGACGGTCGGACTGGTGCGGCTGGGACTATGGACGCTTCCGCTCGCCACGGTTAGGCGGCGCGTCGGCAATTTCGGGCGCCGGGCCGTGTTGCCCTCAAGACCCGCTGCGGAGCGAATCTCATGGGCCGTTGCGGCGGCGGCGCGCTTCGTTCCCGGTGCGAGCAACTGCCTGGTGAGAGCGCTGGCCGTGGAAGCGATGCTCGGTCGCTTCGGTTATCAGTCGCAACTCAAGATCGGCGTCGGCAAGACCGCCACCGGCCAATTCGAGGCCCATGCCTGGCTCGAGAGCGAAGGGCGAACCCTTATCGGGCAGTTCGACCTCGGCCGCTATACTGAGATGGCCGGGCCTGGCGCGAGCCGTCTGTAGCGATCGTTCATGCTGCCGCTGACAGTCCGCCAGCCCCGCAGGAAGAGTCTGCCAGTGTTTTTTTATCGAGCTTACGGACTGGCTATCGGCTCCGACGCCGAGATACCGGAGTTGGCATCGGCTGCGTCGGCCGATGGAGCGTTGCCGGACGTGCGCGTCAGCCTCTTAAGCCCGCGGCCGATTCAGCCGCTCTCCGAATGGTTCCACAAATGTTCGACACCCGACGGCGAGCCGTTTCTCGCCTGCGCCCGAATTGAGGGCGGCTATCTGCTGCGATATGAGAGGATCGCCGACTTCGCCGTGGGCCTGAGGGGGCGCGAGATCGTATGCGCGCGCAGGGAGCCGGGCGTTGCGCTCTCCACGCTGTGCCATCTGCTGCTCGATCACGTTTTTCCGATGGCGTTGAACCTTTCGGGCAAAGAGGTGCTGCACGCGACCGCGATCATGACCGGCCGGGGCGCTTGCGCCTTTATCGGACCGACGGGCTCCGGCAAATCGACCTTGGCCGGCATTTTCCTTCGCGCGGGCCATCCGCTGTTGGCCGACGATTGCCTCGTGCTGGAGGAGAGAGCGCGAATCTTCGCGACGCCCGCCTATCCGGGGCTGAGGCTCTGGACCGACGCCATGAAGGCCTTGAGCAGCGAATCCGATCGAGCGCTGCGGGTCGCCGGACATTCGTCCAAGGCGCGTCTGCTCGGCCCCAGAGCATCGGCCGGGTTTCCGCGCGAGCCCCAGCCGCTGGCCGCGGTCTACCGGGTGATCCGCGATGGCGGCGCTGGTGAGGGCAGCCCGGCGCCGCGCGTGGTCGCGATGGGCGCTCGTGAGGCGCTCATCCAGCTCATCTCGTCGGCCTTTCTGCTCGACACTGCCGATCGGCCGGCACTGACGCGGCGGTTTGCTTTCCTCGGACGCTTGCTTACCCAAGTGCCGGTCCGGCAACTATTGGTTCCCAACGACTTCTCGGCGCTCCCGGCCGCGCGCGACGCGGTGCTCGCAGATCTGGAAGACCCGATGGCCGGGACCGGAAAGTCGCTCTGACGATCGCGTCGGACACGGACTCCATTCGAGGTACGCATGAGCGGTATCGCCGTTATCTATAATCTCGATGGGCGACCGGCCGACGGGCTGCTGCTGGATCGCATGCTCTCCGCGATCGCCCATCGCGGGCGTGACGGGATGGGCCGTTGGATCGGCGGACCGGTCGCGATCGGTCATGCGATGCTCCACACCACGCTCGAGTCCACTCGCGAGCCGCAACCATTGTGCGACGACTCGCTCTGCCTGACCTTCGACGGGCGGGTCGATAATCGGGAGGAGCTGGCCGCGGCGTTCAAAAGCGCGGGTATCGAGCTCAAGGGCGACGGCGACGCCGAGCTGGTCCTGCGCGCTTACCAACTCTGGGGCGATGAATCGCCGCGGCGGATCCTCGGCGACTTCGCCTACGCACTGTGGGACGGACGCAATCGCCGGCTCCTATGCGCTCGCGATCCGATGGGGGTGAAGCCGCTCTACTACCATATCGGCGCGGGCTTTTTCCTGTGCGGCTCGGAACTCCATCAGCTTTTGCAGGACCCGCGGGTGCGGCGTGCGCCGAACGAGCCGATGGTCGCAGAGTATCTGCTCGGCGCCTTCTCCACCCGCGAGGATACCCTGTTCAGCGGCCTGATGCGGCTGGCGGGCGGCGACCTACTGATCGTGCGGCCCGACGGAGTCACCAAACGAACCTGGCTCGCACTCGATCCCGGCAAGAAGATTAGCTACCGGACCGACGACGAGTACGCCGAGCATCTGCGCGGCCTCGTCGAAGAGGCGGTGCGTTGCCGGATGCGCAGCGTTGGCGGCGTCGCTGCGGAGCTGAGCGGCGGTATCGATTCCTCGGCCGTAGTTGGCGTCGTGCAGAAGCTGATGCGGGAGCATCGGGTGCCGGCGATGCCGTTCGAGACCTTCTCCTTGTCGTTTTCCGGCGCCGCGGCGGACGAGAGCGCATATGTCAATGAACGTCGTCAGGATGTGGCAGATCAGGTCGAACAACGTTCCGCCGCTGGTTCCAACCATGCAGTCATGGATGGAGCGAATTCAGCGATACCGGGAAACGCCGGTCACACCCAACTGCGATATGTTCGATCCGTTGAAGGCGCTGGTCGCAACCCGAGGATTCCGCGTATGCCTGACCGGGCTTGGCGGCGACGACTGGCAGTGCGGCAGCCTCTACCAATACGCTTCGCTGCTGCGCGGCCTCAGGCTGAGTGATTTGGCGCGCCGCCTACGCTCCGACATGCGCCTGACCCGCGCCGACCGCGTGGTCTATTTCAACGGCTACTACGGCCTGGTGCGCTACCTGCTGAAAACCGCGCTAGCGCCGGCGCTGCCGGAGCCGGCGATGCGGCTAATCAAGACGGCGCGCGGTGCGTTTCCCGGCTGGCTCAACCCCGAGTTTGCCCGCCGGACGGCGCTGGCAGAGCGCCTGCGCAATCGGCGCAGGTTGCCGCGATGGGGCACGCTCATCCAGCGTCGGGCCTACCAGGACCTCAAGAACCCGTGGTTGGCCTTCTTCATGGAAGCCGCGGAACGAGCGTCGTCCTGGTTCGGCTTCGATGTTCGCCATCCGCTTCACGACCTGCGCTTGATCGAGTTCACGCTCGCGACTCCCGACGACCAACGCCGCCGCGGCGAGTACCAGAAGTTCGCGTTCCGCAACGCGATGCGCGGTCTGATGCCGGAGTCGGTGCTCGGCAGGCTTGACAAGGGGGACTTCATGGCAGTCGGGATGGCTACCCTGCGAAATCTCTATGACGCCGGAGTTCTGCAGTCGCCCAAGATAGACGCAATCGGATGGATTAAGGCAGAGGAACTGCGGAAAGACTACCAACGGACGATGTCGCTCTGCGCAAGCGGCGATCCGAAGGCGGACGCCCATTTTTGGCCGCTGTTCGCCGCGTGCGCCGTCGAACTGTGGTTTGGCTCGGTGTTTGACGGCAACGACGCCATTATCGCGCCAGGACTGCTGCGAGCGTCCGCGGGCTGACGCGATATGAAACTTGGGAGGGCCGCTTGACGAGGTTCATCGTGTCGTTTAACCTACGTACCATCTGGCGTTGGTGGAGGGCAGTCGATGAAGGATACTGTGCAAAACGAAACGACCCGCAAGACAAAGAAACCCTACCGCACTCCTGACTTGGTCGCGTACGGCACCGTCGCCGACATGACTGCAGGTGCCGGCAGTACCGCAAGCGACGGGTTGGGCCCCAAGGGTCACAACCTGTGACAGTTCAGTCGCTGGACTGCGGCGCGCGCGTCCTGCCTGCAACACTTGGCCGCGTTGGCAGTGCGGCTTGATCCATCCGCTCCTGGTTGGTTCAACTTCGGAGTCGCGCACAAAATTAACGAGCTCGGGAGGGCAGATAGGCTCTCTCGGGCTCGTCTCGTATTTCACGCTCCCGCCCGAAGCTACTTCGCTCTATAGTTTTCTCCCGTTTCCAGAGAGAGATAAGAGATAGGGGCAGTCGAAAAATCCTTTTTCGACAGCTTGGCAAGAGTCTCAGGATGAGAGTGCGGCTCCGGCCTTACGTGGCGGCGGTGGCGCAGGCCGCCGGATGGAAAGTCGCGGCCGCGCTCTGCCTGATGGTTCTTTACTCGCTCACCGAGGGCATCGGGATCGCGCTGCTTCTGCCCACTTTGCAGGCCGCCGGACTCGATCTGACCCATCAAGGTGATGCCGGACGTTACGCGAAAGCGATCGCGGGCGCGGTCGCCGCGATCGGCCTGCCGCCCACGCTGCCGGTTCTGCTCGCGATATTCGTAGTGCTGGTGAGCGCGCGCGCGGCGCTCAGCGGCGCGCAATCGGTCGCGACGATCTCCGTTAACCAAGGCGTCGCGCTCGCGCTCAGAAAGCGCCTTTACGGCGCGATCGCCAACGCCGGCTGGCTGTTCGTGGCCCGCAGCCGTGCTTCGGACTTCACTCACGCCCTCACCGCTGAGATCGATCGAGTCGCGACGGCCACCTTGCGGCTGATGATGCTCGGGTCCGACGCCGTGCTGATCGTGGTCTACCTGGTGGTGGCGCTGGCGCTCTCGCCGCCGATGACCGCGATGGTGTTCGCGGCCGGAACGCTGCTTACGTTCGCGGTTCGCGGCCGCACGCGCAGGCTGCATGAAAGCGGCGGCGCGATCTCGGAAGCGAGCAACCGTCTCTACGCCGCCGCCTCGGAGCACTTGCAAAGCCTCAAGACCGTAAAGACCTACGGCGCACAGCAGCGCAGCGCCGGAATCTTCGCCGCGCTGAGCGCCGATGTCGCCGGCAGCATGATCGGCGCGGCGCGCCAGCAGGCCCTGGCCAGCTCGATGTTCGAGGTCGGGTCGATCCTCGCGCTCGGAGTGGTGATCTACGTTTCGATCAAAATCGCCGTGCCGGGCGCCGAGATCCTGATTCTGCTGCTCCTGTTCTCGCGCGTAATGCCCAAGATGATGTCGGCGAACGGCCACTACCAGAACTTTCTGAGCCTGCTTCCCGCGTTTACCAATGTGATGGGTGTCGAGGAGCGTTGCCGCGCGGCGGCCGAGCCGCCGCAGGCGGAGGGGCAGCCGCTGCAATTGCATACGGCAGTCCGGCTCGAGCGAGTGTGGTTCGCCTATCGTGCCGGAGAGCCGGTGATTCGCGACCTCGATCTGGTGATTCCGGCCGGGCGGGTCACGGCGATCGTCGGTCCCTCAGGGGTCGGCAAGAGCACGCTGGCCGACCTGATGATGGGGCTGATCGCGCCCGGCGGGGGCCGCGTGACAATAGATGGTGTTGCGCTCGATGCGGCACACGCCCGCGGATGGCGCGAGCAAATCGGGTACGTCGGCCAGGAGACTTTTCTGTTCCACGACACCGTGCGCGCCAACCTCTCATGGGCGCGGCCGGGCGCGACCGAGCGCGAGATGCTCGAGGCGCTCAGCCTTGCGGCGGCCGAGGAATTCGTGCGCGGACTTCCCGCAGGGCTCGAAACGATCGTCGGCGACCGCGGCATCCTGCTCTCGCAGGGCGAGCGGCAACGGATCGCGCTGGCGCGCGCGATGCTCCGGCGGCCCGCGATGCTGCTGCTCGACGAGGCGACCAACAGCCTCGACTCCGACAACGAGACCAAGGTGCTCGGCGCGATCGAGCGATTGCGCGGCGATCTGACCACCGTGCTGATCGCCCATCGCCTGTTGACGATCTGATGGGCCGATCTGATCTACGTAATCGAGAATGGGCGGGTGGTGGAATCGGGCGATTGGGAAACGCTCAGCTCGCGCGAAGGCCCTTTTCGCGCCCTGTGCGAGGCGCAAAGCCTCGGCGCGTGACTTTTCATCGGGATGGGCTTGCGCGGCCCGCGATTTTAGACGACCCTTGTAACTTCGGGGAAGATCTTTCCCGACAACCGGCCTCCAGAGAAAGCTCACCCGACTCAAGATCGGCGTCTTAAGGAAGGGACTGCGAAAGGTATTGGTGATCTATGCCCGCAAGCTATCGGGACAGCGTCTATCGAATCTATCTCGAGTTTCTCGAAACCGCCGAGAATAAGCGACGCTGGAGCATCTTCAACGACATTCCATGGGACAAGCTCGACCTGTCCAAAACCACGCTAACCACCGCGCAATGCGTCGAAACCTTCTGCGCGGAGGAAATGTACCTGCCGGACTACAGTTCCAATGGACTCCAGGTAACGCGCTCGATGTTCGGCTTGGCGTGGTTCCAGACCTGCTGGGCATTTGAGGAATCCAGGCATGGATTGGTTTTCCGCGAATACTTGACCCGTTCGGGTCTGCGTTCGCAAGCGGAATTCGCCGCGCTGGAAGCCGACACCTTTGCCAAAGTGTGGTCGCTACCCTTCAAGACGGCCCGCCAGATGGCATGCTACGGCGCGCTTCAGGAAGGCGCGACCTATATGGCATACAAAGCGCAGAAGGAGAAGGCTCATTGCGCAGGCGATACGGTGCTCGAGGCCATATTCCATTACGTAGGCAGAGATGAAGCGGCGCACGGCGGCTTCTACCGGGCGATGATCGAGCTCGAACTGGCCCACGACCGGGCGGGGACGATTTCCGATCTGGCCTATGTTCTGTCGAATTTCAAAATGCCCGGCGACGGGCTGATCCCAAATTATCAGGAGAGGCTTCGAACTTCGGGAGCCGGAATCAGCGCGCGGGTATTTCTGGAGCATGTGGTCTTGCCGACCTTGAAGACGGTGGGCACCAGCCGTGAAGAACTGAAGCTTGCGCTGAAAAAGCTCTCTGCACCCGTTGTCGTCGATAGCGCGTTGCGGGCCGAAGCGTCGTCGTAGGTTTCGCGCCAGATCGAACGCTAATCTACGCTTCGCCAACGCCCAGCGGTGGCCAGGATAAGAGCGCTCCCAGGCGCTTTCTTACCGTAATTTGCCCACGGCAATTTGATTCCCGAGCCGGCTTGCCGCACAATTCGCGAAGCGGCTCAAAGTCCAGGGAGACGCGCCCGACGCCGCGCCGCGAGGAAGCACGCCAATGAGTGAATTCACGATCACGCCTGCGACCCAGGATCCCGGCCTCGAGACTGCGATGAAGGTCGTCTATCAGTGGAACTACGGTTCTGAGGTCGAGGAGCTGCGCCGCCTGTACGTCAAGGCCGCCGAAGCGCAATGGATCGCCGAGCGCGATCTCAACTGGGACACGCCGATCGATCAGGCCGCGCTGGCAAGCACTCCGCTCGGACTCGGCTTTCCGATCGAGCAGACTTCGTACTGGCGTGCGCTCAGCGAAGAGACGGTTTGGGAACTGAAGAAGCGGATGGCCGGCTTTCGGCTGAGCAACTTCCTGCACGGCGAACAGGGCGCGCTGATGGTCGCGGCGCAACTCGTGAACGCGGTGCCCCATACCGACGCCAAGTTCTACGCGGCGACCCAGACCATGGACGAGGCCCGCCACGTCGAGGTCTTCGCCCGCTATATCGAGAAGCTCGACATGGTGCGGCCGATCGCGCCCAATCTCAAGGGCGTGCTCGACAGCACGCTCCAGACCGGCGACTGGACCAAGAAGCTGGTCGGCATGCAGATCGTGGTCGAGGGTCTGGCGCTTTACAGCTTCCGCGAGATGCGGAATCTGACCGAAGAGCCGCTGCTGAAGGATCTCCTTACCTACGTTGCGCGTGACGAGTCGCGTCATCACGCGTACGGCGTGCAATATATCGAGCGTTGCGTGCCTTGCCTTTCGCCCAGCGAGCGCGAAGACCTGGAAGACTTCGCGTTCGAGGCTGCCTTCGGGCTGATCGGCGGACGCAATCAGGCGGGATTCATGAGCGCGCTGATGCAAAGCTGGGCTGAAGCCGGTATCGACACTGCCGAGCTTCTGGCCTGCGCGCAGCGCGAGCGCGACGAGATCAACCGCGACCGGCAGCGCGGGCGGCGGCTCGGCCCGGTGCAAGGATTCGTCATTCCCACTCTCAAGCGATGCGGCCTGCTGAGCGAGCGCCTCGCCGGGCGCTTTCTCGCGGTCCTGCAGGAGAACTTCAGCGCGAGGGTAGTGGGAGAGAACGTCGCCGAGTTCATGCAGCATATCCCCGACCTGCCCGAGGATACCGCCGCCTGGGTGCTCGGCCAGATCGACTAGACTGGTCTGAAGCTCGCCTAAAACTTTGACGCGGTGTAGAGCAGGCCGCTGGCGGCTGCTGCGAGCGACCGCTGGTCGATATCCGCGAGCGCAAGCTTGATGCCCACGCGCGAAGTCCGTCGTCTAATCAAAGCCAAGCGAGCGCCGCGCGCACGAAGGCGCCGGCACCCTTCGGTCGGACTCAGGGCAGGCTCCGGCCGGCGCTACGGAAGAGCCGCACAATGCAACGACTACGCCGCCATTCCGGCGCACCAGCCGCTGGACCATGCCCACTGGAAGTTGTAGCCGCCCAGCCAGCCCGTGACATCGACCGCCTCGCCGATCATGTAGAGACCCGGTACTTCGCGCGCCTCCATCGTCCGGGACGACAGGCCGTTAGTGTCGATGCCGCCGACTGTCACCTCGGCTTTGGCCCATCCCTCCGATTGCGTTGGCCGCAGATGCCAATGCTTCAGCCGCTCGGCGATCGTGGAGAGACCGCGGTCGGGAATATTCGCCATCGAGTCGGCGAATTGGGCGGCTTCGGCCAGAGCATGGGCGAGGCGTGTGGGCATCACCTCGGCCAGCACGGTCTTGAGCTCGGCCTTGGGACGCGCTCGCTTGCGATCCTTGAGAAAGCTTTCAACTTCGATCCCCGGCACCAAATCGATCGAGAGAATTTCTCCCTCTCGCCAATATGACGAAATCTGAAGGATCGCCGGACCCGACAGACCGCGATGGGTGAACAGGATGCTCTCCCTGAAACTATCGCGGCCACAGGATACGACCGCGTCGACGGAAACGCCGCTGAGCGATTGGCACAGGCTGAGCGTCTCGCCCGCGACCTTCATCGGCGACCAAGCCGGGGCGCGGCTCGATTACCGCCAGTCCGAAGCGGCGCGCGATCTCGTAGGCGAAGCCGGTCGCGCCCAGCTTCGGAATCGACAGCCCGCCGGTCGCGATCACCAGGGCCGCAGCGACGAAGTTGCCCCGGTTGGTCTCGATACGGAAGCGATCGGCGCGCGCGATCGCGCTGACGCTGCGGCCGAGGCGCAGATCAACGCCGGCCGCGCCGCATTCCGCGAGCAGCATCGCGACGATCTCGCGCGCCGAACCGTCGCAGAATAGCTGGCCCAGGGTTTTCTCGTGATAGGCGATGCGATGGCGTTCGACCAGCGCGATGAAGTCCCGCTGCGTGTAGCGGCTGAGCGCGGACTTGCAGAAATGCGGGTTGGCCGAGATGAAACGGTCGGGCGTCACTTCGAGATTGGTGAAGTTGCATCGTCCACCGCCGGAGATAAGGATCTTCTCGCCCGCCCGCTGCGCATGATCGAGCAGCAGCACGCGCCGGCCGCGCTGCCCGGCGGTCAGCGCGCACATCAGCCCGGCCGCTCCGGCTCCCACGATCGCCACGTCGAAGGCTTCCATCGCCGAGCCCAGTTAGCCATTGCTCCTGCGGACACGGCAAGCGGCGCCGCATGGCGAAATGCCGCGCCGGCTCCTAAGATCGGCGAATGGGGAAACGAAAATGCCTGAGAATTTCCTGATCGAGAAAGACCGATCGATCACGACGATCACGTTCAACCGGCCCGAGCGGCGCAACTGCGTCAATCGCGCGGTGATGAACGAGCTGGAGGGGCTGATCCGCGGCGTGCGCGACGATCGCGAAACCCGCGTGTTGATCGTCACCGGCGCGGGCGCATCGTTTTGCGCAGGCGCCGATCTGTCGGCGGCCAAAGGCGTCACCGATCCCGGCGAGCGCGCGCGAATTTTCGCGGAGCGCAACGCGGGCGTGCCGCGGATGACGGGCCGCATCTTCGATCACATCACGCGGCTCGATTGCATCACGATCTGCGCGGTCAATGGCCACGCGGTAGGCAGCGGATGGGCGCTGGCGGCGGCGTTCGACTTTATCGTCGCAGCCGAGCAGGCGGAATTCTGGGTGCCGGAGGTCGAGCTGGGAGCGCCCTTCACCGGCGGACCGGCGATCGCGCTGGCGTCGCGGATGGGACCCTGGCGCGCCAAGGAGGCAATGATCTTGTGTCGCCGTTACAAGGCGCGCGAGCTGCTCGAGATCGGGATGGTCAACCAGGTGGTCGCCGCGGACGCGCTGATGCCGGCCGCGCGCGAGCTTGCCGGCAAGCTGCTCAAGATGCCGGAGCGGGCGGCGCGTGCCACCAAGCACTTCATCGACGGGGTTTTCATCGGCGCGCGACTGTACTGACGCGCGTCAACCTACGAAAGCGCTAGTCCCTGCTCGGCGAGCCGCTGCTCCAGCAGCGGCAAGCGGTCGTGGCCCCAAAACGGTTCGCCGTCAAGGATGAATAATGGCACGCCGAAGACCCGATCCGAGACGGCTTCGTCCTGCGCCTGTTCGTAGGCACGAAGGCCCGGGCCGGCGAGATACTCGCGATACTGTTCGGCGGACATGCCGAGGCTTGCGATTAGCGAGGCGACGGCCTCGGCCCGATCGGCCTCCAGCTCACGCCGGAAGAAAAGCTCGTAGACCTTGTGGCTGTAGTCGAGCAGCCGCCCCTGCGTGCCGGCAAAGAGCCCGCCAATCAGCGCGGGCGTAGTGTCGTAGACTTTGAGCGGTCCGCGAATCACCAGACCGCGCGGCTTGGCCCACCGCCGGGCGTCGAGGTACGAGTACTTCGCTTTGTACTCGGAGTAGGTGCTTCGCTCGGCTTTTCCCTTGATTCGGAGCTGGAACGGGACCCATCGGAGGCGCACGCGATAGCGCTCTTCGAGCGCAAAGGCAGGATCGAACGCGAGGTACGCGAACGGACTCTTGTAGTCCGAGTACATTTTGATCTCTCTTCGGTTGAGCTCTTTTCGGTTCATTGGCTTCACGCATTCGGGCCTGCCAGCAGAATATGATCCGCGGCCTCTCCCGGCGCAACCGCCGCAGGCGGTCCGGCGAAGCAGGCGGTCTGGGGAAAAAGCTATCCGGTTGTGGATCAGACTTGCGCCCATTCGATGTGCGCGCCGCGGGAATTTCGCTACGATGCGTGCGCGATGAACCCCGTCGTCAGAATTTGTCGGGTGCGGCAGAGCACTACGGCTCTGCCCGCCTATCAGAGCGCCCACGCCGCCGGAATGGATCTGGTCGCGGACCTCAAAGAGCCGATGATGCTTCGATCGATGGAGCGCGCGGCGGTGCCGACCGGAGTCGCGATTCAGATTCCGGTGGGCTTCGAGGGGCAGGTGCGTCCTCGCAGCGGGCGCGCTATAAGTGAAGGCCTGACCGTGGTCAACGCGCCGGGCACGATCGATGCGGACTACCGGGGTGAAGTTAAAGTATTACTTGTAAATCTCGGCGAGCACGAGGTTTCGATTCATCCCGGCGAGCGAATCGCCCAGTTGGTGATCGCGCCGGTCGTGCGCGCGGAAGTGATAGAAGTCGATCGGCTCGAAGAGAGTTCGCGCGGTGATGGCGGATTTGGACACACGGGACGGTAATACCCTCACCCGGCGAGCGCAGCGCTCGCCGACCTCTCCACGCGCCGGGGGCGACTGGTCAGGGAGAGGTGATGAGAAGAGCGAAGCGCGGGACGCAGACTCGACGCGGCGCTGACCGCGATCACTCCGATCGACGGCCGCTACCGGGGCCGCACCGCCGCGCTCCGCGACTACTTCACCGAGCTCGCGCTGATTCGCTATCGCGTCCGGATCGAAGTCGAGTGGTATCTATCGCTCGCCGCGAACCCGGTGATCGACGCGCTTCCCGCGCTCAGCGCCGCGACGCTACGCGGGCTGCGCGCGCTCTACACCGACTTCTCGATCGCCGACGCGCGGCGGGTCAAGGCGCTGGAGCGCGAAACCAATCACGACGTCAAGGCGGTCGAGTACTTCGTCAAGGAAAGAATCCCCGCGATCGATTCCGACGCTCCGGTCGAGATGGTCCACTTCGCCTGCACGTCGGAAGACATCAACAACCTCGCCTACGCCTTGATTCTCAAGGAATTCGTCGAGCGCGAACTGAGCCCGAAGCTCGCCGATCTGATCGAGACCATCGCTGCGCTCGCGCGACGCTACAAATCCGTCGCGATGCTCGCGCGCACCCATGGCCAGGAAGCCACGCCGACCACGATGGGCAAGGAGCTGGCGATCTTCGCCGCCCGCCTCGATCGCCAGCGCCGCCATGTTGGCGCGCAGGAGTATCTCGGCAAGCTCAACGGCGCGGTGGGCAACTTCAACGCCCATCAGGCGGCTTACCCCGAAGCCGACTGGATCGCGCATTCGCGCGCCTTCGTCGAAAGCCTTGGCCTCAAGTGGAATCCGCTCACCACGCAGATCGAGAGCCACGACTTTATCGCCGAGCTGTTCGACACGATGGTGCGAATCGACACGATCCTGCTCGACTTCGCGCGCGACCTCTGGGGCTATATCGCGATCGGATACTTCGCGCAGAAAGCGATCGCGGGTGAGACCGGCTCCTCGACGATGCCGCACAAGGTCAATCCCATAGATTTCGAGAATGCCGAGGGCAATCTCGGCGTCGCGACTGCGCTGTTCCAGCATCTCGGCGCCAAGCTTCCGATCTCGCGATGGCAGCGCGATCTCAGCGACAGCACGGCGATTCGGAGCACGGGTGCGGCTTTCGGCCACATGGTGGTGGCGCTCATATCGATCGACCGCGGGCTCCACCGCGTCGAGCTGAACCAGCGGCGAATCGCGGCCGATCTCGACGCCGCAGCAGGCCTGGGAGTGCTCGCCGAGGCGATCCAGACCGTGATGCGCCGTCACGGGATGGCGCGGCCGTACGAGACGCTCAAGGAACTCACCCGCGGGCGCCCGGTCGATCGCAAAGCGATTGAGCAATTCGTCGCATCGCTGCCGCTCAAGGACGCCGACCGGCGGGCGCTGCTGAAGCTCACGCCGCGCTCTTACGTCGGACTCGCCGCGGAGCTGGTCGAGCAATTCGTGCCCGCGCCGGGGGCGACCGCGCCGGGGGCGACCGCGCCGGGGGCGGCCGCGCCGGGGGCGACCGAGGGCCGGCGGAAGTGAGTCGCGCGCGGCCCGCATCACGCCGGCCCGCGAATGTGAATAACCGTCCGCGATTTGTTGATTCGCGGCCCGCCGGCTTTTGTATGGCTGCGCGCACGCAGGTAATTTGAAGCCGTCACCTCTCCACGGAGAACAAAATGGAAGCAGCGCCCGAAAAGCTCGAGATGTTCTACGAGGGCAAGGCGAAGAAGCTCTATGCGACTTCCGACCCCGACCTCGTAATCGTGTATTTCAAGGACGACGCGACCGCTTTCAACGCCAGGAAGCGCGGCACGATCGAGGACAAGGGCATCATCAATAACCGCATGTCGGAGCTGTTCTTCAACCTGCTCGAGCGCGAAAGCGTAGCGACTCATTTCGTACGGCGGCTGAGCGACCGCGAGATGCTCTGCAAGCGGCTCAACATAATTCCGGTCGAGACCGTGGTGCGCAACATCGTGGCGGGCTCGATGGCGAAGCGGCTGGGACGCACCGAGGGCGAGCCGCTGCCGCATCCGATCGTCGAGTACTACTACAAGTCCGATGCGCTCGACGATCCGCTGATAATCGCCGATCACGCGATCGCGTTTGGATGGGCAACGCCAGACGAGCTGGGCCAAATCAACGAGTTGGCGCTGCGCACCAACGATGCGCTGCTGCGCTTTCTGGATCAGAGAAACATCGTGCTGGTGGACCTCAAGCTCGAATTTGGGCGCTTCCACGGGCGCGTGCTGCTGGGGGACGAAATTTGTCCCGACACCTGCCGGTTCTGGGACAAGGCCACTCTCGAGAAGCTGGACAAGGATCGTTTCCGTCGCGACCTCGGCGGCGTCGAAGAGGCGTACCAGGAGATGCTGCGCCGGGTCGAGAGCTGAGGCGTATCGCGCGGCGAAAGGGAAGCAAGTTGCAGGTAAAGGTGATCGTCACGCCCCGCGGCGGGATTCTCGATCCTCAGGGCAAGGCCGTCGAGCACGCGCTCAAGAGCCTCGGCTTCAAGGGGGTAGGGGGTGTGAGAATCGGGAAGTACATCGTGCTCGAGATCGACGCGGCCTCCGAGCAAGAGGCGCGTGCCGCGGCCCAGAAGATGTGCGAGCAGTTGCTGGCGAATCCGCTGATCGAGGACTTTCGCTTCGAGGTCGAATCGTGATGAGTCGATCTCGCGAGAGCGCGTGGCAGCGGATTACCCTCACCCGGCGAGCGCAGCGCTCACCGGCCTCTCCCTGGTCAGGGAGAGGCGCAGAACAGAGCACTTTCGTTTCGGGATGGAAGGCCGATGACGGGGCCTTCCCCCCGCCATCTCTGCCACCAGGAGTTCCCTGTAGTCGTGCCCGACGCGGCTTGCTTCCTGCACCTCTCCCTGACCAGGGAGAGGTTGGCGCGAGCGAGCGTGAGCTCGCTACGCGCCGGGTGAGGGTATTCCCGGTAGGTGTCGCATGACATGAAGTGGGGCGTCATCACGTTTCCCGGCTCGCTCGACGACGGCGACGCGTTGTACGCCTTGCGCGACGTGATGGGCCAGGATGCATTCCCGCTCTGGCACAAGGACGAGAGTCTCCGCGGCGCGGACTGCGTCGTCCTGCCCGGCGGCTTCAGTTACGGCGATTACCTGCGATGCGGCGCGATCGCGCGCTTCTCGCCGATCATGAAGAGCGTCGCACGATTCGCCGCCGACGGCGGATTCGTGATGGGCATCTGCAACGGCTTCCAGGTTCTGTGCGAGGCCCATCTGCTGCCCGGCGCGCTCACGCGCAATCGCACGCTATCTTTCATATGCGAGCGCGTGTACGTGCGGGTCGACAACGCCGCGACGCCGTTCACTCGCGCGGCGCGCCAGGGCGACCTGCTCAGGCTGCCGATCAAGCATGGTGACGGGCTCTTCGTCGCGCCCGAAGCGGAGTTGCGCCAGATGGAAGAGCGCGGGCAGGTGCTGCTGCGATATGTTGACGCGAGCGGAGCGCGAGTCCGACCACGCCAATCCCAACGGCTCGACGCGCGCGATCGCGGGTGTCGCCAATGAACGCTTCAATGTCTTCGGCCTGATGCCGCATCCGGAGCACGCGGTCGAGCCGATGCTCGGCGGCGACGGACGGGCTCGAGATTGTTCCGATCGATTCTCGAGAGCGTGGAGAGCCGCCGGATGAGCGAGCGGCCGCGCGCCGATGCCGGGCGAGCCCCGGTCGATCTCGTCGCGGCGCACGCGCACGGACTTGACCGACGGCGAATTCCGCGTAATCGAACGAAGCTGCTCGGCCGCACGCCGACGCTCACCGAACTCGGCGGTTTTCTCGGTGATGTGGTCGGAGCACTGCTCGTACAAGTCCTCGCGCCGCCATCTGCAAGATGCTGCCGTCGCGCGGCGACTGGTCGTGCAGGCCGGACCGGGCGAGAACGCCGGCGCGATCAACGTCGGCGACGGATGGGTCGCGGTTTTCAAAATCGAAAGCCATAACCATCCGTCGTTCGTCGAGCCCTATCAGGGCGCGGCGACCGGCGTGGGCGGAATCCTGCGCGACATCTTCACGATGGGCGCGCGGCCGATCGCGAGCATGGATTCGCTCAAGTTCGGTTCGTTCGACCATCCGCGCACCCGCTATCTGCTCGGCGGCGTGGTCGGCGGAATCGGCGGCTACGGCAACTGCGTCGGCGTGCCGACGGTCGCGGGCGAGAGTGATGTTCGACGCGGCCTACAACGCGAACATCCTGGTCAACGCGTTCTGCCTCGGCCTCGCGCGCAAGGGCGAGCTGCAGAGCGCGCGCGCGCAGCGGCGTCGGAAACCCGGTCCTCTATGTCGGATCGGCGACCGGCCGCGACGGGATTCATGGCGCGAGCCTGCTGGCGTCGGCCGAGTTCGACGCCAGCAGCGAAGCGAAGCGGCCGACCGTTCAGGTCGGCGATCCGTTCACCGAAAAGATTGCTGATCGAGGCGTGCCTTGAGGCGATGAAGACCGGCGCGATCGTCGCGATCCAGGACATGGGCGCGGCCGGGCTCACCTCGTCGTCGAGCGAGATGGCGGCGCGCGGCGGACTTGGAATCGAGATCGACCTCGACCAGGTGCCGTTGCGCGAGCCGGGGCTGACGCCCTACGAAATTCTGCTGTCGGAATCGCAGGAGCGGATGCTGATCGTGGCGGAGCGCGGCCGCGAGTCGCGAACTCGCAGCGATTTTCGCGAAGTGGGATCTGCACGCGGTCGTAGATCGGCAGGATTACCGACGACGCGCCGATGGCGGGTGACGCTCGGCGGGAAACGTCGTCGCCGATATTCCGGTGCGCGCGCTCGACCGACGAAGCGCCGCTCTACGATCGTCCGGCGGACGGCCGCCGCTGCAAGCCGTCTGACCGCAGCGCCTGCGACGACCACGGCGGCGTCCGGAGCGCCGCGCGGCGCTGCGCGGCCTGCTCGCCAGTCCCAACGTCGGCTCGAAGCGATGGATCTTCCGGCAATACGATTCGATCGTGCAGGGCAATACGGTCGTCGGACCGGGCAGCGACGCGGCGCGTGTTGCGAATCAAGGGGACGCGGCGCGGACTCGCGCTGAAGGTGGACTCGAATCCGCGCGCCTGCGCGATCGATCCGTATCTGGGCGCGGTGGCGACGGTATGCGAGGCGGCGCGCAACGTCGCTGCGCGGGCGCGCGTCCGGCCGGAATCACGAATTGCCTCAACTACGGCAATCCCGAACGGCCCGAGATCATGTGGCAGTTCATGCGCGGAGTCGAGGGCATTGCGCGACGCCGCCCTGGCGTTCGACGCGCCGGTGATGAGCGGCAACGTCAGCTTCTACAACGAGACCGAGGGGCGCGCGATTCCGCCGACGCCGACGATCGCGATGGTCGGGGCTGCTCGATGATATCTCGATCAGCACGTAGCGCAGTTTTTCAGCCATCCGGGCGATTGCGATCCTGATGGTGCGCACCGCGCCGCCGTCGCTGGCGGCCAGCGAATACGCTGCGCTGTTCGGCGCTCGCCGGAGGCCGCGCTGCGGCCGATTGATCTGGCGCGCGAGCGGCGCGCTGGTCGATGGGCTGGTTGATGCGGCACGGCGGGTTGATAAGATCAGCTCACGACGTTTCGGAAGGCGGGCTTGCGGTCGCGGTGGCGGAGGCGTGCTTCAATCCTGACGGGTCTGCTGGGCGCGCGAATTATGGCCTTGCGCGCTCGATCGATACGGCCGCGAGCTATTCGGCGGAGGGCCGCTCGACCGTGGTGATTTCCGCTCGCGCCGGAGGACGTCGTCAGGCTCACGGAGCGTTTCCGGCAGTGGCTCGAGTGACGATGATCGGCGCGTGATCGGACCGAGACTCCGGGCGCTGCGGCTTCGGATAGGATCGATCGATCGACGAAGACTTGGCTGAACTGCGCGCATCTACGAGCGGGCGCTGCCCGGGAGGCTTGACGAGCGATGACTCGGAAGTCGATCTGTCGGCCGCAGAGGCGAAACTCGACGGTTTCCACGAGGAGTGCGGGGTCTTCGGCGTCTACGGCCATCCGGAGGCGGCCAATCTCGCCTATCTCGGACTCTACGCGCTTGCAGCATCGCGGGCAGGAATCGGCCGGCATCGTTTCGTCCAACGGCAAGTCGCTCATCTCGCATCGCGGGATGGGCCTGGTCGCCGACATCTTCAACGCCGACGTGATCGCGCGAGCTGGAAGGCACCAGCGCGATCGGGCACAACCGCTACTCCACCACCGGCTCGACCTCGATTCAAGAATTGCCAGCCGCTGGTGGTCGAGTACGCGCATGGCGGCCTCGCGCTGGCGCACAACGGCAACCTGGTGAATTTCGCAAGAGTTGCGCGACCGGCTCGAGGCGAGCGGCTCGATCTTCCAGTCCTCGTCCGACAGCGAGATCATCATCCATCTGATCGCGCGATTCGCGCGCGCCGACGCTGGCCGAGCGCGTCGCCGAGGCGCTGGCGCAGGTGCGCGGCGCGTACTCGCTGGTGGTGCTCACCGAACATGCGCTGATCGCGGTGCGCGATCCATACGGCTTCCGGCCGCTGGTGTTGCGGTAAGCTCAACGGCGCCACCGATCATGGCCTCCGAGACCTGCGCGCTCGACCTGGTGCGCGCCGAGTATGTGCGCGAGATCGAGCCGGGCGAGATGGTGGTGATCAACGAGGACGGGATCCGCTCGATGCAGCCGTTTCCGCCGACGCCTGGCCAAGCGCTGCATCTTCGAGTACGTCTATTTCGCGCGGCCCGACAGCCTGCTGTTACGGGCGCAACGTCTACCAGGTGCGCAAGCAGCAGGGGCGGGCGCTGGCGCGCGAATGTCCGGCCGAGGCCGATATGGTCGTGCCGGTGCCCGACTCGGGCAATGCCGCGGCGCTGGGTTTCGCCGAGGAGTCAGGACTGCCGTTCGAGATGGCGCTGGTGCGCAGCCACTATATCGGGCGCACGTTTATCGAGCCGCGCCAGTCGATTCGCCATTTCGGCGTGAAGATCAAGTTCAATCCGGTGGCCGAACTGTTGCGCGGCAAGCGCGTGGTGCTGATCGAGGATTCGCTGGTGCGCGGCACCACGCTGCGCAAGGTGATCCCGATGCTGCGGCAGGCGGGCGCGCGCGAGGTCCACATGCGGATCGCGGCGCCGCCGACCACGCATTCATGCTTTTACGGCATCGACACGCCGACCCGCGAGGAGTTGCTCGCCTCGCGATCATTCGGTCGAGGAGATCCGCCGACTAGATCACTGCCGATTCGCTCGGCTACCTGAGCTGGGACGGTCTCTACTCGTTTCAGGGCGAGAGCGCGAAGGCTTTTGCGACGCCTGCTTCACCGGCAAGTATCCGGTCGAGATTCCGCAGGCGCAGGCGCGACAGCTTCATCTGTTCGAAGCGAACGACGATCGCTCTGCCCCCGCCCCGCGCTGAGCGCGTTGCCTGACGGGCCACGGAGATTCCCCCACTCGGCGCTTTGACGGGTTTGACCCCGCCGATGATAAGCTGGCCGCAGGCTCGCTCGGTTCGGAGTCGATCATTTTCGTGAGAGCGCAATCGGCGGAAGCAGCCACCCTCACCCGCGCGCGCAACGCGCGCCCCCTCTCCCGCAACATAGCGGGAGAGGTGCTGCCAGGCGGCACGAGGCGCTCCAAAACACCTCTCCCGCTTTGGTTGCGGGAGAGGATGTCGCCAACGGCGCATCGGCGCCGAGGGCGACAGGTGAGGGTGCCGCTCTACACGCGACAACGCTCACCCGTCGTTGGTCGCGCAGTGGGTAGCGGCGGTATCCGGATAGAGCGCGTTCATTCGCGCGAATCTCTGGAGCAGTTCGCGCGCTTGCCCTATCGCGAATGTATGCCGAACGCGAGGCCTGGTGGCCGCCCGACGTCCAGAACGAAGATCGATCTGCTGGCCGGGCGCACGCCGCTGTCGTCGCCCCTGGAGTTGATGCCGTTGCTCGCGCGGCGCGACGGCCAACCGGTGGCGCGCGTCAGCGCGGTCGTGAACCATCGCTATAACCAGCATTGGAACGAGAGTATCGGGCAGTTGATCCATTTCGAGGCGGTCGCCGGACGAGGATGAGGCCGTTGCCGCGATGCTGGAGGAGGCCGCGGCTGGCTTCGCAGCCGCGCGATGAAGGCCGCGCGCAGCGGCTTCGCCGCGTTTCTTGACTATCCCTATGCGATCGACTGTTACGACGAATTGCCCTCGTTTCTGCTGCGCGGAAATCCCGATTACTACCATCGCTATGTTCAAAAACGCGGGCTTCGCGACCGAGAAGGGAATGCTCGACTTCACGGCTGGATTGACTCCGGAGACGCTCGCCCGTTATCGAAGTGCGATCGAGGCAGCCGAAGCTTCGGGCGTGAAGATCCTCAGTTGGCGCGAGTACGGCTTTCCCGCCACGGTCGACGCCTGGACCGACGTGACCAACGCTGCCTTCGATCGCCATTGGGGATGGAACCCGGTCACGCGCGCAGAAGGCGGCCGATGCTGATGCCGCTGGGCGAGACCGCGGTGGCGGACCTCTCGATGGTAGCGAGCAGGGCGGCGAGCCGATCGGAGCGGTGTTCTCGGTGCCCGATTTCAGCGCGGCGCTTGCCCAGGTGCGTCCGGGTGCGCATATCCCGCCCGAACGGGGGGGTGGCTCACGCGGCGCGCTGATCAATATCGGCGTGATCGAGAAGGCGCGCTCGCGCGGCGTGGCTCTGGCGATGGCGGCGCGATCGTTCCTTGCGATGGCCGCGCGGGGAATGCGCTATGCGGGCTACACGCTGGTGCTCGACGACAACTGGGCGTCGCGGCGCACGGCCGAGCGTCTGGGCGCGCGCGTCACCGGAAATTTCGTGGCTTACAGGAGGAACCTGTAGCCGTCCTTCGTTGCTTGCCGCCAGGAGCATTTACGCCGGGCGCTGCGTGGCGATATAAGCGTGGTTCCGTCGCCGCCGGGGCGGCTCGCGACGGGGAGGTTGCTATGCGCATGCGACTCGATAGCGTGGCCTTCGCAATAGCGGGGCTGCTCCTGTTCGCCCTTACGCGGCCCGCATCGGCGCAGGTCAAGCCGGGCGACAGGATCACGCCGGCCAATGTGGCGCTAATCAAGAACCTGGTCAGCCCGGGCGTCTATATCGCTGCGGCCAAGGGGATGGAAATCGACGTGATCGCCCACCAGCGGGTGGATTGGCCGCCCCCCTACCAGGAAGCGACCGAGAAATACTCCGCGCAGGTGCGACTCTCGCGCGACCATCGCAGCCTGATCGGCTATGCCGCAGGCCAGCCGTTTCCGTTGCTCGATCTGAACGACCCCGATGTCGCAACCAAGATCATGTGGAATTCCAACTTCCGGCCGCTCGTGACCGATGATAGCGACCTGCGATATTTTGAATGCCAAGTCGAGTACACGAAGCCCGGCGGCCCGCAGCAGATGCTGGATTATTCAGAAACCGGCCATCTGGCCGCCTACTACAATATCGGACGTACCGAGGTCGAGCCGCTGCCGGTGGATCCCGATCTCATGCAGAGCGGCGTGTGGTCGCGAGAGGCAGCTTATCCGGTCATCTCACCGGCCGAAGCCCGCGGCGGCGGAGGCCTGCGGCTCCGTTATTGGGATCGGAACCGCGGAGACGATACGTGGTCCTATATGCCAGGCAGCCGCAGGCTGCGCCGCGTCAACGAGGCGATCCTGACTCGTCCACCGGCCTGAGCACCTGGGATCCTGACCATGTCGGCGGCTTCGCGGCCAAGCCCCAAGAGTACAACTTCAAGTTCCTGGGCGTGCGCGAGATGCTCGGATGTGTCCACGCGGCCCATTCGCCGGAGCGGCCATGCCCCAGCGACGGCGGCGCGACCACCTGTCCCGAGGACTGGGAGATGCGCCGGCTCTATCTGGTTGAAGCGACGCCGCGGCCCGAGCTCAGCTTGGGCGCCCTCCAATCGAAGACCATCGCCTACGTCAACTCCGAGATGTGGTCCAATCCGTACGTTGACAGCTACGATCGCCGGGGCGACCTCTGGAAGACGCAGATCTACTGGCTGACGTATCGCGACCGTCCGGTTCCCGATGCGCGGGTTGCCATCTATCCGTTCAAGCGATCGTTCGTCGTTTCGGCGTCGAGTATCGACGTGCAAACCGGCCTTTCGACCGCATGCTATCTGCCCGGCCGCGATACTCCCGAGCGCGAATGCTGGTATATCAACATGGGCGCCGTGAATCGGCAGTTCTTTACCACCGAAGCAATGGTCAGGGCAGGGCACTAGCGCCGGACGTCGGAACTGCCGCGATCCTTCAATCCTTTGGCCGGGCTATACTGATACCCCGCCATGCTCCCGTAGGGTCCGCTTGTACCATTCAATCGTGCGCTCCAGGCCCGTCCTGAAATCGGTAGTGGCCCGAAAGCCAAACTCGCGCTCGGCTCTCGATACGTCGAGGACGCGCCTGGGCTGCCCGTCGGGCTTGGTGGCGTCCCAGATGATTTCGCCATTGAATCCGGTGAGTTCGGCTATCGAGCTGCACGAGATCTCTGATCTTTATCTCCCGCCCTGCTCCGAGGTTGACCGGCAATTCCTTGTCGTAGTGCTGGGTTGCCAGCACGATGCCGCGCGCGCAGTCCTGAACGTAAAGGAACTCGCGGCTGGCCGCGCCCGTACCCCACACCTCGACACTTGCCGAGCGGCTCTCGACGGCCTCAACACATTTCTTGATCAGGGCGGGAATCACATGCGAGCGGGCCGGGTCGAAGCTATCCCACGGGCCGTACAGGTTTACCGGTAACAGATAAATCGCATTCAGCCCGTACTGCTCCCGATAAGCCTGCGCCTGTACCAGCAGCATCTTTTTGGCGAGCCCATATGGAGCGTTGGTCTCCTCGGGATAGCCGTTCCACAGGTCGTCTTCCTTGAAGGGCACGGGCGTGAATTTCGGATAAGCGCAGACTGTCCCGACAGCGACGAACTTCTCCACGCCGCGCAGCCGCGCCTGCTCCATCAGACTCGACGCCCATGACCAAGTTCTCGTAAAAGAAGCGGCCGGGATTCTCCCGATTGGCGCCTATTCCGCCGACCACCGCGGCGAGATGGATAACAATGTCGGGCTTCGCATCGTCGTACATGCGCCGCACTTGCTCAGGCTTCCTGAGGTCGTAGTCCCGCGAGCGCGGTACGAACAGGCTGTCGCAATTGATCTTGTGCAACTCCTCAACCACATACCTGCCGAGGAAGCCCGCTCCGCCTGTAATGACTATTCGCTTATTATTCAAGTCCATATCGCAACTTCGCGATCCCACGATCAGACGGTTGCGTGCCATGCGTCACGGCTCCGCCTTCCCGCGCTGCTTCGCCCCCCGCATCGGAGGTCATAGCTAGCAAACTCGGCTCGATCAGGGTAGCAATCGTCCGCAACAAGCGACAGCGGGGCAGATCGGAGTCTTGACTACAGGCCGGATCGGTTCGACTATGCGGCATGACGGGTGGGTTTGAGGTCAGATGGCCGGCAGGGACGCCGGCCACTACCCTGAATGAAGCTGCTGCATTGGGTAGGGGCCGGCCTCGTGCCGGCCCCTGCTGCCAAAACCGCCCACTACGGCATTTGCCCAGACCTTTACGGCAAGCCAATAACAAGGCAATCTGGTGTGGCTATTGTCGATGCTGTTGAGGCGGTGACGACCCCGGTCGGTTCGAGCTTTCGATGAAACTTTTCGGGGAATCTGAAGGGATCGGTGCGGAGCAGACTTCGCAACTGGAGATCGGCCTTGCCCAGACGAGACTTAATCTGGGCGCGGTGAAGAGCATCGTTGCGTTTGCCAGCGCCAAGGGCGGGGTGGGCAAAAGCGCGATTCTAACCAGCGTCGCGATCGCGCTCGTCCTCAAGGGTCGCAAGGTCGGGTTGGTGGACGCGGATCTCAACTCGCCGAGCGTCGCGGCGATGCTCGGGATGGGGCGCGCGCGGCTGTATCCTACAGGCGATCAAATCGACCCGGCGGCAGGTCCGCTGGGTTTGCGGGTGGTCGCGAGCAACCTGCTGGCCGAATCCGAACCGCCGGCATTGAGTCTTATCGATGAGGAGCCTCCCGCGATCACGAACGGCGCGCGGCCGGTCGCGCTTACCCGGCCCCAGATGATCCGGCGGCTGCTCAGCCACACCCGCTTCGGCGCCTTGGATTTTCTGCTGATCGACGCTGCCCCGGGACTCGCCGAGATGGAGCTTATCGCCCGGACCGCTCCGCTCACGGGATTCGTCCTGCTGACTCATCCCTCGCAGTTGGGGGTGCAGTCCGCGAAGGCCGCGCTGGAAACGGCGGCGCGAGCGGCCGTCCCCGTGCTGGCAATAATCGAGAACATGACCGGGTTCTTCTGCGAGAGCTGCCACTCGGTGAGACCGCTCCTCCCGCATGGCGAAATGGCGGCGCTCGCCGCCCGCAAGGGTCCCCCGATCATCGGCAGGCTGCCTTTCGATCCGCGGCTCGCCGAGGCGTGCGATCGCGGGACGCCATTCGTGAAAGAACACGCCGATGCGCCGCTCGCCAGGCAGATAGTCGAAGTCGCGGGCCGTATCGAGGAATTGCTCGTCGCCAATCCCCGCCGCGATTCGGCCTGAGCGCCGCTTCTCTCACGCCGCCGCGATCAGTCCGCGTCCCCCCCGCCTTGATCGGAGCGATTGGGTCGATCGGTTTGGGCGGCCTGCACCGGCGTCACGCGGCGCGAATACTCGAACATTCCAGCGCCCTCGCCGGCGCCTTCGTGCGGGCCGAGCCGGAAGTTCGCGAAGCCGATGGAAGTGTAGATACGGCTCTGATTCGGGCCGGGCCGCGAGAGCGGGACGAAGCTTCGCACTTCGCCGGTGAGCGTCCGCGGAGCGCCGTCGAGCGCGAGGGTCAGGGCAATTTTTTCGGGCGGCGACTCGGCCGAAGCGGTGTCGAGATCGGACTCCGCGAGGTCGCATCGCCTCCATCCCTGTCGAACCAAAGACCTGCGCTGCGCGGTGTCCAGTGCCGTCTTCATTGGTGATCAGGCGTGCTTCCAGGGCGGAGTACGGCGAACTTGCGGGCAGGCACGCCCACACCATTCGGCGCGAGACGAAGTTCGGCGAGCCGATTCCCGTGAACGAAAGACCGGCGCGTCCGACACCGTCGAGCATTCGGGTTTCGCCAGCGATCGTGATGGTGCCGGTGAGCCGTCCGAAGGCCGCCACCGGATCGGTCGCCACTGGATCGATCGACATCCCGCTGCGCAGGACTTCCTCCAGGTTCAGCGACGCGTCCGGCACTTGCAGCCGCACCGATATCAGTGCGGCCTCATCGAGGATGCCCGATGCAAGCGCGCGCTCGATACTCAGGTAGACGCGCGCATCCGGCACCACGACTGCCGGACCACGGAACGTCAGTGCGATTTCGCGGCCATCGGCGTGTAGAGTGAGCGGTCCGAGCGAGATTCGCCCGCCGTCGCGGCGGACGGCGCCTTCGCCGGTGAACAGCGCGACGCGGCGATGGTCGAGCATGACCATGATCCGCGCGCCCATCGCGGCCGGCCCGAGGTCGAAGCTGGCCATCGCGCCGATTCCCGCCGACGGGTCGAAGAACTCGATCCCGGCGCGGGCCGGGATGCCCGGTCGCAGCGCTTTGAGAGCCGCGAGCGCCGGCGCCTTGGCGGCGGGCGTTCGGACGACTGTGCGAACTACTTCGCGGAACAATTCGATAGCTGGCGCTCTGTCGCGGGCCCGCGCGGCGTCGATCGGGAAAGCCGCGCCGATCGCGTCGAGTGCGCAATTGCGCATCGAGCCCGGCATCCGCACCGCAACCGAGAGCTCCAGTTGCACCGCGTCGATCGCGCCGGTGGCCGCGATCGCGGCCAGCCGGCGCAGCGCCGGAAGCGGGCTTTCGAGATGGCGCGGCGTGAACACCTGGAGAAGATTGTGAAAGCCGCCAGCCGGATAGCGAATGCCGAAACCGGGCACGATTCCGCCGGCACGCAGCCGCTCGGCGATCGCGGCGACAGTGCGATTGATAAATTCGTCGCCGGCCGAGATGTGCCCGTGTCCGGCGGGCACGAGCCGCCGTCGCGGAGCCGTGCGCCGAGGCCGAAGTCAACTCGCGGCTCGATAATGTTCCATCCGTGGATCAGGAGCACGATTGCGCGGCCGTGCCTCGCGACCATCTCCTCGACCCGCCGCGCGATTATTTCAAGCAGCCAGGGCGCGCGCTCGGCCAACTGGCCCAGCCGATTGCAATCGAGCCGGTTGCGGTCCATCGCGAAGTTGACCAGCGCGCTGGCCGCGAACCGGTTCGCTAGTGTCCGTGTGATCTCGGCGGTGTGAAGGTCGTTGACCTTGGGATTGGGTCCGCGGAAGGCGGTTTCGGCGCGCCCGCCGTGGGGCGCTATCAGCAGGATCGGCGAGGGCCGATCGATTACTTCGAGCCAGGGCGCCGGGTCGCTCGCGGTAAATTCCTTCGCGGATTCGCCTTCCATCAGGGCGGCTCTGGCCACAGCCGCGGCATCAGCCGCGGCCTCGAGGCGCTTCGCGCTCGCGCGCCAGGGCCTCGCGTCCGTGCAGGAAGAACGAAACCAGGAAGTAGTAGACGATATAGCTGAACGAAACGTAGAGCAGGATCGGATTCACCGCCGGCAGCCTCGGGAGCATCGCGACCGTCACGATGCCCCAGATGATTCCGAGCGTGACCGTCAGCGGGCGCAGCGGCACCGTGCGGCTCGGGTAGATGTACTTGATCGGCACGAAGACCATCGCGGCAAACCCGGCGACGATCAGCGCATTTACGATCGGTGGAAGGTGAAGACAGAAAAGGTAGAACGCGACCAGATTCCAGTAGGATGGGAAACCGAGAAAGTAATGGTCGTCGGTCTTGGCGTCGATCCGGCAAAAGCCGTAGGCGCTCGCGAGCATCACGGCGCTGCCCAGCACCAGGCCCGCGTGGCCGGGCAGGAGCAACCCGGCCCGGATCATCAGGAACACCGGCGCGACCACGTAGGTCAGGTAGTTGACCATGTTGTCGAGCAGCGCGCCGTCGAAGCGCGGTACGCGCTGGCGGATTTTGACCGCGCGCGCGAGCACGCCGTCGCTCGAATCGATCGCGATCGCCAGCGCCATCGCCACGAACGAGGCGCGAAAGTCGAGCTCGGCGGCGTACTCGATCGAGAGCAGTCCCAGCACCGCACCCAGGGC
Source organism: uncultured delta proteobacterium (assembly GCA_963793115.1). Classification (GTDB taxonomy): domain Bacteria; phylum Desulfobacterota; class Binatia; order Binatales; family Binataceae; genus CAVVMA01. Next base: position 369,935 of record CAWBYV010000008.1, read on the forward strand.
CGTGTAGACGTGGACACCCCAGGCGCACCAGGTCAGCAATCGCTTGCCCGGCGCTGATTCCGAGAAGCCCGCGAAGGTGCCGGTCCGGCTAGTCATCGCGCTCCGGCTTATGGCGCTGGGGCTTGTAGTGTCGCGGTCCGAAGTAATCCTCCAGCACAGTCATGAAGGGACCGCATGCGCGCCGACGCTTTAGATGAGCCACCGCTTCGTCGAGCGACATTCCCTGATGCGCGCGCATATAGGCGATCGCCAGCGTCGGCGCACGATTGAGTCCGGCGTTGCAGTGAAGATAGACGCGTTCGCCCGAGTCGATCAGCGCGTGCAGGTCGCCCAGCGCGGTCTCGAGCCGCTCAGCCATCCGATCGGCGCTGCCGTCTGAAATCGGAGTGCGCACCAGCTTGATCCGATGCTGCTCATAAGCGCGGCGCAGGTTCCCTATATCGAGTCCGTTGTGGCGCAGATCGTAGTCGTCTTGCAGGTTGTGCACCGCGGTGACGCCGAAGTTCAGCTTGAGCCACGCGACATCCTCGACGTTCGGGTACTCGCCGACCAGAAGTTGCGCCGACACCTCGGTTACTGAGGGGCGCCGATCTCCGCGGCTGGGCCGCGCCTCGCCGTCCTCGCGTTTGCTGAAGAGGTCCACCCAAGTCCAGTCTTGCAAGAAGACGGCCTCGCGCCAAGGCCGGGGTCGGCAGGGACGTTAGACCGATCAGAGCAGCTTCAGGAACTCTTCAACAGACAGACCAGATTGCCTGAGAATGGAGCGGAGAATGAAGGGCGGCAGGTCTTTCGAGTGCTGGGGGACGGTGACTCGAAATCCAGGCTTGGCTGGATGCTTTAACTGGGCATGGCTGCCGCTGAAGTGATGCACGAAGAAGCCTGCCCTCTCAAGGGCCCGGATTACCTCTCGAGACGTGACGATTGGAAGTCGAGGCGGCACGTCAGAGGCTGACCGCGACAGTCTCTCTTATTAGCGTTCCCTGAGGCGACTCTTCCTCGATCGGTATAGGCTCTCCGTCCTTCATAAGGCCCTCCAGATGGCAGCGCAGCGCATCCTGAGCCATCGCGCGGGCTTCCTCGACACTTTCCCCGAAGGTGATTATCTCGGGGATCGCCGGAAAGACTACTTGGTAGGCGCGCCCCGGAAGCGGCACGATATAGGCGGTATAGCGATACTGGGCCATCTGTGTCAGCCTGCCTGACCCTCCAAAGAGATAGGAGAGATTTTAGATCATCAGTCGCGGCAAGTCATCGGCGGCCGGTGCAGGCGGTGGGATCGCCGGCTTGATTCCATTCGTAAATCCAAATCGAGCCGAGCCGGGAGGCCGAATCAGCGATCTGCGACGCGATCATCGCGCCTTCGTCGCGAATCAGGATCGCCCGGTATCTGCGTTCGTCGCCCCGGCTCGGCGCGCGCGCGTCGCGGTCGGCCTGTTCGGCCTCTGCCATCCGCGCGTTCGATCGGCGCAACCCGTCGATGGTCTCATTCCACACCGATTCGATCGCGCCGGCGTGGACCGAGGGCCGTGCCAGCGCTCCTATTTGCCGCGTTGACTGGTCTACGGCAAGCTCCAGCCGCGCGTGCATCCCGCGATCTGTCGGCATCTCCCCGTCGAAGAATTTCGTGGTGTGAAGCGGCTGGCTCAGGTCGCCCACGTAATGGCTCAGGTAGCCGGAGAGCACCACCACGCGATGGCAATCGCCGTTCTCCCACGCGGCCTGGAGCTGCGTCGCTACATCCTCGATAGTCCAGGGCAGCGTGCCGGCGCGCATCAGCAGGCGCGGAGGGAAACGCCGCTGCATCTGATGGATGTCGGGGGCGAGCGCGTCGAGCGGGTGCGCACCGAAATATTCAAGGTCTATATAGTGGCGGCGCTTCTCGGCCTCGCCGTAGAGTTTCTTTAACTTCGTGTCGGGGACCACCGAATAGTACTCGAGCGACTCGGTATTGCGCGCCATGAAACGGCCGACAGGGGAGGGCGGCAGCGCGCCGATCGCGAGCCGCGTGATAAGCCGATGCGTTCCCGAGTCCCAGCAGTACGCGCGCGGCGAAATCAGGATCGCAAGTACGGCGATCAGGTATGCGCGGCGCTTCGTGGGGCCTCAGTTTTTTTCGGCGGCGCCACGGTCGCGCGGGCGCCGTTATCTTTCGCGCGGGGAACGGGCGCCGCCAGCAACTCCGGGCGGGCCACGCCGCGAAGCCCGAACGCCAGAATCTCGGCGATCAGCTTTTCGATGTCGCGCTTGGCGCCCTGCGACGATTCGCCGACCACCTGCTTGATCCCGCCCAGAATGCAATACGCGGCTACGCGGCTGTCGCAATCCCTTACCAGCTTCATCTCGATGCCCAGGTCGAGCGAGCGCTGGATCGCATCGGCGACCTTTTCGTAGAAATCGCGGATCCTGAGGTCGAGCTCGCGATCGAAACCCGCCGAATGGTTGAGCAGGATGTCGGTCAACTCGCGCTCGGCGAAGACGAAGGTCATGACGCGCCGCAAATTGTCGCGCAACTGGTCGACCGGGTGCGGATATTCGGGCCCGACTCGCAGGCGCTGAATCCTGCTGGCGAGCTCGCTCAGCACCTGCTCGAGCAATTCCTCGAAGAGGTCTTTCTTGTTTTCAAAATAGAGGTAGAAGGTGCCGCGCGCGATGTGGGCGCGCGCGATAATATCGGCGACGTTGGTGCGATGGTAGCCCTTGCGCGCGAAAATCCGCTTCGCATGGCGCAACACCTGCGCGCGCCTCGCCTGCTTCTCCATCGCGTTCGCTCCGGGCCGAATGTGTTAGGCTATCGCCGAACCGGCGATGCAGTCAATTTTTCGCGAGAGTGGAGCTGGCGCAGACCGGCGGGACGCCGGTCCTACTTCAGACAAGCTGGTCGTGGCGCTTGCTTCAATGAAGTAGGGCTGGCGTCTCGCCGGCCCACGGTTAGATCAGCCCCGCACGCGTTCGACGTTCATGATCGCGCGCTCCTCGGCGGTCATCTTTTCGCGGATGCGCGAGCCTTTGCCGAGATGGCGCACCGAATGCTCGCCGCCCTCGGAGAAGAATTCCTCGTAAGGCTTGGCGGGAATCGGCGGGTCGGGCATGTGGTCGGTGATTTTCTGGCCGGTCAGCTCCTCGACCATCTCGACCGGATACATCCGAATGGCGTCGTAGTCGGTCAGCAGCGCGCAGACCTCGACGCAGATGTAGCATCCGATACATTCCTGGAATCGATCCTGCACCGGCTGAAGGCCGCGATTGTAGACGCTGCCAGGCTGCATGTACTCGATACAACCCACCGGGCAGAACTCCGGGCACTTGCCGCACGGGAAGCAAAGGTTGACGTCCATGAACGCGACTTCGCGCGGACGCTTCTTCTTCTGGCTCAATTCTTCCGGGGTGTCGGGCAGGCGATCTTCCTTGAGGCGGCGCTTGATGATGTCGATTGCGGGCATGGTTCCAATGAATGCGGTTTAGGCTGGGCAGGTCAAGCTCTCAGGCGACCGCTCTCAGCGCGTTGTTCGGGCAGTCCGTAGACCACCGATGCGCGATTGGTGATCGCGAGGCGCGGCGCGCAACTACCGGATAGCGTAGAGGATGCCGTCGTCACCGCCCACGTAAATCAGCTCGGAAGCGCCGGCCGCGGCCGCGCTTACGGGCTCGCCGATCCGGGCTCCCCATCGATAGCTCCCGTCCGCCTCCACCGATGCGACCATCCCGCTGGCTCCCGCGATCAACACGCGGCCGTTGCCGAGCAGGACGGGCGCGGCGTCGCCGCCCTCCACGATATCGCTTCGCCAGACCCGGGTTCCGCCGGCTGCGATCGCATAAAAGCGATCCGACCCGAAGTAGAGGATTCCGCCTTGTGCGATCACCGGGCCCGATCGGATCGGTGCGTTGGCGCCGCCCGGGTTTACCGCCAGGCGATTCAGCTCGGCCCCGCTGGCGACCGCGATCGCGTGCAGAGTTCCGCTCGATGAGCCCGCGTAGGCGATTTGGCCGGCGATCGCGATCGCGCCGGAGAAACCTCCCTTCGGCGCGAAGCTCCATCGCTCGGCGCCGCCGCGCGAGAGAGCGGTCACGCGCGCTCCCGCGACCCCGGCGACAACGCCGCCGCCGGCCAACGGAGCGATCGCGGTAACTCGCCCGGCGACTTGTCCATCTAGCGCAACGCGCCAGTTCAGCACGCCGTCGCGGCTCACGGAGAGCAGGGCGGCGCCGGCGGCGGCATAGAGATCGCCATCGGCATCGGCATCGCCATCGGGCGCGACCGCGAGCGGACCCCGCGCTCCACCGTCTTGCAGATGCCACAACTCAGCGCCGCTGGTGGTCAGCGCATGAAGCGCGCCGTCTACGCCCTGGATATAGATCGTGTCCTGCGATTGCGGCTGGGCCGCGATCGCGCGGGCAGGACGGCGGAATCGTTCGCGGCCATCCGCGTCGAGCGCATGGAGAATGCCGTCGCTGGAAACGAAGTAGACGCCGCCATCGCCGTCGGGAACGATCGGGGCGAGAATCGGAGCGTACGCATTGAACGTCCACTGGAGCACGCCGGCGCGCCCGGCGTCAGGCTGCGCGTCAACCGCGGGCGTCGGCGTCGCCGCCGCGGAGGTCGGCGTGGCCGCAGTGGAGGTCGGGCCCGGGGTCTCGCAGGGCGAGCATTCGGGAGTCGCCGAGGCGAACACCGCGATCCCGACGAGATTGCTGGAGCGCCCGCCGGCGCTCGCCGAGATGCAGGCGCATCCCTGGGAGGCGCCCACAAATGCCCCTTGTTGACTCACCAGAGCTTGAGCGACGCCGGGATTATCGGAGGTCCAGAGTGTGGTCGGCGCGTTCGTGATGTCCTTCAGTTTGCGGTTGGTCCGCTTGGCGACGGCGTGAAAGGCGATCGTGTTGCCTTGGGCAATCGAGTCGCTGATGGCGCCCGAACATGGCGCGGGCGGCACGCGGGTGGCCATCGGACTCGCGGGTGGGCCGTCACATACGGTTATCGAGATCAGCCGCGCGCCGGGGGGATTCGCAGTTGCTGCCGGAGTGGAGCCGCTGCCGCCGCCGCAACTCGGCATCATGGCGATGACGAGCAGAAGCGCCGGAATGAGAAGAGGCCCGAGACGCCGCATTTGCATGAGAGTGTTCAGCTATGACGGCTGAAGCCGACCCTGTCAAGAATGGCAGTTCGTCTGCTCGGGAAAAAGTTGGCGGGCAAATGGAGAGGGGGGAGTCTCCCCAATGCCCGCCGTTTCCCAGATGCGGGTCTTCAAGGAGGAGGCCCGCGCTCCGGTAGGAGGAGAAGCAACTAAGTGCGCAGCGGCGTTTTGGCCTTGTCACCGCCTACGCTACATTAGACGGGCTGCTCCCGAGCGATATTCAAAGTTACGCGGGTGTGAATTTGGATCGGAAATAAAGGCTGTTCTGCCGAAAAATACGGGCGGTTCACAGCCCCGGACGCCGCAGGAGGCATCAATAGATGCAATACCGACGCATTGGAACTACCGGGCTAAAGGTCTCCGAACTCTGCCTGGGATGTATGACCTTCGGACGCGAGGCCGAAGAGCACGAGGCTCGCCGAATCGTCGGCCGCTTCGTCGAAGGCCGGCGGCAACTTCCTCGATACCGCCAACGTTTACGCCGTCGGCGCTTCGGAGGAAATCACCGGACGCGCTATCAAGGAGCGGCGCAAGCAACTGGTCCTGGCCACCAAGGTCCGCTTCAACGCCAATCTTTTCATCGGCAAGCCGGTTGGCCCCAACGAATGGGGGCTTTCGCGCAAACATATCATGGACGAGGTCGAAAGCAGTCTTAAGCGTCTGGACACCGACTATATAGACCTTTACCAGGTCCACGCGTGGGACTTCGAGACCCCGATCGAAGAGACGCTGCGCGCGCTCGACGACCTCGTGCGCCAGGGCAAGGTGCGCTACATCGGGGCGTCAAATTTAACGGCCTGGCAATTGATGAAGAGCCTGTGGGTCAGCGACGCCGCGCACTGCGCCCGCTTCGATTGCCTGCAGCCGCAGTACAGCCTCATCTGCCGCGAGATCGAACGCGAGATCCTGCCGCTATGCCGATCGGAGGGCGTCGGCGTGATTCCGTGGAGCCCGCTGGGCGGCGGATTTCTCACCGGCAAGTATCGTCCCGGCGCCGCGCCGCCTCAGGATGGACGCTTGACCCGCATGGACATGTGGAGCCCGGCTCAAAGACCAGCGCAACTACGCGGTGCTGGAAGCGGTCGAGCAGGTCGCGCGCGAGCGCGGGCGCAAGCCATCGCAAATCGCGCTCGCATGGGTGAATCAGCAGCCCGGCGTCAGTTCGGTGATAATCGGCGCGCGCACGCTGGAGCAGACCGAGGAGAACCTGGGTGCGATCGGGCTGCAGCTCGAAGCAGCCGAACTCGAAGCGCTCGACAAAGCGAGCGCACTGCCGATGGAGTATCCCTTCACGATGCAGGCGCGCCTGCCGGGACCACGTCCCTGAATCCGGCCGCAACGATCGCGACGCGCAGCGCGCGATGGGAACGCGCGCGGATCGAGTCTCGGCCTACAGCGTGCGCTTGAATGAGACGCTGGCCGCGGTTAGCGCCAGCACCATGAACACGATCAGGAAGAGCAAGTCGCCGGTTACGGCGGAAAGGTCCGCGCCCCTGAACAGGATCGACTTCAGCGCGCTTACCAGATGGGTCTCGGGATTGTAGTGCGCGAACACTCGCAGCCAGTGTGGGAAGCTCTCCACCGGATAAATCGCGCCGCTCGGGAAAAAAAGGATCACGTTCAGAAAGCCCGAGAACATTCCGACCAGGCGCGGATGGCTCGCACGTCCGAGTATTGCGAAGGTCATCGCGAGCAGCCCGGCGCCGCCGATCACGATCAGGACGACCAGCATCCCGAACGCGGGAAGCCCACCTTCGATCTTCCCGCCGGTAATCAGCAGTCCGCTGAACAGCACGATGATCGCGCACATGCTGACCACGACTACGCCGCTCGCCAGCATCCCGCCCGCGATTTGCCAGCGCGAAAGCGGCGTGACCAGGTAGCATTCGGTGACCCCCAGGAACTTGTCCATCACCCAGTTGAACACGCCCGCCATCAGCGAGCCCATGAACAATGCCATCACGATTACGCCCGGAATCAGCGAGCGGTCGTAATCGACGGTGGTGAACAGCTCGGTCGGGCGCAGCACGATCTGGTTCAGCTTGGGTTCGCGCGCGGTGACGAAGTCCATGCGTATCACCTCGGTGGCGGCTTCGAGCGCGCCGCCGAGCGTGTCGGAGGAGATCGAATCGATGTTGTCGGTGAAAAGTCCGATCTCCGCGATGCGCCCCTCGGCGACGCGATGGCTGAAGTCGGGCGGGATGACCAGCGCGCCCTTGTAGCGCCCCTCGCGCACCGCCTGTATCGCGCTGGCGGGGTCGTTCATATACCAGAGGTCGAGCGTCTTGGGTCCGGCCGCGAGCGCCTGCAACTGCTCGATGACCCGCCGTCCGTAAGGACCGTCGTCCTGGCTGACCACCGCCAGCGACAGGTTGGTCAGCACGCCGTGGAAAGCATTGCCCATGATCACCAGGTAGACGATCGGCATCAGCACCGCGGTAATGATCGTCATCGGGTTGCGCTTCTGCTTGAGCAAATCGCGGCGCATCACGGCCCACGCTTTCATCGCATTACCTGTGCTGCGGCATCCCGGCGCCGACGAACAGGCTGACCTTCTTGGGCCCCTCGTCGCGCAGCGTCCGTCCCGTGAAATGGATGAAAACGTCCTCGAGCGACTGGCGATGGAGGCCGATCTCGTTGACCTTGCCGCCCGCCGCCTCGATAGCGTCGAGAATCCGGGGAATCACCTGGGCGCCGTTGTCGGTGGAGAAGCTCAAATTACCGCCGGGAGCAACTTCGACCTCGCGAGCGTATTCCTGCGCGCGCAACACGGCCGCCGCCTGCTCGGCGTCTCCGGCGACCTTGAGCTCGATCCGATCCGAGCCTGGCGACGCTTGCTTTGAGGCCCGCCGGCGTATCGAGCGCGATTATCTTGCCGCTGTTGACGATCGCTATCCGGTCGCATAGCGACTCGGCTTCATCCATGTAATGCGTGGTCAGGGAGATCGTAAGTTCGCTCTCGGTGCGCAACTGCACGAGCAGGTCGTGGACCGCGCGCCGGCTCTGCGGGTCAAGTCCGATCGTCGGCTCGTCGAGGAACAGCACCTTGGGCGAATGGATCAGGCCGCGCGCGATTTCCAGCCGCCGCCGCATCCCGCCCGAGTAGCTTGCGACCAGATCGTTCTGACGCTCGGTGAGGCCGACCAGCTTGAGCAACCTCTGCGCGCGCGCGTGGCGCTCGCGCCTGGGCACTCCGTAGAACTCGCCGTAGATGTCGATATTTTCCCATCCGGTAAGGTCCAGGTCGGAGGTCATCGCCTGCGGGATTACGCCGATCGATTCCCGCACCTGGCGCGGATGGCGCGTTATATCGTGGCCGGCGACGTAAGCTTTTCCATCGCTCGGCGTCAGCAGCGTGGTGAGCATCCTGACCACCGTAGTCTTGCCGGCGCCGTTGGGACCGAGCAACCCGAAGACCTCGCCGCGCGGCACCTTAAAGCTGACGTGATCGACCGCGGTGAAGCTGCCGAACCGCTTGGTAAGGCCCTCAACTCGAATGGCGGAAGAAGTGTCGCCTTGGTTTTCCATCGCGTTGAAATGAGACCTCCGCGGTCATCCCGGGCTTGAGATCGCCGTTTGCCTCCAGCACCTTGACCTTGACGTAGAAGGTCCGGATATCCTGATGGCCGCGGCGAACGTCGTGCTCGGTGGCGAACTCGCCCTCCTGCCCGATCGCCATGATTCGGCCCTTCAGCGTCGTGGGCGGATTGGTTGGCAGCCTGACCATCGCCGGCTCGCCAACCGAGAGCCAGCCCAGGTCGGTCTCCTGCACGTTCGACCCTGGCCCACACCGTTGACAGATCGTCGGTGGTCAGAATCGTGGTGCCGGGCGTAACCCACTCGCCGACCTCAAGCGCCTTGTTCACGATCGTGCCGTCGATCGGCGCGCGGATATTGGTGTCGGCGAGCTGATCGCTGTAATAGTGCACGTTGGCGTCGGCGCTCGCGACCGCGGCCTGATCCTGCAGCAACTGCATCCGCGAGTCATCGTACTGCTGGGTCGAGATTACTTTGTGCGCGAACAGGGCGCTGTTGCGCTTCCAGGTAAGCTGCGCGTTCTCGAGGTTGGCCTGGGCCTGCTGAAGATCGGCTTTAGCCTTCAGCAACAGGTTTCTCAGGTCGACGTCCTCGATCTTGCAGACCACTTCGCCCCTCTCGACGCGATCGCCCTCGAGCGGCGTGATCTCCGCGATTCGGCCCCCGATGCGGCTGGTGATGTTGACCTCCGGCGCCTCGAGCATCCCGACCACGTCGATCCTGCTCCGGTCCGGGTCCGCGAACAGATAGGCGCGCACGAAGAAGAAGGCCCCTCCGGCGATCGCCACAATGACGCCAACGCTTACAATTCGTCGGATTAGGCGTTTCATTTTGTATGCGGCCTGCGGATATTTCTGGCGCCGGCGGTGAGACCTTCGAGCACCATGCGCGAAAGTTCCCGGCTGAGCGCCGCCCCGTCGCGGGGCTCATCGTAGTACAGCATCAGCGAGCGGATCCCGCCGATAATCGCGAGCGCAGCCGCGCGCGGGTCGGCGCGGCGGAACACCCCGCGCGCCATCCCTTCTTCGACCAGCGAGTCGAAGAACTCGACTGCGTGTTGGCGAAACTCCTGGATCACCCGGCTGCGCACGGCCGCAATTCGCGGCTCCTCGGTCGCCAGCAGATGCAGGAAGTCGCGATGCGAATCGTAGAACTCGATGCTGGTCGCAATCGCGCGGTGCAAACGCTCGGCGACTTGGGCCTGCGGGTCGTCCGGGTTGCTCTGCTTCGCCTTTTCGAAGCCGTCGGTCAGGATTCCGATGTAGAGCGCTTCCTTCGAGCCGAAGTAAAGATAGAGCGTTCCCTTCGCTACCACCGCCAGCTTGGCCACGCTGTCCATCGTGACCTCCTGGTAGGGCTGGCGGGCGAACAGCTTGAGCGCCGCGGCAATGATTCGGTCGCGCTTGGCCGCGCGTCCATTGGCGAACGATGGCGCCGATACCACCAACTCGGCTGGGGACACAGCCGGTGAACCCGATAATTCCTTCATAAGACTGACTGGTCAGTTAGACTGACCAGTCATTCATTATGCTGCGAGCCGCATCACGAGTCAAACTATCGGCAGGCAGGCCAGCGCGGACGCGGCAATGCAACCGCAGATTGCTCCGCGGCTGACTCTAGCTTTGCAGTGCTTCGATAATCCGTTCCATCCGAATGCCGCGCGAGCCCTTGACGAGCAGCACATCGCCGGGGCGGACGATTCGGGCGACGATGCGCGCCGCTTCGTCGCTGTCGGCCGCCAGTTCGGCTCGGGCGGCGATCCCGGCTTCGACCGGATTCGGCGATCCGGCCTTCGCGCCAAGCTCTTGGGAGGAGCGGCACGCTGCGGCCAATTGCATGCCGACAGCCACCAGGGCCGCGGGTCTGGCCCGGGCGATCTCGCGGATTAATTCGACGTGAGCAGCCGGGCCGAGCGGGCCCAGTTCGAGCATGTCGCCCATTGCAACCACCAGCCGGGCGCCCAGGTCTCGTGCCGCCTCGCTCGCGGCTTCGAGCGCTACGCGCGCCGATCGGGGATTGGAGTTGTAACTGTCGTCGATTACGAAGATGCTCCGGATGGTCAGCGTCGAGAGCCGGCCGGGAACCGCCCGCACCGCCGCCAGGGCGCCCTCGATCGCTCGCAATTCTGCGGCGCCGAAAGGCCGCGGCCAAATCGCCGCGACGCCCGCGATCGCGGCGGCTGCGTTGAGCGCAGACTGCGCTCCCAGCAAATTCAGTTGGGCCTCGATTCGGGGCGCCACACCCGATCCGCTCATCGCGGGCGGAAGCTCGATCAAAACCGTGGAGCGGCCCTGCGATGTGACCGCGCGATGCGCAAGCCGCACCTGAGCCGCGGCCGATTCGCCGAACAGGATTGGCCGAAGGCGCGCGGGTATTCGCGTCAGGATGCGCGGATCGCCTGCCTGCGCCACCGCGATGCACGTGGCGGAAGCGAAGATGGCGGTTTCCTCGTCCGCAATCTCCTCAAGCGTGCCGAGGCCCTCGCTATGCTCGATATCGACGTTGAGCACCAGCGCGGCGCCGGGTGTAAGGATCGCGCCGAGGCGTGCGATTTCGCCGCGCGTGTTGGTGCCGCATTCGATCACCAGCGCGCGCTGATTCCGGGTCAGCGTAAGCAGCGTCATCGGCACGCCGATCAGATTGTTCAAATTGCCCGGCGTCGAAAGTATCGGGCCGAACAGCGCGCCGGCCAACGCGGCGGTTATCTCCTTGGTGGTGGTCTTGCCGGCCGAACCCAGAATCGCGATCGACGGTATCGCCCGGACGGCGCGCTCCCGTTCGAGGTGAAAGCGCCCGAGATCGCCGAGCGCGGCGAGCGTGTCGGCGACCTTGACCGAGGGAATCGGCGCTTCGCCGCGCGCGAGCAGCACCGCCGCCGCGCCGCGGCGCATCGCCGCCTCGACAAACTCGTGACCGTCGCGGGCCGCGCCCCTGAGCGGTACGAACAGCGCGCCCGGCTCGATCGTGCGGGAATCGATACTCACGCCACGGACGGTCAGCGCCGCCGAAGCGCTTGGCGCGATTACCCCGCCGGTTGCGCGCGCGATCTCCCCGAGCGTGAAGGCACATTGATTGACGGGAATCGGCGTGGTCATTGAGATCGAGATTAGCAGATCGCGCCTGATCGACACCGCCTTGACAACGGTAGCGCCCCGAATCAGCCTGCAATCTATGCCCCTGAATCGATGCCGATGACGCGTGCGCAAAAGGACAGGGCGATGGCTTCAAGAGCGACTGCGATAGTCGGCGTGATAATGGGATCGAAAAGCGATTTCGAGAGCATGTCCGCCGCCTGCGAGGTGATGACGGAGCTGAAGGTCGCGCACGAAGTCCGCGTGCTGTCGGCGCATCGGACTCCCGATCAGACCCTCGAGTACGCGGCGACCGCGCACCAGCGGGGCCTGAAGGTCATAATCGCCGGCGCTGGCGGCGCGGCGCATCTGCCGGGCGTGGTCGCGGCGAAGACGTTGTTGCCGGTTATCGGCGTGCCGATGCCGACTACGGCGCTGAACGGAATCGACTCGCTCCTGTCTATCGTGCAGATGCCCAAGGGAGTGCCGGTTGCGACCATGGCGATTGGAAAATTCGGCGCGGCAAACGCGGGCCTGTTCGCCGCGCAGATTATCGCGCTGGGCGATCCCCAACTCGCGGAGCGGCTTGCGAAGTGGCGCGCCGCCCGCGCCCGGGAAGTTTTGCAGCAGAAGCTGCCCTGAAAAAGCACGAGATCGATACGCCGGCGCTGATACTCGACCTCGTGCCAAACTGACCTTTTTCTGTAGCGCCGGCCTCCGTGCCGGTGCTTGCTCCGAGAGGCGTTGTGAAGAGAAGCAGGCAACCCTCACCCGGCGGGCGCGGCGCCCACCGACCTCTCCCTGGTCAGGGAGAGGTGCTGAAAGCGAAAGACGCGCGCCGCCCGATCCGCCATACGGCCACGACTTCGTCGCCGGACGGCCGCCATCGCGCGGATATTTTCCTCGACCCGATCGGGCGCTTGCAACGGCGAGGCTCTGCGCGTTTAGATTACATCGATGCGTTTGGCCTCGATCATCGCGGCTGCGAGCTGGCTGGCGCTTTGGGCAGGGCTGGCCGTAGCGGGCGAAACCAATATCCAGACCCGCGGCAAAATCGACGTATCGGCGGAGGTCCCGCTGGTCGCGGTCTCGACCGATCCGGTCGTCCAGCGCGTCCTCAACGACGACTTTTACGCGGCCAAGCGGGGGCCCGGCGTCGGCATCAAGGCGCCGGCCACGCTGACCGTAACGCTCACCGAGCGGCTGCTCAAGCCCGGCGTCTCGCTCAACGAGGTCGCGCCCGGCGATCCCGCGGTGGTTGCGTTGCTCAGAGCGGCGGGAGCGGAGCCGCCGCCGCTGGGCGATACCGGTTCCAGGCAAGTCGATCCCTACGAAGCCGCAGCCCGGATCGAGAGCCTGAGGCCCGAAGATCCCGGGATGCAGAATTTCAGGCAGCAGCAGGCCTTCGACCAGAGCATCGCCGGCGCAGGGCCCGCGACGAATGCGCAAGAACTGGCGGAGAATCAGAGTTACGACCAGGTGATCATCGCGCGCGTCACGGTCGATGGTCAGCGCGATCGGTTCACCGTAGTCGCCGTCGCTCATCCGGGTGACGATATCCGGAACGTAAAGCGGCTGGTTGCGGAAGATATCGCGAACGCCGCCCTGCACTAGCGGGCTGTTGAGAAGAGCCTCAACAGCCTGCGCTCTCTCTCTCTTATCTCCCCCAGGACAGGGGGGAAGATCAGGGAAAGCAGCCAGTTTTCACGCAGCGTGTTGAGAGCCATGAGGTCCGCTTTGGTCGTCAGTGGTCTTTCTCAACACCCTGCTAGGGAACGGCCGCCGGGTCCGGACTCTGGGGCGGTTGCGGTGCGGCGGGTATCCCGGAACCTTCAGGCTGCGCGGCCCCCGACGATCCCGGCGTCGTCTCGGATGCCGCGGTCGCGTTCGGTGGAGTTGGCGGGGCAGGGTGCTGACGCCGGTGCTGGACGGCGAAATACGCAACGACAATCGTGGCTGCGATTGCCACCGCCGCGAGCGCGGGAATTATCCATCTTCGCCGGCCGCCGCTTTCGATCACCGGTATCGGCTCGGACATCCGCGACGCGTTGCCGTCCGAGCGCTGGACCTCGCGGATGAAGCGCGTTGCAACCTCCTCGGAATCGAGTCCCAGGAACTCGGCATACCGGCGCAGGAAGGGCAGCAGGTAGAGTTGATCGGCTATCAGCTTGTAGTCGTCGTTCTCGATCATGCGGACATAGTGAGCGGGCACGCGAGTCTGTTGCACGACCTCGTCGGCGGAAAGCCCGCGCTGCTTGCGCGCCTCGATCAGAAAGTTGCCCAGCGACGGCTCGCGCGACGCGGCCCCCTTGCCGGTCTTGCGGGGAGCGTCAATCCGCTCTATTTTGCCTTGCGCCACCGCCGTGATCAGCTCGCGGGCGAGGCCGTTCTACGGACCGCCATTGTAATTGCTCTGCCCACGAACGGGCTGGAGCGGATGGCTGTGATGGGGCGGGCCGAGGCCGCCGGTGAGCACCTTGACCAACTGCGCGTTAGCCTGCTGAACGTAGCCCGGGTCGGGCTTGCCCTGGAGTCGGCTGCCTTGTGGCCGGAGTCGATCGCGTCGGCCCATCGATGCTGCTGGAACGCGATCAGCCCGAGGTAGTCCCAGGCTTGCCCGTAGAACCGATCGTAGTCCACGGCGCGGCGGAAGTCGTCGTTCGCCGCGATCATCTCGTTGTTCTGGTAGTACTTCACCCCGCGTTGCGTGAAGATCTGCGCCGCCAGTTGCTTGAGTTGAAGATCGTCGGGATTCGAGGCCACCGCGCTCTGGACGTCGGAAGCCGCGGCGTCAAGTTTTCCCGCCGCCAACTCACTCTGCGCGCTGCTCTGATGGTACATCGCGCAGGCAGGAAATATCGCGCCGCAGAAAAGTGTCGCGATCAAGAAAGATAATGCGATTGGTGCGCGCCTCATTGCCCCGCTGTCCTCGAAGATTCAGGCTACCAAGTTATAGATGGCGCCCGCTCAAACCAAGCCCGCCGGCTCGGCCATTGCGATTCGGTTCAGCGGCAGTCGTACTGCGCAACGGCGCCCTGCGCAGGCCGGTTGTAGAGCGCGAGCTTCTTGCCTTCGCAGGCGATAATCGCCGGCGCCGGCCTGAGTACCTGCGCCAGCGCGTCATAGTCGCGATGGTCCGCCACCAGCACGACGCAACTCGACCCGCCCCATAGCCCGAGCAATTCGGCCTTGTCCATGAAGCTTTTCGCGCCGTCGGGGCTCGCGCGCCCGGCGCCCAGCTCTCCCAGGTAATCGACCATCACCTCGCGCGTGTGGGTATAAAATGGGATCGATTGCTCCTGATGACGATACGATGCAAGCACGCATCCGGATTCAAGCGCCGGACGTATCGCGCTGGCGAGTTCCCGGTACGAGACCAGTGGCTCCGCATCGATCCGCGCCTTCATCCCGGCGCCTGCCGCGACTCCGACCGCGATTGCGATTGCGGCGATCGCGCCGCGCACGCTCCCGCGCATCCCGATCGCGAACGCGGCGGCGGCGCCGATCGCCAGGCATCCGGCGGCCACAATGCCGTCCAGCACGAGTGCGCCGCCCAAGGCTGCGTGCGCGATCGCGAGCGCCATGATGCATCCCGCGGCCACGATAACATTGACGATCGCGAACCATCGGAGCAGTCGTCGCAAGCGCTCCCGATCCAGCTCGACGACGCTGCTTAGCCCGTAACCGGCTACGATCGCGAGCGGCGGCATCGCGGGCAGGATGTACGTGCCGAGCTTGGAGCGGGGAATCGAGAAAAAAATCAGCACGAAGAGAAACCAGGTCGAAAGGAAGCGTAACGCGCTCGCGTCGCGAGCGTTGCGCGCGCGCCCGCCGGACAGCCTGCCGATTCCGAGCGGGACGAAATAGAGCCACGGCCACGCGCCAACTGCCGCGATCGCGACCAGGAACCAGGGGCCCCATCCATGCTCGGTGTTGGCGAGGTATCGATGGAGATGCTCGTGCAGGAAAAAATAGCCCAGGAACTCCGGATTGAGCGCCGCGACCGCCGCGAACCACGGCACCACGATCGCGGCGTACACCAGGATGCATTCGAACCACGGGATTGCGGCCAGCTCGCGGAGCCGCCTTTCGATCAGCATGTAGATCAGAGCGACGCCGCCGAAGATCACCAACGCGACCGGTCCCTTGGTGAGCGTGCCCATCGCGGTCATCGCGGCTGCGAGTATCAGCCATCGGCGCGCGGCTCGGCTGCGAAAGCCCGGGATAGCCGCCGCGGCCCAGAAGCTGCCGAGCGCGGCGGTGACGAAAAAGGCCAGCGCCGGATCGAGCGTGAGAAACATCGCCAAGCCCCAGACCAGCGGGCTCAGCGCCAGCGCGAGCGCGGACAGCATTCCTGCGCCGGCGCCGAACATCTGATCCGCCATCGCGCAGGTCGCCACAACTTCGCCGACACTGAACAGTGCCGGCGGCAGCCGGATCGCGAATTCATTTTCACCCAGCGCCCGAATCGAGGCCGCCGTCGCCCAATACATCAGCGGCGGCTTCTCGAAGTAGCGGACCCAGTCGTCGCGCGGCGTGATGTAGTCGGCGCTACCCAACATCTCGCGCGCGATCTCCGCGTAGCGTCCCTCGTCGGGTTCCCATAGCGGCGGCGATGCCAGGGCGGGAAGATAGAGCACGGCCGCGATCAGTCCGCATATCGCCAGGCGGCGCCATCTGCCGGTCTCGCCCATGACGGTTGAAGTGTCCGGTCACGAGCGGCGCTGGTCAACTATGCCATGGTCAACTATGCCCGCCGCCGGTTGAGCGCGGTGCCGGCGCGGTGAAACTCCAAACTTCCTGGCGCCGCCGAAAAGACTGTGGAGCAAAACTGGCCGGACCTTGCAGCGGGAGGGCATCCGGCCTATACGGGGGTTGCAATTGGAGACTGAAAACGGAAATCCCCGACAAATGTGATTGAGAGCGGCGCGGAACGGGACAGCCCGTGGAACCAGTGAGGTCGAAAATGACCAAACCCGTCTGGGGCGGCGCGCTAAAATCGTTCAAGACGCTGGAGTTGAAGAATCTCCGGAGCGACTGTCTGCGCCTGCCCCACCCCGGCTGTCACCTGCTGGCGAGGGCGCTCCCGGCTCTAGTCGCGCTGGTTCTCTTTTTGGTTGGCCCCGCCGCAGCCACGCCGTCCGACGACTCCTACATCAGGGGATACGCGTCGGCCATCATCGAGCGCGAGTTTTCGGTAAAGTCGCCTACCATCAAGGTGAAAGACGGCGTCGTGACTCTGGTCCAGGACGAGTTGTGGTGGCAATCGCGCGACCGGCTGGTAAAAGAGATCTCGGCGATCCCGGGCGTTGCTCGGGTCGAGCTGGCGGGCCGGGCCGAGGCCGCGGCAGCGCAGGCAGGACGCGCTGCGGCCGAGGCGGAAGCCACGCCGCGCCCGGCCTGGTTTCCGAGGGACAAGCTCTTCGACCCGCTACTCGCCGACCCGCGCTGGCCGCATTTTTCGCTTTCATATCTCCGTTCCGTCGGCCACGCCCAGTTCAAGGACGTCGCCTCGACGAACTTTGGCGAGACCTTCCCGATATATCGCGGCGACCTGCCGGTGGGACAGTGGGAGGTTGGCATTCAGGCCGGGGTCTTCGCGGTCTTCGACATCGATACCGCGTCGAAAAATCTGCAGAACGCCGATTATTTCGTCGGTATCCCGCTGACCTATCGGTTTGAGGGCTTCACCGCGCTTTTGCGGATTTTCCACCAGAGCTCCCACTTGGGCGACGAATTTCTGTTGGCTAATCCCAACGTGAAGCGCGTGAACCTGAGCTACGAGGAGCCCAACTTGATTCTCTCTCAGGAATTCGGCGGCTGGGCGAAGTGGCTGCGCATCTACGGGGGTGCCGGGTACCTCGTAGATCGAGATCCGTCCAGTCTGACGCCTTGGACGGCGCAGTGGGGAGTGGAGTCCACGAGCCCCTGGACCTTCATAAACGATGCGGTGCGCCCGCTCGCGGCGGTTGACGTGCATAACAATGAAGACACCCACTGGGACAGCGACATCTCGGCTGTTGCAGGCGTCGAGTTCGAGAACCCTACTTTGCAAAGCAGTAAGCTGCAGCTTCTCCTCGAGTACTACGACGGCCACTCGCCGAACGGACAGTTCTACCAGACGAAAACCCAGTTCACGGGAGTGGGATTCCACTTTTACTTCTGAGGAGCGGCTCCGGCGAGGGCC
Organism: uncultured delta proteobacterium; assembly: GCA_963793115.1. Lineage (GTDB taxonomy): Bacteria > Desulfobacterota > Binatia > Binatales > Binataceae > CAVVMA01. The sequence continues at coordinate 387,862 of CAWBYV010000008.1, forward strand.
ATTTGGACTTCCTCACCAGGTCCAACGTGTAGTCGGCGCTACCCAACCTCTCGCGCGCGATTTCCGCGTAGCGTCCCTCGTCGGGTTCCCATTAGCGGCGGCGATCCCAGGGCGGGAAGATAGAGCACGCCCGCGATCAGTCCGCATATCGCCAGACGGCGCCATCTGCCGGTTTCGCCCGCGACGGTTGAAGTGTCCGGTCGCGAGCGGCGCTGGTCAACTATGCTCCGTCTCTGCTAAGCCGTCGTTGGCGAACGCTTGGTGATAAGAGAGGAGACGGTCGCTCTTTTGATAGGGTAAAGCGATGCGTTGCACGAAGTGCGGGAGCGAAAGCACGACGAGTAGGAAGTTCTGCGCCGAGTGCGGAGCCGCGTTCTCGATTCGTTGTCAGGGGTGCGGCGCCGAAAATACTCCTTCCTCAAAGTTCTGCGAGGACTGCGGCACTTCGCTTGCCTCTTCCGCGCCTGACGCGATCGCGGAAGGCGCAAGCCGGGAGAGGCCGCGAGGCGACCTTCATGTCGCCGAGCGGGTGAGGGTGACTGCCGCAAACGACGACACCGTGCCCGAGGGCGAGCGCAAGACGGTCACCGCGCTGTTCGCCGATATCAAGGGTTCGACCGAACTGGAGCAGGACCTGGATCCTGAAGAAGCGCGCGCGATCGTGGACCCGGCGCTCAAGCTGATGGTCGATGCGGTGCAGCGCTACGACGGCTACGTCGTGCAGTCCACCGGTGACGGCGTGTTCGCGCTGTTCGGCGCGCCGGTGGCCCACGAGGACCATCCTCAGCGCGCGCTCTACGCCGCGCTGCGGATGCAGGATGAGGTCCGGCGCTTCGCCGACCGGTTGCGCGCCGAGGGCCGGGCGCCGCTGCAAATCCGAATCGGCGCCAACACCGGCGAGGTGGTGGTGCGCTCGATCCGCACCGGCGAGGGCAAGAGCGAATACACCCCGATCGGGCATACCACCAACCTCGCCTCGCGGATGCAGACGCTGGCGAATCCCGGTTCGACGGTGATCGCGGAGAGCACGCGCCGGCTGGTCGAGGGATACTTCGCGCTGCGGCCGCTGGGCCCGTCGCGGGTCAAAGGGATCGCGGAGCCGGTCAATGTCTATGAAGTGACCGGCCTCGGCCCGCTGCGCACGCGGTTGCAACGCTCGGCGGGCCGCGGGCTGACCAAGTTCGTCGGGCGGCAGCGCGAGATGGATGCGATGAAGCACGCCGCGGAGCAGGCCCGCGCCGGTCACGGGCAGATCGCCGCGGCGGTCGCGGAAGCGGGGACCGGCAAGTCGCGGCTGCTGTTCGAGTTCAAGGCGATCGCGCAATCGGGATGGATGGTGCTGGAGGCCTTTTCGGTCTCGCACGGCAAGGCGTCGGCGTACTTGCCCGTGATCGATCTGCTGCATGGCTACTTCGGGATCGATCGCGACGACGATGCGCGCAAGCGCCGCGAAAGAGTCGCCGGCAAGATCGTAATCCTCGACCGCTCGCTGGAAGACACGCTGCCCTACCTCTATTCGCTGCTTGCGATACCAGAGGCCGACGACCCGTTAAGTGCGATGGATGCGCAGGTGCGGCGTCGCCGCACGCTGGATGCGGTCAAACGCATCCTGCTGCGCGAATCCTTGAACCAGCCGTTGATGGTGATTTTCGAGGACCTTCACTGGATCGACGAGGAGACGCAGGCGCTGCTCAATCTGCTGGCCGATTCGATCGGCACGGCCAAGCTGCTGCTGCTGGTGAACTATCGCCCCGAATACTCGCATCAGTGGAACAGCAAGACCTACTACACCCAGTTGCGGCTCGATCCGCTGGGCAAGGAGAGCGCCGAAGAGATGCTGACCGCGCTGGTCGGCGACGGTGCGGAAGTGCGGCCGCTGAAGCGTCTGATCGTCGAGCGCACCGGGGGCAACCCCTTCTTCATGGAAGAGACGGTGCAAGTGTTGCTCGACGAGGGCGCGCTGGTGCGCGACGGCGCGGTGGTAAAACTCACCAAGGCGCTGGGCGAGCTGAAGATTCCGCCCACCGTGCAGGCGATTCTCGCCGCGCGCATCGACCGCCTGCCGGCTGCCGAGAAGGACCTTCTACAGACGCTGGCCGTGATCGGAAAAGAGTTCCCACTGAGCCTGGTGCGCGCCGTGGCGGGCACTGCTGCCGATGAGCTGAGCCGGATGCTCGACGGGCTGCAGCTCGGCGAGTTCATCTATGAGCAGCCGGCGGTCGGAGACGTTGAGTATACCTTCAAGCACGCGCTGACTCAGGAAGTCGCCTACAACTCGATTCTGAGCGGCCGGCGCAAGCGGCTGCATGAACGGACCGGCGCCGCGATCGAAACGCTGTATGCCGCGAGCCTCGACGATCACGTGAGCGAGTTGGCGCATCACTACAGCCGCAGCGGCAACGCGGAGAAGGCGGCCGAGTATCTGCACCGCGCCGGGCTGCAGGCGTTCGCGCGCTCCGCGTATCAGGAAGCGCTCGGTCAGCTGACCGCCGCAATCGAATTTCTCGGTCGCCTGCCGGAGAGCCTCCAGCGCGACGACCGCGAGGCGGCCCTGCAGCTCGCGCGGACCTCCGTGACGCGAGTCGTGAGCGGGCTGGGGGCGGAGGGCATCGATCGGGCGCTCTCACGAACGGTGGAGTTGTCAGAACGGACCGGAAAGACCCGCCAGTCTTTCGAGGCGCTGCACGGTCTCCAACTCTTTCATTTCGGCCGCGCGGAGTACGACCAGGCGCTGGCCTTGGGGCACCGGCTTCTCGACATGGCTCGGACCGTGGACGATCCGATCTCGCTTTCGTGGGCCCAGCAGTGCGTCGGGCAAACGCAGGCCCTGCTTGGGGATTTCACCGCCGCGCGTTCGATGCTCGAGCAGGTTGTGGCTGCGCAGCACGAAGAGGATCGCTCCCGTCTCAGGTCCGCCGATCTCAGAGTCCTATGCCGCCTTCGCCTTGGACACGTGCTGCTTTTGTTTGGTTATGCGGATCACGGGCTCAAAATAAGCCTCGAAGCTGTTGCAATAGCCTCGCAATCTGTCCCGCACCTACGATCTTGCCGTTTCAATGTACTTTCTCGGGATCCACGCACTCTGATGGTTCGTGAGGGTTCATCCGCTCTGGCGCAAGCGGAGGCCGTGATCGAGCTTGCAGAGAGAAATGGATTCTCCGGGCTCGCGGGCTCAGCGACTTCGCTTCGAGGCTACGCGCTTGCGATGCGAGGGCAAACCGAAGGGCTCGCGCAGATGGAGCATGGCATCGCCGCGCTGCGCGCAGGCAACTTGGCCACGGGTATGCCCTGGACGCTCGGCCGCTACGCCGAGGCGCTGCAGATCTGCGGCCGGATCGGCGAAGCGCGCTCAGTGATGGCTGAGGCGGTGGGAGCCGGCGCAAACGACCGGCGAGGAATGTATCTGGCGGAACTTATCGGCTCGCAGGCGAACTGGCGCTCGCGCAGGATTCCTCTAATGCGGGCGAGGCCGAGCGTCGCTTTCGGACCGCGATCGAGATCGCGCGCCAGCAGTCGGCGAAATGGTGGGAACTGCGCGCCACGGTTAGCCTCGCCCGCCTGCTGATGAAGCAGGGCAAGCGTGACGAAGCGCGCGCGATGCTCGCCGAAATCTACGGCTGGTTCACCGAGGGCTTTGACACCGCCGACCTCAAAGAGGCCAAGGCTTTGCTGGAGAAGTTGAGCGAGTAACGGTGTCTGCCGCGCAGTCAACTTGTAGCGCACACGAAAGAGTTACGGTCGCCTTTAACTGGCCGGTTGGCTTTGTCAGAATGTCAGCGGCGATCGCGACTATCGTCTGACGGCCTGGGCCGCCGGAAAGTCCCGGGTTCACCGACTTTGGGTTCAGTTGGCAAAATATTACCGATTCGCGGGGGCGTTGCCGCGGCGGGCGGGACCGTATCGATCGTGATTCCGGTGTTCAACGAAGCGGCCAACCTCGAAGCGCTGTGGCGGCGGCTGAGCGCGGTTCTTGACCGGCTGCGCACGCGCGACTGTGAAGTGATGTTCGTCGACGACGGTTCCAGCGACGATTCGCTGTGAGATCCTGCGCGAGATCGCGGCGCGCGACGGCCGCGTGCGGGTAGTCGAACTGGCGCGCAATTTCGGCCAGCACGCCGCGATCCTGGCGGGCTTCCGCGAATGCCGCGGCGAAGTGGTCGTCACGCTCGACGCCGACCTGCAAAACCCGCCCGAGGAGATTCCGCGGTTGCTCGCAGCGATCGACGCCGGCAACGACGTGGTCGGCGGATGGCGCGAGGAGCGCCAGGATCAGACGCTTTCGGCGCTCGCCTCGCGCCTGCACAACCGGCTGACCTCGGCGATCGTCGGCGTGCCGATGCATGACTACGGATGCATGCTGCGCGCCTACCGCCGCCATATCGTCGCAGACCGTGGTCGAATGCGACGAGAAGGCGGCCTTCGTTCCGGCGCTGGCCAACTCGTTCGCCAAGCGCGTCGCCGAGATTCGGGTCGGGCACGACGAGCGCGCCGGCGGCGAATCAAAATACAGTCTCTTCCGGCTCGCCGATGCTGAGCCTCAACCTGATCACCGGCTTTTCGCTGCTGCCGATTCAGGCGCTCAGCCTGACCGGTATCGGCGATCTTCCTGCTCGACGCGGTGTTCGCCGCCTTCCTGCTCGCCCATCGCGTGATCTACGGCCCGCAGCAGGAAGGCGCGCTGTGGGTCACTGTTCGCGGTGCTGTTTTCCTGTTCGGGCGGTGCATGTTCCTGGCGCTCGGCCTGATCGGCGAGTACGTCGGCCGGATCTACAGCGAAGTGCGCCGCCGCCCAACTTATATCGTGCGCGCGGTCCACGGCGACGCAGTCACGGCGAGAGGTCCGGCGCAGACCGTCGGCCGCGAGGTAGTGAGCGGATTGGAGACTGGGCCGTGCGGAACCGCGTCCGCGAGCGCCGCTGTGTTCTGTTCGCCTATCACGAAATGGGCTACGCCTGTCATGGATGCGCTGCTCGATTTGGGCGCGCCGGTAGCTGCGCTCTTCACCCACGCGGACAGCCCCGGCGAGGAAATCTGGTGGCGATCGTGCGCGGAGCTCGCGCGCGGCGCGCGGCGATTCCGATCTACACGCCCGAGACGCTCGATCGGCGCCTGGATCGCGATCGAATCGCCGCGCTGGCTCCAGACGGTGATCTATTCATTCTATTATCGCAATCTGTTGTCCGAAGCGGTTTTGCGCCTGGCGTCCGCTCGGCGCTTTCAATCTGCACGGCATCGTTGCTGCCCAGGTATCGCGGGCGCGCGCCGGTCAACTGGGTGCTGGTCAACGGCGAGCGCGAGACCGGCGTAACGCTGCATCACATGGTGGCGCGCGCCGACGCCGGCGATATCGTCGCGCAGCGCGCCGATCGCGATCGACGATAGCGACACCGCGCTGACGCTCTATCGCAAGCTGGTGCCGCTCGGCGCCGGGCTTGATCCGCGAATTCCATCCGCTGATCGTCGCCGGACGCGCGCCGCGCCGTCCGCAGGATCTGTCGACGGGGCAGCTATTGCGGCCGCCGCCGTCCCGACGACGGCCGGATCGATTGGCGCTGGCCGGCGCGGCGGATTTTCAACCTGGTGCGCGCCGTCACCCATCCCTATCCGGGTGCGTTCTGTTTTCGCGGCGGCGCGCAAGCTGATCGTCTGGGAGGCGCGAATCGGGCGCGAAGTCGGGCAGCGTGGCGAGCCCGGCGCCGTGATCGGAGACGCGCCGGCGGGCGGAATCGAAATCGCGGCGGGAGAGGGCAGCGTGATCGTGCATGCGCGCGCAGTTCGAGGGCAGCCACGAAGACAGGCGCGTCACGTGACGTGCTCGGCGCGCGCGCAGGCTACTGCGCTGGCGACGGCGAACTCGATCAGGAGGAGGATCACATGCGGGTTCTTAATAACCGGCGGCGCGGGCTTTCTGGGCTCGCATCTTTCCGACGCGTTCATCGCGCGCGGCGACGAAGTATTCGTGCTCGATACCGGCTCGATCGGCAAGGTGCGCCATCTGCTGGACAAGCCGCGCTTCCATTATATCCATGACACGATCTTCAACCTCGAGCTGATCGACGGTTTCGCCGCCAAGGCCGACCTGATTTATCACCTCGCGGCGGTGGTCGGGGTCGAGCATTACGTGGGCGATCCGTACGAGACCCTGAACGTCAACGTCAACGGCGCCCAGAACCTGCTGAGAGCGGCCTACAAATACAACAAGCGCGTGGTATTCAGCTCGACTTCGGAGGTCTACGGGCGCAATCCGAAAGTTCCCTGGCGAGAGGACGACGATCGCGTGCTCGGCGCGACCACTATCGATCGATGGTGCTACTCGACCTCGAAGGCGGTCGGCGAGCATTTCTGCTTCGCCTATCACAAGCTCGGCCTGCCCGTAACGGTGATTCGCTACTTCAACGTCTACGGCCCAAGGCTCGACCGGCTCGACATGGGGCGCCTGTTCACGATCTTCATGGGGCAGTTGCTGCGCGGCGCGGACCTGACGATCGTCGGCGACGGCAGGCAGACCCGATGCTTCACGTACGTGACCGACGCGATCGAGGCGACGGTGGCGGCGGGCTTGAAGCCGGCCGCCAACGGACAGGCGATCAATGTCGGCACCGACGTCGAGACTACCGTGCTCGAGTTCGCCAAGCTGATGCTGGAACTCTACGGCGAGACCAAATCGAGGATCAAATTCGTTACTCAGGAGGAAGTCTACGGCCCCAGCTATGAGGACATTCCGCGGCGCGTGCCGGACAACACCCGGATGCGGGAGCTGCTCGGGCGTGACACCCAAAATCGATTTGCGCGACGGGCTCGCGCGCACGATCGAATGGTTCCGCAAAGCGCAGGAAGCCTAACCCTCTGACCCCCTTCCCTAAAGCTTGCCCTGAGCGAAGCCGAAGGGACGGGAAGGGGAGCGATGAATCGGCGATCCCGCCTTGGAAGTAGCCCTCAAAATCGACGTCGATACCTATCAGGGACTCAAGCTGGGCGTGCCGCGGCTGGTGCGGATGCTGGAGCGGGAGGGCGTCGCGGCGAGCTTCTTCATCTCGATGGGCTCCGACAACTCGGGCAAGGCGATCGCGCGGGTCTTCAGAAATCGCGGCTTCGCGGGCAAGATGTTCCGCACGCGCGCGGTCTCGATGTACGGACTGCGCACCGTCTTGTCCGGGACGATCCTGCCTGCGCGTCCGATCGCGCTTGGACTTCCCGAAGTTGTGCGCGAAGTTGCAAAGGCCGGCTTCGAGGTTGGCGTGCACGGTTACGATCACGTGCGATGGCAAGACGGAATCGACGATCTCGGCGAGGCGGGAATCGGGGCGCAACTCGAAGATGCGTTCGAGGTCTACAACGCGATTTTCCATAGGCCCGCGACAAGCTTCGCCGCTCCCGGATGGCGCACCAACGCGACCGCGTTGAGGCTGCTCGACGCGATGGGCCTCAGCTATCGCAGCGACATGCGCGGCCGGTTTCCGTTTCGATGCGCAATTGACGGCGCGACTCTCGCAACCCCGGAAATCCCGACCACGCTGCCGACGATGGACGAAGTGATGGGCCGCGCGGACCTGCCCGATTCGGCGGCGGTCCTGAGCTTCTACCTCGAACAGTTCAAAGCCGGCCAGCTCAACGTTCATACGATTCATGCCGAGACCGAGGGCATGAGCCAGCTCGAAAGCTTCACCGCGCTGGTGCGGGGCCTCAAGGCGCGTGGCGCGAGCTTCGTCCGGCTCGATCAGACCGCGGCGCGCCTCAAGCTCGCGGAGCTGCCGATATGCAGCGTGATTCGCGACAACCTGCCCGGCCGCTCCGGCTGGATCTCCGCGCAAGGATCCGAGCTGAACGCCGCCTTGCCGCAGACGTGACTTGAAGCATGCGCTGTGTAAAAGCGGAAAACGCCGGACAATAAGTTATATTTGGCCCCGGCGCCGGATTATCCGGGCGCTGAGATCCCCAAGGAGTTCGTACCATGCCCAAGGCAGCGAAGAAGCAGCTAGAGCCCTCCGGACCTTTCGGAGATATGTTCCCCTATCGCGCGACCTGCGAGACCTTTCGCGCGCTGCCGACGAAGAGCCGCCAGCCCGCGGACGTCATGCGCGAGTTGAGCAGCATCGCGCGCCAGGAAAACGCGCGCTGGCAGAGCGGCCAGATCTCGGGCACCTACTTCCACGGCGGGATGGAGCACTTTGCCTACCTCAACCGCGTGTTCGCGCTGTTCTCGCACGTCAACCTGCTGCACCGCGACATGTGCCCGAGTGGCACCAAATTCGAGGGCGAGATAATCGCGATGACCGCGCGGATGCTCGGTGCGGAGCTGGCGCGCGAGAACGATCCGCAGGCCGACGTGTGCGGAGCGATCACTTCGGGCGGCACCGAGAGCGTCATCCTGCCGATGCTGGCGTATCGGGAGAAAGCCAGGGCCGAGCGCGCAATCACGGCGCCCGAGATGGTGGTGCCGGAGACGGCTCATCCGGCGTTTTCCAAGGGCGCGCACTTTTTCAGCATCAAGCTGATTCGCGTGCCGGTCGGAGCCGACTACCTGGCCGACGTGGACGCGATGCGGCGCGCCATCGGGCCCAACACCATCGCGATCGCGGGTTCGGCGACGAATTTCGCGCACGGGCTGATCGATCCGATCGAGAAGTTGTCCGATCTCGCGCTTGAAGCCGGCGTCGGCCTGCACGTCGATAGCTGCTTCGGCGGCTTCATTCTGCCGTGGATCGCAAAGCTCGGCTATGACGTTCCGGCGTTCGACTTCCGCCTGCCCGGCGTCACCTCGATGTCCTGCGATACACACAAATGGGGCTACGGGCTCAAGGGTGCGTCGGTGGTGCTCTATCGCAATCGGGCATTGCGCCGGCGCATGTACTTCACGGTGACCGACTGGCAGGGCGGCTTGTATGCGTCGCCCACGGTAGCGGGCACCCGCTCGGAGGGAATCAGCGCATCGACATGGGCGGCGATGGTCACGCTCGGCGAGGAGGGCTATTTGAAGGCGACCCGCCGCATCATGAAGGCGGCGGACACGATCAAGTCGGGAGTCGCAAAAATCCCGGAGCTCAAGATTATCGGCAAGCCGACCTACTGCATCGCGATTACGTCGGACAAGGTGGACATCCGCCACGTCAACGATTTCCTCGTGGAGCGTGGATGGCGGCTTAACGGGCTGCAGCGGCCCGCCGGCTTTCATATGTGCGTCACCTTGCTCCAGACACTTCCCGGACTGGCGTCGCGTTTCGTCAGGGACATCGCGGCCGGCGTCCAGTACGCGAAGAATCCGCCCGCGACGCCCGCGCGCAGCGGTGCGATGTACGGCGGCGGCGCGGCCTCGCTCGATCCATCGATGGTGAATGAACTGATGCTGGCGTATCTCGACGCGAGCGCCGACGTCCCGTAACCGGGCTAATACAGTATGTCGTCTTTTGTGAGTAGGTCTTTCGGCGTGAGAATGATGAGATGGACCCAGCCCGCGTTCAACGGCCTCGTAATGGGCCAGCGATGGTAAGGTGACCATCGAAAGCGAACTACGGTCCATCATGGAGACTACAAGAATCGGGTTGGATATCGCAAGTCAGGTGTTCGAGGTGCATGAGTCGGTCGATACAGGCGAGCGCGGCCTTACAGTCCGTTTGAGTTCGAATCGGACACGGCAGCGTCATTCCCCCGATTTTCATTGCTGAAATGCCGATTGGTTCACGTGACTAATGTGAGCCTATCTACAGGGCACAAGCCCTCGTTCGAAATGGATCTTCTACCCGGGAGTCGAATCGGCCTGACGGCGGACGTGATCCTATGCTATGTCTCCGGCAGCGCTAAAGTTCGCAAGCGAGGACAAAATCATGCCCGCTGAGCATTTCTTTGCTCGAGACCCAAGGGAAGTGGGACTCGATCCGGCCAAGGTTGAGGCGCTGTTCATCCGCGCCGAGCGCGAGATCAAGGACGGGCTGTTGCCGTCAAGCCAGATCGCGATCGCGCGCAAGGGCAAGATCGCCGCGATGCGCACGGTCGGACGCGCCGTGCAGGGCGGCGCCGAAAAGCCCGCCACCAACGAAACCTTCTACTGCATCTTTTCCTGCACCAAGGCGATCATGTCGTCCGCGGTGTGGCTCCTGATGCAGGACGGCAAGCTCGACCCGAGTGAAAAGGTCGCCGACATCGTTCCCGAGTTCGGCACCAACGGCAAAGACAGGATCACCATCGAGCAGGTGCTGTTGCACGTCAGCGGATTTCCCGCCGCGCCGTTCAATCCGCTCGATTGGGCCGACCGCAAGAAGCGGCTGGAGCGCTTCAGCCACTGGCGCCTCGAATTCCCGGTCGGCAGCAAGTTCTTTTATCATCCGACCGCCGGCTTCTGGATCATCGCCGAGATTATCGAGCGGAAGACCGGTCAGGATTTCCGCCAGTTCATCCGTAACCGGATTGCGATCCCGCTTGGGATTCCCGATTTGCGGGTCGGCCTTCCGCGCGAGCTGACTTCCCGCGTCGCCGATATCATCTACCTCAACGAGCCGCTCTCCGAGGAGGAGAAGAAGAAGCTCGGATTTCCCGACATTCCGCCGAGCGAGGTCAACGAGGAAAACATCATGCGTTTCAATCTTCCCGAGCTGCGTGAAGTCGGCGTGCCGGGAGGTGGAGGCGTCATGACCGCCGGCGATCTCGCGCTGTTCTATCAGGCGCTGATCGGCGACGGGCGCTCGTACGACGGCAAGCAGATCTGGAAGACCGAGACCTTGCGCGAAGCGTTGCGCGTGCGCTCGGGCGACTACGTCGATCACATCTTTGGGTTCAGATGCAATCGCGCGCTGGGCGTCAGTATCGCGGGAGACGACGGCCAGGCCAGCATCCGGGGCTTCGGCAAGACCGTGTCGCCCAGGGCTTTCGGCCACGGCGGCGCAGGCGGACAGATCGGATGGGGTGATCCGGCGAGCGGAATCTCGATCGGATACTGCACCAACGGCTTTGACCGCAACGAGTATCGTCAGGCGCGTCGCGGTGTCGCGATTTCGAGCCTCGCAGGCGTCTGCGCGGGCTGACCATACCCTCACCCGGCGCTTAGCTCGCTGACGCTCGCGCGCCGACCTCTCCCTGGTCAGGGAGAGGTGCAGACAACCCTCTTCGATCCTTTCTCTTCCCTGTAGCGCCGGCCTCCGCGCCGGTGCCTGTTTCCCGAAAACAGGAAATCACCGGCACGGAGGCCGGCGCTACGAAGATGAAAAAAGCCGGAGCGGAGCGATTCGGTTTCCCTCGCGACGCTTACGCCGAAAACGGATTCTCGATCACGATCGCGGCATCGCGGGAGGCGCCCACGCCGACCATCGCGAGCTTGATGTGGGTGAGCGCGCTGATCCGTTCCAGATAGCGGCGGACGTTCGCCGGCAGATCGTCGATCGAGCGCGCCGCGCTGAGATCGTCCATCCAGCCCGGCATTTCCTCGAAGATCGGTTTGGCCCTGGCGAGCGCGACCCGGCCGGGCGGCATCTGATCGTAGCGCCGCCCCTTGATTTCGTAGGCGATGCAAATCTTCAGCGGATGGATCCCGGAGAGCACGTCGAGTTTCGTTATTGCCAGCCCCCACAATCCGTTGACCCGCGCGGCATGGCGCGCCAGCACCGCGTCGAACCAGCCGATTCGGCGGGGACGCCCGGTCGCCGAGCCGAATTCCACCCCCTCTTCGCGCACCGTGTCAGCGAGCGATCCCGAGATCTCGGTCGGAAACGCTCCGGCGCCCACGCGCGTGGTGTAGGCCTTGCTGATTCCGAGCACGGCGTCGAGACTGCCGGGCCCGATACCGGTGCCGGCGAATACGGCACTGGCGATACAGCTCGACGAAGTCACGAAAGGGTAAGTGCCGTGATCGATATCGAGCATCGTGCCGTGCGCGCCCTCGAACAGCACGCGTTTGCCTTGCGCGATCTGCCCGTCCAGGAAGACGCCGGTGTCGCACAGGTAGCGCATCAGGCGCGTGCGTGCCTTCTTCATCGCTTCGACGAGGGTCTTGCCGTCGATCGGCTTGGCCTTGAGCACCGCCTTCAAGTAGAGATTCTTCTCGGCGATGTTGCGCTTGAGCTTCACGGTGAAGTCCTTGAAGTCGAGCAGATCCGCGAAGCGCAGCCCCATCCGCGACATTTTGTCCTCGTACGCCGGTCCGATTCCGAAGCCGGTGGTGCCGATCGCGGCCTTGCCGAGGCGCGCCTCGCGCGCGCGGTCGATCGCGAGATGGTACGGCATCACGATATGCGCGTCGTAGCTCAGCTTCAGCAGCGCGTCGTCCCGCAGGCGCGAGCGGCGCTTGAGGCCGTCGATCTCCTCGATCAATGCGAAGGGGTTAACCACGGTGCCGTTGCCGATCACGCAGGTCTTGTTCGGATGCAGCGCGCCGGCCGGCACCAGCCGCAGGACGAATTTCTCGCCATCCACGACCAGCGTGTGGGCGGCGTTGTTGCCGCCCTGGAAGCGCACCACCACGTCGGCGTGCTCGGCGAGCAGGTCAACGATCTTGCCCTTGCCCTCATCTCCCCACTGCGTACCCACCACTGCCACTGTTTTCATTTTGACTCTACCGGGACGCGAGGATGCCTGCGCCGCAAGGCGCCGGCGTGCGGTT
>CAWBYV010000009.1:0-11700 GCA_963793115.1 uncultured delta proteobacterium
GTCTCAATCCCTCCCCCTGACCAGGGGCGCGGCGCGAAGCGATTCTCTCTTGCGCCCGTTCAGGCGGCGCTGGAGGGGCGTTTGACCAATCGAAGATACGGTGGCCGCAGACGCGAGGGCAGCTTGAGCGGTGACGGCCGGCGCTGGATACTGTTTCGCGCGCGGGTTTCCGGCTGCTGCGCCGCTGATACGCGGTCGAGACGGCTCTTGATCACGTTCCAGACTTCCACGCTCAGCGCGAGCCCGCAGTGGCTTCCCGCGACCTCGACCGCTTCCACGTTCGGCCCGCTCTCCAGGCAGCTTCGCCAGTCCAGGATTCCGTCGCTCCTGGTGTAGACGATCGTCTCCGGCGCTTCCGGCGGCACCGGCGGGAGCCCACGCACGGCCTCGTGAAACAGCCCATCAAACTGGTTCAGGCAGGACTTGTGGAGCGTCAGCATTAGATCAGCCATCGCCCTTATCGGCTGGTTGACGCTGTTGACCGGGGATCTCAGCGGAGCGCCCAGCAGGATCGCGCGCTCGACCAGTTCCGGAAAAATCTTGGCCAGTTCGCGCGCGTAGACACCGCCCAGACTGTGGCCGATCACGATAGCTTTGCCCCCCGTTTCGTGAGCCGCGTCGCGCAGCACCTGCTCGAGTTGCGCCACGGTCCGGATCGGGCAATCCACGTTGCACCACATCCCCGCGAAGAACACCTGATGCCCCCGCTGCCGGAGCCTGCGCGCCAGCGGATAGAGCGTCAGGTCGCTCGCCGTGAATCCCGGAATCAGAAGGACGCCGGCAGGAATCGCGCCGGTTTCCGAAACATGGGGGCTCTCGCTGGAGTCTCGGTTCAGGATCGTATCGGTGGCGAATGTCGCCAGTTCGCTGACAACTCGAAGCTCGCCAAGCAGATTCCCCAGCCCCATCGCCCTTGCCTCTACCAGTTAGACGAACCAGAGGCCCTCGTACCGATCTCTGTGAAAGCACAAGATGTACCGATCTCTCTGAACATCAGGCATAGAAGTTATTGTAGCTAATAGAGGCTAAAAGGCTGGCCGCACCCGCGAGCAGACTGGCTTGATGTGCGGGTTTGCGACTTCCAGATCGGCAAGAGAGCGAGTCGGCCGTGCCCTCGCGGCGCTCGCTACAATGTGACTGATTTTTCTACAGTATGTCCGCTTGACGCGAAGCGAGCGTAGGCGGGACTGCTCTACTATCGGCGAGGACGGCCGACGCGCCCGGGAAAGCGCATCCGCGCGTGAATTCGTTCGGGACGACAATACATCGCAGGCCGGCGCGTAGCTGCGGTGAGCCCGCGCTCCGAATCTTCGATCGCGACACATCGGCCGAGTGCAATCCGACAGGATCGCCTCGACAAGCATGGTAGCAGGCTGCCGCGCCGAAGCGCCCATAACCACGCCTGCTCGGTCAGGGAGGAGTTATCGGGCAGGGAAAAGTTATGGCGGACCGACCCCTCCCGTCCCTTCCCGAAACGGGAAGGGAGGCTCGTTCACTTGAATACGTATTCCCCTTCCCGATTCGGGAAGGGGCAAGGGGTTAGGTCTTTAGTGCGGCGTAGTGGCCGAAGGCTTCGCGGCCGGCGAGGGCGTCGCGTGCGGGAGGAACTCGTCGGCGTTCGGGGTGAGCTGATCGAAGTTGTAGTCGTCGATCGTGTAGACGGGTGTGCCCTTGCTGGAGCTGACATAGTAAATGAAGCGTCCGCTCGACACGGGTTTGTTGCCCTCGTAGGCCTCCTGCTCCATCTTCGCGAGCTTGATCGTGCCGAGATCCTTGCCGTCTTTCCCCGTCAACGCGATCTCGCCTGCGCTTGTCGAGCCCGAACTTTTTAGGATCCGTCATCGGGTCGGCGGCGATCGCCGAGCCCTTGAGAAACTGAATCGTGCTCAGCAGGCGCTCGACCTTCGCCACGTCGCCGGTGGCTCCGCCGCGAGCTGCCACTTGTCCGCAGAAGTCCGCTCGAGCGAGAACTTTTTCGCGCCAACCGCGATCGCGATCCGCTGGACGTTGGCAGGCTTCACTGCGAGCACGGTTTTGTCGCGCAAGTCCATCAGGCTTTTGTTGACGTTGGAGATCACGAACGGATGAATCGTATAAACCGGCGTGCTCTCGCCGCGGCGCACGAAGATCCCGTCCTTGCCCTGCTCGGGCTGCTTGGAACCGAACAGCAGCGACTGGCGCGCGTTTCCCTTGCCGGTGAAGACCGTCACCGTCAGATTGGGCCGTCCGAGCCCGTACTGCGTGACGCTGGCCGGCGCGTCCGAGATGAAGTCGGCGATCCGCGAGTTCGCGAGCGAGCTCAGAATCTGATGCACCTCAGTCGGGTCGGCCGGGTACTTCGCGGGCTGCACGATGTTCCACTGGTCGCCGTTCTTGTTGACCTCGATAGTCGGGCCCGGTTCGTGCTCGATCACGAGCTTGAGCACGTCATCGACCTTGAAGTTCATCAGCTCGCGATCGCGCAGATCGTCGAGCTTCTTTTGCATCCCGGGCGGGAACGCCGAGCTCGCGAGCAAAATCGCGGGCTTGTCGCTGGTCTTGATATACGCGGAGAAGCCCACCGGCGTGGTCTTGCCCACCTCGATCGAGGGCATCACGCCCTGTTTTTTGGTGGTGATCGTGACGACCACAGCCGGTTGGTCGAGCCCGAACGGTTTGAGATCGGCAGGTTTCTCCTGGAGCGTTCTCTTGATCTCGCAACCGGCGATCGCACGGGCCAGATTATCGCAGGTGGTCTGATCGGCGTCGGCCTGAATCGGCTTCAGGATCTGCCATTTGCCGCTCTTGTCGCGGCCGATCTCGATTTCCCGGTCGGGATACTTGAGGTCGATTTTGGTGATATCGGGCTGATCGATCTTGAACTTGAACAGCCGGGTGGTTTCCTCGACCGGCGCGCGCCTCGACACCAGGTAGGCGATCGTGCCGACCACCACGAGCAGCACCAGGGCGATGATCGTTCTACCGAGCTGCATCCCGCTCGAAGCGGCGGCCGCCGCCTAATTGCGCCGTTCCCACCATACGACGATCCCGAGGATCAGCAGCAGCTCGGGCAGCAGTAGCACGGACAGCGCGAATACCACTGCGAACTGATCGACCGTGAGCCTGAAGCGCGACGCGCGCAGCGTGCGCGGCCGAATCGAGATCTGGTTTTCCTCGCCGCCCAGCCAGTCGATCGCGTTGACGAAAAAGTCGCGGTTGTAGAACTCGTTGACGGACTGGTTGGCGCCGAAATCAGTGTCGCCGAAGATCACCAGGCGCGCCGTTCCGTCGCCAAGATTGAGGGTCTTCAGATTCGCCTCGACCGCGTCGCACACCGTGATCGGCCCACGTCGATCGTTGGCGTCGAACTTGGCGGTCTGATGCTCGAACAGCTCCTTCAGATTGGTCTCGGCCCACGAGGTCTCGCTGGTCTTGGCGAGCGCGGTGACGGTCAGGCCGGCCTTGGGCGAATCGTCGGGTTCGACCGAGCGGGTCATCGGGAACACGGTGCGCTGGTGGAAGTCGCGGGTGATGGGATGGGTCCCATAGTTATCCACCAGCGGATTGAGTCCCAACTCCGGTCCCGCGAACAGCCGCACGACCTGATCGACCACGATGTCCTTGCCGGGCTTGACCCCCCAATCGCCGACAAACGTGATCAGCGCCGATTCGTCGAATTGCTGGTCGGGACGATCCGGCCGCAACATCACGAGCAGCTTGCCCTTCTTCCTGAGATACTCGGTCAGCTCGTCGAGCTCGTGCGGGAGCATCGGCCTGACCGGCCCGGCGACCACCAGGGTCGTGCAGTCGGCGGGCACGTCGGCGGCCGTGGCCAGCAGCACCTTCTTGATTTCGTAGCCTTCGCCCTCCAGCGCCTTGCCCAGATCGCCGAAGCCGGTAGGAGCTGCTGCTGTCGCCGGGATCGGCCTCGCCGTGGCCCTCGCTGAAGCAGATCGTCTTCCTGGCGGTGCTGGTGACCTTGAGGATCGCGTTGGTGATCGCTTCCTCGCTGAGACTCGGTGATATTGGTGCCCTGCCCTTCGCCGCCGCCGTACTGGATATGCGTAGTCCCCATCACGGAGACCTTGTACTTCTCGGCGAGCTCGGGATGCTGGTCCGGATCGACCATTTCGTAGCTGACCTTGCGCGAGGCGTAGGCATAGTTGTCGTAGATGCTCTGCGCAGCCGGATTCTGACCGCCCTCGAAGAAGCCGTAGAGCTTGAGCGGCTTGTCGAGCGACTTCACGATCTGGAGCGATTGCGGCGAGAGGCTGAAGACCTTCTCTTCGGTCAGATCGATGCGGTGATGATAAACGGTCGAGAGGTAGTTGAGCGCAATCAGGATTCCGACGAACGCAATCGAATAGAGCGCCGCATTGGCGCCGTACCGCGCCGCGCGCCCGCCGGCGATTGCGCCGATAGACTGGCGGCCGGACACCAGCCACGAGACGATCGCGAACACGCCGCCGACCAGGTTGACCAGAACGAAGAAACGGAAGCCGGCCGCAATGAAGTAGTCGACCAGCCCGAAGGCCAGCAGCACCAGCCCGATTATTCCCGCGAGCGCAGAATTCCGCCGCATCCGCCCTGCCCCCTTATCCTAGCGCCAGCGAGCGGACTCGACCGATCGTTGAGTCAGGAACAGCGCCAGCAGAATCACGCTCAGGAAGTACACGAGGTCCTGCGTGTCGATGATCCCTGAAACCATCTGGCCGAAGTGATCCGGCAGCGAGAGATATTTCAACAACCCCGCGAATGACGCGCCGCCCGCCTGCGCCGGCCAGGAGATCACGTAGAGCAGCAGCAGCAGGCCGAAGCTCGAGATCGCCGCGATGATCTGGTTCTGCGTGAGCGAGCTGGTGAACACGCCGACCGAAACGAAGCTCACGCCCAACAGCGCGAGGCCCAGATAACCCGACGCCATCAGGCCGATCTCCGGGTTGCCGAAGCCCACTAATATGAGCGCGAACAGGCTCGAGATTCCGATCATGATCAGCACCAGCAACGCGCTCGCGATAAACTTGCCGGCCACGATCTCGCCGGTGCGAAGCGGCGCCGTGAGCAGCAATTCGTACGTGCCGGTGCGTTTTTCCTCGGCGAAGGTCCGCATCGTGATCGCCGGCACCAGGATCACCAGCACGATCGCCATGTTGTGCAGCAACGGCTCGATCACCATCTGGTTCAGGTTGAATCGCTCGAGCTGACTGGCGTTCTGCATTGCCCCGTAGATTTGCAGCATGACGTTGAAGCGCCGCAGCAGGGCGAAGAAAAAGAACCCGCTCAGCAGCAGGAAAACCGTCATCACGACATACGCGACCGGCTGCACGAAGTAGGTTTGCAGCTCCTTGTCGGCGATGGTGAGCGTGTTCTTCATGGTCAGCTGTGTCCCGCTTCGACTTCCTCGAGCGCCTCTTCGGCGCTGGCCGCGTCGGCGTGGCGTTCCTTCGCGACCGCGTTCAGGAAGACCTCCTCGAGCGAGGTCCCGGCCGGCAGCGCCTTGAGGCTTTCCTCGAGCACCACGCGGCCGTACGCGATTATTACGACCTTGTCGCAGATCTGTGAGACCTCGGGCAGGATGTGCGTCGAGAGCACGATCGTCCGGCCGCCGGAGAGCCCGCTAATCAGGTCGCGAACCTCGTGAATCTGCCGCGGATCGAGCCCGATCGTCGGCTCGTCGAGCACCAGCACCGGCGGATCGTGCACCAGCGCCTGAGCGATCCCCACGCGCTGCTTATAGCCCTTGGAGAGCTGACCGCAGATCCGGTCGGCCACCTCATCGAGGCCGCAGACCTTGATCGCGTGCTCGACCGCGTCGTCGAGTTTGCCGCGCGCCACGCCGCGGATCCGCGCGACGAAGCGCAGGTAGCTGTTGACCCGCATCTCGGCGTAGAGCGGCGGCGCCTCCGGCAGGTAGCCGATACGCCGGCGGACCTCGAGCGACTGGGTAAAGATATCGAGTCCGTCGACCAGCACGGTGCCGGAAGTCGCAGGCATGAAGCCCGTGATAATCCGCATCGTGGTGGTTTTGCCGGCGCCGTTAGGACCCAGGAAGCCGACGATCTGACCGCGATCAGCCTTGAACGACACGTTCTGGATAGCAACGAAATTGCCGTAAACCTTGGTCAGGCTCTTTACTTCAATCATGGAATCTTTCGGGGTGCCGCGCGTCAGGCATGCTCAGCGGCATCAAATTATCACCCATCGCCCATCCACTGCCGCACATTTGATACGATACCCCCGATACCCCACCCGGCATTGATTAGTTAGCGACCGCCTCTACGACTGTCAACATGGGCGGCGAATCTGAAGCCCCTTCGACCCGTACATCAACGCCACTCTATTGCTTTGCCAGCGGCTCCGGTAACTTTCAAGCCATGCCCCAAGCCATACAGGAGGAGCGGCGCACACTTTATCTGGTGGACGGGTCGGGATACGTTTTCCGCGCGTTCTTCGCTCTTCCGCAACTCAACAACTCGCGGGGGATGCCCACCAACGCAGTTTACGGGTTCATTCGGATGCTCCTCAAGCTGCTCAAGCAGGAGCGTCCCGGCTATATTGCGATAGTCTTCGACGCACCGACCAGGACCTTTCGCGACGACCTGTTCGAGTCCTACAAGGCCAATCGCCCGGTTGCGCCGAACGATCTGGTCGTTCAGATTCCGTACATTCATCGTATCGTCGAAGCGTTCCGCATCAGGCGCATCATGTTGGACGGCTACGAGGCCGACGATGCGATCGGAACGCTCGCCAGCCGCGCGATCCGGATGAAGTTCAACGTCACGATCGTCACCAGCGACAAGGACTTCATGCAGTTGGTCGGTCCCAACGTGAACCTGTGGGACACGATGCGCGACAAGCGGACCGGCGTGCGCGAAGTGCGGGCGCGATTCGGTGTCGAGCCCCGAGCGCTGGTCGAAGTGATGGCCCTGATGGGCGACGCGATCGACAACGTAAAGGGCGTGCCGGGCGTGGGCGAGAAGACCGCGACCGCGCTGATCCAGAAGTTCGGCAGCGTGGAGCAGTTGTTCGCCAATCTCGATCATCTTGAGGAAACCGGAATCCGCGGCGCCGCCAGGCTCGCCTCGGCCATCAAGGAGCATCGGGCCGACGTGGAACTGGCGCGCAAGCTGGTCAGTATCGATACCGACGTACCGATCGCGATCGAACCTGAGCAACTGCTGTGGCCAGGAATCGATGTCGAAGCCGCGGCGAAAACACTGCGCGAGTTGGAATTCGATTCGCTGCTGGCCGAGCTGGCGCCGTCGCCGGCCAGCATCCCGGAGACCGCCAGTCCTGAGGTTCAAGTTGACGCGGCCGATCTCCGCGCGATGCTGGACGAGCTGGCGCGCTCGCCGCGGATCGCCTTTCATCTGGTGGAAGAACGGCGCGCGGCCACCCGCGATAGCGCCTCATCAGCTTCACCGGAAGCTTCATCGAAAACCGGGGGAGCAAGCGGTACGCTCGCTTTCCCGACCCAGGGCGCGAACGATCCGTCGCCCAAGCCGCCGCTCAAGCTCAAAGGCGCCGGGCAGGATCGAACCTACGTCGTCGATGCGGACCTCATCGCCGGGACCCGCGCACTGCTGGAGGCGGAATCTCCGCCCAAAGCCTGTCACGATTTGAAGCGCCATCTGCGCGCGATGCGCCGGCGCGGAATCGTGTTGCGCGGGACCGATTTCGACACCATGCTGGCCGGCTTCCTGATTAATCCGGGACGGGCCGAACCTTCGCTCGAGGAGCTCTACTGCGAACACCTTGCGCCGCTTGGCGGCCACGCGGCGGCAGGCTCCGAACCGGAACAAATCATTGCCTTGCAAGGTTTATTGGAGTCGCGGATTGAGGAGCAGGGACTGCTGACGCTGTTTCGCGATATCGAGCTCCCGGTCGTCGCGGTGCTGGCCGATATGGAGGACGCTGGAATTGCGGTCGACGCCGCGGCGCTCAGGGCGATTGCCAGCGAGTTCGGCGCGGATCAGGAGCGCCTAGAGCGCGAATGCTTCGAGCTTGCCGGCCGCAAGTTCAACCTCAATTCACCGATTCAACTGCGCGAGGTCCTGTTCACCGATCTGAAGCTCCCGACCAAGGGTCTCAAGAAAACCAAAAGCGGCTACTCGACCGATGCGGACGCGTTGACCAAACTCGCGGCGGCCCATGAGCTGCCGCGCAAGCTGCTTCAGTACCGCACCGTCGCGAAGCTCAAGTCCACTTACTGCGACTCGCTGCCCGGACTGATCAACCCCGCCACGGGCCGGATTCATACCTCGTTCCATCAGGCGCTCACCGCCACCGGACGGCTCAGCTCGACGGACCCGAACCTTCAGAACATCCCAGCCCGCAGCGAAGAGGGGATGAGAATCCGGCGCGCGTTCATCGCGAAGAGCGGCGCAGTGCTGCTGTCGGCGGATTACTCGCAAATCGAGCTGCGGATACTGGCTCATCTGTCGGGCGATCAGACTCTGCTGGCGGCCTTCTCCAGCGGCGACGATATCCACGTCCGCACCGCCGCCGAGGTGTTGGGCATCAAGCCGGAAGCGGTGGACGCTAATGCCCGCCGACTCGCAAAAGTTATAAATTTCGGGATCATCTATGGGATGGGTCCGAATCGGCTCGCGGCCGAGCTGGGAATAGCGCTCAACGAGGCTTCCGACTACATCAGGCGCTATTTCGAACGGTTGCCCGGCGTGCGCTCATATCTGGACGAATGCTTGCGAGCAGCGCGGGCATCCGGGTTCGTGGCTACGATGTTCGGCCGCAGGCGCTATCTGCCCGAACTCAACGCCCCCGACGGGGGCGCGCGCTCGCAGGCCGAGCGGATAGCGATTAACACTCCGATTCAGGGGAGTGCGGCCGAGCTGATAAAGCTCGCGATGATCCGGCTGCATCGCCGATCAGCGGCTGGCGAACTGGAAGCCCGAATCGTACTTCAGGTCCACGATGAACTGGTGTTTGAAATTGGTAAAGATAATCTTGAGCTGATATATGATGTCATACGGGGCGAAATGGAGGGAGTCGCGGCGCTCCGGGTGCCGCTCAGGGTGGACCTCAAGGCGGGCCCGAATTGGGCAGAACTTTATCCCATCGCGAGGCCGCAGACGCTGAATATCAATTCACCAGGCGGCGTCTAAGAGCATTGAAAACACCTGGCATCCCAGATGCGGCTGAGCTCGAGGTAATCGAGCGGGCGAAGCGGGGTGATCGCGAGGCATTCGGCCAACTGGTCGAGCGTTATCAGCGGCGGGTGGTCGGGGTGGCGATGGCCATCTCGCACAACCAGGATGATGCGATAGAGCTTGCGCAGGAGACATTTGTTCGTGCTTTCGAGAACTTGCCCAGATTCGAATCGCGCTCCAGCTTTTCGACTTGGCTCTATCGGATCGCTCACAACCTTACGATCGATTTCCGCCGTCGCGAGGGCAGGCACATCGTGCTGCGGGGCGAGGACGCGGATATCGAGATCGGGCGCCTGCCCAGCCCGCAGGGCGACTCGTATGGCGAGTTGCGGCGAAACGAGCTCAACGAGAAGATTCGAAAGGCGCTCGATCAGTTGACGCCTGAACACCGAGCTGTGGTATTGCTACGGGAAGTCGAGGGCCTGTCGTATGACGAGATCAGCGATACGTTGAAAGTCCCACGCGGGACGGTGATGAGCCGGTTGCATTATGCCCGTAGCCGGTTGCGCGCGATGCTCAAGGACGTAGCGGAGAGTTAAATGGCGACAGCACAATGCAATGAAATAGCCCCGATGCTCGGCGCTTACGAAGATGGAGAGCTCGGCGGAACCGAACAGCGCGAAGTCGCCCGTCATCTGGCGGAGTGCGCGTCCTGCAAGACCGAGATGGCCGCCACCGCCGCGCTTGGCGCGCAACTGCGGGCGACCGCGATCGAGCCCGCCCTGACGGGGTTCACCGAGGCCGTGCTCAAGCGTATCGCCGATCTCACTCCGCCGCTGCATGTTCGAATCAGCCGTTACTTCGAGTCCGTCCGCGAGCAGTTGAGTGCAACCTTCGCCCTTGGCGCCGCCGGTCTTGCCGTGGCGGCATTGACGGCCGTCCTGATCGCTCCGTACGCGTCCAGGTTCATCAAGCAAGGTTCGCAGACGCAGGTTGCGTCCGCACCGGCCGTATCCGCCGCACCTGCGGTCGAGTTTGTCGAAAACGAAGTCAGCCCCGCGATCATCACTCCGGTCGTGGAAGCGCGTACCGTTGTCGCGAGCCTGGAGAGCCATATACCGTCAGTCGCAGTGTGGGGTGCTCCCGAGAATGCAACTGCGGTACTCTGGGTGCCCGATCAACGCTAGCTCATGACCCGATGGCCGCTGAGTCTCGCGACCCCGCTTTGAGCCGCCGCGCTACTTCGGCGAGCTTCGCGCCGGGTAGAGAGTAGCGCCGGGCCGTCTATCGCGGCCCATCCGAAAGGCGCCGTCGAGCCGGATCGTCTCCCCGTTAAGCATCGAGTTTTCCACGATATGGCGCGCGGCCGCCGCGGTCGCCCTTGGCCCGGCCCTGACGCGCCGAGCCGCTGGACATTAGACCCTCCGCCAGAGCCTCCGCCTAGCGAAACAAGAGTCGAAGACGTGATCTCCGGCGTTTGGCGATCTGGCGGAGTCTGTGATACTGAACCCTCGGTTTGTCTGCGTGGCACGCACGCTGGAGAGCGTCGTGGGAGCACCGACCTGTGGGGGAACTCGAAACACTGACGTCGCCTGTCTTGTCGGCGGAGATCTCCAGCATCCCGTTGGGTGGCGGAAGCTACATCATCTATGCTCCGCTCCGTCGCGCGGCTTTCGTCGTGACCGCCAAAAGGTAGCGAATTTCCTTGCTTCGGGCGCCTGATTGACATGGCACGCGCAGAGCCGGTCCGTGTTGCCAAACACGGCCGGCCGGTAGTCGCCGTCATGGCGGTCGAGGAATTCGAGCGTTTGCAGGGCCTGGATCGGTCCGCCCCAGATCAGTCGCCTCCGAAAGCTCGATTGAAGAAATGATCTCTGCCTTACCACCTGAGCCATTTCTACTCGAACCTAAGCAATTTCTAGGTATCCTCGCTCCGCTGTTCATTTGGGTGGGAGCGTGTCTGCTTCTGCTTGGAACGATTGTGTTCCTGGGGCGGCTCTTCTGGATCATTTTCCGCGAAAGCCGATTGCATGGGCGCATCGTGACCAGACTAAAGGAAATCAGGGGTGCCAACCCCTTGATTGCCGGCGATGGCCTCAGCATCGCCGCCTTCGATTCGGTCGAACAGCTGTTCGAGGCATCTGAGCCGCTGCAACAAGCCTGGCGCGGCTTCCAAAGGCAGGTTCTCGTCGTGCGGAACCTATCAGGAGAGGATCGGGTCTATAGCTCCGATAGTGCCGACAATGCCTTCAACGAATCCACGGTTATCGACTCGCGTCTCAACCGAAATTTCTATTCTTCCGTTCCTGGATTGGTAACAGGGGTCGGACTGCTTCTGACCTTCATCGCGATTCTATACGCTCTGAAGGAGCTACATTTTACCCCCGATGAAAGGATCGAGGGCATTAAAGATCTCGTGACTGGGTTGTCGGGCAAGTTTGTGTCTTCGGTCGCTGCGCTTTTCGCCGCGAGTCTGTTCCTGCTCTTCGAGAAGCCGCTGCTTCAGCAAAAATTGAAAACAGCCGCCGAAAACTTGTCGGGGCAATAGATGCGGTCGTTCCGCGCCGAACGGCCAACAGCATTCTTTCGGATTTGCACCGAGACATCGCCG